>NZ_JAEDAO010000001.1:2799012-4198519 GCF_016641735.1 Ramlibacter algicola | reverse complement strand
CGAAACCCCGCTCCAATGATTTGGAGCGGGGTTTTTGCTTTTTAGGGTTCAGGTCGTAGAGGGTCCGGGCATCGGTGCCAGTTCGGCGTAGATGCTCAGGAATTCCTGGCCCGTCCGGTCGAGGCCGCCGGAGAGGTGCCCGAGCGGAAGTCGGCCGTACCGGTCCAGCAGCGACCCAATGTCCGAGGACGAAACGCCGAGACGCAGGGCAGCGTCCAGCAATTGCTTTTCCACCGCGGCAACGTGGAGCGCAGCGGGGTACAGGTTGATGTCGAATGAGCGCCGCGGGTTGCCCTCTTCGTCGACCAGCTCGAACAGGAAGGCGGCATCCGGTGCCGCGTGCCACGCGGTCCGTACGATCGACGTCGAAGGCGCCGAAGCTGCGGCATCGCCGTAGATCTCCGTGATCCGCCGCAACGCATCTCGCGTCGATAGCAGCGGAAGCACTTGGTATCGCGCGAGTTCCCATCGACTTCCGGTGTTCCGCCACTTCACGCCCAAGTGGAGCAGCTGCGGCTCGCGAGTTCCGGTGCGCCGCACGGCAGCGCGCACGTCGTCCCAGAATTCCAGGTACACCTTGCGCACCTCGCCGCCTGGGCGCGGCTCAACGCCGAACAGAAGTGCGCTCGCCCGCTGGGCGTGACAATCGAGGAGCTGCCGGCCGTCCGGTGGCATTCCCCACGCGCTGGCAAGATCCAGCAGCGAAATTGCGAGGCCCTGAAGAGGCACTCCGAGCAGAGCCCTGTCTCGGAACAGCGCGCCAGAAGCGCCGAGCTTGAACGACACCTCCGCGCCGAATCCGATCTGGTGGCTCCGCAACGAGGCGACCACGTCGTCACAGGCGCTAGGCAACAGTTCCAACAGCTGACTCGGCAGTCTGTCAACAGGGATCGATCGGATCTCACACCCCCTTCGTGGACCAAGTTGTGCCCAAATGTAGTCGAGTGAACTCGACCAGTGTTTGGAGGTAGACGGAGCCTCGAGCATTGCCTATAACGCGCTTGGATACAAATCGAAGCAGGACGGCGAGTCTCGTTACTCGCGATCGATCACCGCCCCGCGCCGAAGCGGCGGGGACTCCAGTCAACGCAGTAATGCAGGGGGCTCGTGCACGAGCCTTCTGGAGGCGGTCATGCAAGCACTTCGTTCCATGGGCAAGTTCTTCGTGCCCACGTCGCTGTCCAAGACGATCACCGACGCCTTCCGGGCCAAGCCCGCCGCGGCACCGGGCCCGTGTCCTTCACCCAAACGTGCGTCCGCGGCCGACTACTCGCTGGAGGCGATCGAGCCGCGTCTCCTGTTGTCGGCGGACGTGCACTACCCGGCACCGACACTCGTCACGAACCTGACGATGAAGGTGGTCGACGCCGGCAGTGGCAACTTCAAGGTGCAGCTGGCACAGACATCCAACCCGTCGAACGTCGTCTACGAAACGGCGATTTCCCAGACCGAAAACCACATCGACATTGCGCGTGGAATCGACGGATCGCTTTTCGCGGACACGATCACGATCGACATGCAGAGCCTCGAGCTGCTGGATCCGGCAGGCGACGCGTTGAAGATCACGTTCTCCGGCGGCCTGCAGGACGTGCAGGAGGACAAGCTGATCCTCGCCGGAACGGCGGACCTGGATTTCAGCCTGGACGTGCAGTCGCAAGCGGACCTGCAGGTCACCGGCTCCATCACCCTGACGGACGCCGACGACGACATCAGCCTGTCGGTCGCAACCATCGACTCGGGGCTGCCGCCCGACAGCGTCGATCCGCGCAAGTTCTACGCCGACTCGGATGCCGACCTGGACATCAATGGCGTGCTGTCGGCGCAGGACATCACCCTGATGGCAACGTCCACCGTGCTGGTGGACAACTCCAGCCTCAGCCTGGGCGGCCTGCAGTTCGCGTTCCTCTACGTCAATTCGAAGGCCGATCTCTCCATCGGCAACGGCGCCCACGTCGTGGCGTCCGGCAATTTGACGGCGAGCGCGAGCTCGCGCGTGCAGGCGGTGGCGTCGATGGCGTCATCGGCGTCCAAGACGGACACCAGCACCGACGCCGCGATCGCCAGTGTGATCGTCACCAGCGAATCGTTCGCACGCGTCGAAGGCAGCGCCGATCTCGACGTCACCGGTGCAGTGCAACTGACCGCCGACAACGTCGTCGTTGCGGCCGCACTCGCGGATGGAACGACCGGCGGCGCGGGCGCGACGCTGGGCGTCGCGGTGCTCACGGGACGCACCGAAGCATCCATCGGCGGCGGAGCGCAGGTGGACGCCGCCGCGATCGCGCTCGACGCCAACTCGCAGCACACCGTCACGGCGCTAGCCAAGTCGACCACGGGCGGGGCGACCGACGATGGCAACGAAGCGACGCAGACCGATTCGCAGAGCGCACTCGCGAGCAACGGCGCGGCCACCGGCAATGGCGCCTCCGACAGCGTGAAGCTGGCGGGCGCGGTGGCCGTGGGCACCCTGACGTCGACCACCGAAGCATTCGTCGACACATCGGGGCACGTGACCAGCAGCGGCCAGTTGGCCGTGAATGCCAAGGCGGTGAACCAGGCCACGACGATGGCCGACGGCGGCAACACTGTCATCACGTCCGGCAATGCCACGGCCGTCGGCGTCGCCGTGGCCATCGGCGTGGACGTGCTGGACAACCACGCGTACATCGGCGGCTCCGGCGTGCAGGCCGGTGCGCTGGAGGTCGGTGCCACGATGGCCGACCGCGACCTGCTGGTCCAACCCGGCAATGTCGACAGTGCGCAGGATGCGATCACGCTCGCCGGCGGTGGGCACGGGCTCGCCAGCGGCGACCAGGTCACGTACCACAAGGATCCCGCGGCGACCGCCCTCGGCGGTCTCGTGGACGGCCAGGCGTACTTCGTGCACGTCCTGCCGGACGGCCGCATCAAGCTGTACGCAACGACGAAGGCGGACGCGATCGCGGGCACCGCGACCGGCCTCGTGAACCTCACGGGTGGCGGCTCCGCCAGTGGGCACCGCTTCACGGATGAAGGCAAGGTGAACCGCTTCGCCGTGACCGCCACAGCGGGCGCCAGCGGCGGCGGGACCGGCGTGGCAGGCGCCTTGGCATTGGGTGTGGTCCTCAGTGACACCAGTGCCACCATCCACGAGGACACCGTCGTGGCGCTCACGGGCTCCGGTGGCGTCACGCTGACGTCGCAGAACCAGGTCTCCAGCAGCGTCAATGCCACTGGAAAGCAGTCGGGCGGCGGCGACGTCGGGGTCGGCGGCAGCTTTGCCCTCAACATCGCCGAAACGGACACCGACGCGCGCCTCGCAAACGGCGCCAACATCACCGGCGCGAGCTCGCTGGCGTTGGCTGCCTCGTCCCGCAACGACGTGGTGACGACTGCCGAGGGTGGTGCCGCAGGCGGCTCGACCGCGGTCACACCAGTCCTCGCCATCACCGTCGCGAACAACGAAACGCTCGCGACCTTCGGCACGTCCGCTTCGGCGCTCTCGGCCAGCGGGCAGATCGGCGCGCAGGCGCAGCACCAAGGCTCCGTGAGCACCGTGGCGGAGGGCTCCACCGAGTCGGACGGCACGGGCGTGGGCATCTCGCTCGCCCTGGGCATCGGCACCGACCTGGTCGGCGCGGCCACCGAGCGCAGCCTGTCCGCGGGCGGCGCGATCACGCTGGCAGCACGCAACGTCAGCGGCAACACCGGCAAGGCCAAGGCCAGCGTCGCTGGTGGTGACGCCAGCGAGGAACCGACCACCGACGAAGGCAAGCAGGAAGGCGGCGTCAACAAGAAGACCAAGGACGCTCGCGACTTCGCCGCCGGCAAGGCCACCGCCAATGGCTCCGACTCGACCACGCCGACCACTGAAGGCGCATCGGCCGAAGGCCAGGGCGGCAGCAAGGTGCAGGTGGCCGGCGCGGCGGCCATCACGATCACCAGCGCGACCTCACGCGCCACGATCGGTGACAGCCTGACCATCACCGCGGGCACATCGACCAGCGACGGCATCGTCACCCTCAAGTCGGAGAACAACGCGGGCAGCGAAGCGATTGCCGACGCCAGCACGGTCCTCGAGAACGGCGCCGGCGGAGGCAGCAGCACCGGCGTCGGCGTGGCAGTGGCCGTCAACGTCGCGCAGGTCGTCAACGAAGCGACCGTGGGTGCGTCCACCGTGACCGCCGACGGCCTCGTCGTGCAAGCCCTGGTGCCAGCCTCTGGCGACGACCAGGTGCACGGGTTCAAGGCCGAAGCCAAGTCGGGCGCCAGTGGCGCGGAAACCGGCGTGGCCGGTGCCCTGGCGATCAACGTCGGCATCAGCCGTTCGCAGGCGAAGATCGACGAAGGTGCCGTGGTCACGCTGACCGGCAGTACGGCCGACGTCGACTTGAAGGCGCAGAACTTCGTCTCCAACGACGTGAAGGCGACGGCCAAGCAGGAAGGCGGCGGCAGCATTGGCGTGGGCGCCTCCATCGCGCTGAACATCGGAGAGACCGACACGGACGCCTTGGTGGCCGACACCGCCAGCGTCAGCGGCGCGCACGACCTCACCATCGCCGCCGAGTCGAAGAACACCATGGTCACCGCTGCAGAGGGCGGCTCGGCGGGCGAGACCGCCGTCACGCCGGTCGTGGCCATCTCGATCTCCGACAACGAGACCCTGTCGACCATCGGTTCCGGGTCCGCATTGGCGACGGCTGGCTCGATCACCGCGAGCGCCGCACACCTGGGCTCGGTGGCTACCAACGCGGAAGGCGCCACCGAAGCTGGCGACACCGGCGTCGGCATCTCGCTGGCGCTCAGCATCGGCACCGACCTGGCGGCTGCCTCCGTGGCTCGCGATCTGTCCGCGGGCGGTGCCATCACGCTGACCGCGCGCAACGTCAGCAGCAACAGCGGCAAGGCGAAGGCCAGTGTCGCGGGGGGCGACGCCGACGACGCGCCGACCACGGACGAGGGCAAGGAGGAGGGGGGGGTCAACAAGAAGACCAAGGAAAGCCGCGACTTCGCGTCCAGCCGGAAGCAGGCCAACGGTGGAGATTCGGCGACGCCGACGACCGAAGCCGCCTCGGCCGAAGGGCAGGGCGGCAGCAAGGTGCAGGTCGCCGGCGCTGCGGCCATCACGATCACCAGCGCGACGTCGCGCGCCACCATCGGTGACGGGCTCACCATCACCGCGGGCACGTCGACCGCTGATGGCATCGTCACCCTGAAATCCGAGAACAACGCGGGCAGCTCGGCGATTGCCGACGCCAGCACGGTGCTCGAGGACGGGGCCGGTGGCAGCAGTACCGGTGTCGGCGTCGCCGTCGCCGTCAACGTCGCGCAGGTCGCCAACGAAGCGATCGTGGGCGACTCCGTCGTGAACGCCGATGGCCTCGTGGTGCAGGCGCTGGTGCCGGCCGACGGCGACGACCAGGCGCACGGATTCAAGGCCGAAGCCAAGTCGGGCGCCAGCGGCGCAGAAACAGGCGTCGCGGGTGCGCTGGCCATCAACGTCGCGATCAGCCGCGCGCAAGCGCAGATCGGCGAAGGTGCCCAGGTGGCGCTGACCGGCAGCACGGGCGACGTGCAACTGAAGGCGCAGAACTTCGTCGCCAACGACGTGAAGGCGACGGCCAAACAGGAAGGCGGCGGCAGCGTCGGTGTCGGCGCTTCGATCGCACTGAACATCGGCGAGACGGACACGGAAGCGTTGGTGGCGGATACCGCCGCGCTCACCGGCGCGCGCAACCTGACGCTGGCAGCCGAGTCGAAGAACGCCATGACCACCACCGCGGACGGCGGCTCGGCGGGCGAGACCGCAGTCACGCCGGTCATCGCGATCTCGGTCTCCGACAACGACACGCGCGCCGCGCTGCTCGGTGCGGGCACCGTCAGCATCACGGGTGCACTGCAGGCAGGCGCTTCGCACGAAGGCGGGGTGCTCACCGATGCGGCCGGCGATACGGAATCGGGAAAGACCGGCGTCGGCATCACCATCGCCCTGGGCATCGTCACGGACTCGGCCCTGGCGACGACGGAGCGCAACCTGTCGGCGGGCGGCGCGATCGAATTCGATGCGCACGCCGTGGGCAACAACCGCACGACCGCCCGGGCGAGCGTCGCCGGTGGGCAGTCGGAGGAGGAAGACGGCAGCGCGTCCGAAGCTCCGGACGAGCAGGTGGGCCAGCAGGAGGACTACGCCAACCAGCGGTCCACCGCGGCCGGCGGCACGCCCAACTCCGGCCAGCGCCGCACCCAGGGCGCTTCGTCGTCGACGTCCAGCGGGTCGGTCAGCGTGGCTGGCGCGGTCGCGGTCACGGTGGCGAGTTCCACCTCGCGTGCGTGGATCCCGGAAGCCAGGACCGTCACGGCCGGCACCAGCGGTGCGGGCTCGCTGATCCTGAAAGCGGACAACCTGACGGAAGCAGTCACCACCGCCGACGGAAGCGCCGTGACGCAGGCGGGAGGCACAGGGGTGGGCGTCGCCGTGGCAGTCAACGTGGCGACGGTGCACAACGAGGCCTACATCGGTGCCGGATCGAACGTCAGTGCAGGGGGGCTGGTCGTCGAAGCCGGCATGGCGGAACGCGAGATCAAGCCCACCGTCCAGCAAAAGGACGTGGTCGACACGACCGCGGACACGATCCTGCTGGGCAAGGGCCACGGCATCAAGACCGGCGACAAGGTCACGTACGACAAAGGCGCGGGCACGGCGATCGGCGGGCTGACGGACGACACCGACTATTACGCGCGGGTGGGCGACGGCGGCACGATCTCGCTGTACGACACGGAGCAACACGCCAAGGACGGGGGTGCTCCCGGGCGCGTGGACCTGACCAGCGCGGGCAGTGGCACCGGGCACAAGTTCAAGTTCGGCGGCATCCTCGGGTTCGAGCAGGACGAAGCCGTCTTCGACACCGGCACGCGGCGCGAGCTCGAACTGGAAGCCGGGCACAACCTGCACACGGGGGACGCCGTGCGCTATGACGCCGGCGGCGGCGCGGCGATGGGCGGCCTGGCCGATGGCACCACGTATTACGTCATCGTGGTCGAGGGCGACCGCGCCGAGCTCGCGGCATCGCGCGAGGACGCCCTGGCGGGCAAGGCGATCAAGCTCACCGGCGACGGCAGCGCCAGCCAGTCCCTGGTCGACGCGACCAACACGCTCCGCGCATCGGCGCTGTCCGGCGCTTCCGGCGGCGACATCGGTGTCGCCGGCTCGGTGGCCATCAGCATCGGCAACGTGGACTCGCGCGCCGTCGTCGGCCTCGACGAAGACGCGCAGGCCCATCCCACATCCGCGCCGGTCGTGCTCACCCTGGGCGGCGGAGACGTCGACCTGCATGCGACCGCGCGCACCGAAAGCCTGGTCGACGCGGCCCCGTCCGGCGTCACCGGCGGAGCGGAAGGCAAGAGCGTGGGCGTCGGGGCGTCGTTCGCCCTGAACGTCCTGCTGTCCGACACCATCGCCGAGATCGAGGACGGCGAAACCGTGTCCGGCTCGGCGGGCCACTTCCTCGTCTCCGCAGACACGACGACCGCGGCCGTGACGCGCGCCGAAAACGGCGCCAGTGGCCCGGGCACCAACGTCGGCGGCTCCATCGCCATCGCCGTGGTGGAGAACACGACCAACGCCCATGTGGGCAGTGGTGCCGGTGGCTCGATCGGCTTGGACGGGGATCTCGGTGCGACGGCCTCGCTCACCAGCGCGGTGCTGACGGACGCCAATGGCGAGACCGCAGGCAAGGGCGCGGGCATCGGGGTGTCGGTGGCCCTGAGCATCACGACGAACGACACCCAAGCAGAGGTGGAGCGCAGTTTCAGCGACGCGCACGACGTGGACGTCACCGCGACGGCAACTCACGACACGCACGCGATCGCGAAGGCCAGCGCCAGCGGCGGTTCGACCAAGGACAAGGACGGCGAGGACACGGATTCGGAAAAGGAGACCAACGAGCAGTCGGCCTTCGCCACCAACCGCGCCGGCACGACGAACAAGCCGGCCACCGACGCGCAGAGCAGCAGCTCCAGCACGGCGAACAGCAACAGCACCAGCCAGAGCGGCCAGAGCGCGAGCAACGGCCCCAAGGTCGCCGCCTCCGTCGGCGTCAACTTCCTCGACGCGGACACGGTCGCGAAGGTTGCATCCAACGCCGTGATCACGGCCAGTGGCGACCTGACCGTCAGTGCAACCAGCACGGTCGCGATGGTCGCGCAGGGCGTGTCCACCGCGGTCGACACCTCGGCCGACACCGGCGTCGGTGCGGGCGTCGCCCTCAACATCGGCCTGCTCGACACCCATGCCAGCGTTGGCGCGGCAGCAAACCTCATGGCGGGCAACATCACGCTCACGGCCGGCACGGCCGAAGGCGAGGCCAACCTGTTCCAGAGCCGGGCACTGGCCGGCGCCGCGACGGGCAGCACGGCGGTGGGCGGTGCGGTGTCGATCAACATCGTCGACCAGGACACGGATGCGGCGGCTGGCAACGGCGCGGGCTTGCACGCCACTGCAGGTGACGTCGACGTTGCCGCGCGAAGCGACAACGAGATTCAGAACCTCGCCGGTGGCGCGGCGCTCAGCACCAAGAGCGGCGGGACCGGGGTTGGCCTGGCCGTCGCGCTGAACATCGTCTCCGGCCTGGACACCGACGCCACCGTCGGTGCCAACGCCGACGTGTCCGCCACCGGCTCGGTGGACGTGAGCGCGCACGCGCAAGTCACGCCCAAGAGCGAGACGCTGCCCGTGGTGGGCACCGTGGGAGTGACCAGCTTTGCTGCGGGCGCGGCCGGTTCCAGCAGCGGCAACGCAGTCGGCGGGTCCTCCAGCGTCAACGTGTTCCTGGTGAACACCGGCGCATCGATCGGCGCGAATGCGCAGGTGAGCGCTGGCGACCACATCGCGGCCACCGCGGACGACAGCATCGAGATCTTCAGTGCTGCAGGGGGACTGGCAGCTTCCACCGGCAACGCCGGCGTCGGCATCGGCATCGATGTGGGGGTGCTCACGCGGCACACCGTCGCCACCGTCGGCGCCGGCGCCGACCTGCAGGCGGGCGACGACGTGTCCGTCACGGCCACGTCGCATGACGACATCACCTCGATCGCCGGGACCTTCGGGCTCTCGACCAGCGGAGTGGGGGTGGCGGGCTCCATCGCCGTGCAGGTCGTCACGACCGAGACGCGCGCCGAGCTGCTCGATTCCGGTTCGACCAGCGTGACCGCGGGCGGCGACGTCCACGTCGCTGCCACGGGGACGTTCGAGTCGCTCATGGTCGGTGGTGCCATCGGCGGCGGCAGCAGTGCCGGCGTGGGCGTCGCCAACACCACCATGGTCCACACGGACACCGTCAAGGCGCACATCGGCAGCGGCAACGTGGTCAACGCCGCCGGCACCGGTGGAATCGAGGTGCTGGCCACCTCCAGCGAGGACCTGGTCGCCATCACCGCCGCGGGCGCCGCGGCGAGCTCGGTGGGCGTGGGCGTCGCGCCCACCATCAACGTGCTATCGGAGACCACCGAGGCGTCCGTCGGCCGCGGCGCCACGGTGAACGCCGGCAACGGCGTCACCGCGGGCCAGCCCGACCTGGTCGTCAAGGCATCGGACGCCACCAGCATCGTGTCGGTGGCCGGGTCCATCGGTGCGGCCGGCTCCGTCGGCGTGGCGGTCGGCGCGGACGTGCTGACCCTCGACAAATCGACCCAGGCGTTCATCGACTCGGGCGTGTCGTCGCAGGTCGAAGGCGACGTTGACGTCGGCGCCAGCTCCGACGAGGACATCACGTCGGTGGCAGCCGGCATCGCCGTGGGCGGCTCGGCGGGCGTCGGCGTCAACGCCAGCGTCCACGTCCTGGGGCTGAGCACCCGCGCGTTCATCGGCGACGACCCGACCGCGGGGCCGGCCTCGCTCGGCGCGGGGAATGTCCATGCAGGCGGCACCGTGCGGATCGCCGCCGATGACCGCACCGAGATGGACAAGGTGGTGGCCACCGTCGCCGTCGGCGGTTCTGCCGGCGTCGGCGCCGCGGCCACCGTGAGCGTGGTGACCAAGACCACCGAGGCCTTCGTCGGCGCCGGCGCGTCCGTCACGGGCGACGGCAACAGTGCGGGGCTGCAGGGCAGCACGGGCCGGTTCGGCGAGTCGTTCGTCACCGAAGCCGCGGTGCAGGACACCTTCAACGGCAGCGGCGTGGACCTGGTGAACGACCAGGTCAACGTGGGCAGCACTCCGCTGGCCACGGGCGATGCCGTCACCTATCGCAAGGGCGCCGACGAGGACAACGTCGCCGTGGGCGGGCTGCAGGACGGCGGACGCTACTACGTGCGCGTGGACGGTGGCCAGGCGAGCTTCTACCAGACCAAGGCGAACGCGCTCGCCGGCGACGTGCACGTCAATCCCGCCGGCAAGGTGGATGCGGCCGAGGACACGCTCGCGCTCGGCGCGGGCCACGGCCTGGACACCGGCGACCGCGTCGTCTACCGGCACGGTCCCGCGGGCAGCGACATCGGGGGCCTCACCGAAGGCGCTGCGTACTTCGTCCGGGTGCAAGGCAACCTGGTGACGTTCTACGACACCAAGGACCACGCGCGTGCCGGCGGTGCGACCGGCCGCGTGAACCTCACCGGCAGCGCAGGCGCGGGCACGGACCACCGGCTCGTGACGCGCGTCGACCTCACGGCTGGCCCGTCTGCATTCGGCGACGGCCACGTCCTCACCCGCTCCGACGTGCTGGAAGCGCAGGACGCGCGCAACGCCGACATTGGCTCGCTCAAGAGCAGCGGCGAAGTCAAGTCGCCGAACGTCGAGGCCGTCGACACCAACGGTGACGACGCCGGCGGCAGCAAGGCCATCCCGGGCGAGCGCGTCCTCACCCCGCAGTCCGTCAACGTGCAGGGCGTAGTGGTCTCGGCCACCAACCGCGACGACATCGAGACCTACTCCGCCGGCATCGGCGGCGGCACGGTGGGCGTAGCGGTCGCTGCGGCCGTGAACGTCATGGACGTCGACACCCGCGCGTTCATCGGCACCGGTGCGCAGGTCAATGCGGACACCAGCGGGGCTGCGAGCGGCCAGACCGTCGCGGTCTCGGCGGGCAGCGACTTCCACCACGTGGCCCTGGCTGCCGGCGCGGGCTTCGGCGCCGTCGGCGTGGCGCCGGGCGTCGACGTCACCGTGCTCGGCATGGACACCAGCGCGGCGATCGCAAGCGGCGCGGTGGTCAACGCCCGTGACGACGTCCGCGTCGACGCCCACGCGTCGGAGGACCTGCTCATGATCGGCATGGGCATCGCGGCGGGCTCGGTCGGCGTCGGCGGCGGCGTCGGCGTGCTGTCTGTCAGCAATACCACCACGGCGTCTCTGGGCGGCACGGTGGTCGCCGGCGGCGACGTCGTCGTGCGCTCGTCCGACGACACCCGGATGATGATGGTCAGCGGCGCTCTGGGCGCCGGATTCGTCGGTGTCGGTGCGTCCGTCGGCGTCGGCGTCGTCAACAAGGACACGAAGGCCTACGTCGCCGACGGCGCGTCCGTCAGCGCCAAGGGCACGGCCGGCAGTGCCACCGACGACGTGCTCACGGGCAGCCTGTCCGGCGGCGACGCTGCCAACGGCTTCAGCACGGCATCCCGCCGCGGCCTGGTCGTCCAGGCACAGTCCAGCGAAGACATCGTGCACATCGGCGTGGCAGCGGGCGCCGGCTTCGTCGGCGTGTCCGGCGCGGTCACGGTCACCGTCGTCGACTCCGACACCCAGGCCTGGATCGGGTCGGCGCAGGTCAACCAGGACGCCAAGGCGTTCAACGCGGGCGGGACGGTCGACACCTTCAACGACACGATCACGTTGGGCACCTCCATCGGCCTGTCGACCGGCGACGCGGTCATGTACCGCAAGGGGGCGGCAGGCAACACCGCCATCGGCGGCCTGCAGGAGGACGGCGTCTATTTCGTCCGTGACCTGGGGGCTGGCAAGTTCGCCTTCTACGACACGGCCGCGCATGCGATCGCCGGTGGGGCCACCGGCCGCATCAATCTCTCCAGCGCCGGCTCCGGCAACAACCACCAGCTGGTCAATCCGCGCGGCGGTGCGTCGCAGGGCGTGTACGTCAACGCCGCCAATTCGGCGCGCGCCACCACCTTCGCGGGCGCCGTGGCCGGCGGCTTCGTCGGCGTGGGCGCGGCGGTCAGCGTCGGCGTGTTGAACAACGACACCAGCGCGCAAATCCTGGACGGCGCCAACATCGCCGCGACTGGCGACGTCGAGGTGAACGCCGCCGGTATCAAGGACGTCGACGGCTTCGTCCTGGCAGGCGCTGGCGGCTTCGTCGGTGTCGCCGCATCGGTGTCGGTGTGGTCCGTGGGCTCGCCGCTGAGCCAGAACTACACCAACGACCATCCGGACAACCCGGATCCGGACAGCGAGGAAAGCGCCCCGGGCAGTGCCAACGCGCTGCAGATTGGCGACGCCCCGAAGACCGCGGACCAGGACGCCGCCGACCAGGGCGAAGCGGCGTCCAACCAGGTGAGTGGGCAGCTCGATGGAGCCTTCGGCGCGACGCCCAGCCCGACGGCCGACAAGACCAGCGACGGCCGCGTGGCGGGCATCGTCAACCGCGGCGCGGGCTCGGTCGGCTCCAGCAAGGTGACCGCCAGCAGCGTTGCCGGCGCGTTGACCGCCGGGCCGGCCGACATCAAGGGCACGGCTGCCCGGATCGGCAACGCCAAGGTGGCCGCCGGCGCTGCGCTGCGCGTGCAGGCCATCGACGACCTCGAGGTGGACCTCGTCGCCGGCGGTGTCGCCGGCGGCGTCGTCGGAGCCGGCGCGGGCATCAGCGTCGTCACCATCGCGGACAACGTCAGCGCCACCGCGGGCGGCACGCTCAGCAGCGGCGGTGTGCTGCAGGTGACGGCGACGCTGGACGAAGACATCGACGTGCTCGCGCTGGCGGGTGGCGCCGGCTTCGTCGGCCTGGGCGCGGCCGTGGCCGTCGTCAGCGATGCGAGCACCGTGAGTGCCGGCATCTCGGATGGCGCCGTCGTGCGCCGCGCCGCGGGTGGCATCGACATCGACGCCGTGACCCGCCAGAGCTACGAGGTGCTCACGCCCACCGTCACCGCCGGTGCGGCAGCGGTCGGCGCGTCCTTCGCCAAGCTGTCGGTGGACAACAAGGCGGGCGGCGTGAAGGAAACCTGGGCCTACATCGGCGCCGATGCGCAGGTGGGCCAGGGCACCGGCACGGTCGGCAGCGTGGCTGTCACGGCCGACTCGACCATCGACACCGACGTCACGGCCTTCGGGCTGAGCGTGGGCGCGATCGCGGGCAGCATCAACTTTTCGTTCGTCGACGTCACGCCCACGGTGCACGCGGAGATTGGCGCGGGCGCGGACATCCGCGCGACGGGCGACATCACCGTCGACGCCGACACGCACATGACCGCCGAGGCGACGACGCAGGGGTACTCGGGCGGCGCGGGCGCGCTGGCCGGCTCCTTCGCCTTCGCGACCCTCGCGCCGGACCTGGTCGGCAAGGTGGGCGCCGGTGCGACCGTCAACTCCACGAACGGCAAGGTCCGCGTACGGGCCCGCCACAACGACCCGCTGGGCGCCGGGGATGGCGCCGTGGCCACGGCCGTGGCCGGCTCCGGCGGGGCGCTCGTCGGCGGCGCCGGCGCGATCGCCATCGTGAAGTCGCAGGCCGACGTGACCGTCGCCGTCGACGGCACCATCACGGCTGCAGGCGAGGTCCGGGCGGAAGGCAACGCGAACAACGAGGCCACGGGCGACACCCTCGGCGTGGGCGTGGGCACCGTCGGCGTCGGCCTGAGCATCACCGACGCGCACTCGGGCGGCACCGTCGACGTGTCGGTGAACGGCACCGTGAACGCCGGCTCGCTGACCGTGCAGGCACAGGGCGACACGGTCGCGGACAGCGAGACGTATGCGTTGGCCGGCGGCCTCATCGGGGTTGGCATCAACTCGGCCACCTCCACGCTGGACGGCGCCGTGAAGGCGCACCTGGGCGGCAGCGCCACCGTCGCCACCAGCGGCGACGTCGCGGTCACGGCGACCGCCAACAACACGGGCTTCGCGACGGGCCATGGGGTGACGGTCGGCGGCATCGCCGTCGGCGGCATGAACACCAGCGTGGACATCGGCCGGGGCACGGGGACGATCGAGGTGATCGCATCGCTCGACGACGGCGCCGACATCACCACGGCGCGCTTCGTCACCCTCACCGCCACCAGTTCCGACACCGGCATTGCCAAGGGACAGGCCGCCGGCGGCGGGGCGATCACGATCACCGGCGCGCGCGCGGACACGTCAAGCGACCAGAGCACCAAGGTCAACGTCGGCGCGGGGTCCACGATCAACGCGCAGTCGGTCACGTTGCGGTCGATCAATGCCGAGGCGCTGGACACGCAGTCGGAGGCGCTGGCGTTCGGCCTGGCCACCGGCGGCGGTGCCCTGGCCTCGAACAAGGCGACCGGCGACGCGCTGGTGAGCATCGGCGCGAACGCGCAGGTCACCGCCGTGAACATCACCGTCTCGGCCAAGAACGCTTTCGAGAAAACGTACTTCCAGGACCTGGGCGAAGCCAACCTGTCATCGGCCTCCGTGTCCGTGGGCAGCGTGACCGCCCTGCTCAGCGACACCGTGATCGGCACCGAGGGCGACGAGTTCACGGCGCGCATCGACGTGGCCAGCGGCGCGAAGCTCACCTCGAACGGCACGAACGCCAACCCGGGCCAGCTCAAGCTGGAAACGCTCACCGACATCAACGCCCTGGACGGCGTCGAGACGCAGGCCTACGGGCTGGCGGGCATCTCCCTGGGCAAGTCGCAGATCGAATCGAACGCGCGGTCGAAAGTGAACGTCGACGGCGCATCGCTTCGCAGCGTGGCCGGCAACGTCGAGATCACGGCGCGTTCCAATTCCTACGCGCGCACCGACGTGGACACGACCATCGCGGTCGCGATCACCGGCGCCGGCGGCTCGGTTGCCATCACGGACCTCGAGACGCACAACGACATCGTCCTGAACAACGCCACGGTCAAGGGCCAGGACGTCAAGCTGTACGCCGGTCGCGACTCCGTCGGCCAGGTCAACGTCACCGACGGGTATGCCAACGCCAACGTGCAGGCCTATTCGCTCCTCCCGGCCATCGGCGTTCCGATCGCGGACGTGACGATCGACGAGAACAACACGATCCAGCTGAACGGCTCCACCAAGGTGCAGGCGCTGCAGAACGCGTACCTGGTCGCCCTGGAGGGTCTCGGCGGCGCGGCTCGCGGCCACGAGAGCGGCGACGTGCTGTCGCTGTCGCTCGTTCCCTACGGCGTGTCGGTCGACGACGACGCCAGCACCAGCAGCCACAACACGGTGACGCTGGGTGCCTCCGCCCGCGTGGAAGCCGGCATCAACAACCAGAGCCTGGTCTACATCAAGCCGCTGACGCTCAACAACGTCCAGCAACTCGATCCGGACCGGCTCGACACGCAACTCACGCAGGACGAAAAGGAAGACCTCGGCATCGATGCCGACATCGCCTACGAGTACGCGCGCCTGAACCTCGACGCGATCCCGTTCAACCTGAACACCGGCACCGTGATCCAGCTGGTGAACGGCTACTTCCCGGCCGGCAAGGGCATCGGGGGCGACTACTACCAGTTCATCCCGCAGTCGACGCTGTCGACGCAGGTGATCCTGGAGCAGGAGGACTACACCGACAGCACGCGCTGGCGCCACCTGAGCGGGCTGACCGACGCCCGCTCGGCGGACGGCACGACGCTGCTCAACCCCGCGAACATCGTCAAGTACAACAGCGACGTGACCAGCCTGGTGCGCAACGCGCTCCAGGACAAGTTCTACGTGATCAAGCCGGTGGAGCTGGACGCGCCGAAGCTGGTCTACAAGAACCTGGGCAACGTGCTGCTGGAGCAGCGCGAACTGGTGCTGGACTGGATCACCAGCCACGGCAACAACGCCGAGGCGGTGGCCCGCTACCAGGTACAGCTGGAGCTGATCGACGAGGCGCTCGAGCAGCTGGGCCTGCTGGAAGATGGCGACCCCGTCACCCCCGGCGTGCAGCCCACCGTCAAGCGGGAACTCGACATCATCATGATCGAGCTGCCCAACATCTACGCCGCGCCGGGCTCGGTGTTCGTCGAGGGCGACGCAGCGTCCAAGGCCGCCATCCAGTCGGCCACCGCCGCGGGCCGGGTCACGGCGCGCGCCGGCGCCAAGATCGACATCGTGAACAACACGCCGTTCACGATGACGGTCAATGACGTGGTGATCAAGGACAGCCGCGTCGTCACCTCCATCAACGGGCAGTACACGGTGCTCAGCCCGGGCAACGTCTACTACAACTACCAGGCGCTGACGAACAACGCCAACGATGCGGCCAAGACGATCTCGATCGTCCAGAACAAGCTGACGTCCAGCCCCACGGGGTACGACCTGGGCGGCCTGCCCGCGAGCAATCTCGACCAGGACCTGTACATCGTCGGCGACGTGATCAACGAGACCGGCAAGGTCACCATCAAGAACCTGGAAGACAGCATCACCGTCTCCGGCGAGGTGCGCGGCAACCCGGTGGAGATCTTCGCCAACAAGGACTTCACGCTGAACAGCGATGACTGGGTGCACACGGGCAAGGACCCGCGCCAGCTGATCGCGTATGACGCGTTGCGAGCCGCGGTCTACAACCAGGCCGGCTCACCGTCGTCCCTGTCCTTCCTGACGCCGCAGTCGGTGTCGGCGGGTGGGACCGACCTCGACCTCGACGGGGCCATCGCGGCTCCCGGGGCGCGCGTGGTCGCGCAAGGCACCGTCGCCATCACGGCGCGCTACCTGAACATCAACGGCCTGATCCAGAGCGGCGCGCAGAACGTCGAACTGCACATCGGCAGCAACTTCAAGCCGGGCCAGACCGAGGAGCTGGTCGACGCCAACGGCAACCCGCTGGCCGGCGTCAACTTCGGCAGCGAAGGCATCCCGGTGAAGGCGTACTTCGACGCCGCGCAGCAGGCGATCGTGGTCGACGACCTGGTGCCCGAGGGCGGCCGCGTCATCCTCGCCGGCCAGATCCTGAGCACCGGCGGCGGCGAGATCAAGGCCGCCTACGGCTACGCCAACGTCGACATCACCAACGACAGCAAGTACAAGCTGATCGTCAACCGGATCGACACCACGCGCAACCGCGAAGGCAAGATCACGCTGATCGACACCGGCCGCATCGTCGACGGCGTCGCCACCGGCAGCGCCAGCGACGGCGCGAAGACCGAGTACACGATCAGCGCGGACGGCATCACGCGCAAGATCTACGACGCCGACTTGGTCGCGGCCGTGGAGGCCGGCGCCGACGGCCTGAGCAAGATCGTCTACACGCTCACGTCCACCGACAACCCCGGCAACGACGTCAAGTTCTCGCCGCGCGCGGGCCTGTACTACGTCTGGACCGAGGGCCAGGAGTTCACGCAGACGACCGTCACCAAGTACGAGCGCAACACCTTCAACCTGTTCGGCGGCAGTACCGGGTTCGAGGACTGGCTGTCGGGCGACAACTCCTACGTGTGGCGCACCATCCAGTTCAAGGACGCGGCGCCGCTGCTGGAATCGGAATCGCTCTCCGGCCCGGGCACCGGCTCGGCGGTCCCGAGCTCGGCCGCCGGTGGCGGCGCGTACTCCATCGAGTACAAGCGTGTCGCGGACACCATGGTCGACGTGGTGCCGGGCGACATCATCTTCTTCGTGTTCGGCGACGGGTCGACCGGCGACCAGTTCCACGCCTACCAGGCGAAGTTCACGGCCGACGTGTTCCTGCCGTCCGAGAACTACAAGGACGCGGACCGCTGGACCGACCTCGGGAACAAGGGCCCGCTGTACCAGGCCTACACGCACAAGAGCGACTTCCAGAACCGCGAGGTCACGCCCAAGCAGTGGGAGACCGGTGGCGGCTGGCTGCGCACCAAGACCTACCACACCGAGATCACCGAGGTGCTGGGGCAGAAGGACTACTACACGCACGCGCTGCGCGCCGACTACGACATCAAGATCAGCTTCGCGGGCAACGCCAGTTCGACCATCAACCTCAGCTCGCGCAAGGACCTGCTGGTCCAGGGCAACGTGACGGTCGTCAACGGCGGCTCGATCATCCTGAAGTCGACCGAGCAGTCCGTGCTGGGCAGCGACACCGCCGCCATCTTCAATGACGCGCCGACCGTCACGGCCGGCCTGGACGTCAAGCTGGTCGTCGAAGGCGGTGTCGACACGCTGGAGGTGCACGCGGGCCGCGACATCAAGGTCACCGGCGTCGCCGACCTCGCCACGTCGCCCAAGGCGGTGGGCCAGTCCGAGAACACCAGCGCCCTGCGGCTCGGCCAGATCATCAGCTACTCGGGTGACGTGGTCCTGGTCGCCAGCGATGGCCTGCACACCGCGGCCGACCCGGCGCAGACGCTCGTCAAGGGCAACCGGGTCGAATTGCTGGCTGGCGCGGCAGGTGCCGACATCGGCGGGGCGAACGCCCTGCGCGTGGATTCGAACACCAAGGGCACCGGCGGCCTGGCGGCCAAGGCAGGCGACGCGATCAACATCGTCGAGACGTCCGGCGACCTCAAGCTGATCCGCGCAGCGGCGTTCACGACCACCGCCTCCGTCGAAGGTGGCGGCAACGTCACGCTGGTGGCCAGCAGCGGCGCCATCCTGGACGGCACCCTCGAACTGAAGCTGCTGGGCAGCGACAAGCCGCTGACGGCGGCGCAGCAGCAGCTGATCACGGACCTGGCCAACGACGCGGACCCGACCAACAACATCGACGCGAGCTTCTTCCAGTACCCGGTGTCCCCGGGCCTGTATGCGTCGCTGTTCCCGCACGCCGAGTTCAAGGGACTCAACCCGGTCCAGGGCGCCGTCGAGACGCCCAACGTCGTAGGCGCCAACGTGACGCTGGTCGCCGACGGCGGAGGCATCGGTCGTTCGGGCGCTCCGCAGGTCGTCTCGCTGGCCGGCGGCTTCAACGCGCTGGGCGTCGAGCAGAAGCAGTTGCTGTCGGTCGCCAACGCGAGCGACGTGTACGGCAAGCAGTACGCCACCTACAGATACATCGGCGCCAGCGGCGCGGACGGCACCGACCTGAAGTCGCAGAACTTCGCCGATGCGTCCAAGTGGGAAAGGGTCGGCTACGTCGCCACGGGCGTCGACAAGGGCGCCGCCCCGACGCAGCTGATCGCCAAGGACAGCTACGTGCTGGTCGAATTCACGGCAGGCAGCTACGGCCTCTACCGCTACAACGGGACCAGCGGCGTGCTGAGCCTGGGATCCGAGAACTTCGCCAACGGGTCGCGCTGGATCAAGGTCACCGCGCAGCGCGCGACGGACGACATCGGCACGGCGCCGCTGCAGAACGGGCAGATCGTCCTGAACAAATACGTGGTCGAGCGCGTCGCGCTGCAGTTGCAGGACGACATCGACGTCAAGGTGTCCGGCGAGCTCGATGCCCAGGCCCGCACCACGATCGCGCTCGAGAGCCCCGTCAACCTGGCCCTGGGCACCGTGCGCGCCAAGGGCGACGTGGTGCTGAAGGTGGCCGGCAACCTGACCGACGCCCACAGCGACTCCTTTGCCGCGATCGGCACGTTCGGCGACCTGACCATCTCGGCCAACGGGTTGGTGCGCGGCGTCACGGCGGCCGACGACATGCGCATCGCGGTCGGCGGCTCCGGCAAGCTGTACGTGAACGCGGGCGGCGACATCCAGCTGCAGCAGGCGCACGGCAGCATGGCCGTGTACGACACGACGCAGTCCATCGGCGGCCTGTACGTCGCCGAAGTCCGCACGCCGGCGCACGCCAACATCCAGGTCACCTCGGGCGACATGGTGGTCGAGCTGGTCGACGCCGGCCAGGGCGCCCGGCTCGTCGCGCAGGGCGCGATCAAGGACGCGTTCCTGGACGACTCCGGCCCGATCGTCAACGTCGACACGGGCGACCTGTACCTGCAGGCCGGCACCACCATCGGCGAGGCGGGCAACTTCTTCGACGTGCGCGTGGCCGGCGACCTGTCCGGCCTGGCGGGCGGCGACGTGTTCCTCAACAGCCCCGCGACGCTCAACATCACCACCTTGGCCTCGACCGCCGGCAACGTGACGTTGACCGTGCAGGGCGACACCAACGTAGGCCTCATCGACGCCAAGCAGGGGACGGTGAAGATCACCACCAGCGACAGCATCGTCGACCGCTACGCCGACGTGGCGGCGGACATCGTGGCGCGCAGCGTCGACCTGGAGGCGGTCGGCGGGACCATCGGCACCACGGCCAACCCGTTCGACATCGACACTTCGTTCGCGTCGCTGGGCACGGTGAATGCGATGGCCCTGTCCACCGTGTACCTGATCGAGACGGCGGGTGCACTGCGCATCGACAAGATCCGCAGCCGCAACGACGACGTCACGCTCAAGGCGTCCAACGGCTCGCTGCTCGATGCCAACGCGGACCTGGACAACAACGTCACCGGCCACACGATCAACCTGGTCGCCACCAACGGCAGCATCGGCACAGCGACCGACGCGGTGGAGATCGACTCCTCCAATCCGGGCAAGGGCGTGCTCAACGCGTCGGCGACGGCCAGCGTCAACGTGACGGAAACGGCCGGCACGCTGTACGTGGGCACGGTCACCGCAGGCACGGGCAACGTCATCCTGTCCGTGCGCGACGGTGCCGGCAGCGGCGACCACCTGGTGATGGAATCGGGCAGCTCCGTGGCCGCCAACGCCACCACGGCCGGCAATGGCGACGTGCTGCTGCAGGCGGGCGACAACGTGCACCTGCAGGCGGGCAGCACCGTCACGTCCGGGCGCCACCTCGTGGTGCACACCGGCTTCGGCGACACCGGGAACGTCGACCACGTCGGCACGCTCCTGCTGGTCGAAGGCAACCTCGCCTCCAACGAGATCGAACTCGCCGGCCAGCGCGAAAACGACGTCATCACGTTGCGCCTGCAGTCGCTGGCCGGGCACACCCGCGTGCTGGGTGCCACGGACACGCTGGCGGGTGGCGACGACGTGATCGTGGTCGACCGGCTGCCGACCCTGCAGGGCCTGCGCGACCGGCTCGACGACGGGGTCGTCGGCCTGGTGCGCGACAGCGTGGACCTGGATGGACGCGGCGGCACCGATACCTACGCGGTGTTCACGCATGGCAGCCAGGCTGCCGGGACGCACGACTACATCGTCAATGTGCTGGATTCGGGCGGCAAGGCCGACGGACTGGACACGCTCACCATCGACGGCAGCGAGCAGGCCGACGTGTTCCTGCTGCGCCGCGTCGACGCCCTCACCGAAGGCCTCTCGGCACTGGTGTCGGCCAACACACCGGCGTTCGTCGCGCTGCTGCACGGCAGCCTCGACGACGTGCGCAACCAGGTGCGCCAGGACGTCGAGCGGATCAACTACGACGAGAACATCAACTCCCGCCTCGTCGTTCGCAGCCTCGGCGGCGACGACTTTTTCGGCGTCGACGACAACGCCACGCTCACGACCCTCGACATGGGATCCGGCGACGACGAGGTCCAGGTCGGCCAGATGTACGGCGCCGCCCGCGTCTCCATCCCGGCGCCCGGCACGGTCGCGGCGGGCGACGCGTTCGACACCATCGAGACCACGGCCGGCTTCCTCAGCCGCGGCAACACCTTCGCGCTGACGGTCTACGGCGGCACCGGTGCCGACCAGTTCGCCGTCTACAGCAACAAGGCCGAAACCCGGCTGGAAGGCAACGACGGCGACGACGTGTTCGTCATCCGCGCGTTCGCGCTGAAGGACCAGCCGGGCCTGTCGACCGAGGGCACCAACCAGGCCATCGGCGGCGAGGGCTCGGACACGATCCTCTACAACATCAACGCGCCGGTCGACCTGGACGGCGGTGCCGGCTTCGACAAGGTGGTCGTCATCGGCACCGAGTTCGACGACAGCTTCACCATCACCAGCGACGGCGTGTTCGGCGCCGGGCTGAACGTCCGCTACAACAACATGGAGGCGGTGGACGTCGACGGCCTGGAGGGCAACGACCACTTCTTCATCCAGAGCACGCGCGCGGGCGTGGTCACCACCATCATCGGCGGCAAGGGCGACGACACGTTCGACGTCGCCGGCGACGTCACCGAGCCGATCGTCAGCCTGGACCTCGAAGGCCGCAGCGGCGCGGTCAACCACGCCGTCGCTTCCGGCGACACCGCGTACGACGGGCTGCTGGCCGAAGGCGTCGGCGTCAACGTCGCGGACGCCCAGAGCGGACAGGTGGTCATCGAGCAGACCGACGGCAGCACGTTCGTCAACGAGCAGGGCGAGACGGTCGACACGTACACGATCCGCCTGGCGGCAGTGCCCGAACCCGGCAAGCCGGTCTTCATCAACGTGTCCGCCGCGCGCACCACGCAGGAGGAAGAGGACGGCTTCCCGGCCGGCGACTCCGTCCTGGTGTCGACCGACGGTGTCCACTTCAGCCGCTATCTCACGCTGACGGTCACCGACACCTCGGTCCGGAAGATCTGGGTCAAGGCCGTCGACGACGGGCGCCTCGAAGGCGAGCGGGTCTACGCCATCAGCCACAGCGCGCAGAGCGAGGACGGCCGCTTCAACCACGCCGCGATCAAGAACGTGCGCGTGACGGTGCAGGACAACGACAAGCCCGAAGTCATCGTCACCGGCACCGGCAGCGGCAACCGGGTGCTCGAGGGCGACGCCACCATGCGCATCACGGACACCTACACCGTGCAGCTGGGCCAGGCAGTGACGTCCGGCACCGTGGTCGTGTCCGTCGCCACCGACTCGCAAGTGACGGTGTCCAGCGCGGACGCTCGGTACGACGCCGCGAACCACACGATCACCTTCGACAGCAGCAACTGGAACGTGGCGGTCGCGATGACCGTGACCGCGGTCGACGACGGCCTGGCGGAGAACACCCTGCTGTCCAGCATCGTCCACACCGCCGCCGGTTACGCGGCCGGCCGCATGGACATGCAGGTGGTCGACAACGACAGCGCCGGCATCCTGATCGAGCAGTCGGATGGCATCACGCTCGTCGTCGCCGACAACCCCGCGACGCCTGCCAACGAGGCGACGACCGACGGCTACACGGTCCGCCTGACCAAGGCGCCTACGTCGACGGTCACCGTCAACCTGCTGCCGTCGGACATCGTCGGCACGGCCCCGGCCGCGCTGACCTTCACCGCGGACAACTGGTGGATCCCGCAGACGGTCACTGTCAGTGCGGCGGACCCGATGCCGCCGGCACCTGTGCAGCCGCTGAAGTCGTTCCCGATCGACCCGCACGTGGTGACGGGCATCGCCGGGCCGCTGTTCATCGAAGGCTACGTCGATGCCGCGGCCGACCGCTCGATCCACACGGCGATCAAGCTGCCGCGCGAGACCGACACGGCCCTGCCCAGCCTGGGCGGCGCCAACGCGCTGGAAAGCACGTCCGTCGACACGCTGACCATCCACAACGATTCCAGCGTGGCCAACGACACCGGCGTCATGCGGGCGGGCCAGTGGTTCGACGGCGACACGGAGCACAGCACCAACATCTCCGGCCTGGGGCTGGCGGGTGACTTGACCTTCGGCACGAACGTCTTCCCGGCCGGTGCCAGGACCTTCGCCGGTGGCATCACCTACCGCAACGTCGAGGTCGCCGAAGTCCTGCTGGGGCAGGGCGACGACACCTTCACGGTCAGCTCGACGCTGACGACGACGTCCAGCCACGGCGGCGTGACCGTGATCCATGGCGGCGGCAACACGAGCGCCACCGCAGGCGACACCATCACGGTGACCGCGAACCAGTCGCCCCTGGTGATCTACGGCGATACGTCGCAGGACGGCGCCCGCTACAGCGGCACGTCGGGTGTCGCATCGATCAACGGCATCGCCTTCGACCACGCGGGCAGCGACACCATCGATGCGTCCGCCTCCGCGTACGGCGTCACCATCTACGGCGGCGCGGGCAACGACCGCATCACCGGCAGCCAGGCCGGCGACCACCTGTTCGGCGGGTCCGGCGACGACACCATCGACGGCCAGGCGGGCGACGACCACATCTACGGCGATTCGGGCCTCAACGTCGACCTCCCCACGCGCGTGATGACGGTGGTGACCAGCAATGCCGGTGGCCTCCCCAACCATGACGGCCTGCTGGCGGGCAGCGACGCCATCACAGGTGGCCTGGGCGACGACATCGTCTTCGGCGACCACGGCACGATCGACCAGGCGGCCGGCACGCTGCGGCTGCTGACCACCGGCTCGGTGACGCGCATCGCCACGGTGCAGCCCGGCAACGGTGCGACGGACACCATCCACGGCAACGAAGGCGCCGATCGCCTGCTCGGCGGCGCGGGTGCGGATGTGGTGACCGGGGATGCCGGCAACGACGTCATCCTGGGCGACCACGGCGTGATCGACTACGCGCTGGACGGCGTGCTGGCCACGCTCGACCAGGTCGCGACCAACGACCCGGACGACGGCGGCGGCGATGACACGCTGCGCGGCAACGACGGCGACGACATCATCCTGGCGGGCAGCGGCAGCGACAACGTCGGCGGCGATGCCGGCAACGACGTGGTCCTCGGCGACCACGGCGTCGTGCGGTTCGTGGGCGGCTCGCTGGTCGAGGTGAGCTCGGCGCAAGGGAACGTCGGCGGTGCCGACACGATCAACGGCAACGCCGGCAACGACATCGTGATCGGCGGCGCCCAGGGTGACTCCATCACGGGCGACACCGGCCACGACGTGCTGTTGGGAGACCACGGCTCGGTGCTGGTCAGCGGCGGCCTGCGCGTGCAGGTGCGCAGCACGCAATCGGGCATCGGCGGAGCGGACACCATCTCCGGCGGCGACGGCGACGATCTCATCGTCGGCGGCGCGGCGGGCGACCAGCTGGCCGGCAACGCCGACAACGACCAGGTGCTGGGCGACGAGGGCCAGATCGACTACCTGGGCGGCGTGGTGTCGACCATCGCCAGCACGAACTCCGGTGTCGGCGGCTCGGACACCATCACCGCGGACGCGGGCAACGACATCGTCCTGGGCGGAGCGGCTGGCGACCAGATCGCAGGCAATGCCGGCCACGACCTCGTCCTGGGTGACGAAGGTCGCATCGACTTCACCGCGGCGGGCGTGCTGTCAGTCGCCCGGTCCACCGGCAGTGGCGTCGGCGGCGCCGACACCATGAGCGGCGGCGATGGCGACGACCTGATCCTCGGCGGCGCGTTCGGCGACACGGTGACGGCCGATGCGGGCAACGACATCGTCCTGGGCGACGAGGGTCGGGTCGACTTCGACGCCACCGGCGCGATCCTGCGCGTGCAGACGCAGCAGGACACGGTGGGCGGCGCCGACACCTTGCGCGGCAATGCGGGCGAGGACGTGCTGATCGGCGGCGCCTTCGGCGATCGCATCGACGGCGGCAGCGAGCGCGACCTGATCTTCGGCGACAACGTCCTGCTGGACCGTTCCGTCGGCGACCAGTTCGCGAACGCCCGGTACCGCACGCTCGACGGCACGCAAGGGGGCCAGATCTACAGCACGGCCGCGGGCAGCGCAGGCAGCGTGCTGGTGACGGGCACTGCACGCGTGATCCCCGGCGGCGCACCGGTGTGGGAGAACTTCGACATCCAGTTGCTGGACCATGACGGCGCGACGGAAGCGGCCCGCCTGAGCAACTTCGGCGATGACTCCATCGCCGGCGGCGCAGGCAACGACCAGATCTTCGGCCAGCTGGGCGACGACACCATCCAGGGCGACGGCTCCATCGACATCGCGGTTGGCGCCACCCGGCTGCCGGACGGCACGTTGTCGGTGCAGGCGTCCATCGAGAACCTCGCCACCGACGGTGACGACTACATCGAGGGCAACGGCGGCAACGACGTCATCTTCGGCAACCTGGGCCAGGACGACATCATCGGCGGCAGTTCCAGCCTGTTCTCGCTGGCCACCCGCGACCGTCGCACCGACGCGTCCGGCCGCGACATGCTGTTCGGCGGCGCAGGCACCGACATCGGCCGCAACGATGCCGGCGACACCAGCGCGTCGGGCCATGCCAACGACGCCGACATGATCCTCGGCGACAACGGCAACATCTACCGCCTGGTGGGCACCAACGGCACGCCGGGGCAGGGTGCCGGCGCCAACGGCTACCTGCAATTCGGCTACGACCAGTCATCCGCCTTCGAGAACCGGGGCAGCGTGCGCATCGTCGTGCGGGCCGCCGACCTGCTCGACTACACGCCTGGCGGCGTCGACGTGAACGCCGCCTCGGCGGCGCTGGACGTGGGCAACGTGGACGAGATCCACGGCGAGTCGGGCGACGACTTCATCTACGGCATGAAAGGCGACGACGTCCTGTTCGGTGACGGCCAGGACGACGACATCGTTGCCGGCACCGGCAACGACTGGGTGTCCGGCGGCACGGGCCAGGACGGCGTGCTGGGCGACGACGGCCGCATCTTCACCAGCCGCAACGGCACGGCCGATCCGCTCGGTGGCGTGCTCACCGCCACCACCCAGGGCTTCATCAGCACGCCTGGCAACGCGCAGCAGGCCGACCTGGACGTGATCGGCCAGCTGAAGAAGGCGGTCGACATGTCGCCGTTCAGCACCGACACGGGCTTCACGGGAGACGCCGATGAATTCGGCGGTGTCTCGCGCCGCAACAGCAACGACATCATCTACGGCGGCCTGGGCGGCGACTGGCTGCACGGCGGCAGCGGCGACGACGCGATCTCGGGCGCCGAAGCGCTGGCGCCGTTCTTCGCCGCGCCGGCCAACAACGGCAATGCCCTGGCCTACGACCCGGTCACGACGGAATTCGCGCTGTACGACGAATACAACCCGCGCGCGCAGATCCCGAACTTCCTGCTGAACTTCGACCCCACCGAAGGCACGGCCGTCACCAGCCCCACGTACGGCATCGTGGTCTCCGACGGCGACGACAAGATCTTCGGCGACAACGGCAACGACTGGCTCGTCGGCGGCACCGGCCGGGACAACATGTACGGCGGCTGGGGCGACGACCTGATCAACGCCGACGACGACCTGCGCACCAACGGCGGCGCCAACGACGCCCCCGACACCCATCCGAGCTACGAGGACCGTGCCTTCGGCGGCGCCGGCCGCGACGTGCTGATCGCCAACACGGGTGGTGATCGCCTCATCGACTGGGCGGGCGAGTTCAACAGCTACATCGTGCCGTTCGCGCCCTTCGGCATGGGCACGGTCTCGCGAACGCTGCAGCCGCAACTCGCCGAGTTCCTCTACGCGCTGTCCGCGTCCGATGGCGCCGACTTCACTCGTGCGCAGACGGGCAGCAGTGCGACCCGCAACGGCGAGCCGGCGGGGGAGCTGGCCCTGATCCGGCAGCAGGACTTCGCCTGGCAGGACCAGACCGGCGGCCCGCGCGATCCGCAGCCGGGCAACATCGGGGGCGGCAAGCGCGACGTGCTGCGCAGCGCCTCGTTCGACGACCCGTCGGCGCCCCTCAGCGGCTTCGCGGCCGACAGCGGGAAGTTCACCGCGACCAACGGCGTGCTGAAGGTCTCGGCGGACTCGCCCCTGGGCGATGCGGTCAGCGTCTTCCAGATCGGGGACGCGTTGCCGACGTACTTCGAGCTGCAGGCGACCGTCTCGGCCGACAAGCCGACCGCGGGCTGGAAGGCCAACGCCTACCTCATCTTCGACTACATCAGCAAGGACGACTTCAAGTACGCCGGCCTCGACCTCTCGACCAACAAGCTGGTCATCGGGCAGCACACGGCCAGCGGCTGGCAGACCCTGGTGCAGACCCCGTTCTCGACCAAGGCGGGCCAGCAATACAACGTGCTGGTCGCGGTCAACGGGCTGTCCGTGACCGTGACGGTCGACAACAAGACCAGCCTGTCGCGCACCTTCTCCGCCCGCGTGGTCGACGGCTACTCCTACGGCCTCAACTGGGGCCTCACCGGCGTCGGCTCCGACAGCTCCCGCGGCACCTTCGACAACGTCGCGGTGAAGGTGATCGCGCCGGAGGCGACCACGGTCCGCACGGACAGCTTCAGCGCGCCGGGCGGCAGCCTGCTGGCTGGCCAGCCCTCGACGGGCGCCTGGTCCGTCGCCAGCGGCCGCCTGGACGGCGTCGTCGCGGCGGGGCAGGACACGGCGATGCAGATGCTCACGCTGGGCGTGCCGGCGCTGCAGTCCGGCTCGCTGCTGGAACTGCAGACGACGCTGCGCACGTCCGGCCAGGCCGGCTTCGTGTTCGACCAGTACGACGCCCAGACCTACAAGTTCGTGCTCGTCGACGCGGCCACCGACCGGGTGCTGATCGGGCACAGCACGAACAAGGGCATCGTCATCGACGCGTCCACGCCGCGCAGGATCGACGCCGGCGTGGACTACGCGGTCAGCGTGACGCTGAAGGCGTCCACCGTGTCGGTCGCGGTCGGCGGGCAGACGGTGCTGTCGCACGCGTTCAATGCGCTCACGGTCGACGGCCGCTTCGGGCTGCTCACGCGCGGGAGCGGGAGCAGCTTCGACGCGGTCACCGTCAAGACCAACGATGCGCAGGTCGCCACGGTGGCAGCCAACCTGGAGGCCCGCACCGTGCCGGTGCGGTCCGTCGCGGCGCCCCTGCAGGCGCAGGACGTCGCACCGGTGCTGGAGGAGGCGGTGCGCCGTTGGGGCGCAAGCGCGGGTGGTGAACTGGCCGCCTGGCTGCAGCAGGTCGACGTCACGATCGTCGACCTGCCCGGGGCGGAACTGGCGGCCTATGCCGACGGCCACATCCTGGTCGACGTCGATGCCGCCGGCGATGGCTGGTTCGTCGACGCGTCGCCGCAGGACGATCGCGAATTCGCCCAGGCCGCGGGCGGCCTGCTGGCACGCGGTGGCCAGGCAGGCGATGGCATCGACCTCCTGAGCGTGCTGGTGCACGAACTCGGGCACGCGGCCGGGTACGGGCATGACGAAGGCGGCGTGATGGCCGAGACGCTCGGCGTCGGCGAGCGCACCACGACGGCCCCGGCAGTCACCGTCACAGTGTCCGTGGCCCCGGCGCATGGCCGCGATGCGGCGCCCTCGCCAGCGCCTGCGCCGCGCGCGCAGGCGGCGGCGTTCGACCCGGGGTGGGGCTGGGCCGGCATCCCGATGCCGGCGGCGCCCAGCCCGCAGGCGCCGCTCATCGACTGGACAGCCTCACCTGCCACCATCGACGCACCCACTTCCCCCGTTGCGGCAGCCGCTGCCAACTGGCAGGATGAGTTCGTGAACCACATGGCCAAGACCGAAGCGCAGCGCAAGCCGAATGCCGCGATGCGCGTGCAGGTCGACGTCTCGCCGAAGCTGGGCGCCGCACGCGCGCCCGTCCTGTAAACGCCAAAGCACGAGAGGTCCTTCGCATGTCCACGCAGTTGCTGATCTACGAAACCGCGGTGCCCGTCTCCAGCGGCCGGCATGGCAAGGCCTGCATCGAGCCGGGGCGGGGCCACGCCTTCGCACGCAAGGCGAACTCCGTGCCGCTGATGGCGGTCGAGTTCCCGCAGGCGGCGGCGGAATACGCGATCGTGTTCGCGCAGGCCGGCGACGACGTGGTGCCGGTGGTGATCCTCGGTGCACGCCAGGGGGAGAACCTGTACCTGGGCACCGACGACGCCTGGTCGGCGAAGTACCTGCCCGCGTTCGTGCGCCGCTACCCGTTCGTGTTCTCGGGCTCGGCCGACGGCAAGACCTTCACGCTGTGCGTCGACGAGGCCTACCAGGGCCTCAACTACCAGGGCCGCGGGCAGCCGCTGTTCACCGAGGACGGCAAGCAGACGCCCTTCGTGGACAACGTGCTGAAGTTCCTGCAGGAATACCGCACCCAGTTCCTGCGCACCAAGGCCTTCGCGCGCAAGCTCGCGGAGCACCAGCTGCTGGAGCCGATGCAGGCGCAGTTCACCGTCACGGGCGGCACCAAGCTGTCGCTCGGGGGCTTCATGGCCGTCAACCGGCAGAAGCTCAAGCAACTGCCGGCCGACGTGCTCGCGCAACTCGCCGCCACCGACGAACTCGAGCTGATCTACCTGCACCTGCAGTCCATGCGCAACTTCGACGTGGTCAAGGACCGCCTGGTCTCGGCGCTGGCCCCCACCGACACGGCGCCCGCGACCGCGGTCACCGACCCCGGCAATGCCTTGGGCGAAGGCGCGGCGGACGGCAAGGCATCCGACGACAAGCCGGCGGCCAAGGCTGGCAAGAAGGCCACCCGCAGCGACCAGGGTGCGACGGCCAACTGAGATGCCGTTGCTGTTGCATGACCCGGGCCGGGCTCGCGCGCCGGCCCGGTCCGTTCCGTGACCGCCGCTTCGATCTACTCGCTCACCGAAGGCAGCCATGCCAAGGTGGAGGCGGCGGCCTGGGCCCGCTTCGCGGCGCCGGGCGACGCATCCGAGTTCTGCGCGAGCTGGCTGTCCATCCTGTGCTCCCAGGTCGACCGCGTCACCGGCGCGGTCGTGCTGCTGGAAGCCGCGGAAGCGGGCAGCTTCGTGCCGGCGGCGACGTGGCCGGACGCCAGCCACAGCGTGGTGCACCTGGGCCTCGTCGCGGAAGCCACGCTGAAGGAACGGCGCGGCATCGTGCATCCCGCCGAGGGGGCGCTCGCCACCCACGTCGGCTATCCGATCGAAGTCGATGGCCGCCTGCACGGGGCGGTGGTGCTCGACATCAAGCCGCGGCCCGATCCCGACGTGCAGCGCGTGCTGCGCCAGGTGCACTGGGGCAGCGCCTGGCTGCTGGACCAGTTCCGGCGCCAGGCGCAACACCAGGAGCGTGAACGTTCGACGCGCCTGGCCGCCGCCAACGAGGTGCTCGCCACCGCGCTGCAGGAGGACGAGGCCAAGGCGTGCGCGCTCGCCGTCGCCAACGACCTGGCCACGCGCCTGGGATGCGAGCGCGTCGCCCTCGGCTTCACGCGCAACGAGAGCTGCCATGTCGCCGCGATCTCGCACACCTCCAGCTTCGACGAGCGCAGCGACTTCGTGCGCCAGCTCGCCGAGGCGATGGACGAAGTGCTCGACCTCGAGCAGGCCATGGTCCATCCGCCGCTGCAGCAGGACGCCATCGGCGGGCTGGCGCACGCGGCCCTGTCGTCCGCGCGCGGTGACACCGGCGTGCTGTCGGTCGCCCTGGCCGACGACCGCGTGCCGGTGGGCGTGCTCACGCTCGAGCGCACGCGCGACCGCCCGTTCGGCGCCGCGGACCTCGCGCTGTGCGAGGCCATCGGCCTGCTGCTCGGCCCGGTCCTCGCGCTCAAGCTGCGCCAGGATCGCCCGTGGTGGCAGCGCTGGCTGGACGCGGGGCGCACCGGCGCGACAGCCTTGTTCGGTCCGCGCCATCCCGGCCTCAAGCTCGTGGCCGCCACGCTCGCCGCGGTCGTGGTCCTGCTGGCCGTCGTGGACGCGCCGTACCGCGTGACGGCCAAGGTCGTCATCGAAGGCACGGTGCAGCGGTCGATCGTCGCGCCGTTCCAGGGCTACGTGGCCGACAGCGCCGTGCGCGCCGGCGACAAGGTGCGGCAAGGCCAGGTGCTGGCCCGCCTGGACGATCGCGACCTCCGCCTCGAGCGCACTCGCTGGGCGTCCGAAGCCGAGCAGATGCAGCGCCGCTACCGGGCCGCCGCGGCCGCCCAGGATCGCGCGGCGATGACGGTTGCCGCCGCGCAGGAGGAGCAGGCCAATGCGCAGCTCGCGCTGGTCGAGGAGCGCCTGGCCCGTGCACGCCTGGTGGCGCCGTTCGACGGGCAGGTCGTCGCCGGTGACCTCAGCCAGATGCTGGGCTCGCCCGTGGAGCAGGGCAAGGTGCTGTTCGAGATCGCGCCGCTGGATTCCTATCGCGTGATCCTGAACGTCGACGAGCGGGACGTCGGCGACGTGGCACCGGGCCAGCACGGCGAGATCGTGCTGGCCGGCATGCCGTTCGACCGGCTGCCGTTCACCGTCAACCAGCTCACGCCGATCTCCAGCGCCCAGGACGGCCGCAACCTGTTCCGGGTGGAGGCACGCCTCGACGCAAAGGCCTCGGTGCGCCTGCGTCCGGGCATGGAAGGCGTGGGCAAGGTCGAGGCCGGCGAGCGCCGGCTGGCCTGGATCTGGACCCACAGCTTCGTGGAGTGGCTCCAGCTCGCTCTCTGGCGCTGGATGTACTGAGCCCGGGGCCGGCCGTGGGCGAATCGCTGCTGTCCAATTCCTGGTACCGGGTCGCGCATCTGCAGCCGCGCCTGCGCAGCCACGCGCGGCTGCACCGCATGCGCTACCGCGGTGCGCTGTGGTACCTGCTGCAGGACCCGGTGTCCAACCGCGTGCACCGGTTCACGCCGGCCGCCCGCTTCCTCATCGCGGCCATGGACGGCCGGCGCACGGTGCAGCAACTGTGGGAGCTGGCGAACCGGCAACTGGGTGAGAACGCGCCCACGCAGGACGATGTCATCCACCTGCTCGGGCAGCTGCACGCAGCCGACCTGCTGCAGAGCGACGCGATGCCGGACGTCACTGAATTGTTCGAGCGCGGCCGCCAGCAGGAGCGCGCGATGCGCCGGCGCTCGTACCTGAACCCGATGGCGCTGCGAGTGCACCTGTGGGACCCGGATGCGCTGCTCAACCGGCTCAAGCCGGCCATCGACGTGCTCTGGAGCCGGTGGGGCGCGCTGGCATGGCTCGCCGTGGTGCTGCCGGCGCTGCTGCTGGTCGCGCCGCACTGGGACCAGCTGACCAACAACTTCTCCGACCGGGTGCTGGCCACCGACAACCTGCTGATGCTGTGGGTCGTGTTCCCGCTGATCAAGGCCCTGCACGAGTTCGGCCACGGCGCGGCCACCAAGCGCGGTGGCGGCGAGGTGCACGACCTGGGCGTGGTCATGCTGGTGATGATCCCGGTGCCGTACGTGGAAGCGTCGGCGGCCACCGTGTTCCGGTCCAAGCTGCACCGCGCCATCGTCGCCGCGTCCGGCATGGGCGTCGAACTGTTCATCGCGGCGCTGTCGTTCTACCTGTGGCTGCTGGTGGAGCCGTCCGCGTTCCGTGCGGCGCTGTTCAACGTGATGCTGGTGGCCGGCGTGTCGACGCTGGTGTTCAACGGCAACCCGCTGCTGCGGTACGACGCGTACTACATCCTGTCGGACCTGCTGGAGATGCCCAACCTGGCGCAACGTGCGGCCCGGTACTGGGGCTACCTGGTGCAGCGACACGCCTTCGGGGCGACCGAAGTCACCACCGCCGAAGCACACTGGCGCGACAAGGCGTGGCTGATTGCCTATGGCCTGCTGTCGACCATCTACCGCGTGATGGTCACGATGGCCATCGCGGTCTTCATCGCCAACGAGTTCTTCTTCATCGGCGTCGTGCTCGCGCTGTGGGCGGTGGCGTCGATGGTGGTGCTGCCGGTGGTCAAGGCCATCCGCCACGTGGCCGCCAACCCGCAGTTGCGCACGCGCCGGCGACGCGTGATGACGGTCACGGGCGGCGCGCTGGCCGCCGCCGTGCTGCTGCTCTTCGTGGTTCCCGCACCGTTCCGCACCGTCGTGGAAGGCGTGGCGTGGCTGCCGGAAACGTCCATGGTGCGCACCGGCCAGGACGGCTTCGTCGAGCGCCTGGTCGCCCAACCCGGCGCGCGCGTGCGCACCGGCGACGTGCTGGTCGAGGTCCGCAACCCGGTGCTCGAGGCGCAGCACCGCGTCACGCGCGCCAAGGTGGCCGAGCTCGAGGCCACTTACCTGTCGCTGCTGCAGTCCGACCGCGCGCAGGCCGCCATCGCCCGCGACCAGCTCGCCGCCGAAGAGGCCGCGCTGGCGGCGGCCAGCCAGAAGCTCGGGCAACTCACGCTGCGTGCGCAGGCCGACGGCGTCTTCATGGCCAACAAGCCGCAGGACTTGCCCGGCCGCCACTTCCGCCAGGGTGACCTGGTGGCCTATGTCGTCGCCAGGCCCCAGCTCGTGGCGCGCGTGGTCGCCACGCAGGACTCAGTCGATGCCGTCCGCGAGTCGCGCAAGGACGTGCAGGTGCGCCTGGCCCACCTGCCCAACGTCGTGTGGCACGGCAAGCTCGAGCGCGAGGTGCCGGGCGGCGAGGAATACCTGCCCAGCAAGGTGCTGTCGGTCGAGGGTGGCGGCAAGCTGGCCGTCGACGCCCGGGACGCCAAGGGCCCCAAGACGCTGGAACGCACGTTCCAGTTCGACGTTGCCGTCGCCGCGGGCCAGAACCCGCCGCCCTTCTTCTTCGGCGAACGCGTGCACGCGCGCTTCGAGCACGCCCCCGAGCCGATCGGCCTGCAGTGGCTGCGCCAGGCGCGGCGTCTCTTCCTGTCGCAGTTCCATGTCTAGCCAGGCCGCGCTGTTCCGATCCATCCCGCTCGCGGGCGGCCGCCCCTACGTCGAGCGCGCCGACGAGGAGCCGGGCTGGCACGACCGCCTGGCGCTGTCGCTGGACGGCGCTGTGCTGTCGCCGCTGCGCACGCGCGTGGCCGGCTGGCGCGGCGAACTGCAGCGCGTGGTCGAAGCCACCGATCGTGCGGAGCAGGCCCTGCGCACGCTGCCCGACGAGCAGCTGCGCGAGCACGCTCGCGGGCTGCGCGCCAGGCTGCGTCGACAGGGGCTCACGCTCGCCAACGTGGCCGACAGCTTCGCCGTCGTGCGCTGCGCGGCCGAGCGCACGCTCGGCCAACGCCACTACGACAGCCAGCTGATGGCCGGCTACACCCTGCTGCGCGGGCGGCTGGCGGAGATGGCCACCGGCGAGGGCAAGACCTTCGCCGCAACGCTGCCGGCGTGCACCATGGCCCTGGCTGGCTACCCGGTGCACGTCATCACCGTCAACGACTACCTCGCGCAGCGAGACGCCGACAAGATGCGGCCGCTGTACGCGTTCTTCGGCCTCGACGTGGGCGTGGTGGTGCAGGGCATGGAGCGCCCCGACCGCCGGCGCGCGTACGCGCTGCCCATCACCTACGCCACCAACAAGGAGCTGGCGTTCGACTACCTGCGCGATCGCGTCGCGGTGCAGGGGCGCGGGAGCCGGCTGCACCACACGCTACAGCGCCTGGCGGGCCAGCCGGATTCGGGCGAGGGCACCGTGCTGCGCGGCCTGTACTTCGCCATCGTCGACGAGGCCGACAGCGTGTTCGTCGACGAGGCGCGCACGCCGCTGATCCTGTCGGCCAGCACCGACGGCGCCGAGGATGCGAAGCACGGCGCACTGGCGCTGGAGATCGCGCGCACCCTCGACGAGGGCGAGCACTACCGCGTGCGCGCGGACGAGCGCGCCGTCACGCTCACCGAGCTGGGCCGCGCGCGCGTCGAGTTGGCCGCGCGCGAGCGCACCGGCCCGTGGACGTCGGTGCGCGGGCGCGAGGAGATGGTGCGGCAGGCGCTCAGCGCGCTGCATCTGTACGTGCGCGACCAGCAGTACGTGGTGCTGGACGGGAAGGTGCAGATCGTCGACGAATCCACCGGCCGCCTGATGCCCGACCGGTCCTGGGAGCGCGGCCTGCACCAGATGATCGAATTGAAGGAAAGCGTGCCGCCCACCGCGCGGCGCGAGACGCTGGCGCGCCTGACGTACCAGCGCCTCTTCCGCCGCTACCTGCATCTGTCGGGCATGACCGGCACCGCCGCCGAGGCGGCTGAGGAGATGCGATCCGTCTACGGCCTGGACATGGCGCGCATCCCGTTGCACCGCCCCTCGCGCCGCATCGAGCTGCCCGCGGTGCTGTGCGCCACGCTGGCGCAGAAGTGGCGGTGCGTGGCCGACCAGGCACAGCAGCTTGCGGCGCAAGGGCGCGCCGTGCTGATCGGCACACGGTCGGTGCAGGCGTCGGAGGAGATCAGCGCCTTGCTGCGCGAGCGAGGCCTGGACCACGCGCTGCTCAACGCGAAGCAGGACGCCGACGAGGCGGCTGTGATCGCCGCCGCGGGACAGGCCGGCCGCATCACGGTGGCCACCAACATGGCGGGCCGTGGCACCGACATCGAACTCGATCCGGACGTCGAGCAGCGCGGCGGCCTGCACGTCATCCTCACCGAGTACCACGACACGGCCCGCGTCGACCGGCAACTGGTCGGCCGCTGCGCACGCCAGGGCGACCCGGGCAGTTGCATTGCCATCGTGTCGCTGGAGGACGAGATCTTCCAGGTGCAGGCGCCCTGGGCCACGGCGCTCGTCCAGCGCTGCGCCGCCACCGGCCACCGCGTGCCTGCCGTGGTCCACCACGCCCTGCGCGCGCTGGCGCAGTGGTCGTCCGAACGGCGGCAGGCGGCCATCCGCGTGCAGAACCTCAAGCAGGACCGCCAGCTCCACAAGGTGCTGGCCTTCTCCGGGAAAGGCGAATGACCTCCATGTCCCCACGCTCCGTGTCGCGCGGCCTCGCCGCCGCGTTCGCCGCCGCCGCCTGCGGCGCGCAAGCGAACCCGTACGACTGCCTGATCATGCCGAGCCAGACGGTCGAACTGCGCAGCGCGGTCGAAGGCGTGATCGAGAAAATCCACGTGCAGCGCGGCGATCGCGTCAAGGCCGGCCAGGTGCTGGTGCAGCTGGAATCCGCCGCCGAGCGGTCCGCGGTGCAGTTGGCCCGCTCGCGGTCGGAAGCGCAGGGGCGCCTGGCCTCGGCGCAGAACCGCCTCGACTACGCCAGCAAGAAGGTCGAGCGCACGCGCCAGCTGCAGGCCAACGCGTTCCTCAGCGCGCAGGCCAGCGACGAGGCCGAGGCGGAGCGGCGCATCACCGAAGCCGAACTGCGCGACGCGCGCGAGACGCGCGAGCAGGCGGCGTACGAGTACCAGCACGCGCAGAACCTGCTCGAGCGCCGCATCCTGCGCAGCCCGTTCGACGGCCTCGTGCTGGACCGCATGCTCAATCCCGGCGACCTGGCCGAGGCGGGCACCGGCCGCAAGCCGATCCTCAAGCTGGTGCAGGTCGAGCCCTTGCGCGTGGAGGCGGTGCTTCCGCTCGCCGCCTACGGCCGCATCAAGCTGCGCAGCACGGCCGACGTCGTGCCCGAGGGCCTCGGCGGCAAGCACCAGGCCGTGGTGACGGTCATCGACCAGGTGTTCGATTCGGCCAGCGGCACCTTCGGCGTGCGGCTGGACCTGCCCAACGCGTCCGGCAAGCTGCCGGCGGGCATCCGCTGCAAGGTGGACTTCCCCGGGCTGCGCGAGCAGGCCGCGCGCGCGGCGCGAGCGGCGGCCGACAAGTGAGCGTGGCGGCCGACACCGGGGCGGCGCGCCCCGATCCGGCCGACGTGGCTGGCAGGGTGCGCGCCGCGCCGCGTGCGGACGCCCACCTGGTCAACCAGTACTACACGCTCTGCATCCCGTTCTACCGCGAGTTCCTCGGCGACCACTGGCACACCGGCTGGTACGACGCGCAGGCGCCCATCGGGCCGAACGACCAGCTGCGCATGGAGGCCGTCATCGCGCGCAGCGCGCGCCTGGGCCCGGGCTCCGAGGTGCTGGACGTCGGCTGCGGCGTCGGCGGTCCCGCCTGCCACCTGGCGGCCACCACCGGCGCGCGCGTTCGCGGGCTCACGCCCAACGACGACCAGCTGGCCATCGCGCGCGCCTCCGCCGCCCGCCGGCAGTTGCAGGATCGCGTGCAGTTCGACCTCGGCGACGCCGGCCGGCTGCCGTACCCGGACGCGTCCTTCGACGCCGTGCTGTTCTTCGAATCGGCCTGCCATTTCCCCGATCGCGAACGCTTCTTCGCCGAGGCCTGGCGGGTGCTGCGTCCGGGCGGCCGGCTGGCGGGCGAGGACTGGGTCGCCGGCACCGCAGTCCCCGTGCCGCAGCAGAAGCACTGGAACCGCCTGATCGCCACGACCTGGGCGATCCCGGAACTGGACACCATCCACGGTTACGTGCAGGGCATGCAACGCGCGGGCTTCGCCGACGTTGCCGGGCGCGACCTGCGCGAGGAGACGGCGCTGTTGCGCGGCTTCCTGGTCGATCCGCAGGTACGCCGGCAGGTCGAGGCGGAGCGCGCGGCCGAGCCCGATCCGGTGCGCGCGCTCATCATGGAAGGCCTGCTGGTGCTGGGCGAGGCCGCTTCGTTGGGCGCGTTCACGGTCGGACGCTTCCTGGCCCACAAGCCGGCCTGACATGGGCGTCGCCACCGTCTTCGAGGAGCACGCGTCGGTGCTGCCGCACTGGCTGGCCCAGGGCGCTCAGGGCGCCACGCTCGTGTCGCTCGACGCCCACCTGGACCTGCAGTTCGTCGAGCCGGCGCGCATCGATCGCCTGCGCCACGCCCGAACGCCCGAAGCCTGGCGCGCGCTGCAGGCCGCGCATCCGCTCGACCCGGACCGCAGGGCCTGCTTCGGCATCGAGGACTTCCTGCATCCCGCCGCGCAACTCGGCCTCGTGCGGCACCTGGTGTGGGTGGCGCCGCCCCACGTGTTGCGTGATGGCGCGATGGGTGCGCTGGGTGCGCTCGCGCAGATGGAAGGCGTCACGCCGGAGCAGCTTGAATCGTTCTCGATGGGCCGCGGCGGCTGGCTGCAGGGCAGGCTGCTGGGGCTGGACATCGTCGCCGGCACGCTGGCCCAGCTGCAGGGGCTGCCGATCGAAGGCCCGCTGCTGCTCGACATCGACGCCGACTACTTCGTGGCGGTGCCGGGCGACACGCTGTGGTGCGATCCCCTGGCGGCCTGCCGGCAACTGCGCGACTGGCTCGGCCCGGCGCGGCCGCTCACCGTGGCGCGGTCGGTGGGCACCGGCTTCCTGCCGCTGCGGCATCGCTTCATCGCCGACCTGGTCGCGGCCGCGTGGGACGAACGCGCCGACCTGCCGCACTGGAGCCGCCTGGCCGCGGCCGAACGCGACCCTGCGCAGCGTGAAGCGCTGCTGCGCGCCGAACTCGCAGGCCATCCCGACTGCGCCGCGACACTGCACGCGCTGTCGCTGGCCTGCGGCGACCCGGCGGAGGCGCAGCGCCTGCAGGTTGCGGCCGCCGGGCGCGACGCTGCGTACGCGGACGATCCGCTGCGCACGCTGGGCGCAGCCCGTGCCCGCGGTGTGCGCGTGCCTGCAGCCGAACGCGTCGCCCTCGAGCGTATCGTCGCTGCGCAGCCGCCTTCGCCCGAGCGCCGCGCGGCCTGGGTGGCCCTCGGCCTGCTGCAGGCCGGCGAGGGCCGGCTGCAGGACGCCCTGCACTGCGACCAGCAGTCACGCCAGGGACCGGCTGGCCATCCCGACCTCGCCCTTGCCATCGCGCGCTTGTGCCTGGCCACCGGCGATGCGCCGCGTGCGGCGCCGTGGCTCGCGCGCGCCGCGGAAGATGACGAGACGCGCGTGCAGGCCTGGCTGCTCCTGTGCGGAGCTGCACTGCAGAAGGGCGACGCGGTGGCGGCGCTCGCGTGGGCCGAACGGGCGCACCAAGCGGCGCCCGCATGGCCGTTGCCCTTGCAATGGATGGAACAGGCCGCGCGGCGGGCGGGGCGCGCGGCTGCCGCCCATCAGGCGCAGGCGGACCGCTCGCAGCTGCTGCATCGCCTGGACGCCGTCGCGAGGCGCCTGGCGATCCCGGCCTAGCCAGCCGGCGTCACTTCCCGTTGCGCAGCTCGCGGCGCAGGATCTTGCCCACGTTCGACTTGGGCAGGTCCTCGCGGAACTCGATGTGCTTGGGCACCTTGTAGCCCGTGAGGTGCTGGCGGCAGTACTTCATGACGTCGTCCTCGGTGAGGATCGGGTCGTTCTTCACCACGTACACCTTGATCGCCTCGCCCGTCTTCTCGTCGGTGATGCCGACCGCGGCGCACTCCACGACACCCGGGCACAAGGAGATCACGTTTTCCAGCTCGTTCGGGAACACGTTGAACCCGCTCACCAGGATCATGTCCTTCTTGCGATCGATGATGCGCGTGTAGCCGCGCTCGTCCATCACGCCGATGTCGCCGGTGCGCATGAAGCCGTCTGGCGTGAATGCCTTCGCCGTTTCGTCCGCCTGGTTGTAGTAACCCGGCATGACGTTCGGGCCCTTGATGCAGATCTCGCCGGATTCACCCAGGGCGAGGCTGCTGCCGGCGTCGTCCTTGATCGCGACCTCGATCGAAGGAAGCGGCAGCCCGATCGTTCCGGAGAACTCGCGCGCCATCACCGGGTTGTTGGTCCCGATGGCGCAGGTCTCGCTCATGCCCCACCCCTCGACCATCGCGCAGCCCGTGACCTTCTGCCATTGCCGCGCCGTTCCTTCGGACGCGGCCATGCCGCCGGCCTGCGACACGCACAACTGCGAGAAGTCGACCGAGCGGAACTGCGGATGCTGCAACAGCGCGTTGAACAAGGTGTTCACCGCGGGAAGGATGTGGAACGGGCGCCGCTTGAGCACCTCGACGAACTTGCCGATGTCCCGCGGGTTGGGAATGAGCGTCAGATGCGCGCCCCACCGGATGCCGAGCAGGCACAGCGTCAGCGCGAAGATGTGGTACAGCGGCAGGGCCGCGACCAGGTTGCACTTGCCGACGTCGCCCACCTTGCCCAGCGCCGGCGTGAACCAGGCTTCCGCCTGCAGGATCGCCGCCACGATGTTGCGATGCGTGAGCACCGCCCCCTTCGACAAGCCGGTCGTGCCGCCGGTGTATTGCAGGAAAGCGACCGAGTCGAGCGTCTGCTGCGTCGGCTTCATCCCGAGCTGCCGGCCTTCGGAGACCGCCCGCATGAAGGGGACGACCTGGCGGCCTTGCGACAGCGGCAGCTTGTACGCCGGGACCATCTTGGCCAGGTGGCGGACGGCGAACGTGATCCAGCGGCCGTACCAGAACCCGAGCAGGTCACCCATCGACGCCAGCACGACGTGGCGCACCTGCGTGCGCTCGATCACTTCTTCCAGCGTGTGGGCGAAGTTCTCGAGGATGACGATGGCCGAGGCGCCCGAATCCTTCAGCTGGTGCTCGAGCTCGCGCGCCGTGTACAGCGGGTTCACGTTCACGCAGGTGTAGCCCGCGCGCAGGATGGCCGCCATCGTCACCGCGAACTGCGGCACGTTGGGCAGCATGATGGCCACCCGCGCTCCCGGCTCGAGCCCTTGCGCCTGCAACCAGCCGCCCAGGGCCGTCGACAGCTCGTCGAGCTGGCCGTACGTCATCCAGGATTCCATGCAGACCGAGAACGGCCGGCTGGCGTTCTTGCGGAACGACTCCTCCAGCAGCTGCGTCAGCGAGCGGTACTGGCCGACGTCGATGTCGTGCGGCACGCCATCGGGATAACTTCGCAGCCAGGGACGATCCATGCATGCTCTCCTTTTGAGAGCTATTGTGTGCATGCCGCCCGGCCGGCAGCTACGGGGCTTGTCCTAGGATGCGTGCGAGCTCGGTCTCGGCGGCGACAGGGTCGCCGGACCCCAGGGCACGCAGCAGGGCGCCTTCCCGCTCCTCGACGGTCGACAGGAACGCTTCGACCGCCCCACGCTGGCGAGCCATGGCCGCGAACGTGTCAAAGCCGGTCTCGAGGAACCGCTGCAACTCGCCCAGGCCGGCGGCACCGGCCGCGCCGCGCATCATGCGCAGCATCGTGCGCAGTCCTGGGGCACGCGTGAGCCGCGCCAATTCGCGCCCGAGCTCGACGACCGATCCCAACTGCCTTTCACGATCCACCGCCCGATCGATCGCCTTCCACGCCGCGGCATACCGGTGCACGTCGCTGCCGTCGATTCGCAGCCACTCCCGGGCCATCGCAAGATCGAGATCCTCCGTCAGCGCATGCAGCGCGGCCAGGTCCGCGGCGGTGCGCGCGACCTGCGCCGGGAAGAACCTGTCGATCGCGCCGGCGATGCGCGCGAACTGCGCATCGCGGTCCGAATAGTCACGGTCGCCGTAGAGTTCCTCGAGGAAGAAGCCCGCCGCTGCGGCGAACGTGCCGCCTTGCAGCAGGTCGGCGTAGGTGCCCGAGAAGCGCCGCGATTGCAGCCGCTTCACGGCGAGCAGCGCTGCATGCAACCGGGGATCGGCGGCCGCGAGTTCGCGCAGGCGCGCGACCTGCTGGACCGAATCACGGATCGTGCGAGCGGCTTCCATGCAAACCCGCAGTCTAACTAGGCGGCACCCTCTACCGGCTCCCACGCGCCCCCGGCATCATCGGTGCATGCGCAGGCGAAGCTGGCTCAAGCTCGGACTGGGAGCCGCGGTCGTCCTCGCCGTCGGTGGCGGCGCCGCCGCGCTCGTCACCCCGGGCTTGCGCGATGGGAAACTGGCGGCCGAATCCAAGCCGATGATGGCCGCCATCGGCGCGGCCATCCTCGATGGGGTCCTGCCGCAAGCACCTGCCGAGCGCGCAACCGCCTTGTCCGGCCTGCTCGCGCGCACCGACGCCGTCATCGCCACGCTGCCGCCGCACGCGCAGGCCGAGCTCTCGCAATTGCTCGCCTTGCTCGGCACGGCCGCGGGTCGCCGCGCCCTCGTCGGCCTCGACGCACCGTGGCCGGATGCCGCGGTGCAGGACGTGCAGGCCGCGCTCCAGGACATGCGCGTGTCATCGCTGTTGTTGCGCCGCCAGGCGTACCAGGGCCTGCACGACCTGGTCGGCGGCGCGTACTTCTCCGACGCCGGCACCTGGCAGGTGCTCGGCTACCCCGGGCCGGTGGCGGTGTAGATGCCTGTGCCCGATCCCATTCGCGAAGGACTCGCGCGCGGCTGGCGCGTGAGCGGCGGCCCGCACGGCCAACCGCCGCGGCGCATCGCGTGCGACATCGCCATCGTCGGCAGCGGGGCGGGTGCCGGCGTCACCGCCGACATCCTGTCGCGTGCCGGACTGCAGGTGCTGCTGGTCGAAGAAGGGCCGCTTCGCAGCAGCAGCGACTTCCGCCAGCTGGAGTCCGAGGCGTATCCGGCGCTGTACCAGGAGAGCGCCGCGCGCAAGACGCGCGACAAGGCCATCACCATCCTGCAGGGCCGCTGCGTGGGTGGATCGACCACCGTCAACTGGACCAGCTCCTTCCGCACGCCGCCCGCCACGCTCACGCACTGGCAGCAGCACTTCGGCCTGGCGGGCTTCGGCAACGACGATCTCGCGCCGTATTTCGAGCAGGCCGAGCGCCGGCTCTCCATCGGTCCGTGGCTCGCGGCGCCCAACGAGAACAACGACCTGCTGCGGCGCGGCGCCGCCAAGCTGGGCATCGCCGCCGCGGCGATCCCGCGCAACGTCAAGGGCTGCTGGAACCTCGGCTCCTGCGGCATGGGCTGCCCGACGAATGCGAAGCAGTCGATGCTCGTCACGACGATCCCGGCCGCATTGGACCGAGGCGCATCACTGCTGGTCGAAACGCGCGCCGAGCGCTTCGAGTTCGCGAACGGCCGCGTGCGTGCGCTGCTGTGCCGTGGCACCGGTCCGGACGGCGCCGAAATCCGCATCGAGGCGCGCCACTACGTGCTGGCCGGCGGCGCCATCAATTCCCCCGCGTTGCTGCTGCGCTCGCAAGCCCCGGATCCGCATGGCCGCCTGGGACGGCGCACGTTCCTGCACCCCGTCGTCATCTCGGCCTCGGTGATGCCGCAGCAGGTCGAAGGCTGGAAAGGCGCGCCGCAGTCGATCTACAGCGATCACTTCCTCGAGACGCAGCCTGTCGACGGCCCGATCGGCTACAAGCTCGAAGCGCCGCCGCTGCATCCGCTGATCTTCGCGTCGACCACCACCGGCATGGGGCAGCAGCAGGCGCAGGCCTTGCGCGATTTCCCGTTCACCCACGCGTTGCTGGCCTTGCTGCGTGACGGCTTCCACCCGCAATCGGAAGGCGGCACCGTGCACCTGCGCAGCGACGGCTCGCCCGAACTCGACTACCCCCTGAACGACTTCGTGCTGGACGGCTGCCGGCGCGCGCTGCTGAGCATGGCCGAACTCCAGTTCGCCGCCGGCGCCCGCCACGTGCTGCCGGTGCACGAGCTAGCGCAGCCGTACACCAGCTGGGCTGCGGCCCGCCAGGCCTTGCACGCCATGCCGATGCAGCCGTTGCTGACCAAGGTCGTCAGCGCGCACGTGATGGGCGGCTGCGGCCTGGGCGGGACTGCATCTCTGGGCGTCACCCGGCCTGACGGCATCCACTGGCAGGTCGACAATCTGTCCGTGCACGACGGATCGCTCTTTCCCACCAGCATCGGCGCCAATCCGCAACTGTCGGTCTACGGCATCGTCAACCGGCTGGCCCAGGGCCTGGCCAAGTCGCTGTCCGGCCGCGACATCTCCCTGGCTTGATGGCGCCGAACTCCAGCCTGGCGCGCCTGCTGCAGGGCGTGGTGCTGGCGATCGCGCTGGCCGCGGTCGCCTGGCTCCTGGCCTGGTGGCCCGATCGACCGGTGCTCGCCATCCTGGGCGCGGTTGCGATCGGCTCGATCCACAGCTTCTTCCTCGCCACCGAGTTCGTCCTGCTGGCCGCCACGCACGGCAATGATCCGGCGCCCCGCGCGTCGATCGGGCAGCTCGTCGCAGCCTGGTGGCGTGAAACGCTGCAAGGCTTCCGCGTCTTCGGATGGCGCCAGCCATTCGCCTGGCGCGCGGTGCCCGACGCCGTCCATGCCGGCGACAAGCGCGGCATCGTCTTCGTGCACGGCTTCATGTGCAATCGCGGCTTCTGGGCGCCCTGGATGCGGGAGGCGGCGCGGCGCGGCCATCCCTGCATCGCGGTGAACCTGGAGCCGGTGCACGGCTCGATCGATGGCTACGCCGACGTGATCGACGCCGCCGTCCGGCAACTCACCGACGCGACCGGCCGTGCGCCCGTCCTGGTCTGCCACAGCATGGGTGGCCTGGCAGCGCGCGCCTGGCTGCGCAAGGCCGGCACCGAGCCACGCGTCGCGCACGTGGTCACCATCGGCAGTCCGCACCACGGAACATTGCTCGCCCGCTTCGCGCGCCGCACCAACACCAGGCAGATGCGCGCCGGCAGCGCATGGCTGCAGCACCTGGCGAATGCGGCGACAGCGCCCGTGCCCTTCACCTGCTGGTACGCGAACTGCGACAACATCGTCTTTCCGCCCTCGACCGCCACGCTCGCAGGGGCGGACAACCGGCTGGTGCGCGGCGCCGCCCACGTCGATCTCGCGTTCCAGCCCGAAGTCATCGAGGGCACGTTCGCTCTCATCGCGCGGCGGCCAACGTAGGAGCGTTCGCATCGGCTGACTGGGCCCCATCGTCCATGCAGCCGATCCTTTGTGACGCAGGTCACAAGCGCGACGGTGGATAGTTCACTTCCTCCGCCGCCACCCGCTGCCTACCCTTGCTTCCTCACGAACAAGGGAGGCTTCCATGGAAGACACGAGACAGTTCGCCGGCGCCGCCGGCGCGGGCACCGACATGCGCTGGATGCCGGCGCCCGGCCTGGACCTGGTGCTGGACGAACTCGCCTACGGCATCGCGATCGCCAAGGCCGACGGGGAAGTCGTGCACGCCAACCAGGTCGCGCGCCATGAGCTGGCGAGCCAGCGCGTGCTGTGGGTGCAGCAGGGGCGCCTGCAGACGCACATGGTGGCCGATGGCCGCGTGCTGGCCGACGCGCTCGTGCGCGCCGCTTCGGGCAAGCGCAGCCTCGTCACGATCAGCGCGCCCAAGGGCACCCCGTTGACCCTCGCGCTGGTGCCGGTCGGCCGCGGCAACGGCGCGCAGCCGGTGCAGGCGGGCCTGCTGTTCGCGCGCGCCAGCGTCTGCGAATCGCTGATGCTGTGCTTCTTCGCCCGCACGCACTCGCTCACCCCGGCCGAGGAAACCGTGCTGTCCATCCTGTGCCAGGGCTACTCGGCGCCGCAGACCGCGCGCCAGCTGAAGGTGGCCGTCTCCACCGTCCGCAGCCATGTGCGCAGCCTGTGCGCCAAGACCCGCTCCAGCGGCGTGCGCGAACTGGTCAGCCGGGTGGCCATGCTGCCGCCCATCGCCCCGGCGGTCTTCGACAGCGTGCACTGACAGCACGGCGCTTGCGCCCGCGGGGCACCCGGTGCTACGGTGCCCGCAGAACAAGAATCCAGGGGGACGCGACATGAGATCGCTCATCGACGTGGGTCCGGACCGCCTCTACGAGGCCTTGGCCGAACCGGTACGCGCCCTCGCGCGCCGCGGCACCTACCGCCGCTACACCCGCAGCACCATCCTCGCCAACGAAGGCGAGCCGGGCGAGTCGCTGTTCATCGTCGTCGAGGGGCGGGTCAAGCTGTACTCGAACGACGCCGCGGGGCACGAGATCACGTACGAGACGGTCGGCCCCGGCGAGTGCTTCGGCGAGTCCTGCCTCGATGCCGGCCCGCGCCTGACCTCCGCACTGACGCTGGAACCGGTCGCGTGCTCGGTCGTCGGCCGCGCGGCGCTGCGCCAGCACCTGCTCGACGACCCCGCGCACGCGCTGGACTTCATCCTGCGCCTGCTGCACCGTGGCCGCAGGCTCACCGCGAAGGCGCGCGAGCTGGCGCTCAAGGACGTCTACGGGCGCGTCGTGAGCACGCTGGAAGGCCGCCATGGTCCCGCGCGGCCGGAAGCGCCGATCACCCTGTCACCCATCACGCACCAGACCATCGCCAGCCGCATCGGCGCGTCGCGCGAGATGGTCAGCCGCCTTCTGAAGGACCTCGAACGCGGTGGCTACGTGGAGCTCGGCGTGCGGCAGATCACGCTGATGCGCAAGCTGCCCGCGCGCTGGTGAACCGCCGTGGCCCGCTCACGCGGGCTGCTTGGCCGGCAGCACGCCGCGGCGCATCTGGTCCAGCTCCATGGTCTCGAACAGCGCCTTGAAGTTGCCTTCGCCGAAGCCGTCGTTGCCCTTGCGCTGGATGAACTCGAAGAAGATCGGCCCGAGCTGGTTCTCGCTGAAGATCTGCAGCAGCAGCTCGCCCGGCTGGCCGTCGACCAGGATGTTGCGCTGCTGCAGCGCCTCGACATCCTCCTGCAGGTTCGGGATCCGCTTGGGCAGCAACTCGTAGTACGTCTCGCTGGTCGACAGCAGCTTCACGCCGGCCATCTGCAGCGAGTCGACGGTGTCGTACAGGTTGATCGATCCCAGCGCGATGTGCTGGATGCCCTCGCCGCGGTACTTGTCCAGGTACTCCTGGATCTGCCCGGACTTCTCGTTGCCTTCCTCGTTGATCGGGATGCGGATCTTTCCGCAGGGGCTGGTCATCGCCTTGCTCTTGACGCCGGTGGCCTGGCCCTCGATGTCGAAGTAGCGGATCTCGCGGAAGTTGAACAGGCGCTCGTAGAACTCCGACCATTCCGCCATGCGGCCGCGGTGCACGTTGTGCGTCAGGTGGTCGATGTAGGTGAGGCCGTAGCCCATGGGATCCAGCGCGCCGGCGCCGGCGACGCCGGGCAGGGGCTCGAAATCGACGTCGTAGAAGCCGATGTTGCCGATGTCGCCTTCGTTCGCCCCGTTCTTGCCGCGCCAGCGGTCCACCAGGTAGATCAGGCTGTCGCCGATGCCCTTGATCGCCGGGATGTTCAATTCACCGGGGCCGGCCTGGCCCGCATAGCCCCACGCGCCCAGCGAGATCGCGCGTTCGTAAGCCGCCTTCGCGTCCTGCACGCGGAACGCGATCGCGCAGATGCTCGGGCCGTGCAGGCGTGCGAAACGCTGCGCGAACGAATCCGGTTCGGCGTTGATGATGAAGTTGATGCCGCCTTGCCGGTACAGCACCACGTCCTTGTGCCGGTGCTTGGCGATCGGCTTGAACCCCATGCGCTCGAACAGCTCGCCCATCGCCTTCGGGTCCGGCGCCGCGTATTCGATGAACTCGAAGCCGTCGGTCCCCATCGGGTTGTCCCAGGTGCGTTCGACGGTCTTGGTTTCGGGGGCGGTCATCGTGGGTCTCCTGCGGCAAGCGAATCGGGCACTGTAGCGTCGTGCGCGCGCAGTTTTCCGCCTGAGATCGGCTTGGAATTCAGCAATTGCTCAATAAACTTGCGTCCATGCCCGATGCCGCCGCACTCGACAAGCTCGACCGGGCGATCCTGCGCGCGCTGCAGGGCAACGGCCGGGAGACCTACGACGTGGTCGGCGGCCAGGTGGGCCTGTCCCCCAGCGCCGTGCTGCGCCGGGTCAAGCGGATGGAGGAGGCCGGCATCATCGACCGCTACGTGGCGCTGGTGCGGCCGGAGTCGGTGGGCCTGGGGCTGACGGCCTACATCAATGTCCGGCTGGAGAAGCACACCGAGCACCACAAGCGCACCCCGATGGACGCCTTCCGCACCAGCGTGCAGAGCTGGCCGGAGGTGGTCGAGTGCGACGCGCTGACCGGCGAGATGGACTTCCTGCTGCGCGTGGTCGTCGAGGACATGGCCCACTACAGCCGCTTCGTCATGGACACGCTGCTCAAGCACCCCAGCGTGCAGGACTGCAAGACCAGCTTCGTGCTCGACCGTGTGAAGGCGACCACGGCCATGCCGGTGTGAGCGCGTGAGCAAGCACTCACCCGGCGGCCGATGGTGCCGGCGCTCCGCTGGAGCGTCCTCCCTGGCGAAAACCCATACATTGCCGGCATGACTGCCGACCGCGACACCCGCGCGCCACCCGTCCTGGTGCCGATCCGCTCGCTGGGGCCGGCCCACCGCGGCCGCATCCTGCGGCACCTGGAGGCGCTCGACGCGGACGACCGGTACCTGCGCTTTGGCTACAACGCCACCGACGAGCAGATCGAGCGCTACGTCGGCGAGCTCGACTTCGAGCACGACGATATCTTCGGCATCTACAACCGCAAGCTCGAGCTGATCGCCATGGCGCACCTGGCGTACTCGCGCGATCCCAACGCCAGCCAGTGCGCGGAGTTCGGCGTCTCGGTGCTGGCCAAGGCGCGCGGGCGGGGCTACGGCTCGCGGCTGTTCGAGCGCGCCGTGGTCCACGCCCGCAACGAAGGCGTGGAGCTGCTGTTCATCCACGCGCTGTCCGAGAACACGGCGATGCTGAAGATCGCGCGCCGCGCCGGTGCCACGACGGAGCGCTTCGGCAGCGAAACCGAAGCGCACCTGCGCCTGCCGCCGGCGACGTTGGACACGCGGATGAGCGAGCTCGTCGTCGAGCGTTTCGCGCGTACGGACTACCAGCTCAAGCAGCAGGTCAAGAGCTTCTGGGACTTCCTCGCGGCGGTGCAGGAAACGCGGCAGGGCGTCCGCGAGGGCCGCCACAAGTCGGGCAGCTGAACCGCACGAGGGACGGCCCCCGGGGCCGCGCCATGCGATTCCGCTATCCTTGACGTCCCCCAACCACCGCACGTCCTGCTAACAAGGCTGTGTCCGACCCCCACCCTGCGCGCGAGAAGGAAGACCGCCGCACGTTCCTGCAGAAGGTCGCCGAGTTCATCCATCCAGGACCGGATTCGCGCGACGAGCTGATCGAGACCCTGGCCGAGGCCGAAGACAACGACATCATCGGGGCCGACTCCCGCGTGATGCTCGAGGGCGTGATCCGCATGGCGGACCTCAGCGCCGGCGACGTGATGGTGGCCGCGCCGCGGATGGACCTGATCGACATCGAGGCGCCCTACGACGAGATCCTGCACGTCGTCATCCAGACCGCGCACTCGCGTTTCCCCGTCTACGAGGGCGATCGCGAGAACATCATCGGCATGCTGATGGCCAAGGACCTGCTGAAGCTGCAGCGGGCGCCGGAGCTGAACATCCGCGCGCTGCTGCGGCCGGCGGTGTTCGTCCCCGAGAGCAAGGGACTGAACGACCTGCTGCGCGACTTCCGCGGCACCCGCAACCACCTGGCGATGGTGGTCGACGAATTCGGCCGCATCGCTGGCCTGATCACCATCGAGGACGTGCTGGAGCAGATCGTCGGCGAGATCGAGGATGAATTCGACATCGCCGAGGAGGAGGGCGACATCTTCGCCCTGGCAGACCGCACCTACCGCGTGAGCGGCGACACCAGCGTCGAGCGCGTCGACGAGTTCTTCCATGTCCGCCTTGCGCCGGACCTGGCCTCCGGCAATGACGGCGACCATCGCTTCGAAACCATCGGCGGCCTGATCGCGCATGCGATGGGCCACGTGCCCAAGCGCGGCGAGCGCCTGACGCTCGCCGGCCTGGACTTCGTCGTGCTGCACACCAAGGGTGGCGCGGTGCGCTGGTTCAAGGTCTCGTCCACGCCCAGCGACGACAACACCGGGTGAAGCGCCGCCCGCTCGCGTCGCTGGTCCCGTTCGCGATGGCCGCCGTGGCGGGGCTCGCGCATGCGGCGTCGCTCGCACTGCCCGGCAGCGGGCAGCCGGCCTGGTGGCTGCAACTCGCCGCGTTGGCGGTCCTCGCCGGGCTCGTGCAGCGGGCGCCGACCTGGCGGCGCGCGGCCCTCGCCGGCTGGGTGTTCACCACCGCGTGGCTGTGCGGCACCTTCTGGTGGCTCTACATCTCCATGCACTCCTACGGCGGCCTGCCGGCGCCGCTGGCCGCCTTGGCGGTGTTCGCGCTGGCGGCATTCCTCGCCTGCTACTACGCCGTGGCCGCCGGTTTGCAGCGCTGGCTGGCGCCGCAAGGCGCGTGGTGGGGCGCGCTGTCGTTCGCGGCGCTGTGGACGCTGGCCGAGCTGCTGCGGGCCCGCTGGTTCACCGGCTTCCCGTGGGGCGCGGCCGGCTACGCGCACGTCGACGGCCCTCTTGCCGGGCTCGCCCCTTGGGTGGGGTCGTTCGGCATCGGCTTCGTGGCGGCGCTGGTGTGCGCGCAGGTCGTGGTCGCGATCACGCGTGCCGGCGCGAGGGCAGGCTGGATCGGCCCCGTCGTGGCGCTGGCGCTGGCCGGCTTCGCGGCCGCGAAGCCGCCGGGCGGGCAGGACGAAGGCCGCCCGCTGTCGATCGCGCTCCTGCAGGGCAACATCCCGCAGGAGGAGAAGTTCCAGGGCAACACGGGGATCCCGCTCGCGCTGTCCTGGTATGCCGAGCAGCTCACCGCCAGCCGGGCCAGTCTCACCGTGGCGCCGGAAACGGCGATCCCGCTGCTGCCGCAGCAACTGCCACCCGGCTACCTCGAGCCGCTCGTGCGCCACTTCCAGTCGGGCGAACAAGCGGCGCTGGTCGGCATGCCGCTGGGCAGCTACGAGCAGGGCTACACGAATTCGGTCGTGGGGCTCAAGCCGGGCGCCCGGGACGCGTACCGCTTCGACAAGCACCACCTGGTGCCCTTCGGCGAGTTCATCCCGCCGCTGTTCCGCTGGTTCACCGACCTGATGAACATCCCGCTGGGCGACTTCAACCGCGGAGCCGTTGGGCAGCCGTCCTTCGAGTGGCAGGGCCAACGGCTCGCGCCCAACGTCTGCTACGAGGACCTGTTCGGGGAAGAGCTGGCGGCGCGCTTTGTCGATGCGAATCGCGCGCCGACGGTGTTCGTCAACGTGAGCAACATCGGCTGGTTCGGCGACTCGGTGGCGATCGACCAGCACCTGCACATCAGCCGCATGCGCGCGCTGGAGTTCGACCGCCCCGTCGTCCGCGCCACCAACACGGGCGCGACGGCCATCGTCGACCACCGGGCCAGGGTCGCCCAGGTGCTGCCGCGCTTCACGCGCGCCGTGCTCACCGGCGAGGTGCAGGGCCGCAGCGGCACGACGCCTTTCGCCTGGTGGGCGTCGCGCTTCGGCCTGTGGCCGCTGTGGGCGATCGGCCTTGCTCCTGTTTTGGGAGCGCTGTGGCGCTGGCGGCGAGGGGCGCGCCCGTAAAATCGGGCCAATGCTCTCCTTCCAGCAAATCATCCTCAAGCTGCAGGCGTACTGGGACGCCCAGGGCTGCGCCCTGCTGCAGCCGTACGACATGGAAGTGGGCGCCGGCACGTCGCACACCGCCACCTTCCTGCGCGCCATCGGCCCCGAGCCCTGGAAGGCGGCGTACGTGCAACCGAGCCGCCGCCCCAAGGACGGCCGCTACGGCGAGAACCCGAACCGCCTGCAGCACTACTACCAGTACCAGGTGGTGCTCAAGCCCGCGCCGGCCAACATCCTGGAGCTGTACCTCGGCTCGCTGGAAGCCCTGGGCTTCGACCTGAAGAAGAACGACATCCGCTTCGTCGAGGACGACTGGGAGAACCCGACGCTCGGCGCGTGGGGCCTGGGCTGGGAGGTCTGGCTCAACGGCATGGAAGTGACGCAGTTCACCTACTTCCAGCAGGTCGGCGGCATCGACTGCAAGCCGATCACCGGCGAGATCACGTACGGCCTCGAGCGGCTGGCCATGTACCTGCAGGGCGTGGACAACGTCTACGACCTGACCTGGACCGAAGGCCTGTCCTATGGCGACGTCTACAAGCAGAACGAAGTCGAACAGTCCACGTACAACTTCGAGCACAGCGACGCAGACTTCCTGTTCACCGCGTTCTCGGCGCACGAGAAGCAGGCCAGGCACCTGATGGAGCAGCAGCTCGCGCTGCCCGCGTACGAGCAGGTGCTCAAGGCGGCGCACACGTTCAACCTGCTGGACGCGCGCGGCGCGATCAGCGTCACCGAGCGGGCGGCGTACATCGGCCGCATCCGCAACCTGGCCCGCAGCGTGGCCCAGAGTTATTTCGACAGCCGCGAACGCCTCGGCTTCCCCATGGCGCCCCGGGAGTGGGTCGCGCAACTGCAGAAGAAGGCGGCGTGAGCATGGCCAGCAAAAACCTGCTCGTCGAACTCTTCGTCGAGGAACTGCCGCCCAAGGCATTGAAGAAGCTGGGCGAGGCTTTCGCCGGTGGCGTCGCGTCTTCCCTCGCGGCCCAAGGGCTGGCCGAACCGGCCACGGCGTTCGAAGCCTTCGCGTCGCCGCGCCGCCTGGGCGTGCTCGTGCAGGCCGTGCGCGCCCAAGCCGCCGACAAGGCGGTGTCGCACAAGCTGATGCCCGCCACCGTGGGCCTGGGCGCCGACGGCCAGCCGACGCCCGCGCTGTTGAAGAAGCTGCAGGCATTGGGCGCCGATGCGTCCGTGGTGCCGCAATTGCGCCGCGCCATGGACGGCAAGGCCGAAGCGCTGTTCCTGGACAGCACGCAGCAAGGCGTCACCCTCGCGGACGGCCTGCAGAAGGCGTTCGCCGACGCCATCGCCAAGCTGCCGATCCCCAAGGTCATGACCTACCAGCTGGCCGACGGCTGGACCGACGTGAAGTTCGTGCGCCCCGCGCACGGCTTGGTGGCGCTGCACGGCAATGACATCGTGCCGCTGCAGGCGCTGGGGCTGCAGGCCGGGCGCACCACGCACGGCCACCGCTTCGAAGCGAAGTCGCCGACGGTGGAGATTCCCGATGCCGACAGCTACGCCGCGACGCTGCGCGAGCAAGGCGCGGTCATCGCCAGCTTCGCCGAGCGTCGCGCCGACATCCAGCGCCAGCTGCAGGCGGCGGCGCAGGCCGTCGGCGGTGGCGCGACGCCGATCGAGGACGACGCCCTGCTCGACGAAGTCACCGCGCTGGTCGAGCGCCCGAACGTGCTCACGTGCACCTTCGAAGCCGAGTTCCTCGAGGTGCCGCAGGAATGCCTCATCCTCACGATGAAGGCCAACCAGAAGTACTTCCCGCTGCTGGACACCGCCGGCAAGCTGACCAACAAGTTCCTGGTGGTCAGCAACATCCGCCCGCAGGACCCGAGTGCGGTGATCGGTGGCAACGAGCGCGTGGTGCGCCCGCGGCTGGCCGACGCCAAGTTCTTCTTCGACCAGGACCGCAAGAAGCCGCTCGAGTCGCGCGTCGCCGGCCTGGCGAAGGTCGTGTACCACAACAAGCTGGGCACGCAGGGCGAGCGCATCGAGCGCGTGCGCGCTTTGGCGAAGGTCATCGGCGCCCAGCTGGGCAGCGACCAGCTCGCGCACCAGGCCGACTTGGCGGCCCGCCTGGCGAAAGCCGACCTGCTGACCGACATGGTCGGCGAGTTCCCCGAACTGCAAGGCGTGATGGGCGGCTACTACGCGCGCCACGACGGCCTGGGCGAGGACGTCGCGATCGCGATCGAGGACCACTACCGTCCCCGCTTCGCCGGCGACGCGCTCCCGCGCAACGACCTCGGCATCGCCGTGGCCCTGGCCGACAAGCTGGAGACGCTGGCGGGCCTGTTCGCCATCGGCCAGCTGCCCACCGGCGACAAGGACCCGTTCGCGCTGCGCCGCCATGCGCTGGGCGTCGTGCGCATGCTGATGGAAAAGCAGCTGCCGCTGGCGCTGAACGAGCTTGCCGCGCAGGCGCTCGCGCTGTTCCCGCAAGCCGGGCCCGAGACCACGGCGCAGCTCGCCGACTTCATCGACGACCGCCTGGCCGGCCTGCTGCGCGAGCAGGGCTACAGCGCGCAGGAAGTGGACGCCGTGCTGGCGCTCAAGCCGCAGCAACTGGGCGACGTCGCCGACCGGCTCGCCGCCGTCCGCGCATTCGCCAGCCTGCCGGAAGCGCCGGCGCTCGCCGCCGCCAACAAGCGCATCGGCAACATCCTGAAGAAGGCCGAGGGCGTGCAGCCCCAGGTGCAGGACGCGCTGCTGCGCGAACCCGCCGAGCAGGCGCTGTATGCCGCGATGCGCGACGTCACGCCGCGCGCGGGCCAGCAGTTCGATGCCGGCGATTACGCAGCGTCGCTGCAGACGCTGGCAGCCCTGCGCACACCGGTCGACAAATTCTTCGACGACGTGATGGTCAACGCGGAAGACGCCGACCTGCGCGCCAACCGCCTGGGCCTGCTCGCGTCGCTGCACGGCGCGATGAACCGCGTGGCCGACCTGTCGCGCCTGGCCGTCGAGAAGTGAGCGCGCGATGAAGCTCGTCATCCTCGACCGCGACGGCACGATCAATGCCGACAGCGACGACTACATCAAGTCCCCGCAGGAGTGGCAGCCGCTGCCGGGTGCGCTGGAAGCCATCGCGCGCCTGAACCACGCCGGCTACCACGTGGTGATCGCGTCCAACCAGTCGGGCCTGGGCCGCGGCCTGTTCGACGTCGCCTCGCTCAACGCCATGCACGCCAAGATGCACAAGCTGCTGTCCGCGCACGGCGGCCGCATCGACGCGGTGTTCTATTGCCCCCACACCGACGACGACAAGTGCAACTGCCGCAAGCCGCTGCCGGGCCTGTTCGAGCAGATCGGCGAGCGCTTCGGCATCGAGCTCAAGGGCGTGCCGGTCGTGGGCGACAGCGTGCGGGACCTGCGGGCCGGCGCCGCCGCCGGCTGCGAGCCGCACCTGGTGCTCACCGGCAAGGGCGCCGCGCTGCGCGGGCAGCCGCTGCCCGACGACTTCCCGCCCGGCACCCAGGTGCACGAGGACCTCGCCGCCTTCGCGGACGCCGTCGTCGGCCGCGCCGCGCCGCGGCCGCAGCATCAGCAGCAGGCCTGACCCGATGGCCATGCTGCGCTCGATCCTGCACGGGCTGTGGATGCTCGTGACGGTGGTGCCCTGGGGCATCTGGATGGTGACGTCCTCGCTGTGGTCCAACGGCGAGCAGATGTACTGGAAGGCCGCCCGCTGGCTGGGCTGGCAGATCGACGCGCTCAAGCTGCTGTGCGGCGTCGAGGTGCGCGTGCACGGCATGGAAAACCTGCCGGAGGGCAAGACCAGCCCGGCGATCCTGCTGGTCAAGCACCAGTCGACGCTGGAGACCTTCCTCATGCCCACGCTGATGCCGCACCCGCTGGCGTACGTGTTCAAGCGCGAGCTGATCTACATCCCGTTCTTCGGCTGGGCGATGGGCCGCATGGACATGATCCACATCGACCGCCGCCAGCGCGCGCAGGCCTTCAACAAGGTCGTGGAGCAGGGCAAGCGGCTGCTCGCGCAGGGCATCTGGGTGATCATGTTCCCCGAAGGCACGCGCATCCCGCGCGGCCAGAAGGGCAACTACAAGTCCGGCGGCACGCGGCTCGCGGTCGCGACGGGCGCGCCGGTGATCCCCATCGCCGTCAGTTCGGCCAAGGTCTGGCCGCGCAAGGCGTTCGTCAAACGGCCCGGCGTCGTCGACGTCGTGATCGGCAAACCGATCCCCAGCGTCGGCCGCGATGCGGAAGAATTGATGCGCGAGGTGGAAACTTTCATCGAAGCCGAGATGCGGCGCCTCGATCCCGAGGCTTATCGTTAGGGCCTGCGCGCCTCATTTTTGTCGGATGCGTTGCGAGTCAAAAAGGCCCAGTGCTAGGCACGCCGTTGCAGCCGCACTCACGTGCGGCAAGGCGGCGTAACGACGCAATGGGCCTTTTTGGCCGCAACCCGAAGGGAACGTGCTGAAAACCGCGCCACTCCGCGTTGTGCTCCTAGCCAAGGCGTCAAGCCTTGGCGTCGTCCCACGCCTTGATTGGCGCGGTTTTCAGCGCGTTCGCATCGACAAAAATGGGGCGCGCAGGCCCTAAACTCGGCCTCGATGTTCAAGCTGATTCAGCTGACGCTGGACCTGTTCGATGCGCCGGCCCCGCCGGCACCCCCGCCACCGGCCCCTGCGCCGGTCGCTGCACCGCCCGCCGAACCGCTCGATGCGGTTCTCGCCCCCGCCACCTTCCACCACCCGCGCGCCAACCGCAGCGCGCTGCTGGGCACCACGTTCGTCGCCTACGAGTTCAAGCGGGCGCGGCGCAAGAGCATCGGCTTCGTCGTCGGCCAGGAGGGCCTGACGGTCAGCGCGCCGCGCTGGGTGCCGCTGGGCGAAGTCGATGCCGCCGTGCAGTCCAAGGGCGCCTGGATCCTGTCCAAGCTCGATGGCGCGCGCCAGCGGCAGGAGAAGATCGAATCGGCCCGCATCGAGTGGAAGGACGGCGCCAGCTTCCCGTTCCTGGGCGAGACGGTCATCGTGGTGCTCGACTCGCGCAATGGCAGCGCCGTGCTGAACACCGATGCTGACGCCTTGCCGGGCGTGCCGCGCCTGACCTTGCACGTGCCGCTGCCGCAGCACGCGACCGCCGACCAGATCCGCGATGCCGTGCAGGCGTGGCTGATGCGGCAGGCCAAGCGCCTGTTCACCGAGCGCCTCGATCACTACGCCGGGCCGCTCGGCGTGCAGTGGCGCAAGCTGGTCCTGAGCAACGCGGGCACGCGCTGGGGCACCGCGCATTCGGACGGCACGATTCGCCTGAACTGGCGCCTGGTCCACTTCCGCCTGTCCGTGATCGACTACGTCGTCGCCCACGAACTGTCACACCTGCGCGTGATGGACCACAGCCCGCGCTTCTGGGACACGGTCGCGACTGTGGTGCCGGACTATGCGCAGCTGCGTGGGCAGTTGCGCGACGAGGCGCTGCCGCCCTGGTGATCACGACTCGCGGTTTGTCATTGCGGGGTTGACCCGCAATCCACACCAAGGGGCAGCGCCCCGCATGGATCCCGACTTTCACCGGGATGACAAACGTTCAGGCGCTGAACCGATACACCCCGTCGGCGCCTTGCGCGCGCCGCAACTTCCCCCGGAACCACAGCGCATGCAGGTGCGCCACCGCCTCGCCCATGGCGAAGGTGGTCTGGTGCAGGTCCAGCGTGCGCTTGAACAGCACCGGCAGCATCTCGGCCGCGGTGGAGGGGCGTTGCTTGCACGCTTCCAGCACGTCGGCCAGCCGGTCGCGGTGGTGCTCGTGCAGCTGCTCGATGCGCCGGTGCACGCCGCGGAACGGCTTGCCGTGCGAGGGCAGCACCAGCGTGTCGGCCGGCAGCGGGCGGAACTTGTCGATCGACGCCAGGAACAGCGCGAGCGGGTCCGACTCCGGCTCGATGTCGTAGACGCTGATGTTGGTCGAGATGCGCGGCAGCACCATGTCGCCGCTGATCGCGACGCCCAGGGCCGGGCACCACAGCGAGATGTGCTCGGGCGCATGCCCGTGGCCGCTGATGCAGGTCCAGTCGTGCTCGCCGATGCGCACCTGCATCCCGTCCATCAGGCGCCGGAACGTGCGCGGCACCGCCGGCACCATGCTCGGGTAGTAGCTCGCGCGGCCGCGGATCTTCTCCAGCGATGCTTCGTCGACCAGCCCGTGCGAGCGGAAGAACGCCGCCGCCGCCTCGCCGCCGAAGCCGGTCGTGCTCTGCGACGCCATGCGCGCGGCGTTGTAGTCGGTCGCGCTGATCCACAGCCGGCACGGATGCTCGGGCGTGCTCCAGCGCTCGCACAGCCAGTGCGCCAGGCCGATGTGGTCCGGGTGCATGTGGGTGACGAGCACGCGCAGGATGGGCAGGCCGTCGAGCGCCGAGGCGAACACCTGCTCCCACTGCGCCTTGGCTTCGTCGCGGGTGATGCAGCAATCGACCACCGTCCAGCCCTCGCGGCCGTCGAGGCGGTCGCGCAGCAGCCAGAGGTTGATGTGGTCGAGGGCGAAGGGCAGCGCCATGCGCACCCAGCGCACGCCGGGAGCGATCTCGAGGGCGGTGCCGGCGGCCGGGAGCGTGTCGCCGAGGGGGTACTGCAGTTCGGCTTCTTGCGGATTCATGCGGGGGTTCTCGCGCAATTGACGTTGACGTCAACGTCAACTCTAATCGGGTCATTCTAGGCAGGTCCGCCGCAGGGCCTGTCTCCCCCGCGTCCTCATGGCCACCACCTACACCATCAGCGACCTCGCGCGCGAATTCGACCTCACCACCCGGGCGATCCGGTTCTACGAGGACATGGGGCTGCTGCAGCCCGAGCGCAGCGGCCCCGGCGGCCGCAATCGCGTCTACAGCCCGCGCGACCGCACCCGGCTCAAGCTCACGCTGCGCGCCAAGCGCCTGGGCCTGTCGCTGTCGGAGGCCAGGGACATCATCGACATGTACGACAGCCCGCGCGACACCGGGCCGCAGCTGAAGAAGTTCCTGGCCGTGCTGGCGCAGCACCGCAAGCAGCTCGAAGAGCAGATGGCCGACCTGCAGGCCAACCTCGACGAGGTCAAGGTGCACGAGCGCGAAGCGCGCGCGCTGCTGGGCAAGTCGGAGAAGGACAAGGAAGGCGGGCGGCGGGCACGGCAGGCATAATTGACGTTAACGTAAACGTCAATCGAGCCCAGCCATGCCGCCGACCGAGTTCCAGCCTGCCGACCCGCGGTTCGCCGAGCGCGTGCGGGCCAGTTTCGCGCGGCAGACCGCGATGGCCACGCTGGGCTGCACCCTGGCGGAAGTGGAGCCGGGCCACGTCGTCATCGACCTGCCCTGGGCCGCGCACCTCACGCAGCAGCACGGCTTCCTGCACGGCGGCGTCATCGGCGCGGCGCTGGATTCCGCCTGCGGCTACTCCGCCTCCAGCCTGATGGCCGCCGACGTCGGCGTGCTGAGCATCGAATACAAGGTGAGCTTCGTCGCTCCCGCGAAGGGCCAGCGCTTCCGCGTCGTCGGTCGCGTGGTGAAACCGGGGCGCACCATCACCTTTTCCGAGGCGCACGCCTATGCCCTCGACGACGGCCGCGAGAAGCTGGTCGCCACCATGACGTCGACGCTGATGGCCATCGCCGGCCGCGACGACGTCAAGCACTGAACACGAGACACAGGAGACAGCCATGGACCTGCCGGGCCTGAACTTCCAGCTGGGCGAAGACATCGACGCGCTGCGCGACGCCGTGCGTTCGTTCGCCGAAGCCGAGATCGCGCCGCGCGCCGCCGAGATCGACCGCAGCGACCAGTTCCCGATGGACCTGTGGCGCAAGATGGGCGACGTCGGCGTGCTGGGCATCACCGTCGAGGAGGAGTACGGCGGCGCGGCCATGGGCTACCTGGCCCACATGATCGCGATGGAGGAGATCTCCCGCGCGTCCGCCTCGGTCGGCCTGTCCTACGGCGCGCACTCCAACCTGTGCGTCAACCAGATCCGCCGCAACGGCAATGCCGCGCAGAAGCAGAAGTACCTGCCCAAGCTGATCTCGGGCGAACACGTCGGCGCGCTGGCGATGTCGGAACCCGGTGCCGGCAGCGACGTCATCTCGATGAAGCTCAAGGCCGAGGACAAGGGCGGTTACTACGTCCTCAACGGCAACAAGATGTGGATCACCAACGGCCCGGACGCCGACACGCTGGTGGTCTACGCGAAGACCGAGCCCGAACTGGGGGCGCGCGGCGTCACCGCGTTCCTGGTCGAGAAGGGCATGAAGGGCTTCTCGATCGCCCAGAAGCTCGACAAGCTGGGCATGCGCGGCTCGCACACGGGCGAACTGGTGTTCCAGAACGTCGAAGTTCCGGCGGAGAACGTGCTGGGCACGCTCAACGGTGGCGCCAAGGTGCTGATGTCCGGCCTCGACTACGAGCGCGCCGTGCTCGCCGCCGGACCCATCGGGATCATGCAGGCGGTGATGGACAACGTCGTGCCGTACATCCACGACCGCAAGCAGTTCGGCCAGAGCATTGGCGAGTTCCAGCTGATCCAGGGCAAGGTCGCCGACATGTACACCATCCTGCAGGCGGCGCGCGCCTACTGCTACACGGTGGGCAAGAACCTGGACATGCTCGGCACCGAGCACGTGCGCCAGGTGCGCAAGGACTGCGCGTCCGTCATCCTGTACTGCGCCGAGAAGGCGACCTGGATGGCGGGCGAGGGCATCCAGGTGTTCGGCGGCAATGGCTACATCAACGAATACCCGCTGGGCCGCCTGTGGCGCGACGCCAAGCTGTACGAGATCGGCGCGGGCACGAGCGAAATCCGCCGCATGCTGATCGGGCGGGAGCTGTTCGCGGAGACGATGTGACCGTTGCGGCGCTGCCCACGCTCGCCGGCACGCGCTGGCCGACGCGCAGGCGTGGTGCGGTGGCGGTTGGCGCGAACGGGTCCCGTTCGCCTGGGGCATCGCCGTCGCCGATGAGGTCGTCGGTTTGCATCAGCGTCCGGACTCGATCAAGGCGGGACGCGTGATCGACCGAGTGCAGTACGCGCTCTACCGCAGGGGCGAGCTCCGTCCCATCCCGTAGGTAATTCGCCGGACCGCTTCCCGGAGGAGGTCCGCAGGAGAATGCAAGCATGACCACCATCCGCGATCTCTTCGAGCACAACCGCGCGTGGGCCGAGCAGATGGAACGCGACCGGCCCGGCTTCTTCAGCGGCCTGGTGCAGCAGCAGCGTCCCAAGTTCATGTGGATCGGCTGCAGCGACAGCCGCGTGCCGGCCAACCAGATCACCGGCCTGGAGCCGGGCGAGGTGTTCGTGCACCGCAACGTGGCCAACGTCGTCGTGCACTCGGACCTCAACGCGCTGTCGGCGATCCAGTTCGCGGTCGACATGCTCAAGGTCGAGCACATCATGGTCGTCGGCCACTACGGCTGCGGCGGCGTGATGGCGGCCCTGAACAACACGCGCGTGGGGCTGGCCGACAACTGGATCCGCCACATCCAGGACGTGCGCGACCGGCATCGCTCGCAGCTCGAGGAAGTGCCCGAAGCGGCGCGCGGCGACTTGCTGGTCGACCTGAACGTGATCGAGCAGGTGGTGAACATCGGCGTGAGCACCGTGATGACCGACGCGTGGGCCAAGGGCCAGAAGGTCACGGTGCACGGCTGGGCCTTCGGCGTGCACGACGGCCTGCTGCAGGACCTGGGCATGTCGGTGTCGTCGGGCGACGACCTGGAGCCGCGCTACCACGACGCGATCGACAAGGCGCTGGCCAAGCGCCGCTGAGCGGGACCGCAGCGCCATGTTCCCGCAGCGCCTGGACTCGCCGGTGGCCTACGCCATCGCGCAGGCGATGCTGGACGGCTTCGACCTGCACTACCGGCTGTTCCGGCAGGAATCGGCCGCGGCCAAACAGCGGTTCGAACAGGCGGACTGGCACGCGCAGCAACGCGCGCAACGTGAGCGCATCGCGTTCTACGACAAGCGGGTGCGCGAAGCGGTGGTGCGCCTGGAGCAGGAGTTCCAGGCCGGCAAGCAGCCGATGGAGGTGTGGCACCAGGCCAAGCTGCACTACATCGGCCTCCTGATCAACCACCACCAGCCGGAACTGGCGGAGACCTTCTTCAATTCGGTCACCACCAAAATCCTGCACCGCACCTACTTCAACAACGACTTCATCTTCGTGCGTCCCGCGGTGAGCACCGAGTTCATCGAGAACGAGGAGCCGGCCGCGGCGCCCACGTACCGCGCCTACTACCCGACGCGCGACACGCTGCTGGAGAACATCGAGCGGATCGTCACCAACTTCCAGCTGCGCCGCGAGTTCGACGACCTGCGGCGCGACGCGCAGGCGGTGCTGGAGGCGATGAGCGCGCGGCTGGTGGGCGTGAAGCTGCGCGCGAACTTCCAGGTCCAGGTGCTGTCGTCCCTGTTCTTCCGCAACAAGGGCGCTTACGTCGTCGGCAAGTTGATCAACGGCTTCAACGAAGTGCCGTTCGCGCTGCCGATCCTGCACGACGACCAGGGCAAGCTGGTCATCGACGCCTGCCTGTTCGGCGAGGACGACCTGCAGATGCTGTTCTCGTTCGCGCGCGCCTACTTCATGGTCGACATGGAGATCCCGGCGGCGTACGTGCAGTTCCTGCGCTCGCTGATGCCGCGCAAGCCGCGCGGCGAGATCTACACCGCGCTGGGGCTGGCCAAGCAGGGCAAGACGCTGTTCTACCGCGACTTCCTGTACCACCTGAAGCACTCGAGCGACCGCTTCCGCGTCGCGCCCGGCATCCCCGGCATGGTGATGCTGGTGTTCGACCTGCCGTCGTTCCCGTACGTGTTCAAGGTCATCAAGGACCACTTCCCGCCGCAGAAGGACACCACGCGCGAGCAGGTGCAGGCCAAGTACCTGCTGGTCAAGCAGCACGACCGCGTGGGCCGCATGGCCGACACGCTGGAGTACAGCGTGGTCGCCTTCGCGCGCAGCCGGTTCGACGACGCGCTGCTCGACGCGCTGCAGCGCGAGGCGCCCAGCCAGCTGGAGATCGGCGACCTCGACGGCGACGGCCACGAGGAAGTGGTGATCAAGCACCTGTACATCGAGCGGCGGATGATCCCGCTCAACATCTACCTGGCCGAGGCGTTCGACGCCATCGAGCACGGCGATCCGGCCATCGCCGCCGCGGCGCGCGAGCAGGTGGAGCACGCGGTGGTCGAATACGGCAACGCCATCAAGGACCTGGTGGCCGCCAACATCTTCCCGGGCGACATGCTGTGGAAGAACTTCGGCGTCACGCGCAACGGCAAGGTCGTGTTCTACGACTACGACGAGATCGAGTACCTCACCGATTGCAACTTCCGCGCGGTGCCCAAGGCGCGCACCGAAGAAGAGGAGATGTCCGGCGAGGTCTGGTACCAGGTCGGCCCGCGCGACATCTTCCCGGAGACCTTCGCACCCTTCCTGCTGGGCAACCCGTCGGTGAAGGAAGTCTTCCTGCGCCACCATGCGGACCTGCTGGACCCGGCGTTCTGGCAGACCCACAAGGAGCGCATCCGCGCCGGCCACGTGCACGACGTGTTCCCGTACGAGCAGGACAAGCGCTTCGAGCACCACGCGCTGCAAGGGGCGCCTGCATGACCGCGCGCGATGCGTGGGAGCTGGCCAGCTTCGTCGTCACGGCGCTGGGCCTGCCGTTCGCGATCGTGTTCTTCGCGTTCGAGCAGCGCAAGGAGCGCGACAACGAGGAAGAGGCGCAGTACCAGCTGCTCTCCGACGCGTACAACGATTTCCTCAAGGTCGTGCTGGCCCATCCGGACCTGCAGCTGCGCACCGCCACCCCACTGCCGGACCCGTCACCCGAGCAGCGCGAGCGCATGCTGGTGATCTTCGATATGCTGATTTCCCTCTTCGAGCGGGCCTACCTCGTGGCCTGGAAGCCCCGCATGGGCGAGGACGAGCGGCGCCGCTGGAACAGCTGGGACGACTACATGCGCGAATGGTGCCGCCGCGACGATTTCCGCAACGCCCTGCCGCTGCTGCTGCGCGGCGAGGACCCGCAGTTCCAGGACTACCTGCGCCGCCTCGTCGACGAGGAGCGCGGGGTCTCCCATTCCATCCTTTCGCCATCCATAGGAGCACTCAATGGCTGATTCCGTCGTCATCGTCAGCGCCGCCCGCACCCCGATGGGGTCGTTCCAGGGCGACTTTTCCACCCTCTCCGCGCACGACCTCGGCGGCGCCGCCATCAAGGCCGCCGTCGAGCGCTCGGGCATCTCGGCCGACGCCGTCGGCGAGGTGCTGTTCGGCAACTGCCTGATGGCCGGCCAGGGACAGGCGCCCGCGCGCCAGGCCGCGTTCAAGGGCGGCCTGCCCAAGAGCGCCGGCGCCGTCACGCTGTCCAAGATGTGCGGCTCGGGCATGAAGGCCGCGATGTTCGCGCACGACATGCTGCTGGCCGGCAGCCACGAGGTGATGGTCGCCGGTGGCATGGAGAGCATGACCAACGCGCCCTACCTGCTGCTCAAGGGCCGCGGCGGCTACCGCATGGGCCACGACAAGGTCTACGACCACATGATGCTGGACGGCCTGGAGGACGCCTACGAGGCCGGCCGCTCCATGGGCACCTTCGGCGAGGACTGCGCCGCCAAGTACAAGTTCACCCGCGAAGCGCAGGACGCGTTCGCCATCGCTTCGGTGACGCGTGCGCAGAAGGCCACCGAATCCGGCGCGTTCGCCAAGGAGATCACGCCCGTCACGGTGAAGACCCGCGCCGGCGAGACGGTGATCAGCAAGGACGAAGGCCCGGGCAAGGTCAAGATCGACAAGATCGCCACGCTCAAGCCGGCGTTCAAGAAGGACGGCGGCACGATCACCGCCGCTTCGTCGTCGTCGATCAACGACGGCGCCGCCGCGCTGGTCATGATGACCGAGAGCACCGCCAAGCGCCTGGGCTGCAAGCCGCTGGCCCGCATCGTCGGCCACTCGATGCACGCCCAGGAACCGAACTGGTTCACCACCGCCCCGGTGGGTGCCACGCAGAAGCTGCTGCAGAAGACCGGCTGGAAGGTCGCCGACGTCGACCTGTGGGAAGTCAACGAGGCCTTCGCCGTCGTGCCCATGGCGCTGATGGAGGAGCTGAAGGTGTCGCACGACATCGTCAACGTCAACGGCGGCGCCTGCGCGCTGGGCCACCCGATCGGCGCTTCCGGCGCGCGCATCATGGTCACCCTGATCCACGCCCTGCAAGCCCGCGGCGGCAAGCGCGGCATCGCCACGCTGTGCATCGGCGGCGGCGAGGGCACCGCGGTGGCGCTCGAGCTGCTGTAAGCAGGCGGATACCCGAACGCAGAGGGCGCAGGGCAAGCGCAGAGCACACAGGAGAATCCATTCCATGGTTTTCTTCTGCGACTTCTGCGCTTGCTCTGCGCCCTCTGCGTTCGGGAGTTCTTGAGGGCCTCGATATGGCAACAGTCCTCGTCATCGGCGCCTCGCGAGGCATCGGGCGCGAGTTCGTGCGGCAGTGCCGCGCGGCGGGGGATCGCGTCATTGCCACCGCGCGTGACGCGAAAGGGCTGGAAGCCATCGAGGCGCTCGGCGCGAAGGCGCTGGACGTCGACGTTGCGCAGCCCGCCAGCATCGGTGCCCTGGCGTCGCAGCTCGATGGCGCGAAGATCGACCTCGCCCTCTACGTGGCCGGCGTCTACAGCACGGCCGGCGCGCAGGAGGCGCCGTCGCAGGACGACTTCGACCGCGTGATGCACACCAACGTGCTCGGCGCGATGCAGGCGATCCCGGAGGTCGCCCCGCTCGTCGCGGCCGCGCATGGCAGGTTCGTGTTCATCACGAGCGAGATGGGCCACATCGCCGGCACGGGCTCCAGCTTCGGCTGGCTGTACCGCGCGAGCAAGGCCGCCCTGAACATGGTGGTGAAGGCCGCCAGCCACGAGTACCCGCAAGCCATCTTCCTGGCCATCAGCCCGGGCTGGGTGAAGACCGACATGGGCGGCCCGGGCGCGCCGTTGACGGTGGAGCGCAGCGTCGGCGACATGCGCCGCGCGATCGCCGCCGCGCGCCGCGCCGACTCCGGCGCCTTTCTCGACCACAATGGCCGCCCCTTCGACGGCTGGTGAGCCGGACACACGACACGCATGCTGCTGACCCAAGACCAGGAAATGATCCGCGACGCCGTCCGTGCGTTCGCGCAGGACCAGTTGTGGCCGAACGCCGCCCGATGGGACAAGGACCACACCTTCCCGCGCGAGGTGCACAAGGGCCTCGCGGAGCTCGGCGCGTATGGCATTTGCGTACCCGAGGAGTTCGGCGGCGCCGGCCTCGACTACGTGACGCTCGCGCTCGTGCTGGAGGAGATCGCGGCCGGTGACGGCGGCACCAGCACGGCGATCAGCGTCACCAACTGCCCGGTCAACGCCATCCTCATGCGCTACGGCAACGCGGCGCAGAAGAAGCGCTGGCTGGTGCCGCTTGCCCAAGGCAAGTTGCTCGGTGCCTTCTGCCTCACCGAGCCGCACGTGGGCAGTGACGCCGCGGCGTTGCGCACGACGGCCACGCGAGACGGCGACGGCTACGTGCTCAACGGCGTCAAGCAGTTCATCACCAGCGGCAAGAACGGCCACGTCGCCATCGTGATCGCGGTGACCGACAAGGGCGCCGGCAAGCGCGGCATGAGCGCGTTCATGGTGCCCACCGAGACGCCCGGCTACGTCGTCGCGCGGCTGGAGGACAAGGTCGGCCAGCATTCGAGCGACACCGCGCAGGTCAACTTCGACAACTGCCGCATCCCGGCCGACCACCTGATCGGCGAGGAGGGTGAGGGCTACAAGATCGCGTTGTCGGCGCTCGAGGGCGGCCGCATCGGCATCGCCGCGCAGAGCGTGGGCATGGCGCGCAGCGCGTTCGACGTCGCGGTGGCCTACGCGAAGGAGCGCCAGAGTTTCGGCAAGGCGATCTTCGACCACCAGGCCGTGGGCTTCCGCCTCGCGGACTGCGCGACGCAGATCGAAGCCGCGCGCCAGCTGATCTGGCATGCGGCCAGCCTGCGCGACGCGGGCCGGCCCTGCCTGAAGGAGGCGGCGATGGCCAAGCTGTTCGCCAGCGAGATGGCCGAGCGCGTGTGCAGCGCCGCCATCCAGACGCTCGGCGGCTACGGGTACGTCAGCGACTTCCCCGTCGAACGGATCTGGCGCGACGTGCGCGTCTGCCAGATCTACGAGGGCACGTCCGACGTGCAGAAGATCCTCATCCAGCGCGCCCTGGGGTGACTCCGCAGCCGCAGCCGCCCACCACCACGCCGCGCGAGCGGAACGCGCTGCTGACGCTTGCCCGTGCCTTCGAACGCGACGACCACGGCGAGCGCACGGTGCGCGCCGGCCGCATCGTGGTGCTGTTGGCGTGGATCGTGGCGGTGGCCGCGCTGCTGGTGCTGCTGCTCGCGTGGCCGGGCCGCAGCCTGCTGGAACTGGGGTTCCTGGGGCTCGCAATCGTGGGTGCCTGGCTCGCGGGGGTCGCGCGCTTCTTCGTGCTGGCCGGCGCGCAGTGGCCGGTGCTGTCTCGCTACGTCGACCGCGATGCGGTCCGGCGCGACGCGGCCGCGCTCGCCGCCGAAGCGCCATCCGCCGAGCCGGCCTCGCCCCTGGCACGGCTGTGGCGCTGGCACGTGCAGGCCGACCTGATGACGCGCCTCAAGCGCCTGTCGCTCGCAGGACTGGTGCTGTTCGCGGCCGCGCTGCTGGTGCAGATGCTGGTGCTGCCGCGCGCGCTGGCGATGTTCCATCCCGCGCGCGGTGCCGCGCCAGGGCAGGTGACCGTGCTCACGACCCGCTGGTGCCCCTATTGCGCCGACCTGCGCACGCGGCTGCGCGCGGCGCGGCTGCCGTTCGCCGAGGTCGACGTCGAGTCCGGCTGGCGCGAGTCGCTCGCGCTGCAGGCGACCGGCCGCCACGCGATCCCGACCACGCTGGTGGGTGCCGAGCTGCTGCCACGCGGGCTCACCAGCCAGCTGCAGGTGCTGCAGGCGGCCTGCCTGCAACACGTGCCGGCTGCCGGTGCGCCGGCGCCGGACTGCCGCATGCTCGATCCGCACGCGCTCGTGCGCGCGCGGCGCGAGAACGGGACGCGCACGTTCGAAGTGGTGCCTCGGCCCGCGACGGTGGACGTGGGCGACGAAACCGAATCGGGACTGCCGCGATGAAAGACACCGATCCCTGCCCCTGCGGCCGCACCGATGCGAAGGGCCGCGTGCGCGCCTTCGGCCAGTGCTGCGGGCCGCTGCTGGCCGGTGCGCCGGCGCCCGATGCCGAGGCGCTCATGCGCTCGCGCTACACCGCGTTCGTGCTGCTCGATGGCGAGTACCTGTGGCGCACCTGGCATCCGGACCACCGCCCCGACGTGCCCGAGCTCGAGGCACCGACCAAGTGGCTGGGCCTCGAGGTGCGCGAGCACCGCGTGATCGATCCGGACCACGCGGAAGTGGAATTCGTCGCGCGTTTCCGCGCCGCCGGACGCGGCGGCCGCATCCACGAGCGCAGCCGCTTCGAGCGCGACGCCGACGGCCGCTGGGTGTACGTGGACGGGGAGATGCGGTGACGGCGACAGTCCGTCGTCCCCGCGAAGGCGGGGACCCATCGCTTCCATTGCGGGCGCCATGGAAGGCGGAAGCGATGGATTCCCGCCTCCGCGTGAATGACGATCCTCGGAGGACCCCATGACCGCCAAGACCTTCACCTCCGGCCGCATCCGCGAAGCCGACTACGACGCCGGCTCGCAGCAACTGGACCTGCGCTTCGACAACGGCAGCATCCTCGCGTACAAGCACGTGCCCGCCGAGGTGTTCCGGCGCCTGTGTTCGGCGCCGAACCCGGCCACCTACTGGGAAGACCGCATCGCCGAGGAATACCCGAAGGGCGAGCCGCGGCTGAAGAAAGCCGGCGCGCCGGGCAAGTCGCTGTCGGACCTGTTCCGCGAAGCGGACGACACGGACGGCACGGACGGCAGCGGCTCCTAGCCGCGCAGCGCCACGCAGGCCACCGGCGCCGGAAAGCCGGCGACCAGCATCGGCCCGACGTCCTTCACGCCTTGGCGCCAGTGCGCTGCGTCGCGCACCGCGCTCGTCGCCAGCACCTCGCCGGCATCGGCCATCGCGCACAGGCGCGCCGCCAGGTGCACGGGGGCGCCGACCACGTCGGGCTGGCGGTGCAGGCCTTCGGGGCCGACCAGGCCGGCGAGCACCGGTCCTTCGGCGACGCCCAGGCCGAACGGCAGTTCGCAGTGCGTCTCGCCCGCGAGCGCCGTGGCGCAGCGCAAGGCCTGCCACGCACGCGAGGCGCCGCGAAACACCGCCAGCAGGCCGTCGCCGGTGTACTTCACCACCTCGCCGCCGCACGCGCGCACGACCGCCGCCTGCGCGCTCAAGGTCGCGTTGAGCAGGTGGAAGAACTCGTGCGGGGCGGTGCGCGTGACGAGGTCGGACGAGCCGCGCATGTCGGTGAACAGCACGGCCGCGTCGAACAGCTCCTCGCCACCGGCGTGCAGCACGGCGTCCGCGGTGGCGGCCTGCAGGTCGGGCATGGACCGCCATGCTAGCGGCGGGCACCACCGCCGTGGTGCCGCGTGCATGGCCCATCCGGGCCGCTTGGTAGGATGCCGCGCCCATGCCTGAACCCTCCCGTTTCGATGCCGTGCTGTTCGATTGCGACGGCGTCCTTGTCGACAGCGAATCCATCACCAACGGCGTCCTGCGCGACATGCTCGAGGAAGCCGGCTGGCGCCTCACCCCGGCCGAGTGCATGCGGCTGTTCCTCGGTCGCATGGTGCGCGACCAGCGCGCCCTGATCGAGAAGCACACCGGCCGCCCCTTGACCGAGGACTGGCTGGCGCAGTTCCGCGCGCGGCGCGACGGGCAACTGCAACGGCGCGTGCAGGCGGTGCCCGGCGCGGTCGAAGCCGTCGAGCGCGTGCACGCGATGTACGAAGGCCGCATCGCCTGTGCCAGCGGCGCCGACCGCGCCAAGGTCGAGCTGCAACTGCGGCTCTGCGGATTGATGCGCTTCTTCGAAGGCCGCATCTTCAGCGGCCACGAGATGCCGCGGTCCAAGCCCGCGCCGGACGTCTACCTCGCGGCCGCCGCGGCGCTGGGCGTGGATGCGCGCCGCTGCGCCGTCGTCGAGGACACCGTGCCCGGCACCACGGCCGGTGTCGCCGCCGGGGCGACGGTGTTCGGCTACAGCCCGCCCGAAGCCGGCCATGACGCGCCCGCCGCGCTGCGTGAAGCCGGCGCGCGCGAGATCCTCACGGCCATGGCCGACCTGCCGGCGCTGCTGGCGAGCTGACGGTCACGCCGCCGCGGGCGGGTCGCGGAACCGGATCTCGCACAGCCAGCCGCGGCCGGCGGGGCCGGAGCCCAGCGTCATCTGCGCGCCCATCAGCGTCGCGTACTGCGACACCAGCGCGAGGCCCAGCCCGGCGCCCTGGCCCAGCAGCTGGCCCAGCTGGCCTTGCCTGCCGCGGTGCACCAGCTGCGCCTGCACGTCGTCGGGCAACCCGGGCCCGTTGTCCTGCACCGAGAGCACGACGTCGCCGTCTCGGTGCTCGATCGCCACCGTCACCGCCGACGCGTCGTCGGCACCGGCAGAGCCGTAGCGCAACGCGTTGTCCAGCAGGTTGGTCAGGATGCCGTCGACCAGCGTCGCGTCGGCCTGCACCGTGCAAGGCGCATCGATGCCGACGGCGCCGAGGTCGACGCCGCTCGCGTCGGCGCGCGGCAGGAAGCGCAGCACCGCATCGCGCACCAGGGCGTCCAGCTGCACCGCTTCGAGCTTGAGCCCGGCTTCCGCCTCCAGCGCGAGCGCCAGGTCCAGCAGCTGGTCCACCAGCCGGCTGGCGCGTGCCTGGCTGGCCGCGATGCGTTCCAGCTGCTCGCGCCACGAGTGCGGGTCCGTCTGCTGCAGCCCGTAGTCGGCCAGGGCGCGGATGCCCGCCAGCGGGGTGCGCAGCTCGTGCGCGACGTTGCCCGCGAACTCGCGCTGCGCGCGCACGCTGCGTTCGAGCCGCGCGAACAGCGCATTCAGCGCCGCGGCCAGCGTGGCGACGTCGTGCGTCGTCGCCTCGACGTGGATCGCAGCGAGATCGTTGGCGCTGCGGCGCCCCAGCGCTTCCTGCAGCTGCGCCAGCGGCCGCAGGTCGCTGCGGATCGCGCGGTGCAGCCACCAGCCCAGCATGCCGAGCAGCAGCAATTGCGGCAGCAGCGAGAACACCGCGAGCCGCTGCAGCACGACGCTGCGGCCCAGCGTCGTTTCCGCCACCACGACGTCGAAGGGCACCGGCTCGTCCCGGTGCAGCGTGACGGCGCGCAGCTGCTGGCCGTGCAGTTCCAGGTCGGCGAAGCGGTACGTGACCGGCGGCTCCACCGGCCGCATCGCCAGCTCGCGCACGCCGGCGATGTGCGTGCCGTCCTTCTGCCGCACGCTGAAGTAGGTCGTCTCGACCTGGTCGAACAGCACGCGGTTGACTTCCCGTGTCGTCAGCCCGAGCTCCAGCAAGTCGCCGTGCTGCTGCACGTTGGACGCCAGCAGCGCGGCGTCGTCGAGCAGCGAGCGGTCGAACGCGCGCTGCGTGAACCAGTAGGCGATGCCCGCCGAGACCGCCGTCCCCGCGACCCACGTGAGTGCCAGCGGCACCAGCACGTGGCGCAGCAGGCGCGAGGCCAGCCGCGGCGGGTCCGGCGACAGCTTCAAGCCTCGGCCTCGAGCAGGTAGCCCAGCCCGCGCAGGGTGCGGATGCGCACGCCGCTGCCCACCAGTTTCTTGCGCAGCCGCGAGATGAAAGCCTCCAGCGCGTTGTCGCCCAGGTAGTCGTCGAGGTCGGACAGCTTGTTGGCCAGTTCGCGCTTGCTCACCACGCGCCCGGCGGGCGTCATCAGTTCCCACAGCACTTCGAATTCGCGCGCGGGCAGCTCCAGCGCCTGCCCGTGCACGGTGAAGCGGCGGTTCTGCCGGTCCAGCGCGAGGCCGCCGACGGTGACCTGGTCCTGCGTGCCCATCGTGCGGCGCACCAGCGCGCGCAGCCGCGCCTCGACTTCGGCGAGGTCGAACGGCTTGCCCAGGTAGTCGTCGGCGCCGGCGTTCAGGCCCGCGATGCGTTCGTCGGTGCGGTTGCGTGCGGTGAGCACCAGCACCGGCGTGCGGTCGCCGCGTGCGCGCGCGGCGCGCAGTGCGCTCAGGCCGCTGCCCAGCCCGCTGCGCGGGTTCGCGTTGTGCGGCAGGTTCAGGTCCAGCAGCACCGCGTCGAAGCCCGGGATCTGCCACAGCTGGTCGGCTTCCTCCAGCGTGCCGGCCACGTCGACGCGGTGGCCCGCGTCGTGCAGGCTGCGCACCATCACGTCGCGCAGCACGACGTCGTCTTCGATCAGCAGGATTCGCATGATTCAGGTGTAGCTGTCCCCGGCTTCGCGATGCTACGCACTTTTACGAACCGCACGGGTCAGCGGGCGGTCAGCGGGCGGCGGCGCTAATCGTCCGGGCCGGCGCCATCCCTTCCGGGGTGCGCCCGCCCATCGCAAGGACCCCCATGAGGATCAAGAGCCAGCAGGACTTTTTCGCAGGACTCATGTTCTGCATCATCGGCGCCGCCTTCGGGTTCGGCGCCACCACCTACAACGTCGGCGAGGGCGCCCGCATGGGCCCCGGCTACTTCCCGCTCGTGCTGGGCATCGTGCTGGCCATCCTGGGCGCGTTCGTCATCTTCGAATCGCTCGTGGTCGAGACCGAGGACGGCGAGAAGATCGGCAAGTGGGCCTGGAAGCCGCTGGTGTTCATCATCGGCGCCAACCTCGCGTTCGGCATCCTGCTGGGCGGGCTGCCGAAGATCGGCCTGCCTTCCATGGGCATGATCGTCGCGATCTACGCGCTCACCATCATCTCGAGCCTGGCGGGCAGCGAGTTCGAGTGGAAGAGCGTGCTGGTGCTGGCCACCATCCTGTCCATCGGCAGCTGGGTCGCGTTCATCTGGCTGCTCAAGCTCCAGATCCCGGTCTGGCCTTCGTTCATCGCGGGCTGAGGCGGGAGCACACGACATGGACCTGATCACCAACCTCATGACCGGCTTCGGCGTGGCCTTCACGCCGATCAACCTGCTGTACGCGTTCATCGGCTGCGTGCTCGGCACGCTGATCGGCGTGCTGCCAGGCATCGGCCCCGTCGCGACCATCGCGATGCTGCTGCCCGCGACCTACGCGCTGCCCCCGGTGTCCGCACTGATCATGCTGGCCGGCATCTACTACGGCGCCCAGTACGGCGGCTCCACCACCGCCATCCTGGTGAACCTGCCGGGCGAGTCGTCCTCGGTCGTCACCTGCATCGACGGCTACCAGATGGCGCGGCAGGGCCGCGCGGGTCCCGCGCTCGCGGCGGCCGGCATCGGCTCGTTCTTCGCCGGTTGCGTCGGCACGCTGATCCTGGCGGCGTTCGCCGCGCCGCTGACCGAAGTCGCGTTCAAGTTCGGTCCGGCCGAGTACTTCTCGCTGATGATCCTGGGCCTGATCGGCGCCGTGGTGCTGGCCTCCGGCTCGCTGATCAAGGCCATCGCGATGATCGTGCTGGGCCTGCTGCTCGGCCTGGTGGGCACCGACGTGAACTCCGGCGTCGCGCGCTTCTCCTTCGACATCCCCGAGCTCACGGACGGCATCGGCTTCGTGACCATCGCCATGGGCGTGTTCGGCTACGGCGAGATCATCAGCAACCTCGCCCAGCCCGACGACGAGCGCGAGGTGTTCACCGCCAAGGTGCAGGGCCTGTTCCCGACCAGGGCGGACTTCAAGGCGATGGCGCCGGCCATGCTGCGCGGCACGGCGCTGGGTTCGGCGCTGGGCATCCTGCCCGGCGGCGGCGCGCTGCTGGCCGCCTTCGCGGCGTACACGCTGGAGAAGAAGGTCCCGCTGCGTGCAGGCGAGGTCCCCTTCGGCAAGGGCAACATCCGCGGCGTGGCCGCGCCCGAGTCGGCGAACAACGCCGGCGCGCAGACCTCGTTCATCCCGCTGCTGACGCTGGGCATCCCGCCCAATGCGGTGATGGCGCTGATGGTCGGCGCGATGACCATCCACAACATCCAGCCGGGCCCGCAGGTGATGACCAGCAACCCGCAGCTGTTCTGGGGCCTGATCGCCTCGATGTGGATCGGCAACGCGATGCTCGTCATCCTGAACCTGCCGCTGATCGGCATGTGGATCAAGCTGCTGACGGTGCCCTATCGCTTCCTGTTCCCGGCGATCGTGCTGTTCTGCGCCATCGGCGTCTATTCCACGAACAACAACGTGTTCGACATCTGGATGGTCGCCATCTTCGGCGTGGTCGGCTACGTGTTCGTCAAGCTCGGTTGCGAGCCGGCGCCGCTGCTGCTCGGCTTCATCCTCGGTCCGATGATGGAAGAGAACCTGCGCCGTGCGCTGCTGCTGTCCCGCGGCGATTGGGGCGTGCTGGTCACGCGCCCGCTGTCGGCCAGCCTGCTGGCGGCTGCGATCGCGCTGATCGCCATCGTGGCGCTGCCCTCGATCAAGAAGAAGCGCGAGGAAGCCTTCGTGGAGGAGTGAGGGCGCGACCCTCTCCCTCGCGCACAATGGCGGGCACCAGCCCGCCATTTTTCATTCCGACGTCGTGCGCATCCTCCTCGCCGAAGACGACAAGGTGCTCGCCGACGCGCTCTCCCGCGCGCTGGCGCGTTCGGCGTACGCCGTCGACGTGGCCGCCAGCGGCGACGAGGCGGAGCGGGCGCTGATGGCGGCCAACTACGACCTGGTCATCCTCGACATCGACCTGCCGGGCATGAGCGGCCTGGAGGTGTTGCGCCGGCTGCGCGCGCGCCGCACCACGACCCCGGTGCTGATCCTCACCGCCCTGGACGCGTTGGCGGATCGCGTGGCCGGCCTCGACGCGGGCGCCGACGACTACCTGACCAAGCCTTTCGACCTGCCCGAGCTGGAAGCGCGCGTGCGGGCCCAGTTGCGGCGCGGCTCCGCGGCCGTGTCGCCCGTGCTGCAGCTGGGCAAGCTGGCCTTCGACACGGTGGGCCGGCGCGTGTCGTACGAGGACCAGCCGATCGAGCTGTCCGCGCGCGAGCTGGCGGTGCTGGAGGTGCTGATGCTGCGTGCCGGCCGCGTCGTCAGCAAGGAAACCATCGTCAGCCATCTCTATGGCTGGGGCGACGAGGTGGGCCTCAACGCCATCGAGGTGTACGTCTACCGCATCCGCCGCAAGCTCGAGCCGCTCGGTTGCGAGATCCGCACGGTGCGCGGCATGGGCTACCTGATGGAACGCAGCCATGGCGCGCCGTAGCCGGCTGCGCGACGTGCTGCTGGCCTCGCTGCTGGGGCCCCTGCTGGTGCTGTTGCTGGTCGACTCGGCCCTGAGCTGGTGGACGTCGGCGCAGCTCGCCAACCGCGCCTACGACCGCGGGCTGTACGAGATCGCGCGCGAGGCCGCGCTGCACGTGCACGCCACGCCCTCGGGGCCACGCCTGGACCTCACGCCGGCGGCCGAGCGCGCGCTGCTCGTCGACCAGGACGACCGCATGGCCCTGCGTGTGTGGAGCGCGCCGGGCACGCCGATCGGCGGCGATCCCGCGCTGGAGGCGCCCGCCCATGCGCCGCGCGATGCGCGCGGGCCCCGCTTCCACACCGGCATGCTGCGCGGCGAACCCGTTCGCATCGTGGTCGCCTGGTTGCCGTACGACGAGGCGGACCCGTCGCGCCAGGTGCTGGTGCAGGTGGCCGAGACCCTGGGCAAGCGGCACCGGCTCGCCTGGGAGATCGTGGCCAGCATCGTCGCCGCGCAACTGGTGCTGATCGGGATGGCGTGCGCGGCAGTGTTCTGGGGCGTCGGGCATGGGTTGCGCCCGCTGTCGGCGGTGGGGAGCGCCGTCGCCCGGCGCTCGCACCAGGACCTCAGCCCGCTCGAGACCGAAGGCGTGCCCGAGGAGGTGCGGCCGCTGGTCGACGAGGTCAACGCGCTCATGCTGCGCCTGGGCGCCACGCTGGACGCGCAGAACCGCTTCGTGGCCGATGCGGCGCACCAGCTGAAGACGCCCGTGGCGGGACTGAAGGCGCAGATCGAGGTGGCGCTGGGCGAGGACGACCCCGATCGCGTGCGCCACTCGCTCGCGCAGCTGTACGTCAGCGCCGAGCGGCTCTCGCGCATCGTCCAGCAGCTGCTCGCGCTGGCCCGCAACGAGCCGGGCGCGGTCGCCGCGGTGCACCTGCAGGCGGTGGACCTGGAGGCGTTCGCGCTCGAGATCTGCATGGAGTGGGCGCCGCAGGCGCTGCGCCGCTCGATCGACCTTGGCTTCGACGGCCACGGCAGCCCACTGGCCATCGACGCCGACCCGGACCGGCTGCGCGACCTGATCAACAACCTGATCGACAACGCGGTGCGCTACAGCCACGAAGGCGGCAAGGTGACGGTGGCCGTGCGCCTGCACGGCGACGAGCGCCTGCTGTCGATCAGCGACGACGGCCCCACCATCCCGGCGCAGGAGCGCACGCGGGTGTTCGAGCGGTTCCACCGGCTGGTGGGCGGCCGCACCGAGGGCAGCGGCCTCGGGCTGGCCATCGTCAGCGAGATCGCGGCACTGCACGGCGCCCGCATCACGCTGCAGGAAGACCACGACGGCACCGGCAACGCGTTCACCGTCCACTTCCCGCCGCCGGAGCCGCCAGGCCCGGCCCGCGTGTAAGCCTGCAGACAGCAGGGCGACAAGAAGGCGACAGCAGCGCTTCCTATCCTCGGGCGAGCCGCGCGCCGCGCGGCGCATCGAACGAGGAGACGACATGGACATGGTGTCCACCCCGGATTTCTGGATCGCCCTGGGCCAGATCATCCTGATCAACATCGTCCTGAGCGGCGACAACGCGGTCGTGATCGCGCTGGCCTGCCGCTCGCTGCCGGCCCACCAGCAGAAGAAGGCCATCATGTTCGGCTCCGTCGGCGCGATCGTGCTGCGGCTGGTGCTGACGTTCTTCGCCGTCTATTTGCTCTCGCTGCCGTACCTCAAGCTGATCGGCGCCGCGCTGCTGCTGTGGATCGGCATCGGCCTGCTCAAGGGCGATGACGACGACGAGGACCTGGAGAGCAGCTCCAACCTGATGGGGGCGATCAAGACGATCGTGATCGCCGACCTGGTCATGAGCCTGGACAACGTGATCGGCGTCGCCGCGGCGGCCAAGGGCCACGTCGGCCTGCTGGTGATCGGCCTGGTCATCAGCATCCCGCTGATCATCTTCGGCAGCACCATCATCCTGAAGCTGATGACGCGCTTCCCGATCATCATCACGCTCGGCGCCGGCCTGCTCGGCTGGGTGGCCGGCGAGATGGCGCTGTCGGACCCGGCGATCAAGGACCTGTGGGCCGCGCAGCAGCACACGCTGCACGTGATCGCCCCGGCCGCCGGTGCGCTGCTCGTCATCGCGGTGGGCAAGTACCTCGCGCGCATGGCGGCGCAGCGTTCCGCGCAACCCGACGGCCCGGCCGCCTGAGGACAGCGCGGTGGCCCAGATCCTGGTGCCGATCGACGGCCACGGGCCGAAGATGCAGCGCGCGCTGGCGGAGGCGATCCGCATCCACCGGCGCGAGGACGTCCCCGTGTACCTGCTCAGCGTGCAGCCGGCGGTCAACGGGCACGTGGCGTCGTACTTCCAGCCGTCCGAACTGGAACGGTTGCAGCACGACGCCGGCGCCGAGGAACTGGCGCCGGCCCAGTCGCTGCTCGAAGCGGCCGGCGTGCGTTACCGCACCGTCGTGCGCGTCGGTCGGCGCGCCGAGACCATCGCGCGCACCGCGCAGGAACTCGGCTGCGACCGCATCGTGATGGACGCGCCCACCGCGTCCGGCGGCGATCGCTGGTTCGGCTCGCTCGCGCACCAGGTCGACCACATCCTGGCCGGCGTGCGCGGCTGCCAGGTGATCGGCGCCTAGGCGCCGGGACGGCGGGTCACCAGCTCGCCGCCATCGAGTCCACCGACCAGCGCGGATCGTTGGTGACGTTGCGCAGGTCGACGAACTCCATCGCCGACATCGGGATCGAGCCCAGCTGGCTGAAGGTCGCGTCCTGCCACTGCGCGCTCGGTTCGCCCTGCACGTAGAAGTCCGAGCCGATGTCGGCCACGTACATCCCGTACTGCTTGGCCGCCGTCGCGATCGCCTTGGCCTGCGTGGTCCAGGTGGACGGGATCACGAAGTCCGCGCGCAGGCGCAGCAGCGCGCCGAACGGGATGCCCCCTGCCGTCGCATCGCCTGCGGCATGGCGCGCCGGCCAGGTGGAGGTGTTGGCCAGCACGGCGTCGCGGAACGTCACGCGCAGCGCGTGGTGGATCGCACCGCTGTTCGCCTCCGCCGCCTTCACCAGGAACGGCGTGATCGGCAGGCCGGCCGCGTCGCCGCTGGTCCAGGTCTGCGGCCGCAGCTGCAGCGACTTCAGGTCCCACGCAGCGGTGGACATCGCGTACCACTGGCCGGAGAGCTTGTACGCCGCATACGCCTCCCACAGGCGGCAGGCGCCCTGCTCGACGACCAGCACGTGGTGGTCGCCGCAGGTGTTGGGGTCGTTGCAGGTGCCGCCTTCGTTCAGCAGGTTGGTGCTTGGGAAGGGAAAGCGGCGCTGCGCCGTGGGCACCGCCGCGCAATTGTGCGTGAGCGTGTAGCCGCCGCCGCTGGCCACCGCGCAGTCGCTCTCGTGCGGCCAGCCGCTCTGGCTGCTCACGCCCGAGGCCGCGAAGTCATAGTTGAGGATGGGCCAGTCCGTGGTCGCGGCCGTGCCGTCGACGCTGTTGACCGGCATGCCGTAGTAGGCCGTGGGCTGCGTGGGATCGGTGCCCTTCCACCAGTCGGCGTGGAAGGTGCGGGTGGCGCCGACCGAGGCGATCCACTGCGCGCTGCTCGCATGCGCAGGGAAGCGTGCGGTGTCGTCGACGCGCGTGTTGAACACCGCCTGCGCCGGGAACATCTCGCAGTTGCCCAGCAGCGTCGTTCCGCCGGGCGTGCTGGTCGAGGGCGGATTGGCAGGCGTCGGCGCCGAGGGTGTGCCGGGAGCTGAGGGGGTCACTTGGGTCGCCGTCGTGCCCGAACTGCCCGCTTCGACACCGGTGCCGCCGGAGCCCACGCCCGTGCTTCCACCACCGCTGCCGCCGCTGCCGCCGCAGGCCCCCAGGCCCACGGCCACCAGCGAGGCCCAGGCCAACGCGCCGAGCGCCCATCGCTTGCCATCCTGCATGGATGCTCCTCTCGAAACTGTCGAGCGGGCATCTTGCGTGGCTCAGCCGTTACAGGCGGTGTCGGAATGCAAGAGCTGGGGGAAGGGCTTACAGCTGAGGCAGGCTGTGCAGCTCGCGCGGCGGCGCCAGCTGCAGCACCGTCACGACCTGCACCAGCTGCTGCAGCGGTGCGTCGTGCACGATCTCGAGCGAGCGCGCCGGCTGCAGCTCGCGCAGCAGCAGGCGGTCGCGGGTGAGGAGGAGGCGGCCCTCGGCGTTCGCGAGGGCCACCAGGTCGGGGTCGGGCAGCTGCGGGTCCAGCCGCGTGTCCCAGCCCAGCACGCGCAGCCAGCGTGCCAGGCGCGCCAACATCGCGTCGGCGGAAAACGGCGGGGCGTCGTGCACCCCCGCAGATTACTTCTTGCCCAGGCCCATGCGGGCCGCGCCCTCGGTGTACAGCTTGGTCTTCTCCGCCATGAACGCGTCCATCTGCTCGACGCCGACGTTCACCAGCTCGAAGCCGGACTTGGCGGCCAGTTCCTTCATCTCGGGGTCCTTGTTCAGCGCCATCCACATGTCCGAGATCTTCTTGCGCTCGGCCGCCGGCGTGGACTTGGGCACGCCGATGCCGCGGTAGGCGCCGTCGACCCAGTCGACGCCCAGTTCCTTGAACGTGGGCACATCGGGCATCAGCGGGTGGCGCTTGTCCATCGCGACGGCGAGCGGGCGCACGCCCTTGTCGCGGTTGGCGATGGCGAACGGCGTGTACGTCATCGCGCCGTCGACCTGGCCGCCGATGACGGACGTCGCGAGGTCGCCCGTGCCCTTGAACGGCACGTACAGCGTCTTGATGCCGAAGGCGGCGTCGAGCCGCTCGTGCGCGGCATGGTTGGCGGAGTACTGGCCCGAGCCGGCCAGGCTGACGGTGCCCGGCTTCGCTTTCGCGGCGGCGAGGAATTCCTGGAAGTTCTTGATCGGGCTCTTGCCGCTGACCACCAGGATGTCGGGCGTGAAGTGGAACCAGAACACCGGCGTCACGTCGGCGGTCTTGTACTGCACGTCGCCCTGGATCGGCTGGAAGACGATGTGCGGCAGGTTCACGCCGACCACGTTCGTGCCGTCGGCGGGCAGCTGGTTCATCTGCGTCCACATCAACGCGCCGCCCGCGCCGGCCTTGTACTGGACGATGGTCTCGATGGCCGGGCACTTCTTCTTCAGCACCAGCGCCTGGTGGCGCGCGGACAGGTCCGACTCACCGCCCGGCGGGAACGCCTGCCAGTAGTTCAGGTTCTTGTCGGGGCAGGCCTGGGCGAAGGCGAGGGGGGCGGCGAGGGCCAGTGCGGCCGCGGCGAACAGCTGTCTCATTGCATGTCTCCTTTGTGCTTGTCTGGGAACGACGGACAGTGGCAGGATTTCAGGCGGCGAGCAATCGGTGGCACACCGCATCCGTGACCTGCCTGGTCGTTGCGGAGCCGCCGAGGTCGCCGGTGTGCAGCTTGGTGTCGGCGGTCACCGCCTCGATGGCACGCATCAGCTTCTGCGCCGCGGCCTGCTCGCCCAGGTGCTCGAGCAGCATCACGCAGCTCCAGAAGGTGCCCACCGGGTTCGCCAGGCCCTTGCCCATGATGTCGAAGGCCGAGCCGTGGATCGGCTCGAACATGCTGGGGAAGCGGCGCTCGGGATCAATGTTGCCGGTCGGCGCGATGCCCAGGCTGCCGGCCAGCGCCGCCGCCAGGTCGCTCAGCACGTCGGCGTGCAGGTTGGTCGCCACCAGCGTGTCGAGCGACGCGGGGCGGTTGACCATGCGTGCGGTGCAGGCGTCGACCAGCTCCTTGTCCCACTTGACGTCCGGGAACTCCTTGCTGACCTGCAGCGCGATCTCGTCCCACATCACCATGCCGTGCCGCTGCGCGTTCGACTTGGTGACCACGGTGAGCTGCTTGCGCGGGCGCGACTGCGCCAGTTTGAAGGCGAACCGCATGATCCGCTCGACGCCGGCGCGCGTGAGGATGCTGACGTCGGTGGCGACTTCGATCGGGTGGCCCTGGTGCGCGCGGCCGCCGACGCCGGCGTATTCGCCTTCGGAGTTCTCGCGCACGATGACCCAGTCCAGGTCCTTGGGCGTGCAGCGCTTCAGCGGTGCGTCGATGCCGGGCAGGATGCGCGTCGGCCGCACGTTGGCGTACTGGTCGAAGCCCTGGCAGATCTTCAGGCGCAGGCCCCACAGCGTGACGTGGTCCGGGATGTCCGGGTCGCCGGCGGAGCCGAACAGGATGGCGTCGTGGTGGCGGATCTCGTCCAGCCCGTCGGCCGGCATCATCACGCCGTGCTTGCGGTACCAGTCACCGCCCCAGCCGAAGGACTGGAAGTCGAAGTTGAACTTGTCCTGCGAGCGCGCGAGCGCCTCGAGGGCTTGCTGGCCGGCCGGCACGACTTCCTTGCCGATGCCGTCGCCGGGAATGCAGGCGATCCTGTAGGTTTTCATGCGCGCACTGTAGGTGCGCGCGGCGCCGCCGGATCGGGGCCGGTGGCAAGGCTTGGTTCACCGGGGGGTGAAGAATCCTTGCTCGTCATTCCCGCGAAGGCGGGAATCCACCGCTTCCATGACAGCCGGTGAAGACGGAAGCGATGGGTCCCCGCCTCCGCGGGGACGACGAAGTTACACAGCCTTGTTCATGTCCACATCCAGCCCCGACCTGCGCATCTCGCGCGCCAGCAGCAGGCGCCACAGGTCGCTGGAATCCATCGGCAGCACGCGCACGATGCCTTCGAGGTCGGGCGCGACGTTCGGCTGGCCCTGCACGAGGAACAGCACGCGCTCGCGCGACAGGGCGCCGAACAGGTAGCCGATCTCCAGCAGCGCCTGCGTCGTCAGGCCGGCGCCCGCCGCCAGGCCGGTCGACGGCAGCAGGACGAGCGCGAAGTCGCTGCCGCGCACCGCCTCGAGGCGGTCGACCAGCGCGACGTCGTCGCTGACCGGCGCGTCGGTGCCGATGACGAAGCTCTCGAAGCCGAGCTGGCCGAGGAACTTGGCGAGCACCGCGCTGGCGGTGCCGCCGAGGCTGTTGACGATGGCGATCTTGGCATCGGCGGCGGGGGCATTGGTGGGCATGGCGTTCGATTTCGGGGGGCGGGAGGTCGGCTTGCCCGCGGCGGCACGCGCAGGCTCGGGATCTGGCGCCGGCGCAGGCGCCGGTGCGGGTTCAGGGTCGGGCTCGGGCTCCGGTGCAGGAGCCGGTGTCGGTGCAGGGGTCGGCGCGGGCGTGGGCGCTGGCGTCGCCTTGGGCGTGGGTGCTGGCGTCGGCGCAGGCGTCGGGGCTTCGGTCGGCGCCGGGGTGGGCGCTTCGGTCGGCGCTGCCGTCTGCTTCGGCGCCGGAGCCGGCGCGCCACCGCCCTTGCCCAGGGCCTGCACCTGCTTCTCGAGCGTCTTGCGGGCGATGTTCAGGTTGCTGATTGCGGCGTCGAGCCCTTGCCGGACGGCGTCGCGCAGGTCGTCGGACGAATAGCGATCGTCGAAGCCGCCTTCGAGCGACGCGGTGAGCGTGCCGATCTTCAGGTCCTTGTAGTCGGCGGAGGCGTGGCCCAGGACGTCGGAAAGCGCCGTGTTGACGCGCTTCTGCAAGGCCTCGATGCGGTCGTCCCAGCGGTCCCTCAGGCCCGTGAGGTCGGTGCCCTTGAGGTCCTTGGCCAGACGCTGCAGGCGGTCGATGCCTGCTTCCAGAGTGTCCTTCTCGCTGTTCTTGCCGCCGCCCATGCCCGCTCCTCGACGAGTTGCCACTGTAGCGCTTCCGGCCTGACTTCCAGCCGGCGCACGCGACAATCGGTGCCGCCATGCCGACACCTGTTGCAGCCGCGTCGTCCGAGATGCAGTTCTTCACCTTGCTGGTGCGCAGCGGCAGCCTGACCGCCGCCGCCCGCGAACTGCAGGTCACGCCGCCGGCGGTGAGCAAGCGGCTCGCGCTGCTGGAGCAGCACCTGGGCGTCAAGCTGCTGCGCCGCTCGACCCGCCGCATGGCGCTGACCGCCGAAGGCGAGGCCTACGTGGCGCATGCCCGGCGCATCCTGGCGGAGATCGCCGCGGTCGAACGCGAACTGCGCGGCGCCAGCGAGCAGCCGGCGGGGCTGCTGCGCGTGAACGCCACGCTGGGATTCGGCCGCACGCATGTGGCCCCGCTGATCGCCAGCTTCGCGCGCACGCATCCGCAGGTCGAGGTGCAACTGCAGCTGTCGGTGAACCCGCCGGCGCTGACGCAGGACGCGTTCGACGTCTGCGTGCGCTTCGGCGAACCGCCCGATTCGCGTGTCGTCGCGCGCCGCCTCGCGCCCAATCGCCGCCTGCTCGTCGCGTCTGCCGCCTACCTGCAACGCCAGGGCGTGCCGCGCACGCCGGCCGACCTGGCGCAGCACCAGACCATCGGCATCCGCCAGGGTGACGAAGGCGCCGGCGTCTGGCGCCTGCAATCGGGCAAGCGCACGGAGACGGTGAAGGTGCATCCCCGCCTCGCCACCAACGACGGCGACATCGCCGTGCAGTGGGCGCTGGCCGGCCACGGCATCGTCATGCGCGCCGAGTGGGACGTCGCGCGCTACCTGCAGTCCGGGCGGCTGCAGCACGTGCTGCCGCAATGGCAGACGCCGCCGGCGGACATCTACGCCGTGTGCCCGGCGGAACTGCAGTCCGCCGCGCGGGTGCGGGCGTTCGTCGAGCACCTGGCGGCGCACTTCGCGAAGGGCTAGGTCTCTTGCCATTCCGGCGAAAGCCGGAATCCATGCGGGGCGGAGCCCCTTCGTGTGGATTGCGGGTCAAGCCCGCAATGACAGCGAGAGGCTGTCCGCAGACACCTAATGCGCGGCGTCCCAGAACGCTTCCGCTGCCCGCGCTGCAGACCCTCGCTCGCGATACAGGCGGATCTCCAGCGGCACGCGCCACTTGGCGCCCCCCGCTTCGACCAGCCGCCCAGCCGCAAAGTCCTCGGCAATCAGCGACTGCGGCAACCACGCCAGCCCCGCGCCCTGCAGCACCATCGTGCGCAGCACCGACGCCAGGTGCGCCGTGAGCACTGGCTTGAGCGCGACCGGCGCCAGCCCCGGTCCGAGCACGGCGCGCGTGATCCGCCCCAGCCCCGATTCGTCCGAATACTGCAGCACCGGCAAGGCCCCGCGCCCCTCCGCATCGAGCGAGAACGGTGCCCCCGGCGCCTTGACCGGCACCAACGTGTCCTCGCCGACCCGCAATGCTTCGTACACGTCGACATCCAGCGGTCCCGGCACGTCCGCATGCGCATGGGCCAGCACGAACTGCACCTTGCCCTGCGCCATCAGCGCCTCGCAGCGCTGCAGCACATCGGACACCAGTTGCAGCGGCCCGAGTTCGACGCGGCCGTCGAAGCCGCGCAGCCAGCCGGGCAGGAACGTGAACGACAACGCGTGCGTCGAGGCGATGCGCAGCGTCCCGGCGCTCGACTCGGCGACGGCGGCGGCTTCGGCCGGCAGGCGGTCGGCGCGCGCGAGCAGGTCGGCGGCCACGGTACGAAACCACTCGCCGACCTCCGTCAGCCGCGCGGGTTGCGAGGAGCGATCGACGAGGTCATGGCCGATCCACTCCTCGAGCGCGCGGATCCGGCGGCTGAACGCGGGTTGCGAGCTGTGGCGCTGCTCGGCCGCCCGGGAGAAGTTGCCGGTGGACGCGAGCGCGAGGAAGTCCTCAAGCCAGGTCAGGTTCACCGCGGTTCTTCCGGTGCATGGAACGAGCGAAAAAGAACATTGGACGGTGCGTGGCGCGGGCGCGAGGATCGGCCATCCCATTCGGACCCAGGCCCATGAAGATCGTCGACATCCGCGAGACCACCTGTCCCATCAGCTCCCCGATCCGCAACGCGTACATCGACTTTAGCAAGATGACGCTGAGCCTCGTCGCCGTGGTCACCGACCAGGTGCGCGACGGCCGCCGCGTGGTGGGCTACGGCTTCAACTCCAACGGGCGCTACGGGCAGGGCCCGCTGATGCGCGAGCGCTTCATCCCGCGCGTGCTGCAGGCCGACCCGGCGTCGCTGCTCGACGAGCGCGGCGTGCTCGACGCGCACAAGGTGTGGTCCACGATGTTCACCAACGAGAAGCCCGGCGGCCACGGCGAGCGCTCGGTGGCCATCGGCACCATCGACATGGCCGTCTGGGATGCGATCGCGAAGATCGAAGGCAAGCCGCTGTACCAGCTTCTCGCCGAGCGCCATGGCACCGGCACGCCGAACCGCAAGGTGTTCGTGTATGCCGCCGGCGGCTACTACTACCCGGGCAAGGACGACGCGCAGCTGAAGGACGAGATGCGCAACTATCTGGACCGTGGCTACAACGTCGTGAAGATGAAGATCGGCGGCGCGTCGCTCGACGAGGACCTGCGCCGCATCGATTCCGTGCTGTCGATCCTGCAGGACGGCCAGCGCCTCGCCGTCGACGCCAACGGCCGCTTCGACCTCGACACCGCGATCGCGTACGCCAAGGCGCTGTCCCGCTACAACCTGTTCTGGTACGAGGAAGCCGGCGATCCGCTCGACTTCGAGCTGCAGGCGACGCTGCGCAACTACTACGCCAACCCGATGGCCACCGGCGAGAACCTGTTCTCGATGCAGGACGCCCGCAACCTGATTCGCTACGGTGGGATGCGGCCGGACCGCGACTGGCTGCAATTCGATTGCGCCCTGAGTTACGGATTGGTGGAGTACCTGCGGACGCTGGACATGCTCGAGCAGCACGGCTGGTCCGCCAGCCGCTGCATCCCGCACGGCGGCCACCAGATGTCGCTGGCCATCGCCGCCGGCCTGGGGCTGGGCGGCAACGAGTCGTACCCGGACTTGTTCCAGCCGTTCGGCGGCTTCCCCGACGGCGTGAAGGTGGAGGGCGGCCACGTCGTGCTGCCGGAGCTGCCGGGGATCGGGTTCGAGGGGAAGGCGGACCTGATCAAGGTGATGCGGGAGTTGGCGCAGTAGGCAGGTTGTCATTCCGGCGAAAGCCGGAATCCATGCCCGCACCCGCGCTGCCAGTGGATTTGGGCGAGTCCGCAATGACACGTCAGGCAGTCCCGCAGTCAGCCGCGTCCGACGTGAACCGTCGGCGGCTGGGAACTTCGCCCAGCCTCGACGGCGCTCATCCTGTTCGCACAGGGAGCAAGCATGAGCAGGACAACACGCATTGCAGCGCTCGCGGCCGCCGCCGCACTGGCGCTCGCGGGCTGCGCGACCAGCGAGCCGACCACTTCCACGGCCACCACGAGCACCTCGTCCGCACCGGCGCCGGTGGCGCAATCGGCGTTCGGTTGCTCGGCCAACGGGCAGCAAGCCATCCTTCGGCGGATCAACGAAGCGAGGCAGGCGGGGCTTTGTGGCGATGCCCGGCTCGGCGCCGCGCAGCCGCTGACGTGGCAGCCCGCGCTGGCGGCGACGGCGTCGAAACGCGCCAGCGAGATCGCGCAACGCGGATCCTTCGGCCGCATCACCGACGTGTCCCCGCGCCTGCGCCAGGACGGCTACGTGCCGAGCGCGGCCCAGGAATGGCAGGCCGCGGGCGACTACAGCAGTGACGGCGCCGCGGCGGCGCTGCTGGCGCAGCAGAAGCAATGCACGACGCTGCTGAATCCCAGGTTCACCGACATCGGCGCTGCGTGCGTGACGCGCCCCGGCAGCGAGTTCAAGCATTACTGGACCGTCGTCGTCGCCAACGGCAAGGCCACGCGCAGCGAGATGGGCGCGAACGCGGCCAAGAAGCCGGTGGCGAAGAAGAATGCGGCCAAGTCCACGCCGCGGAAGGCCAGCAAGGCCGCTGCCACGCGCAAAAGCAGCGCCAAGCCGACGAAGAGCAACCGCAAGCCGGCGGCCAAGTCCAAGGCTTCCACCGCGCCGGTCCGCTGACGCACCGCCCGCGGGCGGGCACGAACGTTGCCGGACGTGGGGCTCTCCCTGGAGGTCCCCATGGCCCAAGCCCTGCCGAAGAACGTCCTCGACTGCATCGCCGCCTGCAACGCGTGCGAGGTTGCGTGCCTGCACTGCGCCTCCGCCTGCCTGCAGGAGCCCGACGTCAAGATGATGGCGCGCTGCATCGCCCGCGACATGGACTGCGCGCAGCTGTGCCAGACCGCGGTCGCGCTGATGGCCGGTGGCAGTGACCTGGCGCCGGCCCTGTGCAAGGTGTGCGAACAAGCCTGCCGCGCGTGCGCGGAGGAATGCGTCAAGCACGACATGGACCACTGCCAGCAGTGCGCCGAGGCGTGCCGCCGCTGCGCCGACGCGTGCGCTAGCATGGCTGCGTGATCGTCGTCTATTGGCTCGAAGGGCAACCGCCGCAATCGCGCCACCAGGTGTTCGCGCCCGGTGAGCTGAACCAGGCGCTGACGTTCGCCGAGTCCGTGCGCATGCGCCGGCGCGAGGGCGAGCCGATCAGCCACGTCACCCTGCAATCCGAGCTGGCCGAGTCGGTGGGGCAGGCGGGCGTGTCGGATGCGTCCGCCGACTACGCCCACTACAAGCGCCGCATCGACCCGGCCATCCCGCTCGGCCGTCCTTCCGGCAGCACAAGCAAGGAAGAGTAACGACGCTTGTGCAGGCCGCACGTGACCCCATCATGGGAACTCTCTTCGAAAGAGGCCAAGGCGATGTTCAAGCGGATGACCCTGTTGTGGAGCGTGGTGCGTGGCGACGCGCGCCGGCTGTGGTTCGCGCTGCGGCACCCGGCCGCGCCCGCGTGGCTGAAGGTGGGCACGGGGCTGCTGATCCTGTACGTCGTCTCGCCCATCGACCTGATCCCGGACGTGGTCCCGTTCTTCGGCGTCGTCGACGACCTGGTCGTCGTCCCGCTGGCCATCCGCTGGATGCTGCAGCGGTTGCCGCCGCACATCGCGACCGACCTGCGCCGGTAGGGCTCGCGCGGCGGCCCAGCCGTGGGTGCTTGCGCCGCCGCTGCACCACGGCGTGTGCGGATGGCGCGAGACTGCCGTGCATGACCACGACCGTGCGCACGGGGCAGGCGCCCCCGACATTCACTCGCGACGAATTCGGCCAGCGCTTCCGCGCCGCGTTCTTCGACCCGGCGTACCGCGCCGAGGACGCCGCGATCTCACGGCTTGAGCAAATCGCGTGGGAGGCGTACGAGCAGGGACGCAAGGCGCCCATCACGCGCAAGGCCGGCCCCGGCTTCGCCGATCCCGACTACGACCTGTCGGTGGAGTGGTACGAGGCGAGCCAGCGCCTGAAGGCGGCGCAGGAGGAGTGGGGCAAGCCCGAGACGCGTTCGCGCGTGCTGCTGGTGTGCTGCTCGTCGCGCAACGACGGCACCTGCCCGGGCGAGATGAGCAAGACGTTCCGCCTGACGCAGCTCGCGAAGGAAGTGATCGAGAAGGAAGGCGGCGTCGAGGCCGACGTGCTGGACCTGAGCCGGCTGGTGAGCGACTACGACCGCCACATCCATCCGTGCAAGGGTTGCGCGTCGACGGCCATGCCCTTGTGCCACTGGCCCTGCAGCTGCTACCCGAACCACGCCGAGCGCCAGACCGGCGACTGGATGAACGAGATCTACGAGCGCTGGGTGCGTGCGCATGGGGTCATCCTGCTGACGCCGGTCTACTGGTACCAGGCCGCCAGCCCGCTGAAGCTGATGATGGACCGCATGGTCTGCGCCGACGGCGGCAACCCCGACCCGACCGCGACCCACGGCAAGAAGCCCGCGGAAGCCAAGGCGCTGGAGGAAAAGGGCTGGACCTATCCCAAGCACCTGCAGGGCCGCGTGTACGGCGTGGTGGTGCACGGCGACGTCGCGGGCATCGAGGGCGTGCGGCGCTCGCTGTCGGATTGGCTGGACTGGATGGGCCTGATCGAAGCGGGCATGCAGGCGCGCCTGGACCGCTTCATCGGCTACTACGAGCCGTACTACAACAGCCACGAGGCGTTGGACCGGGACGAATGCGTGCAGGAGGAAGTGCGCAACGTCGCGCGTGCCGTGCTGCGCGGCGTGGCCGAAGCGCGCGCCGGCAGATTGCAGCCGCCGGACTGGCACGTGCAGAGGCCGCGGCCGAAGTAGCGGCCCGTCTCAGGGCGCCGGCGAAGCCGGTCCAGGCACGAACACGTCGGCATGGAAATCGGACGGGGCCAGCCCCACGTCGAGTGCGGCAGCGCGGACGGCCGCCACCATCGCTGGCGAGCCGCAGCAATGCAGCACGTGGCCGGTGAGGTCGGGACATTGCGCACGAAGCGCCTCGTCCACCCGCCCGTCGAAGGCGCCGGCGACGCCGTGCGTGGGTGCGTCCGAGATCGCTGGCACATAGCGCAGCTGCGGCCACTGCTTGCGCCACTTGTCGATCGCGGCCGGCAGGTACAGGCCGGCGGCGTCGCGTGCGCCCCAGATCAGCGTGACGGCGCGCTGCACGCGCCGCTTGGCCATGTCGTCGAGGATCGACTTGACCGGCGCGAAGCCCGTGCCGCCGGCGACGAACACGATCGGGCGTGCATCGTCCTGTGCCAGGGCGACGTTGCCGAAGGGGAGCTCGATGTCCAGCAGGTCGCCCTGCTTGAGGCCGGCGAGCACGTTGGTGAACCGCCCGCCCGGCACGTGCCGCACGTGCAGCGTCACGGCGTCGCTCTCCTGCGGCGGGTTGGCCATCGAGTAGCAGCGCGCGCTGCCGTCGTCCAGCTTCACTTCGAGGTACTGGCCGGCCTGGAACTTCGCGCGCTGGCCCGCAGGCAGGCGCAGCCGCAGCACCGTCACGTCGGGCGCCGCGAGGTCGAGGGCGTGCACCTTCGCCCGGAAGGTCTTGCGGGCGCCGCGGTCCACGTGCTTCCAGCTGGCCGGGCGCAGGACGAGGTCGGTGCGCGGCGCGCAGGCGCAGAACAGCACCTGGTCTGCCGAGCATGTCTCGTTGCGCAGCGCTGCGCCGTCCAGGGCGTCGACCTCGCCCGCGACGACGTTGCCGGCGCAGTTCCCGCAAACGCCCTTGCGGCAGGAATAGGGCAGCTCGATGCCGGCGCCGAGCGCAGCGTCCAGCACGCTGGTGCCCGGCGCGCAGGCGAACGCGACGTCGGAGCCTTCGATGCGGATGGTGTGGGTCATGCAGTGCGTGCTTCGATGCCGGACAGCAGCGCGATCGTGCGCAGCAGCGCCGCCGGGTCGGCGACCCCGCGGCCGGCGATGTCCATGGCGCTGCCGTGCCCCACGCTGGAGAGCAGGACGTCGGCGCCGATGGACAGCGCGCTGGCGGCGTTGGGGGCCAGCAGCTTGACGGGGATGTGGCCCTGGTCGTGCAGCATCGCGACGTACAGGTCGTGGCGGCGCTGCGAGAGCACCATGTCCGCGCCCATGGGACCGTCGACGCGCAGGCCTGAGGCGCGCAATGCATGCGCCGCCGGCACGGTCACCGCTTCGTCCTCGGGGCCGAACAGCCCGCCTTCGGACGCATGCGGGTTGATGCCGAACAGCGCGATGGACGGCTCGGCGACGCCCAGCAGGGCGCATGCACGCACGCCGGCGCGGACCGCGGCTTCCACCAGCGCGGGCGTGAGGCGGCCCAGCGACGTGCGGACGCTTTCGTGCAGCGTGGCATGCACGATGCGCAGCCCGCCGCCCACGAGCATCAGGAACACTTCGCCTTCGTCGAGCCCGCACACGCGCGCGACCAGCGACGGATAGCCGCTGAACGGGATGCCCGCCTGGTGGATGGCGGTCTCGTGGTGCGGGCAGGCGATCACGGCATCGACCTCGCCACGCCGGCAGGCCTGCAAGGCAGCAGTCGCCGAGGCGATGGTGGAGGCCCCCGCAGCAGGATCGACCACGCCGAAACGCGGCCGCCCCGCGAGCGTGCCGGCTTCCACGTGCGACAGACGCGGCAGCAGGGGCTCCAGCCCGCAGAGCGCAGCGACATGTTGCAGAACGGCCTTCGGCCCGTACACGGTGATGCGGTCACGGTCGAACGCGGGCAGTTGTGCCAGTGCCTTCAGCGCGATCTCGGGACCGATGCCGTGCGGGTCGCCGACGGCCAACGCCAGGCGGCGTGACGCGGTGGCGTTCACAGGGGCAGGGCCAGCAGCGTGTCGGTGACGGTGCTGTCGCACACCGCCACGCGTTCGGCCAGCAGCAAGCGGCCGTCGCGGCGCACGAAGCGGTCGTGGTACTCGCCGGTGGCGAACACGTCACTCTCGCCGGTGTGCATCGTGCGCACGACGACGAAGGGCGTTCGCGCGCGGGCCGTGCCCTCGTCGGCGGCTTCCACCAGGGGCATGCCCAGCAGGTGGCGGTAGCGCTGGCGCTCGTAGATGTTCGCCTCGCGCAGCGCCGCGATGCGGTCGCTGAGCATGTCGCGCGAATCGGCCCACACGATGCCGGCGGGCAGGCCCTGCGCCTCGTTCTCGACGTGGGTGATCCGGTAGTGGCAGTCCTCGGTGAAGAAGCCGGGCCACTGCTCCAGCGAGTCACTGTCGATGGCCTGCGCGTACGCCGCGTTGAAGGCCGCGAGTTGGAGAAGGTCGATCATGCGTCTGCCGCCTGCTGTCCCATGTGCTGCCGGTAGGCTTTCCAGAAGCCGCGCACCGAGGTCTCGGTGGCGCGCCCTTCGCTGGAGCCCGCGTGGTCGCCGCCCATCTCGACGATCGCGTCCATGTCGGTCGCACCGGCGATGCCGCGCTGGACGAACCCGCCCACGGCGCCGTCTTCCATCGAGATGAAGCCGGCGGGGCCCACGAGGTTCAGCTGCTTGAGGCGCACCTTGCGCTGCTCGGGCGTGTCGTCGGCGTAGCCGATGTAGGTCCAGTTCAGCTCGGTGGCCGCGATGCCCTTGGGCAGCACCTGCCGCACGGCCAGGCAGTTCTGGATCTGCTGCAGCACGAACCCGGGGAACACCGAGAGGATCTGCAGCGTGATGCCGTCGTCGTACTCGCGAAAGCCTGCCAGGAGGCTCGGGTCCTTGAGCCGGTAGCGCTCGTTGTCCGAGCGCAGCGCCTGGTTGCGGTACGAATCGTCCTTCGCCGCCGGGTCGATCATCGAGTAGCTCACGTGGTGGCCACCCGTGTCGTCGACGATCACGCCGCCCCTCTGCGACAGCCGATTGAGCTCGAACGTCGTGAAGAACATGTGCAGCAAGCTTGCGTGGTAGCTGTCCTTGACGTTCTCGACGTACAGCTTCCAGTTGTTCGGCAGCTTCTGCGTGAACCGCCCGATCACTTCCACCGGCTTGTGCAGCACGCGTTCGATGCGCGCGCAGATCTCCTCGCCCAGGTACTCCTCGATGTCCGGCACGTCCTCGGAGAAGCTGCCGAACACGAGCCCGCAGAAGGTGGCCACGCGCAGCTTGCGCGGGCCATGCTCCTGCTTGCAGAAGGTCTCGGGCATGCCGCCCTGGCCCTTGACGCCGTTCTCGAAGGCGACGCCGGTGAGGTCGCCCTGCCGGTTGTAGCTCCAGGCGTGGTACACGCACTGGAAGTCGTCCGCGCGCCCGGCCTTGTCCAGCACGATGAGGGCGCCGCGGTGCGCGCAGCGGTTCTCGAAGGAATAGATCTCGCCGTCGGCGTCGCGCACCACCACCACCGGCGTCGAGCCGGCGTACGTGGCGCGGTAGCTGCCGGCGTCCGGCAGTTCCGCCTCCAGGCACAGGTAGTTCCACGTGTTGCCGCGGAAGATGCGCTCCTGCTCGAGGGCGCTGGTCGCCTCGTCGACGTAGAGGCGGTAGGGAATGCGCGTGTTGGCCGCGCTTTTCCAGTGAATGGCCTGCTCTTGCATCCGTCGTGTCTCAGTCCAGTGTCACGTTCGCGGTCTTGATGACCTTGGCCCACTTCTGGGTCTCGCGCTGGATGAACGCGCCCGAGTCCTCGGGCGTCCAGCCGCGCGGCTCGGCGCCCTGCTCCAGGAACTTCTGTCGCACGTCCGGCGCGGTCAGCGCCTGCGCCAGCTGCTTCTGGATCGTCGCGGCGAGCGCCGGCGGCGTGCCCGGAGGGGCGACGACCGAGAAGAAGGTGACCGCCTGCATGCCGGGCAGCTTCTGTTCGACGAAGGTGGGCACCTGCGGCAGCACGCGCGAGCGCTGGTCGTCGGCGACGGCCAGGATGCGCAGCTTGCCGGCATGCTGGTGCGGCGCCGACGAGCTCAGGTTGTCGAAGAACACGTCCACGTTGCCGCCCAGCAGGTCGACGAGCGCCGGCGCCGTGCCCTTGTAGGGGATGTGGTTCATCTCGGTGCCGGTCAACTGCATGAACATGGCCGCGGTCAGGTGCGACGTCGAGCCGTTCCCCTGCGAAGCGACGCTCACCTTGCCCGGGTTGGCCTTCAAGTGGGCGATGAGCTCGCCGACGTTCTGCACCGGCAGCTTGTTGCTCACCGCCAGCACGTTCGGCACCGTGGCGATGACGGTCACCGGGACCCAGCGCGCCGGCTCGAAGCTGAGCTTGCGGTACAGGTTCTGGTTGATCGCGACCGGACCGGGCGGGGAGGCGAGCAGGGTGAATCCGTCGGGTTCCGAGCGGAAGACGAAGTCGGCGCCGATGTTGCCGCCCGCTCCTGGCTTGTTCTCGATGACGACGCCGCCCGGGTACGCCGTGCGCAGCTTTTCGCCCAGCAGGCGGGGCAGCACGTCGGCGGTGCCACCGGCCGAGAAGGGGACGATGAGCTTGAGCGGGCGGTCCTGCTGCGCGGCGGCCGGAAACGGCAGGGCCATCGCTGATGCCGCAAGGCCCAGGAGCGCGTGTCGACGTGTCACCAGTTCGGTCATGGGTTTGCTCGAGAGTTGAAGCGCGCACTCTGCGCTCCGGCCGCGGCGAAGACAAGGCGGTTTTGCGCGATGCGCAAACTGGACCCGGCGGGGTTGCGCTGCATCAAGGCGCGGATCGGCAATCCGGTGTTGGCAGAATCGACCGATGCGCAAGCACGTCGAGACGGTCGACACCGCCAGCCAGTCCGCTCCGAAGGACTTCGTGACGGCCCTGCAGAAGGGGCTCGACGTGCTGACGTGCTTCCGGCGCGGCGCCAGCAGGCTGACGCTGTCCGAAGTGTCCCGGCTCACCGGCAGCTCGCCGGCGTCGGCGCGGCGTTCGCTCCGCACCCTGCACACGCTGGGGTATGTCGAGAGCGACGGCAAGCGGTTCTGGATCGCGCCGCGCGCGTTGCTGGTCGCCAATGCCTACATCACGTCGCGCCCGATCCCGCAGCTGGCGCAGCCCCTGCTGGTGTCGCTCTCGGAACGCACGCGCGAGTCGGCGTCGCTAGGCCAGCTCCTGGACGACGACGTGATCATCGTGGCGCGCGCGACGGCGCGCCGCAGCCTGTCCACCGGCCTGGCGATCGGGTCGCGGCTGCCCGCCTACTGCTCCGCGATGGGACGCGCGTTGCTGGCCAGCCTGCCACCGGACGTGGCCAGGCGGCGCATCGAGGCGAGCCACGGCGCGGCCCTGACGGCGCGCACGCGTTGGCGCGTCGCGGATGTGCTGGCGGAAGTGGCGCTGTGCCGTGAGCGGGGCTGGTCCGAGTCCGACGGCGAGCTGGAGCTGGGAGTGCGCTCGATGGCCGTGCCGGTGTTCGATCGCGAGGGGACCACCGTGGGGGCCATGAGCATCGCGGTGCAGGCCGAGCGCATGGAGATGGCGGAATTCCGCGAGCTGCTGCCGGCCCTTCGCAAGGCGCGCGACACGCTCGCCACGCGGCTGCCGCCGGAGTGACCCAGGGCCGGCGGATCGGCCGCGGTCCGACCCCACCGCCGGGAGGGCAGCTTTGCTAGGATGACCAGTCCCCATTGCTCCTTGCCCGCTCCCCCGCTGGGCCTGCGGCGCGGGAAGGAGATGCGATGCGTGATCCAAACGAGCCGGAACAACTCTTGTCCACCGGCATCCAGGGCCTGGACGCCCTGCTCGGTGGCGGGCTGACGCCGCGCCGCATCTACCTGATCGAAGGCGAGCCGGGCGCCGGCAAGACCACCGCCGGGCTGCAGTTCCTGCAGGAAGGCGTGCTGCGCGGCGAGTCGGTCGTCTACATCTCGCTGGCCGAGACGCTGGAAGAACTGACGGCCGTCGCGGCGTCGCACGGCTGGAGCCTGGACGGCATCCACGTGCACGAGGTGTTGCCCGACGAGGACCTGCTGGCAGGCGTCGGCCAGTATTCGATGTTCCACCCGTCCGAGGTCGAGCTCGCCGACACCATCAAGATGGTGCTGCAGGTCGTCGACGACCGGCAGCCCACGCGCGTCGTGCTGGACTCGCTGTCCGAATTGCAGCTGCTGGCCGAATCGCCGCTGCGGTACCGGCGCCAGGTGCTTGCGCTCAAGCAGTTCTTCTCGCGCCGCAACTGCACGGTGCTGCTGCTGGACGACCGCACCGCGTCGGCCACCGGCGACCTGCAGGTGCGCAGCATCGCCCACGGCGTCATCCAGCTCGATCACGCGGTCAAGGATTACGGCGCGGAACGCCGCCGCGTGCGCGTGGTGAAGTTCCGCGGCCGCCGTGTGTTCGGCGGCCTGCATGACTACAACCTGGTGCAAGGCGGCCTGGTCGTGCATCCGCGCCTGGTGGCCGCCGACAGCCGCAACATCGGTTCGCGAGGCCAGTTGAGCAGCGGGCTGCCCGAGCTGGACCAGTTGCTCGGCGGCGGCATCGAGGAAGGCACCAGCACGCTGGTCATGGGGCCGCCCGGTACCGGCAAGTCGTCGCTCGCGGGGCAGCTGGTGTCCGCCGCCTACAAGCGCGGCGAGGGCGCGGCCATCTTCCTGTTCGAGGAGTCGATCAACAACGCCCTTCACCGGGCAGACGGGCTGAAACTGCGGCTGCGCGAAGCCATCGATGCGGGCCTGCTCACGATCCAGCAGATCGACCCCGCCGAGTTGTCGCCGGGCCAGTTCTCGGCGGCCGTGAGGGAAGCGGTCGAGCGCGGCGTGAAGATCGTTGTCATCGACAGCCTGAACGGCTACCTGAACGCGGTGCCGGATGAGCGCTTCCTCACCACCTACCTGCACGAGATGCTCACGTACCTGGGGCAGCACCGCGTCGCGACCATCCTGGTGGGCGTGCAGCAAGGGATGCTGGGCGCGATGACCACCTCGATGGACGCGAGCTACGTGGCCGACAACGTGCTGATGCTGCGGTACTTCGAACTGGACGGCGAGATCCGCAAGGCGATCTCGGTGTTCAAGAAGCGCGGCAGCGCGCACGAGCGCACTATCCGCGAGTTCAGCCTGACCCCCGGCGGCATCGAAGTGGGCAAGGTGCTGCGCGGCTTCCATGGCCTGCTGACGGGCGTGCCCACCAAGACGGGCACGGCCACCGACGACTGATGGAACGGCGCATCCTCCTGCACGTCTCGACGCACGACGGCCCGCTCGCGCAGCGGGTGCTGCAGTCCGCCGGGCTCGACGCGGTGGTGTGCGAGACCGTCGGGGACGTCGCCACCGAGTTGGAGCACGGCGTGGGCGCCTTGCTTGTGGCCGAGGAGGCGCTGGGCGACATGCTGCTCGCCGAACTCGGTCGCTACCTGGCGGCGCAGCCGCCCTGGTCGGACCTGCCCGTTCTCGTGATGGCCAAGCGCGGCGCCGATTCGCTGGAAGCGCAGCGCGCCATCGAGCATCTGGGCAACGTCATGATGCTGGAGCGCCCCGTGCGCACGCTGTCGCTGATCACGGCGGCCCGGTCGGCGTTGCGCGCGCGCGCGCGCCAATACGAGATGCGCGCGCTGAGCCGGCGCAAGGACGAATTCCTGGCGACGCTGGCGCATGAGTTGCGAAACCCGCTCGCGCCGATCAGCAATGCCACCGCCATCCTCCAGCGGCTGCATCCGTCGCCGCAGGTGACGTCGCTGGTCGGAATGGTCGACCGCCAGGTGAACCACCTGACGCGACTGGTCGACGACCTGCTGGACGTCGCGCGCATCACCAGCGGCAAGCTCGAGCTGAAGCTCGCGCCGACGACGGCGCACCACGTCACGGCGCACGCGCTGGAGATCGCGCAAGCCACGCTGGACGCGCGCCAGCACAAGGTGGACGTGAGCGAGCCTGGCGACGACGTGCCGCTGATGGCGGACCATGTCCGCCTGGTGCAGGCGATCGCCAACCTGCTGGTCAACGCGGCCAAGTTCACGCCTCACGGCGGGCAGGTGGTGCTGGAGGTGCGCGAGGACGCCGGCGACGTCGTCTTCACCGTGCGCGACACGGGGCGTGGCTTGGCTGCCAGCGACCTCGAGCGCATCTTCGAGATGTTCGAGCAGACCCGCGTCATCGGCGAGCCGAGCGGCGGGCTGGGGCTGGGCCTGCACCTCACGCGCGCGTTCGCGCAACTGCACGGTGGCAGCGTGCGCGCGAGCAGCGCCGGCCCGGGCCAAGGCAGCACCTTCGAGCTGCGCGTGCCGGCCGCGCGCGACCGGGCCCCGATGGCCGCGAGCACGCAGCAAGCCGCCGCCGCACCCGGCACCGGCCGCCGCGTGCTTGTCGTCGACGACAACATCGATGCCGCCGAGACGCTGGAGGCGCTGCTGTCGATGCACGGCCTGGCGGTGAGCGTCGCCCACGACGGCGCAGCTGCCGTGCGCAAGGTGGAGGCCGAGCGCCCCGACGCCGTGGTGATGGACATCGGCATGCCGGTGATGAACGGCTACGACGCCGCGCGCCACATCCGCAGCCGCCTCGATGGCAAGCAGCCGATGCTGATCGCGCTGACCGGCTGGGGCCAGTACGCCGACAAGGAGCGTGCCGCGGCAGCGGGCTTCGACGTGCACTTCGTCAAGCCGCTGCACATCGAGGACCTGCTGGGGTGCCTGGCGCGGTTGTGAGCAGTTCTTCCCGCCGCGCCTGGCACCGCATCCGCACTGCCGCCCTCTCCACGCCCGTGCTGGGCGTGCTGCTGCTGGCCATCCGCAACTACGTGATGCACCAGAGCGCGAACCAGGCCGGCAGCATGGCGTTCTCCTGGGTGCTGGCGATGTTCCCGCTGCTGGTGCTGGTGTCGGCTGCGGCGGCCTACTTCGGGCAACCCGGCGACGCCGCGGCGCTGGTGCGCCGGGTGATGGAGTACACCCCGCAACTGGTGCGCGACGCGCTCCAGCCCGTCGTCGACCAGGTCATCGCGCAACGCAACCAGGCGCTGCTGACCGTCGGCATCGTCGCGACCCTGTGGACGGCGTCGTCGGGCATGCAGGCCGTGCGCACGGCGCTCAATCGTGCGTATGGCGTCGAGCGGGGCCTGCCGTTCTGGAAGGCCCGCATCAAGGTCACGCTGTTCACCGTCACCGTCGGCGCGTGCGTGCTGGTGGCGTTCAGCAGCGTGGTGATCCTCCCCTACCTGGTCCAGCTCGCGGCCTCCAGCGCGAGCACGCCCGCCGACACGATCTGGTTGACGCACACCATGCGCTACGGGCTGGCGCTGGTGGTGCTGGTGGTCATGTATGCGATCGTCTACGGCTGGCTGCCGGACACGCGCCAGCGGCTGTCCACCGTGCTGCCCGGCGCGGTCGTCGGCGCGGTGCTCTGGGTGCTTGCTGCCGCGGCGCTGTCGTACACGCTGCACAGCGCCGGCAAGCTGGCGCTGCTGTACGGCAGCTTCGCGGGGGTGGTCGGTACGCTGGTGTTCCTCTACATCAGCGCCACCACGCTGATCTACGGTGCGGAGGTGAATGGGGTGCTGCACCAACGCCGGGCCGCGAGAGGCCACGCGCCCTCTGGCTCCTAAGGGATGCCAGCTCGACCGGCCACAATACCGGTCGCTCATGGACCACTCCTTCCTCTCCGCGCTGGTGCTGCTGCTCCTGGTGCTCGACCCGTTCGGCGCGCTGCCGGTGTTCATCTCGGTGATGGGCGATGTCGACCCGGCGCGCCGGCGGCGCGTGGCGCTGCGCGAAAGCGCGATCGCCTTCGCCGTGCTGCTCGTGTTCATGCTGGCCGGCCAGGCGTTCCTGTCGGCCATGCACCTGTCGCAGCGATCGCTGGAGGTCGCCGGCGGCGTGATCCTGTTCGTGATCGCGATGCAGATGATCTTCGGCCACGGCGACGCGACCGGCGTGGCCAGCCGTCAGATGAGCGAGCCGCTGGTGTTCCCGCTGGCGATTCCGCTGATGGCGGGCCCCTCGGCCCTCGCCACCGTGCTGCTGCTGGCGTCCCGCGAACCCGGCCGCATCCACGTGTGGGTCGCGGCGCTGGTGGTCGCCATGCTGGTGTCTTGCACGGTGCTGCTCACCGCCGATCGCCTGGGTCGGTGGCTGGGGCCGTCGGTGGTCGCCGCGATTGAGAAGCTGATGGGGCTGTTGCTGACGGCCGTGGCGATGGAGATGACGCTGGCGGGGTTGCGGCGGTATTTCCTGGAAGGGTGACGCCCCGTCATCCCCGCGAAGGCGGGGATCCATCGCTTCCGCCTTCCCTTGCGTCCAGCGCCCGCCGCGAGCACTCCCTGCGTCGCGCTGAGCAGGACCAGTCCAACGACCGGGGCCCAATTGACGTTCAGACGGACCATGACGACCCCCGAATGGCGACGGCTGGATTCTGCGGCACCGGGCGGCGCTGGAGTGGACGGTTGGCCTTCGTCGATTCAGGGGTCGGGGCGGATGGGATTGCGCGACAGCGGGAGCTTTCCCACCTTGACACTCCCATCGTGGCAGGCTTGACGATCGCGGCTCCCATCCAAAGGAACTCCACCATGCCCATTGCGAACCACGCTGCCCCAGTCGCGGCCAGCAGCCTCAAACGGACGGCCCTGCAGGCGACCTTGCACTGCCTCTCCGGGTGCGCAGTCGGAGAGATCCTCGGCATGGTGATCGGGACCGCCTTCGGCTGGTCCAACGGAGCCACCATCGCGATCTCGGTGGCGCTCGCGTTCGCCTTCGGCTACGCGTTCACGATGCTGCCGCTCCTGGCCGCGGGCATGGCGCTACGCAGCGCTGCGTCGGTCGCGCTCGCCGCCGACAGCGCGTCCGTGGCGCTCATGGAGGTCGTGGACAACGCGGTCATGCTCGTCTGGCCGGGAGCCATGAACGCGGGCCTCGACAACGGGACGTTCTGGCTGGCACTGGCGGGCTCGCTCCTGCTGGCGGGCGCCGCGGCCTATCCATTGAACCGGGCGCTGATCGCCCGCGGAAAAGGCCACGCCGTCGCGCACGCCCACCATGGCCATGGTCACGCGCACTGATACATCGAGCGCTACCGCCGCCATCGCGCCAGCTCGAGCGCGGTTGGCCTCCGCCGATGGCTACACTTCCGAGAACCCATGTACCGCCAACGCGTCCATCGACTGACGACCACCTTCCTGGTGGTCCTGTCGCTGCTGTTCTCGCAGCTGGCGTTGGCCAACTACGTCTGCCTCTCGCCGCAGGCCGGTGAGCGGGTCGCCATGGAGATGGCACCGGGACAGCCCTGCGAAGGCATGGACATGGGCATGCAGATGGACGAAGACCAGCCGGTCCTGTGCCACCAGCACTGCGTGAACGCGCCGCAATCGGCCGATCCCGTGCAGGTGCCCGCGGTGAGCCTGCCGGCCGTCGTCCATGCGCATGTGGTCGAGGCCGTCCCGGACATCGATGCCACGGGGTGGGCGGAGGGCGCCGCAGCAGCGCGACCTCGCCCACCGCCGGACCCGCTGTTCCTGTCCACCCTCCGACTTCGCGTCTGACCCCTCCGCCGACACACCGGCGTCGCCCGCGGCATGGCCGCGGCTCGACACCCGACTCGTCGTCCCGGAGGTTCCATGGTTTCCCGTTCCCTTGCAGCGGCCGCCTTGACGGCCACACTCCTGCCGGCCGTTGCGGCGGCCGACCCCCTGACGCTCGAGCGCGCCCTCGAGCTCGCAGCGCAGCGCTCCGAGGCGGTGCGTGGTGCGCGCGCCGGCGCCGCGGGCGCGGCTGAGGCCGCCCGCGCCGCAGGGCAGCTGCCCGATCCGATGCTCAGTGTCGGCATCGAGAACCTGCCCGTCACCGGCCCCGACCGGCTGCGCACCACCGCCGATTCGATGACGATGAAGCGCGTGGGCATCAGCCAGGAATGGGTGTCCGCCGAGAAGCGCGCGCTGCGGCAGGCCGCCGCCCAGGCGCAAGCCGATCGCGAGTCGGTCACGGCCGAGGCCGCGCTGGCGGAAGCGCGCCTGCAGGCCGCGCTGGCCTACCTGGACGCGTTCTACGCCGGCGAGATCGCCAAGCTCACCACGCTCACCGAACACCACGTGCACGAGGAGTGGGAAGCGGCCAAGGCACGCTTGGCATCCTCGGCGGGCACCAGCCAGGAAGTGCTGCAGCTGGATGCCGCGCGAGGCGTGGCTGAGGACGAATCCGCCGATGTGCGCCAGCAGCAGGCGGCGGCGCTTGTCGCGCTGGAGCGGTGGCTGGGGTGGCGGCCGGACGACCTGGCACCTCCACTTCTGCCAACGTCGGCCGCCGAGCAGGCCTACGTCGCCGCGCACCCAGCCGTCCTGCAGGCGCAGCGCGAGGTCGAAGCGGCCCGCGCGGAAGCGTCGGCGACCGCCGCCAATCGGGAACCGAACTGGACGTGGCAGGTGTCGTACGGCCAGCGCACCGGCTACTCGGACATGGTCGCGGTCGGCGTCTCCATCCCGTTGCCGGTGGCACCACGCGAACGGCAGGACCGCGAGACGTCCGCCAAGCTGGCGCTCGCCACCAAGGCGGAAGCCACGCTCGAGGAGGCGACGCGCATGGCCAGCGCCGAGTACCGCGCCATGAGCAGCGACGCCCAGCGGCTCGGCCACCGGGTGCAGCGCTACACCGCCGCGGTGGTCACGCCCGCGCGGCAGCGCACGCAGGCCGCTTTGGCGGGCTACCGATCCAACCAGGTGCCGTTGATGGTGCTGTTCGAAGCGCGGCACGCCGAGGTCGACGTGCAGCGCAAGCTGCTGGCGATGCAGCGCGAGCTCGCGAAGGTGCAGGCGCAGCTGGCGTTCCGGCCGGTGCCGGGAGGCGCGCGATGAAGACGATCCACATCGCTGCCGCGGCCGTTGCGGCCGTGGCCATCGCCGCAGGCGGGTTCTTCGCCGGCCAACGGTCCGTCGCACCGGACCGGCACGCGGACGCGCCCGTCGCGCCGGCTGCCCAGGGCGAGCGCAAGGTCCTGTACTGGCACGACCCGATGGTGCCCGGCCCACGCTTCGACAAGCCCGGCAAGTCGCCGTTCATGGACATGCAGCTGGTGCCCGTGTACGCCGACGAGCAGGCCGAGGCCGGCGTGAAGGTCAGCCCGGGCGTCCAGCAGAACCTGGGCATCCGCACCGCCGCCGCCACGCGCGCGCAGGTCGCGAGCTCGTTCGACGCCATCGGCACGGTGCAGTTCGACGAGCGCCTGGCGCAGGCCGTGCAGACCCGCGTCAACGGCTACGTCGAACGCCTGCTGGTGCGGGCGCCCATGGAGACCGTGCGCCGCGGCCAGCCCATGGCCACCATCTACGCGCCGGACTGGCTCGGGCCGCTGAACGAATACCTGGCCCTGAAGCGGGCCGGCGTGGCGGACGACGTGCTGGCAGCCGCGCGCGAGCGCATGCGCGCGATGTCGATCCCGGACTCGCTCGTGCGCCAGAGCGAGCAGCACGGCACGGCGCGAGCGCGCTTCACGGTGGCAGCGCCCATCGGCGGCGTGGTCGCGGAGCTAGGGGTGCGTGAGGGCGTCGCGGTCACCGCGGGCACGACGCTGTTCCGTATCGCCGGCCTCGAGCGGGTTTGGGCCGTCGCCGAGGTGCCGGAGGTGCAGGCGGTGCGCCTGCAGCGGGGCCAGAAGGTCAAGGCAGCGCTGCAGGCCGATGCATCGCAGGCGTTCGAGGGCGAGCTGAAGGAGATCCTGCCGCAGGTGAACGCGGCCACCCGCACCCTGCAGGCCCGCTTCGAGGTCGCGAACAAGGGCGGCCGCCTCACGCCGGGGCTGCTGCTGCGCCTGCAGGTCGCGGGACCTGCGTCGTCGCGCCTGGTCGTGCCCGCCGAAGCAGTGATCCGCACGGGGACGCGCGCAGTTGCCATCGTGCGCAAGGGCAACGGCACGTTCGAGCCGCGTGAGATCACGCTGGGCGCCGAGCTCGGCGACCAACTCGAGGTGGTGCAGGGCCTGCAGGAAGGCGAGCAGGTGGTCGCGAGCGGCCAATTCCTCGTCGACTCGGAAGCGCGGCTGAAGTCGGTGCTGGGCGGCATGGCTGCCGCGGGGCAGGCGGCGACTGCGGCGAGTGCGCCGGCGGCCGGGACGTTCACCGCACGCGGCACGGTGGAGAGCATCGAGCCCGACGGCATCACGATCTCGCATGGACCGGTGCCCGAGCTGAAGTGGCCGGCGATGACCATGGGGTTCAGCACGCCCGGGCCGAAGGCTTTCCCGGGGCTGAAGGCCGGCGACAGCGTGCAGTTCGAGTTCCGCAGAGGCGGCCCCATGGGCTGGGAGCTCGTCGCTGTCCGGCCTGAAGGAGGCGGCAAGTGATCGCCGCGCTGATTCGCTGGTCGATCGGCAACCGCTTCCTGGTGCTGGTGATGACGGCGTTCGTTGTCCTTGCGGGCATCTGGTCGGCGCAGCGGATCTCGCTGGACGCGCTGCCGGACCTCTCGGACACGCAGGTGATCGTGCGCACGCCGTATCCAGGCAAGGCGCCCCAAGTCGTCGAGGACCTCGTGACCTACCCGCTGACGACGACCATGCTCAGCGTCCCCGGCGCCAAGGTCGTGCGCGGCTACTCCTTCTTCGGCGACTCCTTCGTCTACGTGCTGTTCGACGACAAGACCGATCCGTACTGGGCCAGGTCGCGCGTCGTCGAGTCCCTGAACCAGGTGCAGTCGAGGCTGCCCGCGGGCGCGAATGCGTCGCTGGGCCCGGACGCCACCGGCGTGGGCTGGGTGTACGAGTACGCGCTGGTCGACCGCACCGGCCGCAACGACATCTCGCAACTGCGCGCGTTGAACGACTGGTTCCTGAAGTTCGAGCTGAAGACGGTCCCCGACGTGGCCGAGGTGGCCAGCATCGGCGGCATGGTGCGCCAGTACCAGGTGGTGCTGGACCCGGACCGCATGCGCACGCTGGGCGTGACGCAGCGCATGGTCACCGAGGCGCTGCAGGGCGCCAACCAGGCCGCCGGCGGCTCGGTCGTGGAACTCGCCGAAGCCGAATACATGGTGCGCTCGCGGGGGTTCCTGCGCTCTCTGGACGACTTCCGCGCCATCCCCGTCGGCCTGTCGGGCGCGACGCCGGTGCTGCTGCGCGACGTGGCGTTCGTGCAAGTCGGCCCCGAGATGCGGCGCGGTATCGCCGAGCTGGACGGGCAGGGCGAGGTGGCCGGCGGCGTGGTCGTGATGCGCTCGGGCAAGAACGCGCGCACCACGATCGAGGCCGTGAAGGCGAAGCTGGCGACGCTCAAGGCGAGCCTGCCGCCGGGCGTGGAAGTGGTGCCGACGTACGACCGCTCGCTGCTGATCGACCGCGCGGTGAAGAACCTCAGCTGGAAACTGCTGGAGGAGTTCGTGGTGGTCGCTCTCGTGTGCGCGGCCTTCCTGTTCCACCTGCGCTCCGCCTTCGTGGCTGTCGTCACGCTGCCAGTGGGCGTACTGGCCGCCTTCATCGTGATGCAGTGGCAGGGCGTCAGCGCGAACATCCTGTCGCTGGGCGGCATCGCGATCGCGCTCGGCGCGATGGTCGATGCGTCCATCGTGCTGATCGAGAACGCCCACAAGCACCTCGAGGCGTTCGACCACGAGCACGATCGCGGCCCCACGGTCGGCGAGCGGTGGGCGCTCGTCACGCGAGCGTCGATCGAGGTCGGTCCGGCCCTGTTTTTCTCGCTGCTGGTCATCACGCTCTCGTTCGTGCCCGTGTTCACGCTCGAGGCGCAGGAGGGCCGGTTGTTCTCGCCGCTGGCCTTCACCAAGACGTATGCGATGGCGGCAGCAGCGGGCCTCTCCGTGACGCTGGTCCCGGTGCTCATGGGCTACCTGGTGCGCGGCCGCATCCGGGCCGAGGCGTCGAACCCGATCAACCGCGCACTGATCGCGCTCTACCGGCCGGCGCTGGAAGCGGTGCTCCGGTTCCCGAAAGCAACCCTCGCGGTGGCGGGCGTGCTGCTCGTCCTGACCTTGTTGCCGATTGCGCGCCTGGGCGGCGAGTTCCTGCCGCCCCTGGACGAGGGCGACCTGCTGTACATGCCGTCCGCGTTGCCGGGGCTGTCGGCGTCCAAGGCGTCCGAGCTGCTGCAGCAGACCGACCGGCTGATCAAGACCGTGCCCGAAGTGGAGCGGGTGTTCGGCAAGGCCGGGCGCGCGGACACGGCCACCGACCCGGCGCCGCTGGAGATGTTCGAGACCACCATCCAGTTCAAGCCGCGCGCGCAGTGGCGCGCCGGCATGACGCCGGACAAGCTGGTGGAGGAACTCGATCGCGTGGTGAAGGTGCCGGGGCTGTCCAACGTCTGGGTGCCACCGATCCGCAACCGTATCGACATGCTGGCCACCGGCATCAAGAGCCCCGTGGGCGTGAAGGTCGCGGGCGCCGACCTGGCGACCATCGACCGCCTGGCGGGGCAGGTCGAAGCGGCGGTCAAGAACGTGCCTGGCGTATCGTCCGCCCTCGCGGATCGGCTCACGGGCGGTCGCTACATCGACGTCGATGTGGACCGCGCGGCCGCCGCACGCTACGGGTTGTCCGTGGCCGACGTGCAGGCGATCGTCTCCACCGCCATCGGCGGCGACAACGTCGGCGAGGTCGTGTCGGGCCGCGAGCGGTTCCCGATCAACGTGCGCTACCCGCGCGAAGTGCGCGATTCGCTGCAGCGCCTGCGCGAACTGCCATTCGTGACCGGCCGGGGCGCGCAACTGCTGCTGCAGGACGTCGCTCGCGTGACGGTGCAGGAGGGCCCGCCCATGCTGCGCAGCGAGAACGCCCGCCTGTCCGGGTGGGTCTACGTCGACGTGCGCGGAAGGGACCTTCGCTCGGCGGTCCACGCCATGCAGGCAGCCGTCGCGCGCGACGTGCAGCTTCCGGCCGGCTATTCGGTCTCGTGGTCCGGCCAGTTCGAGTACCTGGAGCGGGCGACCGAGCGGCTGAAGGTGGTGGTCCCGGCGACGCTGGCCGTCATCTTCGTGCTGCTGTACCTGCTGTTCCGCTCGTTCCGTGACGCGGGCTTGGTGATGGCGGCGGTGCCGTTCTCGCTGGTCGGCGGCTTCTGGCTGGTGTGGGCGCTCGGGCACGCCATCTCGGTCGCGACGGCCGTCGGCTTCATCGCGCTGGCCGGCGTCGCCTCCGAGTTCGGCGTGGTGATGCTGGTGTACCTGCAGAACGCGCATGTCCGCCGCCTGGCGGCAGGCGAGGCGGACACCGAGGAGACCTTGCTGGCGTCGATCCGGGAGGGCGCGGTGCTGCGCGTGCGCCCGAAGGCGATGACCGTGGCCGTCGTGATGGGCGGCCTGCTGCCCATCTTGATCGGCTCTGGCACCGGGTCCGAGGTCATGACGCGGATCGCGGCACCCATGGTGGGCGGCATGGTCTCCGCGCCCCTGCTCAGCATGCTCGTCATCCCGGCGGCCTGGTTCCTGCTGCACCGGCGTCGCCGCACTGATGCGGCCGCCAACCGCGATGCCGCGCTTCCCCAACCTTCCCATTCCTAACCCTCAGGAGTTCCCCATGAAAGTGTCCTCTCTCATTGCCATCGTCCTTCTTGCTGCTGCAGCCGGCGCCCACGCACAAGGCATGTCCATGCCGATGAAGCCGGCGGCATCCGCGCCGCAATCGTCCGTGCCGCTGGTCGATGCCAAGGTGAAAAAGGTCGACCTGAAGAAGGGCCTCCTCGTGCTCGACCACGGCGACCTCCCCAACCTCGGCATGCCCGCCATGACGATGGGATTTGACGTCGCCGACAGGAAGATGCTCCAGGGCGTGAAGGTGGGCCAGAAGGTCAAGTTCCAGGCCGAGATCATCGGCGGCAAGGCAACTGTGACGGAGCTGAAACCGGCCGGCTGAAGCCAGGGGCACGGCCCCTTACAAGCTGGGTTGCAAGTATTCAAGAATTCAACTATTATTGAATCAATGAACGAAGCAGCCGTCATCAAGGCCCTGGCCGCCCTCGCGCAGCCCGTCCGGCTCCAGGTGTTCCGCGCACTGGTGGTGGCTGGGCCCGCGGGCATGACCCCGTCCACCATGGCCGAGGGGCTCGGCATCTCGCCGAGCGCGTTGTCCTTCCACCTGAAGGAACTCGTCAACGCCGGGCTCGTCACCCAGGAGCGGTCCAGCCGCAATCTCATCTACCGGGGAGAGTTCGCGCAGATGAACGCACTCCTCGGCTACCTGACCGAGAACTGCTGCCAGGGCGCCGGGTGCGTCGTGGAGCGATCCCCCGCGGCCGGCTGCGGCTGCCAACCATAGGAGCCTCCCATGAAGCGATTCCATGTCCACGCCCACGTCGAAGACCTGCAGGCGTCCATTGCCTTCTATTCGAAGCTGTTCGCGGCCGAGCCCACGCGCGTCGAGAGCGACTACGCGAAATGGATGCTGGAGGACCCGCGCGTCAATTTCGCGATCTCCACGCGCGGCGGCACCGTCGGTGTCGACCATCTCGGTATCCAGACGGACACCGACGAGGAGCTCACCGCGCTGAAGGCGCAGGCACAAGCGGCCGACATGGCGCTGTTCGACCAGGGCGAGGCCAGCTGCTGCTACGCGCGCAGCGACAAGTACTGGATCACGGACCCCCAAGGCATCGCCTGGGAACAGTTCCACACTCTGGGGGACATCCCTGTGTTCAACGAGTCCGCGAAAGACGCAGCGGCTCCCGACGCGCAGGCGTCGGCCTGCTGCGCTTCCCGGGGCAAGCCCGTCGCGATCCCGGTGAAAAGCAGCTCCTCCTGCTGCTGACCATGAGCGCAACAGAAGTCGCATCAGACACGTCCGGATTCGCCAAACCGGCCATTGGGTTCTTCGAGCGCTACCTGACGATCTGGGTCGCCCTCTGCATCGTGGCAGGGGTCACCCTCGGGCAGCTCCTTCCCGGTCTCTTCCACGGCATCGCCGCGCTGGAAGTCGCGAAGGTCAACCTGCCCGTGGGCGTGCTGATCTGGATCATGATCATCCCCATGCTCCTGAAGATCGACTTCGGGGCACTCGGCCAGGTGAAGTCGCACGTGCGCGGCATCGGCGTCACCCTCTTCATCAACTGGGCCGTCAAGCCGTTCTCGATGGCGCTGCTGGGATGGGTCTTCATCCGGCATGTCTTCGCGCCCCACCTCCCGGCGGAACAGATCGACAGCTACATCGCTGGGCTCATCCTGCTCGCGGCTGCGCCCTGCACCGCGATGGTGTTCGTCTGGGCGCAGCTGTGCAAAGGCGATCCGTACTTCACGTTGTCCCAAGTCGCGCTGAACGACTCCATCATGGTGGTGGCCTTCGCACCCATCGTGGCGCTGCTGCTGGGACTCTCCTCCATCACGGTGCCGTGGGACACCTTGCTGACCTCGGTGGGCCTTTACATCGTCGTGCCGGCGGTCATCTCGCAGGTCTGGCGAAAGGCCTTGCTGCGCAAGGGCGCGACGCACTTCGAGGCCGCTGTCGCCAGGCTCGGCCCGATCTCGATCGCCGCGCTGCTCCTCACGCTGGTGCTGCTGTTCGCCTTCCAGGGCGAGGCCATCATCGAGCAGCCGCTGGTGATCGCGTTGCTGGCGGTTCCCATCCTGATCCAAGTGATGCTGAACTCGGGCCTGGCGTACTGGCTGAACCGTCGCATGGGCGTGCAGCACTGCGTGGCGGGTCCGTCGGCACTCATCGGCGCGAGCAACTTCTTCGAATTGGCGGTGGCCACTGCCATCAGCCTGTTCGGATTCCAGTCCGGGGCTGCGCTGGCCACTGTCGTCGGCGTCCTGATCGAGGTTCCGGTCATGCTCGCCGTCGTCGCGGTCGTGAACCGCTCGCAGGGCTGGTACGAGAGCGGCATGCGGGCCGCACGAGGGTGACTGCAATGGCGAATGTCACCATCTTCCATAACCCCGACTGCGGCACCAGCCGGAACACGCTGGCCCTCATCCGCCACGCTGGGATCGAGCCCGAGGTTGTCGAATACCTGAAGGCGCCGCCTCCCAAGGAACAGATTCGCGAGCTCCTGGCGGAAATGCACATGTCGGTCAGGGAGCTGCTGAGGGAAAAGGGCACCCCCTATGCCGACCTTGGCTTGGCGGACCCCAAGTGGACGGACGGCCAGCTACTGGACTTCATCCAGCAACATCCGATCCTGATGAACCGGCCGGTTGTCCGGACACCCCTCTGGACCAAGCTGTGTCGCCCGTCCGAAGCGGTCCTGGAACTGCTGCCCGTGGCGAAGCTGGCGCCCTTCACGAAGGAAGATGGCGAAGTCGTGCAGGACAACGGGGTGCGCCGTGCTTGAGGACGATTCGACCTTTACCGCGCTGCGCACCGAGCTTTTCGATGTGCCGACGCAGGACCGGCTGGACGTCCCGGTTCCGTCGCAGCATCGCCCGCGCTTCCTGCTGCTGTACGGATCGTTGCGTGAGCGCTCGTACAGCCGGCTGCTCACGTTCGAGGCCGCGCGCCTGCTGCAAGCGATGGGAGGAGAGACCAGGATCTTCGATCCCACGGGCCTGCCGCTGGCCGACGGGGCGCCGGACACGCACCCGAAGGTCCAGGAACTGCGCAGCCTCGCCGCCTGGGCCGAGGGCATGGTGTGGTGCTCACCGGAGCGTCACGGCTCCATGACCGGCGTGATGAAGACGCAGATCGACTGGATCCCGCTGTCCGTGGGCGCAGTTCGGCCGACGCAGGGCAAGACGCTCGCGGTCATGCAGGTCTCGGGTGGATCCCAGAGCTTCAACGCCGTGAACCAGATGCGCGTGCTCGGGCGCTGGATGCGCATGATCACCATCCCGAACCAATCCAGCGTGGCCAAGGCCTTCGCCGAATTCACGGAGGACGGGCGGATGAAGCCGTCCGCCTTCTACGACCGCGTCGTCGACGTGATGGAGGAGTTGTTCAAGTTCACGCTGCTCACGCGCGATGTCAGCGCGTACCTGGTGGACCGCTACAGCGAGCGCAAGGAGAGTGCCGAGGAACTTTCGAAGCGCGTCGACCAGCGCGCCATCTGAGGCAGCCGAGCTCCTGAAGTTGCCGGCAGCCGCGAGCGGCGGCGGCCGCGGTTGATCGGGTTCAGCTGCGCGGGCAGGACATGCGCGTTCATGGGGTGCGTCAGGACGAATGCGACTTGCATCTGCGATGGCCGGCGTCTGCGCCCTCGGCGCAGCTTTCGGCGGCAGCTGAGTCCGGCCGATGGTCTCCCAGAGCCGGAACCGGGGGGCGGCCGGGTGTCACAACCCTGCCCGCTCGCGCGTCTTGCTTGCAGCACCTCTCGACAACGCTGATCGTCATGCAAACATCTTCGCCTCCCACTTGTCCCGGGCAACTGAGCGTCTTGGTCGTCCCTGCGAGGCCGGCGCCGCGCACCCAACCTGTCAGGGAGCGTGCGATATGAAGCGAAGAAGTGTCCTGGCATCGCTGGCAGCCAGTGCGGCGGGCGGCAGGGCGGCCGCGCAGGAAGCGCGTCAGCTCGGCGCCGGGCGACGGGCATATGGCGGCAGATCGCCGGAGGTGCATGCGACCCGGTTCTTCGGCGACTCGCCCACGCCTGGAACCGGCGCAAGCCGCACGCCGTTGCAGGACACCGTGGGCGTCATCACGCCGTCCTCGCTCCATTTCGAACGACATCACTCCGGCGTCCCGCGCATCGAAGCGGCGCGCCATGAATTGCTGGTCCACGGATTGGCTGGAAGGAGCGTGGCTTTCTCGATGGAAGACCTGCGCCGCCTGCCGTCGGTGTCGCGGGTCCACTTCATCGAGTGCGCCGGCAACAGCGGGCGTGAGCACGCCGGCAATCCGGGCGAGACAGCGCAGAAGAGCCATGGCCTGGTGAGCGGAAGCGAGTGGACAGGCGTGCGACTCAGCACGCTGCTCCGCATCGCGGGTGTACAGGGGCAGGCGCAGTGGGTGGTCGCGGAAGGAGCAGACGCGGCACGCCATTCCCGCAGCATCCCAATCGCGAAGGCCATGGACGATGTCATCGTGGCGTATGCCCAGAACGGCGAGCCGGTCCGCCCTGAGCAGGGCTATCCGCTGCGCCTGGTGGTTCCTGGGTGGGAAGGCAACGTGCACGTGAAGTGGCTGCACCGACTGCAACTCACAGCCGGCCCGGCGATGTCGCGCGACGAGGCGGCGAGCTACACCGACCTGATGCCGGATGGACGTGCATGGCAGTTCAGCTTCGAGATGGACGTCAAGTCGGTGATCCTGCGCCCCAGCGGGGGCCACGCCCTGTCCGGGCCGGGCTTCCACGAGATCTCGGGCATCGCGTGGTCGGGCCGCGGGCGTGTGAAGAGAGTGGACGTGTCAGTGGACGGGGGGCGCACATGGCAACCCGCCGCGTTGCAGCCGCCGGTCCTGGACCGGTCCCTGACGCGATTCACCTTGCCGTGGGCATGGGACGGCCGGGACACGTGGATCATGTCGCGCGCGACCGACGAGACCGGTGACGAGCAACCGACGCGCGATCGCATCGTGGCGATGCGCGGGACCAGGCCCGGCCCAGACGGCTTCAACCACTACAACGGGATCAAGGCGTGGCACGTCACGTCCGGCGGGCAGGTGACGCATGTTTGAGAAGGCAATTGCGTCTGCGCTGCTTGTGACGAGCATCAGCACGGTGGCCCAACCCGGTCCAGCCCCGGCGTGGAAGAGCGTCGGCCGAACGGCCGCCGCGACCGAGGTCACTTCGAAGGCGATCACGGTCTTTCCGGATGGGGCGGGGCTGCCGACCGGCCGGGGCACGGTGGAACGCGGCCGTGACATTTTCGCCGCGAGGTGCGCTGCCTGTCACGGGTGGAAGGCCGAAGGCAACGACTACTACCCTGCGCTGGTTGGTGGGCAAGGCACGTTGAAGAGTCGCGAGCCGATCCTGACAGTGGGAAGCTACTGGCCCCATGCGACCACGCTCTGGGACTACATCCGCCGGGCAATGCCCTACGACGAGCCCGGATCGCTCAGCACCGATGACAGTTATGCGGTGACGTCGTACATCCTGCACCTGAACGGGCTCCTGGAAGCCGACGGCGTCCTCGATCACAAGGTGCTGAGCGCAGTCCGGATGCCGAATCGCGACGGGTTCGTGCCGGATGGCAGACGTGGATCCGCGCGCAACGGCCTGATTCCGCACGACGCGGCTACGGCTGGGCGCTGAGCCCGCGTTCGCGTCGATGCTTGGACCGCCACGAAATGCGGGTCCGGAACTGGCGAGCCTTTGCGCGCTTGCGGCCGGAAACTTGGCATCCTCAATCAAGGAGATTCCATGCCGAGTTACCAGCTCGTTGGCCTGCAACCCGATGAATTCGAACCGCTCTTCCTGCTCACGGACGCCGACTTGAAGGCGCGGGGGATCACGCGGCACAAGGCGGACAGCTTCCCGGGATACCCTTGCCGGATCAGCCTGGAGGATGCTCGGGAAGGCGAAGAGCTGCTGCTCCTGCCCTTCGAGCACCATCGGACCGAATCACCTTATCGGGCCGCGGGCCCGATCTATGTCCGTCGAGGGCAGTCGGCACGCAGCCTTCCCCCCGGAGAGGTGCCGCCGTACGTGACCCGGCGCGTCATCTCCCTGAGAGCCTACGATGAGGACGGCTTGATGCTGGAGGCTGACGTCGTTCCAGGAACTTCCGTCGCAGACCGTCTCGAAGCGATGTTCGCCTCCGACCTGGTCGCCTATGTGCACTTGCACAATGCCAAGCAGGGTTGCTACTCGTGCTTGGCCAGGCGTGTGGCGTGAAGGTCGCTGCACTCGATCCGGCGCGCTGCATCCCGCCCTGCAAGGTTCAAGGCGCGGCCGTGATGCGCGCCAGCTTGTCGGGATTGCGCACGACGTAGAAGGCCACGATGCGCTCGCCGTCGGTCACGACGGCCTGTGCGGATTCGAGCCGGCCGTCGATGAAGCGCAGCAGGCCCGGCGTCCCATTGATGGTGGCGATGCGATACGTGAGGGCGCAGCCGTGGCGCCGGAAGTGCGCCCAGTACAGGTTCGCGACCCGCTCCCCGCCGTGCATGCCTCCGTGCACGGAAGGGACCTTCCCGCCGCCGTCGCCGATCGCGGCAACGTCGTCGGCAAGCAGCGCGCGAATCGCACTGCGGTCGCCGCTGCTGGCCGCCGAGACGAACCGCTGCAGCAATCGCAGGTGCGTGTCGCGCGGCACGTCGAAGCGGGGCCGGTCCAGCTTCAGGCGCTCCGTCGCCCGGTGCACCGCCTGCCTGACCGCCGGCTCGTTCTTGCCGAGCATGTCCGCGATCTCACCGTAGTCGTAGTCGAACGCGTGGCGCAACAGGTACGCCGCGCGTTCTTCAGGTGCCAGCCGCTCCAGCACGTGGAGGAAAGCCAGCGATAACTCGTCGGCGCGCTCGGCAATGGTCTCGGGCGTGCGCTCCTCGACGTCCACGATCGGCTCGGGCAGCCATTCGCCCGCATACGTGGCGCGCTCGGCCTTGGCTGCGCGCAGGCGATCGATGGACAGCCGCGTCGTGGCCGTCACCAGCCACGCTTCGGCGCACTGCACGGACGAGCGATCGGTGTCGCGCCAGCGCAGCCAGACGTCCTGGACGATGTCCTCCGCGTCCGCGCGCAGGCCGAGCATGCGATAGGCAATCCCGAGCAGGCGCGGGCGCAAGAGGACGAAGACATCGCCTGGAGGGTCGACGCAGCCAGGTTTCGGGTTCATGGCACCTAGACGCACGGAGCCCCCGGATTGTGACAACCGCGCGTGACTCAACGGGCCGGCATCTCGAGCGCGCGGCGGTTCGACAGCACCAGGTTGTCGCGGGGCAGCGGCTGGTGCTGCTGCACGGCCTCGACCCAGGCGGCGGTCGACGCCACCGCGGCGAAGCTGCTGTGGAACACGACGCTGAGCACGCGATGGATGTCCTCGGCGCTCGCCCTGCCGGCGGCGTTGGCGTATGACAAGGCGCCGCTCGCGTCGTGCAGGAACTCCATGGTGAAGCCGCGGTGCATGCCCTCGAAGATCGTGGACGCGACGCAGTGCTGCGTCATGTAGCCAGCGACAGACAAGGTGTCGATGTGGCGCGCGGCGAGCCACTCCGCGAGGTCGGTTCCGGCGAACGCGCTGGGGAAGGCCTTGGTGACCAGGTGGTCGCGCGGCCGGCCGGCCACGGCCTCGTGCAGTTCGGCCGCGTGCGTGCCAGGCTGGAACAGGGGAGCACCCTTCGCGGCGTGGTGCTGCACGACGACCACCGGCACCGCGGCCTGTCGCGCGGCGTCCATCGCGGCTGCGACGTTGGGCAGCGTTCGCGTGCGGGGCGGATGCTCGATCGGCAGGCAGCCGCGTTCGAAATACTCGTTCTGCACGTCGATGACGACGAGCGCGCGCTTGGGTGGCTGGGATGGCATGAATGTGCTCCTTTGCGTGCTAGACGATCGGGCCGCCTCGTTTGTGACAGCACCCGGCTGTCACAAGCCGGACAGGCAGGACGTCTTGATGGTGTGTCCCACCTCGAACCACAGGAGTTTTTCATGTCCGCACCTCGCCTCGATTACCACGCCCTCGCACCCAAGGCCGCCAAGGCCGGTGTCCAGTTCTCCCATGCGGCCGGCAGCAGCCTGGACAAGCGCCTGCGGGCCATCATCGACTTGCGCATCAGCCAGATCAACGGCTGCGCGTTCTGCATCGACATGCACTGGGCCGACCTGGCCAGGCAAGGCATGGACCCGCGCCATGTCAATGCCGTGGCAGGCTGGCGGGAGGCGACGCGCTTCTTCAGCGAAGCGGAGCTCGCCGCACTCAATTGGGCGGAGGCGGTGAACGCACTGCCGCAACGCACACCCACTGACGCCGACTTCCAGGCCGTGAAGCGCCACCTGAGCGACGAGCAGGTCGCCGACCTGACGTTCGCCGTCGGCGCGATCCGCTCGTGGAACATGCTGAACGCCAGCTTCCATACGCAGGTTCCCGAAACGCCGTACTTGGCCGACTGAAAGGGACACCGGCATTTCATGCAAACCGGGACAACCTCTTTCATCACCACGGGCGACGGAGTTCGCATCGCGTACCGGTTCGACGGCCGGCCGGATCGACCCGTGTTGCTGCTGTCGAACTCCATAGCCACCGACCTGCACATGTGGGACGGCGAGGTGCCGAAGCTCGTGAGCGACTTTCGCGTCCTGCGCTACGACGCCCGCGGCCACGGCCAGTCGGACGTCCCGTCGGCCGTCTATTCGCTCGACCGGCTCGGGCGGGACGTCGTGGAATTGCTCGATGCGCTGGAACTGCCCCGTGTCCACGTCCTGGGTCTCTCGCTCGGCGGCATCGTGGCGCAGTGGCTCGGCATCCACGTGCCGGACCGCATTGGGGGCCTGGTGCTGTCGAACACCGCTGCGTGCCTCGGCCCGCCAGCGCAGTGGGACGTGGCGATCGCGGAACTGATGGCCGCCCCGGACATGGCCGGGGCGGCAGACATGTTCCTGCGCAACTGGTTCCCCGCCGCGATGCTCGAAGCGGATGGCGCCACAGTGCAGGCGTTCAGGCGCACGCTGCTGACGACGCGTCGCGAAGGCGTGGCCGGCAGCTGGGCGGCCATCCGCGATGCCGACCTGCGGCGCACCATTGCCCTCGTCACGCAGCCCACGCTCGTGATCGCGGGCGAGAACGACACGGTCACCACCGTCCGTCACAGCCAGGAGATCGCGTCCACGATTCCCGACGCGCGGCTGCGCTTGCTGGAAGCCAAGCACCTGCCCAACATCGAGCGGCGCGACGAGTTCCTGGACATCGTCGTTGGTTTCCTGCGGGGCCGGTGATTCCGGCCTCGGCCGGCGTGCCGACGACAGCGCGCGCGAAGCCGCGGTCGACTACCAGGTGGCGATGGACGCCAGCAGGCGCTCCATCACCACCTGCACGCGCGCGGGCAACCGCCGGCGCGGCGCGTAGACCAAGTGCGCCGTCTGGGCGGGGCCGGTCCAGCGCGGCAGAACCCGCACCAACGTGCCTTCTCGCAAGGCCCCGTCCACCATCCAGCAGGGTTGCAGCGCGATGCCAGCCCCGGAATGCACGGCGTTGAGCAGGGCGATCGCGCTGTTCACGCGGTAACGGGAGGGCAGGTTCACGACCAGGCTGTCGTCGGCGCAGGTCAGGCGGACCTCTTCGTCGCTCCGGCCTGCATAGCGCAAGTAGTCGTGGGCGGCGAGGTCTTCCGGCCGCCGCGGACGCCCCCTGCGCCGCACGTAGTCGGGGGAGGCCACCAGGTAGCGCGGCCAGACGGCAAGCTGGCGGGCGACGAGGTCGGCGGGCAGGACTCCACCGATCCGGATCGTCAGGTCGACCCGCTCCTCGACCGGGTCGACGAACCGGTCTTCGAGCAGCAACTCCACCTGCAGGTGCGGCAGGTCCGAAAGGATCTCCAGCATCAAGGCACCGAGCCGCAGTTCGCCGAGCGCCACGGGGGCGGAGATCCGCACCAGCCCGCGCGGCTCTCGCACGCCGCTTGCGACTTCGGCGACGGCCTCTTCGTATTCCTCGAGTACCCGCTTGGCGTTGGCCAGGAAGCGTGCACCTTCCTCGGTGGGCAGCACCCGCTGGCTGCTTCGCTCCAGCAGCCGGGCGCCGATATCGCGCTCGAGCCATGCCACCAGCTTGCTGACAGTGGGCTGGGTGGTCGACATCTCCCTTGCAACTGCGGACAAGCTGCCGAGTTCGACGGCGCGCACGAACGCGCCCATGGCCTTGAGACGATCCATGAATCATTCCAACGGTGAAGAGCCGGTCTTCCATTTTCCGCTCTTCGCTTCCATTCCGGAATGCAGCAAAGTCGCGTCCCTTCAACGCACCGGGACAGGAATTTCACCGTGAGCAAATGGATGACGAGGGTGGGTGTGGCGATGCTGCTGGCTGGGGCCGCGGCCGTGTCGTACGCAGCACCCCGGCACTGGACGACCAGCTGGATCTCCCCCGCCGAGCCGGCGTGGAGCAGCGATTTCGTGCTTCCCCTGGGCATGCCGCCCCTGTTGCGCAACGTGACAATGCGCCAGTTTTTGCGGGTGAGCCTGGGCGGCGACCGCGTGCGGGTCGTGGTCAGCAACGAGTACGGCGATGCACCGCTGAAGGTGGGTGCCGTCCACGTCGGGTTGGCATCCTCGGCCCGCGGCCTGGGTGCCACGTTCCAAGGTGCGCGGGAGGTCATCGTCGCCGCTGGTGCCACGGCAGTGAGCGACCCCATCGCGCTTCCAGTCGCGGCGGGCGCACGCCTGCAGATCGACGTCTACCTGCCCCAGCGCAGCCAGCTCGCGGGCTTCCACTGGGATGCCCGCGACGAGACTTTGATGCTCCATGGCAATGCGGCCGGGCGGCCGTCGCGAGACGGCGCCGAGAAGTTTGCTGCGCGCGCCTTCCTCTCCGCCGTGCTGGTCGAGTCCGCGCAAGAGCCGGTCACCGTCGTCGCGCTCGGCGACTCCATCACCGACGGCAACGGCTCGAGCCCTGGCGCGGATCACCGCTGGCCCGACTTCCTCGCGCGCCGACTCGAACGACGCGGCGTCGCGGTGTTGAACGCGGGCATCTCGGGAAACCGCCTCCTGCGTGCGGGAATGGGCGACAGCGCGCTCGCGAGGCTGGATCGGGACGTGCTGCAGCACGCAGGCGTTCGCGCGCTGATCGTGATGATCGGAACGAACGACATCGGGTGGCCCGGCGGGCCGTTTGCGCCCGATGAGCGTCCACCCAACGCTGCGGAGATCACTGCGGGCTTGCACCAGCTGGCCGAACGGGCGCGCGTGCGGGGCGTGCGTGTCGTCGCCGGCACGCTCCCGCCTTTCGAAGATGCGCTGAAAGGAACGCCGCTGGAAGGCCACTCCAGCCCACAGAAGGAGTCGGTACGGCAGGCGGTGAACGACTGGATCCGCCATTCCGGCGCTTTCGACGCCGTGGTCGATTTCGATCGACTGCTGCGGGATCCGTCCCGTCCGACGCGCCTGCGCGCCGAGTTCGATTCAGGCGACCACCTGCATCCCGGCGATGCCGGCTATCGCGCGATGGCGGATGCCGTCGACCTGGACGACCTCCTGGGCGCTTCCGGGCAGTGAGGACGTGATGGGCCGCGCTCACTCCTCCAGGCATGGCATCCCGTTGCCAGTCCTGGCCTTGGCCCTCGCCGCGTTTGCGGTCGGCACCACCGAGTTCGTGATCATGGGCCTGCTGCCCGCCGTGGCAACCGACCTCGGGGTGGGATTGCCGGATGCGGGGCTGCTGGTCACCGGCTACGCACTCGGGGTCGCGTTTGGCGCGCCACCCGTGGCGGCGCTCGCAGCGCGGGTGCAGCCGCATCGCAGCCTGGCCGCACTCATGCTCGTCTTCATCGCGGGCAACCTGGTGTGCGCCGTGGCGCCGGACTACCGGACGCTGATGGCGGGCAGGATCATCGCGTCGCTGACACACGGTGCTTTCTTCGGCGTCGGCTCCGCCGTGGCGGCCGGCCTCGTTGCCGCCGACAGGCGGGCCGCGGCCATCGCGCTGATGTTCAGCGGGCTGACGCTGGCCAACGTGCTCGGCGTGCCAGCGGGGGCCTGGATCGGCGCACACGCCGGATGGCGGGTCACGTTCTGGATCGTCTGCGCGCTGGGCCTGGTCGCGCTGGTCGGCGTGTGGGCATTGGTGCCGCGGCATGTCGCAACGGCGGCGCCCGGCGCTTCGGCAGGGTGGGGCATCCTGGCCCGCCCGCGCTTCCTGGCGGCGCTGCTGCTCACCGCCACGGGCTTCGGCGGCATGTTCGCGGCACTGACCTATGTCGCCCCGCTGCTCCACGACATCGCCGGGTTTTCGACCGCCCGGGTGAATGCGACCCTGGTCGTGTTCGGCCTGGGCACGACAGTGGGCAACGTTGTCGGCGGCTGGCTCTCGGACCGCTGGCCCGTGCGGTCCATGTTCGCGATCCTGCTGGCGCTCGCGGTCGTCGAGGCGACCCTGTCGCTCGCCGCCTTGCTGCCGGCAGCGGTGGCCGCGGCCAGCTTCCTCTGGGGCCTGGCGGCATTCGCAACCGCTCCGGGCCTGCAGGCCCGCGTGCTGGACGAAGCCCCGGATGCGCCGGCGTTGGCGTCCACGCTGAACATCGGTGCCTTCAACCTCGGCAACGCGGGCGGGGCCTGGCTCGGGGGACGTGCTCTTGCCGCCGACGTGCCCCTCGTCCAGCTTCCGCTCCTCGCCGCCGCGCTCGCTCTCGTGGCGGTCGCCGTGCTGGCCTGGATCACCCTTGACACGCGCATTGCGCGCCATCGAACCACGACCCCATGAACCTGCTTCTCATCAACGCGAGCCCGCGCCGCGAGCGATCGCTGTCGCGGCAACTGGCAACCGCCTTCGTGTCCCAGTGGCTGGCCTTGCGGCCGCACGACGCCGTCTGGGAGCGTGACGTCGGCATCAACCACCCTCCGCTGCTGACCGAGGCATGGATCGCCGCCTGCTTCACGCCCGAGGACCAGCGCACCGCCGCCCAGAGCGACGTGCTGGCCTATTCGGATGCGGCGATCGACGAACTCGCCCGGTCCGACATCGTCGTCATCGCGACACCCCGGTACAACTACGGAATGCCGGCGGCGCTCAAGGCGTGGTTCGACCAGGTGATCCGCATCAACCGCACCTTCAGCTTCGACCGGACGGAAACGACCTGGCCGCTGTCGCCGCTACTTTCAGGCAAGAAGCTGGTGCTGCTGTCCGCCTCCGGCGAGTTCGCTTTCCGCCCCGGCGGCCTGCGCGAGCGCTGGGAGCATCTCGAGCCGCACGTGCGCACCTGCGCGCGCTATCTCGGCGTGTCGGCCAACGACGTCCACCACGTGGCCATCGAGTACCAGGAGTTCGGCGACGAGCGCCATCGCGCGTCGCTCCAGGGAGCGATCAGCGCGGCGAAGGCCTTGGCCAGCGCGCTAGCGACCGCTCAGTCGCCACATCCACGAAGCCAACAGGAGAACAGCAATGCAAGCTGATCGTGAGCCGCCCAAGTCAGACCGCCGCATCCGCGGGGAGCAGATGCTGGAACGCGTCGACGGGAAAGCGGGGATCCGTGTCGTGGAGGGCCTGGCCTCGTCCTTCCCGGACTTCGCAGCCTACGTGCTCGAGTACCCGTTCGGCGACATCTACTCCCGTGCGGGCCTCGGACTGCGCGAACGCGAGATCGCGGCCGTGGCCGCTCTCTGCGCGATGGGGAACGCCGCACCGCAATTGCGGGTGCACATCCACGCCGCATTGAACGTCGGCTGCACCCCGCAAGAGATCTCGGAAGTGTTGATGCAGATGTCGGTGTATGCCGGGTTCCCGGCTGCCTTGAACGGCCTCGCAGCCATGAAGGAGGTCTTCGATGCCGAAGGCATCCAGCTGCCCTGCGGTCAAGGTGCAGTGACTCCTGGTGGGGGCAGCCCGGCGGGAGTGGACGGATGCTGACCCCTGTGCTGATGACCCTGATCCTGGTCCTGCCGTACCTGGTCTGTCGAGCGGTGCTGCGCGACCGAAGGCAGGAGACCCTGCCCGCCGTGGCGGCGGCGAGTACAGGGCTGCTCTTCCTGTTCACGGCCAGTGGACATTTCATCCAGACCGGCCCGATGGTGCAGATGTTGCCCTCCTGGGTACCGGCAAGGGAGCTGCTGGTGTACGCCACCGGGGTACTCGAGATCGCGATAGCGCTCGCGTTGTTCATTCCGCGCTCGCGCCAGGCCGGGGCATGGACTGCGGCGGCCACCCTGGTGGCCTTCTTTCCTGCGAACGTGTACGCGGCGCTGCATCACGTGCCGATGGGCGGCCACGCCTGGGGCCCCGTCTATCTCCTGATCCGCGCGCCGTTGCAGCTCCTCGTCCTGTGGTGGGTCTGGGCCATGGTCCTGCAACCGCTATGCGTCCGGCGCGGGTGCGTCCGATGGTGAACCCGAAGGGGACTCCGGTTCGGTGTGCACGAATTCATTCGGCGGCCGGGGTTTGCCGGCGCGGCGTTGCCTGAGAAACGGCAGCAAGCTGTCGCTGCCCTGCCCGGTGCGCTCGCCAGGATCAGGCAGGTTCGGGTCGGGGATGGGTATGCGATGAGGCATGTTCACGTGCTCGGACGGCCGAGAGGTGTCGGACCGCGAAGCGATTACTGTCGCGGCAAGGCGGAGGACTGGAACTTGGACGCGGGCGGAAACACGAGCGTGGAGATGGCGGAATCGTGGAGCATGAGGTCGCCCTCCCTGCGGTGTTTGAAGAACCGGAAGGCGCCGACGCCGACGCAGAGCACGACCAGGAATGCAATGGTCCAGAGCAGCGGGTCGGTTGGATCGAGACTTGGAAGCATGCTGCAGCATAAGGGATGCACCGTCATCACAGGCAACCAGGGGTTGTTCGGCGCCTGCTTTCCGACTGCCACGCCATTCCAACCGGGAACAGGCCGTCTTCCGGCTTCGCCACTTCGCATCCGGTCCGCGATCCTTGAAAGTCGCAGCCATCCCATCCCCACCCCAGGAGCACCCATGTCCGAACCAAGACTCGACCTTCACGCCCTCGCCCCCCAGGCCGCTCGCGCCGGGGTGCAGTTCTCCCACAGCGCCGGCGCCACGTTGGACAGGCGGCTACGCGCGCTGGTCGACTTGCGCATCAGCCAGATCAACGGCTGTGCGTTCTGCATCGACATGCACTGGGCCGACCTGGTCCGGCAGGGCATGGACCCGCGCCATGCCAATGCCGTGGCTGGCTGGCGCGAGGCAGGGCGCTTCTTCAGCGACGCCGAACGCGCCGCGCTCAACTGGGCGGAGGCGGTGAACGCGGTGCCGAATCGTGCGCCCAGCGATGACGATTTCGCCGCCGTGAAGCGCCACTTGAGCGACGAGCAGATCGCGGACCTCACGTTCGTCGTCGGCGCGATCCGCTCTTGGAACATGCTCAACGCGAGCTTCCACACGCAAGTTCCCGAGACGCCCTTCGTGGCGGGCTGAGACGCGCCGTCGGCACGCAGCCGGGGAAGGCAATGAAGAAGGCCGTGACAGGCGCGTTCGAGATGACCGCCGCGATGGCGATCTCGGGAACCATCGGCTGGTTCGTGGTCCGGTCCGGCCAGCCCGTCGTCGCGTTGTTGTTCTGGCGTTGTGTCTTCGGTGGGGCCGGCTTGCTGCCGTTCTGCATTGCGTTCGGCCATCTCCGGCGCATGCAGAAGCGGCAATTCGCACTCGCAGCGGGAGGCGGCCTCGCGATTGCCCTTAACTGGGTCCTGATCTTCGAGTCGTTCTCGCACGTGCCGATCTCGGTCGCCACGGCCGTCTACAACACGCAGCCGTTCATCCTTCTCGGATTCGGGATGGCATTCCTGGGCGAGAGGATCACCGCCGCGCGATTGGCGTGGCTCGCGCTGGCATTCGGCGGCGTGGTGGCGATCGCGCTGGGCCAGCCTGCTGTCGCCGCCGCAGGCGGCGACTACCCGCTGGGCATCCTGCTTTCCATCGGAGCCGCCTTCCTGTACGCCCTTGCAGCCCTGGCGACCAAGAAGCTGGACGGCACGGCGCCGCAGCTGATCACCTTGATCCACGTCGGCGTGGGTGCCGTGGTGTTCGCCCCCTGGGGCATGCGCGCGGACTTTCCGGTCGACGCAACTGCCTGGTCGTCCCTGGCCGCGATGGGCTTCATCTACACGGCGCTGGTCTTCATCCTTCTGCATTCCGCGATCCAGAAGCTGCCGACGGCGGTGACGGGCGCCCTGTCGTTCATCTACCCCGTCGTCGCCATGATCACGGACGTCGTCGCGTTCGACCAGCGCCTGAGCGCGGCCCAGTGGACCGGGGCAGCGGCCATCCTGGCGGGGGCCGTCGGCATCCAACTGCGGGACACCCGGACCGGGTGAGATTGCGTCGCAGCGTCAGTCCCGGTGCGCACCGGGATCCCCGAAGCGGGCGACGTAGTGCCAGACCCGCTTCAACGCTTGCGCGTCGTACCGCCCGGACCGGGCTGCCTCGCCAAGCAACGCAGGCGTCAGGACGCCATCGCGCGCGAGCGCCAATCCAAGGGCCACGAACTCCGGGCCGCGATAGTCGGGGTGCCGGGCGAGCACGTCGGTGGTCAACACGAATCCCGGATGCCACTCCACCACGCAAGGCAGTTCACCGGCCAGTTCCTCCACGGCCGTGCCGCGATAGCTGGGATCCAGCACCAGCGCCTCGACGTCGGATGCGAGGCGCACGGGTCCATGGACATGTGCTTCGATGGCGTCGTCGAGGGGATCGCGCCGATCGCTCTCGGCGAGTTCGATGAGCGCCATGTTCGCCATCGTGCCGAAGTCGCGCGGTTCGAAGACGCTGTCCGGATAGCAGAACGTCGTGCGCGCCAGCAGCTGCGGCTTGAGCCGAAGGAAGGACGAACCAAAGCGCGGCGCGCCGCCGGTCGCGCGGCGCCTGTAGTTCAACGCGCCGTATTTCGGACGCTCCTCGGCCGGCGCATCGTCGTACGCCCCCGCGAACATCCGGCTCTCCCATGCCCAGCGATCCCCGCCCGGATGCGCAGTGAGGCCGCCGTTGCTCGTGCCGGTCTCGAACTGCGAGCGGTAGAGGCTGTCCCGGGCGAGCACGCGAAGGAGGGGCTCGCCGCGATGGAGCCGGTCGGGGTGGAACTGCAGGGTGACGTGAAGGGAGCGGTCGAGCGGACCGCCGCTGGCAAGGCCTCCCACGTGCTGCAAGGCTCGCGCACAACGCGAACCCGGCCCCGGGATCCATGGCGTCCGATCGAACATGCCGCCCGGATGGTAGTGGCCCGCGGGCGCCCACGAGCCATTCCATTCGCGAAGACGTCCTCTTCGCACGCCCATGACCTCCGACGTCATGGCTTTCTGCGTCCCGCGCCGTAGATTGCCGCCATGACTTCTCCAACGACTTGCCTCGGCGCCGCCGGCGGCACCCCCGCGCGCACGCCGCCGGGCCTGCCGCTGCTCGTGATGCTCAGCGGGACCTTCCTGGTGGTCCTCGACTTCTTCATCGTGAACGTTGCGCTCCCCTCGATCCAGCAGGAATTGCAGGCGACCAATTCCGAATTGCAATGGGTCGTGGCCGGATACGGCCTGGCGACCGCCACCGGGCTGGTCGCAGGCGGGCGGCTCGGGGACATGTTCGGCCGCCGGCGGATGTTCATGGTGGGCCTCTTCCTGTTCACGCTGGCGTCGCTGGGTTGCGGCCTGGCACCGACCGCAACCGTGCTCGTCGCAGCGCGGGTGGCACAAGGCCTCGCCGCTGCCGTCCTGCAGCCCCAGGTGCTCGCGATGCTGTCCACCACGTACACCGGCGCCGCCCGCGCCCGGTCGTTCGCAGCGTATGGAATCGTGCTCGGTGTCGCGGCCACGTTGGGCCAGCTGGCCGGAGGAGCACTCATCGCGGCCGACTGGGGCGGGCTCGGTTGGCGCAGCTGCTTCCTGGTCAACGTGCCCGTGGGGTTGGCCGCGCTGGCCGCCGCGCCGCGGACGTTGGCGCGCATGGCCGGCCACCCCGGCGCCCGCAGCCTCGACATCGCAGGCATGCTGTTGATCGCGGCCAGCGCCGTCGGCCTCGTGTATCCGCTGGTCGAAGGCCACGCGGGTGGCTGGCCCGCCTGGACGTTCATCGTCCTCGGGCTCTCGTTCGCGCTGCTCGTGCTGTTCTCCGCGCAGCAGAAATGGCGTGAGGCGCGTGGTCGCGACCCGCTCGTGCCCGGCGTCCTCCTTGCCAACGGAAGGTTCCTCGCGGGGCTGGCCACGGCACTGGCGTTTTACGCCGGCAATGCTTCGCTGTACTTCGTCGTCGCCCTCCACCTGCAACAGGAGCGCGGCCTGTCGCCGCTCGCATCGGGCCTCGTCTTCAGCGTGCTCGCCGCGGGTTTCTTCGCGACATCGATGGCGGCACCCAAGCTTGCCCGTCGCTTCGGACGGGCTCCGATCGCCGAGGGCGCGGCGCTCCTCGCGGCGGCGCACCTGCTGCAGTGCCTCAACCTCGTGGCGGGCCGTGAAGCGGGCGCGCTCTTCGGCCTGGCGTTGCTCGCCGTGCAGGGCGCGGGAGTGGGCGCCGTGATGGCGCCGCTGTCGGCCGCCGTGCTGGCGCCGGTGCCGGCGCAGCATGTGGGGGTTGCTTCGGGGCTGTTCGCCACCGTGCAGCAGATCGGCAATGCGCTCGGCGTCGCGCTCATCGGCCTCCTGTTCTTCGGACTGCCGCAGCACGGCATAGAAGCCGCCTCGCTGTACCTCGCGGGTTCAGCCGCCCTGGTCGCGGTTCTTTCCTGGCGGTCTCGAGCCAAGCCGGTCCGCGGATAGTCCAGCGGACCACAGGGGCATCGCGCCGTCCACGGCAAGCCGAAGGACAGATCGGTATCTTCCATCGCTACAGATTTGTAGCGACCAAGAAAAGGACGAATCCCGATGACCGAACCCGTCCAGCCATCGATGGCTGCCATGCAACTGCGCGAGTGGGGCGGTCCGCTCGAACTCGCACGCATCCCACGCCGGCAACCGCTCCCCACCGAGGTGCTGGTGCGGGTGCACGCCGCCGGCGTCAATCCCGTGGACGTGTTCACTTGCGAGGGGCGCGCCTACAACCGGGCCCTGGCGCTCCCCCACGTCCCCGGCTGGGACGTCTCCGGCGTGGTCGAGGCGGTCGGCTACGGCGTCACGCGGTTCAGGAAGGGCGACGCGGTGTTCGGGATGCCCTGGTTCCCGCGCGAGGGCGGTGCGTATGCGCAGTACGTCACTGCGCCGGCGCGGCATTTCGCACACAAGCCGGCGCAGGTCACCCACGCCGAGGCCGCGGCGCTGCCGCTGGCCGGGTTGACCGCCTGGCAGATGCTGGTGGAGGTCGCGGACGTGCAACCCGGCATGCGGGTGCTGATCAGCGGCGCTGCCGGGGGCGTGGGCCATCTCGCCGTGCAAGTGGCCAAGGCCTTGGGTGCATCCGTCACGGCCACGGGACGGCCGGAGAAACATGGCTTCCTGCGGCAGCTGGGTGCGGACCGGCTCGTCGACTACACGGCGGCGCCGGTGGCCGACCAGGTGTCCGGCATGGACGTCGTGATCGAACTGGTGGGCGGTGACACCTGCATGGCGATGCTCCGCACCATGCGGCCCGGCGGGCTGCTGGTCAGCGCGCAGGCCGCCTGGGCTCCCGGCTTGCAGGAAGCCGCGACGGCGATGGGCGTGCGTGCCAGCGCTTTTCTCGTCGAACCCAGCGGCAGCGGGCTCGATGCGATCGCGAAGCTGGTGCGCGACGGTCGATTGATGCCGCATGTCGATGCCGTCCTGCCGCTGGCCCAGGCGGCCGAAGCGCATGCACGCGTGGCGCAGCGCCACACCACGGGCAAGCTGGTCCTGGTGCCGGCCGGCACCGACGAATGAACAGGAAGGAATCGCTCCCATGACATCTGCCGTTGTCCTCGTCCACGGTGCCTGGCACGGAGGCTGGTGCTGGGACAAGGTGCGCCCCCGCCTCGAGGCGGCCGGCCATCGCGTGCTGGCGCCCAGCCTCACCGGCCTGGGTGACCGCGAGCACCTTCGCCACCCCATCCCCAGCCTGGACACGCACGTCGCGGACATCGTGGACCTGGTGGAATCCGAGGACCTTCACGGCGTCGTCCTCGTCGGCCACTCGTATGGCGGCATGGTGATCACCGGCGCGGCCGACGCACTGCGCGATCGCGTCCGCCACCTGGTCTACCTGGACGCCGCGGTGCCGGCGGATGGCCAGACGTTCGCTTCGTTCGTGCCGGGGATCACGCCAGAAGACGTGGCCCGGCGCGAGGCGGCGTTCCGCTCGATGGCACCCGACGGAGCCTGGCTCCCGCCCATTTCCCCAGCCATGGTGGGCGTGAGCGACCCCGAAGACGTCGCCTGGCTGCAGCGCTGCCTGCGGCCCCATCCGCTGCGCACCTGGCTGGACCCGCTTCGCCTGCCGCATGGCGGGCATGCCGGCCTGCCCAAGACGTACGTCCTGGCGACGAACCCGCCGACGACCGCGATGGGCTATCCGCGCGTGGCCGAGATCGCCCGTGGTGGCGAATGGACCCCCCGCGAGATCGACTGCGGCCACGACATGATGGTGGTGGCCCCCGAGCGGACGGCGTCGCTCATTGCGGAGGCCGCGGCATGAAGGAGCTACTTCGCCGGCAGGGCCGTGTCGATGGCCGCCTGGGCGGCGCGCTGCAACACCTTGGCCGGACCGTTCTTGCCCAGGGCTTCGCTGCCTGCGAAGGCGCCGTCGATCATCAGGACCAGCTGGTCTGCCAGCAGTGCAGCGTCGGCGGCGCCGGCCGCCATGCACAGCGACAGCAGCCGACGCCGCAGGGTCCGCTTGTTGCGCGCCACCTTGTCGCGGACAGCATGCGACGGGTCCGGAAACTCCGCCGCCGCGTTCAGGAACGCGCAGCCACGCGACTCCGCGCCGCCGATGTAGCGGGAGATCCACCGGATCTGCGCGAGCAATTCCTCGCGCGGCTGTCCGACGTAGCGCTCGGCCGTGGCTTCCCACTGCGTCCAGAACTCCTCGTCGCGCGAGTCCAGGACGGCAAGCACGAGGTCGTCCTTGGTCGGAAACCAGCGATACAGGGTCGTCTTGGCCACGCCGGATGCAGCAACCACCGCATCGACACCGACGGCGCGAAAGCCTTCGCGGTAGAAAAGGTCGCGCGCCGTCGCGAACACCTTGTCCCGCGCGGAGTCCTCACCTCGGGCAGGCGCTCGGTTGGCTCGGGGGGAAGGGGCTGCAGGCACGCGGGGATCCTCGATGGCCTGCCCATGGTACAGACCGGTAGCGAGGGAGGCCGTGCATGAGCGCAACCCCCAACGCCGCCGCAGGGTTGAAATCCACGCGGTGGGCCCTCCTGTTCGGTAATTTCGTCATGGGTGCCGGCCTGCAGGTCGCGGCAGGCACGCTGCAGGACCTGGCGCGCTCGCTGCAGGTGACCGTGGCCAGCGCGGGCCAGCTCATCTCGATCGGCGCGGTCGTCGTGTGCGTGGCGGCGCCGCTGGCCACGTGGCTCGCACGTGGGCGGGACATGCGCGGCCTGCTCACCGTGGCCCTGCTGTGGTTCGGCATCGGCCACGCCGCCTGTGCGGTCGCCACATCCTTCCTGCCGCTGGCCGTGGCGCGCGCCCTGTCCATGCTGGCGGCTGCGCTGTTCACGCCCCAGGCTGCAGCCGCCATCGCAGTCATGAGCCCTCCGAAGGAGCGGGCCTCGGCCATTGCCTTCATCTTCATCGGCTGGTCGGCCTCCGCCGTCATCTGCGCGCCGGTGAGCAGCTACGTGGGGGAAGTGCTGGGCTGGCCATTCGCGTTCGGCCTGGTGGCAGCCTTGGCGTTGCTGGCCGCGGCCGTGCTCTGGCGGAGCATGCCTCCGGGCGTCACGACGCCGCCCGTGTCGGTCGCCACATGGAAGGCGGCGCTGCGCGAGCCGGCGCTGGTGGCCGTCGTGCTGGTCACCGCACTTCAAGGCGCGGGGCAGTTCACGGTCCTCTCGTACTTCCTGCCGTTCTGCAAGCAGGTGCTGGGCGCCACCGCTGCACAGGTGAGCCTGGCCTACCTGTGGTTCGGGGTGCTCGGCGTCACAGGCAATGTGCTGCTGGTGCGACTGATCGGCCGACTGGGGCCGGTGCGCAGCGTGAACGCGGTCCTGTGCTCGATGGCGGTGAGCCTGGTGGCCTGGCCCCTCGTCATCACGGTGCCGGCGCTGCTGCTGCTCGTGGTGCCATGGGCCTTGGCCAGCTTCGCGAGCAACTCCGCCCAGCAGGCGCGCCTGGGGCACCTGGCGCCGCAGCTGACGCCGGCGCTGATGGCGATGAACACTTCGGCGATCTACCTGGGCCAGGCAGCGGGCGCGGCGGGCGGTGGAGCGCTGCTGGCGTCCCACGGCATGGGCGCGCTCAGCTGGGCCGGGCTGGCGTGGATGCTGGTGGCCCTGGCACTGAGTGCGTGGGCCGGACGGCGATTGCAAGTGCACGGGCCTCGCAGCGCGACGGGAGCGATCGTCTAGCGGGCGACCCGGCACGGCGGGGTCGCCTGGCGGCTGGTCGCGCAGCGCCAGGGTCATCCCCCAAACGGGGGATGACGACGAATGGCACGAGTCAGGCGCGCGAGCTCAGAATCGCGAAGCTCCGCCTGTACATCGATGGTTCCAGCCAGGAGTCCGAATGTCGCCAGAGGACGAGAACGTTGGTTCCAGCGAGACTGCTGATCGCAAGCCTCCCCGTCGCTCGCTGGCGCGGCACCTCTCCGAGCTCCAGCTCCTGCTCGACCAGGCGCCCAGCTTCCTCGCATTGACCCAAGGCCGCGAGCACGTCGTCGCCATCACCAATGCGGCTTACCTGAACCTGGTCGGCCGCCCGCGTGAAGATCTCGTCGGCAAGCGCATCGTCGAGGCCGTCCCCGAGCTCAAGGAACAAGGGATCGAACAGCTGCTGGACGCCGTCCTCGACTCCGGCCTGCAGCGCACGGGGGCCGCCGTGAAGATCCAGTTCTGCGACGCGTCGACCGGTGCGATCACCGAGCGAAGGGTCGATTTCATCCTCCAGCCGATCTTCGACGCAACCAGCCAGACCGTGGGGATCTTCATGCAGGGTCTGGACGTCACGGACCGCGAGCTGGCGCTCGAAGCCCTGCGCCAGGCAGACCGCAACAAGGACGACTTCCTGGCGGTGCTCGCCCACGAGATGTTGAACCCGCTGTCCGCGAGCAGGGTGGCCCTCCAGCTGCTCGCGTCGACGCTGACCGAGGCAGGGCCGCACACGACCCGGGTGCTGGGCCTCCTCCAGCGGCAATACGAATTCCTGGCCGCCCTGGTCGAGGATCTGCTCGACGTGTCGAGGATCAAGCTTGGCAAGGTGTCCCTGACGATCGAGGACGTCGTGCTGCAGGAGGTCGTGAACACCGCGATCGAGACGGCGCGGCATCGGCTGGACTCCGGTTCCCACGACCTGAAAGTCGTGGCGCCTCCGCACGCAGTCACGGTCCGGGCCGACCGTCATCGGCTCGTCCAGGTGCTGACGAACCTGTTGATCAATGCAGCCAAGTTCACGCCACCCCGAGGCACCGTCTCGATCGAATTGGTGCAGGGATCGGACGAGGCGCAAATCACCGTCACTGACAACGGGGCAGGAATGACGGCAGAGCAGGCGGCGCGTGCGTTCGACCTGTTCCAGCAGTACTCGGGCCAGCCGGCCAAAGGTGGCGGATTGGGAATCGGCCTGGCTTTGGTGCGGCAGCTGGTGGAACTGCAAGGCGGGGCCGTGCGCGCCCACAGCCCTGGGCCGTCGCAGGGGACGTCCATCACCGTCAGTTTCCCCCGAGCACACCAGGCCGCCAGCAAGTAGTTCGCCGGAGACGAGGACCAGATGCCTGAGAAGCGGGACCACGGCAGCTTCGACAAATGGCGGGAGGCCCAACGGCAGTTGCACGCCTTGGAGCGACAGGTCCGGGACTTCGAGCGCGAACACAAGTCCCGCCGCGGACCGCAGGTGCCTGAGCGGCTTGTTGCACGTTTGCAGGAGTTGCGCCTCGAAGTGGATTCGCTCTTCCCCGCGGCCATGAAGGAGCTCGAGGAACGGGTCAGCGAAGTGAAGTCGCGTCGTCCGAAACTCGGTGAGCTGTGACCCACGGGCACTGCGATGCAGCCACGCGCAGGCCAGCATCGCAGTGCCACTACAGTGCGTGCATCAGACCCAACGGGAACTTCAAGATGATCCTCCGGAAGAACCAGGTGCCCGCCGAGCGCGCGGAGCGGGAAACCTTCGGTGTCTCGGACACCGTCCGGCTGTCAGCAGCGGGAGGCCTGTCGCAGTACGGCGCTTACGTGCAGGTCCTTCATCCCGGTGCCCGCTCGTCCAACAACCACTGGCACGAGAACGAAGACGAATTCCTCTACGTGCTGTCGGGCGAGGTGACCGTCACCGAGCAGGGCCACCCGGAAGTCCTGCACCAGGGCGACGCCGCGTGATGGCCGGCGGGCGTGCCCAGTGCCCATCATGTTTCGAACCAGTCCGACGAGCCTTGCTCCTACCTGATCGTCGGCACGCGCGTCGACCAGGACGTTTGCCACTACCCGGACACCGGCAGAACCTTGCACAGGACCGGCAAGGATTGGCGCCTTCTCGAGGCCGATGGGCGCGTGTTCAAGACGGGTTCGTTCTGATCGCGAACGGCTGACGGCAATCCGAGCCATGCCCGCCCCCAACGTCGACCAGTATCCCCAGCCCGAGCACAACGATTCGGGCAGCGTGGAAGCTGCACTGGAAGCACTCCGGAACGCCGGCGATGAATCGTCTGCCGTGGACGCAGGCGATGCACTCCTCTGGGCGGTCGGCGACAACCACGCCTGCACGTTCCATCCCGTCGTGCTGGCGGTTCTGCCTGAGGTCGAAAACGTGCTGGCAAACGGCGGGTATTGGGCACAGCGCGCCGCCATCGAAGCGCTCATCGACCTGGGCGGACCGTTCGCTCCGGCGGACGGGTACGAGACGTACCACGGCAGCTCCGTCCGGGATGCGCTCAGGACGTTCATCCACTCGCTGCGTGGACGGATTGCGCCGCTCGCCATCGGGGAGGATCCGCGCGCAAGGAGTGCGGCCGATCTGCTGGAACTGATCGAAGACCAATCCGACCAGTCTTCATGAACCCCGCGCAGTAGACCGTTCGTTCCCGGCGCACGTCGCGCGATACGAACAACAGCTTCCTCCAGGCCCGCACCCGACACCCACGCGCGCGAGCATTCGCACTTTCGGGGTAAGTAGTGCCACGCTTCCGGCGCGCTGCGATGCGCGTCATGCTCGGCAGTGCCAACGATCCGGCTCTGAAGAAGCTGGACGGACAACGGGGGAGAAGTGAATGCCGTGCAGCGAACTGCGCTTCCTGGTCGTGGAAGACCACGAGTTCCAGCGGGCTGCCATGCAGCGCCTGCTGCTGTCGCTGGGGGCGGAGGCGGTCCATGTCGCCGAGGACGGCCACACTGCGCTGCGGGTCCTCACCGACCCTGACCGTCCCGTCGACATCGTCATCAGCGACCTGTCCATGCCCGGCATGGACGGCATGGAACTGGTGCGGCACCTGGGCGAAAGCGGCTCCAAGGTATCGCTGATCCTCGCCAGCGCACTCGACCCCGCGCTGCTCTCGTCGATCGCCAACATGGCCCTGGCCTACAAGGTGCGGCTGCTCGGGGTCATGGGCAAGCCTGCGTCCGCGGCCAAGATCATGCCGATGGTCGAGGCGCACCGCATCGGCATCAGCGGGCGCCCGGAGGCGGAAGACAGCTTCCCGCTCGAGACCATCGCGGCCAGCTGGGCCAACAACGACTTCGAGCCGTGGTTCGAGCCGCTCGTGGATTTCCAGACGCGCAAGGTCTGCGGCCTGCATGCCGTCCCGCGTTGGCGGCATCCGGAGCGCGGCTTGCTGGACGACCATGTCTTCCTGCCCTCCATCCAGGCGCGCGGCCTGATGGAGGACTTCGCCTGGCTCATGCTGCAGAAGAGCGTGGCGCGGTGCCGGCACTGGCGTGCGCGCGGGCTGGAGGCGTTCGTCTCCGTGCCCCTGCTCTTCGAATCCTGGGCCGACGTGACGCTGGCCAACCGGGTGCGGCAGTCCATCCGGCAAGCGGACGTCGAGCCGCGGCACGTCGTGCTCGGGTTGCCGGAACCGGCCGTCGACACCGACGCGGCCCGGTCGCTGGAGAACCTGGCTCGCCTGCGCGTGGACGGCTTCGGCCTGGCCCTGGACAACTTCGGCGGCGGGCCGCTGCAGGTCGACCGGCTGGCCCTGGTGGCCTTCACGCACCTGCGCGTCGGGCCGCAGTTCGTGCGCAACGTCGACCGCGACGACACGGCCCGCGCCGGGCTCGCGGTCGCGCTCGACCTGGCGGCCCAGCTGCGGCTGAACGTGGTCGCGACCGGCATCGAGCGCGACGACGAATGGCTGCTGCTTCGTGATTGGGGCTGCAACGTCGGCCAAGGTCCGGGCATCTCGCCGGCCTTGCCGGGCGATGCCCTGCTGGAATGGACGCGAAAGTGGAATTCGACGGCCTTCCTCGCGCTGGACCGGCACCGGGAGCGGTTCGGTGAGTGACCACCCCATGCAATGCGGCGTAGGCAAACGACCTAGGCCGCCGCATTCCTTCGACCTAGAGGCAGCGCGGCACCGGCTCCCACACTGGGTGCATGCGAATCTCATCCCTCTTGGCCGCGACGATGTTGGTGATCAGCGCCGCGCTGGTGGCGCCCGTGCACGCCGGCCAGGGGACGAGCGCCACGCTGTCGGTCAACGCCGTCGTGGCCCGCCACGCGCAACTGCGGTTCGCGCAGCCGGCGTCCATCTCGGTGACCGAATCGGACATTGCGCGCGGCTTCGTGGAGGTCGAACAGCCTGTCGACATGGTCGTGCGCAGCAACGACCGCAGCGGCTACACGGTGGCGTTCCAGTGCCATTGCGTGTCGGTGCGCGAGGCGCAGGTCGAGGGGCTCGGGCAGCTGCTGAAAGTGGGCGGCGCGGGTGCATCCGCCAATCGCCCCGCGGCGAACGCCGGCATGTGGCAGGACCACGTCCAGCTGCGTTTCCGCTTCGTGCTCGGCCCGGACGCGTCGGCCGGCCAATACGACTGGCCGCTCCAGGTCTCGCTGATCCCGGGTTGAGGCGCGCTGTGCCTGGGGCGCGATGAACGGCGCCCTGCAGGTGGTCGTGTTCAGCGTGGACGGCCAGCGCCACGCGTTGCGCGTGGACGCGATGCAGCGGGTCACGCCCGCGGCGCAGGTGACGCCGCTGCCCGGCGCGCCCGCCGCCGTCCTCGGCGCCATCGACGTCGGCGGCGCGCTGCTGCCCGTGTTCTCGCTGCGCCGGCACCTGGGACTGGCCGATCGGGCGCTGCGGCTGTCGGACGTGTTCCTGATCGCCCGCACCACGAAGCGCTCCGTCGCCCTGCTGGTCGATGAGGTCGAGGCGGTCCGCATGGCGCCTGCGCCGGTGGTGGACGTCGCCACGCTCGCCCCTGGGGTGCGTGGCGTGGACAGCGTGGTCCGGCTGGACGACGGCCTGCTCCTGATCCACGACCTGGAGCGTTTCCTGACCGACGACGAAGAGCGCGCCCTCGAGGCGGCGCTGCGCGAGCCATGATGAACAACGACAGCGTCGCCCCGGCGCAGTGGGCGCACGTCAGCGACGCGGTGGCACAGCACATCGGGCTGCACTTCCCGCCGGAGCGCTACGACGACCTCGCGCGCGGCGTGCGCCACGCCGCGCAGGACCTCGGCCTGCCCGACACGGCGGCATGCATCCGCACCTTGACCCGGTCGCGGATGGACGTGACGCAGCAGCAGGTGCTGGCGCGCCACCTCACCATCGGCGAAACCTACTTCCTGCGTGACCCGCACCTGCTCGACGCGCTGTCGCGGCGGGTGCTTCCCGACCTGGTCCGGCGCCGCCGCGGGCGCGACCAGCGGCTGCGGCTCTGGAGCGCCGGCTGCGCGAGCGGCGAGGAGGCCTATTCGCTCGCGATCCTGCTGCACCAGCTGCTGCCGGACATCGCCGACTGGCGCGTCACGATCACGGCTACCGACATCAATCCGGCCGCGCTGGAGAAGGCCGCCGCCGGCGTCTACGGCGAGTGGTCGTTCCGCAACGTGCCTGCGTCGGTCAAGCAGTCCTGGTTCGAGCAGCGCCCGGGTGGCCGCTACGTGGTCTCGCCGGCCCTGCGCAAGCTCGTGAACTTCGAGTTCCTGAACCTCGTCGCCGACGAGTTCCCGCCGCGGGGGAGCGAGACCAGTGCGATGGACGTGATCTTCTGCCGCAACGTGCTGATGTACTTCACGCCGCCGCAGGTCGCGCGCGCAGTGGCCAGGTTGCACGGCTCGCTGGTGCACGGCGGCTGGCTGGCCGTCAGCCCGAGCGAAACCTCGCAGGACCTCTTCGCGGCGTTCTCCACGGTGAACTACCCGGGGGCGATCCTGTACCGCAAGAGCGCGGACGCGGCGAAGACGCTGCCCACCGCGCCGCTGGCCGCGCACGTTGCTGCGGCCCCGGTGCAAGCGGCGCCGCCGAGCGCCGCGCGACACGCGCGCTCCCTTGCCGACGAGGGCCGGCTCGCCGAGGCGCTGGCCTGGTGCGAGCGCTGGGTCGCCGCCGACAAGCTCGACCCCGCGGCGCACTACCTGCTCGCCATGGTGCTGGCCGAGCAGGGCGCGCATGAAGGCGCGCGGGCGTCGTTGCGCCGGGCCGTCTTCCTGGAGCCCGGCTTCGTGCTGGCGCATTTCGCCCTCGGCAACATCGCGCGCCAGGAGGGGCGCGGCATCGACGCCGCGCGCCATTTCGCCACCGTGCAGCGGCTGCTGGACAGCCACCAGCCCGGCGACCTGCTGCCGCATGGAGACGGCCTGAATGCCGGCCGGCTCGCGCACATCGTGCGGTCCATGCCGGCAGGAAGGGACACGTCGTGAAGCAGCGCGCGACCACCGCCGCCAACGACCTGGCCAGCGTCCTCCACGCGCGCGCCCTCGCGCTGGCGCAGCGCGAGGAGCCTGTGCAGCATGGCGTGAGCATCGAACTGCTCGAATTCCGGCTCGCCCGCGACCGTTACGCGATCGAGACGCGCCACGTGCAGGAAGTGCTGCCGCTCGGCGATTTGACGCCGGTTCCCTGCACGCCGTCCTTCGTCGCCGGCGTGGCCAACGTCCGCGGCCGCATCACGACGGTGATCGACATCCGCAAGTTCTTCGGCCTGCCCGCGCAAGGCCTTGCGGACGTGCACCACGCCGTGCTCGTGCGCAGCGGCGATCTCGAACTGGGCGTGCTGGCGGGTGCGATCGCCGGCGTGCGCACCGAGCAGCGCGGGCACCTGCAGCCCGCGGTGCTGCCGCCCGACGGCGTGTCGGGCGACTACGTGATGGGCATGGCGGCCGACCGGCTGCTCGTGCTGGACCTGCCGCGGATGCTGGCCGATCCGCGAATGATCGTGAACGAGGAAGTGAACCCATGAAGAACCACCAACGAGGGACGGTCGCATGAAGTGGAACGTCGGAACCAAGATCGCCACCGGCTTCGGGCTGTCGCTGGTCATCTTCATGCTGGTCGGCGCGGCCTCCTACTTCGCCACCTCTGAGCTGATCCAGGCCTCCAACCTGCGCAAGCACTCGTACCTGCTGCTCGAGGAGCTCGACCGCGTGCTGCCCTTGCTGCGCGAGGCGGAGCTGGGAAGCCGCAGCTACTACCTGACCGAGGAACAAGGCTTCCTGGAGGAGTCGCGTGCCGCCGCGGAACGCCTGCCGGGCGTGCTGCAGCGCGTGCGCGCGGCCACGCTCGACAACCCGCGGCAGCAGCAGCGCCTGGATGCGCTGGAGCCGCTGGTGCGCACCCGGCTCGACCACGTGCGCAACACCTCGAAGCTGTTCGGCACCGAGGGCCTGAAAGGCACGATGCAGCGGATCAAGTCCGGCCAGAGCCTCACGGTCGATGGCGACATCGCGCGCCTGGTCGGCGAGATGCAGGCCGAGGGGCGCGCGCTGCTGAAGGAACGCGTGGAGGAAGCGGACACCAACGGCGAGAACGCCCGCCGCACCATCGTGCTCGGCACGGGGGCGGCGCTGGCGCTGGCGCTGCTGGCGGGATTCCTGATCACCCGCAACATCTCCGTGCCGCTGCAGCAGTTGACGGCCTGCGCCGAGCGCATCAAGGCCGGCGACATCCGCGTCGACGTTCCCGCGAAGGACCGCAGCGACGAGGTCGGCGCGCTGGCGCTGGCCTTCGGCCAGATGACGCACTACCTGCGCGAGATCGCGAACGCCGCGGAGCAGATGGCCGCCGGCGACCTGCGCACCACCATCAACGCGCAATCTGCCGACGACCTGCTGGGCATCGCTTTCCAGCGCATGAGCGCCACCTTGCGGCAGCAGATCGGCGACATCGTCGAAGCCGCCAACGTGCTGGGCGCATCGGCCAGCGAGATCGTCGCCTCGACGGCCCAGTTGGCCGCCAGCGCCAGCCAGTCGGCGGCCGCTGTGGCCGAGACGACGGCCACGGTGGAGGAGGTGCGGCAGACCGCGGAACTCGCGAGCCAGAAGGCGCGGCACGTGTCCGACACCGCGCAGAAGGCGGTGCAGGGATCGCACGATGGGCGCAAGTCGGCGGACGACGTCGGCGCCGGCATGACCCGCATCCGCCAGCAGATGGACGCCATCGCCACCAGCATGGCCGGCCTGTCGGAGCACAACCAGACCATCGGCCAGATCATCGCCACGGTGGAAGACCTCGCGGTCCAGTCCAACCTGTTGGCCGTCAACGCCGCCATCGAGGCGGCGAAGGCCGGCGAGCACGGCAAGGGCTTCGGCGTGGTGGCGCAGGAGGTGCGCAGCCTGGCGGCGCAATCGCGGCAGGCCACCGGCGAGGTGCGCGCCATCCTCGGCGACATCCAGGCCGCTGCCGTGCAGGCGGTGACCGCGACGCAGCAGGGCGGGCAGGCCGTCGAGGCCGGCAGCCGCCAGACCGAGATCGCCAGCGACGCGATCCAGGCGCTGGCCGGCAGCGTGGGCGAAGCGGCTCAGGCCGCGACGCAGATCGCCGCGTCGAGCCAGCAGCAGCTGGTCGGCGTCGACCAGGTGGCCGCCGCGATGGAGAGCATCAAGCAGGCGAGCAGCCAGAACATGGTGAGCGCGCGCCAGCTGGAAACCGCTGCGCGCAACCTGAACGAGACGGGGCAGCGGCTGCAGCGGATCGTCGCCGGCTACAGCCTGTAGACGCCCCCTGGCATGAGCTCCACGGATGACTTCCTCCAGCAGCTGCGCGCGACCTTCCGCGTGGAGGCCGAGGAGCACCTGCACGTCATCTCCACCGGCCTGCTGCAGCTGGAACGCGGTGGCGCGCCCGCGCAGCGCCATGCCATCGTGGAGGATGTGTTCCGCGCGGCGCACAGCCTCAAGGGCGCCGCACGCGCGGTGGAGTTGCGCGACGTCGAATCGGTGTGCCAGGCGCTGGAAGACATCTTCGCGGCCTGGAAGCGGCGCGAGAGCGAGCCGACACCTGCCGTGCTGGACCAGCTGCATTCGCGGGTGACGCGCGCGGCGGCGCTGGTCGGTGCGCCGGGTTATGCAACGACGCAGCCGCAGCGCACGCACGCGGTCGTCCCCGCATTCGCGCCCGCGGCGCCTGCACCGGCGCAACCGCAGCCGTCGGCCGGCGCGATGCCCGAGGCCGCGCCCGGCGCGGCGACGGTGCGCGTGGGCGTCGACGCCCTCGACGCCCGCCTGCTCGAGGCGGAGGAAATGCTGGCGGTGAAGCTTGGAGCCGGCCAGCGCGTGGCGGACTTGCGCGGGCTGGCGCAGCGCGTGCAGGCCTGGCGCCGCGAGTCCGCCGCCGCGGGCGGCGAGACACGGGAGCGCTTGCAGGCCCTGGAGCGCCAGGTCACCGGCCTGGTCCGCGTGGCGGAGCAGGAGCGCACCGCCGTCGGCAAGCTGGTCGACGAGCTGGTGGCCAATTCGAAGAAGCTGCTGCAGCTGCCGTTCTCCACCATCGCGGCGCCGCTGCCCGCGCTGGTGCGCAACCTGTGCCGCGAACAGGGCAAGGAAGCGGACCTGCAGGTCGAGGGCGAGGACATCGTGCTGGACAAGCAGGTCCTCGACACGCTGAAGGATCCGCTGATCCACCTGCTGCGCAACTGCGTCGACCATGGCATCGAAGCGCCGGCCGAGCGCGTGCGGCACGGCAAGCCGGCGCGCGCGCAGGTGCGCCTGGCGCTGCAGCAGCTGGCGGGCAGCAAGGTGCAGATCACGCTCGGCGACGATGGCGCCGGCATCGACACGGCGAAGGTGAAGGCGTCGGCCGTGAAGCACGGCGCGGCCACCGGCGCGGAAGTGGCCGCACTGACCGACGCGCAGGCGCAGGCCCTCATCTTCCGGTCCGGCGTGTCCACCAGCCCGATGCTCACCGAGTTGTCCGGACGCGGCCTTGGCCTGGCCATCGTGCAGGAAAGGGCGGTCCGGCTCGGCGGCGACGTGGCGGTGGAAAGCCGACCCGGGGCGGGCACCACCTTTCGCATCGTCGTGCCGGCGATGCGGGCCACGTTCCGCGGCATCCTGGTGCAAGCGGCGGGACGGATGCTCGTGCTGCCGACGCCGCACGTCGAACGCGCCACGATCGCGCGCGGCGACGCCATCCGCACTGTCGAAGGCCGCGACACGATCGCGCTGGACGGCCGCGTGCTGCCGGTGGTGCGGCTGGCGCACTTGCTGGAGTTGCCGGACACGCAGCCCACCGGTGCTGCCGCAAGAGGCACGCCGCTGGTGATCGCGGGCAGCGGCGACGAGCGCGTGGCCTTCGCCGTCGACGAGGTGCTGGACGAACAGGAGTTCCTGGCCAAGCCGCTGCTGCCACCGCTGGTGCGCGTGCGCAACGTGGCTTCCGCGACCGTGCTGCCGACCGGCGGCATCGCATTCATCCTGCACGTGGGTGACCTGCTGCATTCGGCGCGCCGTGCGCCGCCGCGCCCGGTCGAGGCGCGCGACGCGCCCGCTCCGTCGTCGACTCCGAGGCCATCCATCCTGGTGGCCGAGGACTCCATCACCTCGCGCATGCTGATCAAGGGCATCCTGGAAAGCGCGGGCTATCGCGTGACCACCGCGCTGGACGGGCTGGACGCCTTCAACCGCCTGCGGGCCGAAGCCTTCGACCTCGTCGTGTCCGACGTGGAAATGCCGCGCCTGAACGGCTTCGACCTCACCGCGCGCATCCGCGGCGACCGCAAGCTCGCCGAGCTGCCGGTGGTGCTGGTGACGGCGCTGGACAGCCGCGAGCACCGCGAGCGCGGCGTCGACGTCGGCGCCAACGCCTACATCGTCAAGAGCAGCTTCGACCAGAGCACCCTGCTCGAAGCCGTGGGGCGGCTGCTGTGACCGATGCATCGGCCATGAAGGACTCGGGGCGCGCAGCCATCAAGGTGCTGGTGGCGGAGGACTCCAGCGTCGCGCGCCTGCTGCTGGTGCGCCTGCTGCAGTCCGACCCCCGCATCGATGTGGTCGGCGCCGTGAGCGACGGCGACGCGGCGTTGCAGTTCGTGCAGCAGGCCAAGCCCGACGTCGTCCTGATGGACATCCACATGCCACGGATGGACGGGTTCGAGGCCACGCGGCGGATCATGGAAAGCCAGCCGCTGCCGATCGTGGTGTGCAGCGCGGTCAGCAACACCCGGGACGCCGCGATCGCCTTTCGCGCCCTCGAGGCGGGCGCCATCGCCTGCATCGAGAAGCCGCTGGCCCAGGACGACCCGCAGTTCGCCGCCAAGGTGGCCCACCTCCTGGAAACGGTGCGGCTCATGTCGGAGGTGAAGGTGGTGCGCCGCCGGCCGCGGCCGCACGCGGGCGCCGGTCCGGAGTCGCTCGCGACGAAACCGCCCAACGGGAGCTGCGCGACCGCGCCGCGCATCGTGGGCATCGGCGCCTCCACCGGCGGGCCGCCGGTGCTGCAGACCATCCTGGGCGGCCTGCCGAGATCCTTCCCGCTGCCGGTGCTGGTGGTGCAGCACATCGCGCCGGGGTTCCTCGCGGGCATGGTGGCGTGGCTGGCGGAAACCACCGGCCTGCAGGTGCGCATCGCCTCCTACGGCATCGAGCCGCTGCCGGGCCACGTCTACCTCGCGCCCGACGACTTCCACATGGGCATCGGCGCGCACGGCCGCATCGTCCTCAGTCGCGAGCGGCCGGAGAACCACGTGCGCCCCGCCGTGTCGTTCCTGTTCCGCAGCCTGGCCGAGCACTGCGGGCCGGCCGCCGTGGGCGTGTTGCTCACCGGCATGGGCCACGACGGCGCCCGGGAACTGAAGGCCATGAACGACCGCGGCGCGGCGACCATCGCCCAGGACCAGGGCAGCTCGGTCGTGCACGGCATGCCGGGCTCGGCCATCGCGCTGAATGCCGCCGCGCAGATCCTGCCCCCCGAGCGCATCGCCGACGCGCTGGTCGCGCTCGCCCACCCCGTCCCCGGCTGATGGAGCCATCGTGACCCCGCAGACGCCCCCCCCGGCGAACACGCCGCTGAAGATCCTGGTTGCCGAAGACAGCCGCACGCAGGCCGAGCGCCTGCAGCACCTGCTGCGGCAGCAGGACTACGAGGTCGCGATCGCTGCCAACGGGCGGCTGGCGCTGGAGATGCTGCCGGCGTTCCGGCCCGACCTCGTGATCAGCGACGTGAACATGCCGGAGGTCGATGGCTACGAGCTGTCGCGCCGCATGAAGGCGCTGCCGGACTTCCACGACGTGCCCGTGATCCTGGTGACGACGATGTCGGACCCGCAGGACGTGATCCGCGGGCTGGAGTGCGGCGCGGACAACTTCGTGCTCAAGCCCTACGACGAGCGCTACATGCTGGGCCGGGTCCGCTACGTGCTGGCCAACCGCGAGATGCGGCGGCCCGACGACCCGGGGATGGGCGTGGGGATCTTCTTCAACGGCCAGCGGCACTTCATCACCGCCGACCGGCTGCAGATCCTGAACCTGCTGCTGTCCACGTATGAAGCCGCGATCCAGCGCAACCGCGAACTCACCGAAAGCAAGGAATCGCTGGAGCAACGCTCGGCGGAGATCGCGCTGGCCAACCGCTTCCTCGACCAGGTGATCGAGAACATCCCGCACATGATCTTCGTGAAGGATGCGCACGACCTGAGCTTCATCCGGGTCAACCGCGCGTTCGAGGAAGTGACCGGCCTGTCGAAGGAACGGGCCGTCGGCAAGAACGTCGACGACTTCTTCCCGCCGGAGCAAGCGGCCTTCTTCAAGGCCCGCGACCGCGAGGTGCTGGTGACGGGAACCATCGGGTCCTTCGACGAACCGGTCCAGACGGCGCACCGCGGGCTGCGCACGCTGCACACGCGCAAGCTGGCCATCTACGACGAACTCGAGCAGCCGCGCTTCGTGCTGGGCATCTCGGAGGACGTGACCGACAAGAAGGAGCGCGAGGCGGAGATCCTGCGGCTGAACGCGGCACTGGAGCGGCGCACGGCGGAAGCCGACGCGGCCAACCGCGCCAAGGGCACGTTTCTGGCCACCATGAGCCACGAGATCCGCACGCCCATGAACGGCATGCTGGGCATGCTGGAGCTGCTCAGCCTCACGCGGCTGGACGAGGAGCAGCGCGCGACGCTGGAGGTCATCCGGGCCTCGAGTGCGTCGCTGCTGCGCATCGTGGACGACGTGCTGGACTTCTCGAAGATCGAAGCGGGCCAGATGGAGATCCGCCCGGAGCCGGGCTCGATCGCGCAGGTGCTGAAGGACGTCGAACGCATGCACGCGCCGGCGGCCGCCGGCAGGGGGCTGAAGATCGGCAGCTCCGTGGATCCCGGCATCAGCCCCGTGCTGCGGGTTGACATCCTGCGGCTGCGGCAGATCCTGGACAACTTCGTCAGCAACGCCCTCAAGTTCACCACCGAAGGCTCGGTGGAGATCGTCGCGCAGGGCCTGGGCCGGCAGGAGGGCCGCGAGCGCATCCGCTTCCAGGTGCGCGACACGGGCATCGGCATCTCGCCGGAGAACCAGCGCCGGCTGTTCCAGCCCTTCAGCCAGGGCGATGCGGAGGCGGCGCGGCGCGCAGGCGGCACCGGACTGGGCCTGACGATCTGCCGGCGGCTCGCGCAGATGATGGGCGGCTCCGTCGACATGGCGTCGGAGCTCGGGCGAGGGACGACAATGACGCTGGACCTGGCGTTCGAGCTGGTGGACGAACCAGCGCAGGAGCCGGTCGCGGCCGATGAGGGCGCAGCGACGATCCGCCCGCGCCGCGCGCGCGACGCGGCACAGGCCGAGCGCGAGGGCACGCTGGTGCTGCTGGTGGACGACCACCCGACCAACCGCATGCTGCTGCAGCGGCAGCTGAACACGCTCGGCTATGCCGCCGACACGGCCGAAGACGGGCACCAGGCCTTTCGCATGTGGCAGTCGGGCCGCTACTGCATCGTCATCACGGACTGCGAAATGCCGGGCATGGACGGGTACGAGCTGGCCCGCGCCATCCGGGCCGAGGAGCATGCGCGAGGCGCGCCGCGAACGCCGGTGCTGGCCTGCACCGCGCATGCGCTCGCCGGCGAGGTCGACAAGTGCCTGGCCGCCGGCATGGACGATTGCCTGGTCAAGCCGGTCGACTTGCGCTCGATGCACCAGCGGCTGCAGCGCTGGCTGCCGCTGCCCGGGGAGGACGCGGCCGACGCCGTCGATCCCGCCAGGGACAGTGACACCCCGTTGGACTTGACGCTGGTGCGGGACACCTGGGGCCATGACCCGGGGACGGTGCGCGAAATCCTGCGCTTCTTCCAGCGCGCCAACAACGACGACACGGTGATGCTGCGCCGTGCGGTGGGCGCGCGCGACGTGACGCTGGCCGCGCGGGCCAGCCACCGCATGCTGGGGTCCAGCAAGATGGTGGGCGCGCACGACTTCGCCGGCGCCTGCGAACGGATCCACGGCGCCGCCCGCGCCGGCGTGTGGGAGGCCGTCGACGCCGTGATGCCGCAGTTCGAGCACGAGTGCACGCGCCTGAACGCGTACATCGACTCGCAGTCCACGCAGGAGCCAGGAGTGACCATCGCAGAAACGCCCCCGGGCGAGGAGTCCCCAGGCGCCGGAGGACGCGCCGCATGATGCCCGCCAGCCAGGCCATCCGGGTGGTGCTCGCCGACGACCACGAGCTCGTGCGGTCCGGCATCCGCTCCCTGCTGTCGCAGATGAAGGACGTGGAGGTCGTCGCCGAGGCCAGCGACGGTGCCGAACTGCTGCAGCTTCTGGAATCGGTCCAGCCCGACGTGGTGATCACCGACATCGACATGCCGGGCATGGACGGCATCACGGCCGTGCGCCGGATCCGGGAGCGCTATCCCAGGCTGCACGTGATCATGCTATCCATGACCAACTCGATCGAGGACGTGAAGCGCGCGGTGGCCAACGGTGCCAGCGGTTTCGTGCGCAAGGACGCGCCGCGGTTCGACCTGGAGATGGCCCTGCACAACGTGATGGCGACCGGCACCTATTTCGGCCGGGGCGTCGCCGAGCGCCTGCTGCAGCCGGCCGAGCCCACGGTGGAAGAGCTGCTGACCCCGCGCCAGATCGAGATCCTGACGATGCTGGCGAGCGGCAAGTCGTCGAAGGAGATCGGCTTCGAACTGGACCTGAGCTCCAAGACGGTCGACGTCCACCGCACGCGGATCATGGAGCGCCTGGACCTGAAGGACGTGGCCAGCCTCACGCTGTATGCCGTGCGCAAGAGGCTGGTGAAGCCCTGACCGCCGGAGCTGCGGCGGCGGCCATCCATCGGGGACTCGATGGATTCCTCGCACGGCCCCTGCGGCAATTGACCTAGGGCCGCGCCGGCGCCGCATGGTGTCATCACTCATCCAAGGAGTGAGGCAACCATGATCCGTGTGGAAGAGAAGAGTTCGCTGCTCGACGAGTTCTCCGGCCAGGTGCAGCGCCATTTCCCCGCCAGCGTGTGGCGCAGCCTGTTCGAGGACGGCACCGGCCATGCGCAGTTCGGCACCGCCGCGCGGACCATCGTGGCCATCGAATGCGAGCAAGCCGGCCCGACGACCCGGACCAGCCTCGTGGCCGCGGTGAACCAGGCCGCCCGCGTGCACGGCGGCCGGATCGATCCCTGCGCCGGAGAGTTCATCCTGGTCAGCTGCCCCACGACGAGTGGCGCGCTGGGCATCGCGCTCGCCGTGCAACGGACGGCGCGGACGCGCCTGCGCATGGGCATCGTCACGGGCCGCTGCACGGTGGCGCGCGCGCACGTGGACGGGCAGGACTTCCTGGTGCTGCTCGGCAAGGAACGCGCCCGGGCCGAGAAGCTGGCCGGCGCGGCGCCGGCAGGCACCGTGCAGATCGATCCCGACGCCTTCGTGGCGGCGGGTGGCTACATCGACGAGGCCCTGGGCAGCTGCGTGGTCATTGCCGAATACGACGGCGACGTCCTCAGGGATGTCACCCTGACGGTGCCCCCCGACAGTTCCGCGGAATTCAGCACGTTTGCGGGGCTGGGGCTGACCTGAAGGGGAACGACAAGTCGTGGGGTGAGGTGCACGTTCAAGCCAGCACGTGTTGCGAAGCATCCAACACGACGCTCGAGATCTTGCGTCGGCTGCGACAATCCGTCGCCGGGCCGTGACCACGGATCCGCACGACAAGAAGACGAGGACGGGCAATGCTGGTTTGGGGATCGAAAAGCGGGGTCATGGACCTGGGGCCGCAAGGCAGCAAGCCGTGCCCGGCTTGCGAGAGGGAACGCGGCTTCCGGCTGGTGCTGCAATACAAGGTCAGCCACCTCTGGTACGTGTTCAAGTGGCTGTCGGACAAGCAGTACGGGCTGGTCTGCGAGGTCTGCAATCGCGGCGAGAAGCTCGCGACGCAGGCGGTCGAGGCGAAGCTGGGGAAGCCGAAGATTCCGGCCTCCTCCTCGAAGGCCTGGATCTTCGTGGTCGCTGGCATCGCCTGCATGATCGTTTTCGGCCTGGTGGCGGGCTTGCGCAACGGCGAACAGTACGACGCCTACCTGGCTTCCCCGCAGAAGGGCGACCTCTATCTCGCCAATCTCTCCTCGCTGCTGAAGCGGCCGCAGTCGCTGGAGATGTACGGCGTCCTGCGGGTGCGCCGCGTGGACGGCGACCGCGTGGAGTTCGACACGCCCTCGGTGGCCTACGACAAGATGTCGCGGGCCCAGAGTGACATGCGTGGCGGCCAGCTCACCGATGCCACGTACTTCGAAGGCGACCCGCTGGCCCTTCCCCGCAGCGAAGTGGCCGCCTTGCACAAGCATGGCGTGGTCCGTTCCGTCGAGCGGCCGATGAAGCCGGACCTCACCGGCGCGGGCCAGGCGAAGCCCTGACCGCGCCGCGACGCGCCCGATGAAGTTCGCCGACACCGCCTGGAGCCGCGAGCATCGCTTCAGCATCGGGCGGGAACTCGAGTCGGGTCGGTACTACCTGTCGATCCCGGTCGCGAACCGCCTGTGCGACTACGAGGAGTACTACGCGATCGACCGGTCGCTGCACGACGGCTATCCCGGCAACCTGCCCGAACTGGTGGCATTCGCGGACCGTTGCCGTGGCCGGCTGTGCGATGACCTCCTGCTGGTGCCAGCCGGACCGGATCGCGGTGTCGGCTGACCGAAGACAAGACGCTGCCCGCGACGCCATTCAGGTTTTCTTTGCGGCCGCCCACGTCCTGACGGTACGATCACCGTCGTGGTTCGCCTTCCGCATGCACTGATGGCCGTCGTGGCGCCTCGTTCACCCCGTCCACGAAAGCCCGCGCCGTGATTCGCGCGCGGTCGCTGACCCTCCTGCTCCTGGGCCTGTGCACGGCCTTCGCGTGTGGCGCCGCCACCATCACCCGGATGCGCGAAGCGCCCAAGCCGCGGCCGGCGCAACTGCTGCTGTACGACTTCGGCTACGCCTCCCCCTTTGCGGTCACGGTCGGCTACTACGCCGGCCGCAAGGAATGCGGCGCCGCCAAGGCGCATCGCGTGCTGGGCATCGAGGTGGCCGACTTCGGCGAAGGGGCCGGCCGTGCGACGTTCTGCCTGGACCTGGAAGGCCAGGTCTGGAACGTCGCCCTGAGCCAGGTCGAGGACGTGTCCTCGGAAGTCGGCCGCGCGGCCATCGTCGCCATCACGTACCGCACCGAGCTCGGCCCGCGCCTCCTCAAGGTCCGCGTGACGCCCTGGGGCGCCTCGATCGAGCCCTAGGCCGCTGCGCGGACATCGTCTCGATGAGCCTGCGGTTTGACGCCGTGGCGGCGGCGACGAGAATGGCCGCATGAACCATGCAACGCCGAACGACGGCGACGTGCACAGGCTGCCATGGCGAAATACCTGATCTCCTTCCCCGCCGCCGCGATGGTCGTCCCCGAGGGCGATTGGGACGCGGTGGTGCGTGACTCGCACGCCGTGATCGAGCAGGCCAAGGCGGCCGGCGTGTACGTGTTCGGCGGCGGCATCGACGCCGGCGTGCCACCGGTGCTGGTCGCGGCCGACGGTCGCGTCACGGACGGCGGCTATCGGGCGCCGCCGCTGGATGGCGGCTTCACCGTGCTGGAACTGCCGTCGCGCGAGCAAGCCGTGGATTGGGCCGCACGTTTGGCGAAAGCCTGCCGCTGCAGCCAGGAGTTGCGCGTGTTCGGCTTCGACCCGCAGTCTTGAGGGAGCTCCCATGACCGATACCCCCAGCATCGCCGCGCGGCGGCAAGCGTTCCGGCACCTGCACGCGTCCGGCTGCTTCGTGATCCCGAACCCGTGGGACGCCGGCAGCGCGCGCTACCTCGAGCAGCTGGGCTTCCAGGCGCTCGCGACGACGAGTTCGGGATCGGCCTGGGCGCAGGCCAAGGCGGATGGGCAGGTGGAAGTCGGCGAGGTGCTCGCGCACCTCCGCGAGATGGTTGTGGCGACGCGGCTGCCGATCAACGCCGATTTCGAAGCGGGCTACGCGCCGGACCCCGCCGGCGTGATGCGCAACGTTCGGCTGGCCATCGAGACCGGCGTCGCCGGCCTGTCGATCGAGGACTCGACGGGCGATGCCGATGCGCCACTGCGTGACATCCCGGTGGCGGTCGAGCGCATGCGCGCCGCGCGGCGCGCGATCGACGAAGCCGGTGGTGACACGCTGCTGGTCGGCCGCGCCGAGAACTTCTTCGTCGGCCGTCCCGACCTCGCCGACACCATCCGGCGCCTGCAGGCGTACGCGGAAGCCGGCGCGGATTGCCTCTACGCCCCCGGCATTCGCACGCGCGAGCAGATCGAGGCCGTGGTGCGCGCGGTCGCGCCCAGGCCGGTGAACCTGCTGATCGGCGCCACGTCCGACTTCACGGTCGCCGACGTCGCGGCCATGGGCGTGCGCCGCATCAGCGTCGGCGGCGCGCTGGCTCGCGCTGCGTGGGGCGGTTTCATGAACGCCGCGCGGCTGATCGCCGAGGAGGGCCGCTTCGACGGCTTCTCGCAAGCCGCCTCGGGCGTCGAATTGAACGCGCTGTTCCGGCAGGAACGCTGATCGCCATGGCCATCGAACTCACCAAGGAAGCCCGCGCGCAGGCCGTCGCCTCCATCGAGCGCTACTTCCGCGAGAACATGGACGAGCCGATCGGCAACGTCGCCGCCGGCGGCCTGCTGGGCTTCTTCCTCGAGGAGATCGGCCCGGCCATCTACAACAAGGCGGTGTTCGACGTGCAGGAACGCCTGCAGGCGCGCGTCAGCGAACTGGACCTCGAGGTGCACGAGGACGAATTCCAGTACTGGCGCAAGGACGAGCGGTCGTCGAAAGGCAAGAAGTGACCGCGGCGAACCTGAAGGCGGTCGAACTGAAGGCGTTCGTGCCGGCGAAGGACTATGCATTGTCCAAGCGCTTCTATGCGGACCTCGGCTTCACCGAAGCGTGGCGCATGCGCGACTTCGTGCTCAGCGACCCGAGTGGCGTGCTCTGGCGCATCGCGCAGAACGTCTAGGTCCGAGCTTCGTGTGCAAGCGATGGATTCCCGCCTCCGCGGGAATGACAAGACTTCGTCGTCCCCGCGGAGGCGGGGACCCAGCGCTTCCGATCCCGCTTCTTCGCGAGACGCCTTACCCCAGCAGTGTGTCCATGTCCACGACGGGCACCACCCTGCACGCGGCCTGCGCCAGCGCCGCATCGCGGATGACCAATGCGTCGGCCTGCAATGTCGTGAGCGCCAGGTACTCGGCCACGAACGTGTCGGCCCAGTCCAGGTCTTGCGCGATGCGCCAGGCCGCGCGCTGCAGCACGCGGTCGCCCAGCAGGCGGATCTGCAGTCCGCGCAGGTAGTCGAGGCGGCGGTCGGCCTGCTGGCGATCGAGCGTGCCGCGCCGCACCTCGGTATAGAGTTGCGCCAGGACCTGCGACCGCAACAGCGTGGGCGCGAGCAAGCGGTGCTGGGGCGAGACGGCCGCCTCGCGCTCGGCCAGCGCCAGGGCCACGTCCGGTCCGATCACATACTTCGCCATGCGTCCTCCCGACGGCTCGACGAGCCGGCCGCCGCGGATGCTATCCCAGGAGACCCGATGTTCGACCACGTGAAAATCGGCTGCAGCGACTACGCGGCCAGCAAGGCATTCTTTCTCACCGCGCTCGCGCCGCTCGACGTCGCCGCCGTCGGCGAGGGGGCACCCAGCTACGGCATCGAGCTGGTCGCGAAAGGCGACGACGCGTCGCTGTGCCTGTTCCAGGGCCAAGGTCCCATCGCGCCGCTGCACCTCGCGTTCAAGGCGAAGACGCGCGAGCAGGTCGAGGCGTTCTACCGCGCGGCCCTCGCGGCCGGCGGCAAGGACAACGGCCCGCCCGGCCTGCGGCCGCAGTATTCGCCCCACTACTACGCCGCCTTCGTCATCGGCCCCGATGGGCACAACGTCGAGGCGGTGTGCCAGCGGAAGGACGCATGACCGGACGCGTCGCCTCGTGCCTGCCGGCGGACATCGAGCACAGGGCCTAGCTCGGCAGCCCGCCGCCGTCGTTGGCAGCCGGGCCGATTCCCCGACAATCCGCCCATGACCGCTTCCCGTTGCGCCCGCCGCGCCTTCCTCCTCGGTGCAGCCGCGACCTGCACGTTCGCCGCAGTGCCTGCCTTGGCCGTGGCCCAACAGGCTGCAACGCCGCCGACCGATGCGCCGTCGCCCGCACCGGCCGCCCGGGACCTGCCGCCCTTCACCGTGCGCGATGCCCGCGCGCTGGCGGCCAGCGCGATCCCGCTGGCGAAGAAGGCCGAGGACGTCGACCTCGACTACTCGCCGGCCAGCCTGGTCGCCATCGACAACATCGTGCTGGACATGCGCGACGAAGGCGCGTCGCCCGCGGCCGCGGCGCAGGTCCTGCTGGTGCTGGGCTGCTACGTCGGCGAGGTGCTCGTGCGCAACACCGACGGCCTGTGGGACGAACCCACTGCCGCGGAACTGCAGGCCGGCGCGCGGGTGCCCGGCATCCGCGGCAAGAGCGGCCGCTTCTACGACCCAGTCGGGCAAGTGTTCCGCCTGCTGCAGGAAGGCGGCGGCGAAAGCCTGGCCTTCTACTTCGCGCGCGTGAAGCGCGACGCGGCCCAGTCGTGAGCACGCTGCGGCAGCGCCTGCGCGGACCGGGCGCATCGCAGGCGTGGATCGCCGTCGCGATCGTCACGGTGGCCTATGTCGCGGTCGTGGTCGACCGGCTGCAGGACCTGCCCGACGCCTTCCGCGGCTTCGGCTTCCATCCGCAGGTGCTGCTGCACGCGTCGTGGAGCACGCAGGTGCACCTGCTGGCCGGCTTCGTCGCGATGGCGTTGGGCGTGCTGCAGCTGCGCGCCCCCAAGGGCACGCCGCGCCATCGGGCGCTCGGCTACGCGTGGGCCACGGTGATGCTCGCCCTGTGCGGCAGCGCATTGGCCATGAAACAGCACGTCGGCCTGCTGCAGATCCTGGCCGTGATCGTCATCGGCCTGCTCGGCAAGGCCGTGTGGCACGCGCGCCGCCACGAGGTGGCGCAGCACGCGCACCTGATGCGGGTGCTGGTGCTCGGCGCGACGCTGGCCGTCGGCCTGTTCACCGCGGTGCCGGGGCGCATCTCGTGGCAGCTGTTCTTCGCCGGATCGCCTGCGACGGCGGCAGGGCGCTAGGCGCGGTGACGCTGCGTCCCCTGGTCGCCGCAGACCATGCCGCGGTGCTGCGGCTCAATGCGGAGTCGGTGCAGTTCCTCAGCGCGATGGATTCGCAGCGGCTCGCCCAGCTGCATGCGCAGGCGGCGCTCGCGACGGTCGTCGAACGCGCGGGCGAGGTCGTCGCCTTCCTGCTCGCGTTCCGCGAAGGCGCGGCGTACGACAGCGTCAACTACCAGTGGTTCGCGCAACGCTACGACCGCTTCCTGTACGTCGACCGGGTGGTGGTGGGCGAGCAGGCGCGCCGCAGCGGCATCGCGACGCAGCTCTACGGGCAAGTGGTCGCGCAGGCTGCGGCTGGCGGCGTGCCGCTGGTGGCCCTGGAGATCGATAGCGACCCGCCGAACGCCCCGTCGGAACGGTTCCACGCGCGCTATGCGTTCCGCGAGGTCGGACGCCAGGCCGTGCCGTATGCGCCGAAGGTGGTGTCGATGCGCGTGGCGGACGTACCGCTCAGGCAGGCGACGGCGGGGTAGCCGGCCTCATTCCGGCGGCGGCCTACAACCGGCTGCGGCCGGTTCGGGCAGCGCGCGCGGGTTGGCGTGCCAACAATGCCGCCGATGCACCAGATCCGCATGAAACTGGCCGCCGGCGGCCACCCGATCGACGCCTACGTGGCCCGCACGCGCCAGCAACGCGCCCTGGGGCTGATGCACCGCACGTCGCTGGAGCCCGACGAAGGCATGCTGTTCGTCTGCGACCGCGCCGAGGTGCAGCGCTTCTGGATGAAGGACACGCCGCTCGCGCTGTCGATCGCGTTCCTGGACGAGGACGGCACGATCCTGCACGTCGACGACATGGAGCCGCACACCCTGGACACCACGACCTGTCCGCATCCGGTGCGCTACGTGCTGGAGATGCCGCAGGGGTGGTTCGCCGAGCGTGGGGTGGAGGTCGGCGAGAGGGTCGAAGGGCCGGTGTTCGCGGTGAGCGCGGCCTGACCCTTGTCATTCCGGCGAAGGCCAATCCATGCGGCGCTCGCGCGCCTGCGTGTGGATTGCGGGTCAAGCCCGGAATGACAAAGAGAGCGGATAGCGGGTCAAGCGCGCAATGACAAGGCCGCCGGGCAATGCATGAGGCATCATCGCCGCATGCACCTCATCCGCTTCCTTGTCCTGGTGCTTCTCGCGGGGGCCGCGATGGCCAACCCGCTCAACGGCGAAGTCCCGATCGTGCTGGCGCCCGTGAATGCAGACAAGGACTGGATGCCCAGCGCGGAGCAGGTGCGGCACGTCGTCGAGCAGTCGCGCCGCTACTTCGCCGCGCGGGACGCGGGGCGGTTCGACGCCGCCTTCCGCCAGTACGCGCCGACGCAGAAGGCGCAGGTCTCGTTCGACGGATGGCGCAAGGGCGTGCAGGAGTTCAACCAGCGCGCGGGCGGCGTGCGGTCACGCAAGCTGCTGCGCATCACCTGGTACAAGGACCCGCCGCAGGCGAGGCCCGGCGTGTACGCGGCGGTCGACTTCGCGTCGACGACCGCGAAGCTCGCGCTGCACTGCGGCTACCTGGTCTGGCGCGAGCAGGACGATGGCAAGCTGGGCATCGTGCGCGAGGAAGACAACGTGCTGGACCCGCCGTCGCTCGCGCAAGTGCCGGTGGAGAAGGTGCGGGCGTTGAAGAAGGCGATGCACTGCACGTAGCTTCGTCGTCCCCGCGGAGGCGGGGACCCATCGCTTCCCTCTGCAGGAAGAATGGAAGCGATGGATTCCCGCCTTCGCGGGAATGACGAAAGGGTGTCAGAACTCCCCGCCCACCGCCTTCACCAAAAACACCGACACCAGCATCCGCTGCCCCGTCAGCTGGGCGAGCTGGCGGCGGGCGGTCAGCAGCGACTGCTGCGCGGCGATGACGTCGGTGAACGACGTCGCGCCGCCTTCGTAGCGGTCGGTCGCGATGCGCAGCACCTTGTCGGCGCTCTCCACGGCGCGACGCGCCTGGGCGACGGCGCGATCCAATGCGGCGCTGCCGGTCATGCCGTCCTCGACCTCCTGCATCGCGGTCAGCACCACGCGCCGGTAGTTCGCCACCGCGACCTGGTAGCCCGCTTCGGCGATGGCGACGTTGGCGTCGGTGCGGCCGGCATCGAACAGCGGCTGCGTCAGCGACACGCCGAACGACCACAGCAGGCTGGGCGCGTCGAACAGCGACGACAGCGTGCGGCTCTCCGTGCCGATCGACGGCCCGATGGTGAAGCTGGGATAGTAGGCGGCCCGCACGACGCCGATCTGCGCATTGGCGGCGGCCATGGCGCGCTCGGCGGACGCGATGTCGGGGCGGCGTTGCAGCAGGTCCGAAGGCACGCCGACGGCGACCAGCGGCGCGGCGCGCTCGGCGACGACAGGTGCGATGGAGAACGTCGGCGCAGGCTGGCCGACCAGCGTCGCGATTGCATGCTCGAACTGGTCGCGCTGGCGGCGCAGCACGTCGACCTGCGTCAGCGTGCTGTCCAGCAGCGCCTGCTGCTGCGCGACGTCCAGGCCGGACGTCGCGCCCAGGTCATGCCGCGCCGTCGCCAGGTCCAGGGCGCGGCGCTGCAGCGCGATGGACTGCGCGAGCACGTCCAGTTCGATGTCCAGCTCGCGCAGGTTGAAGTACGCGGCGGCCAGGTCGGTGGTGAGCACCAGCCGCACGTTCTGCCAGTCGGCTTCCGATTGCTGCGCGCTGGCGCGGGCCTGCTCCAGGCTGCTGCGCACGCGGCCCCACAGGTCGGCTTCGTAGGCGACGTTGAACGACAGCGTGAAGTCGTTCTGCACCGTGCTCTGGTTCGTTGCCGAGTAGTTGGTCAGCGGCCGGTTGGCCGAGATGCGCTGGCGCGCGGCGCGGCCGGACACCGACACCTGCGGGAACAGGCCGGCGTTGGCGAGGTCGACGCCGGCGCGCGATTGCGTGAGCCGCGCCGTGGCCACCTGCAGCGTGGGGCTGGCCTGCAGCGCCTGGTCCATCAAGGCGTCGAGCGCCGTGTCGCCGAAGGCCTGCCACCACGCGCCGCGCGGCGCGGCGTCGTCGGGCTTGGCGGCGCGCCAGGGCGCCTCGGTCTTCCAGGCCGCGGGCAGGTCGACCTGCGGCCGCTCGTAGCCGGGACCGACAGAGGCGCAAGCGGAGACCAGCAGCGGCAGCGCGAGCGCCGCGAGCGCGCGCCTCACGGGCGGCCCTTCGCGGCCGATGCCGCGGGCGCGCGGTTGTCGGCGACCACCTGCACCTTGTCGCCGTCGGCGAGCGAATCCGAGGGGTTGAGCACCAGCGACTGGCCGGCCTCGATGCCTTCCAGCACCTCGACGCTGTCGCCGAAGTTGCGGCCCAGGCGCACCGTTTGCAGCTTCACGGCACCGTCCTCGCCCACGCGTGCGACGAGCACGCCCTGGCCGCGAAACAGCAGCGCGTTCGACGGCACCACAGGCACGGTGCTCGGCGCCGCGGCGAGTTCGACGTTGACGAAGGCGCCGGGCAGCAGCGCGCCGTCCTTGTTGGGCAGCGTCACCTCGACCTGCATCGTGCGGTTGCTGGTGTCGATGGACGCCGCGGTGCGCGCCACGCGGGCCGGGAACGTGCGGCCGCGCAGTTCCGACTGGGAAACGACAGCGTCCTGGCCCACGCGCACCAGCTGGGCGTACGCCTGCGGCACGTTGACGTACACGCGCAGCGGGTCGGTCTGCGACAGCAGGAAGAGCGGCTTGTTGGAATCGATCAGGTCGCCGATGTCGACGTTGCGGCGCGTGATCACGCCGGAGAAGGGCGCCACCACGCGCTTGAAGCTTTCCAGCTGGCGCAGCCGCTCGACGTTGGCGTCGGCGCCGGCCAGGTTTGCCTTGGCTTGCGCGAACGCGCTGCGGCGCTCTTCCAGCTCCTGCTGCGACACGGCGTCGCGCTTGCGCAGCGCCTCCCAGCGCTCCATGGTGGTCCGCGCGAGTTCCATGCTGGCGGCAGTCTGGTTGCGCGCGGCAATCGCCTGCGACAGCTGCTGGTCCAGTTCCGGCGTCTCGATCTCGGCCAGCAGCTCGCCTTGTTGCACCCGGCTGCCGATGTCCTTGGTCCAGCGGCGCAGGTAGCCGCCCGCGCGTGCAGCCACCGGCGATTGCACGAAGCCCTGCAGCGTCCCGGGCAGCGTGAGCACCTGGCCCTTGCCCGCGCCGCCTGGCACGACGGTGGTGCGCACGTACTGCGTGCCGGCTTCGGCCGCGGCGGCGTCGAGCGCGCGCGAGTTCGCGATGCGGCTGACGACGGTGCGCGCCGCGCCGGCGCCGAGCAGCAGCAGCACGACGATCGCGGTGATGCGGGCGCGGCGCGCCACCTGGCGGCGGCGCAGGAGCTCGCTGCCGTCGTCCTCGACGGGATGGACGGCCAGCGACGAATGGGTCTGTTGCGACATGGGATCAGCTTCCTTGCGGGAGCGGCGGGACGTGCGGGGCCTGGCCGCGCGCCGCCGCACGGCGCGCAAGCCAGTCGTGCACGCCCGCGTACAGCACGGGCACGAACAGCAGGGTGGAGACGGTGGCGAAGACGAGGCCACCGATGACGGCGCGGCCCAGCGGCGCGTTCTGCTCGCCGCCTTCGCCCAGACCGATCGCCATCGGGATCATGCCGATGATCATCGCCAGGGCGGTCATCAGCACGGGGCGGATTCGGGTGGCGCCGGCCTCGAGCGCGGCGGCCAACGGGGTGGAGCCCACCTCGCGCTGCTGGCGCGCGAAGGCGATCACCAGGATCGAGTTGGCCGTGGCCACGCCCATGGTCATGATGGCGCCGGTGAGGGCCGGCACGCTCAGCGTCGTGCCGGTGATGAACAGCATCCACGCGATGCCGGCCAGCGCGGCGGGCAGGGCCGCGATGATGATGGCGGCGTCGATCCAGGACTGGAAGTTCACCACCACCAGCAGGTAGACCAGCACGATCGCGCCCGCGAGGCCAATGCCCAAGCCCAGGAACGAGCGCTGCATGGTGTCGACCTGGCCGCGCATCGTGACCGAGTTGCCGCGCTTGAGCTTGGGGCGGACGTCGTCGACCAGCTTCTGCACCCTGGACGCGACGCTGGCCAGGTCGGTTCCCTGCACGCTGACGTACACGTCGACGGCGGGCGCGATGTTGTAGCGGGACACGATGGGCAGCTGCCGGCCGGGGCGTGCCTCGACCAGGTTGCCCAGCAGCTGCGGGCTGGCCGCGTTCTGCGCGCTGCCGGTGCCCACCGGGATGCCCAGCAGCGCCGACAGCGAGTCGACTTGGTACTGCGGTGTCTGCGTGACGACGTTGTAGACGACGCCGTTCTGCGGGTTGAGCCAGAACGCGGGCGCCGTCTGCGAGCTGCCCGAGAGCGCGATGAGCACGTTCTGCCCGACGTTGGTGGCCGACAGGCCCAGCTGCTGCAGGCGCGTGCGATCCATCTGCAGGTTCAGCGCCGGGCCGTCCAGGCGCTGGTGCACGTGGGCGTCGACGGCGCCGGGGATCTGGCGGATGCGCTTGGTGAGTTCGGCCGCGAGCTGCGCGTTGCCTTCCAGGTCGTTGCCGGAGAACTGCACGTCGATGGCCGCGGGCAGGCCGAAGTTGAGGATCTGCGTGACGATGTCCGCCGGCTGGAAGAAGAACTCCACGCCGGGGAAGCGCTTGGGCAGCTCGCTGCGCAGCACCGCCATCCAGTGCTGCGTGGGGCGGTGGCCTTCCTTCAGCGACATCAGGATCTCGCCGTCCAGCGTGCCGATGGTCCCCGAGTTGCTGTACGACAGGTTGATGCCGCTGTTGGGGATGCCCAGGTTGTCCAGGATGGTTTCCAGTTCCTCGGCGGGGATCAGCTCGCGAATGGCGACCTCGACGCGATCGGCCAGCCGCGCCGTCTCCTCGATGCGCGTGCCGGTCGGCGCGCGCATGTGCAGGCGGATCTGGCCGGCGTCGACGCTGGGGAAGAAGTCGCGGCCCAGCGCCGGCACCAGCAGGCACGACAGCGCGCAGAACGCAAGGAACGCGCCGCCGAACGCGCGCCGGCGCACCAGCACCGTGGACAGCAGCAGCGAGTAGGCGCGGCGCAGGCGCTCGAAGCGGCGGTCGAACGCCTGGTACACGCGCTGCAGCGGGCCGCTGCCGCCGGACTGGTGGCCGCCCATCATCAGCATCACCAGCGTGGGCACCAGGCTGCGCGAGAGGAAGTACGACGCCAGCATCGCGAACACCACCGCCTCGGCCAGCGGCACGAACAGGAAGCGCGCGACGCCGGTGAGGAAGAACATCGGCACGAACACGATGCAGATGCACAGCGTGGACACGAACGCCGGGGTGCCGATCTCGCCGGCGCCCACCTCGATGGCTTCGCGCAGCGGCTTGCCCAGGTGCAGGTGGCGCTCGATGTTCTCGATGGTCACGATCGCCTGGTCGACCAGGATGCCCACCGACAGCGCCAGGCCGCCGAGCGTCATGATGTTGAGGGTCTCGCCCAGCGCGAACAGCGCGAGGATCGAGGCCAGGATCGACAGCGGGATGGTGATGGCGATGATCACCGTGCTGCGCCAGTTGCCCAGGAACAGCAGCACCATGGCGGCGGTCAGGCCGGCGGCGATCAGCGCTTCGGCCAGCACCCCCTTGACGGCCGCCTTGACGAACAGCGACTGGTCGAACAGCGGCGTGATCTTGATGTCCTGCGGCAGCTGCTGGGCCGCGCGCGGCAGCATCTCGCGCAGGTTGTCCACGATGTCAAGCGTGGACGCGCCGCCGTTCTTCAGGATCGACAGCAGCACGCCGCGCTGGCCGTCCTGGCGCACCACGTTGGTCTGCGGCTGGAAGCCGTCGCGCACGTAGGCGACGTCGCGCAGGTAGGTGGTGGCGCCGCCGGTGGTGCGCACCGGCAGGTCGTTGAGGCCCGCGATCGCTTCGGGCGAGCCGTTCATGCGCACCGTGTACTCGGTGTCGCCCAGCTTGGCGGTGCCCGACGGCAGGATCAGGTTCTGCGTGTTGATCGCGTTGACCACGTCGGCCGGCGACAGGCCGCGCGACTGCAGCGCATTGGTGTCCAGGTCGACCGAGATCACCTTGACCTTGCCGCCGTACGGGAACGGGATGGCGACGCCGGGGATGGTCACCAGCTGCGGGCGCAGCTGGTTGACGGCCGCATCGAACACCGACTGCTCGGGCAGCGTGCTGCTGGACAGCGCCAACTGCACCACCGGGATGCTCGAGGCCGAGTACTTGATCACCAGCGGCGGCGTGATGCCCGGCGGCAGCTGGCGCACCTGCGCCTGCATGCCCGCGACCACCTGGGCCATCGCGTTCTGCAGGTTGGCGTTGGGCTGGAAGAAGACCTTGATCACCGCGATGCCGGGCAGCGAGGTCGACTCGATGTGCTCGATGTCGCTGACCAGGGTGGTGAGGCTGCGCTCGGACTGGGCGGCGATCCGCTGGCCCATCTCCTGCGCCGGCAGGCCGCCGTAGTTCCAAATGATGCTGACGACCGGAATGTTGATTTCCGGGAAGATGTCCGTCGCCATGTTGCGCAGGGCGAGCGGCGTGGCCAGCACGATCAGCAGCGCCATCACGATGAACGTGTAGGGGCGCCGCAGCGCCAGCGAAACCATGGACATCGGGACAGCGGCCTCGAGGTGAAGCCGCGATGATAAGAGCGCTTAGCGTTTCGGCTCTGTAAAGACGCCCCCCGTGTCATCCCCGCGCCCCACCGTCATTCCCGCGAAGGCGGGAATCCACCGCTTCCGCGGGGAAGACGGATTCCTCAGGCGTGGCCGAGCACGTTCAGCGGCACGCGCAGGTAGGCGGCGCATCGCGACGAATGCGGCCTCGTCGACGCCGTCGTGCACGTGGATGTTCGACGCGCGCTGCGCGGCCACGGTCGTCTCCCAGGCCGGCTCGCGGGTCGTCGTGGCAGACGAACACGCGCGTGTCGCCCGGCAAGTCGAGCAGCCGACGGATCGACCGATACAGCGTCCGCGCGTCCCCGCCGGGGGAGTCGGCACGGGCGGTGCCCACGTCCGGCAGGAACAGCGTGTCGCCGACGAAGACCGCGTCGCCCACCGGGTAGGCCATGTCGGCCGGCGTGTGGCGGCGCGGCTCCTTGGAAAACAATCTACTTGACAACAATATATTGATCGATAGACTAAAACTGAAGGACCGATGCACATGCCCAGGAAACTGCAACTCCACCCCGAAGCGCTGCGTGAAGGCGCGGGCGCGGCCGTCGCCGTGCTGAAACTGCTCGCCAACGAGGACCGCCTCCTGCTGCTGTGCCAGCTGTCGCAGGGCGAAATGAACGTCGGCGAGCTCGAGGAGGCGCTGGACATCCACCAGCCCACGCTGTCGCAGCAACTGGCCGTGCTGCGCAACGAAGGCGCCGTCACCACGCGTCGGGACGGCAAGAACATCTACTACAGCATCGCCGACCACTCGGTGCTGGAAGTCGTCGCGGTGCTGCACCGCCTGTATTGCCCGGAGTGATGCCATGACCATCGACTGGACGTCCTTCACCCCCTGGACCGCGCTGGCGGGCGGGATGCTCATCGGCCTCGCCGCGGGCCTGTTCGCCGTGCTCAACGGCCGCATCGCGGGCATCAGCGGCGTGCTGGGCGGCCTGCTGCGCCCGGTCCGCGGCGACCTCGGCTGGCGGGCCGCATTCATCGGCGGCCTGGTGCTCGCGCCGGTCGCCTACGCGCTCGTCGCGCCGGTGCCGCTGCCCGTCATCGGGGCCGGGCCCGGCACGCTGGTGCTCGCCGGCCTGCTGGTGGGCTTCGGCACCCGGCTGGGCTCGGGGTGCACCAGCGGCCACGGGGTGTGCGGCATGTCGCGGCTGTCGCTGCGCTCGCTGGTGGCCACTGCCGCCTTCATGGGCGCGGGCTTCGTCACCGTGTTCATGGTGCGGCACGTGCTGGGCGCGTGAGGAGACCACCATGGCCCAGATCGCTTCCTTCGTCGCCGGCCTCGTGTTCGGCCTCGGCCTGCTCGTCTCGGGCATGGCCAGCCCCGCCAAGGTGCTGGGCTTCCTCGACATCGCCGGGCGCTGGGATCCCTCGCTCGCGCTGGTGATGGGCGGCGCCGTGCTGGTGGGCCTGTTCGCGTTCCGTCTCGCGCAGCGCCGTCCGTTGTCCGTGCTGGGACTGCCGATGCGGCTGCCCGAGGATCGCCGCACGATCGACCGCCGCCTCGTGGCCGGCGGCCTGCTGTTCGGCGCCGGCTGGGGGCTGGCGGGCTTCTGCCCCGGCCCGGCCCTGGTCGCGCTGGGCACCGGCAGCCTGCAGGCCGTGCTGTTCGTGGTCGCCATGCTCGCCGGCATGGGCCTGTACGAACTGCAAACCACCCTGCGCGCGCGGTCGACGGCGGTGGCGCCCTCCCGATGACCTGGGCGCTGCTCGCGATCACCGTGGCGATGGTCGCCGCGGCGTCGGATGACAACCGTGGGCTGTCATTGCGGGCTTGACCCGCAATCCATTCCCAACCTTCGCGCGGGTGCACGCATGGATCCCGGCTTTCGCCGGGATGACAGCTTGGCTGCCGGGATGACAGCGTGGCTGCCGGGATGACAGCGTGGCTGCCGGGATGACAGCCCTCGGGCGGCTACGCCCGCCTTTGGGCTGTCACTTCAAGCTGCTGTAGTTCAACGGCACGAACACGTACCCCTTCTCCGCGGCGCGCAGGCGGCCGACGCCGGGGAAGGCGAGATGGGCGGCGCCTACCAGGTAGCCGTTCTTCGCCGCATCGGCGAACGCGTCCTGGCGCTGCTTGAGCGCGGCGGCGTTGTCGCTGTCGAACTGGATCGTGACGCTGGGGTCCTCGAACTGCACGGCCGCGACGTGCATCAAGTCGCCCCACAGCACCAGCTTCTCGTTCTTGCTCTCGATGCTGTAGATCGTGTGGCCGGGCGTGTGGCCGTAGTTGGCGATCGCCCGCACGCCGGGCACCAGGGCTGTGCTGCCTTCGAAGGGTTTGAGCTTGCCGGCCTCGCCGTAGGCCTTGACCACGGCGATGGCCGGCTTGAAGAAGTCGCGGAATTCCGCCGGGGCGGCGTTCATGGTCGCCTCGCTGCCCCAGTAGTCGACGTCACGCTTGTCGATGCGCAGCGTGGCGTTGGGGTACGCGCGGTTGGCGCCGTCCAGCAGGCCGCCGATGTGGTCGCCGTGCATGTGGGTGATGTAGATCTCGTCGACCTGCTCGGGCTTGTAGCCGGCCGCACGCAGGTTGGCCTGCAGGCCACCGGTGCCGGGGCCCATCGTCACGCCGGCGCCGGTGTCGATCAGCACCAGCTTGCTGCCGGTGTTCACGAGGTAGGCGTTGTCGGACGTCTCGACCTGCTCGCCCAGGAAGTTGCGGCGCAGCGCGTCGCCGATCTGGATCTTGTCGCCCTTCAGCAGCTGGGCCACCGGCAGCTTGAACGTGCCGTCCGACAGCGCCGTGACTTCGACGTCGCCGACCATGAAGCGGTACCAGCCCGGCGCCTGCACCTTCTGCAGCGGGGCTTCGGCCAGGACGGCCGGCGGGACGAAGGTGGCGGCGGCGAGCAGGGCGCTCGCGAGGACGGCGTGCAGCAGCTTGGGCATGTTCTTCTCCAGGCGTGTTGGGGATGCGCGCGATCGTAAGGTGATCCGGGAATCCCTGCACCGCCGCGGCAGGGACGCGCCGCACAATGGCCGCATGCCGCTGCAGTTCCCGCGCTCGTGGAGCGACGCCGACCTCGAGACCTTCCGCGCCAGCGTGGCGCGCTTCCTGGACCAGGAGATGGCGCCGCGCGATGCAGAGGCGCGCCGCGACGGCCACGTCGGCCACGCCATGTGGCGGCGTGCGGGCGACGCGGGGCTGCTGTGCGTGGACATTCCCGAGGCCTACGGCGGCGGGGGCGGCGACTTCCGCCACCAGGCGGTGGTCGACGAGGAGATGGCGCGCCGCGGCCTCACGGGCATGAGCGCGTCGGTGCATGCGATCGTCGCCCACTACCTGCTGAACCACGGCACCGAGGAGCAGAAGCAGCGCTGGCTGCCACCGATGGCGCGCGGCGAGATCGTCGGCGCGATCGCGATGACCGAGCCCGGCGCCGGCAGCGACCTGCAGGGCGTGCGCACGCGGGCCGTTCGCGACGGCGGGCACTACGTCGTCGACGGCAGCAAGACCTTCATCACCAACGGCTTCCTCGCAGGGATGGTGCTGGTGGTGTGCAAGACCGATCCGGCGCAGGGCGCCAAGGGCATGTCGATCGTCTGTGTCGAGACGGGTGACTGCCCCGGCTACCAGGTGGGCCGCCGGCTGGAGAAGATCGGCATGCATGCGCAGGACACGTCGGAGCTGTTCTTCAACACCGTGCGCGTGCCGGCGGCGAACCTGCTGGGCGGCCGCGAGGGCCAGGGCTTCTACCAGCTGATGGGCGATCTGCCGTACGAGCGCCTGATCATCGGCGTTGCCGCGCAAGCCTGCATGGAAGGCGCGTACGAGGCGACGCTCGCCTGGGTGCGCGAGCGGCAGGCGTTCGGCCAGCCGATCGCGAACTTCCAGAACACGCGGTTCAAGCTGGCCGAGGTCGCAGCGCAAGTCACGGCGGGGCGGGCCTTCATCGATCGCTGCATCGAGCGGCTGGTGGCCGGCGAGCTGGACACCGCGACGGCGTCGATGGCCAAGCTGTGGGGCTCCGAGACGCAATGCCGCGTGCTCGACGAGCTGCTGCAGCTGTGGGGCGGCATGGGCTACATGCAGGAGACGCTGGTCGCGCGCATGTGGGCCGACGCGCGCGTGCAGCGCATCTACGGCGGCACCAACGAGATCATGAAGGAAGTGATCGCGCGGGCGATGTGAGGGGCCGGAACGACAAGTCGGTCGTTGTCATTGCGGGCTCGACCCGCAATCCACACGAAGGCGCCTGGGGCGCCGCAGGCATGGATTCCGGCTTCCGCCGGGATGGCGACGTCACTTCGCCGGCCGCAGCAACACCAGCGTCCCGCGATCCGTCGTCGCCAGCACCGACCCGTCCTGCGCCAACGCAACGATTTCCTGCAGCAGGCCGACATCAGCGCTGCCCACCCGGGCGTTGAGATCGACCATCCCGTCCAGCTGGCTCCAGAGAAACGCGTGGTGCGCGCCGCCGGCGGTGCTCGCGCGGCCGCCGACCTGCCCGGCCGCGTTCACGACCGTGGCGGCGGAGTCGGTGCCGCCCAGCGTGCCGAGCGACAGCGGGGTCGCGTCGCGCCACAGCGTGGCGAGCGTGTGGCCATCGGCCGTGGAGGCGCTGCCGGCGACCCAACCGGCGGCGTTCATCGCGGCGGCGGCCGAGTCGGGCCCGCCCAGGGTGCCAAGGTCGACGATGCCTTGCGAGGCGCTCCAGCGGTAGGCGCGCTGCTGGCCGTTGGCCAACTCCGCCTGGCCGGCGACCTGGCCGGCATCGTTGAGCGCCGCCACCGACGAATTCGCGCCGCCCAGCGTGCCGACGTCGACCACCGGCTGCCCGACCACCCACAGCGCCGCGTGCGTGCCACCGGCGGGCGTCGACGAGAGGCCGGCGATGGTGGCCGCCGTGTTGATGAACAGGCCTTCGGTGCCCACGATCATCCCGCTGCCGATCGCCTCGAGCGACTGGCCCGTGCCGTCCGGGTTGCGGCGGAATCCGGTACGGAAGCCGCGGTCTGCCAGGGTCCCCGCCATCTGGCCGCTCGTGTTGATCGCCGCGGGGACGGTGGAGACCGACGGCGACGTGTCGATCACGCTGAGCACCTCCGGTGGCCCCGGCAGCCAACTGAAGATGTGCGGACTGCCGCGCACCAGGAAGCCGGTGACCATGCCGGCCGCATTGAGCGCGACCGCGCGCCCCGTCTCCGCCGAGATGTCGCGCACCGCGGCGCCATCGAAGAAGCGCGCGCGCTCGCCTGTTGCGGTGGTGGCGGTGTACGCCACCTGGCCGGTGTCGTTGAGGCTCATCGCACCGGCTTGCGGGCTGTCCGCGAAGACCGTCGCCACGAAGGTGGCCGCGATGCTGCCCGCGGGTGCAGGCGCCGGCGGGTTGGGCGCGGCCGTTGGCGGCGCGGGCACGGCCGCTGGGGGTGGCGGCACGGCAGCGGGCGGAGTCGGGGCCGCAGCGGGCGCCGGCGCCGGCGCCGGAGCGGCCGGGCCGATGGCGGCGGCGGGCGGTGCCTGCGCGACCGGCACGTCGTCGCCGCCCCCACCGCCGCAGGAGCCGGCCAGCAGGGCGGTGAACAGCACGGACAGGGATCGTGGGACGCGGGGTTCCGCGGGCGGGGTTGTCGGGTCCGAGTGCCGCATGGCGCCTCCCGTACGTGCCTGTCCGGAGAGGCTCGCGCGGGAGCAGGCCACAGGCGCGCGGGACGGCCGCCGGGCCGCTCGGCGTCCCGGTGCGATCGATTCTGCGACCGCCCTCCGGACCGGCCCGCCGGCGTGGTAACGAGCGCCCTTGGGGTGTGACCCGGCGTGTCCGCAAGCCGACGAACGGCACGGAATGACGGAGCTAGACGTTTCGTTTACATCTTCGACGCCCGCACCGTGACGGATTCACTCGGTGCCCGGCGCGTTCGCCCCTAAGCTCTTCCGCACACCATGAAATGCCGCTGCATCGTCCCGCATGCCTACGAGGTCCGCATCGAGCGGGCCTGGTGGATGCGCATGATCCCGTTCAGCGCCGCGTACTACTGCACGCATTGCCAGCAGAAGTCGCTGCAGCTGCGAAAGCCGATGTTCCCGCGCGGCAACGGCGCCGCCGCGGGCGACCATCGCGCGCACCACTGAGCGCGGCTGCTCAGGCCGGCAGCACCAACGAGACCACCAGCCCGCCGCCGTCGCGGTTGGCCAGCACGATGCGGCCGCCGTGGGCTTCGGCGATCTCGCGCGCTAGCGCCAGCCCCAGGCCGGTGCCGCTGCGCTTGGTGGAATAGAACGGCACCAGCGCCTGCGACATCACGACCTCGGTCATGCCGCTGCCGCGGTCCATCACGTCGATGGCCAGCGCGTCGCCGGCGCGCCGCACCGCCAGCGCGATGTCGGACGGGGGCGAGCCCGATTCGTGGGCGTTCTTCAGCAGGTTCAGCAGCGCCTGCTCCACCTGGCCCGCATCGGCGCGCACGGGTTCGGCGGGCAGCGCGCCCACCAGCTGGAACGGCACCTGCGCCTGCAGAGAGCCGACCAGCGTGTCCCAGGCGACGTCCTCCAGCCGCGGCGTCGGCAGCTTGGCGAAGCGCGCATAGCCCTCGATGAAGCCTTGCAGGTGGCTGGTGCGTTCCTCGATCGTGCGGAAGATCTCCGGTAGCCGCTCGGGCTGCCCGCGCCGCAGCAGCTCGGCGCCCGAGCGCGCCAGCGATGCCGCCGGCGCCAGCGAGTTGTTCAACTCGTGGCTCAGGACGCGGATCACCTTCTTCCAGGTCTGCACCTCCTGCCGCCGCAATTCGGCCGTCAGGTGCCGCAGCAGCAGCAGCTCGTGCCGCTGGCCATTGAGCGTGAACTGGCGGCGCGCCAGGTGGTAGATCTCGTCCTCGGCGTCGCTGCCCTTGGCCGGCTGCACGGTGAAGAGGCCGTCGCCGCCCCGCGCATAGGCTTCGCGCAGCGAGCCGAACGCACGCAGCAGCAGGCGATCCAGATCCTGGCCTTCGATGCGGCGGCCGCCATGCAGCAGCTGGCGCGCGGCGAGGTTGCCGAACACGACGTTGCCGGCGTGGCCCACCAGCAGCATCGCCACCGGCGTGTTCTGCACCATGGTGTCCAGCAGCAGCTCGCGCTCGGCCAGGCCCTGGCGCTGCTCGCGCAGCACGCGCCCGAGGTCGTTGTGCGCCTTCACCAGGTCGCCGATCTCGTCGTCACGTTCCCAGTGCAGCCCGTGCGAGAAGTCACCGTCGCGGTAGCTGATCACCGTGCCGGACAGCGCGCGCAGCATCGCCAGCAGCGGCTGCAACTGCGTGCGCGCGAACGCCAGCGCCACCGGCACGAGGATCGCCAGCGTGAGCAGGCCCGCCTGCCAGGTGGGCCCGAGCCAGCGGGCGAGCCCCAGCGCGATGACCGTGCTCGACACGACCAGCCCCGCGAAGCGCAGCGACAGGCGCGTGACGAGGCCGAAGCGGCGGCGCATCAGCTCCCCGTCCGCGCGATGCCCAGGCGCTCCATGCGCCGGTACAGCGCCTGCCGGCTCAGGCCGAGTTCATTCGCGGCTTGCGCGATGACGCCGCCGTGGCGCACGAGGGCCTGTTCGATCGCCGCGCGGTCGATGTCGGCTTCGGGCGCCGGCGCGGGGCCCGCCGCTTGCAGGCCGAGGTCGGCGGCGGTGATGACGTCGCCGCGCGCGAGCAAGCCGGCGCGCTGCATGGTGTTCTTCAACTCGCGGACGTTGCCCGGCCACGTATGCCGCAGCAACACGGCTTCCGCGCCCGCATCGAGCTGCTTGCCCGGGCCGAGGAAGTGCAGCGCCAGCGGCAGGATGTCGTCCGGACGCCTGGCCAGTGGCGGCAGCGCGATCTCGATGACGTTCAGGCGGTAGAACAGGTCCTCGCGGAAGCTGCCCGCCTTGATCATGGCGCGCAGGTCCGCGTTGGTCGCGCTGACGACGCGCACCTTCACCTGCCGCTCCTCGTTGGAGCCCAGGCGCTGGAAGCGGCCCGTCTCCAGCACACGCAGCAGCTTGACCTGGCCGGCGGGCGGCAGGTTGCCGATCTCGTCGAGGAACAGCGTGCCGCCGTCGGCGGCCTCGAACTTGCCCGCACGCGCCTTGCCGGCGCCGGTGTACGCGCCGGCCTCGGCGCCGAACAGTTCCGCTTCGACCAGCTCCTGCGGCAGCGCGCCGCAGTTCAGCGTCACGAAGGGGCCGTCCTTCACGCCGGAATTGGCCTGCAGGATGGCCGCGATCCGTTCCTTGCCCGCGCCGTTCGGGCCGGTGACCAGCACCGGCACGTCGGACCGCGCGACCTGGCATGCCAGCTCGATCACGCGTTCGGTCGCCGTGTCGCGCCACACCATGCCGCGCAGGTCCCATTGCTGCTGCAGGTCGTCGTGGCGGCGGCGTTCGCGCCGCACGCGCCGGTGCAGCTCGCGCGTCGCCTGGCCCAGTTCCAGCAGGTTCTTGATGGTGGTGACCAGGCGCTCGTCGTTCCATGGCTTGGCGACGTAGTCGGCGGCGCCGGCCTTCACCAGGTCGACGGCCATGTCCAGGTGCGTCCATGCCGTCAGCAGGATCACCGGCAGGTCGGGATGGCGTTCGCGCAGCCGGTGGAAGAGGGCGCGGCCCTCTTCGCCCGACGTGGTGTCGGCGGCGAAGTTCATGTCCTGGATCACCAGGTCGATGTCGCCTTGCTCCAGGCGCGCCAGGCCCTCGCCGGGCGACGCGGCGTGCGCCGTGCGGATGTCATGCAGCGAGAGCAGCACGTCCATCGCCGTGGCGATGGACGGGTTGTCGTCGATGACCAGGACCGTTGCCATGGCCCCGATTCAATCACGCCGTGCGGGTCGCGATCGCGGGCGACGTGCCGGCCGCGCGCGCCGCCGGGCCCCACACCGCCAGCAGGCCGAGCACCCACAGAGACAGGGCGCCGCCGGCCAGGTAGGTCACGGGCAGCTTGGGCAGTCCCAGCCTGGTCTCCAGCAGCGCGTTGAGCGCGAGCCCGAGGAACAGGCCGGCGACGATGCCGGTGCTGGTGATCATCAGGTTCTCCACCAGGAAGTAGCGCAGGATGTCGATGCGCCGCGCACCCAGGGCACGCCGCACGCCGATCTGCTTGCGACGCTGCGTCACGCGCAGGCTGGCCAGGCCGACGATGCCGCTGGCCGTGACCAGCAGCAGCAAGCCCGAGACCGCGATCAGCATCGAGGCCATCGCGCGCTCGTTGCGGTACCGGCGCTGGCGGTCGTCGGACACCGAGCGCACCTGCAGGCGCACCGGCTCGCCGGCGGCCTTGCGCAGCGCCTGCTCGGCGGCCAGCATCACCTTGTCCCGCTGGCCGGGCTCGGTGCGCAAGATGTAGCGCACGCGCGCCTGGCCGACCCGCCGCGGCAGGAGCACCGAGTACTCGCCCTCGGCACCGTGCTGCGCCTGCGTGGTCTGCAGGCGGTCGAGCACGCCGACGATGCGCACGTACGCGGCCTTGCCGAACAGGAACTGCTTGCCGACGAAGGACTGCTCGCCGGGGAACAGCTTCTCGCCGAGGCCGCGCGTGATGACCACGTTCTTGGGGAAGTCGTCGAAGTAGCCCTGCGTCTCGGGGTCCAGGTCGACCATGTCGGCGTCGGTGAGGTTGCGTCCCTCCACGACCTGCAGGCCGAGCACCGGCACGAACTGCGGACCGACGAAGTACACCGACGGCACGGCGACCTCCTGCTCCTGTTTCTCGTTGACGCGCACGCTGCTGGACGAGCCCGAGGTGGACATCGGCATCTGCGATCCCCACGTCACGGCCTTCACGCCCGGGACGCCGCGCAGCACCGCGAGTTCACGCTCCCACTCGGCCAGCACCTGGGGGTGCTTCATCTGGTCGGCGAAGGTGCGGCCGAAGTAGCCGACGTTCTCCTCCTCGGCGATGCCGCTGGGGCGGTCGGCGGCCTGCAGCCGCAGGTGCACGATGAACAGCGCATTGGCCAGCACCGCGAGGCTCAGGGCGACCTGGATCGCGACCAGCAGCGGCGCGGTGCGCGTGCGCAGCAGCGAGGAGAGGATGGGGCGGATTTCCATGGCGGCGCTCCTCATTGCGACTTCAGTTGCAGCGCCGGCGTGACCTGGGCCGACCGCCACGTGGGCAGCAGCCCGGCCATCAGCGCGGCGAGGATGGCGATCGCGAAGGTGGTCGCCAGCATCTCCCAGTCCATGCGCGCGACCACCGAGAGGTCGCGGGACTGCTGGCGGATCACCCACAGGCTGGCGCCGGACAGCAGCAGGCCCAGCGTGCCGCCGGCCAGCCCGACGACGCCGGCTTCGACCATGTACTGGCGGAACACGGTGCCGCGGGTGGCGCCGAGCGCGCGCCGCACGCCGATCTCCGGCGCGCGCGCCGAGAACTTCGCCAGCAGCAGGCCCATGGTGTTCACCATGCACAGGAGCAGGAAGCCGATGGACAGCCAGGCCGCGGCCTTGTGGTCCTTGGGCACCACCTCCATGTGGTCCAGCCACTCGCGCACGTCGTACAGCGCGACGGGCTGCGGGCGCTCGAAGCGGCCCAGGCGGCGCTGCTCGCGCACGTAGCCTTCCAGCCAGTCGCGCAGCTTCGGCCGGTCGGACGCCGCCGCGAGCTCGAACCAGAACTGCAGGTAGATGCATTCGGATTCCAGGAAGCCCTGGTAGCCGGGCCGCGGCGGGTCCTTCATGCAGCTGGTGCTGCCGTTGGAGCTTTGCTCGGCGGCGACGGCCACCGACATCGGCACGTACACCTCGTCGTCGCCGTTGAAGCTGCCGCCGTTGCCGTTGATCACGTGCGTGTAGCGCGGCACCGGGCTCCACTCGTCGAGCATGCCGACCACGGTGAACTCGCGGTCCCACATGCGGAAGCGCTTGCCCACCGGGTTGCCGGCGCCGAACAGGTCTTCGGCCTTCTTGCGGCTCAGCACGGCGACGTTGGCGGCGCCGCGGTCCTGCTCCGCGCTCCAGGGCGCGCCGTGGCGGAACGGCACCTCGAACATCGGGAAGTAGTCGGTCGTCGTGGCGACGCCCTGCACCGTGGGCACCGGCAGGTCGGGCCGCGCCGGTTCGATGGCGCCGAACACGTCCTGCACCACCGTGCGGCGCACGCCCTGGCCCGAGCGCAGCATCGCCATCGAGTCCTGGTACGTGACCTGGTTGTGATAGAAGGCCCGCTTCTCGCCCGGCACGTAGCCCTGGAGTTCGGCGTTGTCCAGCATCGGCACGACCAGCCGGTCGCTCTTGGCGGGGATCGGGTCGCCCGACATCACGTGCAGCACGGTCAGCGTCGACATGCTCGCGGCGACGCCGATGGCCAGCGTGAGCACCATCAGCGCGGTGAGGATCGGGTTGCGGCGCAGGCTGCGCACGCCCAGCATCAGGTGGTAGCGGAACATCGCGCTCGCTCCTTCAGGCCGGCTGCGCCGCGTCTTCCACCAGCGAGGGCTTGCGGCGCACCAGGTCGTGCACGCAGCCGTCGATGATGTGCACGATGCGCTGCGCGCGCGCCGCCAGTTCGGGGTCGTGCGTGACCATCAGGATGGTGGTGCCGCGCGCGTTGATCTGCTCCAGCAGCTCCATCACGCTGCGCGCCATCTGCGTGTCCAGGTTGCCGGTCGGCTCGTCCGCCAGCAAGACCTTGGGCGAGCCGGCGAGCGCGCGTGCGATGGCGACCCGTTGCTGCTGGCCGCCGGAGAGCTCGGACGGGTAGTGCTTCATGCGCGAGGCCAGGCCCACTTCGGCGAGCGCGTGCTCGATGCGTTCCTTGCGCTCGGCGGCGGGCAAGCCGCGGTAGCGCAGCGGCACGTCGACGTTGTCGAACAGGTCCAGGTCCGGGATCAGGTTGAAGCCCTGGAACACGAAGCCCAGCTTCTCGTTGCGCAGCCGCGAGCGGGCGTCGTCATTGAGCTTGCTGACGTCGACGCCGTCGAGGAAGTAGTCGCCGCTGTCGAATTCCTCCAGCAGGCCGGCGATGTTCAGGAAGGTGGTCTTGCCGGAGCCGGACGGGCCGGTGACCGTGACGAACTCGCCTTCCTTGACGTGGATGTCGAGCCCGCGCAATGCGTGCGTCTCGATCATGTGGGTGCGGTACACCTTGCTCAGGTCGTTCATGCGCAGCATCGGGGGCCTTCCTTTCGTCTCACTCGTTGATCTTCACGCGCTCGGCGTGCTCGAACGCGTCGGTGCCCGAGACCACGACGCGTTCGCCGGGCTGCAGTCCCGCGTTGACTTCCACGGCCGACACGCTGGTCGCGCCGAGCTGGATGGGGCGGCGCACGGCGACGCCGCCGTCCACCACGTACGCGAACTTGCCGCCTTCGCTGTCGACGAAGGGGCCGCGCGGCAGCATCAGCACGTTCTTGCGCTCGTCGATCAGCAGGCGCGCCTGCACGCGCTGGTTCTGGCGCAGTGCCGGCGGCTGCTTGCCGTCGAAGCGCACGCGCGCCAGCACCAGGTTCTTCACCACTTCGGGCGCCAGCGCCGACAGCGTGCCGGTGGCCTTGACGTCGCCGGCCACGATCTCGGCCTTCATGCCGATGCCCAGGTCGGCGGCGTACATCTCCGGGATCTCCAGTTCGACTTCCAGGCGGGACAGGTCGACCAGCGTCATCAGCGGCGCGTTGGCCGGCACCACCGCTCGGTGGCTCACCGCGACGCTGCCGATGAAGCCGTCGCTGGGCGCGCGGATCGCCAGTTCGTCGACGCGGCGCCTGGCCAGCTCCAGCGCAAGCTTCTGGCGCTGCAGCTGTTCGCGCCGGGTCTTGAGTTGCAGGTCGACGTCGCTCGTCTCCAGGCCCGCCACGGCGGCGGCGTGCTTGCTCTTGATCTGCGCGGACTTCACCGCGTCCTTGGCCTTCTCGTAGTCGTTGCGGGCGACGATGCCTTCGATGCCGGCGCGCTCGACGCGCTCGAGCTGGCGCTCGGCGGCGATGCGGTCGATCTCGGCCTGGTCGGCGTCGCGGCGCGCGGCCAGCTTGGCCTTGTCGGCCAGGATCTGCTGGCGCGCGACTTCGGCCTGCAGCTCCTGGTAGGTGGACTGCTCGCGCTTGAGCGCGTCGGCCAGGTCGGGCGACTCGAGTTCGGCGAGCACGTCGCCCTTCTTCACGGTGTCGCCGGCGTTGACCTTGAGGTTCACGGTGGACGCCGCCGGCGCGTACAGGGTCGGGCTGACGGCCGCCACGACGCGGCCGTTGACGCTGGCGTCGCGCACGAGCGTGCCGCGGGTCACTTCGGCGACGCGCACGGCGTCGGCCTGGAAGGTGCGGGTGGTGGAGCGCCAGTTGGCGACCAGCACGCCGGCGCCCACGCCGAGCGCCACGACGACGATGCCGGCGATCGCGAACCGCTTGGCGCGCTGCGCGCGCGGGGCTTCGATCACTCGGTCTTGGGCGGAGGTGTCACGGATCATCGCGACACCCGGTTGCAGCAAGCGTGCCAGCGGTAAGTCGTTGATTCATAAGGCTGTCCGCTGTCCGGCGGGGTGTCCGGGGTGTCCGCTCGGTGTCCGGCGGACACCTGCCGTCGTCCCCGCGGAGGCGGGGAACCATCGCTTCCACCTTGATCGGTCCATCGAAGCGATGGATTCCCGCCTCCGCGGGAATGACGGAGGCGAGTGCGACACTGTCCCCATGCAAGCGCAGCCCATCTCCCTCCCGCACCTGCCCTGGCTGGGCGTCGCCGCGCTGCTGGTGTTCATTGCGTGGCGGGTGCATGGGCGGATCCGCAAGCTGCTGACCCGGCAGCCCGTGCGGCCGTGGCGGCATCGGCTGGGCGTGGGCCTGTTCGGCTACATCGCGGTCGGCCTGCTGTTCAACCTCTGGGGCCACTGGCCCGGCTTCGTGGCGTTCGCGGTGACGTTCCTCGCCGGTTGCGCCCTCGCCGTGGTCGGTGTGCGGCGGACACGCTTCGAGTGGCTCGACGACGGCCTGCACTACACGCCTGATGCGCGCATCGGCATCGCGCTGTCGCTGGTCCTGGTCGCGCGCGTCGCGTGGCGCCTCGGCGAAATGGTGCTGGGCGGCGGCATGCCGCAGCACCTCGCGCGTGTCGACGAACTCCTGGATAGCCCCGCAACGCTGGCCGTGCTGGGGCTGCTGGCGGGGTACTACTTCGCCTATGCGCTGGGGTTGCTGCGGCGACGGAGGGCGCTTGCCGCGCACGCGCTTCGCGCTTGATGGTTCTCAACGCAGAAGGGGGACAGAAAGGAAACCGAAGCCACCGCACACGGTATCGTCGCCCCATGCTCGACGACGACACGCTGCAACTGGCCCGCGAAGTCTTCCAGCGCGTGCGCGCCGGCGACCTGGCGGCGTTGCAGCCGCTGCTGGACCGCGGATTGCCGGCCAACCTGCGCAATGACAAGGGCGACACCCTGCTGATGCTGGCGGCGTACCACGGCCATGTGGCGCTCGTCGGCGCGTTGCTGCGGGCGGGCGCGGATCCCTTGCTGGCCAACGACCGCGGGCAGGTGCCGCTGGCCGCGGCCGCCTACAAGGGATTTCCCGACGTGGTGCGAGCGTTGCTGGACGGCGGCGCGCCGGTCGACGGGCACGGGCCGGACGGGCGGACCGCGCTGATGACGGCGGCGATGTTCAACCGGGTGGCGATCGTCGACGAACTGCTGGCGCGCGGGGCGGACGCGACGCGACACGACCTGGCGGGCGACGACGCCCTGTCGGCGGCGCAGAAGATGGGCGCGCGCGAAGCGGCGCTGCGACTCCGCGGGGGCTGATCAGGGCGCCGGCTTGCCGGGATCGGTGGCAGCCTCGTCGCTGCCTGGCCGCTGTGACGCCTCGTCGCGCAGGTGGCTGACGATGCTGTCCATGCCTTCGCCGCTGCGTTGCGGTCGGCGCGTCAACCCCAGGGGAATCCCGGGCTGCGTCGTGTCGGCGTCCCTGTCGTCGTGCTTCAAAGCCACTGCTCCCGTCCGCGCAACTGTACGAAGGCGTGCGGCGGCCCCATGTCGGACAGGGCCGACGTTGCGACATGGATGGGTTCACAGGGCTCACACATCGCATTAACATGCGAGCCGTCATGACCGACCGCGACGCGCTCACCACCGACTGGCTGCAAGCCGAGCGCCGCGCCATCGAGGCCGAACTCACCCTGGCGTCCCACGGGCAGGCGTCCAACAGCCCCGAGTACCGCGACGCCGCGATGCTGGCGACCCAACTGCGGCGCGCCGCCGATGACCTGTTCACCCGCCTGCATGCGCACCTGCGCGATCCGCGCCCCGAGACCTGAGCCGTGAGTGGCGCGCCCGGCGCTGTCAGCCGCCGGACGCGCGCGTGAACGCGCTGGAGCCGCCGAGCTGGATGCCGCCATCGACCGGCAGCACCACGCCCGTCACGTACGACGCGTCGGGCGACGACATCCACAGCACCGCGCGCGCGATGTCGTCGGGCGTGCCGAAGCGGCCCAGGGGCACGGCGCGCGTCCAGGCCTTCAGCGCCTGCGGCGACGGCGCCAGCCGCGCCATGCCTTCCGTGCCCTCGATCGGCCCGGGCGACACCGCGTTGACGCGCACGCCCGCGCTGCCCCATTCGAGCGCCAGCGTGCGCGTGAGCTGGTCGATGCCGGCCTTGGCCGCGCACACATGCACCTGCATCGGCATCGGCAGCACCGCTTGCGGCGCGGTGATGTTGACGATGCTGGCGCCCGGCTTGCGCAGGTGCGGCCAGGCGCCGCGCACGACGTGGAAGGTGCCCAGCAGGTCGATGTCGACCACCGCCTTGAAGCCGTTGGGCGACAGGTCGCCGGCCGCCGCCACGAAGTTGCCGGCGGCGCCGGACACCAGCACGTCGATCGGCCCCCACTTGCCGGCCGCATCGGCCAGCGCCTGCGAGACCGCCGCGGCATCGCGCACGTCGGCCGCGAAGCCGGCCACGTCGGCCGCGCCCGCCTCGCGCAGGGCCTGCGTGGCTGCCTGCACCTTGTCGGGCGAGCGGCTGAGCACGGCGACCCGCGCGCCCTGGCGGGCGAACGCCAGCGCAATGCCGAGGTTGATGCCGCTGGTGCCACCGGCGACGAAGACGTGGGCGTTGGAGAAGCTGTGCATGCGGCGCATGCTACGCGGGCGCGCGCGCAACGGCTACAGTGCCACGCACAGGAGGCCTTCCATGCAGGAACAACGGGTTCGCGTCGACGTCGACGCGCAGGGCATCGCGCAGGTGGCGCTCACCCGCGCGGACAAGATGAACGCGCTCGACCCGGCGATGTTCGACGCCATCAACGACGCCATCGTCACGCTGCGCCGCGACGCGCGCGTGCGTGCCGTCGTGCTGCACGGCGAGGGGCGCGGGTTCTGCGCGGGGCTGGACTTCGGGAGCCTCTCGTTCAGCGGCGGTGAAGGCGACATCGGTGAACTCGCCGCGCGCACGCACGGCCTGGCCAACCGCTGGCAGCACGTGGCCTGGGGCTGGCGCGAACTGCCGGTGCCGGTCATCGCCGCGGTGCACGGCGTCGCCTTCGGTGGCGGGCTTCAGGTCGCGCTGGGCGCGGACATCCGCTACGTGCATCCGCAAACCCAGCTGTCGGTGATGGAGGTGCGCTGGGGGCTGGTGCCCGACATGTCCGGTTGCGTCCTGCTGGCCGAACTGGCGCGCGCCGACGTCGTGCGCGAACTGGTGTTCACCGGCCGCATCGTGCGCGGCGACGAGGCGGTCACTTTGGGTCTGGCAACGCGTGCCGTCGACGATCCGCTGGCCACCGCGATGGAGACCGCGCGCCAGGTCGCGAGCCACAGTCCCGACGCGATCCGCGCCGCCAAGCGCCTGCTGCGCGCCGCATCGCCCGTCGATGCCGCGCGCGTGCTGCAGCTTGAAGCGCACGAGCAGCAGCGCCTGATCGGCAGCGCCAACCAGCAGGAAGCGGTGCGGGCCGGGATGGAGAAGCGCGCACCGGTGTTCCGCTGAAACGCAGGAGTCTTCGCATGCCCATCGATCCCGGTCCGCTGTGGGACTACGGCAACCCGGCGCTGTCCGAACAGCGCTTCCAGGCGGCGGTCGTCAGCGCGGCGCCCGACGATGCGTTCATCCTGCGCACGCAGATCGCGCGCACGCACGGGTTGCGCAAGGACTTCGACAAGGCGCGGGCGGTGCTCGCGGAGATCGAGCCGGCCTTTGCCGGTGCGTCCACGGAGGCGAAGGTGATGTGGCTGCTCGAGTCCGGCCGCACCTGGGCGTCGCCGGCGCATCCGCCCGCATTGCGCACGGCGGAGAACCGCGAGCGTGCCAGGTCGCTGTACATGCGCGCGTTCGAGCTTGCGCGCGACGCACGCCTGGACCGGCTGGCGATCGACGCGCTGCACATGATGGTGATGGTCGACAACGAGCCCGAGCAGCAATTGGCCTGGAACCAGAAGGCCATCGCGTACATGGAAGCTTCGTCGCAGCCTGCGGCAAAAGGCTGGGCCGGCTCGCTGTACAACAACGTCGGCTATGCGCACCACCTCGCGGGCCGCTACGACGAGGCGATCACGAACTACCGCAAGTCGCTCGCGGCGCACGAGCTGGCCGGCAGGACCGGGAACATGCGCATCGCGCACTGGATGATCGCCAGCAGCCTGCGCGCGAAAGGCGAGTTGCAGGAGGCGCTCGCGATCCAGCAGCGCCTGGAGCGCGAATGGGATGCGGACGGCAAGCCCGATCCGTATGTGTACGAGGAGCTGGAGCACCTGCACCGCGGGTTGGGCAATGAAGCCGAGGCGACGAGGTATGCGGCCAAGCTGAAGGCGGCGCGGGGCTAGCGGCCCTTCGTCGTCCCCGCGGAGGCGGGGACCCATCGCTCCCGATTGCTGTCATTCCGGCTTCCGCCGGAATGACAAACCTCAGGCATGGATTCCGGCGTTCGCCGGAACGACAACCTAGTGGTACCCCTGCCCCCGTTCCAGCTTGCCTCTGAACAACCAGAACGTGAGCACCGTGTACGCCAGGATCACCGGGATCAGGATCGCTTCGCCGACCAGCAGGAAGATCTGCGAGGTCTCGTGCGACGCGGCTTGCCACACGGTCATGGTGGGTGGCACGAGATAGGGGATGTTCGAGACGACAAGTCCCAGGAACGCCATCAGGAAGATCGCGATCGAGCTCAGGAAGGGCATCAGCTCGCCGCCGCGGCGCAGGCTGTACCAGCACAGGGCCGCGAACAGTGCGGTCAGCACGGGCAGCGGCGCGAGCATCAGGAAGTTGGGGAAGGTGAACCAGCGGTCGGCGATGCGCTGCGACGCGAGCGGCGTCCACACGCTCACCAGCCCGATGAAAAGCAGCAGCGCACCCAGCAGCCAGGGCCCGAGTTCGCGCGCGCGGTCGTGCACGGGGCCGCGCGTCTTCAGCAGCAGCCAGCCCACGCCCAGCAGCGCGTAGCCGGTCACCACGGCGAGACCGCACATCACGGAGAACGGCGACAGCCACCAGAGCGGGTGGCCGGCGAACTGGCCGTCGCGCACCGGGATCTCTTCCAGGATGCCGCCAAGCACCAGTCCCTGCGCGAAGCCCGCCAGCAGCGAGCCGGCGGCGAACGCCCAGTCCCACGGCCGGTGATGCGGCTTGGCGACCCAGCGGAACTCGAACGCGACGCCGCGAAAGATCAGCGCCAGGAGCAGCAGAACCACCGGGAGGTACATCGCCGGCATGATGATCGCGAACGCCTTCGGGAACGCGGCCCACAGCGTCACGCCGCCGAGCACCAGCCAGGTCTCGTTGCCGTCCCAGAACGGCGCGACCGAGTTCATCACCAGGTCGCGCTCGTGCTCCTCGTGGAACGCGAAGAACAGCATGCCGATGCCGAGGTCGAACCCGTCGAGCACGACGTACAGCACGACCGAGAGTCCCAGCACCAGGGCCAGGATGACGGGGAGGATGTCGCTGACCTGCATCATGTCGCCACCGCTCCCTTGCGTGCCGTTGCCGAGTCGTCGTCGGTGGGGTCCGGTCGTCCACCCGCGAGCGGCCGGTTCGGCAAGGTCTCCGGCCCCGGCTCGTGCGGTTGCGGGCCCTTGCGGATCATGCGCTGGATGTACCAGATGCCGATGCCGAACACGACGCCGTAGACGAGCACGAACAGCGCCAGCGACACCAGCACTTGGTGCGGCGTGACTGGCGACACCGCGTCCGCAGTTCGCAGCACGCCGTGCGCGATCCAGGGCTGGCGGCCGATCTCGGTGACCATCCACCCGAAGATGATGGCGGCAAAGCCCAGCGGCCATGCGTGCTGCAGCGGTCGCAGGAACCAGCGGGCCTGCGCGATGCGCTGGCGCCAGAGCAGCCACACGCCGATCCAGCCGGTCGCGATCATCAGCAGCCCGATGCCCACCATCGCACGGAAACTGAAGAACACCGGCGCGACCGGCGGCCGCTCGTCGCGCGGGAAGTCGGACAGTCCCTTGAAGCTGCCGGCCCAGGTGTGCGTGAGGATGATGCTGCCCAGCTGCGGCACGGCGATCTCGAAGTCGTTGCGCTCGTTCTTCGGGTCAGGCCACGCGAACAGGACCAGCGGCACGGCGTGGCCCTCGTCCTTCCAGTGCGCCTCGATCGCTGCGACCTTGGCCGGCTGGTGCTCCAAGGTGTTGAGGCCGTGCAGGTCGCCGATGAAGGCCTGCACCGGCGCGAGGATCGCGAGCATGCCCAGCCCCATCTTGAGCATCGTGCGCGCCTCGGCTTCGTGACGGCCCACGAGCAGGTAGCGCGCGCCAGCCGCGGCGACCACCAGCGAGGTGGTGAGGTACGCCGCCGTCATCATGTGCGCGAAGCGGTAGGGGAAGCTGGGGTTGAAGATCACCTTCACCCAGTCGACCGGGTAGGTGATCCCGTCTTGGATGGCGAAGCCGGCCGGCGTGTGCATCCAGCTGTTGGCGGCGAGGATCCAGAAGCCCGACAGGGCCGTGCCCAGGGCCACGAGGATCGAGGACGTCACGTGCAGCCAGGGCGGGAAGCGGTTCCAGCCGAACAGCATCGCGCCCAGGAAGCTCGCCTCGAGGAAGAACGCCGTGAGCACCTCGTAGGCGAACAGCGGCGCCAGCGTGTTGCCGATGATCGCGCCGAAGCGCGCCCAGTTGGTGCCCAGCTGGTACTCGAGCACGATGCCGGACACCACCCCCATCGCAAACGACACCGCGAACACCTTGGTCCAGAAGCGTGCCAGCGTGTGCAGGTGCGGCGCCTTGCTGCGCAGCCACAGGACTTCGAGCGTCGCGATGAACGCCGACAGGCCGATCGTGAAGGCGGGGAAGACGATGTGGAAGGCGATCGTGAAGCCGAACTGCACGCGTGACAGCAGCACGGTGTCGAGGCCGAAGACGGTGTCCATGCGATCGGTGCTCCCCGCCCCGCGCGGGGAACGGCGCGGGCGCATGCAGGTTAGCGCAGGGCGCCGGCCTTGGGGTACCGGCCCAAGACACTTCTGGCTGAGTGGGCGCATGCTGGCTCTTCCGTGCAGCGCAGCCGTGGCCTTGCGCTGCCGGGAGGGCTGTGCTGAAACACATGGCGCGGCCATGTGCGTTGCACCGCGGACTGGTGCAGGTCAGGCGCGGGTGCTAGGGTGCGCCGATGCGCTTGCGCTCCAGCCTGTTCCTCCTCGCGGCCGCCGCGGCCGTGCCCGTCCTGGTCCTGGCCCTGTTCGCGCTGGCGCACGTGGTGCGCACCGAGAACCAGGCCATCGTCGAAGCGGCCAAGGTGCGCAACCGCGCGACCCTGGAAGCCATCGACGCCGAGCTGCGCGATTCGATCAGCACGCTGCGGGCGCTCGCGATGTCGCGGACGCTGGATCGCGGCGACTGGCAGGGCTTCCATGGCGAAGCGCGCACCGTGCTGGGCACGCAGCCGACGTGGCGCAACCTCGTGCTGCAGGACACGCGAGGGCGGCAACTAGCCAATGCCCGGCTGCCCTGGGGCACCCGGTTGCCGCAGGTGCCGATCGAAACCCGCACCTTGCAGGCGGCCATCGAAGGCCGCCCGACCGTCAGCGACGTCACGTTTTCCGCCGAACTGGGCAACGAGGCCGGCATCAAGGTGCGGATGCCGGTGGTGCGCGACGGGCACGTCCGCCAGGTCCTGACCGCCGTCGTCGACCCGGCCGCATTCCAGCGCACCATCGAGCGCCAGCACCTGCCCGGCGACTGGGTCAGCGGGCTGTCCGGCACCGACGGCCGCCTCATCGCGCGCGTGCCGGCCGTTCCGCCGGGCCAGCTCGCATCCGAGCAGTTCCGGTCGGAAACCGCGCGCGCGGAGGAGGGCTGGTACCGGGGGCACACGCTCGAGGGCCGCGACACCTACACCGCGTTCAACCGCTCGAAGCTCACCGGCTGGACGATCGGCTTCGCGATGCCCGCCCACCTCATCGTCGGCGGTGGCCAGCGCGCCGCGGCGCTGCTGGCCACCGGCCTGCTGCTGTCGCTGCTCGCGGCGGCCGCGCTGGTGACGTGGCTGAGCCGCCGCATCGCCGACCCGATCGCGGTGCTCGCGCAGCGCGCGTCGGACCTGCGGGCGGGGGAAGTGCCCGCCATGCCGGCCTCGGCCATCGAGGAGCTGCAGGTGCTGCAGCACGCGCTGGGCGAGACCGCCGTCGCGATCCGCCAGCGCGACGCCGAGCTCGTGCGCCGCGGCGAGGAACTTGAGCAGCAGGCGCAGGCGCTGCGCGAGGTGGACGCGCACAAGACGCGTTTCCTCGCGCAGGTCTCGCACGAGTTGCGCACCCCGCTGGCCACGGTGCGCAACGGGATGGCGCTGTGGCAGTCCACGGTCGATCCGCAGCGGCAGGCCCATGCGCGCGCGCTGGTGGATCGCCAGCTCGCGCTGCTCACGCGCATGGTGGACGACCTGGTCGACATCGGCCGCGTGGGGCGGGGCGAACTGCAACTGCGCACCGCACCGGTGGCGCTGGACGGCCTGGTGCAGGACTGCGCCGACGCCCTGGTGCCGCTGATGCAGCAGAAGGCCCAGCAGCTGGTCGTGCGACATGCGCCGATGCCGGTGATCGTGCACGCGGATGCGGACCGGCTGTGCCAGGTGCTCGTCAACCTGCTGACGAATGCCAGCCGCTACACGGGCCGCGGCGGCCACATCGAGGTCCGGGTGGCCGAGGAAGAGGGCGAGGCGGTGCTCGAGGTCAGCGACGACGGCGTCGGCTTCACGCAAGCCGAGGGCGTGCGGATGTTCGAGATGTTCGTGCGGCTCGGGCACGGCGAAGCGGACCCGGGCAGCCTGGGCATCGGGCTGACCATCGCCAGGACGATCGTCCAGCTGCACGGTGGCCGGATCGAGGCCAGCAGCGCGGGCCGCGGCCGCGGCGCGACCTTCCGCGTGCGGCTGCCGCTGTCGGCGCCGGACGTGGAAGTGGCGCCGAAGGCGTTGCCCGCCCCGGCGCCACTGTAGGAAGCAGAGTCGTCATTGCGGACTCGATCCGCAATCCACGAGTGCTTGCCGCATGGATCCCCACCTTCGCGGGGATGACCTCGCGTGAGGCGGCTGCGCCGCCCCTCGCAAGGTCAGTTCCGGTCGGCGCGAGCCGCGCGCGACTGGCTGTTGCTGCTGGTCGAATCGGAGCTGCTGCTGCCGGCGCCCATCGTGGACGACGACGAGGAGGTGTCGCTGGACGAGGTGCTGGCGGCCGGGGCGCTGGAGCTGCTGGACGAATCCAGCGAGCTGCTGGTCGACGGCGAGGTGCTCGGCGTGGCGGTCGAGGCCGGGCCGGCGCCCATCGTGGCGGCGTTGCTGCCGGCAGCCGTGCCGCTGTTCTGCAGCTGCGAGCTCTCGGCGCCCTTGCTGTCGCGGTTGGCCGTCGCGCTGTCCGATTGCTGCTGCGCCGCCGTGTCGCCGGTCGTCGCGCGCGCGCCGGCCTTCGGCACGTTGAAGTCGCTGGCGGCCTGCGAACCGGTCCCGCCGGCCGCGGAATTGCCCGGCGTCCCGGTCTGGGCGAAGGCGGAACCGGCGATCAGCGCGGCGCTGGCGAGGAGGAGGGTGGCTTTCATCTGGAGGGACTCCTTGGAGTTGTGCGTTGAACAAACCCGGCGCGTCGGCCGGTGCAACCAGTCTCGGGACTGTCGCGTGGCGAGGGCGTCGGTCATGCTGGCGTTCTCATGTCGGTTCGGGACGACAGCGGATGGGCTGCCGGACCACCCGTGTAGGCGATGCCCTGCCGGAGCGTGAACTCCTGCACACGCCACTCCGGGTTCCCCCTGCATACCGCTGGGCCACGGCAGCGCAGGATGGTTCCCCCGCCACGCTCGCCAAGGTCCCATGCCCAGCATCGGCCGCCCCGGCATCCTGCGCCGCTCGCTCCAGCCGAGCGTGGTCGCGGGCAGCTTGGTCTTTGCGCTCGTCGCGGCGCTGGCGGCAGGGGGCTTGCTGCGCGAACGCCACCTGTTGCTCGAGCAGGCGCACGAGGACGCGGCCATGCTCGCGTCGGTTCTCGAGGAGAACACGGCGCGCACGTTCGAGTCCGTCGACATCGCCATCGCCGGCCTGGCGCAGCACCTGGCCAGCTCGAAGGCGCGCCGGCATGATCCGGCCGTGCGCGAGCTGATGCGGGCGCAGCTTCGCCACCTGCCGACCGTGCGGGCGCTTTACATCGTCGGGCCCGACGGTTTCGTCCAGCACGACACCGATTACCCCAAGACGCCGGACGTGTCGCTCGCCGACCGCAGCTACTTCCGGGCCTACCTGGAGGCACCGACGCTGCAGCGGCACGTGTCCGAGGCGCTGCAGAGCCGGTCCGGCACCGGCTGGTTCGTCGCTTCCAGCCGCCGCATCACGCGGCCCGACGGCAGCTTCGGTGGCGTCGCTGTCGCCGCCGTGCAGCTCGGGACCGTCTCGCACCTGTACCGCAAGCTGGGGCTGGGCAGTGGCCGGCAGCTCACCCTGTTCCACAAGAACGGCCGGGTGCTGGCCGGCTTCCCGCACGACAGCCACGTGGGCCGCTCCTACGCGCAGCTGCCAGTGTTCGCGGACTTTCTCCACCGGGGATCGTCGGGCCAGTTCGAAACGGACGGCGCGCCGTGGAAGGACATGCGGCGCATCGTCGCCTACCGGGCCCTCGACACACAGCCGCTGGTGGTCGTCGTGGCCGTGCAGGAAGCCGACGTGCTGGCGTCGTGGTCGCGCACAGCCACCGGTGTGACCATCGGCCTGCTGCTGCTGGCCATGGCCATCGGCGGGGTCGTGCTCACCTTCGAGCAGCGCCAGGAGCAGCGCCGGCGCGCGGCAGCCGACCGCGTGACGGCCACCGAGTCCGCCGCCGTCGCCGAGCGCATGCGAGCGATCGCGGCCCACTTGCAGGAGGCCGACCAGCGCAAGACGCAGTTCCTCGCGACGTTGTCGCACGAGCTGCGCAACGCGATGGGCCCCGTGCTCAACGCCCTGAGCATCCTCGACCGCAGCGATCCGGCGTCGGCCGCGTCGCGGCGTGCGCGGGACATCATGCGCGAGCAGGTCGGCCAGTTGCGCAGCCTGGTCGACGACCTGCTCGACATCTCGCGTGTCAACAGCGGCAAGGTACGCCTGGACCTGCAGCGCCTGGACCTTGGCGACGTCGTCGGCCACGCGGCCGCCGCGGCGCAGGCCGGCATCGAAGCGCTCGGCCACGTGCTGGTGCTGCGGCTGCCGGACCCGCCGCTGTGGATCGTGGGCGATCGCGCCCGCCTCGCACAAGTCGTGGCCAACCTGCTGGGCAACGCGGCCAAGTACACGCCGCGTGGCAACGGCCGCATCGAAGTGGAGGTGCGGCGCGAGGGCAGCCGCGCGCTCGTGAGCGTGCGCGACAACGGGCTGGGCATCCCCGCCGCCGACCTGGGCAAGGTGTTCGGCATGTTCGAGCAGGTCGAGCGCCACCAGTCCAGTTCGCAAGGCGGGCTGGGCATCGGCCTGGCGCTCGTCGCGCGCCTGGTGGCACTGCAAGGCGGCGAGGTGGCGGCGCACAGTGACGGCGATGGCCGCGGCAGCACGTTCACGGTGTCGCTGCCGCTGGTCGAAAACGAACCGGCTCCCACGCCCGACGGGGCGTCACTGCGGGCCTGAGCTGGTCAGCGCCCCGCGATCCACCACCAGCCGCCGACGCCGATCGCGACCCACGCGACCACCACGAGGGCGATGCCGGCGCGGCTCACCGGCTTGCCGCCCTCGAGCGCCATCCAGTCGTCGGCCTTCGTGCGGCTGTCCTCGACCACTTCGCGCGGCAACAGCCGCACCGCCAGCCAGATCAGGCCGGGCAGCAGCAGCACGTCGTCGACGTAGCCGAGCACCGGGATGAAGTCCGGCACCAGGTCGATCGGGCTGAGCGCATAGGCGACCACGAACGCGCACAGCGCCTTGACGGTCCACGGCGTGCGCGGGTCGCGTGCCGCGAACCAGAGCGTGACGCCATCGCGCTTGATGCGCCGTGCCCAGTCACGCAGGCGCTGGAGGATCGGCATGCGCGTGATCATGGCAGGGGTGCCTCTCGTCATTCCCGCGGAGGCGGAAATCCATCGCTCCCACCTGCATGGGATCGCGGAAGCGGTGGGTCCCCGCCTCCGCGGGGGCGACGAGACTTGCCTGCAGCTTCCATCCAACGCTTCAATGGCCGCTCCATGCATGTCTCTGCCGTTTCCTACAAGCGCCGCTCAGCCGCGGCCGCATGATCGGCGCGTGCCAAGAGCTCCCAGTGAATCCCTCCGCGCGCCGTCCGTGCGCCTCGTCATCACCGCCGTCGAGCGCGACGACAACGAGATCGTCGCGTTGCACGGCCTCAACGGCAAGCGCCCGTGGCGCCTCGCCGTGCAGGACGCCGTCGCCGCGGCCCGGTCCGGGCGCTACAAGTTCGAGGCCGAGTACCAGGGCGAGCGCACCCGCGTCGAACTCGACGACGGCATCGTCCCGCGCCTGCGCGCGCGCAGCATGGCGCACGGCGACGTGTTCCAGCTGCTGCCGGACGCCTGCGTCCAACAGGGCTGAGGCCGGTGCCGCCATTGCGGCTGTTGAAGGCTCCGCTTTTCAGTGCTTGTGCCCCCCACCCTCGTTCGGCAGCACCTCCAGCACCGCCGCGGGTGACTTGAGGTCGGACGCTGCCTGGCCCGCCGCGGGCACCTGGGTCCATTCGGCGCGGCCCTCGTCGCAGACCTGCACCACGGGCCAGTAGAGCGTGGCAGGCTCGGCGGCCAGCTTGGCCATCAGCTGGAATTCGTCGTAGAAGTCGCTGGGCAGCTTGTCGGCGTCTCCCTTCGCGGTCCAGGTGATGCGCGTGGCGCGTTCGCCGGCCTTGTCGATCGCGACCGTCCAGCCCGCCTTGGGCTGCGGGTGCGCGGACACGACGGCGTCGGGGACCTGCACGACGACCTGTCGCGTCGCGGACTTCCCGCAGCCGTGGCCGACCTGGAAGCTGGCCTTGTAGTAGCTGCCCGCGGGCGCGACCTTGTACTCCAGCACGACGTGGGCCTGCGCCGCGGCGGCGGCGAGCGAGGCGATGGCGATGGCGATGGCGATGCGTTGCATGGGGGTCCTCAGAAGTCGGCGCGCAGCTCGGCGACGCAGGTGCGCTGCGGGTAGGGGTGGAAGTTCCAGTAGGTGGCGTTGCCGACGTTGTCGATGCCGGCGGCGACGGTGAAGGTCTTGTCGATCTTCCACTGCGCGCGCAGGTCGGCGACGAAGAAGCGGCTGACGCCCATGTAGGTGAAGCCGTTGGTGTCGCTGTTGTCCAGCGTGCGGAACTGGCGGCTGCTATAGCGCGCGCCCAGGCTGGTGCTGAAGGCGGGCGTCCAGCGGTAGACCGCCAGCGCATTCGCGCGCCAGCGCGGGATGTTCGGCTGCCGCTTGCCGACCGTGTCGCCGGGCAGCGCGACGAAGCCGGCGTTCTCCCGGATCACCGAGTGCGCGTAGGTCACGCCGCCCGACAGGTCCAGGCCCTTGAGGCCCACGTCCTCGCCGCTGCCGGCCAGTTCCAGGCCGCGCGTGGCAATGCGGCCGACATTGGACACGCGGCTGACGTTGCGGTTGGCGGCAGGATCGAAACCGGTCTGCGTGTACAGCGCGTCGCGCGTCGTCTCGGCGAAGGCGGTGATCCGCACGGTGGCGTTGCCCAGCACGCGTTCGGCGGTGAGCTCGCCGGTCCACGACTTCTCCGGCCGCAACGAGGGATCGTTGACGAACTGCGAGTTGGTCGTCGACGTCGCGCCGTACAGCTCGGCGACGGTCGGGAAGCGCACGGCGCGCCCGAGCGAGGCCTTCAGGATCGTGGCGTCGGTCGCCTGCCAGGACAGCGCCGCTTTCGGCGAAACGTGGCGTTCGCGGCGCTGCGGCCAGTCGTTGCTCACGGGCGGCGTCGCGGTGGCGATGCGCGTGCGCCCCTCGCTCGCGGTCCATTCCTCCGCGCGCAGGCCCAGCACGGTCTTCCATTTCGGCGCGAAGCGCCAGCTGTCCTGCGCCCACAGGCTGCGCAGTGCGGTGCGACCGCCGACGTCGCTGGCGACGGGGCCTGCCGCGTCGGTGCGCCAATTGCCCGCGATCGCCGACGTCACGTACTGCAGCAGGTAGCGGTCCTGCTGCATGCCGAAGTCCAGGATGTGCGCCCCGCGGAGCCCTTGCGGTCGCCAGGTGCCGCGCGCCGACAGCGTGGTCCAGCCCGTGCCACTGCCGTCGGCGATGGTGCCGGGTCCGCCGGCCAGCGCCTGCGGCGGCGTGTTCGACACCGCGTTCTGCCGCTTGGTGTCGCGCACGTAGCCGTAATGGCTGGCCGCCACCTCCCAGTCCCAGGTGCCCTGCGTGTGCTGCTTGAGCGACAGGCCCTGCATCGCATGCGTGAGCGATTCGTCGGTGAGCGGCAGGTCCGCGCCGGTCAGCACCGACGCGTCCTGCAGGTAGCTGGAGGAGCGGCCCGTCGCACGGTTGGTCCACCACCCGAGCAGCGCCGATGCCCGCAGCGTCGGCGTGATGTCGTACGCCACCTTCGCCTTCGCGTGGTCCTGCACCGAGTGGTACTGCGTCTGCGCCGCGACGTAGGACAGCGGCGCATCGGTGGGGCTGCGGCCGGCCACCGCACCGGCGCCTGGCGACACCGTGCCCTGGCGCGAGGCAAAGGTCAGCGGCTGCCCCTGGCTGTCGGTGCGGTTGACGTTGAACCACCATGACCAGTCGCCCGCCTTGCTGCCGAGCGATGCGCTGGCCTGCCACGCGGGCAGGCGCTCGTGCGTCGCATACAGGTCGAACGATTGCTTGGACCAGCCCAGCTTGGCGTGGCCTTCCAGCTTCGCCGGCATGCGCGTCACGTAGTCGACCACGGCGCCCACCGAGTTGCCCGGGTACGCCGCCGAGAACGGGCCGTACATCACGTCGACGCGCTCGATCTCCTCCGGCGTCACCAGGCCCCAGCGCGGCGGGAACGACAGGCCACCCACGCCGTTGCCCAGGAAGTTGGACAGCAGGATGCCGTCGGCATACACGGCGGACCGCGCGCTGTTGCCCGTGCCCGAGGCGCGGCTGGACAGGATCGCGTGGTTGTAGTCGCCCACGTAGCGCTTGCGCACCAGCAGGCTGGGGAAGTACTTGAGCGCGTCCTCGCTGTCCGTCGCGTTGATCGAGCGCTCGACCTGGTCGCGCGTGATGGTCTCGGTGGTCGTGGGCACCTGCGTCGGCAACGACGTCGGCGCGCTGCCGGTGACGTTGACGACGCCGAGGTCCTTCGTGGGGACTTCATGGACCGCTTGCGCAGCCAATGGGAAGGCGGCCGCCAACGCGGCGGCCAGTGGATGGATTCGCATGGTTCGCTCTCCGTGACATGGACGCCCCGGCACGCCGTGGCGTTCCGGGGGACGGCGATGTCAGGCGAGCGGGGGGCCGCGCGCGGGCAGCGGGGCCCGCGTGAGCGCCGCGATGCGAGCGGCGACGACGGGCTGCACGGCATGCGCGAGCGGCTGCGGCGCGGCGACCTCCACCGTGACGACCGGCGGCGGCGCCGACCAGCCGGCGCACAGGGCGCACTTCAGCACGTGCGGCGCCGGCGTGGTGCCGTCGTCGTGCGTGCCGCCCGCATCCGACGAGCTGGTGCAGATGGCGCCGATCGGCTGGGCTTGGGCCAGCATCGGCGCGACTCCCGCCATCGCCACGAACCCGAGGAACCACGCCAGCACGAGGCGGGCAAGGAAGCGTGGGGCGTGGCGGGCGATCACGCAGGCATTATCCCTGCGGGCTCAACCCTGGTAGTTCTCGACCGTCCGCGGGTCGCGCGGCGCGGCCTTGTCCGCGTCCTCGCCGAATTCGCGCAAGGCGCGCCGCTGCCGCAGCAGGTCCCAGCACTGGTCGAGCTGCTCCTCGACATTCCGCAGCCGCGACGCGGCTTCGGCCGCGGGCGTGGTTGCGCGCAGGCGCTTCTCCTCGTCGACGAGCTCGTTGATGTGGTCGAGGATGGTGCGGTCGCTGGCCATGGCGTTCTCCTGCGGGGCGGGGCGGCCATCTTAGGCCGCGGCGGCAGGATCAGGTGGTCAGCGGGCGGCGCTCGCACGGGCGCTGTTTCGCGCTGAGCTTGGGGCTCACCGCCTTGCCCACGCGCAGCCACTGGCCGGCGGCCTGCGCGCCGCACGGCGACGCCTCGACGGGCTCGGACGCGACGGCGCGCGGTGCGCCGAGCCGCGTGGCCGGCAAGACCACGCACAGGATCGCGACGAACACGGACCAGGCGAACTTCCTTCCGTTCGGTTCCATCGAGGCGTCCCAACTGCAGTACGGAGTGAGGACCCGGTTGTCGCAGTCGTGCGTGCGGAATGTCGTAGGACGGCGCTGCATCCCGCCGTCGGGGGCTGCAGCACCAGCAAGGGCTCGCAGTGCTCGCGCAGCGTTCACCTGAACTTTGCCGGAGCGATACACGGCGCGGCTCCGCGTTCAGGAACGGTTCAATGCCCCGCTCGCACCATCGAGGCTCCTAACCAAGGAGTGATCCATGCAAAGCGTCTTCACCACCAAGTCCATCGTCGCCGTCGCCATCGCGCTCGGCAGCCTCGCCGCTGCCACGGGCGCGCGGGCCCAGGGCATCGGGGACGCCATCATCTCCGTGACCGTGGGCACCCCGGTGCGCCATGCGCCGGTGGTCGTGCAGCCCGCCCCGGTGGTCGTGCACCAGGCCCCGGTCCACGTGCGGCCCGCGCCGGTGCCGGTGCAGCCGCGCTACGTGCAGGCGCCCGTGCGCCGCGTCGACCAGCGCGGCGCCTGGGGCGACGCCGACCGCGACGGCATCCCGAACCGCTACGACCGCCGCGACGATCGCCGTGTCGCGCTCAACGGCCCGTGGGGCGATGCCGACCGCGACGGCGTGGCCAACCGCTACGACCGCGCGCCGTACAACCCGCGATTCCGCTGAGCGTAGCGCCCTTCACTGCGTTCGGGCTGGCTAGCTTCAACGCAGAGGGAAGACAGAAGAGGGGGCAGAAGGCGCAGAAGGAGACACATTCACCGTCTTCTTCCGTGTCTTCTGCCCCCTTTCTGCGTCCTCTGCGTTGAGATCCAAGGCGAAGCGCAGCGTGCCGCCCAACTCAACAAGCCGCACCGAACGCGTCGCGCAGCTCCTGGATCTGGGCGGCGCCGAGCGGCTCGGGCTTGGGCTGCGCGAGCAGCCACAGCTTGGCCGTCTCTTCCAGTTCCTCCAGCACGGCCATCGCCTGCGCGGGCGTGTCGTGCCACACGTTGGGGCCGAGGCGCGCGAGCATCACGGCGCGGATCGGTGCGCCGGCCTGGCGCGCACGCTCGATGTGCGCCGCGACGAGGTCGCCGACGGCGGGATCGCCGGGGCGGTGGTACGGCACCACGGGCACGTGGCCGACCTTCATCACGAAGTAAGGGGTGATCGGCGGCAGCAGGTCGCCGTCGACGGGTCGCAGCGTGAGCGCGACGCAATGCGTGCTGTGCGTGTGGATCACGCAGCGCGTGGCAGCGCCGGCGGCGTCGTAGATGCGCCGGTGAAGCGCCAGCGTCTTGCTGGCGCGGTCGCCCGCCACCTGCTGGCCCTGCGCGTCCACCTTGGCCAGCTTCACCGGGTCGAGGAAACCCAGGCAGGCCTCGGTCGGCGTGATCAGGAAGCTGCCGTCCTCGAGGCGCACGCTGACGTTGCCGGCCGTCGCGTGCACATAGCCGCGCTCGAACAGGCTGCGGCCGACGCGGCAGATCTCGTCGCGCGCCTGCGTTTCGGTCATGCGAGCACCTCGAACGCGCGGGTGAAGAAGTCGGGGCCGCCGAAGTTGCCGGACTTCAGCGCGAGGTGCACGTCGGCGTCGCAGGCCGTCGCACGCGCGTGGCACCACGGCACGCCCGGATCGATCTGGGGACCGATGCGCATCTGCCGCACGCCCAGCGCCTGCACCGCGGCGCCGCTGGTTTCGCCACCCGCGACGACGAGCTGGCGGACGCCCTGGTCCACCAAACCCTTGGCGATGGCGGCGAGGACGCGCTCGACCATGGCGCCGGCTTCGGCGACGCCGAGTCGCGTTTGCACGGACTTCACGGCATCAGGGTCCGCCGTGGAATAGACGAGCAGTGGCGACGACATGGATTCCGGCTTTCGCCGGAATGACAAGTGGAAGGCGAGGGCCTCGCCCACGACGTCGTCACCGGGCGCCAGGCGCAGCGGATCGATCGCGAACGCAGCGCCGCCGGCGGCGACGAAGCGCCGGACCTGCTCGTTCGTGGCCGTCGAGCAGCTGCCCGAGACGACGGCGCGCGTGCCCTGCGCGGGCGGCAGCTGAGCGGCGCTCGCCGAAGGTTGCAGGCCGTGGTTCTGCGGCAATCCGATCGCGACGCCGGAACCCGCAACCACCAGTTTCGCGTCGGCGATGGCGCGGCCCAGCGTGCGCAGGTCGTCGTCCGCGACCGCATCCACGATGCCGAAGCGCACGCCTTCGGCTTGCAGCGCCGCGATGCGCGAGCGGACCGCTTCGGCGCCACGGCGCACGACGGCGTGATCGACCAGGCCAACTTTCTCGCGCGCGCACTGCGCCTGCATCACGCGAACGAGATTCGCGTCGGTCATCGGCGTGAGCGGGTGGTGCCGCATGCCGGAATCACTCAGCAGCACGTCGCCGACGAACAGGTGGCCCTTGTAGACCGTGCGCGCGTTTTCCGGGAAGGCCGGCGTCACGCAGCAGAAGGGCGCATCCAGCGCCTGCATCAACGCCTCGGCCACCGGGCCGATGTTGCCCTGCGGCGTCGAGTCGAAGGTGGAGCAGACCTTGAAGTACACCTGCCGGCAGCCCTGCGCCTGCAGCCAGCGCAGCGCCTCGAGCGACCGCGTGACGGCTTCGTGCGACGGGATCGTGCGCGACTTCAGCGCGACGACGACCGCATCGACGCAGTCGATCGGCGCGTCCGGCACGCCGATGGACTGCACGACGCGCATGCCGGCGCGCACGAGGTTGTTCGCCAGGTCGGTGGCGCCGGTGAAATCGTCGGCGATGCAGCCGAGGAGCAGGGGAGTGGCCATGGTGGGGGCGTGCCGGCGGAATGATCGCATGCCGGCACAGGCATGATGCTGCCATGAGGACAGTCCTTGGCCTGGCGGCGCTGGCCGCCCTCCTGGTCGCAACGCCGGTGCGGGCGCAAGTCCTTCCCGGCGGCGCGCAACTGGGCATGACGCCGGAGCAGTTGCAGCAGGCCGTGCCGACCTTGCGTGCCGAGCGGGCGCGCGCGCCCCGCGGCTTCACGGCCGCGTGGTCGGCGACGGGCATCGACCTGGCCGGCGTGCCGCTCACCGCATCGTTCGCGATGGCCGACGGCCAGGTGCAGCGCATCGAGTACCTCGCCGCGCCAGCCGCGTACGACGCGCTCCTGCAGTGGGGCCGCGCGACGTTCGGCCCGGAGATGGCATCCAACGGGCCCGAGGGCCAGTACGCATCGTGGTCGAACGACGCGCTGGACGCATACCTGCAGCGAACGGACGGCTCGCCGGTGCGGCTGGTCGTGAAGCGGCGCATCCTGAAGGACGCCAGCGAGCTGTAGGCAGAATCCGCGCATGACGAGCTCGCCGTTCTCCGCCACCGGCCGCCTGCGCGCCGCCATCAACACCGGCAACGCCGTGCTCGCGCGCAAGGACGGCGACAGCGCGCGCGGCGTGTCCGTCGATCTCGCCACCGAGTTCGGGAAGCGGCTCGGCGTGCCGCTCGAGCTGGTGGTCGTCGACACGGCGGCGAAGTCGGTGGACGCCATCGCGAACGGGCAGGCCGACATCGGCTTCTTCGCCATCGACCCCAAGCGCGGCGAGCAGATCGCGTTCACGCCGTCCTACGTCGTCATCGAAGGCGCGTACCTGGTGAAGGACGCATCGCCGCTGCGCGCGAACGAGGAGGTCGATCGTGCCGGCACGCGCGTGGTCGTCGGCAACGGCAGCGCGTACGACCTGTTCCTCACGCGCGAGATGAAGCAGGCGACGATCGTGCGCGCGCCTTCCGCGCCTGCCGTCGTGGACCACTTCCTGCAGCACGGCGCCGATGTCGCCGCGGGCGTGCGCCAGCAACTGGAGATCGACATGCACCGCCACGGCGGGCTGCGCCTGCTGCCGGGACGCTTCATGCAGATCCGGCAGGCGATGGGCTGCCCGAAAGCGTTCGGCGCGGAAGCCGCGCGCATGCTGGCGCTGTTCGTCGAGGAGATGAAGGCGTCCGGCTTCGTCGCGCAAGCGCTCGCGCGCCACGGTGTCGACGGCGTCGCGATCGCGCCCGCCGAAGCGATCGGCTGACGCGACGTCGCGCCGGCACCACGTTGTCGTGCGGCTGCGCCGCAGGTGTGACTTCCGCCCTCGCTTGCTGAAGTGCTCTTGCCGATCATTGCAGGTCGTCCATTCCATCGACCTGCATGCAAGCTCCCCTGCGTTCCTTCCTCGCCGGCACCGCGCTGTGCCTGTCCCTGTGCTCCGCGCACGCGCAATTGCTGATCGGCCAGACGGCCGGCTTTTCCGGCACCGTCGCCGCCGGCGTGAAGGAGACCACCGACGGCGCCAAGCTCTGGATCAACGCGGTCAACGCCAGGGGCGGCGTGAACGGCCAGAAGATCGAGCTGCTGCAGCTGGACGACAAGTTCGATCCCAAGCTCACGCCCGGCAACGCGCGTGTGCTGGTCGAAGAGAAGAACGTGCTGGCGCTGTTCCTCACGCGCGGCACGCCGACGTCGGAATCGCTGCTGCCCTTGCTGGAGAAGCACAGGATTGCGCTGGTCGCGCCGTCCACGGGCGCGATGTCGCTGCACCAGCCGGTCAACAAGTACGTGTTCAACGTGCGCGCGACCTACCAGCGCGAGGCCGAGAAGGCGCTCGACCACCTGGTGAACCTCGGCATGACGAAGATCGCGCTCGTGGTCGCCGACGATTCGTTCGGCCAGGACGCGAAGAAAGGCGCCGTGCGCAGCTTCGAGCGCGCCAAGCTGCAGCCGGTGCTGGACCTGAAGGTCGACCGCCAGAAGCCGAACTACGCCGAGATCATCCCGGCGCTGGAGAAGGCCGAGGCGCAGGCGGTGATGTGGATCGGCTCCGGCAACACCGTGGCCGAAGGCATCAAGGCGCTGCGCAGCGCGGGGTCGGTGACGCAGGTGGTCACGCTGTCGAACAACGCGTCGTCGGGGTTCGTGAAGAGCCTGGGCGACCACGCGCGCGGCATCGTCATCAGCCAGGTGTTCCCGAACGAACGCTCGATCAGCTCGCCGATGGTGCGCGAGGCCATGGAGCTGGCCAAGGCCAACGGCCTCGAGGTGTCGCCCGCGATGCTCGAGGGTTTCGCCGCCGCCAAGGTGCTGGTGGAAGGCCTGCGCCGCGCGGGCAAGAGCCCGACACGCGCCGGGGTGGTCGCCGCGCTGGAGTCGATCCAGAAGTACGACATCGGTGGCCTCGAGGTGAGCTTCTCGCCGACCGACCACACCGGGCTGGACTTCGCCGACCTGGCGATCATCGGCGCGGACGGCAAGTTCCGCCGCTGATCACCCCGCGGCGGCGCCCACCACCAGCAGCACCCACTCGGGCCGTGCGTTGAAGCGCACCGGCAGGATGCTGGTGCCCAGGCCGCTGGTCACCCAGGCCTGCAGCCCGCGGTGGTCGACCCAGCCGTACGACCACGAGCGTGGCGCGCGGCCGGGCGTGATCAGCGCGCCATGACCCGGCAAGCGCACCTGCCCCGCATGCATGTGCCCCGCCACCGCGAGGCCTTGCACGGCGGGAAGGTCCAGCAGGCTCGCTGGATCGTGCATGACGACGAGCGCGTGCGCGCGGGGCGGCACCGCGGCCACCGTGCGCACCGGGTTCGAGTGGCCCGTCATGTGGTCGCCGATGCCGGCCACCCACAGGCCGGCGTCGATTTCGCGCGCATCGTTCTCGAGCACCTGGATGCCCCGGCGCTTCAGCGCCTCGGCGACGGCGGGACCGTCGGCCCACCAGTCATGGTTGCCGAGCACCGCGTACACGCCCAGCGGCGCACGCAGCTTGCCCAGCACTGCCGCGATCTCCTGCGCGTCCGGCTCGCCGCGCGAAGCCGGATCGCCATCGCCGGCGATGAAGTCGCCCGGCAGCAGCACGACGTCGGGATTCGCCGCGTTGATCTGCGCCACGATGGCCGCGGCGCGGTCCAAGGTCATTGCGCCGAGCGGACGGCGCGTGATGTGCCAGTCACTCGCGACGGCGACCTTGAGCGGCGGCCGCGACCAGCCGGGCACGCTGGCTTCGATGCGTCGTGTGGCGGTCCAGCGCGGCTCCACGCCCACCGCATAGACCGCGAGCAGCGCGAGCACCAGGAACGTCCAACCTATCCACCTCCGTCGCCGCGCTGTTTTCATGGGCGGGATGGTAACGACGGCCTCGTCGTCGCCGCGGAGGCGGAGACCCACCGCTTCCCGCCCCCGACGCTGCGCATGGTGGGAGCGATGGATTCCCGCCTTCGCGGAAATGACGAGTCCCGTTATGCCACCGCCGGCCGCGGGATCGGCCGGATCGCCTCGTACGCGGCGGCGGCGCGCAGCACCAGTTCGTCGCGGAACATCGGCCCGACGAACTGCACGCCGATCGGCAGGCCGTCGCGCGTGAGGCCGCAGGGCACGGTGCACGCGGGTTGCTGCGTCAGGTTGAAAGGGTAGCTGAAGGGTGTCCAGCCAAGCATGGCCTCGGGCGTCATCGGCACCGAGCCGGGTTCGCGGATGGCGAAAGCGGGAATGGCGGTCGACGGCGTGAGGAGCAGGTCGTAGCGCTGCATGAACTGCCGCATGTGCGACCCGAGCGCGCCGCGGCGCAGGTGCAGTTGCTGCACGTGCAGCGCGCTGAGCTGGCTGCCCAGCAGCGCTTCGGCGCGGAAGTCCGGGTCGGTGCGTTCCTGCTGCGCGGGCGTGAGCGTGTTCCACACCGTCCACGCACCGACGAACCAGAGTCCGGTCGTGATCTCCAGCGGGTCCTCGATGCCGGGGTCCACTTCCTCGACGATCGCGCCGGCGGCCTCGACGGAGCGCGCAGCGGCCTGCACGGCGTCCGCGACTTCCGCATCCACCTTCGCATAGCCCAGGCGCGGGGAGAACGCGACGCGCAAGCCGGAGAAGCCTTCGGTCAGGGTCGCGGTGTAGTCGAGGATGTCCGGCGGCAGCGACGTCCAGTCCCGCGCGTCCGGGCGCTTCATCAGGTTCATCGCCATCGCGGCGTCGCGCACGTCCATCGTGTGCGGCCCGAGGTGGGCGACGGTGCCGAACGGCGACAGCGGATACGCGGGCACGCGGCCGAAGCTGGGTTTCAGGCCGAAGTTGCCGCAGAACGCGGCCGGGATCCGCACCGAACCGGCGCCATCGGTGCCCACCGCGATCGGCCCCATGCCCAGGGCGACCGCCGCGGCCGCGCCACCCGACGACCCGCCGGGCGTGCGATCGCGATTCCACGGGTTGCGCGTGATGCCGGTGCGCGCCGAGTTGGTCTCGCCCTTGCAGCCGAATTCCGGCGTCGCGGTCTTGCCCAGGATGACGCAGCCGGCTTCGCGCAGGCGCGCCGTGACGGGCGCGTCGACGTCCCAAGGCTGGTTCTCGTCGACCGTGAAGCTGCCTCGAAGCGTGGGCAGGCCCTTGGTGAGGATCAGGTCCTTGATCGACACCGGCACGCCGTCCAGCGCGTCGAGCGGCGCCTTGCCGCGCCACCGCGCTTCGCTCGCCCGCGCGGCGGCGAGCGCGCCTTCGTGGTCGACGCGCACGAAGGCCTTGTACTCGGGGTTGAGGCGGTCGATGCGCGCCAGCGCGGCCCGCGTCGCGTCCACGGGCGAGGCTTCACCGCTCCAGTACAGCCGCGACAGCAGGTGCGCGGGCGCGTCGGCCAGGTCGGTAGGCTGCGGTGCCATGCGTGCTCCTGCTGTGCGCGGGGGGAACCCAGACTAGCACCGGATCCCCTGGCCGCGAAGGAGGGAATCCAGCGGTTGGCCATTCACGATCGGGTCGGCACAGGCCCTGGTGGGCCGACAACTTCCCCCAACCAGCCGATACAACCCGGTAACACATCTCTGTTAGGGTTCCTCCCCACAACGCACAACGATTTCACGGGGGATCTCCTTGTTCAACATCGGCTTCTGGTGGCTCGTCGCTTCCGCCCTCGTCGGCCTGGCCTTGGCCGGCGACATGGGCCTGACCGACGGCGCTGGCCGCTTCGTCCTGACCACCGCGCTGCCGGTGGCCGCCATCGGCTTCACCGTGCAGGTGCTGCTGCAGCGCGTGCTGCGCCAGCGCGGGCAACGGCGCAACTGATCCCGCGCCGCCTGCGGGCGGCGCCTTTCGCGCCTTTCCTCCTGCGTTTCGGCACCGTCACCTGGGGGGCGCCCGGGCCGCCACGCTGGGCGCCGGCGTGCCGATGCGCTATGGTCGGCTCCGTTCCTGGGGAGACCCGTCATGCCGTCTGCGAGCGCCGCTGCCCTCGCTTCATTCATCGCCGGGACCCTCCTAGGATGAACGGACCCCCGAGATCCAGCGACATCCTGCCGGCCGACGCATGGCAGCGACGGTGGCTCGACTTGCGTCAGCAACTCTGGCCGCACTGCACGGCCGACGAGCACCTCGCGGAGATGGAGCAATTCGTCGCCGACCCGGGTCGCTTTGCCCAGTTCCTCGCGTTCGGCGCCCCGGACGAGGCGATCGGCCTCGTCGAAGTCGCGCTTCGGCACGACCATGTGAATGGAACGCAGACGTCGCCGGTCGCTTTCCTCGAAGGCATCTACGTCGTTCCCCACGCAAGGCGCTCAGGCGTCGCGCGCCGGCTCGTGGCTGCGGCCGAGCAGTGGGCGCTCGATCGTGGCTGCGCGGAATTCGCTTCCGATGCGCGGCTCGAGAACATTGCCAGCCATGCGATGCACGCGGCCCTTGGCTTCGTCGAAACGGAGAGGGTCGTGTATTTCAGGAAAGTCCTCACGTGACGACCATACGTCCCATCACGGCGGTCGAACTCGAACCGGCGCGGCTCCTTCTCGCCGCCAACGATTGGGGCCCGCGCGTGCAGGACCCGGCGGTGTTCCAGGAACTCGTCGCACGCTCGCAAGTCGCGCTCGTTGCGGTCGGCGGCGATGGCGAGGTGATCGGCTTCCTGCGCGCACTCACCGACGGCATCTTCAATGGCTATATCTCGATGGTCGTCGTTGCCGAAGCGCACCGCGGCCGCGGCGTGGGCAAGGCGCTCGTCGAAGCCGCGATGGGAAGCGATCCGAAGATGACGTGGGTGCTGCGCTCGCGCCAGCCGGTGTCCGGGTTCTACGAGAAGCTCGGGTTCAACCGGTCCGAAGTCGCGATGGAGCGGCCCGGGCGGCGGTGACGTGGCTGCGCGACACGCAACTGGCATGCACGGGCGAACTGCGATAGCGTCGCGCTCCTCGTTGCGGAGCTTCCATGAAACGTGTGACCGGCATCGGCGGCATCTTCTTCCAGGCCAGGGACCCCGTGGCCCTGCGCGGCTGGTACCAGCGCCACCTCGGCATCGACGTGCTCGCCTGGGGCGGTGCGGCGTTCCCGTGGTCCGATCCGGGCGGGTCCACCATCTGGTCCGTCGGTGCCGAAACCTTCGGCCCGAACAAGGTGCCGTTCATGATCAATTACCGCGTCGACGACGTGCGCACGCTGGTCAAGGTCCTGAAGGACGAAGGCTGCGACGTCCTGGACAAGGTCGACGAGTCCGAGTACGGCGTCTTCGGCTGGGTGGTCGATCCCGAGGGCAACAAGGTGGAGCTATGGCAACCGCCGCGGGAGCAGTGACTTCGTGAGCCGGATCTGATGCCCGCCTGGTCCCACCCCGAACGCTGGCAGGCGCTGTGCTCCGGCGAAGCCTGCCCGATCTGCCGCCGCAAGCAGCCGCTCGACGTCGTCGCGCGCCTCGAGGCATCGTGGCTCACGATGCAGGAGCACGCGGCCGTGCGCGGCTACGCATGCCTGGTCGCGCGCACGCACGCCGTCGACCTGCACGACCTGCCGCCCGACGAGGCCGCGGCCTTCATGCGGGACGCGCAGCGCGTCTCGCGCGTGCTGGCCGAAGCGACCGGTGCCGTGAAGATGAACTACGAGATCCACGGCAACACGCTGCCGCACCTGCACATGCACTTCTACCCGCGCTTCGCCGGCGACGCGTTCGAAGGCGTGCCGATCGACCCGCTGTCGATCCCGGGCTATGTGTACGAACGCGGGGAGTTCGCCGCGCTGCGTGATGCGGTGGTCCGCGGACTCGGTTGAGCAGCGTTCTATGGCTGATGCCTGGCGGCTGAAGGCCTGTCCCGTCGTGCTGCGCGGCACCGGTCGCGTCGAGGTGCTCGCGTTCGAGCACCCGCTCGCGGGCTTGCAACTGGTCAAGGGAAGCGTCGAAGCTAGCGAGACGGCGGCGCAGGCCGCGGTGCGCGAACTGCGGGAAGAGAGCGGCGTCGTGGCGCACGTCGTCGCCGACCTCGGCACCTGGGATGCGGGTTTCGAGCAGCAGCGCTGGTCGCTGTCCCTGTGCGAACCGCACGCCCCCTTGCCGGATGGGTGGGTGCACCAGAGCGCCGGCGACGAAGGGCATGCGTACCGCTTCTTCTGGCACCCGCTCGGGCAGCCGCCATCGGACGACTGGCACGACGTCTACCGGCGCGCGTTGGCGCACATCGCGCAATGGCTGCGAGATGCCGGATCTCACTCGACCTTGAAGCTGTAGAGCACCGGGAAGAACATCCGGCACGGCTGCCCGCACGAGGCGTACCTACGGAGGCCCGTCATTCCCGCGGAGGCGGGAATCCACCGCTTCCGGCTTCTGCGGAATCCAAGGATGGAAGCAATGGGTCCCCGCCTCCGCGGGGACGACGAAGGCCGCGCGGCGCCGGCGACGTCAGTGGAAGTCGCCCGCCTGCACCTCGATCGCCGCGCCGTGGGGCGTGCGTTCGGCGGCGTGTTCCCAGGCGTGCTGCCAGCGATGCAGTTCACGGGCGTCGGTCGCGCCCTTGCGCTTGACGATGTCCTCCAGCGCGGCGAGCCACTGGCGGTAGTAGGCGTCGCCGGGATCTTCATCGGGCTGGGCGGGCGACGACTTGATGTGCTCCCCGAACACCTGCGCCCACTCGGGCCAGGTGAAGACGCCGCGTGCGTTCAGTGCCACGGCCATCGCGAAGGCCTGCGCCTGCCACGGCGCGCCGAACACCGGGCCTTCGGCGTCGCAAGGAATGCCGGGCACCTCGGGCAACGCGCTGCTGCTCATGCGGCCTCCAGGTACGGTTGCCAGGCGTCGATCGACACGCGCAGGCCGGGCGCGGCGTCGTCGCCCCACAACTCGCGGCCGTCGAAGACGACCGTGTACAGCGGCTGCGGGTGCTCGCCCAGGCCCTGCCCGCTGGTGTCGGCGAACACGTGTGGGCCGTGCACGCGTTCGATCGTGCCGACCTTGCCGCGCGCGTAGCCGGGCAGGCGCGTGTGGTGCGGCACCTCGTGCGATCGCGTGCGCACCCGATCCCCCACGTTGAACGCGACTTGCACGCGCGCATCCGGCCGGTCGGTGGCCGAGCCGCGCGCCAGCGCCGCCGGCGTGTCCGCCGCACGCAGCACGCGCGCAAGTGGCTTGGCCGGCTGCAGCACCTGCGCCTGCGCGATCTCCTGTTCGGTGACCAGGCCGCGCTCGAGCATCAGCTTCTCCAGCGCGCCGATCCAGATCTGGTAGTAGCCCAGTTGCAGGTAGTCCGGCAGCGTCTCGCGCGCCGCGCGGCTCTGGTCGATGGTCCAGCTGCCGGTCGCGCCCATCGCGACGGTGATCGCCAGTGCCAGCGGTTCCCACGCTTCATGGAAGCCCTCGTTCTCGTCTTCCGGCACGACGCGGCCGAAGCCGGTTCGGCCGCCGAGGTCGGCGTGCGTGACGTAGCTCATGGTTGCCGTGGCAGTCCGGTGCCGATCATGGAATCGCGCGTGACGAGCTCCGCCAGCTGCGCCTCGTCGAGGTGGTCCGTGCCCTTGGGGCGCTGCGGCACGACCAGGTAGCGCACCTCGGCCGTGGAATCCCACACGCGCACTTCGGTGGTCTCGGGCAGCTGCAGGCCGAAGTCGGCGAGCACGCCGCGCGGGTCGCGGACCGCGCGCGACCGGTAGGGCGCGCTCTTGTACCAGACGGGCGGCAGGCCCAGCACCGGCCACGGGTAGCAGCTGCACAGCGTGCACACGACCATGTTGTGCACGGCGTCGGTGTTCTCGACCGCGACCATGTGCTCGCCCTGGCGACCGGTGTAGCCCAGCGAGGAGATCGCGGCTGTCGCGTCGCGCAGCAGCCACTCGCGGAACTGCGGGTCCGTCCATGACTTCGCGACCACGAGCGCACCGTTGCGCGGGCCGATCTTCGTCTGGTAGGTGTCGACGATGACGTCCAGCGCGGCGGGATCGACGTAGCCCTTCTGCGCGAGCACGGACTGCAGTGCGCGCACGCGGATCTCGGTCTCCGACAGCTCGGAATGCTCGTCGTGGTCGGGGTGATGGTGCTCGTGGCCTGCCATGCGAATGACTATACGCGCGGGTCGCGATGGGGCTCAGCGGTCGCAGTCTCAGCCACGGCGTGGCGTGCCCGCTGACGCGCGTGTCGGAGGCGCACCGACGGCGCGACGACATGGGAACAAAGAACATCCGCCCGTTCAACCTTGTCGTGGAGGCTGCGATGAAGCCGCTCGTCCGTTCCCTCACGCTGAGCCTGGTGCTCGGCGCCTTCGCCGCGACCGCGGCGCTGACCTGGCCCATTCAGGCGTATGCCTATTGGGGTGGTGGCGGTGGCGGCGGTGGTGGTGGAGGAGGTGGTGGAGGTGGTGGAGGGGGCGGTGGAGGAGGCGGTGGAGGAGGCGGTGGAGGAGGCGGTGGAGGAGGCGGCGGAGGGGGAGGTGGCGGAGGTGGCGGAGGTGGCGGCGGAGGCGGCGGCGGAGGTGGTGGTGCCGGCGGTGGTGGTGCTGGCGGCGGTGGTGCAGGCGGCGGTGGTGCAGGCGGCGGCGCAGGTGGTGGCGGCGCAGGCGGTGGCGGCGCAGGCGGCGGCGGCGCAGGCGGCGGCGGCGGCGGCGCAGGTGCAGGTGGCGGTGGCGCAGGTGCCGGCGGAGCTGGCGCAGGTGCGGGGGGTGCCGGCGCCGGTGCAGGCGCAGGTGGCGCAGGCGTCGGCAGTGCAGGCGCAGGTGCAGGCGTCGGCAGTGCAGGCGCGGGTGGCGCAGGCCCTGGTGCGGCCAGCGCCTCCGCCGGACCCGGTGCAGGCGCCGGTGCCGGCTCCGTCGGTGCGTCCGGCGGCGTGTCGGCATCCGTCGGTGTCGCGGCCTCGCCGGGCGCTGCTGCAGCGATCGGCCCGGCGACTGCTGCGGCGGTGTCGGCCGACTCCATCAGCGGCGGCGATGGCGGCGTCTCGGGCGCGAGTGGCGGAAGCGCCGCGGGCATGACCGCGCAACGCCGCGTGATGCCCGTGATGGCCGCAACCGTGGCACCGTCGGTGAACAGCACGGCGGTGATGGGCGCTGCGCCCGCGCCGGTCGCGCAGTCGCGCATCGTCGGCGACCCCTTGCCGCCGCTCGGCATGGAGCGCTACTACCCCAACGGCATCCCGCCGTTGCGGCCGGAGTTCATGGATCCGAACCGGCGTTGAAGCGACCCGTCGCGGCGAAGGCCCATCCATGCTTGACCATGGATTCCGGCGTTCGCCGGAATGCCAGGTCCTAGACCAACCCCGCCGCCCGCTGCACCTCGACGCGGATCTCCTCCATCAGCGTGGCCTTCAGCTCGGCGAACGGCGGCGTGGTCTTCATCGCGTAGTGGCGGGGGTGCGGCAGCGGCACCGGGATGTCGCACTTGATGCGGCCTGGCCGCGCGCTCATGACGACGACGCGGCTGCCCATGAAGATGGCTTCGTCGATGTCGTGCGTGACGAACAGCACCGTCTTGCGCTCGGCTTCCCAGATGCCCAGCAGCAGTTCCTGCATCAGCTCGCGCGTCTGGTGGTCCAGCGCGCCGAACGGTTCGTCCATCAGCAGGATGCGCGGGTCGTTGGCCAAAGCGCGGGCGAGCGCGGTGCGCTGCTGCATGCCGCCGGACAGCTGCTTCGGATAGTGGTGCTCGAAGCCCTTCAGGCCCACCCTGGCGATGAAGGGATGCGCGATGTCCAGCTGCTGCTGCAGCGGCAAGCCTTTCTCGCGCAGGCCGAAGCACACGTTCTGCAGCACCGTCAGCCAGGGGAACAGCGTGTAGCTCTGGAACACCATCCCGCGATCCGCGCCGGGGCCGGCCACCGGACGGCCATCCAGCTCGATCGCCCCCGACGTCGGGGTGTCCAGCCCCGCGACCATGCGCAGCAGCGTGCTCTTGCCGCAGCCCGAGGGGCCGAGGATGGTGATGAAGTCGTTCTCCGCCACCGCGAGGTCGGTGGCCTGCAGGGCGACGGTGCCGCCCGCGAACGTCCTGGCGACGCCGCGGATCGACAGCACGTCGCCGGCGGGCGCGGCCTGCGCACGTGCGATCAGCGGCTCAACTGCGCCCATGGATACAGCTTCCGGTTGAAGGCCTTGAAGGCGAAGTCGGTGACCAGGCCGATCAGGCCGATGACGATGATCCCGAAGATGATGTTGTCGGTGGCCAGCAGCGCCTGGCTGTCGGTGATCATGTGGCCGATGCCGCTGGACGCGCCGATCAGCTCGGCGACGATGACGTAGGTCCAGGCCCAGCCGAGCACCATGCGCAGCGTCTCGGCGATCTCGGGCGCCGACGAGGGCAGCAGCACGCGCAGCACGATGCCGCGGTCCTGCGAGCCGAGCGTGTACGCCGCTTCGACCAGGTCACGCCGCGTGTTGCCGACGCTGACGGCGATCATCAGCACCAGCTGGAAGAACGAGCCGATGAAGATGACCGACAGCTTCTGCGCCTCGCCGATGCCGGCCCACAGGATCAGCAGCGGGATGAACGCCGACGCCGGCAGGTAGCGCGCGAAGCTCACGAAGGGCTCGAAGAACGCTTCGACGCCCTTGTACGCGCCCATCAGCACGCCGAGCGGCACGGCGATGACGGCGGCGATGAGGAAGCCCCCGACCACGCGCCACACCGTCATGCCGATGTCCCTGGCGAAGCCGAAGTCGGTGAGCAGCGTCCAGCCCGACTTCACCATCGTCAGCGGATCGGCAAGGAATTGCTTGGGCACCACGCCGCCGAACGTGACGGCCGCCCAGACGACGAAGAAGAGGACGAAGAACGACACGCCGAGGACGACGCGCGAGCGGGGGGAGACGGGGGCGAGGGGTTTCATGGGTCTGCACCGAGGCCATCTTCGTCGTCCCCGCGGAGGCGGGGACCCATCGCTTCCTTTCCCGCATGGAAGAGGGCGGAAGCGGTGGATTCCCGCCTTCGCGGGAATGACGGTGTGCTTACTTCAGGAACCGCGTATCCGCCAGCCTCGACAAATCCGGGATCGCCTTGATCACGCCGATCTCCAGCAGCAGGTCCGCGGCTTCCTTGCTGAACTGGCCGTGCTCGCCGGCGAAGAACTTCTGGTTCGCTTCGCGGTCCTGCCAGCGCAGGTACTTGGCGCTGTTCTCGAACGCCTCGGCCGACTGCTTCACGTCCGCGCCCATGATCTCGTACGACTTCTTCGGCTCCTTCCTGATCATGTCGACCGCCTCGAAGTAGCTGTCGGCCAGCGCCTTGGCCGCCTTCGGGTTGTCCTGCAGGAACTTGGGCGTGCAGCCGAAGGTGTCCATCACCATCGGGTAGTCGAGCGTGGTCGCGATGATCTTGCCGGCTTCCGGCTTGGCGCGCACGGCCGACAGGTAGGGCTCGTACGTCATCGCGGCGTCGATGTCGCTGGTGCCGGCGATCATCGCGTTGGCCGCGGGTTGCGGGCCCATGTTGACGACCTTGACGTCCTTCACCGACAGGCCGTTCTTCTTCAGCATCCACGCGAGGCCGAAGTAGCCGGCGGTGCCGGGCGCGTCGGCCGCGACGGTCTTGCCCTTGAGGTCCGCGATCTTCGCGATGGCGGGCTTGACGACCATGCCGTCGGCCCCGAAGGACTTGTCCAGCTGGAAGATCTGCGTGGTGGCGACGCCGTTGGCGTTCCACACGACCCAGGTCTCCACGGTGGTGGCGGCGCACTGCACGTCGCCCGAAGCGATGGCGAGGTGGCGGTCCTTCTGCGGGATCTTCTTGATCGACACGTCCAGGCCGTGCTTCTTGAAGATGCCCGCCTCCTTGGCAAGCGTGAGCGGCGCGAAGCCGGTCCAACCCGAAATGCCCACGGCGACCTTGGTCTCCTGGGCGTGCGCCGCCGCGGCGGCCACGGCGATCAACGAGAGTGCAAGCAGCTTCTTCATCGGTTTCTCCTCAGTGAAAGCGGGGGCGGACTCCCGAACTCTGCGTTAGGGAGTTTCGTCTTCTGGACTCTAAGCACGCGCCATGCCAAGCCGCAAGGCGGCCAACGGGGGAATGCTGGCTTCGATGGCGTGGCCGATGTCGCCGGCGGCAACCAGGTGGTGCACGGCTTCCATGTCGCGCGCCAGGCTGCGGTCGGCCATCATGGCCGGGGACACGCTGCGCACCAGGCGCAGCACGTCTTCCAGCGCCGGCGCGCTCTTCAGAGGACGCAGGAACTCGATGCCCTGTGCGGCGGCCAGCAGTTCGATGCCCACGATGTGCGCCGTGTTGCGCAGCATCTGCTGCAGCCGGCGCGCCGCGAAGGTTGCCATGCTGACGTGGTCCTCCTGGTTGGCCGACGTCGGCAGGCTGTCGACGCTGGCCGGGTGCGCGAGCGACTTGTTCTCGCTGGCCAGCGCCGCGGCCGTGACGTGCACGATCATGAAGCCGGAGTTCAGGCCCGGGTCCGGCGTGAGGAAGGGCGGCAGGCGCGACACCACCGTGTCGACCAGCATCGCGACGCGCCGCTCGCTGATGGCGCCGATCTCGGCGATGCACACCGCGAGCGCATCGCACGCCAGCGCCACCGGCTCGGCGTGGAAGTTGCCGCCGGAAACGAGGGCGTCTGCCGCCTGCCCCGGACCCGATCCGGGGTCGGCGAACACCAGCGGGTTGTCGGTCACCGCATTCGCTTCGCGCACCAGCACCTCGGTGGCGTAGCGCATCTGGTCGAGGCAGGCGCCCATCACCTGCGGCTGGCAGCGCAGGCAGTACGGGTCCTGCACGCGGTCGTCCTCGTCCAGGTGCGACTTGCGGATCTCGCTGCCGACCAGCAGCGCGCGATACGCCGCGGCGCAGTCGATCTGGCCGGGCTGGCCACGCACCGCATGGATGCGCGGGTCGAACGGGCCGTCGCTGCCGCGCGCGGCGTCCAGCGTCAACGCACCGGTGATCACGGCGGATTCGAACAGCCGATCGGCAGCGACCAGGGCGTCGAGCGCGAGCGCGGTCGACACCTGCGTGCCGTTGATCAGCGCGAGCCCTTCCTTCGGCGCCAGCTGCAGCGGCCGCAGACCTGCGCGCTCGAGCCCGTGCGACGCGGGCATGCGCTCGCCGCCGTAGACGACTTCACCTTCGCCCACCAAGGGCAGGCAGAGGTGCGCGAGCGGCGCCAGGTCGCCGGACGCGCCGACCGAGCCTTGCGACGGCACGACCGGAAGGACGCCCGCGTTGTGCAACGCCAGCAAGCCATCGATCACTTCCTCGCGCACGCCGGAGTGCGCGCGCGCGAGGCTGAGCGCCTTCATCACCAGCATCAGGCGGACCACGCGGTCGGGCAGCGGCTCGCCGACACCCACCGCGTGCGAGCGCAGCAGGCGCAGCTGCAGCAGCGCGAGGTCGTCGCGCGCGATGCGTTGCGTCGCCAGCTTGCCGAACCCGGTGTTGACGCCGTAGTGCGCCTGCTCACTGGCCGCGGCCCGCGCGACAATGTCGGCGCTGGCGCGGATCGCGGGGCGGCAGGCGGGGGCGAGCTCGACGCGCTCGACGCCGGCCGGCGCGAGGATCGCGCGGATGTGGTCGAGCGTGAGCTCGCCGGGGGAGAGGATGGTCATGCCAGGCACACTCCGTCGTCCCCGCGGAGGCGGGGACCCACCGCTTCCGCCTTCGGCTTCGGATCATGGAAGCGATGGATCCCCGCCTCCGCGCGGATGACGAAGGTGTCGTTCACTTCCCCACCATCGGCAACTTCAAGCCATGCTCCTTCGCGCACTCCACCGCGAGGTCGTAACCGGCATCCGCATGGCGCATCACGCCCGTGGCCGGGTCGTTCCACAGCACGCGGCGGATCTTCTCGTCGGCTTCCTTCGTGCCGTCGCACACCATCACGACGCCCGCATGCTGCGAGTAGCCCATGCCGACGCCGCCGCCGTGGTGCAGGCTCACCCAGCTGGCGCCGCTGGCGGTGTTGAGCAGCGCGTTCAGCAACGGCCAGTCGCTGACCGCGTCGCTGCCGTCCTGCATCGCCTCCGTCTCGCGGTTGGGCGACGCGACCGAGCCGCTGTCCAGGTGGTCGCGGCCGATGACGATCGGCGCCTTCAGTTCGCCGGTGCGCACCATCTCGTTGAACGCCAGGCCCGCCTTGTCGCGGTCGCCCAGGCCGATCCAGCAGATGCGCGCCGGCAGGCCCTGGAAGCTGATGCGCTCACCGGCCATGTCGAGCCAGCGGTGCAGGTGCTTGTTTTCGGGGAACAGCTCCTTCATCCTGGCGTCGGTCTTGCGGATGTCCTCGGGGTCGCCGGACAGCGCGACCCAGCGGAACGGGCCGACGCCGCGGCAGAACAGCGGACGGATGTACGCCGGCACGAAGCCCGGATACGCGAATGCGTCCTGCACGCCGAAGTCGAAGGCGACCTGGCGCAGGTTGTTGCCGTAGTCGACCGTCGGGATGCCCATCGCGTGGAAGGCCAGCATCGCGCGCACGTGCTGCGCGCACGACTCGCCCGCGGCCTGCTTCAACGTCGCATGTTGCGCGGGATCCTTCTGCGCGGCCTGCCACTGCTCGACGGACCAGCCGATGGGCAGGTAGCCGTTGATGATGTCGTGCGCCGAGGTCTGGTCGGTGACGATGTCCGGCCTGGGGCCGCCCGCCTTGGCCCGCTTCACCAGTTCCGGAACGATTTCGGCCGCGTTGCCGCACAGGCCGATGGACACCGCTTCCTTGCGGCTGGTGTGGTGCTGGATCAGCGCCAGCGCTTCGTCCAGGTCCCTGGCCTGCTTGTCCAGGTACCTGGTCCGCAGGCGGAAGTCGATGCGCGACTGCTGGCACTCGATGTTGAGCGAGCACGCGCCGGCGAATGAAGCAGCCAGCGGCTGCGCGCCGCCCATGCCACCCAGGCCCGCGGTGAGCACCCACCGGCCGGCGAGGTCGCCGCCGAAATGCTGGCGGCCCGCCTCGACGAAGGTCTCGTACGTGCCCTGCACGATGCCCTGGGTGCCGATGTAGATCCAGCTGCCGGCGGTCATCTGGCCGAACATCATCAGGCCCTTGCGATCGAGCTCGTTGAAGTGCTCCCACGTCGCCCACCTGGGAACGAGGTTGGAGTTGGCGATCAGCACGCGCGGGGCACCGGCGTGGGTGCGGAACACGCCGACCGGCTTGCCCGACTGCACCAGCAGCGTCTCGTCGGGCTGCAGCTGGCGCAGCGACTCCAGGATGGCTTCGAACGCGGGCCAGTTGCGCGCCGCCTTGCCGATGCCGCCGTAGACGACCAGGGCGTCCGGGTTCTCGGCGACGGCGGGGTCCAGGTTGTTCTGGATCATCCGGTAGGCCGCTTCGATCTGCCAGTCGGCGCAGTGCAGGTCGGTGCCGCGCGGCGCACTGACGGGGCGCGGGCCGGCCAGGCGGGGGGCTTGCGAGAGGTCGGACATGGCGGCTCCCAAGTTGTCTATACAAGCATCGAAATTCGCGGCAGGATAGTTGTCTATACAAGCCGTGTCAATGCGGATATCCTCCGCGCCATGGCCCGGGAAGACAAGCCTGCGTACGAGCAGGTCAAGGACTGGATCCGCCAGCACATCAGCAGCGGCGAATGGCGCCCCGGCGACCCGGTGCCCAGCGAGGCCGTGCTGATGGATCGCTTCGCCGTCAGCCGCATGACGGCGCACCGCGCGCTGCGCGAACTGGCCACCGAAGGGCTGGTCACGCGTACGCAAGGCTCGGGCACCAAGGTGGCGCAGCTGCACCGCATCAGCTCGCAGCTGGTCATCCGTGATATCCACGTCGAGATCGCCGAGCGAGGCCACGTGCCCGGCACGCGTGTGGTGACCATCGCACAGGAGAAGGCGGGTGCCGAACTGGCGGCGACCCTCGCGCTGCGCAAGGGAGCCCGCGTGTTCCACACGGTGCTGGTGCACCTGGAAAGCGGCGTGCCGATCCAGTACGAGGACCGCTACGTCAACCCTGCCGCGGCACCGGCCTACCTCGACACCGACTTCACGAAGACGTCGCCCACCGCGCACCTGATCCAGCACGCGCCGCTCACCGAAGCCAGCTACACGATCGAGGCCTGCCTGCCCGCGCCGCACGAAGCGCAGGCGCTGGAGATCAAGGCCGGCGAGCCCTGCCTGGTGATGGTGCGGCGCACCGTCAGCGGCGCGCACGTGGCCAGCGTCGCGCGTCAATTGCATCCGGCATCGCGCTACAGCTTCAGCGGGCAGTTCCAGGCATGACCACTTTCCTGCACGAATGGCAGCTGGTGGGCCTCGATGCCGCCGCGGCGCAGCCGTGGCGCAATGGCGGCGGCACGACGCGTGAATTGCTGGTCTGGCCCGCGGGCCAGGTGTGGAAGGCGCGCGTGTCGGTCGCCGACGTCGGAAAGGCGGGGCCGTTCTCCGCCTTCCCCGGTGTCGAGCGCTGGTTCGCCGTGCTCGAAGGCGACGGCGTCGCGCTGCGCGTGGGAGCCGGCGAGCAGCGCCTCGGCACGGACAGCCCCGCGTTCCGCTTCAGCGGCGACATGCAAGTCGATTGCGACCTGATTGGCGGGCCGACGCGCGACCTCAACCTGATGACCGAACCCGGCAAGGGCCGCCTCGTGCGCGTGCCCGGCGACTTCACCTTCCATGCCACCGGCGAAGCGATCATCGCCGTGTATGCGCACTCGAAGCCCGCACGCATCGTCACGCTGGAACAGGAAGTGGACATCCCGCCGCGCCATCTGGCGTGGCAGCACCGCACCTGGCGCGCGCACGGCAACGTCCGCGGGGAGGACGCGTTCTGGATGGAGGTGCGGCCATGACGGCGCAGGTGTGGTGCAACGCCCGCGTCGCGACCATGCTGCCGGGCGCGCCGGCGCCTTACGGCTTGATCGACCAGGCCTGCATCGCCGTCGAGGGCGGCACCATCGCATGGGTCGGGCCGCATGCCGAACTGCCCGAAGCGTGGCGGCGCGGCGCCATCGAGCACGACGTCGGCGGCGCGCTTATCACGCCGGGCCTCATCGACTGCCACACGCACCTGGTCTGGGGCGGTGACCGCGCGCGCGAATTCGAGCTGCGCCTGCAGGGCGCCAGCTACGAGGACATCGCGCGCGCCGGCGGCGGCATCGTGTCGACCGTGAAGGCCACGCGCGAGGCGAGCGAGGACGAACTGCTGGCGCAGGCACGCCGCCGTCTGCGCGCGCTGATGCAGGACGGCGTGACGACGGTGGAGATCAAGTCCGGTTACGGGCTGAGCGAGGAAGCCGAGGCCAAGTGCCTGCGTGTCGCGCGCCGTCTCGGCCAGGCGGAAGGCGTCAGCGTGCGGACGACGTTCCTGGGCGCGCATGCCTTGCCGCCCGAGTACGCGGGCCATTCGGATGCGTACATCGACGAGGTCGTGCGCATGCTGCCGGCGTTGCACGGCGCGGGCCTGGTCGACGCGGTCGACGCGTTCTGCGAGCGCATCGGCTTCTCGGTCGAGCAGACCCGGCGCGTGTTCGATGCGGCGAAGGCGCTCGGCCTGCCCGTCAAGCTGCACGCCGAGCAGTTGAGTGACAGCGCGGGCACGCAGCTGGCGGCGTCGTACCGCGCGCTCAGCTGCGACCACCTGGAGTGGCTGTCCGAAGACGGCGCGCGCGCGATGGCGCGATCGGGGACGGTCGCGGTGCTGCTGCCGGGCGCGTTCTATTTCCTGCGCGACACCAGGGTGCCGCCGATCGAGTTGCTGCGCCGGCACGGCGTGCCGATGGCCGTGTCCACCGACTGCAATCCGGGCACCTCGCCGTGCACGTCGCTGCTGTTGATGCTGAACATGGCGTGCACGCTGTTCCGCCTCACGCCCGAAGAAGCGCTGGCGGGTGCGACGCGCCATGCGGCGCAGGCGCTGGGGCTGGACGATCGCGGCGTGCTGTCGACCGGCCGCTGCGCCGACTTCGTGGTGTGGGACGTGAAGCATCCCGCCGAATTGAGTTATGCCTTCGGCGCCAGCCCGCGGCTGGCGACCGTCGTGGAAGGACAGGTCCGATGACGTTCCGCTTGCGCCAGGGCACGGTGCCCCTGCTGGTCAGCATTCCGCACATGGGGACCGAAATCCCGCAGGACCTGCGTGCGCACTACGTGCCGCGGGCGCTGGAGGTGGAGGACACCGACTGGCACCTGGACCGGCTCTATGCGTTCGCGCACGAGCTCGGCGCCAGCGTGCTGCAGCCGGTGCACTCGCGCTACGTGATCGACCTGAACCGGCCGCCGGACGACCAGCCGATGTACCCGGGCGCGTCGAACACCGAGCTGTGCCCGACGCGCTTCTTCAGCGGCGATCCGCTGCACGTGGACGGTGCGGCGCCGTCGCCCGGCCAGCGGCTGCAACGCCGCGCGCAGTACTGGCAGCCGTACCACGACGCCTTGCGCGGCGAGCTCGATCGCCTGAAGGCGCAGCACGGCTTCGTCGTGCTGTGGGACGCCCACAGCATCCGCAGCGAGATCCCCTGGCTGTTCGAGGGCGTGCTGCCCGACCTGAACATCGGCACGGCGAACGGCGCCAGCGCCGATGCGTCGATCACCGACGCCGTCGCGCGCGCCGCGCAGGCGGGGGGCGTCAGCCACGTGGTCAACGGCCGCTTCAAGGGCGGCTACATCACGCGCCACTACGGCCGCCCGGCCGAGCACGTGCACGCGGTGCAGCTGGAGATGGTGCAGAAGACGTACATGCGCGAGGAAGCGCCCTACGACTGGGACGACGCGAAGGCGGCGCGTATCCAGCCCGTGGTCCGGGGGATGGTGGAGGCGGCGCTTGAGGCGGCGCTGTCGCTGCATGGGAAGTGAATCGAAGGCGGAAGCGATGGTGCGTCTCTTCACGCCAAGAGCCTGGATCGACGGCGCCTGGGCCGACGACGTCCTGCTCGTCTCCGACGCTGGCGGCCGATGGTCCGAGGTCACCGCCAACTGCCCGCCCGACCAACGCGCAGGCGCCGAAGCGATCGACGGGCCCGTCGTCCCCGCTCTCGTCAACGCCCACAGCCACGCGTTCCAGCGTGCCATCGCGGGGCTGACGGAGCGCAGCCCGGTCGGGGAGCAGGACGATTTCTGGAGCTGGCGCGATCGCATGTACCGCGTCGCGCTGTCGGTCACGCCGGCGGACCTGGAACGCATCGCGACGCAGCTCTATCGCGAACTTGCCGTCAGCGGCTACGGCCACGTCTGCGAATTCCACTACGTGCACAACGACGTCGACGGCAGGCCGTACGCGGACCCGCTCGCGATGCCGATGGCGCTGGTGCGCGCGGCGCGGGCGGCCGGCATCGGGCTCACGCTGCTGCCGACGCTGTACATGCGATCGGGTTTCGGTGCCCCGGGGCTGCGCGACGACCAGCGCCGCTTCGCCAGCACGCCGGCGTCGGTGCTGCACATCGCCGGGCAGGTCAACGCGCTGCGCCTGCCTGGCATCGACGCGGGCCTGGCCTTGCATTCGCTGCGCGCGGTCGACGAAGGCGCGATGCGCGAAGCGGTGCAGGCGGCGAATCGCGCGGGCTGGCCGATCCACATCCACGTCGCCGAGCAGCAGCGTGAAGTCGACGACTGCCTCGCCCACCATGGCAAGCGGCCGATCGAATGGCTGCTGGACCGCATGCCGGTCGACGCGCACTGGAACCTCGTCCACGCGACGCAGGCAACTGCGGACGAACTGCGCGGCGTGCGCGACGCGCTGGCCTCCATCGTGCTGTGCCCGACGACGGAGGCGAACCTCGGCGACGGCGTGTTCGACCTGCGCACCTGGCTGCAGCTGGGTGGCCGCTGGTCGATCGGCAGCGACAGCCACGTGGGCCGCGACTGGCGCGAGGAACTGCGGCTGCTCGAGTACTCGCAGCGCCTGGTGCACCGGCAGCGCAACGTCGCCGCGCGCGCCGCGGGGCGCGAGAGCACGGGCGAAGTGCTGTTCGACGGCGCGGTGGGCGGCGCCGTCGCGGCTTGCGGGACGCCTTGCGCATTGCAGGCGGGCGCGCCCGCGCGCTGGCAGGTGCTGGGCGCGCCGTCGCTCGACGAAGCGATCTTCTCCGCCTAGCGCCCGCGCGCGCCGGTCAGGCGCTCCCATTCGCCCTGGCCGGCGGCGAGGAAATCGGGCGGCGCAGCAACGGCGGGATCGGAGGCAGCGGCCGAGAGGTCGTCGATGACGGACACCGCGTCAGTTCCGGCGATCATCGCGATCGCCGCGGCCGCGACGAGCGCCACCGCCAGGATCCAGGCGGACGTGCCGTGCGGGAGATGCGGGGAGAAATGCATGTCTGGCTCCTTCAGGGCACCGCCGCGGAAACCGCCGGCGGTGCGTCGATGTGGCTGGGCGGTGCCCCCAGGGGCAGCGCACCCAGGATGGCGCCATCGGCGGTCATGGCCAGGCCGCCCCCGAGGTCGACGGCATCGCCGGGCAGCGGCGCGGCGCCGCCCCCGCAACCCGCGGTGACGATGCAGGCCGTGGCGAGCGACGCGAGGAGGGATCGGGGCATGGCGCACCTCCTTTCGAGGTGGCCACAAGGTAGGCGTGCCGCCGGCTGCCGTCGGTGCGTTGGCGTACAGACCGGTCGCGCCTGTGTGTGCCTTCGCACGATGGGGCCGGCAGCCCGGCCATGTCTCGCAGGAGGCGGCTCCGCTGGCATGATCCCGCCATGGCTGAGATCGCGCTGCGCACCGTCGAGAAGTTCGCCGAGCCCGAGTTCACGGCGCTGCTGAACCAGCTGCTGCACGACCCGGACCGGCAGGAGGTCATGCAGCGCCTGTTCGGGCCCGCGCAGACGCCGCCGCCCTCCGGCGCGAGGCAGGTGCGCGTCGGCGCCTTCGACGGCGAGCGCCTGGTCGGCTGGAGCCACGCCTTCCTCGCGCCCGGCGGACTGCTGTACGTCGGCAATTCCGCCGTGCATCCGGAATACCGCCGGCAAGGCGTGTACACGCGACTGGTCGCCGCGATCGAGGAGGAAGCGCGCGCGCTGCAGTGCCTGCGCGTCGAGTCGCACCATCGCACCGCCAACGCCGCGGTGCTGATCGCCAAGCTGAAGGCCGGCTACGTCGTGACCGGCACCGAGTACAGCGCCGAAATGGGCCTGCTGGTGAAGTTGTGCAAGCACCTCGATGCGCGCCGTGATGCCGTGTTCCATGCGCGTGCCGGTGTGGTGGAGGGAAGTGCGCGGTTCTTCGGCCGCGAGGGCTGACTCGGGGTCTTCCCCAGCCGCGCCGCCGGGGCCGCGGCCTACAGTGGTCGCGCCAGGAGGTGCCGCCATGCAGTCCACCATGATGCCGATCCCGCTGTCGCTCAACCACCTGCTCGAGCGCGCGGGCCAGCTGTTCGCCGGCAACGAGATCGTCTCGCGGCTGCCGGACAAGTCGTTGCGGCGGCACACCTACGGCGACTTCCATCGCCGCGCGCGCTCGCTCGCCAGCGCGTTGCAGAAGCTGGGGCTGCAGAAGGGCGACCGCGTCGCCACGCTCTGCTGGAACCACCACGCGCACCTGGAGTGCTACTTCGGCATCCCGGCCGCCGGCGGCGTGATGCACACGCTGAACCTGCGGCTCGCCCCGGACGAGATCGGCTGGATCGCCGGGCACGCGAACGACCGCTTCCTCGTCGTCGACGACGTGCTGCTGCCGCTGTACGAGAAGTTCGCCGCGCTCCACGGGTTCGAGGAGGTGATCGTGGTCCCGTTCAGCGGAGCGAAGGTGCCGGCGGGGTTCACCGACTACGAAGCGCTGCTGGCCGATGCGGATCCCGAAGGCTTCGAGTACGCGCCGCACGACGAGAACGATCCGGTGGCCATGTGCTACACGTCGGGCACGACGGGGCGGCCCAAGGGCGTCGTGTACTCGCACCGATCCACGGTGCTGCACACGCTGGTCGCCAGCCTGTCGGACTTCTGGGGCCTGCGCGGCACCGACTGCGTGCTGCCGGTCACGCCGATGTTCCACGCCAACAGCTGGGGCATGCCGTACGGCGCCGTGATGCTGGGCGTGAAGATCGTGTTCCCCGGCCCGCACCTGCATCCCGACGACCTGCTCGACCTGGTCACCGAAGTGCCGCCCACGCTGGCGCTGGGCGTGCCGACGATCTGGATGACGCTGATCCAGGCGTACGAAGCGTCGCTCGCGGACGGCTCGCCGAACAAGGGGCGCTGGAAGCTGCCCGCGGGCATGCGCTCGCTGGTCGGCGGCGCGCCGGTGCCCGAGTCGTTGATCCGCGCGTTCCACAAGCACGGCGTCTGGATCCTGCAGGGCTGGGGCATGACCGAGACCTCTCCCGTCTGCACGATCTCGTACCCGCGCGCGGAGCTGGAGGGCGCCGACATGGACGAGCGCTACCGGCGCGCATCGCTCGCGGGCGTGCCCGTGCCGCTGGTGGACCTGCGCGTGCGCGGCGACGACGGCGAGGACCAGCCGTGGGACGGCAGGGCGGTCGGCGAGATCCAGGTGCGCGGTCCGTTCATCACCGGCTCGTACCACGCCGTGCCCGTGGAGCGCGAGAAGTTCACCGCCGACGGCTGGCTGCGCACCGGCGACGTCGCGAGCGTCGATGCGCTCGGCTTCGTCAGGATCACCGACCGCACCAAGGACCTGATCAAGTCGGGCGGCGAGTGGATCAGCTCCGTCGACCTCGAGAACGCGGTGATGGCGCACCCCGCCATCGCCGAAGCAGCCGTCATCGCGATCCCCGACGAGAAGTGGGGCGAGCGGCCGCTCGCCTGCGTGGTGAGGAAGAAGGACCAGGACGTCACGGCGGAGCAGTTGAACGCGCACCTGCTGCAGCGGGGCTTCGCCAAGTGGCAGCTGCCCGACCGCTACGAATGGCTGGACGCGGTGCCGCGCACGTCGACCGGCAAGTTCTGGAAGCTGAAGCTGCGGGAGCGGTTCGCCCGGTGAGCGCCGACCGCACCCTCTCCGCGAACCAGGCGACGCTCTGGAGCATCCCGGTCAGCGCGGCGCTCGCGGCCCTGGTGCTCGTCCCCTACTACGTGCTCTGGGGCACGAACCCGTGGATGGCGATGAAGGGTGTCCACTGGCTGCTGGTGTTGGCCGTGTTCGTCGCATCGGTGATCGCGCACGAGGCGATCCATGCGATCGCGTGGTACCTGGCCAGCGCCAAGCCGCGCCCACGCTTCAAGTTCGGCGTGAACTGGGGCGCGCTGATGCCGTACGCCCATGCCATCGATCCGATGCACGCCAAGGCGTACCGCATCGGCGCCGCGGCACCGGGCGTGGTGCTGGGTGCCCTGCCCGCGGCCAGCGGCCTCGCGACCGGCTCCGCGGGCCTGACCGTTTGGGGCACCGCAATGCTTCTCGTCGCTGGCGGCGACTTCCTCGTGATCGCCACCCTGCGCGGCGTTCCGCCCATGACGCCGGTCAAGGACCATCCGGTTCGCGTCGGCTGCGAGATCGTGGAGACAGCGGCGGGCGGGTCCTAGCGAGCACCTCGGCGTCCCGCGCAGGCTATCGTCATTCCGGCGAACGCCGGAATCCATGAACGCCGGAATCCATGCTCGTAGGCCATGACACGTCGCCGCGTGGCCCGGGCTCGCGCCGAGATGCAGTCCGTTGGGCAAACCCTGCGGAGTGCCAAAGGCGAGTTCGGACCCCGCGGCCCCGCGCCCGCCAAGCACAGCGCGACTGTTCGCAGAGGCGCTCGCGCCAGCGAGAGGCCGCGCAACGGAGAGACGGAGCATGAGGACCCGGCAGGCACCGCCTGATGCGCTCGCCGGCTCGCGCGAGCAGCACCAGGGTCGCACGAGCATGGATTCCGGCTTCCGCCGGAATGACAAGGATGGCGCGGGAATGACAAGTCCGGCGCGGGAAGGACGGCCTGCGTTGCCACACTGACAACCAACACTGTCGCGCAGCCGACAGTGCGCGGTGCGCGACGTTCGCAAGCCACGCCTCCGCGATAAACGGACGCATCCGCCCGACCGGTAGCATGCCAACACGGGGCGAAACGCCTTCCGGCGGCGAAGATCGCAGGGGGCCCACCGGGCCACCCACAACGAGGAGGAGTTTCCGATGCAATCGACCAAGGTCACGCGCCGTGACCTGATCGCCGCCGCCGGCCTGGCCGGCTTGGCGCAGGCCCTGCCCGTCCGCGCCGAAGGCGGGCTGGTGTTCGCCGTCAACGAGGGCGTCACCTACGCCACGAGCACCAAGCCGCTGGCCGAGCGCTTCCACGACGTGCAGGAAGACCTGCAGAAGCTGCTCAAGCGCCCGGTGCGCGTGGTCGGCGTGCCCGACTACAAGCAGCTGGTCGCCGGCCTGGGGGCGCAGCAGTTCGACATCGCCTGGGTGCACCCCGCGCACCACGCGATCCGGGCGCTCAAGGGCGGCGGCTACCACCTGGTCGGCCTGACCAAGGGCTACACCGAATACCGCGCCAGCTTCCTGGTCGCGGGCACCAACACGCTGAAGTCCGTGACCGACCTGCGCGCCGCGCGCGTGGGCGCGCCGGACGAGGACTCGGTCACCTCCGTCATCGCGCGCGCCACGCTGCGCGAGGCGCTGGGGGGCCAGCTGCCGCAGATCACCTACGTGCGCTACCAGGACGCGGTGCCCTTCATGGTCGAACACGGCATGGCCGACAGTGGCGTGACCGCATCGGGCGCCGTCGTGAAATCGTGGCAGGACAAGGGCGGCAAGGTGCTCGCCCGCAGCAAGCCGGTGCCGATCAAGCAGCTGCTCGCCAGCAGCAAGGCCGTCAACGGCACGCAACTGGCGCAGCTGCGCAGCTACTTCGCGGGCCTGGCGACCACCGAGTCCGGCAAGAAGCGCCTGGAGCCGCTGGGCGTGCAGGGCTTCGAGGAGTTCGACGAGCAGGTGCTCGCCGGCATCGGCGGCTGGCTCGGCGTCTGAGCGGCGTCCATGCCCGCGGGTGTGTTGCAGTGGCTGGTGCGCGTCGTCGCGGCGTTGCTGTGCCTGGTCGCACCCGCCGCGCAAGCCGACGGCCTGCCGCTGGACCAGGCTGCGTGGATCGAGCAGGGCACGTCCGCTGATCTCGCCCGCGCGGTCGCGCGCGGGCACTTCCAGCCGATGGCGCCGCGGCAGGTCCTCCCGGTGGCCCCGGGTCGCACCGCCTGGCTGCGAGTGCGCATCCCGGCCCCGGCCCACCAGGCGCTGGACCTGGACATCACCGTGCCGCTGCTCGACGACGTCGTGCTGTACCAGCGCGACGCGTCCGGCGCGTGGCAGGCGCAGGCGGCGGGCGACCACCTTGCCGTGAGCGGGTGGGACCGCCCCGGCCGCTACGCGAGTTTTTCCATTGCGCCGGCCACCGGCGCGGCCCGCACCGTGTACCTGCGCGTGCGGCACGCCGACCCGATCGGCTTCGACCTGCGCGTGCTGCCGGCTACCGACGCCATGCAGCAGCGGCAGGTCGAGTACCTGGGCATCGGCATCGTGCTCGGCTCGCTGCTGCTGCTCACCGGCGCGTGCGTCCTGCATGCATGGACGCTGCGCGAGACCGTCCGCGTGCTCTATGCGCTGTATGCGGCGACGATGACGCTGGCCATCGCCACCGTCACCGGCGTCACGGGCCACCTGCTGTGGAACGCGTCGCCCGGATGGACCGACACGGCGCAGGGCGCCTTGCCCGTGCTGCTGGCCGGCATCCACGTCCTGTTCCTCGAGCACCTGTGCGCCACGCCCACGCGCGATCCGCTCTGGTCGAAGGCGGCGAAGGTCCTGGGGTGGGCGATCGTCGCCGCGTCCGTCGTCTACCGGCTCTTCCCGCCGGAGGTCGAGCGAATCGTGGTGTCCGCGGCGCTGATCTCCGGCGCCGTGGCCGGCCTGGTGCTCGCCGCCCGCGCGCGCTGGCGCCACGGCGACCCGGTGGGCAGCTGGGTGCTGGTCGCGTACGTGCCGCTGGTGCTCGTCGTGCTGACGGCCGTCCTGCGCATGCACGGGTTCATCGCGGCCACCTGGCTGACGCTGGACGCGAGCGCGGCGAGCGCCGCGCTCGCCGTGCCGCTGCTGCTGCTGGCGCTGGGTGCGCGCACGCGGTCCTGGCAGCGCATCGAAACGCGCGTGCTGCCGATGACGCAGCAGGACGCGCTGACCGGCCTGCTGTCCGAAGCCGCCTTCACCGCGCAGCTCGATCGCGTCGTGGCTGGCGCGCTGATGCGCCGCGAGCACGCGGCCGTCGCGCTGATCGATGTGGTCAACCTGCCCGCGATCCGAAAGGCCTATGGCGACTCGATGGCCGAGCACTGCCTGCTGCGCGCCGTCATCAAGCTGCACCGCGTGGTGCGCGAATCCGATCCCGCCGGCCGCGTCGCCACCGGCCGCTTCGCGGTGGTGCTCGAAGGCATGCGCTCGCGCGAGGAACTGCAGGAGCGCATGGTGCGGCTGGTCGCTTCCGGCCTGATCCAGTCGGCCGGCAGCAGCTTCCGCGTGCCGCTGCAATTCCACGTCGCCTGCCTGGTGCTCGGCGACGGTGTGTACGCGTCGTCGGTCGCGATGCGCAAGCTGGCCGAGACGCTGGAGTCGATGTCGCCGCGCACGCGTCGCCCCGTGCGGTTCGTCGACGCCGGGCCCGCGCTGCCCAGCATCCCGCCGGAAGGCGACGGCGAAAGCGCACCGCCCAGCGTGACGGTGCCGTTCACGTCCTGAGAAGCGCTCAGCGCGAAGGATTGCCCGTCGCCTGCCGCCGCCCGGCGAGGTCGGCCTGCAGTTGCGCGCGGCGTTCCGCGTACCAGCGCTCGAGACAGCCCTTGTCGCTGCACTCCGCTTCGCGGCGCGCCCAGGCGCGATCGCTCTCGCGCTGGAACGCGGAACGGTCCGGCGCCGCCGCCTTCGCCTGCGCGTAGAGGCGGCCGAGGTCGCGATCCAGCTGCGACAGTTCGGCGTCGCCGCAGATGAGCTTCTCGGTCTTCAGCCGCGCGCGACCGCAGTCGAAGCTCGGCGAGACGCGCGGCGCCGCGGGTGCCGGACGGGCGGCGGCCGGTTTCGCTTCCACTTTCGCCACCTGGGTCGACGTGACCGGTGCGCGCGCTGCCGGTGCCTGGCGGATCGGTTGGGCCGGCGCCGTCGTGGACTGCTGCGCCGCGGGGGGCGTGGCCTCTGCCGGCGCCGGCGGGCCGCCCATCTCGCGCGTGAGCGAGGACGTGTCGCCGGACATCGTGGGGCTGCTGCCCGGCTGCTGCAGCTCGGGCTGCGCGCCCAGCAGCACCACGCCGAAGAACAGCGCGTTCAGCACCAGCGCCGGCAGCAGGCCGAGGGCCAGCTCCGACGAGTGTTTCGGCGGATCGAAGTTGAGGTTGGCGAGGTACGGGTCCATGCGGTCCCCGGAAGGCTCGTCCAAGCGTAGTTCGCGCACCGCCACCCGAGCGGTCGCGTTGACACTTTGCTGCGGCGGTGACCGTCGGATGCGTGAACGCACCGTCAGGAAGACGCGATGCCGGCCGACGCGCATTCGCCCCCACCCTCGCTAGGCTGAGCCACGATGAGCCGTCCTGTCGCGTTCCTCTTCGCCATCGCCGCCTCGTGCGCGCTGCCGCTCGCGCCGGCCGTGGCGCAGGACAAGGCGGCGCTCCCGTCGGTCGACGTGTCGGGCAACTCGCAGCGCGACTCGGTCGAGAAGTCGTACCGCAAGATGCTGCGCGGCATGGACCTGTTCGAGCGGCAGCGGCCGACGATGGCGCCGACCGCCACGCTGCGCTTCCGCGTCCTGCAGCGCAAGCCGGGCGTGAACCTGCAGGACCTGGAGCTGGCGATCCTGGCGCGCGACATCGAGATCCCGATCGACGTCGCGCCGGATCGCACGTTCACGCTGCCGCGCGATCGGCGCGCCGAAGCGGCGGACGCGGTCGTGTCGCCGAACCGGCGCAGGCTCACCATGACCTGGCGCGCGGACGTGCGCACGCCGGGGCTGCCGTCCAACACGCGCCGGCTGGGCGACCTGCGCCTGGAATGCCAGGTCGGCATGGAGGCGGCGCTGGTGTCGAACAGCCCGTCGTGGATCGTGCGGCTGTACGACAAGCTGGACACCACGCCCGCGTACTGCAACCGCAAGAACAACGAGTACCTGTTCTTCGCCGACAAGCCGCTGTTCGGCGTGACGCTCGTGGCCGGCAACCGGCGCGAGCAGCTGCCTGCCGGTCGCCTGTGGGCCGGCGCGTTCGACGACCCCGGGCTGCGGCAGGACCTGCCGTTCTGCGACTGCGAGATGCTGGTCGACCGCACCTACTTCCTGCCACTGGCCGACACGAGCTGGCCGCACGACACGCTGGTGGTGTTCGACTTCATGGATGCGCCCGATGCGCCGCGTTGACGTCGTCCTCGCCGGCGCCTTGCTGCTCGGCGGCTGCGCGGCGCTGCAACCGGGGCTGCCCGACAAGCCGATGTTCCGCGACACGCGGCTGGACGTCGCGGCTGCCGCGCAGCAGGTCGTGCCGGGGCGCACGACGAAGGCCGAGCTGGCGTCGGCGCTCGGGGAGCCCGAGACGCTGAAGTTCGACGGCGGCCTGGAGATCTGGCTGTACCGCGCGCGGCCGCCGCGGACCACGCAGCCGGAACTGCTGGTGCTGTTCGGCCCCGATGGCGTGGCGCGCAAGGTGCGCGTGCGGCCTGGCGACACGGCCCGCTGAAAGAACGGCATGCACCCCGTCGCCCCCGCGCCGACCGAGCCGCCGCTGCGCTACGGCGCGTTGGCGCAAGCCTTCCACTGGGCGATCGCGGTGCTGGTGCTCGCCGCCTGGCTGCTCAGCCCCGAAGGGCCTCGCACGCCGCCGTCGCAGCGCCAATGGCACGAGACGATCGGGATGGCGGTGCTGCTGCTGTCGGTCGCGCACCTCGTGTGGCGCATCGGCGACCCACGGCCCGAGCCGCCGGCGATGCCGCGCTGGCTCGCGTGGTTCGCCGCCATGCTGCATGGCCTGTTGTATGTCGCGCTGTTCGCGGTGCCGCTGACGGCGATCGCCGGCACCTGGCTCGAAGGACATCCGTTGACGCTGCTCGCCGGCGTGCGCATCGCGCCCTGGATCGAGCCGGACCGCGCGTTGGGGCACTCGATCTCGGAACTGCACGGCTGGCTCGGCACGGCCATGCTGTGGCTCGCCGGGTTGCATGCTGTCGCCGCGCTGGTCCACCACTTCGTCCTGCGTGACGGCGTTCTGCTGTCGATGCTGCCGGGCCGCCGGCGCGACCCGCGCGCGGACGCCTGAACCACGGCCCCAAAGGCCTGCACGCCCGTTTTGGCGTGAATTGCTTCACGTCCGGCGCCCGTCCCGAAACGACCGGTCACAACCTGGTCGAGCTCGTTCGTCCGCCGTTCAGGAACTCGGCCGTTTAATACGCGAACACGACAAGAAAGGAGCCCCACATGGCCACCGTCCTCTCCTCCCATGGCCTGCCGTCCGGCGCCGAGCCGCAAGCAGCCTCCTCCTCCACGCCCAAGGCGCTCTGGATCGCCGTCGGCGTGCTCGCCGTCGCCGTGGCCGCACTCGCCGGCGCGCTGGTGACGAAGTCGATGTCCAGCCAGCCCGCTCCCGCGCCGGTGCAACAGGCGTCCGCGCTGCCCTCGATGGCGCCCGCCGACGGCACGCCGGTCAACGACAAGCCGATGAACCTGCAGGCGCAGCCGCAACCCCAGCAGAGCGCGCAGGCGCCCGCGCCGGCCCACAAGCCCGCCCCGGCGAAGAAGCCGGCGCCGAAGCCCGCGGCGCAACCCGCACCGCAACAGGTCGCGCAAGCGCCCGCACGTGCCATCTGCACCACCTGCGGCACGGTCATGTCCGTGCAGCCGGTCACCATCAAGGGCGAAGGCTCCGGTGTCGGTGTGATCGGCGGCGCGGTCGCTGGCGGCCTGCTGGGCAACCAGGTCGGCGGCGGCAACGGCAAGAAGGCCATGACGGTCGTCGGCGCCATCGGCGGCGCCCTGGCCGGCAACGAAGTCGAGAAGCGCGTGCGTTCCAGCACCGTGTACGACGTGCAGGTCCGCATGGAAGACGGCAGCGTGCGCACCGTGCGCCAGGCCGAGCCTATGAATGCCGGCACCAGGGTGCACGTGGATTCGTCCGGCCTGCGCGTGGCGGGCAACTAAGCCTTCCCTGTTTGCGCAGCGCAAGGGCCGCCTTCGGGCGGCCCTTTCTTTTGCTGAAGGCGGACTCCCGAACGCAGAGGTCGCAGAGCAAGCGCAGAGGACGCAGAAGGATGGAGTTTGTCATTGCGGGCTTGACCCGCAATCCACGCCAACGGGCGCCAGCCCCGCATGGATTCCGGCGTTCGCCGGAATGACAAACGGCGGTTGCTAGAGTCCCCCCATGCCCGCCTTCGACCAACTCGTTCTCACCACGCCCCGCCTGCGCCTGCGCGCGCTCGGGGACGGCGACGCCGCCGCGCTGATGGTGATCCGGGGCGATCCGGAGGTCGTGCGGTTCCTGAGCGCGCCCGCGTGGACCAGCATCGACAAGGCTCGCGAGAAGATCGCGCGCGACGTCGAAGCGATGCGCAAGGGCGATTACGTGCAACTGGGCATCGAGCGCGTCGAGGACGGCCGCGTCGTGGGCGACTGCTGCCTGTTCAAGTTGATGGCGGGCCAGCGCCGCGCGGAGATCGGCTACTCGCTGCGCCGCGATGCCTGGGGCCACGGCTACGCCCACGAAGCGACCGGTGCCCTGATCGCGTGGGGCTTCGGCGAACTGGGCCTGCACCGCATCGAAGCCGACATCGACCCCCGCAACACCGCGTCCGCGCGCGTCCTGGAGCGCCACGGCTTCCAGCGCGAAGGCCTGTTGCGCGAACGCTGGATCGTCAACGGCGAACTGTCCGACACCGCCTTCTACGGCCTGCTTGCGCCCGAGTGGCCTGCGCGGCGGGTGCCAAACGCGTAGCGCGCAGGAAGGCGGACTCCCAAACGCAGAGGACGCAGAGCAAGCGCAGAGGTCCCAGAACAAGAACAACAATGTTCTTTGTCTCTTCTGCGTTCTCTGCGCTTGCTCTGCGCTCTCTGCGTTTGGAGGTCCTGCAGGCCGGTCACGGCCGCACTCACGCCGCGGCGCGGAATTCCCCTGGCGCCTGCCCCGTCCACTGCCGGAACGCACGGGCGAAGCTCTTTTCATTGCGGAAACCGACGGCTGCCGCGACCTGCTTGACGGGCTGCGCAGTGCGCAGCAGGAGGTCCCGCGCGCGTTCGAGCCGCACCTCGTCCTTCAACTGCTGCAGGCTCGCGCCTTCCTCCTTCAACTGGCGGTGCAGCGTGCGGGTCGACACGTGCAGCAGCGTGGCGAGCGCGTCGGCGCTGTGGGCGCGATGGGGATGCGCGACGAGCGCTTGCCGGACCTGGGGCACCAGCAGGCGGTCGCGGCGGTATTGCAGGACCGTCAGTTGCAGCGCGCGTTGGCGCAGCAGCTGCGTCAGCGCCTTCTCGTCGCGACGCAGCGGCAGCGCGAGGTACTGGGCGTCGAAGCGCAGTGACGCGACATGGCCCGGCTCGAAGGCGAGCGGGCCACCGGGGAACATGTGCGCGTACGCGTCGGCGTGGGTCGGCGCGGCGAACGGGAACGTGGCGCCGAGCAGCGGAATGCGCGAGTCGACGTACCAGCAGGCCAGCCCGTGCACGTTGCGCAGGATGAAGGCGAGCGACAGCTCGCGCACTTCGGCCGTGAGCGGTTGCAGCTCTTCCAACACGACGGCGGCCACGCCGGCCTCCTCTCGCACCGACAGGCGCAGGTCGGGCGCAAGCAGGCCGTGGTGGCGGCACCAACGCTTCAGCGCGACGCCGAGATTCGGCGCGGTCAGCGAACCGCGGGCGAGCAGGCCGTAGCTGCCCCAGGGCAGCGCCCGCGAGAACGCGCCGAGGCCTTCATCGTCGAGCTCCTGCATCGCGGTCGCGGACAGCAGTTCCATCTGGCGGGCCGTCATGCGGCCGTCGACGGGGCGCAGTTGCGCTGGCGTGATCTGTGCCGCTCGCAAGGCTCCATCCGGTGACCGGCCCGCGCGCCCGTACGCAGCCACCATCGCTTGAGCGAAGGCGACCGGCGTGACGGCGGCGGGGGTGCGGGACGGGGCGGTCCGGGCGGCGCGCGGCATGCCACGAGTGTGGCAGGATTTGCAACCCCGCGGGCAGCCGCTGCGCCGCGCCCGTGCCTACGCTGGCGGCTTCGCCGCAGCAGCGCGGCCGGTGCCTCGGCGCGGGTTCCCTCCGTTGCCCACGCCCTCCGGCGCTGCGACAGTCGGCGCGCAAGGTTCCACACGCATGTCCGTCCTCCAATCCCAACTCAATCCGCGCTCGGCCGAGTTCCAGGCCAATGCCGAGGTGATGCGCAGCCTCGTCGACGACCTGCAGCAGCAGCTGGCCAAGGCCGCGCGGGGCGGCGGCGAAGCGGCGCGCGCCAAGCACACCGCGCGCGGCAAGCTGCTGCCGCGTGATCGCGTCGCCAACCTGCTCGATCCCGGCACGCCGTTCCTGGAACTCGCACCGCTGGCCGCGCACGGCATGTACAACGGCGACGCGCCGTGCGCCGGCGTCATCGCCGGCATCGGGCGCGTGAACGGCCGCGACGTGATGGTCGTGTGCAACGACGCCACGGTGAAGGGCGGCACCTACTACCCGATGACGGTGAAGAAGCACCTGCGCGCGCAGGAGATCGCGATGCAGAACCGCCTGCCGTGCATCTACCTGGTCGACTCGGGCGGCGCCAACCTGCCGAACCAGGACGACGTGTTCCCGGACCGCGACCACTTCGGCCGCATCTTCTTCAACCAGGCCAACATGTCCGCGCAGGGCATCGCGCAGATCGCGGTGGTCATGGGTTCGTGCACAGCCGGCGGCGCGTACGTGCCGGCGATGAGCGACGAGACGATCATCGTGAAGAACCAGGGCACCATCTTCCTGGGCGGCCCGCCGCTGGTGAAGGCGGCCACGGGCGAGATCGTCAGCGGCGAGGAACTGGGCGGGGGCGACGTGCACACGCGCCTGTCCGGCGTCGCCGACCACCTGGCGCAGAACGACATGCACGCGCTGGCGCTGGCGCGCCAGGCCATCGGCAGCCTGAATCGCGAGAAGGTGCCGCCGGTCGAACTGCGCGAGCCGCGGCCCCCCAAGTACGACCCCAAGGAACTGTGGGGCGTCATCCCGACCGAGGTGCGCAAGCCCTACGACGTGCGGGAAGTGATTGCCCGGATCGTCGACGGCAGCGAGTTCCACGAATTCAAGTCGCGCTGGGGCGGCACGCCCGGCGGCTCGTCGACCACGCTGGTGTGCGGCTTCGCGCACATCGAAGGCATGCCCGTCGGCATCATCGGCAACAACGGCATCCTGTACAGCGAGTCGGCGCAGAAGGGTGCGCACTTCATCGAACTGTGCTGCCAGCGCAAGGTGCCGCTGGTGTTCCTGCAGAACATCACCGGCTTCATGGTCGGCAAGAAGTACGAGAACGAAGGCATCGCGCGCCACGGCGCGAAGATGGTGACCGCGGTCGCCACGGCCAGCGTGCCGAAGTTCACCGTGATCATCGGCGGCAGCTTCGGCGCCGGCAACTACGGCATGTGCGGCCGCGCGTACTCGCCGCGCTTCCTCTGGATGTGGCCCAACGCGCGCATCTCGGTGATGGGCGGCGAGCAGGCCGCCAGCGTGCTGGCCACCGTCAAGCGCGACGGCATCGAAGCCAGGGGCGGCAGCTGGTCGGCGGACGAGGAGCAGAAGTTCAAGCAGCCGCTGCTGGACCAGTTCGCGCACCAGTCGCACCCGTACTACGCCAGCGCGCGCCTGTGGGACGACGGCGTCATCGATCCCGCCGACACGCGCCGCGTGCTGGCGCTGGGCCTGTCGGCCGCGCTCAACGCGCCGATCGGCGAGCCGAAGTTCGGCGTGTTCCGGATGTGATGGCGAGGACGCGATGACCACTTCCGCCCTCGACCAACCCACGATCTACGACACGCCCGAGCACCGCGCGCTGCGCGAGCAGGTGCTGCGCTTCGTCGCGCGCGAGGTGGAGCCGCACGCGGCCGCGTGGGAGGAGCAGGGCTTCGTGCCGCGCGAGGTGCTCAAGCGGATGGGCCAGGCCGGGCTGTTCGGGCTGATGTATGAGTCGGCGTATGGCGGCGCCGAGGCCGACGCGATGACCAACCTGGTGTTCGCCGAGGCGCTGTCGCAGTCGACGTTCGCCGGCTTCATCATCACCGTGCTGGTCCACACCGACATGGCCAGCCCGCACCTGCACCACGCCGGCAACGCCGCGCAGAAGGACAAGTACCTGCGGCAGGTCATCGCCGGCGAGACGATCTGCGCGGTCGGCATCACCGAGCCGGGCGCCGGCAGCGACGTGGCGGGCATCCGCACGACCGCCAAGCGCGATGCCGCCACCGGTGACTGGGTGCTCAACGGCACCAAGATGTTCATCACCAATGGCGTGCATGCCGACCTGTACTTCATCGCCGCGAAGTCGGGGCCGGGCAAGCGCGAGGTCTCGATGTTCATCGTCGAGAAGGGCACGCCGGGCTTCTCCGTCGGCCGGGCGCTGAAGAAAACCGGCTGGCTGTCCAGCGACACCGCCGAACTGGTGCTCGACAACGTCCGCATCCCCGCAGCCAACCTGCTGGGCGAGGAGGGCAAGGGCTTCTACTCGGTGATGAAGAACTTCCAGACCGAGCGCATCGCACTGGCGGCGATGGCGGTGGGCCACTGCCAGCAGGCGCTGCGGCTCACGCTGGATTACGTGCGCCAGCGGCAGGCCTTCGGTGGCCCGCTGTGGAACCAGCAGGTGATCCGCCAGCGGCTGTCGATGCTGGACGCCAAGACGCAGGCCGCGCGCCAGTTCATGTACCACTGCGCCTGGCGCGTCACGCAAGGGCACGACATCGTGCAGGACGTGTCGATGCTCAAGGCGCTCACGGGCGAGCTGGTCAACGAGGTGGTGCACACCTGCCAGCAGTTCCATGGCGGCATGGGCTACATCCGCGAGACGGCGATCGAGCGGTTGTGGCGCGACGCACGCATCCTGGCCATCGGCGGCGGCGCGACGGAAGTCATGTTGGAAGAAGTGGCCAAGCGCTACTGAGTGCCTGGCAAGACCGGAAGGATTTTCATGAAGCACCTGCAACTGCACTTCGACCGTGGCATCGAGACCGTCACGCTCAATCGCCCCGACGTGCGCAATGCGTTCAACGACGAAGTCATCGCCGAACTGACGGCGGTGTTCCTCGAGATCGGCAAGCGGGCCGAAGTGCGCTGCGTCGTGCTGGCCGCCAACGGCCCCGCGTTCTGCGCGGGCGCCGACCTGAACTGGATGAAGCGCATGGCCGGCTACACGCGCGAGGAGAACGTCGCCGACGCGACCGGCCTCGCGCGCATGCTGGAAGTGATCTTCACGTGCCCCAAGCCGACCATCGCGAAGGTGCAGGGCGACGTCTACGCCGGCGGCACGGGCCTGGTCGCCGCGTGCGACATCGCGGTGTCGGTCGACACGGCGACCTACTGCCTCAGCGAGACGCGGCTCGGCCTGATCCCGGCGACCATCAGCCCGTACGTCATCCGCGCCATGGGCGCGCGCGCGGCACACCGATGGATGCTCACCGCGGAGCGCTTCGCAGCGGCCGAGGCCCACCGCATCGGCTTCGTGCACGAGGTAGTGCCGGCCGCGCAGCTGGACGCGAAGGTGACGGAGATCGCGCAGGCCCTGGTGAATGCCGGGCCGGAGGCGGTCAAGGCCTGCAAGCAGCTCGTGCACGACGTCGGCGGCCGCGACATCACGCCGTCGCTGGTGCAGCGCACGGTGGAAGGCATCGCCGACATCCGCGCCAGCGACGAGGGCCGCGAGGGCATCCGGTCGTTCCTGGACAAGCGCAAGCCGAACTGGTTGCTGCCGTGATCACCGGAAGCGATGGATTCGCGCCTTCGCGGGACTGACGGGACATGGGCATGACCAACATCCCCGCCCTCATGGATCCGCAGCACGTGCTCGCCCTGGCGGCCGCGCTCGGCTGGGCCAGCGGCTTTCGCCTCTACGCGGCGGTGTTCCTCGCGGGCGGCGCAGGCTGGCTCGGCTGGATCGACCTGCCGCCGGGCCTGCACATCCTGCAGCACCCCGCGGTGCTCGCGGCCAGCGGCTTCATGCTGTTCGTCGAGTTCTTCGCCGACAAGATTCCCTACGTCGACACGATGTGGGACGCGGTGCACACGTTCATCCGCATCCCGGCCGGCGCGGGCCTGGCCGCTGCGGCGATGGGCGCGGACGGTAGCGCCATGGCCTGGGTCGGCGCGCTGCTGGGCGGCAGCCTGGCGGCCACGAGCCACGCGACCAAGATGACGACGCGCGCGGCGCTCAACACCTCGCCCGAGCCGTTCAGCAACTGGTCGATGTCGCTGTTCGAGGACGGGCTGGTCGTCTTCATGGTCTGGCTGTCGGCGACGCACCCTGCCGTCTTCACCATCGTGCTCGTCGTGAGCGTCGTGCTCGCGATCGTGCTGCTCATCGTGCTGTTCAAGTTCCTGCGCACCGTGGTGCGCGGGATCCGGTCTTTCCTGGCGGGGCACCCGATGCCCCGGGAGCTCTAGCGAATGTTCAAGAAGATCCTGATTGCGAACCGTGGCGAGATCGCCTGCCGGGTGGCCGCGACCGCCCGCCGCATGGCGGTCCGCACCGTGGCCGTGTATTCCGATGCCGACGCCGATGCGCAGCACGTCGCCGCGTGCGACGAAGCCGTGCACATCGGCGGCAGCGCGCCCAAGGACAGTTACCTGCGCTGGGACCGCATCCTGCAGGCGGCCAAGGACACGGGCGCCGAGGCGATCCACCCGGGCTACGGTTTCCTGTCGGAGAACGAGGAGTTCGCCCAGGCCTGCGCGGACGCGGGGCTGGTCTTCATCGGCCCGCCGGCGTCGGCGATCCAGGCGATGGGCCTGAAGGCCGAGTCGAAGCGCCTGATGCAGCAAGCGGGCGTGCCGCTGGTGCCGGGCTACCACGGCACCGACCAGGACCCGCAACTGCTGAAGAAGGAAGCCGACCGCATCGGCTACCCGGTGCTGATCAAGGCCAGCGCGGGCGGCGGCGGCAAGGGCATGCGCGCGGTGGACAAGGCCGAAGACTTCGACGCCGCGCTGGCCTCGTGCAAGCGCGAGGCGAAGAACAGCTTCGGCGACGACGCCGTGCTGATCGAGAAGTACGTACAGCGGCCGCGCCACATCGAGATCCAGGTGTTCGGCGACACGCACGGCCAGTGCGTGTGGCTGTTCGAGCGCGACTGCTCGGTGCAGCGCCGCCACCAGAAAGTGCTGGAGGAAGCGCCGGCGCCGGGCATGCCGCCCGGGATGCGCAAGCGCATGGGCGAGGCGGCGGTCGCCGCCGCGAAGGCGGTGAACTACGTCGGCGCGGGGACGGTGGAGTTCATCGTCGAGCAAAGGCAAGCGGAGCGCAGCCCCCGCGAAGGCGGGGGGCCATCGCCTGTCCAGATGGACTTCTTCTTCATGGAGATGAACACGCGCCTGCAGGTCGAGCATCCGGTCACGGAAGCGATCACCGGCCTCGACCTGGTCGAGTGGCAGCTGCGTGTCGCGGCGGGCGAGAAGCTGCCGAAGACGCAGGACCAGCTGGAGATCCGCGGCCACGCGATCGAAGCGCGCATCTGCGCCGAGAACCCGGACAACAACTTCCTGCCCGCGACCGGGCGCCTCGAGATGCTGCGCTGGCCGGAGCACGTCACCTTCCGCCGCAACGCCGACGGCGAGCCGTTCCACGATCCGGCGCCGGTGCGCATCGATGCGGGCGTGCGGCAAGGCGATGCGATCTCGCCGTTCTATGACTCGATGGTCGCCAAGCTGATCGTGCACGGCGCGACGCGCGAGCAGGCGCTGGCGCGGCTGGACGATGCGCTCGCGCGCACGCACATCGTGGGGCTTGCCACCAACGTGCAGTTCCTGCGCCAGGTGGTGCGCAGCCGCTCGTTCGCGCAGGCAGACCTGGACACCGCGCTGATCCAGCGGGAGGCTGCCGTGCTGTTCCACCAGGAACCCGTGGGCCTGAAGCTGGCGGCGGCGGCTGCGGTGGCCAAAGCGCTGGCGGACGAACGTGGGCTCCAAGGCGCCGACCCCTTCAGCCGACGCGACGGCTGGCGGCCGTACGGCGTCGCCACACGGGCCTTCGCATTCGAGTTCGGAGGCGAACGGCACGAGGCAACGCTCACGTACCTGCACGACGGCGCGTTGCAACTGTCGGTGGGCGGCACGAGCGGCCCGCTGGTGATCGCGCAACGCGGTGAAGCGCTCGAGGTGCAGTTCGCGGGCGAGCGGACCGTCGCGCACGTCGACACGCTGGGCGAGACGGACCACGTCTTCACCCCGCGTGGCGCCACGCGCATCGTCGCCATCGACCTGCTCGCGCACGCGGGAGAGGGCGAGAGCGAAGGCGGCCGCCTGACGGCGCCGATGCCCGGCAAGGTGGTGTCATTCGCCGTGAAGGCGGGCGACGCCGTGAAGAAGGGCCAGGCGCTGGCGGTGATGGAAGCGATGAAGATGGAGCACACGATCGCGGCGCCGGCGGATGGGACCGTGAGCGAGGTGCTCTACGCACCGGGGGACCAGGTGGCGGAGGGGGCGGAGCTGCTGAAACTGAACTGACCCGTCGTCCCCGCGAAGGCGAGGACCCATCGCTTTCGCTTTCGCGGATGCTGAGGGGAAGCGGTGGATTCCCGCCTGCGCGGGAATGACGGAGTGCCGCAATGACAAACTAGCTGCATGCGCATCTACTACTACGCCCCCGCCACCAAGGCCGCTCCCTGGGTCGACGGCCTGAAGACCGCGTTGCCCGATGCCGAGGTCAGCGAATGGGCGCCAGGTGCGCCACCGGCGGATTACGTCGTGGTGTGGGCGCCGCCGCAGCAGCTGTTCGACGAGCAGCGGCAGCTCAAGGCGATCTTCAACACCGGCGCCGGCGTCGATGCACTGCTGAAGCTGCAGTTGCCGCCGGGCGCGAAGCTCGTGCGCCTCGACGACGCCGGCATGTCGGTGCAGATGGCCGAGTACGTGTGCCATGCGGCCATCCGGCACTTCCGCGAGTTCGATGCGTACGAAGCCGCGGTGCGCCAAGGGCAGTGGGCGTTCCGCAAGCCACGCCGGCGAGAAGACTTCCCGGTCGGCGTGATGGGGCTCGGCGTGCTGGGCACGCGCGTGGCCCAGGCGCTGCGCCAGTTCGACTTCCCGGTGGTCGGCTGGTCCCGCACGCCGCGCGAGGTCGAGGGCGTGCGCTGCCATTCGGGCGAGCAGGGCTTCCAGGATTTCCTCGCCGCGACGCGCATCCTGGTGTGCCTGTTGCCGCTGACGCCGCAGACCGAAGGCATCCTCGACCGCGCCACGCTCGGGCGTTTGCAGCGCGGCGGCTACCTCATCAACGTCGCGCGCGGCGGGCACCTCGTCGAAGCCGACCTGCTGGCGCTGCTGGACGAAGGGCATCTCGCCGGGGCGTCGATCGACGTGTTGCGGCAAGAGCCGCCGCCGGCCGACCATCCGTTCTGGACGCATCCGAAGATCGTGCTGACGCCGCACACGTCGGCGCGCACCGACCGCGACGCGAGCATCGAGCAGATCGCCGGCAAGATCCGCGCGCTGGAGCGTGGAGAACCCGTCGCCGGCGTGGTCGATCTGAAGCGCGGATACTGAAAGCCCTCACGAGGCAGCCCTCACCCCCAGGAAGACAGCCATGCAATTGCCATCGAAGGTCAAGCTCGTCGACGTCGGCCCGCGCGACGGCCTGCAGAACGAGAAGGGCGCCGTGCCCGCCGAAGTGAAGATCGGCCTGGTGCACCGCCTGCAGGACGCCGGCCTCACCGAGATCGAGGTCACCAGCTTCGTGTCGCCCAAGTGGGTGCCGCAGATGGCCGACGCCGTCGAGGTGATGGCGGGCATCCAGCGCAAGCCGGGCGTGCGCTACTCGGTGCTGACGCCCAACATGAAGGGCTTCGAGGCCGCGCTGCCCAGCAAGCCGGACGAGATCGTCGTGTTCGGCGCCGCCAGCGAGGCGTTCAGCCAGAAGAACATCAACTGCTCGATCGACGAGAGCATCGAGCGCTTCCGCCCGGTGGTCGAGGCGGCCCGCAAGCACGGCATCACGGTGCGTGGCGCGATCTCGTGCGCGGTCGGCTGCCCGTACGAAGGCGAGGTCGCGCCCGAGCGCGTGGGCCACGTCGCTCGGCTGATGAAGGACATCGGCGTACAGCACATCGGCGTCGCCGACACCATCGGCGTCGGCACGCCGCGCAAGGTGCAGGCCGCGATGGAAGCGGCGCTGAAGCACTACGACATCGACGCGATCTCGGGCCACTTCCACGACACCTACGGCCAGGCGCTGGGCAACACGCTCGCCAGCCTGGAGATGGGCATCTGGCAATACGACACCTCGTCGGCCGGCCTGGGCGGCTGCCCGTACGCCAAGGGTGCCACCGGCAACGTCGCGACCGAGGACGTCGTCTACATGCTGCACGGCATGGGCATCCAGACCGGCATCGACCTCGACAAGCTGGTCGACGCCGGCAAGTACATCAGCGACTTCCTGCAGCGCAAGCCGAACTCGCGGGCGTCGACCGCGATCCTGAACAAGAGGGCAGGCTAGTCGTCATTCCCGCGAAGGCGGGAATCCACCGCTTCCCTGGAAGCGATGGGTCCCCGCCTCCGCGGGGACGACAATGCGGACCATGTGCGGCGCTGAACTCACCTCCCTCCCCGAAGGCGTGCAACGCGTCGCCCGCGTGCTGCAGGACGCGGGCCATCCGCACGCGCCCGTGCTGCTCGACGACGCCGCGCGCACGGCGCAACAGGCCGCCGATGCATTGGGCATCGCGGTGGGGCAGATCGCCAAGAGCATCATCTTCCGCCGCAAGAGCGACGACGCGGCGGTGCTGGTGATCGCCTCGGGCGACCGCCGCGTCGACGAGAAGAAAGTCGACGCGCTGGTCGGCAAGACCGGCCGCGCGGATGCCGAGTTCGTGAAGGCGCGCACCGGCTACTCGATCGGCGGCGTGTCGCCGGTGGGGCACGTGCAGCCGCCGGTCACGCTGATCGACCGCGACCTGTTCCGCTTCGACGAGGTGTGGGCGGCCGCGGGCCACCCGCACGGCGTGTTCAAGCTGCGGCCGCAGGACCTGGAGCGGCTCACCGGCGCGCCGGTGGCGGACGTGACGAAGGAGACGCCGGCGTGATCGACGCCGCGCGCCACGTGCAAGGCGAGTGGCCGAAGGTGCAGGCACTGGCGGCCGACGAGCGCGTGCCGTCGCCGTGCAACGACGTGTGCCGCATCGACCTCGCGTCCGGGTTCTGCGAAGGCTGCCTGCGCACGATCGACGAAGTGGTGGGGTGGGGCGCGTCGAGCGACGAGCAGAAGCGCGAGGTGTGGGAGCAGTTGAAGCTGCGTGCGGATGCGATCGCCGGGGGCCGCCCTCACCCCAGCCCTCTCCCGGAGGGAGAGGGAGGACAACCATGAAGCACATCACCTTCTACCTGGACTTCATCTCCCCGTACGCGTACCTCGCGTTCGAGAAACTGCCGGCGGCGCTGGAGGGCGTGAGCCATTCGGTGACGTACCAGCCGATCCTGTTCGCGGGGCTGCTCAAGCACCACGGGCAGCTGGGGCCGGCGGAGATTCCCGGCAAGCGCGAGTGGACCTACCGGCAGGTGCTGTGGCAGGCGCACGAGCACGGCATCCCGATGCAGATGCCGTCCGCGCACCCGTTCAATCCACTCGCGCTGCTGCGGCTGGCGATCGCGTGTGGGCCGAACCGCTTCGTGTGCGAGACGATCTTCCGCCACGCGTGGCGCGGTGGCGCGGACGCAGCCGATGCAGCGCGCGTGCAGGCCTTGCAGCAACAACTCGCGCCCGGACGCGATCCCGCATCCGACGACGTGAAGAACGCGTTGAAGCAGGCGACCAACGACGCGATCGCGCGCGGCCTGTTCGGCGTGCCGACCTTCGCGGTCGACGACAAGCTGTTCTGGGGCTTCGACGCGTTGTCGATGCTCCGCGCGTACCTGCTGGGCGACGCCTGGTTTGCAACAACCTGGGACGCCGCCACCCGGCCCACGTCAGCCTTGGTGCGCCCCGCCCGCGGTTGAGCCCTGCGATTTCCCGCATCGCGAAAGCGAGCCTGCGGGTTTCACCTGAAATCGTCAGAGCCGGTTCAGTTTGGCGCAAGCCTGCGTTGGTTTGGCGCAAGCGCGCGGTCAGTCCCCACTCCAAGAATGCCCGCCACGTGCCCGAGTCCGGGCGCGAATGGAGACAACCGCATGGCAACCACGGCAACCGCCACCGCCGGCACCGTTTCGCGGCCGATGACCGCCGAGGAGAAGAAAGTCATCTTCGCCTCGTCGCTCGGCACGGTGTTCGAGTGGTACGACTTCTACCTGTACGGCTCGCTGGCCGCGATCATCGCGACCCAGTTCTTCGCTGGCCTGGACCCGACGTCGGCGTACATCTTCGCGCTGCTCGCATTCGCCGCCGGCTTCCTGGTGCGCCCCTTCGGCGCGATCGTGTTCGGCCGCCTCGGCGACATGATCGGCCGCAAGTACACGTTCCTGGTCACCATCCTGATCATGGGCGCGTCGACGTTCATCGTCGGCCTGCTGCCCGGTTACTCCAGCATCGGCGTCGCCGCGCCGATCATCCTGATCGCGCTACGGCTGCTGCAGGGCCTGGCCCTCGGTGGTGAGTACGGCGGTGCCGCGACCTATGTCGCCGAGCACGCGCCGCACGGCAAGCGCGGTGCCTACACTTCGTGGATCCAGACCACGGCGACGCTGGGCCTGTTCCTGTCGCTGCTGGTGATCCTGGGCGTGCGCGAAAGCATGACGCCCAAGGACTTCGCCGAGTGGGGCTGGCGCATTCCGTTCCTGGTCTCGCTGCTGCTGCTGATGATCTCGGTGTGGATCCGGCTGTCGCTGAACGAGTCGCCCGCGTTCCAGAAGATGAAGGCCGAGGGCAAGACGTCCAAGGCGCCGCTGTCCGAGTCCTTCGGCCAGTGGAAGAACCTGAAGATCGTGATCCTGGCCCTGCTGGGCCTGACCGCCGGCCAGGCCGTCGTCTGGTACACGGGCCAGTTCCAGGCCCTGTTCTTCATGACGACGATGGCCAAGGTCGACGTGACCACGGCCAACCTGCTGATCGCCGCGTCGCTGCTGATCGGCACGCCGTTCTTCGTCGTCTTCGGCGCGCTGTCCGACAGGATCGGCCGCAAGCCGATCATCATGGCCGGCCTGCTGCTCGCCACCCTGACCTACTTCTTCGTGTTCCCCAAGCTGCTCGAGGCCGCCAACCCCGGCCTGTACGGCGCGCAGCAGAAGGCGCACGTGACGGTCACCGCCGACCCGGCGCAGTGCTCGTTCCAGGGCAGCCCGATCGCGCGTGAGATCGACTTCCTGAGCTCCTGCGACATCGCCAAGCGCGCCCTGGCCCAGTCGTACATCCCGTACGAGAACAAGGCTGGCGCCGCCGGCAGCCCGGCCACCATCACGATCGGCGACAAGACGATCAGCGCGCCCACCGGCGCCCTGAACGAGAAGCGCAACGCGTTCGCGCCGGAGGCCAAGAAGTCGATCGACGACTTCCGCAAGCAGGTCGGCGACGCGGCCAAGGCCAACGGCCTGACGCAGCCGGCGGACAAGGGCAAGATGAACACCGTGATGGTGCTGGCCATCCTGGTCTACCTGGTGATCCTGGTGACGATGGTGTACGGCCCGATCGCGGCCATGCTGGTGGAGATGTTCCCGACCCGCATCCGCTACACGTCGATGAGCCTGCCGTACCACATCGGCAACGGCTGGTTCGGCGGCATGCTGCCGACGCTGTGGTTCGCCATGGTGGCGGCCACCGGCGACATCTACTACGGCCTCTGGTACCCCGTCATCGTGGCGGCCGCGTGCTTCGTCATCGGCATGATCTTCGTGCGCGAGACCAAGGACGTCGACATCTACGCCCACGACTGACCCGCGAGGGTCGTCACCCGGAAGCCCGCGGCTCGCGCCGCGGGCTTTTTTGTTGAACGCCTTCAGCGGCATCGGCTGCTTCTCACTAGGACTCGGCGCAGCGCTCGCGCGCTGCTGGGATGGCTGGAACGCAGAGGACGCAGAGCAAGCGCAGAGGTCGCAGAAGAAGCCCCTGAAGATTTTTTTCTTTTCCCTTCTGCGTTCTCTGCGCTTGCTCTGCGCCCTCTGCGTTAGGGAGTCCGCGTTCAACAGCCGGCAACGCCGGCGCACTCAGGGCCGCGCTTCGTACACCAGGTTGAAAGGCGTCTCCGCCGCGCGGCGGAAGTGGTGGAAGCCGCCTTTCGTCGCGACATCGCGCATGCGCGCCTCGCCGGCTTGCGCGCCGAGGCAGGCGCCGACTTCCTGTGAACGCGATGCGGGCGTGCAGATGAAGGTCGAGGCTGAATAGAAGATCCGGCCGACCGGGTTGAGGTTGTCCTCCAGCCGGTCGCCCGCGAAAGGCTCGACCACCATCCAGGCACCGTCGTCCTTCAGCGTCTCGCGCACGTGCGCCGCCGCGCCTACCGGGTCGCCCATGTCATGCAGGCAGTCGAACATCGCGACGAGGTCATAGCGCCTGGCGGGGAAGTCCTTGGCAGTGGCCACCTCGAACCGCACGCGGTCCTCCACGCCGGCGCGCTGCGCGCGTTCGCGCGCCACCTCGATGGAGGGCGCGTGGTAGTCGTAGCCGGTGAAGCGTGACGCCGGGAAGGCCTCGGCCAGCAGCATCGTCGAGGCGCCGTGGCCGCAGCCGACGTCCGCGACTTCCGCGCCGTCGCGCAGCCGCTTGCCCATGCCTTCCAGCGCCGGGATCCATTCCTCGACGAGGTGCGCCGCGTAGCCCGGCCGGAAGAAGCGCTCGGTCCCATGGAAGAGCGCGGCGTCGTGCTCGTGCCAGCCCAGGCCGAGCCCGGTGCGCAACACCGACGCGATCTTCGGGATCGCCTTGAACTGCGCGACGGCGATCTGGAACGCGCCGGGGATGAATGCCGGGCTGCCTTCCTGCGCCAGCGCGAACGCCTGCTCCTCGGTCATCGAGAACGCATCCGTCGCCGGGTCGTGCTGCACGTAGCCGCTGGCCGCCTGGGCCGAGAGCCATTCGCGCAGGTAGCGCGGGTCGGTCTCCGTCTTGCGCGCCAGTTGCTCGGCCGTGGCCGGCCCTTCGGCGAGTCGGCGGTACAGGCCCAACTGGTCGCCCACCACGACCGTCGCGGCGTGCATCACCGCGCCGATGTCGTGCACGAACTGGCCCATGAAGGCGTCCAACTTCTGCGAATCGATGGCCATGGCTGCTCCTTTGCCCCGCTTGAAGGGCGGCTGTGGTTGCCTAGACTGGGTGCGGATGCACCAGCCGCGGCATGCTGCGGCTGGCGCGGCCACGGCCCAATACGCAGCCTTGCGTACGTGCCATGAACCACCTCACGCGCCACGACCACGCCGCCGCCCTGCGATTGCTCGCGGGGCTGGAAGCGGCCACGTCCAGCCCGCAGCGCTTCGCCGTCGCGGCCGCCAACGCGGTCGCGCACTTCGTCCCGTCGGAGTTCTGCACGCTGTCGGTGGACGACCTGGCGACCGGCCGCCGCAGCATCGTCGGCTCGCCAGCAAACGCGTCGCCGAATGCGGAGCCTGGCCGCGCGATCACCCTGCCGTTGTGGACGGACGGGCGCACGCTGGCCAGCCTGGTGCTGAACCGCCGCGGGCAGGACTTCGGCGAACGTGACCGCGAGCGGCTGCGGTTGCTGCAGCCGCACCTCGCGTTCCTGTACCGCGTGGCCTGCCGCGCGCGCCCCGCCCGCCGCGCCGAGCCGGCCCCGATCGCGCCCGCGCGCCCCAGGGCTTGGCCGGACGCGCTCACGCCCCGCGAACGCGAGGTCGTCCGCTGGCTCGCCCACGGCAAGACCGACGCCGAGATCGCTGCGCTGCTGGGCACCAGCCCGCGCACCGTGCACAAGCATCTGGAGCACGTGTACGTGAAGCTGGGCGTCGAAACGCGCACGGCTGCCGTCATGCGGGCCCTGGCGGTGCGGTTGCCTTAGTGCGCAGCGCTGGCGCGCTGCTGGTTTCAACGCGGAGGCCACGGAGGAAGGAGAGAGGACACGGAGAAGACAAGGAAGCGACAAAGCAAGGAGTCCTCTGCGTCCTCTCTCGTTCCTCTGCGTCCTCTGTGTTGAGAAGTGCCAGCCGGCGGAAGCCGGCGCACCGCACGCGCCTGCCAAATCCGCACGCTTGACCCTCCACCCGGCTCAGCCCGGCCGCATCCCTAGAATGTCCCGCCTCCACGCCCGACCGCCCACAAGAAGCACCGTATGACCCAGGGACTGATCCGCATCCGCGGCGCCAGGCAGCACAACCTCAAGAACCTCGACCTCGACCTGCGCACGGGCGAACTGACGGTGGTCACCGGGCCCAGCGGCTCCGGCAAGTCCAGCCTGGTGTTCGACACGCTGTATGCGGAAGGGCAGCGGCGCTACGTCGAGACGTTCTCGGCCTACGCGCGCCAGTTCCTGGACCGCATGGACAAGCCGGCCGTCGACCGCGTCGAAGGCGTGCCGCCGGCGATCGCGATCGACCAGACCAATCCGGTGCGCTCGTCACGCTCCACGGTCGGCACGATGACGGAGCTGAACGACCACCTGAAGCTGCTGTTCGCGCGCGCCGCCGACGTGTTCGACCGCAAGACCGCCAAGCGCGTGCGGCATGACACGCCGGAGACGGTCTATGCGGACCTGCTCGCGCGCACGAAGGAGACCGATCCGCGCCTGGTGGTGACGTTCCCGGTGGAACTGCCGGGCGGCACGACGCCGGAAGAAATCGAGCAGTGGCTGTCCGCCAGCGGCTTCACGCGCGTGCAGGCGGAGCGCGAGGTCGCCACGCCGACGGGGCCGCGCAAGGTGCTCGACGTCGTCGCCGATCGCTTTCGCATCCAGGGCGTGGAGAAGGTGCGCGCGATCGAGGCGATCGAGATGGCGCTGAAGCGGGGGACGGGGAGGATGGCCGTCTACGCGCAGGTGGACGATGACACCAGCGAAGTCTGGAAGTTCTCCACCGGCCTGCACTGCCCGGACAGCGACATCCGCTACGCCGACCCGATCCCGTCGATGTTCTCGTTCAACTCGCCGGTCGGCGCGTGCGAGGTGTGCCGCGGCTTCGGCCGCGTGATCGGCGTCGACTACGGGCTGGTGATCCCCAACGACAAGCTCACGCTGCGCGCGGGCGCGGTGAAGATCTTCCAGACGCCGGCGTGGCAGGAGAACCAGGACGACCTGATGCGCCACGCCGAGGCGGCGGGCATCCCGCGCGACACGCCGTGGTCCAAGCTCACCGCGGAGCAGAAGCACTGGGTGATCCATGGCACGCCCAATTACCGCGAAGGCAACTGGTCGAAGCAGTGGTACGGCATCAAGCGCTTCTTCGGCTACCTGGAGAGCAAGGCCTACAAGATGCACATCCGCGTGCTCTTGTCCAAGTACCGCAGCTACACGCCGTGCGAGACCTGCGGCGGCGCGCGGCTGAAGCTGGACAGCATGCTGTGGCGGCTGGGGTCGAAGGACGATGCCGACGCGGTGCTGGAGCCGTCGAAGCGCTTCATGCCGGTGGGCGTGGACTGGTCGCGCGAGCAGCTGGAGGCGTTGCCGGGGTTGTCGCTGCATGACTTGATGCTGATGCCCATCGCGAAGCTGCGCGCGTTCTTCGCACGGCTGTCACCACCCTCACCCCAAGCCTCTCCCGCCAGCGGGAGAGGGAGCGAAGAGGGACTCCCTCTCCCGCGTGCGGGAGAGGGCGGGAGTGAGGGCCTCTCGGGCGAACACCAGGCCCTCAAGCTCCTCTTCGAGGAAATCACCACCCGCCTGAAGTACCTGGTCGACGTCGGCATCGGCTACCTCACGCTGGACCGCCAGAGCCGCACGCTCTCGGGTGGCGAGGTGCAGCGCATCAACCTCACGACCGCGCTCGGCACCTCGCTGGTGAACACGCTGTTCGTGCTCGACGAACCCAGCATCGGCTTGCACCCGCGCGACATCCACCGCATCACGCAGGCGATGCAGCGGCTGCGCGACGCCGGCAACACGCTGGTGGTGGTGGAGCACGACCCCGCGGTGATGCTCGCGGCCGATCGCGTGATCGACATGGGGCCGGCGCCGGGCGAGAAGGGCGGCCACATCGTGTTCGACGGCGGCATCGACGCGCTGCGCAGCGCGGACACGCTGACCGGTGCGTACCTCGGCGGCCGCAAGCACGTGGGCATGGGCTTCAAGCGGGCGGTGGTCGATGCGACGCCGCGGCTGGTCCTCGAAGGCGCCTGCGAGCACAACCTGAAGAACCTGTCGGTGGAGTTTCCGCTGCAGCGGCTGGTGTGCGTCACCGGCGTCTCGGGCTCGGGCAAGTCGACGCTGGTGCAGGACATCCTGGCGCCGGCGCTGCTGCGCCACTTCGGCCGCGCCACCGAGGCGCCGGGCCACCACGAACGCCTGCTCGGCGCCGACCACCTGGGCGACGTCGTGTTCGTGGACCAGTCGCCGATCGGCAAGACGGCGCGCTCCAATCCCGTCAGCTATGTCGGGGCATGGGACACGATCCGCGAGATCTTCGCCACCAGCCCGCTCGCGCGGCAGCGTGGCTACACGGCCGCGAAGTTCAGCTTCAACAGCGGTGACGGCCGCTGCCCCACCTGCGGCGGCTCCGGCTTCGAGCACGTCGAGATGCAGTTCCTGTCGGACGTCTACCTGCGCTGCCCCGATTGCGACGGCAAGCGCTACCGGCCCGAGATCCTCGAAGTGACCATCGAGCGGCAGGCGATCGGCAGCGTGAAGCCGCGCACGCTCAACGTCGCCGACGTGCTGGAACTCACCGTCAGCGAAGCGGCACAGCTGTTCGCGGGCGACCGCGACGTGATCCGCGCGCTGCAGCCGATCGTCGACGTCGGCCTCGAGTACGTGAAGCTGGGGCAGCCGGTGCCGACGCTGTCGGGCGGTGAATCGCAACGGCTCAAGCTCGCGGGGTTCCTCGCCGAAGCGGCCAAATCGGCCAGCGCCTCGCGGCAACGGCTGGCGACCAAGGGCACGCTGTTCCTGTTCGACGAGCCGACCACCGGCCTGCACTTCGACGACATCGCCAAGCTGATGCGCGCGCTGCGCAAGCTGCTGGAAGCCGGGCACTCGCTGGTCGTCATCGAACACAACCTCGACGTGATCCGCGCGGCCGACTGGCTGGTCGACCTGGGGCCGGAAGGCGGCGACGGCGGCGGCCTGCTGATCGCGGAAGGTCCGCCTGAGGAAGTGAAGAAGCATCCGGCGTCACACACGGCGAAGGCGCTGCGGGACTATGACCTGGCGATCGGGATGGTGGCGGAGAAGAGCCCTCACTCCAACCCTCTCCCGCGAGCGGGGGAGGGAGCGAAGCAGCGGGTCCAGGCGATCGAGATCGTGAATGCACATGAACACAATCTCAAGAACCTGTCCGTCTCCATCCCGCACAACAAGTTCAGCGTGATCACCGGGGTGTCGGGGTCGGGCAAGTCGACGCTGGCGTTCGACATCCTGTTCAACGAAGGGCAGCGGCGGTATCTCGAATCGCTGAACGCGTACGCGCGCAGCATCGTGCAACCGGCGGGCCGGCCGGAGGTCGACGCGGTGTACGGCATCCCGCCGACGGTGGCGATCGAGCAGCGGCTGTCGCGCGGCGGGCGCAAGTCCACCGTCGGCACGACGACCGAGGTGTGGCACTTCCTGCGCCTGCTGTACGTGAAGCTGGGCGTGCAGCACTGCGTGAAGGACGGCGCCGAGGTGCGGCCGCAGACGGCCGACAGCATCGCGGCGCAGATCATGAAGCGCTACCGCGGCCACCACGTCGGCCTGCTCGCGCCGCTGGTGGTGAACCGCAAGGGCGTGTACACCGAGCTGGCCGAGTGGGCGCGCCCGCGCGGCTACTCGCACCTGCGCGTGGACGGCGACTTCCTGCCGACGCAGGGCTTCCCGCGCATCGACCGCTTCAAGGAACACACGATCGAGCTGCCGGTGTGCGACCTCGACGTCACGCCGGCCAACGAGGACCTGCTGCGCCGCAAGCTGGACGAAGCGCTGGAGCACGGCAAGGGCGTGCTGCACCTGCTGGCACCCCTGGACGGCCTGCGCGACGTGTTCGCCAGCGGCAAGCATTCGCACATCGGCTCGATCGAAGTGTTTTCGGTGCGCCGCGCCTGCCCGGTGTGCAGCACCAGCTACGCGGAACTCGACCCGCGCCTGTTCTCGTACAACAGCAAGCACGGCTGGTGCCCCGAGTGCGTGGGCACGGGCGTGAAGCTCACGCGCGACCAGCGCAAGGCATTCGACGACACGGTGCAGGCCGACGACGCCAAGGGCCGCGAGCAGACCTTCGCCGAACCGGAAGTCGAGGACCTCACCGACGAGGTGTGCCCGGTGTGCGAAGGCACGCGCCTGAACGCGCAGGCGCGCGCGGTGACGTTCGCAGGCATCGGCATCGCAGAGATCGCCGCGCTGTCGGTCACCGACGTGCGGCGCTGGATCGAGACGCTGCAGGCGCAGGGCGGGCTCACCGACCGCGAGCAAGGCATCGCGCGCGACCTGATCCCCGAGATCCGCAGCCGCCTCGAGTTCCTGGAGGAAGTCGGGCTGGGCTACCTGACGCTGGACCGCGGCGCGCCGACCCTGTCGGGCGGCGAAGCGCAGCGCATCCGCCTGGCTGCGCAACTGGGGTCGAACCTGCAGGGGGTCTGCTACGTGCTGGATGAGCCGACGATCGGCCTGCACGCGCGCGACAACCAGATCCTGCTCGACGCCCTGCACAAGCTGGGCGGCAAGGGCAACACGCTGGTGGTGGTGGAGCACGACGAGGACACCATCCGCCGTGCCGACCACATCATCGACATCGGCCCGAGCGCGGGCAAGCGCGGTGGACGCGTGATCGCGCAAGGAACCGCGGAGGACGTGACCGCGAGCGAGGAGTCGCTGACGGGCAGGTACCTGCTGCATGCGATGAAGCATCCGGTGAAGCCGAGGCGGGCGGTGAATGGCAGCGGCAACGGCAGCGGCAACGGCGCGCCCCTCACCCCGGCCCTCTCCCCGGAGGGGAGAGGGAGCAAGTCCAAGAAACTCCCTCTCCCGCTGGCGGGAGAGGGTGGGGGTGAGGGTGGTGGTGGAGGCGCTCGCTTCCTCCACCTCCGCGGCGCCGACCTGCACAACCTGCAGCGCGTCGACGTCGACGTGCCGCTGCAGCGGCTGGTGGTGGTCACCGGCGTCTCCGGCTCCGGCAAGTCGACGCTGGCGCGCGACGTGCTCCTGCACAACGTGCAGGCCGCCGTGCAGCAACGCAGCACCAAGGCGGGCCGCGAAGCGGACGACCGCGGCAGGCGGCCGGCGTGGAGCGGTTGCACCTCGGTCGACGGCTACCAGTCGGTCGACCGCGTGCTCGAAGTGGACCAGACGCCGATCGGCAAGACGCCGCGCTCGTGCCCGGCCACCTATATCGGCTTCTGGGACACCATCCGCAAGCTGTTCGCGGACACGCTGGAAGCGAAGGCGCGTGGCTACGGCCCGGCGCGCTTCTCGTTCAACACCGGCGAGGGCCGCTGCCCGACCTGCGAAGGGCAGGGCATGCGCACCATCGCCATGAGCTTCCTGCCGGACGTGAAGGTGCCGTGCGAGTCGTGCCACGGCGCGCGCTTCAATCCGGAGACGCTCGCGGTGACGTGGCGCGGCAAGAGCATCGGCGACGTGCTGCAGATGGAAGTCGACGAGGCGGTGGAGTTCTTCGCCTCGATGCCGAACGTGGGCCATCCGCTGCAACTGCTCAAGGACGTCGGGCTGGGCTACCTCACGCTGGGCCAGCCGTCGCCGACGCTCTCGGGCGGCGAGGCGCAACGGATCAAGCTGGTGACCGAGCTGTCCAAGGTGCGCGACGACGTCACGCGGCGCGGCCAGAAGCCGCCGCACACCCTGTACGTGCTGGACGAACCGACGGTGGGCCTGCACATGGCGGACGTCGAAAAGCTGATCCGCGTGCTGCACCGGCTGGTCGATGGCGGCCACAGCGTGGTGGTGATCGAGCACGACCTGGACGTGATCGCCGAAGCCGACTGGATCATCGACCTCGGCCCCGAAGGCGGCAACGCGGGCGGCCGCGTCGTCGCCAGCGCGCCGCCCGAGGAGGTGGTGCGACTGCGGACCCACACCGGGTTGGCGTTGCAGCCTGTGCTGGAACGCGCCTAGCGGCGCTGTGACTTCAACAGCCGAACGCAGAGGACGCAGAAGAGCGCAGAGGTCGCAGAAGCAGAAGAATCAAGAACAATCTTGATGACTTTTCTGCGTCTCTGTCTTCCTTCTGCGGCCTCTGCGTTCGGATGTCCGCCTTCTTCTACGGGGCTCCTTCGGGCCATGTTGCACGGGCGCACTGGTTACCGCTGTTCCATGCGATGACACCCGCGGTGGCGGGGCATTCCGACACTGGCCGTTGACCAGTTCCAGGAGGCGCGCATGCGCAGGCGAGAGTTCCACAAGGGCGCCGTGGGGTCGGCCGTCGTCACGTTGTTCAGCCTTGCGGCCTGCGGTGGCGGCGGAGGGGGAGGTGGCGGGGCCGCGCCCGCGCCGGCCGAGCCGCTCGCGAGCGGGCCGCCCGTGCCGGCGCCAGCGCCGGTGGCCGGCGCCCCGGCGCCGACACCGACAGGAGCACCCGCACCTGCCGCGCCCCAACTGGTGACGCGCATCGGCACCAACCTCGCCGGCATGGAGTGGGGCGGCGCCGTGCGGCTCGCGGAACTGCGGCACAACCTCGACTTCACCGTGCCGCGCGCGGCGACCGTGCGCTGGCTGGCATCGCAAGGCCTCGGCCGCAACCGGCTGCCGGTGATGTGGGAGCTGCTCCAGCCGATGCTGGTGGACACCGTCGCCAACGCGCAGGCTCGTGCGTTGATCGGCGAGCCGGGTGCGTTCAACGAAACGTATGCGCGCTTCATCGACGGCGTGCTCGATGCGCATGCGCAAGTGGGCGCGACCTGCATCCTGGACCTGCACAACTACTGCCGCTACCGCGACTTCGCCTTCCGCCCCGACGGGTCGGTGGCCGGGCTTGCCCGGTCTGCGGACCCCGCGACGCAGGCATACACCACGGATCCCTCGCAGGTCGTCACGCGCATCTTCGCGACCGCGCCCGGCGCGACGCTGCGGCCGGCGGCGTTCGCGGACTTCTGGCAGCGCGCCGCGCAGCGCTGGCGCGGCCATCCGGGACTGGGTGGCTACTGCATCATGAACGAGCCGCACGACATGCCGGTGGCGGGCGGCACCACGCCGACCGACGACACCGGACTGCTGGACGACCTGTCGATCTGGCCCGTGTTCGCGCGCGCCGCCATTGCCGCCATCCGCGCGACCGACCCCACGCACACCATCTACCTCATGGGCAACCGCTGGGGCGGGGCGATGAACATCAACCAGTTCAACCCCGAATGGCCGCTCGCGGGCGTCGACAACCTCGTCTACGAGGTGCACAGCTACGTCGACGCCTTCAACAACGGCAACGGCTTCAACTGGGAACTGGAACAGGCGAAGAACTTCACCGCCGGTTTCGGCGTCGGGCCGCAGACGGTGGACACCGGCACCGACCGTGTGCGCATCGCGACTGACTGGGCGCATGCGAACGGCGTGCGGATCTCGGTCAACGAGACGGGCATGCCGTTCGACGACCCGCGCTGGATCGAGGCGTTCCGCCGCATGGCGCGCCACATGTGGGACAACGGCTGGGAGTTCCAGAGCTGGGCCGGGGGCGACCACTGGGCCATGCGCAGCCACGGCATCAACCACGTGCCGAACTGGCACCAAGGGCAAGCGGTCGAGCCGGTGGTGGGCGGCGAGATGAAGGCGGTGGCCGGCGTCGATGCCGCGACGCTGTTCGACGATGGCGGCGGCTGGTCCGAGGGCGGCGCGCCGGTGACCATCACGGTATGGGCGCGCGGCAACCTCGCCGCGCCGGTGACGCTCACCGTCGCATCGGATGCGGGCGGCACCTTCAGCAAGCAGCAGCTCGTGATCCCCGCCGGTCCCAACGGGCAGGACAGCTACACGTTCACCCCGGACCCGGGCAGCGTCGCGACGCTGCGCTACACCGCGTCGCGCCAGGTGCCGCCTGCGCGCACCGTGTACGCGATCGCCGACCCGGTGGCGCATTCGTCGACCAACCTTGGCCAGGCGGCGCGCGCGATCCTTGCGCGCTACCAGGCATCGCTGTGGTCGATGGCCGATGCGCACATCGACTTCCTGCTCGGCCATCCGAGCGCGGAGGGCGAGCCGGTGCGTGCGGTGGCCGATGCGGGCTGGGGGTCGTCGGCCGGCGATCCGCTGGACATGCTGAACTGGATGAACCAGGACGCCGCAGGCATGGGACCGCTACGGCCCGGCGTGATGCGGCGCTCGCCGCGCGTCGCGCTCGACCTGACCGCCGACGGCGCGACGGGGCTGTGGTGCCACAAGCTCGTGCCCGGCGGCACGTACCCGAACACGAGCCAGCGGCTGCGCTACGGCTTGCAGGACACGCACTTCGCGCTCGCGTGCGTCACGCTGCCGGTCGGCGGCGCAGGTGGCACCGTGTTCCAGGCGGGCGTGCGCGGAGAGCCGCAGCATGCGGAACTCGCGGTGGCGAACGGGCAGGCGCAGGCGCGCTGGGCCGACAGCAGCGGCGCGTCGCTCGTGCTCGCCGGGCCGGCCCTCGTCGCCGGCACGCCCACCGTGCTCACGTTGTCCGGTGGCGCGGGACGGCAAGCGTTGCGCGTGGCAGGCGCGCAGGTCGCGGCGGGCAGCCGCGGTTTCGCGGCCGATGGTTTCGGCGACCTGCTGATCGGTTGGGGCGACCCGCACCGCGGCGCCGACGCGACGTTCCGTGGCCACGTGCACGGCGCGATCACGGGCGCGGGGTCGCCGAGCGCGGCCGAGCTGGCGGTGCTCGAAAGCTACCTCGCCAGCCTCGCTGGCGCGTAGGCGACACCAGCGGTGTTTCCCCGGTTGGTGGTGCGGGGGCGCGCGGGTCCAATTCCGCGCTGCCAGGCACACAACAGGAGATTCGCTTGCAACGCCGACACCTCGTCCACCTCGCCACCGCCGCCGCCCTCGCCGGCGTCGCGCTGCCCGCGTTCGCGCAGGGCGCCGCGGCCAACTTCCCGAACAAACCCATCAAGCTGCAGATCGCATTCCCGGCCGGCGGGCCGACCGACATCACGATGCGCCAGCTGGCGGACAACGCCGGCAAGATCCTCGGCCAGCCGGTGGTGATCGAGAACAAGCCCGGCGCCGCCGGCACGCTGCCGGCCCAGCAACTGCAGACCTCGCCCGCCGACGGCTACACGCTGGCGCAGATCCCGCTGGGCGTGTTCCGCCTGCCGTACACGACCAAGATCAACTGGGACCCGGTCAAGGACATCAGCTACGTCATCAACGTCACGGGCTACGCCTTCGGCATCGCCGTGCCCGCCGACAGCCCGTTCAGGACCTGGAACGACTTCGTCACTTACGCGAAGGCGAACCCGGGCCAGCTGAGCTACGGCTCGACCGGCACGCTGACCAGCCCGCACCTGACGACCGAACTGATCGCGCAGCAGCTGGGCATCAAGCTGAACCACATCCCGTACAAGGGCAGCGCCGACCTGTCGCAGGCGATCATGGGCGGCCACATCATGGCCATGGCCGACTCGACGGGCTTCGCCCCGCTGGTGGCCGCCGGCAAAGTGCGCGTGCTCAACACCTGGGGCGAGAAGCGGCTGGAGAAATTCCCCGAGGTGCCGACGCTCAAGGAGCTGGGCATCAACGTCGTGCAGAACTCGCCGTTCGGCATCGGCGCCCCGCGCGGCACGCCGCCCGAGATCGTGGCCAAGCTGCACGACGCGTTCAAGAAGGCGATGGACGATCCCAGCTACGTGCAGGCGCTGGCGCGCTACGACATGGTGCCGATCTACATGAACTCGGCCCAGTACACCAAGTTCGCGCAGGAGACGTTCGCGACCGAGAAGGCGCTGGTCGAGAAGCTCGGGTTGGCAAAGGCGAACTGAAGACAACTCCCTGACGCAGAGGACACAGGGCAAGCGCAGAGAAAGAGAACGTAGAAGCAATTGACTTTTATCCTTCTGCGATCTCTGCGCTTGCTCTGCGAACTCTGCGCTTGGGAGTCCGCTTTCTCCGACATCGGATCGGCCGCGTTGCCGTCCCGTGACGCGACGGCACGACCCAGAATGGGTTCATGCACCCGCACAAGCCGCTCGTGTGGCTGCCTGCCTGCCACCGCCACCTGGACCTGTCGGATCCGGGCGGCTACACGGTGCTGGCGGACCGGTACGCTGCGGCGGTGTGCGAGCTCGGGATGCAGCCGGTGCTGTTTCCCATGGCCGGCTCGCGCGACGTGCCAGACCTGCTGCCGCTGGTGGACGGCGTGCTGCTCACCGGCTCGCCGTCCAACGTCGAGCCGACCCGCTTCGGCGCCACCGCGCTCGACACCGACCTGCTCGACCCGCGCCGTGACGCGCTGACGATGGCGCTCGTGCGCGCGGCCATCGAGGCCGGCACGCCGCTGTTCGGCGTCTGCCGTGGCCTGCAGGAGATGAACGTCGCGCTCGGCGGCACGCTGTACCAGCGCGTGCACGGCGAGCAGGGCATGCTCGACCACCGCGAGCCGCAGAGCGAGGACCTCGAAGTGCAGTTCGCCGAACGGCATGAAGTGCTGCTGTCCCCCGGCAGTGCATTCGCGCAGTGGGCTGGCGGCACCAAGGCCGTCGTGAACTCGCTGCACGGCCAGGGCATCAAGCGCCTGGGCGAGGGCCTGGTCGCGGAGGCACATGCACCGGATGGCCTGGTCGAAGGCGTGCGCGTGCTGCATGCGCCCTCGTTCGCGTTCGGCGTGCAGTGGCATCCGGAGTGGCGCCACTCGCAGCATCCTTTCTACGCGCGCACGCTGGAAGCTTTCGCGCAGGCCTGCCGCGAGCATTGCCGGCGTCGCTCGACGTGAGGCGCGGCGTGGTCGCAGTTGCGTCTTGTAACGCTGCCGTTTGCGTGGGTGCGAATTAGTTCCTCATTCGCCCGGCGAAGCTCGACAACAATCGGGCAAACATCACAACCGCGAGGGGGAGAACATGAAGCGATTCGTTGCGGCGTTCCTGGGTGCACTGGCGTTCGCCATCGCACCGTCGGCATCCGCGCAGGGCCGGGACTGGGTGCTCGCGGTGAGCGAAGGGACGTCCGGGGGCACGGACCACGCGCAGGTGATCGCCAAGTACGGCGGGCTGGCGCGCGTGATCGGCGACGCGGCCAAGCACCGCGTCCTGGTGGTGTTCGTGCGCGAATTCGCGCCGCTCGAGGAAGGCATGAAGGCCGGCCGCTTCGACTTCGTGATGGCGCGGCCCAGCGACTATCCGGCCCGCGGCCTGCGCAATTACGGCTACCGGTACGTCGCCCATGCGAACCCCGACGGCCAATGCCTGATCGTCGTGCCGAAGACCTCGCCCCTCAAGACGCTGGCGGACGCGCGCGGCAAGCGCTGGGTGGTGCCGGAAAAGGTCGCCTACATGGCCAAGTTCTGCCGCGCCGAGCTGCGCGACCAGGGCATCAACCTGGACAGCGAGACGGTGTCGTACGTGCGCGAGCAGGCCACGGTGGGCCAGTACCTGGAAGGCGGCTTCGCCGACGTCGGCGCCATCGCGTCCTATTCGGGCCTGGCGAAGAGCTGGCAGAAGGCCGGCCACACCGTGCTGCACCGGAGCGTCCCGCAGCCGTACTTCCCGCTGATCGCCTCCAAGTCGGTGGCCCCCAGGCAGATCGAGGCGGTGCAAAAGCAGCTGGAAGCGATCGGCACGCTGCCCGCCGGCCCCGAGGTGCTGCAGTCCATCGGCATCGCCGGCTTCGCGGTCGACGGCGAGAAGCGCCTGGGTGGCCTGCTCGCCTGGCTGGAGAAGAAGCCGGCGCCCTGAGCTCAGCGCGCCGCCAGCAGCGCGTCCGCCACTTCCGCGAAGCCCGCGCCACGCTCGGCGCGGGTGACGTAGCGGGGCGGGTGCGCCAGCTGCGGCAGGAACCGCGCGATGTTCGCCACGCCCACGCTGTGCGGGAAGTGCTCGAACATCAGCACGTCGTTGGTGGAGTCGCCGACGTACACCCAGCGGTCCAGGTGGTCCTCGATGTCTTCGCCGTGCAGCTCGCGCACGATCCAGCGCGCGCCTTCCAGCTTGTTGTGCGCGCCGAACCAGCCGTTGACGTGGATCGAGCTGACGGTCGCGGTCATGCCGGCTTCGCGCATCAGCGCGCAGACGCGATCGATCGCGTCCTGCGGCAGGTGCGTGAACTCGCTGTGGTCGATGGCGATGTCGGTTTCGCGGCCGGCGCTGTCCTCGGCGCGGCGGGCGCCTGGCACCTCGCGCTCGATGCGCGCCAGCACGTCCTGCATGCGCGCGAAGTTGGCGTCGCGCGTCGCGGCGTCCTGCTGGTAGATCTTGAGCAAGCCGCCGCCGGCCGCGCGGGTCAGCGCCACTGCGCCGTTCTCCGCGACGATGGCATCGACCGGCCAGGAGGACGCGAACGGCTCGCTCCAGCCGACGGGGCGGCCGGTGATCGGCACGACGTGCAGGCCGGCGTCGCGCAGGCGTTGCAGCGCCTGCAGCGCGTCGGGCGTGATGGCGCCTTCGGTCGTCAGCGTGTCGTCGATGTCGGTGAAGACGCCCGTGATCGCGCGGCGCCGCGGCGCGGGCCAGTCGGTGAGCGGGGCCAACGTCACGGCTGCTGCCGGCCGTCGAAACCGGGCTGGTACATGGGCGAGGCGAGCGAGGGCGCGCCCGGGCGGTCGAACAGCGTCTCCATGGTCTGCCGCGCGACCTGGATGCCGCTGGGCGCGGGGCAGGCGCCGGTCTCGATGTGCTTCAGTGCCGTGGCGAGCAGCGGCTCGTTGCTGGAGCCGAGCGCGGACAGCGGGTCTTCCTGCACCTGGCACTGGACCGGGAAGCCGTTCGTGTAGTCGCTGGAGCCCTGGGCATTGGCCATGCGGAACTCGATCGGGAAGTAAGCCTGGCCGCAATTGTCCTTGCGGGTGAAGCCGTACGGCTTGCCGCACGTGCGTTGGCCCACCAGGATCACCTCGATGCCGATCCCGCGCAGCGCGTTGACGATCGATTCGCTGGCCGAGCAGGTGTAGCTGGACGCGAGCACGTACACGCGCGGCAGGTCCAGCTGCGGCAGTGCCGTGCCGACTGGGTACTTGGTCTCGGCCCTCTGCACCTTGGTCGAGAAGAAGAAGGTGCCGCCGGCGCTGTCGCCGCTGCGCTTGTCGTTGTAGGTGGCGGATTCGAACACCAGGCCATCGATGGAAGGTCCCGCCACCATCGACGCCGCCGCCTGGGCGACGTAGATGAAGCCGCCGGGGTTGTAGCGCAGGTCCAGCACGAGGTCCTTCACCGCGGCGGTGCGCAGCTGCGTGAACGCGCCGATCAGCGCGTCCTGCGCGCCCTGGCTGTGCTGGTTGAACAGCACGTAGCCGACGCGGCGGCCGCTGGCGGTGGTGACTGTCTTCGTGATCGGCACCGGATTGCTCGCCGCGGCGGCGGGGTCGGCACTCGCCGAGCTGACGCCCTGCATCGCGTCGGCGGCGGACACGGACATGGACGTGCTGAAGCGGTCGGTGGCCTGGCCGCTCGCGTCGGGCGACTTCACCAGCAGGGCGCTGAAGTACGCCGTGGGCGAGCCGTAGTTGCCGGCGGGCACGTCCTGCACCTGGGCGTACCAGAGATAGTTCTCGTCCAGGTAGCTGCGCACCCACTGCTTCTGGCCGTCATCGGTGCAGACGTTCGCCAACGTCGAGGCCGCGGGCAGGTGGGTGGCCGTTGCGACGGTCGCCGTGGCGGGCGTGGGGGCAGGCGCGTCGGTGCCGCCACCGCCGCCTCCGCCACAGGCGGACAAGACGACGGGAAGGGTGAGGGCGGCGGCGCGCACGAGGCGGCGCAGCGGGACGGCGAATCGCACGGCAAGCTCCACGGTGGAGCGCCGATTATGGTTGGGCTGCCTGCGAACTCAGCTTTGTAACGAGAGCCCGGCGTGCTCGCGCAACAGGTGGAAGTGGATCTTGGGGAATCGTTCCTGTGCCAGCCGCACGTCGTACGGCGAAGTGCAAAGAAATGCCAAGGCGTCCGCCGCGTCGAGCGCCATCCGTTGCGGATAGGCGTCGGTGAACGCGCGCAGTTCCTGCGGCGTGTCGGCGGTGATCCAGCGCGCGCCGGTGTACTGGCAGCCTTCCAGCCGGATGTCGGCGTCGTACTCGGTCTTCAGGCGGTGCTGCACGACCTCGAACTGCAGCTGCCCGACCGCGCCGAGCAGCATCGCGCCACCCACCTGCGGCCGGAACACCTGGATCGCGCCTTCCTCGCCCAGCTGGGCCAGGCCCTGCTGCAGCTGCTTGGTGCGCAGCGGGTTCTTCAGCAGCACCGTCATGAACAGCTCGGGCGCGAAGAACGGCAGGCCGGTGAACTGCAGGTTGGCGCCATCGGTGATGGTGTCGCCCAGCTGCACGCCGCCGTGCGTGGTGAAGCCGATGATGTCGCCCGCGTAGGCCTCGTCGACCGCCTCGCGGCGCTGCGACAGGAAGGTGACGACCGACGTCGGCCGCAGTTCCTTGGCGGTGCGCTGCACCTTGAGCTTCATGCCCGGCGTGTACTTGCCCGACGCCATGCGCACGAACGCGATGCGGTCGCGGTGGTTGGCGTCCATGTTGGCCTGCACCTTGAACACCACGCCGGCGAAGTTGGGCTCGTCCGGCGCGACGGTCTTCTCGACCGGCTGCCGGTTGACCACCAGCGAGCTCTTGCGCGGCTGCGGCGGAGGGGCCAGGTCGACCAGCGCGTCCAGCACTTCCATCACGCCGAAGTTGTTGACGCCGGAGCCGAAGAACACCGGCGTCTGCCTGGCGTCGAGGAAGGCCTGGTGGTCCCATTCCGGCGATGCGCCGGTGGCCAGCTCCATGCTCTCGGCCGCGGCGTCGTACTCGGCCTCGAAGCGTGCGCGCAGCGTGCCGGCATCGGACAGCGGGATGGTCTCGAAGTCCTGCGGGCGGCGTTCGCTGCCGGACTCGAACACGGTCATCGCCCGCGTGCGCAGGTTCATGATGCCGCCGAAGCTCTTGCCCTTGCCCACGGGCCAGGTCATCGGCACGCAGGCCATGCCCAGCTCGCGTTCCACCTCGTCGAGGATGTCCAGCGGCTCGCGCACCTCGCGGTCCATCTTGTTGACGAAGGTGATGATGGGCGTGTTGCGCTGGCGGCAGACCTCGATCAGCCGCCGCGTCTGTGCTTCGACGCCATTGGCCGCGTCGATCACCATCAGTGCCGAGTCGACCGCGGTCAGCACGCGGTAGGTGTCTTCCGAGAAGTCCTTGTGGCCGGGCGTGTCGAGCAGGTTGATGACGTGGTCGCGGTAGACCATCTGCATCACCGACGAGGCGACCGAGATGCCGCGCTGCTTCTCGATTTCCATCCAGTCCGAGGTCGCGTGGCGCGACGCCTTGCGGCCCTTCACCGCGCCCGCGATCTGGATCGCGCCGGAGAACAGCAGCAGCTTTTCCGTCAGCGTGGTCTTGCCCGCGTCGGGGTGGGAAATGATGGCGAAGGTGCGGCGGCGCCGGGTTTCGGCGGCGTAGGGCGAGGCGGACACGGGGAGGGGACTTTCGATGAGCTGCAAAGCGTTGCAGCCGACCCCGAATTGTCGCTGAACGCGGTAGTGTCCCAGCCATGGCGGGCAAGGACAGCGGCGTCGTGCTGCAGGTGGACGGCCACGAGGTGGCCGTCAGCAACCCGGACAAGGTGCTGTTCCCGGAGGCGGGGCTGACCAAGCTCGACCTCGTCCACTACTACCTCGAGGTCGCCGAGGGGGCGCTGCGCGGCGCCGGCGGGCGGCCCTGCATCCTGGTGCGCTATCCGCACGGGATCGGCGGCGAGTTCTTCTTCCAGAAGCGCGCGCCGGAGCACCGGCCGGAGTGGATCGAGGTCTCGACCATCCACTTTCCTTCCGGCCGCAGCGCCGAGGAGGTCGTGCCGCGCGGTGGCGCGACGCTCGCGTGGATGGCCAACCTCGGCTGCATCGAACTGCATCCGCATCCGGTGCGCGCGGACGACCTGGACCATCCCGACGAGCTGCGGGTCGACCTCGACCCGGTGCCCGGCGTCGAGTGGCCGCAGATCGTGCAGGTCGCGCAGCTGGCGCGCGAAGTCCTGGCGGAGCAGGGGCTGGTGGGCTGGCCGAAGACGTCTGGTTCCCGAGGCATGCACCTGGTTGTACGCATCGTGTCGCATTGGACGTTCGACGAGGTGCGGCGCGCGGCGCTGGCGCTCGCGCGCGAGGTCGAGCGCCGCGCGCCGGATCTCGCGACCGCGGCGTGGTGGAAGGAAGAGCGGCGCGGGGTGTTCGTCGACTACAACCAGAACGCCAAGGACCGCACGGTCGCGTCCGCGTATTCGGTGCGGCCCAAGCCCGATGCGCGGGTGTCGACGCCGCTGACGTGGGACGAGCTGCCGCTGTGCAATCCGGCCGACTTCACGCTGCTGACGGTACCGGCGCGGTTGAAGGCCATGGGCGATCCCCACGCGGGCATCGACGATGCGCCGGGGTCCATCGAGTCGCTGCTCGAGTTGTCGGCGAAGCACGAGCGCGATGGGCAGGGCGACGCGCCGTGGCCGCCGCACTACCGCAAGCAGGCCGGCGAACCGCGCCGCGCGCCGCCATCGACCCGCACGAAGAAGCCGGTGGTCGAAATCGCCCGCGCCGATCGCGAGGACGAAGCCGTCGCGGCGGCGGAGCAGTGGAAGCAGAAGCACCCGAAGGCCGCGTCGCACCTGCAGCCCGCCGACGTGCTGGTCGACCGCATGCGCGGCAGCTCGTCGCTGTGGTATCGCGTGCGCATCAATCTCGAGCACGTGCCGCCCAGGGACCGGCCGGGCAAGTAGGTTCCGCTCGCTGGCGCTCGCGGGCCTCCAACGCAGAGGACGCAGGGAAAGGAGAGAGAGGACGCAGAGAATTTCCGGATTGGATTCCTCTTCGTCCTCTCTTTCCTCTGTGTCCTCTGCGTCGAGTTGGAAGGGGAAGCGAAGCGCCCCGCCCTCGCGGATGACAACCGGTTACCTCCTGCAGCGCCTGCACGTTGACGCGCGTGCCGCCGAGGCGCACAAGGAACGCCAGGAGACATGCCATGAAAGACTTCCACCTGGAACGCAAGATGATGTCGCTGCTCGGCGACTTCTATCCCACCGGCCACCTGTTCGTGATGGTGCCCACGGAGGCCGACGCGCGGCGCGCGGAGGACCTGCTGTGCGGCGACGGGCAGGACTGCACCGGGGTGCACCTGCTGCGGCCGGCCGACGTGCTCGACGTGCTGCACCTGTTCGAGCACCGCGACATCGCGCTGCCGTCGGTCGGCTTCGAGGAGCACACGGTGCGGCATTTCGCCGAGCTCGCGCGCGAAGGCCACCACGCGCTGCTGCTGCCGGCGCGCAACGCGAAGGCTTGCGAGCACCTGATGGAAGTGTTGCGCGGCGTGCCGGTGTCGTCGGCGGTGTACTACCGCCGCTTCGTCATCGAGGAACTCGTCGCCTAGCCTCTGGCCCCTTCTCGGCCCAACGCGGACCCGTCTTTCTGCCGCGCAGGCTCCGGAGCGAAGACCTGCTTCAGCTCGAACGGCGTCGCCACTTCGAGCTGGTCGTAGCGGCACTCGGCCGCGGGCTTGTCGTCGCGCCAGCGCAGGAAGGTGGTCGCATGGCGGAAGCGGCGGCCCTGCAGGTGGTCGTACTTCACTTCGCACACGCGCTCGGGGCGCAGCGGCTCCCACGCGAGGTCCTTGGCGCCGCTCCAGCGGCTCTTCGCACCCGGCATGCGGTCGGCGTCGCCGACGCTGGCCTGCGCCCACTCGCGCCAGGGATGGTCGGCCATCGCGTTCTCGCGCATCGGCGCGAGTTCCTCCACCAGTTCGCGGCGGCGCGCCATCGTGAACGACGACGTCACGCCCACGTGCTGCAATTGCCCGGACTCGTCGTACAGCCCGAGCAACAGCGAGCCGACCGCATCCTGCGTGTCCTTGTACCAACGGAACCCCGCGACCACGCAGTCGACGGTGCGCGCGTGCTTGATCTTGAACATCGTGCGCTTGCCCGGCTGGTACTTCGCATCGACGGGCTTGGCCATCACGCCGTCGAGCCCGGCGCCTTCGAAGCGCTGCAGCCAGTCCTGCGCCAGCGCGCGATCGGTCGTCACGGGCGTCAGGCGCAGCGGCGGCTTCGCGGACTTGAGCAGGCTTTCGAGGCGCTGGCGGCGCTCCTGCTGCGGCAGGTCCATCACCGACTTGCCGCCGGCGGCGAGCAGGTCGAAGGCGACGAAGCCGGCCGGCGTTTCCTTCGCCAGCTTGCCGATGCGCGAGGCCGCCGGATGGATGCGCTGCTGCAGCGCGTCGAAGTCCAGGCCCTGCGGACCCGCGACCACGATCTCGCCGTCGAGGATGCAGCCCTTGGGCAACTGCTCGGCCAGCACCTTCTCCAGCTCGGGGAAGTAGCGGTTGAGCGCCTTCAGGTCGCGGCTCTGGATGCGCACGCCGGTCGTGTCGCGGAAGACGATGGCGCGAAAGCCATCCCACTTGGGCTCGAAGAGAAAGCCCTCCGCCTCGGGCAGCGCTTCGGCGATCTTGGCCAGCATGGGATCGATGGGGGAGGTGAACAGGGATTCGGTGGCCATCCGGCGGTTGTACCGCACGCCGTGCGCAGCCGGGGACGGAGCGGCTCGACGGGAACCCTTCCGTATAATCGCCGCCATCCGAGGAGCGTTGCAGCGCCGCACGGCGTGAGGCTCGGAAACCTTCGCAACGACGCTCACCCACTGTCCACGTGTGGTGAGTCCGCGCCGGCAGTGGCTGACACCATCGAACTGGAGCCACCATGAACGCCGTTCTCAAGAACACCGCGACGCAGGATTGCGTCATCGCCGACCTGTCGCTCGCCGACTGGGGCCGCAAGGAAATCAAGATCGCCGAGACCGAGATGCCGGGCCTGATGGCGATCCGCGAGGAATACGCCAGGAGCCAGCCCCTGAAGGGCGCGCGCATCACCGGCTCGCTGCACATGACGATCCAGACCGCGGTGCTGATCGAGACGCTGCAGGCGCTGGGCGCGCAGGTGCGCTGGGCCTCGTGCAACATCTTCTCCACCCAGGACCACGCCGCCGCGGCCATCGCCGCTGCCGGCACGCCGGTGTTCGCCGTCAAGGGCGAGACGCTGGAAGAGTACTGGGACTACACGCACCGCATCTTCGACTTCGGCGCCAAGGGCACCGACGGCGAAGGCCCGAACATGATCCTGGACGACGGCGGCGACGCGACGCTGCTGATGCACCTGGGCCAGCGCTGCGAGCAGGACCTGTCGCTGATCGACACGCACTCGTCGGAAGAGGAGCGCATCCTCCACGCGGCGATCCGCAGGAAGCTCAAGGAAGACCCGACCTGGTACTCGCGCAAGGCGAAGGAAATCCTCGGCGTGACCGAGGAAACCACGACCGGCGTGCACCGCCTGATCGACATGGCCAACAAGGGCCTGCTGAAGTTCCGCGCGATCAACGTCAACGACTCCGTCACCAAGAGCAAGTTCGACAACCTGTACGGCTGCCGCGAGTCGCTGGTCGACGGCATCAAGCGCGCAACTGACGTCATGGTGGCCGGCAAGGTCGCGCTGGTGGCCGGCTACGGCGACGTGGGCAAGGGCTCGGCGCAGGCGCTGCGCGCGCTGTCGGCGCAGGTGTGGGTCACCGAGATCGACCCGATCAACGCCCTGCAGGCCGCGATGGAAGGCTACCGCGTGGTGACGATGGAGTACGCCGCCGACAAGGCCGACATCTTCGTGACCGCCACCGGCAACCGCGACGTCATCACCTACGCCCACATGGCGAAGATGAAGGACCAGGCGATCGTCTGCAACATCGGCCACTTCGACAACGAGATCGACGTCGCGTCGCTCGAGAAGAAGTGCCAGTGGGAAGAGATCAAGCCGCAGGTCGACCACGTCATCTTCGAGGACGGCAAGCGCATCATCCTGCTGGCCAAGGGCCGCCTCGTGAACCTAGGCTGCGGCACCGGCCACCCCAGCTACGTGATGTCCTCGTCCTTCGCCAACCAGACGCTGGCGCAGATCGAGCTGTTCACCAAGCCGGACGAGTACGAAGTCGGCAAGGTGTACGTGCTGCCCAAGCACCTCGACGAGAAGGTCGCCCGCCTGCAGCTGTCCAAGCTGCGCGCCGAGCTGACCGAGCTCACCGAGGAGCAGGCGGCGTACATCGGCGTGAAGAAGACCGGGCCGTACAAGCCCGACACGTACCGGTATTGATGAACCCGTCGTCCCCGCGGAGGCGGGGACCCATCGCTTCCATCCGATGGCGGGAGCGGTGGATTCCCGCCTCCGCGGGAATGACGAGATTCCCACCATGCGTGCCGACCAACTCCTCGTCGAACGCGGCCTCGCGGCCACGCGCTCGCAGGCGCAGCGGCTCATCGCCGCGGGCTTGCGCTGGCATGACGGGCGGGCGTGGCGCGACGTCGCCAAGAACGGCGACGAGGTGCCCGAAGCGGCGCAACTCGAACTGCGCGACGACGCCGAGACGCGCTACGTCTCGCGCGGCGGCCTGAAGCTGGAAGGCGCGCTCGACCAGGCGCGGCTCGATGTGACCGGCTGGCGCTGCCTCGACGTGGGCCAGTCCACCGGCGGCTTCACCGACGTTCTCCTGCAGCGCGGTGCGGCGAAGGTGGCCGGCGTGGACGTCGGCCACGGCCAGTTGCACGAGCGCTTGCGTGGCGACGCGCGGGTCGTGTGCATCGAGAAGTGCAACGCGCGCTCGCTCGATGCCGGCGTGCTGGCGACCGCGGGTGTCGAAGCAGGCTTCGACCTCGCCGTCGGCGACCTGTCCTTCATCTCGCTCACGCTGGTGCTGCCGGCCGTGGCGCCCTTGCTGCACGCGGGCGGCAGACTGCTCATGCTGGCCAAGCCCCAGTTCGAGTTGCAGCCCGGCCAGCTCGGCAAGGGTGGCATCGTGCGGGACGAGGCGCTGTATCCGGTGGTGGAGCAGCGCCTGCGCGCGGCGTGCGAGGCCAGTGGCCTGGCGGTGGACGGCTGGTTCGACAGCCCCATCCGCGGCGGCGACGGCAACCGCGAATTCTTCCTCCTGGCGACCAGGACATGACATGACGACCGTTCCGATCAGCCTCGAATTCTTCCCGCCCAAGACCCCGGAAGGGGCCGAGAAGCTGCGCGCCGCGCGCCAGAAGCTGTACGCGCTGGAGCCCGAGTTCTGCTCGGTGACGTTCGGTGCCGGCGGCTCGACGCAGGAAGGCACGCTGCTCGCCGTGCGGGAGATCATGGGTGAGGGCGTCTCCGCGGCGCCGCACCTGTCCTGCATCGGGCAGACGCGCGACAGCCTCCGCGAGCGGCTGGCGGCGTACGCGGCCGCGGGCGTGACGCGCATCGTCGCCCTGCGCGGCGACCTGCCCAGCGGGTACGGCCTGGGCGGCGAGTTCCGCTACGCCAGCGAACTCGTCGCCTTCATCCGCAGCGAGACGGGGCGCCAGTTCCGCATCGAAGTGGCGGCGTATCCCGAAGTGCACCCGCAGGCGAAGTCACCGGACGCCGACCTGCAGGCTTTCATCGCGAAGGTGGAAGCGGGCGCCGACGCCGGCATCACGCAGTACTTCTTCAACCCCGATGCGTACCTGCGCTACACCGACGAATTGCGCAAGCGCGGCGTCGACGTGCCGGTGGTGCCGGGGATCATGCCGATCACCAGCTCGAGCCAGCTGCTGCGCTTCTCGGACGCTTGCGGTGCCGAGGTGCCGCGCTGGATCCGCCTGCGGCTGCAGGCGTTCGGCGACGACAGCGCGTCGATCAAGGCGTTCGGCCTCGACGTGGTCAGCGAGCTGTGCGAACGGCTGGTGGCCGCGGGCGCGCCGGCGCTGCACTTCTACACGATGAACCAGGCCGCGGCGACGCTCGAGATCTGCCGCCGCCTGGCGCGCTGATGCGGCGCCCGCTGTTGGTGCTCGCCTGCGCCGCCGCTGCCACGTGCTGGGGCGGCGAGATCGACGTCGACAGCGGCTGGGCGCCACCGCAAGCCGCCGCCGATGCGGAGCCGGCCCAGGCTCCGCAGGCCGATGCCCTGCAGGAGCACCGCGGCGTGGCCTCCTGGTACGGCCTCGAGTTCCACGGCCGCCGCACCGCGAGCGGCGAACGCTTCGACATGAACGCGCTGACGGCCGCGCATCCGACGCTGCCCTTCGGCACGCGGGTGCGGGTGCTGAACCCACGCAACGGCCGCAGCATCGAGGTGCGCATCAACGACCGCGGCCCGCACGTGCGCGGTCGCATCATCGACCTGAGCCACGCCGCCGCCCGCACGCTCGGCATCCTGGGCTGGGGCGCGGCGACCGTGGTGGTGTCGCCACTGCCGGCGGCACAACGCTGACTTTCCGCAGCTTGCGGTCAGGGGCAGGCACCCTTCTTGCGCTAAGCTCATCCGTTGAAACCCTGACATCAACGGAGAAGAGCATGCACGCAAGAACTCTCGTCACCCTGGCCGTGCTGGCGGCCGCCGCCTCGGCCCACGCCGCCGAATGGAGCGACAACTCCATCGGCTACCGCTACGGCACGAAGTTCGCCGAGCCGTTCGGCCGCACGGACATCCACAAGAACATCATCAACTTCACGCACGCCAGCGGCTACAAGTACGGCAGCAATTTCCTGAACGTCGACCTGCTGGACTCGGACAACCGCGATGCCGAGGCGCAGGAGGCGTACATCGTCTACCGCCACACGCTGGACCTGGGCAAGGTCACCGGCAAGGACTTCAAGATGGGTCCGGTGCGGGGCCTGGGCCTGACGGCCGGCTTCGACTGGAACACCAAGAACGACCCCGGCTACGCGTCCAAGAAGCGCATGCTGGTGGTCGGCCCGACGCTGTTCATGGACGTCCCCGGCTTCCTGAACGTCGGCCTGTACCTCCTGCACGAGAGCAACAAGCCGGTGGGCGTGGCCTCGCGCTACACCTACGACACCCACCCGATGCTGGGCGCCAGCTGGGGCATCCCGATCGGCAGCGGCTTCTCGTTCGAGGGCTACGCCAACTGGATCGCGGCCAAGGGCAAGGACGAATTCGGCGGCCAGACCGCGCCGGAATTCAACTTCGACGGCCAGGTGATGTACGACGTGAGCGGCGCCCTGGGCATGGGCAAGAACACGCTCAAGGCCGGCCTCGAGTACCAGTACTGGCGCAACAAGTTCGGCAACAGCTACCGTGGCCCGGCCGGTCCCGGCGCGCTCGCCAAGACGCCGATGGTGCGCGTCGAGTACCACTTCTGACGCTTCGCATCGGACAGGACAACGGGCCCCTCGGGGCCCGTTTTCTTTTTGGCGGAAGCGCTGCGATCAGCCGCCGCCGCTCTCCAGCACGTGGCCCTTGCCGCGCCCGCGCCCCAGCAACTCCACCAGCTGCGGCAGCGCCGGCTGCAAAGCCGCCTTGAGGATGTGCGGCGGGTTGACGACGAACACGCCGCTGGCCGACAGCCCGCCCTTGCGTTGCGGGTCCTCGGACTGGCCGATCGCCAGCGTCGCGTGCAGCCAGGGCTTGCGGAACGAGTTGCCCAGCGCCTTCAGCTTGCGTGGCAGGTCATGCGCCTCGGGCCGCGGGATGATCGGGTACCAGACCATGTACGTCCCGGTCGCGAACCGCTGCAGCGCGTCGCGCATGGCGGCGAGCACCTTCGCGTAGTCGCTCTTGATCTCGTAGCTCGGGTCGATCAGGACCAGGGCGCGGCGGCTGGGCGGCGGCAGCACCGCCTTCAGGCCTTCGAAGCCGTCCTCGCGCGCCACGCTCACCTGCCGGCCGGCGCCCAGCTGCGCGACGTGCGCGGCGAGGGCGGTGCTGTCGGACGGATGCAGCTCGAACAGCTTCATCTTGTCGCGCACCTCGGTGCGCAGCAGGTGCTGCGCGATGAAGGGCGAGCCGGGGTAGATCTTCCAGCGGCCTTCGCGGTTGAACTGCTTGACCAGGTCCAGGTAGCCGGTGATCGCCGGTGCGAGCGCCTGCTCACTGTCCGCGCCTTGCGCGGCCACGGCTTCGGCCAGCTTCAGGACGCCCTCGGCGGCCTCGCCGGAGGTGCCGGCGAAGTCGTCGTCCAGCCGGTACAGGCCGGCCCCGGCGTGGGTGTCCACCACCCACAGCGGGCTGTCCTTCTGGGTCATGTACCGCACCGAGGCAATCAGGGCGATGTGCTTCAGGACGTCGGCGTGGTTGCCGGCGTGGAAGCCGTGGCGGTAACTGAACATCCGGCGATGGTACCCGCGGCACCCGGCGCCTTGCGGTAAGTGCTTGATCCGACGTACAATCTTGGGCTCTGCAGCGCCACCATTGGGACCCGCGGCAGATACCGGCAGGCCTTGCGGCCGGCCGAAAACCCCGCCTAAGAGGTCTTCACCAGAAAGACACCGACCGCGGAAAAGGACCCGCAAACCCTCGAAGGACCTTCATGAAAACGTTCAGCGCGAAACCCGCTGACGTGAAGCACGAGTGGTTTGTGATTGACGCCACCGACAAGGTGCTCGGACGTGTTGCCAGCGAAGCAGCACTCCGTTTGCGCGGCAAGCACAAGGCCATCTACACGCCTCACGTCGACACCGGCGACTTCATCGTCGTCATCAACGCTTCCCAGCTCCGGGTCACCGGCGCCAAGGAGCTCGACAAGAAGTACTACCGCCACTCCGGCTACCCCGGTGGCATCCGCGAAACCAACTTCCGCGACCTGCAGGCCAAGCATCCCGGCCGCGCGCTCGAGAAGGCCGTCAAGGGCATGCTGCCCAAGGGCCCGCTCGGCTACGCCATGATCAAGAAGCTGAAGGTGTACGGTGGCGCCGAGCACCCGCACACCGCGCAGCAGCCCAAGCCCCTGGAGATCTGAGCATGATCGGTGAATGGAACAACGGCACCGGCCGCCGCAAGAGCAGCGTGGCCCGTGTCTTCCTGAAGAAGGGCAGCGGCAAGATCGTCGTCAACGGCAAGGAGATCGAGAAGTTCTTCGGCCGCCAGACGTCCATCATGATCGCCAAGCAGCCCCTGATGCTGACCAACCACGCCGAGACGTTCGACATCCAGGTCAACGTGCACGGCGGCGGTGAATCGGGCCAGGCCGGCGCCACCCGCCACGGCATCACCCGCGCGCTGATCGACTGGGACGCGTCGCTCAAGCCGGTGTTGTCGCAGGCTGGCTTCGTGACCCGCGACGCCCGCGAAGTGGAACGCAAGAAGGTCGGCCTCCACTCCGCCCGCCGCCGCAAGCAGTTCAGCAAGCGCTGATCCGCCGCGGCCCACGCCGTTACAAAGCCGCACAGGTGCCCTGTGCGGCTTTGTCGTTTGCGGGCCGGCTTTTGAGACACTCCTAGCTCATGCGTTGGAAGCTCCTCCGCCGCCGCCTCACCATCAGCGCCCCGCGCATGAAGGTGCGCACCGCGATGCCCTGGCCGTTGCGCTGGGCCGTCATCGCCATCGTGCTCGGCTTCTGCGGCGCGATCAGCCTGTGGGCGTTCGAACTGGGCAAGAGCCTGGCCGGGCTCGACACCCGCGCCAAGGAAGAACTGGTGCAGCTGCGCAGCGAAGTGGAGCGCCTGCGCGACGAGCGCGACAAGGTGCAGTCGGTGCTCAACACGTCCGGCTCGCTGCTGACCACCGAGCGCGCGGCGCAGTCCAGGCTGACCGCGCAGGTGCGCCAGCTCGAGGCCGAAAACCGCGGGCTGCGCGATGACCTGGCGTTCTTCGAGAAGCTGATGCCGGTCAATGCCAACGAGGCGGTGGCCATCCGCGCGCTGCAAGCCGAGATGCTGGCGGGCAGCCAGCTCAAGTGGCAGGTGCTGGTGATCCAGCACGCGCGCAATGCCCCCGAATTCCGCGGCAAGCTGCTGCTGAGCCTGGGCGGCACGCTGGACGGGAAACCGTGGTCGATGGACCTGCCCGACGGCGCGCGCGACCTTCGGTTCCGCCAATACGGCCGCCTGGAAGGCATGGTCGACCTGCCGAGCCAGGCCGTGGTAAAAAACGTGTCCGCCCGGGTGGTGGACGGGACGTCCACCCGCGCGGTGCAGAGCATCCAGCTCGGCACCTGAGCCACAAAAGTATTTCCGAGGGACCCCCTGATGTTCGGCAAGAAAGCCCAGCCCCCGATCAAGAGCCTGATCGCCCACGGCACCCGCGTGGACGGCAACCTCATCTTCACCGAGGGGCTGCGCATCGATGGCGAAGTCGTCGGCGACGTGCGCGCCGCGACCGAGGAGCCGAGCATGCTCGTCATCTCCGAGGCCGCCACCGTGCAGGGCACCGTGCAGGCCGACCACGTCATCGTCAACGGCACCGTGCGCGGCCCGGTGCATGCGGCCGAACTGCTGGAACTGCAGCCGAAGGCGCGGATCGAAGGGGATGTCTCCTACCGCGCGCTGGAGATGCACCAGGGCGCGGTCATCGCCGGCCAGCTCCAGCCGCTCGAGGCGGGCGAGGAAAAGCCCTTACTGAAGCTGGCGGCAAACAATTCCTGAGGCAGCCGGCGCCGTCGCGTTGCCCCACAATCGAAGCTGTCACGAAGGAAATCCCATGAGCGCCGTCGCCGAGAACGTCCAGTCCGAAATGCCCGCCCCGCTGCTGTTCACCGACAGCGCCGCGGCCAAGGTGGCCGACCTCATCGCCGAGGAAGGCAATCCCGACCTCAAGCTGCGCGTGTTCGTGCAGGGTGGCGGCTGCTCCGGCTTCCAGTACGGCTTCACGTTCGACGAGATCGCGAACGACGACGACACCGTGATGAGCAAGAACGGCGTCTCGCTGCTGATCGACGCCATGAGCTACCAGTACCTGGTCGGCGCCGAGATCGACTACAAGGAAGACCTGCAGGGCGCGCAGTTCGTGATCAAGAACCCGAACGCGACCACGACCTGCGGTTGCGGCTCCAGCTTCTCGGCCTGATCCAGCTCAGCGCGGCCAGACCGCACCCAGCACACGGGCGCCTCGGGCGCCCGTGGTGCTTGTGAGGGGCAACTCGCGCCGCTCCACGCATTGCATCGCCAGCCAGGCGAACGCGCAGGCTTCCACCTGCAGCGGCGGCAGCCCGGCCTCCTCGCTCGACAGCACCTTCGCGCCCGGCAGCAGCGCCTGCAGGCGGCGCATCAATTGCGCGTTGAGCGCCCCACCGCCGCAGACCACCAGGCGTGGCAAGCGTGGCTCGTGCCGCAGCACGTCGTCGACGCAGCAGCGCGCGGTGAACTCCAGCAGCGTCGCCTGCACCACCTGCGGTGACAGCTGCGCGTGGCTGGCGAGCCTGGCCGCGAGCCAGGGCTCGTTGAACAGGTCGCGGCCGGTGCTCTTGGGCGGCGGCAGCGCAAGCCAGGGCTCCTGCAAGAGCGTCGTCAGCAACGCGGCATCGGGCGTGGCGCCGGCGGCCCACGCACCGTTCGCATCGAACGCTTCGCCGCGGTGGCGTTGCACCCAGAAGTCCATCAGCGCATTCGCCGGGCCGCAGTCGAAGCCGAGCATCGAGCCGTCCGCGCGCAGCAGCGTGAGGTTCGCGATGCCACCCAGGTTGAGCACGCCGACCGTTTCCCCCGCGCGGCCGAACACGCCGCGGTGGAAGAAGGGTGCGAGCGGCGCGCCTTGGCCGCCGGCCGCGACGTCGCGGCTGCGGAAGTCGGCGACGACGTCGATCGACGTCAGCTCCGCGAGCAACGCGGGCTGGTTCAGCTGGGTCGTGTAGCCGGTGCCGTCGAACGCCTGTGGGCGGTGGCGCACCGTCTGGCCATGGGCGCCGATCGCTCGCACGTCGGGTGCGTCGACACCTGATTGCTCCAGCAATTGCCGGACGACTTGGGCGTAGAGACGCACCAGGGCGTTGGCCGCGAATTGCGCCCGGTGCAGCTCGTCGTCGCCACGCGTGTTGAGCGCGTACAGCTCGGCGCGCAAGGCGGGGTCGAACGGTGCGCTGGCATGCGCCAGCACGCGCAGGCCGCCGTCGAAGTCGGCGAGCACGCCGTCGACACCGTCCAGCGAGGTGCCGGACATGAGGCCGGCGTAGAGCTGCGCCATGCGCGCGGAGGTTTACTGGGCGCCGGCGACGGCGACCGTGCCGGCGGCTTCGAGCTGCGCGCGCATCGACGTCGCGAGCTTGTCGAAGGCGGGGCGGGCGGCGGCCGTGATGACCGTGCCCTGCGCCTTGCGCGCGACCTCGATCGGATCGCGGAAGGTGCCGTTGATGCGGAATTCGAAATGCAGGTGCGGGCCGGTGGCCCAGCCCGTCGAGCCCACGGCGCCGATGCGCTGGCCTTGGGCGACCGACTGGCCGCGGCGCACGTCGACGCGGCTCAGGTGCGCGTACACGGTGATGTCGCTGGGGTTGTGGCGCACCATGACCACGTTGCCATAGCCATTCTGCACGCCGGCGAACTCGACGATGCCGTCGCCCACCGTGCGCACGGCCGTGCCGGTGGGCGCGCCGTAGTCGACGCCCGTGTGCGCCCGCCACGTCTTCATGATCGGGTGGAAGCGCATCGCGAAGCCGCTGGTCACGCGCGAGAACTCCATCGGCGAGGCCAGGTACGAACTGGTGAGGCTCTTGCCGTCGAAGCCGTAATACGCGCCCTTGCCGGCTTGCTGGAACCACACGGCGTTGTACTGGTGGCCGTTGTTCAGGAACTCGGCCGACAGCACGCGGCCGGTGCGCAGCGGCTCGCCGTCGGCTTCGAGCGCTTCGTAGACGACGCTGAAGCGGTCGCCCTTGCGCAGGCCGCGGCGGAAGTCGATCTCGGCCGAGAGGATGTCGGCCAGCTGCACGGCGACTTCGTCGGGCAGCCGGGAGTCGTCGACGGCGGCGAACAGGGACGAGCGGATGGTGCCGCTGCCCAGGCGCGTGGTGGCCGTCAGCGGCGCCGTCTCGACGCGCGTGGTGAACTTGCCCTTGTCGCCGCGCTGGACGACGAGGCGCTTGAAGTTGCCGCTGTCGTCGGCCACCCAGCGGGCGGTCAGCGCGCGCAGCGCATGCTGGTCGGTGGCTTCGGCGCGCACCGAGCGGCCATAGCGCCCGAGCAGTTGCTGGCGCACCAGCGGATCCTGGCGCAGGTAGGTGGCCGCCACGGGGTCGCTGACACCGAGGCGCGCGAGCAGCGATTCGACCGTGTCGGTCGGCCGCACGGTGTCGCTGCGCCACAGGCTGAAGGAGAACGCGTCCAGCACCTCGGACTGCTCGCGCAATGCGAGCGGCTCCACGGGTTCGACGACTTCACGGACCGGAAGGGCGGAGGGATCGGGGCCGAAGGAGGCGACGGCGAAGGCGGCTCCCCCGCCGCCCAGCAAGCAGGCGGCGATCAGTGCAGTCACCTGGCGCGGGTGGTGCTCCAGCACTCGCGCGGCGGCCCACAGCGCCTGTGCGGCGACGGCCGTCATTCCGTTTCTTTTCAAGCCTCGAGTCCTCTCTGGCGAGTCCGCATGCCGTCCTGGTCTCGGCACGTCCTCGCTGTCCATCTGGGCCGGCGGCGTGCCTGCTTGGGGCACCCTTTTAGAATCTGCCGGCCGGCATATCCGGGGCGCAGTATAGCCACGGCCCCAACGCATCCGGACTGCGGAAAACTCCTGATGAATCAACAACTTGTTACCAAAGATGGGCTGGTGAGCGACCGCGTGCGCGAAGCCATGGCGGCCAGCCTGCGCGGCTGCGAGGAGCTCATCCCGCAGGAGGATTGGCAGCGCAAGCTGGTCCGCAGCGAGGCGACGGGGGTGCCGCTGCGCATCAAGTTCGGGCTCGATCCCACCGCCCCGGACATCCACCTGGGCCACACGGTCGTGTTCAACAAGCTGCGGCAGTTGCAAGACCTGGGCCACGTCGTGATTCCGCTGATCGGTGACTTCACGACGACGATCGGCGATCCGTCGGGCCGGAATACAACGCGGCCGCCGCTGACCCGCGAGCAGATCGAGGCCAACGCCAAGACCTACTTCGACCAGATCGGCCGCGTCATCGACGTCAGCCGTGCCGAGGTCCGGTACAACAGCGAGTGGTGCGACCCCCTGGGCGCCCGCGGGATGATCCAGCTGGCGGCGCGCTACACGGTGGCGCGGATGATGGAGCGCGACGACTTCCACAAGCGCTTCCAGGACGGCCGCCCCATCAGCGTCCACGAATTCCTCTATCCGCTCATGCAGGGCTACGACTCGGTCGCGCTGAAGTCGGACCTGGAACTCGGCGGCACCGACCAGAAGTTCAACCTGCTGGTGGGCCGGCACCTGCAGCAGGAATACGGCCAGGAGCCGCAATGCATCCTGACCATGCCGCTGCTCGAGGGCCTGGACGGCGTCGAGAAGATGTCCAAGAGCAAGGGCAACTACGTTGGCATCACCGAGGACGCGAACACCATGTTCGCCAAGGTGATGTCGATCTCGGACGTGCTGATGTGGCGCTGGTACCGGCTGCTGAGTTTCCGCGCCGAGCAGGACATCGCGAAGCTGAAGGCCGAAGTCGACGGCGGGCGCAACCCGCGCGACGCCAAGGTGATGCTGGCCAAGGAGATCACCGCGCGTTTCCACAGCGCGGCCGCGGCCGACGCCGCGGAGCAGGACTTTGTCAACCGCAGCAAGGGCGGGGTGCCCGACGAGATCCCGGACGTGGCGTTGACGGGCGCGCCGCTGGGCATCGGCGCGCTGCTCAAGCAGGCGGGCCTGGCGCCATCCACGAGCGAGGCCAACCGCCTGATCGATGGCGGCGGCGTGCGAGTGGACTCCGCGGTGGTGAGCGACAAGGCACTGAAGATGGCCGCGGGCACCTACGTCGTGCAGGTGGGCAAGCGCAAGTTCGCGCGCGTGTCGCTCTCCTAGCCACATCGACGCATGACCTTGAGCCAGCGCCTGGGTGCGATCCCCCCGCAGGCCTGGCTGCGCGTGTCGATCGGCGTCGCGGTGCTCACCATCGGGCTGAAGACGCTGGCGTGGTGGCTCACCGGCTCGGTCGGGCTGCTGTCCGATGCGATGGAGTCGCTCGTCAACCTGGCGAGCGCGGCGTTCGGCCTCCTGATGGTGCGCATCGCGGCCCAGCCGCCCGACGCCGAGCACCCCTACGGCCACCACAAGGCCGAGTACTTCTCCTCCGCCTTCGAAGGCCTGGCCATCCTGGTGGCGGCCCTGGCGATCATCTACGCCGCCGCACGCCGCTTCTACGAGCCGCAACCCATCGAGCAGGTCGACGCCGGCCTGGCGCTGTCGGTCCTCAGTTCGGTCTTCAACGGCGTGCTGGCGTGGGCGATGCTGCAGTCGGCGCGCGTGCACCGCTCGATGGCGCTGGAAGCGGATGCGCGCCACCTCATCACCGACGTGTGGACGTCCGTCGGCGTCGTCATCGGCATAGCGCTGGTCGCGTGGACCCACTGGCTGTGGCTCGACCCGGTCGTCGCCATCGGTGTCGCGCTGAACATCCTGCGCGAAGGCTGGAACCTCGTCTGGCGCTCGTCGCAGGGCCTGATGGACAAGCGCGTCGAGCGCCGCGTGCAGGCCGACATCGACCAGGTGCTCAAGGCCTTCGAGCACCCGACCATCCGCTTCGACCACATCGCGACGCGGCGCTCGGGCAGCCGGCGCTACGTCGACCTGCACATGCACATGCCGGGCGAGTGGACCTTGCGGCGCGCCGCGGCGGTGCGGGCGTCGGTCGAGCAGGCGCTGATGAGCGCGGTGCCGGGGCTGCGCGCGTCGATCCAGCTGTTGCCCAGCGACGTCGAGGCGCATGGCCAGGACGAGGACGACCTGATCTGATGCTGGCGCTGGTGCAACGCGTGGCACGCGCGAAGGTCACGATCGCCGGCCGCGTGCATGGCGAGATCGGCCCGGGGCTGCTGGTGCTCGTCTGCGCCGAGCGTGGCGACACGCCGGCGGAAGGCGAGAAGCTGCTGGCCAAGCTGCTCAAGCTGCGCATCTTCGGCGATGACGCCGGCAAGATGAACCGCAGCGTGCAGGACACCGGCGGCGGGCTGCTGGTGGTGAGCCAGTTCACGCTGGCCGCCGACACGTCGGGCGGCAACCGCCCGAGCTTCACGAACGCGGCGCCGCCGGACGAAGGGCGGCGGCTCTACGAGCTGTTCGTCGCCAACGCGCGGGCCGCGCATCCCATCGTGCAGACCGGCGAGTTCGGGGCGGACATGCAGGTGGAGCTGGTGAACGATGGACCGGTGACGATCCCCCTGCGCATTCCGCCGACCTGATGTCCGTCATTCCCGCGAAGGCGGGAATCCGTCGCTTCCATCTTCAACGGCTTCCGCGAAAGCTGGAGCGATGGGTCCCCGCCCCCGCCTACGCGGGGGCAGAGCCTGGTCCCGCGGCGACGACGACGGCAGTTCAATACGGGTTCGAAATCCCCAGCGCCCCCAGCAGCAGGACCTCCAGCGCTTCCATCTCCAGCGCATCCACGTCGCCCGTCTCGTGGTCGTAGCCCTGCGCATGCAGCGTGCCATGCACCAGCAGGTGGGCGTAGTGGTCCGCCAGCGGCTTGCCCTGCTCGCGCGCTTCGCGCTCGACCACCGGGCCGCACAGCACCAGGTCGGCCTGCACGACGGGCTCGACGGCGTAGTCGAACGTCAGCACGTTGGTGGCGTAGTCCTTGTGGCGGTACTGCGCGTTCAGCGCGCGGCCTTCGGCCTCGCCGACGATGCGCACGGCCAGTTCGCCCGGACCCGCGAGCGCCATCCCGATCCACCGCTTGACCTTCGCGCGCGGCAGCAGTGCCTTGTGGCGGGCCGCGCCGGCGAAGGAACCGAACTGCAGGTCGAGCGCGAGCTCAGGCGCGGCCATCGCGCTTCTTGGCGGCGTCGTACGCGTCGACGATGCGCGCCACCAGCGGGTGCCGCACCACGTCGGCGCTGGTGAAGCGCGTGTGGGCGATGCCCTTGACCCGCTTGAGGATGTGCTCGGCCTCCACCAGGCCCGACAGCTGCCCCTTGGGCAGGTCGATCTGGCTGATGTCGCCGGTCACCACGCACTTGCTGCCGAAGCCGATGCGGGTGAGGAACATCTTCATCTGCTCGGGCGTCGTGTTCTGCGCCTCGTCCAGGATCACGAACGCGTTGTTCAGCGTGCGCCCGCGCATGAACGCCAGCGGCGCGATCTCCAGCGCGTTGCGCTCGAACGCCTTGGTGACGCGCTCGAAACCCATGAGGTCGTACAGCGCGTCGTACAGCGGGCGCAGGTAGGGGTCGACCTTCTGCGTCAGGTCGCCGGGCAGGAAGCCGAGCTTCTCGCCGGCCTCCACGGCCGGGCGCGTCAGCACGATGCGCTGCACGGCGCTGCGCTCCAGCGCGTCCACCGCGCAGGCCACGGCGAGGTAGGTCTTGCCGGTGCCGGCCGGCCCGATGCCGAAGGTGATGTCGTGGTTGGCGATGTTGTCCAGGTACACGCTCTGGTTGGGCGTGCGGGCCTTGAGGTCGCTGCGGCGCGTATGCAACACCAGCGCGCCGTTCTCGTCCTCGTCCATCGCCTGCTCGCCGGCGACCATCAGCTGGACGACTTCGGTGTCGATGGGACGCGCCGCGCGCTCGTACATCGCCTGCAGGACGTCCACCGCGCGCTCGGCCTTGGCCTTCGGCCCATCGACCTTGAACACTTCCTGGCGTCGCGAGATCTTCACCTGCAGCGCGGTCTCGATCGTGCGCAGGTGTTCGTCCATGGGTCCGACCAGATGGGACAGCCGGGTATTGTTGGGCGGCGTGAAGCTGTGGCGGACAATCATCGGATGGGAATGGGGTGGCGGAGGATTGTCGCCGTTTCGGCGGCGCTGCTGGTGCTGCTGCAACCGGCGAGAGGGCAGGACGCGGAGCAGGTGCTGCGGGAGGCCGACTTCCGCGCGGGCGCTGTCGAGGCCCACGTCAGCCTGCCTCATCCCTGGGATGCCACGGTGCCGGGCTACGCCGGTGTCGCCACCTACACGTTCCACGCCCAGTCGCCCGCCGGCGACGGGCCGCTTGCGCTCTACGTCGAACGCGTCTGCGCCGCGATGCAGTTGCGTGTCAACGGCCAGCTGGTGGGCGGGGCCGGCGAGCTCGACCAGCGCTCGGTGCATTGCTACCGGCCGCAGCTCGTGATGCTGCCGCGCTCCCTGCTGCGGGCGGGCGACAACGTGCTGCAGCTGGACGTCGCGGGGCGCGCAGCGCCGGGCGTGGTGTCGCGGCAGCGCGCCGCGGGGCTCTCCGAAGTGGTCATCGGTCCCGCCGCACCCTTGCAGGTCCGCTACGAACGGCAGCGCTTCTGGACCATCGAAGTCGCGCAGTTGATCGCCGCGCTGCTCGGGTCGCTCGGCCTGGGCCTGCTGGGGCTGTCGGTCGTGCGGCGCAACGGCGGCCGGCTGCTGTACTTCGGCCTGTATGCGCTCGGCTGGGCGATGCTGGAAACGCGGCTGTTCGCCCCGCTGCCGGAGCCGCAGCCGCTGGTCGACGTGCTGTTCTACAGCCTGATGGCGCCGACCTTCACCAGCTTCTTCATCTTCCTGCTGCGCATGGTCGACCGGCGCGCGGCGCGCGTGGAACGCGCGTTGTGGGCGCAGTGCGTCGCCATCCCGCTGCTGCTGCTCTCGGCGCCGGCGGACAACCTGCTGCCCGCGTTCGCCACCTTCTACAACGCGATGGCGCTGGAGTTCCTGGCCTTCGCCGGCTTCTTCTTCATCACCGCCTGGCGCGAGAAGCGCGAGGAGTTCTGGGTGATGCTGGCTGCGCTGGGCGCGCTGACCTTCATGGCCGGCCTGGAGATCGCGCTGCAGAACCACTGGCTGCCGATGCGCAGCCTGCAGCTCGCGCATTTCATGATGCCGGTCGTCGTCGCCTCCATCGGCGTGCACCTGCTGCGGCAGTTCGCCCGCGCGCTGCGCGCCACCGAGATCGCCAACATCGAGCTCGAACGCCGCGTGGCGGAGAAGTCGCGCGAGATCGAGGACAACTGGCGCCAGATCGCCCAGCTGCGCGCGGCCGAGGCCGCCCAGGGCGAACGCCGGCGCATCGCTTCCGACCTGCACGACGACCTCGGCGCCCGCCTGCTGGGCATCACCCAGGCGAGCGACGTGACACGCGGTGCCCCGGACAGCGAGCGCATCGCCGCGCTGGCACGGCAGGCGCTGGACGAGATGCGGCTGGCGGTGCGCGGCATGACGGCCGAGCCCGCGCACGCCGGCGACGTGTTCGCGGACTGGCGCGCCGAGAGCGTCGCGCGGCTCCAGTCCGCCGGCCTGCAGGTGCAATGGCTAGCCGACGAACCCGGCGAAGCGATGGTGCTGCCCTCGCGCGTGCAGGTGCAGTGCACGCGCGTGCTGCGCGAGGCAGTGAGCAACGTGATCCGCCACAGCGGCGCCACCGAGTGCACGGTGCGCATCGCGTGCCAGGACGGCGGCCTGCTGCTGGAGGTCGCCGACAACGGCCGCGGGCTGGACGGCGGCGGCGACGGCCGCGGGCACGGCCTGAGCAGCATCGAACGGCGCGTGCGCGCGCTGGCCGGCTGGCACCGGTTCGAGGGCGCGCCCGGCACCGGCACGCGGCTGGCGGCGTGGGTTCCGCTCGAGACGCCATCCGCTAACATCGACGCGTGACGACCTTCCCGATTCCCACCGCGCCGAGGCTTGCATGATCGGCCGCCTGCAGGGGACCCTCGCGGACAAGAACCCGCCGCAGCTGCTGGTCGACTGCCACGGCGTCGGCTACGAGGTCGACGTCCCCATGAGCACCTTCTACAACCTGCCCAACGTGGGCGAGAAGGTCTCGCTGCTCACCCACTTCGTGGTCCGCGAGGACGCGCAGATCCTCTACGGCTTCGCCACCGCGGCCGAGCGCGAGGCGTTCCGCCAGTTGATCCGCATCTCGGGCGTCGGCCCGCGCACCGCGCTGTCGGTGCTCAGTGGCATGTCGGTGGCGGAGATCGGGCAGGCGGTGACCGCGCAGGACGCGAGCCGGCTCGTGAAAGTGCCCGGGATCGGCAAGAAGACCGCCGAGCGCCTGCTGCTGGAACTGAAGGGAAAGATCGGCGCCGACCTGGGCATGCAACCGGGCGCGGGACCCGCGACCGACGCGCAGGCCGACATCCTGCAGGCGCTGGTGGCGCTGGGCTACAGCGACAAGGAAGCGCAGGCCGCGCTCAAGGCGCTGCCCAAGGACGTGGGCGTCGGCGAAGGCATCAAGCTGGCGCTGAAGGCGCTGGCCAAGTGAGCGGCGCATGACGATCAAGACCGACGACTTCGCGCCCGTGCCGCCGCCGCAGCGCGTGGTGTCGGCCGCGCCGGCGTCGCCGAACGAAGAGGCGATCGAGCGCGCGTTGCGCCCCAAGCTGCTGGCCGAGTACGTCGGCCAGGCGCGCACGCGCGAGCAGCTGGAGATCTTCATCGGCGCGGCGAAGAAGCGCGGCGAGGCGCTCGACCACGTGCTGCTGTTCGGGCCGCCCGGCCTGGGCAAGACGACCCTGTCGCACATCATCGCCCACGAGCTCGGCGTGAACCTGCGCCAGACCTCGGGGCCGGTGCTGGAGAAGCCCAAGGACCTGGCGGCGCTGCTGACGAATCTCGAGAAGAACGACGTCCTGTTCATCGACGAGATCCACCGCCTGTCGCCGGTGGTCGAGGAGATCCTCTACCCGGCGCTGGAGGACTACCAGATCGACATCATGATCGGCGAGGGTCCCGCGGCACGCTCGATCAAGCTGGACCTGCAGCCGTTCACGCTGGTGGGTGCGACCACGCGCGCCGGCATGCTGACCAACCCGCTGCGCGACCGCTTCGGCATCGTCGCGCGGCTGGAGTTCTACACGGCCGACGAACTCACGCGCATCGTCACGCGCAGCGCGGCGCTGCTCGCAGCGCCGATCGATCCCGAGGGCTCGTCCGAGATCGCGCGCCGCTCGCGCGGCACGCCCCGCATCGCCAACCGCCTGCTGCGCCGCGTGCGCGACTACGCGGACGTGAAGGGCAGCGGGCGCATCACCGAGGACATCGCGCACAAGGCGCTGGCGATGCTCGACGTCGACCCGCAGGGCTTCGACGTCATGGACCGCAAGCTGCTGGAAGCGGTCGTGCACCGCTTCGACGGCGGGCCGGTGGGGCTGGACAACATCGCCGCTTCGATCGGCGAGGAGCGCGACACGATCGAGGACGTGATCGAGCCCTACCTGATCCAGCAGGGCTACCTTCAGCGCACGCCGCGCGGCCGCATCGCCACGGCGGCGGCCTACCGGCACCTGGGCGTCACGCCGCCGCGCAGCGAAGGCGGACTGTTCGCCGACTAGTGCGGCACGCGCGCGTCGCGGCGCCGCGACGCATGCAACGTTTCGTCACCACGCGATGACCCTTCGCCCGGGCTTCGTTCGTGCCGCCGCCTAGATTGGCCGCAGCAAGAACGAAGGGGAGCGGGGGATGGCTCTGGAACGCACGGCACCCGACGAGGGCGGCGGATCGGGACGGCTGGTGTTCGCCGCGCAGCGCGGGCGCTCGGACGCCATCGCAGCAGGGGTGTGCGGGCTGGTGGGCGCCGGCCTGTTCGCCCTGGCGGTCTCGCGCGGCCTCGCCGCGCAGCGTTCCAGCTTGATCTGGATTTTCGGCCTGCCCGCGCTGCTGCTCTTTGGCGGCGTCGCCTTTGCGCTGGTGCGCCGCTACCTTGACCAGCGTCCGATCCTGAAACTCAGTGACGCGGGGTTGAAGGCGCGCGGGCTTGCGCGCCCGCTGCGCTGGGAAGAGATCGACGACGTCGAGTACGACGAGCGCAGCATGCGGCTCGTCGTGCACCTTCCGCGCTCGGCGGAGCACCGCAAGACGCGGCAGTTCATCCCGCTCCGGCAGCTGCCGCGCAGCGAGCGCCTCGCCGCCTTCACGACGGTGCTCGGGCGCGTCAATGCGAAGCGCATCGCCCTCGGCCGCGGCGAGACGCGCACCGCCCGCGACCTGCGCGAGGTCGCGGACTTCGACGGCAAGCTCGACGCCATGACGCCGCGCGCCTGGGCGCTGCAGGCGGTCGTGGCGCTGAACGTCGGCGTGTGGCTGGTGCAGGTGCTCGCGGGCGTGCCCCTGATGCAGCCGGCGACGGACGTCCTGTTCCGGTGGGGCGGAAACTCGGCCTCGGCCGTGGTGCTGGATGGGGAGACCTGGCGTCTGCTGACGGCGACGGTCCTGCACGCCGGCGTGGTGCACCTGGCGCTCAACATGGCCGGCTTGTGGTACCCCGGGCGGCAGCTGGCGCGCATGCTGGGCAACGGCCCCTTCCTGCTGGTGTACCTGGCGACCGCACTGTGCGGCAGCGCGGCCAGCCTGCATTTCGCGGCGCAGCGATCGGTGTCTGTCGGTGCGTCGGGTGCGGTGTTCGGCGTGCTGGGCGCGCTGGTCGCTTGCGGCTGGCGCCATCGCGAAAAGTTGCCGATGCCGCACACCAAGAAGCTCTGGTCCGGCCCGGGCGTCTTCATGCTCTATGCACTGGTGCAGGGATTGGCCAGCACGCGCGTCGACAACGCGGCGCACGTCGGCGGGCTGCTGGCCGGCATCGCACTTGGCTTGCTGCTGGTCCCGGTGTTCGACCAGCAACGCGCCCCGCAACGCAACGCGCAGGCCGCGCTCGGCGCGATGCTGGCGCTGGTGGCGGTGGGGGTCGGCACGCTCGCGACGCCGCTTCCGCACACCTGGCATGGCCCGCTGTTCGAGACAGTGGCGGTCCTGCGCAAGGTGAAGCCCGAGTTCCAGCGCCTCGTGGCCGGCGCCGCGCGTTCCAGCGGCCGTGACGGCAGCGACCCGGAGGCTCGAGCCTTCCTGGAACGGGACCTCCTGCCCGGTTGCGCGTCCATCCAGGACGAGCTCGCGGCCGTGCGGGGGCCGGAGTGGGAGCCGGTCGTCCGCGCCGCCGGCCTGACGCGCGAGACGTGCGCGCTGCTGTCGCAGGTCGCCCGCACCGAGCTGGCAGCGTCCACGCCGGAGGAACGCCGCGCAGCGGACGAGCGCAACAAGGTGCTGGTGCTGCGGCTGCGGGCCGTGGCGCAGGAGCTGAAGCAGCTGGAAGAACCGCCCCGGCGGAAGGGAGCGCGGTGATGGGCCTCTTGCAAGCCGCCAGGCAACCACTGCCGCGCTCCTGGAGTTGGGCGCTCGGCGGGCTCGCCGTCGTCGCCGCCGTCGTCGTCATCCGGCACCTGCCCCAGTCGCACGTGTACCTGAAGTCCTGGGGCGCCAGGTCGCCGCGCATCGAGATGCCATGGGACGTCCTGTCCACGGCGATGGACGAACGCGCGCTGAAGGCCGCGATGCCGATGCCGCTGCGATGCATCGACGAAGCCAAGGAATCGAACGGCCTGGGCGACCGGGTCTGCTACACGCCGGTCGATGCGGTGGACGGCGTCGCCGCGCTGACGGTGGCGTTCTTCCTCGATGAGGGACGCCTGGCGCAGGCGACCGTGCAACTGCCCTGGTGGGCCCACCACGCGATGGCGGGCCAGCTGGCGCGGCGGCTCGGTGCGCCGGTGGCGATCCAGGACAAGCCGGTGCGCGGCGTGCGGCTGCTCCAGTGGCGGTTGCCGAACGGCTCGATCAACATCAACCGCGACCCGGGATGGGATCCGCTGGCATGGAGCGCGGTGCTGTGGACGCCGCTGCAGGCACGGCCCCTGCCGGCCGCGCCCCCGTCGCGATGAGCAGCTGCGCCGCGTAGTACGTCGCCAGCACCCAGACCTGCGCCAGCGGCAGCGGCAGCGCGAACCTGTTGATCGCCAGCAGCGAGTCGCTCGCCATGAACAGCACGGCGCCGACGGCCACCAGCCGCGACGCGCGGTCCTGCAGCACGGCGGCGCGGCCGATCGCCTGCGCCGCCATCGTCGCGATCACGACGACGTAGGCCGCCACGGCGCCACGCAGCACGGGGCCGAGGCTGGCGAACAGCACGGCGTACATCAGCGCGCCGGCGCCGAGCGTGGCCAGCAGCGCGCGCGGCCGCGGCAGCCAGCCCACGTCCTGGCGGAACAGCACGATGAAGCACAGGTGCGCGAGCAGGAAGGCGACCAGGCCGGCGATGAACATCCCCGGCAGCATCAGCAGCACGTCACCGACGAGCGAGAGCGCGAGCCCGGCCAGCAGCAGAGCGTCGAAGGACATCGCGCGGCGCTCGCGCCACAGCCGCACGGCCACGAACGCGATCAGCGCCACGAGCGCCGCCGGCTTGAACACCTGGTGCCACGCGACCAGGCCCTCGGCCGCCGTGGCGGCGGCCAGCGCGCCGGCTTCGATCGCCAGCGCCTGCAGCATGCCGATGCGACCCTGCACCACGGCGCAGATCGCCCACTGCGCCGCTGCGATTGCGGCGACCCAGGTGAAGGCCGACGCGAGCCGCATCGAGTCCGCATTCCACAGGAACAGCGACACCGCGCCCAGCATGGCGAGGAACTGCACCCCCGCGAACCACGCGACCGCACGCGTGACCGGCGGATGGAAGCGCTGGACCTTCGTGATGTCGAAGGGCGGCTTCGGGAAGCGCTGCGCGACGTCGGCGGGCCGCCAGCCCGGCGGCTTGAACCACACGCGCAGCTTGTCGGACCAGCGGCGCGCATGCCAGCTGTCCTGCAGCAGGCCCCAGTAGACCTCGGCGTTGGACCACAGCGGGTCCCAGCTCTCCAGCGGGCTGCGCGTGCCGTAGACGCAGCGCTCGTCCTCCTCGACGAAGCTGCCGAACAGGCGGTCCCAGACCACCAGCATGCCGCCGTAGTTGCGATCGAGGTAGCGGTCGTTCACGGCGTGGTGCACGCGGTGGTTGGAGGGCGAGCAGAACCAGCGGTCGAACCAGCCGAGCTTGGGCACGTGCTCGGTGTGCACCCAGAACTGGTACAGCAGGTCGACGAGGCCGACCACCACGAACACCAGTGGCGGCACGCCGGCCAGCGCCATCGGCAGGTAGAACACCCAGCCGAGCAGGTGGCCGCTGGCAGTCTGCCGCAACGCGGTGGACAGGTTGTAGTCCTGGCTCTGGTGGTGCACGACGTGCGCGGCCCAGAACAGCGCGGTCTCGTGGCCGGCGCGGTGCAGCCAGTAGTAGCAGAAGTCGTAGAACAGCAGCGCGAGCAGCCAGCCGTACCACGCGGTCCAGAAGCCGTCGTTGCGCCAGAGCGCGAGGTGCTGGAACGCCAGCGTGTACAGGCCGATCTTCAGGAGCGGCACAAGCACCGCCGTCACGGTGCTCAGGATGCCCAGGCCGATGCTGCTGATCGCGTCGTTCAGCCGGTAGGTGTTGCGGCCGCGCGCGAGGCCCCAGGCGTACTCGATCGCGATGAGCAGCAGGAACACAGGCGTGGCGAAGACGAGGACCTGGCTGGGCGACATGGGCGGCATCGTAGTGCGTGCGGCCCGGCGCGCCATCCGGACCACCCCGCGCGGGCGGCACAATCGCGCACCCAAAGAGAGGAGACTCCATGTCCGCATCCCGCCTGGCGGCCGCGGCGCTGCTGGCGCTGGCCGGCGCCGGCGCGCAGGCCCAGACCGCCGCGCCCGTCATCGCGCCCAACGAGAACCTGGTGGCCGAAGGCATCCCGGCGATCCCGGCGTCGCTCGCCGAGGACGTGCGCCGCTACACCGAGAGCCGCAGCGCGCGCTTCTTCGACTGGCACCCGACCCGGCGCGAGATGCTGGTCGGCACGCGCTTCGGCGAGACGAGCCAGGTGCACGAGGTGCGGCTGCCGATGGGCGCGCGCAAGCAGCTGACCTTCGGCAACGAGCGCTCCGGAGGCGCGCAATGGCAGCCCACGCGCGGCGACTACCTCATCTTCTCCCGCGACACGGGGGGCGGCGAGTGGTTCCAGTACTACCGCCTTGACGCCGCCGACGGCAAGGTGACGCTGCTCACCGACGGCAAGTCGCGCAACTCCGGCGCCCACTGGTCGCGGTCGGGCGACCGCATCGCGTACCACTCCACGCGGCGCGCGCGTTCCGACGCCGACCTGTGGATCATGGATCCGCGCAACCCGTCCACCGACAAGCTCGTCGCGCAGCTGCCCGGTGGTGGCTGGGGCGTGGCGGACTGGTCGCCCGACGACCGCCAGCTGGTGCTGGAGGAGTTCCTGTCGGTCAACGAGGGCTACCTGTGGCTGGTCGACGTGGCCACCGGCGCGAAACGCCCGCTGACGCCGCGCGGCGGCGAGCCCGTTTCTTATGGCGACGTGAAGTTCACGGCCGACGGCAAGGGGCTGTGGGTCACCAGCGATCACGGCGCCGAGTTCAAGCACCTGTTCCATGTCGACCTCGCCACCGGCGCGTTCACCGACCTGACGCCTTCACTGCGCTGGGACGTGGCGGACATCGACGTGTCGAAGGACGGCAGCCGGCTGGCCTACGTGACCAACGAGGCCGGCGTCAGCCGCCTGCACCTGCTGGACACGCGGACGCGGCGCGAGCTGGCGGTGCCGCAACTGCCGACGGGGCTGGTCGCGGGCATCCAGTTCCATCCCGACGGGCGCGACCTCGCGCTGACCTATGTCGGCGCGCGCACGCCGGGCGATGTCTACAGCATCGACGTGACCACCGGCGATGTCACGCGCTGGACCGAAAGCGAACTGGGCGGCCTGCGATCCGCGGACCTGCAGGAACCCAAGCTCGTGACCTGGAAGAGTTTCGACGGGCTGGAGATCAGCGGCTTCCTCACCCTTCCGCCGGCGAAGTTCACGGGCAAGCGGCCGGTGATCATCGACATCCACGGCGGGCCGGAAGGCCAGGCGCGTCCGCTGTACCAGGGGCGCGGCAACTACTTCATCAACGAGCTGGGCGTCGCGCTGCTCGAGCCCAACGTGCGCGGGTCGACCGGCTACGGCAAGACCTTCGTCGCGCTGGACAACGGCTTCAAGCGCGAGGACTCGTACAAGGACATCGGGGCGCTGCTGGACTGGATCGCGCAGCAGCCCGGACTGGACGCGTCGCGTGTCATGGTGATGGGGGGCAGCTATGGCGGCCACATGGCCTGGGCGCTGTCCTACCTGTACAGCGACCGGCTGCGCGCCGCGCTGCCCGAAGTGGGCATGTCGAACCTGGTGACGTTCCTGGAGCGCACCGAGTCGTACCGGCGCGACCTGCGCCGCGTCGAATACGGCGACGAGCGCGACCCGAAGATGCGCTCTTTCCTCGAGCGCATCGCGCCGCTCAACCACGCCGCCAGGATCCGCCACCCGGTGTTCGTCGTGCAGGGCCTGAACGACCCGCGCGTGCCGTACACCGAGGCGGAGCAGATGGTGAAGACCATCCGCGCCAACGGCACGCCGGTCTGGTACCTGCTGGGCAAGAACGAGGGCCACGGTTTCGGCAAGAAGCCGAACGCCGACTACAAGTTCTACGCCATCGTGCAGTTCGTGCGCGAGTACCTGCTGAAGTGACAGCCTAGGTTTGTCATCCCGGCGAAAGCCGGGATCCATTCACGTCAACGCACCGCGCGCATCGACGCGGAGCGTGCGCTCCACGGTGCCTGCTTCCAGCCCACCCCGCACGCCCACGATGTGGTCGTGAAGGTTCACCGTCGGGTCGCAGTGGCCCGGGATCAGCCAGACGATGTCACCCAGCGCCGGCAACGGCCCGCCGGCCGCTGCCGCGCGCAGCGTGGCGTGCTCGTCGGAGCAGCCCGTGACCACGAGGTCCGGCGTGCTGCCGATGCGGTGCACGCGCGGCAGGCCGGAGTCGATGGCGTGGCTCTTGTGGCCGGCGTCGCACACGGCGTGTTCGGGCGACACGCTCATCACCTGCGACTTCACGAACAGCGCGTGCTCGAACTGCGGCTGCGCCGGGTCGCGCTCGTTGAGCGCGTAGTCGTTGTCCATGAACAGGTACGAGCCGGCCTGCAGCTCGCCCCAGACGCCGCTGGCCGTCTCGCACGCCATGCTGCCGGTGCCGCCGCCGGTGACCAGGCCCGCGGCGATGCCTTGGGCTTCGAGCGCGCGGCGGGTGGCGACGACGCCGTCGGCCGCATGCGCGATGGCTTCGCGGCGTTGCTCGGCCGTGCGCAGGTGCTGCGCACGGCCGTGGTAGGCCTGCAGGCCCGCAAAGCGCAGCGCCGGGTGCTTGCGCACTTCATGTGCGAGCGGCACCGCGGCCGCTCCGGGCGCGATGCCGCAGCGGCCCTGGCCGACGTCGATCTCGAGGAACACGTCGATGACCGCGGTGCCGCCGGACGCGCGGCGCGCCTCGTTCATCGCTTCGGCCAGGCGCGTGATGCCCGGCGCGCTGTCCACCGCGATGGACAGCTGGCCGCCTTCGGCCGCCAACCGGTGCGCCAGCTGCGCGACGCGCGCGAGCTTCTGCGGCGCCACCACTTCGTTGCTGATGTAGACGTCGGTGATGCCGCCGGCAGCCATGGCCTCGGCCTCGGACGTCTTCTGCACGCACACGCCGACCGCGCCGGCCTGCACCTGCAAGCGGGCGAGCGCCGCGCTCTTGTGCATCTTGGCGTGCGGCCGCAGCCGCAGGCCGTGCTTGCGGCAGAACTCGGCCATGCGCGCCAGGTTGCGCTGCATCGCGTCGAGGTCGACGACGAGGGCCGGGGTGTCGATGGCGCCGGCGGGCTGGCCTACCAGGCGCGCGAGGGGATCGTCAGGCAGAGGCGTCGTCGGACGTGGCATCGGCAAGGTGCTGGGTGTCGGACCAGCCGACCAGGGTGAAGCCTTGCTCGGTCCAGAGCAGGCGGTTGATCGCGCCGTTGGGCAGGTCCCAGGTGCGCGGCGAATTCACTTCCTGCCCGGTCGCGACACGGTACAGCGTGTCCAGCACGCCGCCATGGGCGACCACGACGATCTGCTCGCCGGGATGGCGTCGCGCCAGTTCCTCCATCGTGCGCGTCACGCGAGCGCGCAGCTCGATCAGCGACTCGCCGCCCTCGGGCGGCTGCCAGTCCGGGACGCGGCTGCGCCAGCGCTGCGCGAGGTCGGGCCACTCCTGGTGGATCTCGTCGAAGGTCATGCCCTCGAACTTGCCGAAGCTGCGTTCGCGCAGGCCTTCGTGCGGGATGACCGGGATGCCCTTGGTTTCCGCGAGCGGCTTGGCGGTGGACTGCGCGCGCGACAGGTCGCTGGAGTAGACGGCGGTGATCGGCTCCTCGGCGAGGGCGTGGACCACGCGCTGCGCCTGCCAGCGCCCGATGTCGTTCAGGTCGACGTCCCGCTGGCCCTGGATGCGGGCGTCCGCATTCCACGGCGTCTCGCCATGGCGGATGGCGATGATGCGGGTGGGATCCATCCAGCCCATTTTAGGCAGCGCCTCGGCGGCTGCCCACTGCGGCTGCGTTTCAGCGCGTGGCCGGGCTGGAGGCAGGGGCGGCCGCCGGCACCGCAGCTGCCTGCTGCTGCTGGCCGGTGCCGATCTGCACGTCGACGCGGCGCGGGCCGATCGGCGGGTTCGGGAAGCCCTGCATGGCCGCGGCGAACATCGCCCCGAGCGCCGAGGCGTTGTCGAGATACGGGCCGTCGCTGTTGGCGTGGCTTTCGAACACCACCTTGTTGCTCGAGACGTCGCGCACCAGGACCGACACCTCGCGCAGGTACCAGGGCTGCTCCATGCCGGACCACATGCCGAAGCCCGGTCCCCAGCCTGGACCCCAGTAGCCACGGCCGCGCCAGCCCCACGGGCCATAGCCGGGGCCGTACCACGGGTCGGCCCACGGCGAGATCACCTGCTGCACGCGCGCGCTCACCAGCACGCTGAAGCGCGGTGCGGCATCGTCGCGGCGCAGGCCGGCGTTGAACAACGCGGGATCGGCCAGCGCCTCGAGTTGGTCCTGGCTCGCGCCCAGCTGCGAAGGCAGCCGTTCGAACTTGTAGGTGGGATTGGCGGGCAGGCTCGGCAGCCCGGAGAACGCCTGGACCGTGTTGTCGAGCCGGTAGGTGGTGGCGCAACCCGCCAGCACGGCCACGGTGGCCAGGGCGAGCAAGCGCAGGATGCGCGTCATGGGTCGGGTCAGAGCTTGAGGACGGCGAGGCCCGGCAAGGCGGGCGCGGCGCCGAAGTCCTCGGCATCGAACGCCCGGTCGCCGTTCGCATCGGCGACGCCCGTGGCGGTCAGACCCTTGAAGTCATGCAGTGTTCCGTCGGCGAGGTGCGAAGGCACAACGTTCTGTAACGCGGTCGCCATGTTGTCGAGCCGGCCAGGGAAGCGGCGGTCCCACTCGCGCAGCATCTCGCCGACCTGCTTGCGCTGCAGGTTCTCCTGGCTGCCGCACAGGGTGCACGGGATGATGGGGAACTGCCGGTGCGTGGACCAGCGCACCAGGTCCTTCTCCGCGACGAAGGCCAGCGGGCGGATCACCACGTGCTTGCCGTCGTCGCTCACGAGCTTGGGCGGCATGCCCTTGAGCTTGCCGCCGAAGAACATGTTGAGGAACAGCGTCTGCAGCATGTCGTCGCGGTGGTGGCCCAGCGCGATCTTGGTCGCCCCGAGTTCGTCCGCGACGCGGTACAGGATGCCCCGGCGCAGCCGCGAGCACAGGCTGCACATCGTCTTGCCCTCGGGGATCTTGTCCTTGACGATCGAATACGTGTCCTGCTCCTCGATGTGGAACGGGACGCCCAGCGCCTCGAGGTATTCGGGCAGCACGTGTCCGGGGAAGCCGGGCTGCTTCTGGTCGAGGTTCACCGCGACCAGCTCGAAATGCACCGGCGCGCGGCGCTGCAGCTTCAACAGGATGTCCAGCAGCGAGTAGCTGTCCTTGCCGCCCGACACGCAGACCATCACCCGGTCGCCTTCCTCGATCATCGAGTACTGCTCGATCGCCTGGCCCACGAGGCGGCACAGGCGCTTGTCCAGCTTGTGCGTCTCGCGCTCGATCTTCGCCTCGCGTGCATGCGAGGTGGGTGCGGGTTCGTTCTCGATCCAGACGGCGGCCATGGGTGCGATTGTCTCATCGGGGGTCGTCCGGGTGCCGCGCGCGGTTCGTTCTGGGCATGATCGGTCGCGATGGAGGATCCCGCGACGATTGCCCAGCGCCTGGACCGCCTGCCATGGTCGCGCTGGCATTGGCGCGTCGTGCTGGCGCTGGGCGCGGCCTGGGTGCTCGACGGGCTCGAGGTCACGATCGTCGGCTCGCTCGGCGCGGTGCTGGAACGGCCCGACACGCTCGGCCTGACCGCCTCGCAAGTGGGCTGGGCCGGATCGCTTTACGTCGCCGGCGCGGTGCTGGGAGCGCTCGCCTTCGGCCGCATGGCCGACCGGCTGGGACGCAAGCGCCTTTTCCTGCTGACGCTGGCGGTCTACATGGGTGCGACCGTCGCCACTGCGTTCACCACGGGCTTCACCGGCTTCGCGCTGTGCCGCTTCGTCACCGGCATCGGGATCGGTGGCGAGTACGCCGCCATCAATTCGGCGATCGACGAATTGATTCCGGCGCGCGTGCGCGGCCGCGTGAACCTCGCGATCAACGGCAGCTTCTGGATCGGCGCCGCGCTCGGCGCGCTGCTGAGCCTCGCCCTGCTCGACGACCGGCTGCTGGGACCGGTTCTCGGCTGGCGCGCCGGCTTTCTCGCGGGCGCGGTGCTGGCACTGGCGATCCTGGTGATCCGCCGCCACGTGCCGGAGAGCCCGCGCTGGCTCGCAAGCCATGGCCGCGCCGAGGAAGCCGAGCGCATCCTGGGGTCCATCGAGGCGGAGGCCGGCGTGCCGCCGGTGCATGCGCCAGCGAAAGTCGAACGGCGCCATGTGCCGTCGTGGCGCGAAGTGGTGCACGTGCTGGTGCGCCGTTACCGATCGCGCAGTGTGCTGGTGCTGGCGCTGATGGTGTCGCAGGCGTTCTTCTACAACGCGATCTTCTTCACCTACTCGCTGGTGCTCACGCGCTTCTATGGCGTCGAAGCCGAGCGCGTCGGCTTGTTCATCCTGCCGTTCGCGGCGGGCAACGTGCTGGGCCCGCTGCTGCTGGGCCCGCTGTTCGACGTGTGGGGACGGCGGCGGATGATTGCCGCCTGCTATGCGCTGTCGGGCGTGCTCCTGCTTGGCGCGGGCGGGCTGTTCGTCGCCGAGGCGCTGACCGCGGTCACGCAGACGCTCGCCTGGTCCGCCGTGTTCTTCCTCGCCTCCGCGGCGGCGAGCTCCGCGTACCTCACGGCCAGTGAAGTGTTCCCGCTGGAGATGCGCGGCGTCGCGATCTCGCTGTTCTACGCGGTGGGCACCGGCGCCGGAGGCTTTGCCGCACCGGCGCTGTTCGGCGCGCTGGTCGAAAGCGGCAGCCGGCCGCAGGTGTTCATCGGATACGCCGTCGGCGCGCTGCTGGTGATCGGGGCGGCGGCGGTCGCTTGGCGCTGGGGCGTGGACGCGGAGCGTCGCGCCCTGGAGGACATCGCGCCGCCGCTGCGGCCTTGAACGTCAGCGCGCCGCCGCCGTGGCGAGCGGAACGGTGCGCAGGCCGCGCGGGGGGGTCGGGAATCCCTGCAGCGCCGCTTCGACGAGGGCCACCGTCGGGATCGAGGCATCGCCGCTGGCGTTGGACTCGAACACCGTGCGCCCACTGGCCAGTTCGCGCACGAGGACGTCGACGCGCTGCACCTGCCGCGGTGCCGACCCGCCGATCGGGATGCCCAGGCCGATGCCCACGCCCCCACCACGTCCGCCACCACCGATGCCGATGCCGACCGACGAGCCCCAGCCGGGCGACGGCGTCGCGAGCGCATCGATGCCCGACCGGACCTGCACCGCATAGCGCGGCGCCGCGTCGTCACGCCGCAGGCCGGCGCGGAACAGCGGGCCATCGGCGGCCGCTTCGATCTGGTCCTGCAGCGGCTGGCCGACCTGCGACGGCAGGCGCTCGAAGCGGTAGGTCGGGTTGGGCGGCAGCGCCTGCAGCTGCGAGAACGCCTGCACCGTGGCTTCGCTTCCGGGCGTCGCGCAGGCGGCGACGAGCAGGGCGAGGGTGGCGGTCAGGAGGAGCGTGCGGCGCGAGGTCATGGCGAGGCTGCACGAATGCTTGCGCAGCGAAGCGAGGCGGGCTGTAGGACGCCCCCGGTCACCACTGCCCGGTTTCGACCCGGATCGCGACCTCGCAGTCGTCGAAGATTTCCAGCTTGGCGATCTTCACGCGCACGCCGCGCACGCCGGGCAGCTGCATCAGCCGGTTGGCGAGCTTGCCGATGAGGCTCTCGAGCAGGTTCACGTGCTCGGCCGTGCACTCCTCGATGATGATGCGGCGCACCTTGCGGTAGTCCAGGACGTGCAGGATGTCGTCGTCGCGCGGCACCAGCGGCTGCGGCCCGAGGTTCAGTTCGGCGTCGACGCGGATCGGTTGCGGCGACGTCTTCTCGTGGTCGAGGATGCCCAGGTTGGCGTCGAACTCGAGCCCGGTGAGCGTGAGGGTCTGGGCGCCTGTCATCACATCAAGGAAAAGTCGCGCTCGAAGCGCATCAGGTGCTGGCCGCCGTCGACCAGCAGCGTGGTGCCGGTGATGGAGCGGTTCTCCAGCGCGAAGCGCACGGCCGCCGCCACGTCCTGCGGGGTGGAGGACCGGCCGAGCGGCGACAGCTTGTGCAGCTGTTCGAACTTGTCCTGCGGCAGCAGGTGGCTGGTGAGCGTCAGGCCGGGCGCGACGCCGACCACGCGCAACTGCGGCGCGAGGGCCTGCGCGAGCAGGGTCGTCGCGGCTTCGAGTGCGGCCTTCGACAGCGTGTAGCTGAGGAAATCCGGGTTCGGGTTCCACAGCTTCTGGTCCAGCAGGTTCACCACGGCCGCCTCTCCGTCGCGCTCGAGCGCGTGCGCATGCAGGGCTTGGGCCAGCAGGATCGGCGCGGCGGTGTTGGGCAGCAGGTGCGCCTGCAGGCTCGCGTGCGAGAAGCTGCGCGCATCGTCCTGCTCGAACAGCGACGCGCTGTTGACCACCGCGTCCAGGCGGCCCAAGGTCGACACGACCGTGGGGACGAGGGCGCGCGTCGCCGCTTCTTCGGACAGGTCGGCCTGGAAGGCGGCGCAACCCGCCGTGTGGGCGTCGCACCTTGCAACCGTCTCGCGCGCTTCTTTTTCCGATCCGCGGTAGTGCACGGCGACGCGCCAACCTGCGGATGCCAGCGCGAGCGCGATCTCGCGGCCGAGCCGGCGGGCAGCGCCGGTGACCAGCACGGTTCGGATCGGGGCAGGGGCCGGGCTCACGGACAATCGGGACGATGGCTACGGATGCAGGCAGTGTAACGAGCGCCTTGGCGGCGCTGCTCAGGGCGGACCTCGCGCGCTCGGGCGGCTGGATGCCGTTCGACCGCTTCATGGCCTTCGTGCTGTACGCGCCGGGTCTCGGCTACTACGCGCACGGCTCGCGCAAGTTCGGGACCATGCCGTCGTCGGGCAGCGACTTCGTGACGGCGCCGGAACTCACGCCGCTGTTCGGCCGCGCGCTGGCGCGGCAGGTGGCGCAGGCGCTGGAGGTGACCGGCACGCAGGAGGTGTGGGAGTTCGGCGCCGGCTCCGGCGCGCTGGCGCACGACCTGCTCGAGGCGCTGGGCGATCGCGTGGCGCGCTACACGATCGTCGACCTGTCCGGCAGCCTGCGCGCCAGGCAGCGCGAACGGCTCGCGGCGTTCGGCGACCGCGTGCAGTGGGTCGCCGAATGGCCCGACACCTTGCGCGGCGTCGTCGTCGGCAACGAGGTGCTGGATGCGATGCCGGTGAAGCTGCTGCACCGGCGCGGCGGCGCCTGGCACGAGCGCGGCGTCGCGTGGGACGGTGCGGCCTTTGCGTTCGAGGATCGCGCGACCGACTTGCGTCCGCCGGTCGAGGTCGCCGGCGAGCACGACTACCTCACCGAGATCCACCCGCAAGCGCAGGCGTTCGTGCGCAGCCTCGCCGATCGCCTGCAGGCCGGCGCCGCCTTCTTCATCGATTACGGCTTCCCCGAATCCGAGTACTGGCATGCGCAGCGGCACATGGGCACGGTGATGTGCCATCGCGGGCATCTGGCGGATACGAATCCGCTCGCCGACATCGGGCTGAAGGACATCACTGCGCACGTCGACTTCACCGGCATCGCGGTGGCCGCGCAAGAGGCGGGGCTCTCCGTGCTGGGCTACACGACGCAGGCGCGCTTCCTCTTCAACTGCGGCCTGCTGGAGCTCGCGGCCAACGGCACGCCGCAGCAGAACGCGGCCATGCAGAAGCTGGTGCAGGAGCACGAGATGGGCGAGCTGTTCAAGGTGATCGGGCTCGCGGCGGGCGGGTTCTTCGACGCGCTCGGCTTCGCGCAGGGCGACCGCACGCACACCCTGTGACGCTGGGCTCCACCTACACTGCCGCATGATCCGCTGGTTCCTCGTCGTCTTCCTCGCGCTGATGCTGATCAGCTGGCTCACGCCGGTGCTCCGCAAGCTGGGATTCGGCAAGCTGCCCGGCGACATGCGGTTCAAGCTGTTCGGCCGCGACTGGGACGTCCCGCTCGCCAGCACCCTGCTGCTCAGCATGCTGGTGAGCCTCATCGCCAAATTCCTATGAAAGCCTGCATCGACATCGGCGGCACCAAGGTCGCCGTGAGCCTCAACCGCGGCGACGGCCTGGACCTGCTCGCGCGGCGCAGTGAGCCCACCGCCAAGACCGGCACCAACGACGCGCTGGCGCGGCAGGTGATCCGGATGGTCGACGAGGCGTGCGGCGAACTGGGCGTGGCCCCATCCAGCGTGCGAGCCGCCGGCGTGTCGTCGGCGGGGCCGTTCGTGATGGTCGACGGCCGCGTGGAGCTGGCCAGCCCCAACATCTGCGGCGGCATCGCGGGTCCGGACCGCGGCCTGCCGAACGACTGGCGCACGGCGCTGCTCGAAGCGCCGCTCGCGCAGCGGTTCGCGCAGGTGCGCGTGGAGAACGATTGCGTCGCGGCGCTGGAAGCCGAACGCCGCTGGGGCGCGCTGCAGGGCATCGACCACTGCGCTTACGTGACCTGGAGCACGGGCGTGGGCACCGGCCTGTGTGTCGACGGCCGCATCCTGCGCGGCAAGAACGGCAACGCGGGACACGCCGGCCACATGTTCGTGAGCGACAACGACGACGCGCTGTGCGGTTGCGGGAACATCGGCGATCTCGAGGCCATCGTGGCCGGCAACGCCGTCGAACGCCGGTTCGGCGCCGATGCGGCGACGCTGATGCAGCGCGCGCAGGCGGGCGACGCGAAGGCCGCCGGCATCGTCGACGAGCTGTGCCGTGTCATGGGTCGCGGCCTCTACAACCTGGTCGTCGCGCTCGACGTGCAGCGCATCAGCCTGGGCGGCAGCGTGTTCACCCACAACCGCGACTACCTGCTGCCGCGCCTGCAGGCGCAGCTGCGCGGCCGCATGGCGGCTCTCACCGACGGCTGCGAGCTGGTGCCGGCGGGACTGGGCGGCAAGGTCGGCGACTACGCCGCGCTGGCGCTCGTCGCCTGATCGCGTTCAGGCCGCGGGCAGCTGCGCGTCCGCCACGGCCTGCACACGGGCCTTGTGGATCCACTCGCCGACTTTTGGCCCGCTGAGGCCCCGGGCCTGCGCTTCGGCGGCGACGTCCGCCGTCACGACGCTGCGAGCGGCGTCGAGCGCCGCCAGCAGGCGCGCGCGCTGCGGGTAGGGCTGGTCCTGCAGCCCGCCGCGGCCGCGCGCATCGCACTCGCACGCGAGCAGCACGTCGGCGAAGCGCTGCGGCTTGCGGAACGCATCGCAGCGCTCGAGCAACCGCACGAGGGCCGCCGCGCCGATGTCGCCGCTGCGGTGGATGTTGCCGTGCTCGCGCGCGACCACGTCGGCCAGTTCGCTGCATTCGACCGGCACGCGCAGGCGCTGCGCGACGCCGCGCAGCAGGCGCGCACTGCGCTCCTCGTGGCCGTGGTGGCGCGGCAGCACGGACTCCGGCGTCGTGCCCTTGCCCAGGTCGTGCACCAGGCAGGCGAAGCGCACCGGCAGCGACGCCTGCAGGCGCGCGGCCATGTCCAGCACCATCATCAGGTGCACGCCGGTGTCGACCTCGGGGTGGTAGTCGGCGCGCTGCGGCACGCCCCACAGCCGATCGACTTCGGGCAGCAGGCGGGCCAGGGCTTCGCACTTCCGGAGCACTTCGAACATGCGCGCCGGGTGGTCCTCCATCAGCCCGCGCGCCAGTTCCTGCCACACGCGTTCGGGCACCAGTGCGTCGACTTCGCCGTTGGCCACCATCTCTCGCATCAACTCCAGCGTCTCGGGCGCGACGGCGAACTCGGGAAAGCGCGCGGCGAATCGCGCGAGCCGCAGGATGCGCACCGGGTCCTCGCGGAACGCGTCGGTGACGTGGCGCAGCACCTTGCGCTCGAGGTCGCGGCGGCCGCCGAAGGGATCGACCAGCGAGCCGTCGCCAGCCTGCGCGATCGCGTTGATGGTGAGGTCGCGCCGCGCGAGGTCTTCTTCCAGCGTGACGGTGGGATCGGCCTGGAACGCGAAGCCGTGGTAGCCGCGGCCGGTCTTGCGCTCGGTGCGCGCGAGCGCGTATTCCTCGCGCGTCTCGGGATGCAGGAACACGGGAAAGTCGCGGCCCACCGGCAGGTAGCCGGCTTGCGCCATCTCCTCCGGCGTGGCGCCGACGACGACCCAGTCACGGTCGTTCACCGGCAGCCCCAGCAGCGCATCGCGCACCGCCCCGCCCACCATGTACGTCTGCATGCGGCCCAGTTTAGGGCACCGCTGGATGGGGCCCGCCGGCCCCCGCGCTCAGCGCCGGGCGCGGTAGGGCTCGTCCATGGGCACGAAGTCGTGTTCGGCCAGCGCGCCTTCGATCCACGCCTGCACGCCGGGCAACGCGGTCACGCGCTCCACGTAGGCGGTGATGTGCGCCGGCACCGGCAGCGCGTAGGTGCGCAGCCGCATGCACACGGGCGCGAAGAACGCATCGGCGATGCTGAAGTCTCCGAACAGCATCGGGCCTCCGTGCTCCTGCAGCAGGTCCGTCCACATCTGCACGATGCGTTCGACGTCCGCGCGCACCGGGGCCTGGTCGCGCCAGACGATGGCGCCGACGTCGGGCAACGACGCTTCGATGTTCATCGGGCAGTGGCTGCGCAGCGCACCGAAGCCCGAATGCATCTCGGCGCACACGCTGCGAGCGCGGGCGCGGGCCTTCACGTCACGCGGCCACAACTGGCGGTCGGGAAACTTCTCGACCAGGTACTCGGCGATCGCGAGGGTGTCCCAGACGGCGAAGTCGCCATCGGTCAGCACCGGCACGCGGCCGGTCGGCGTGATGGACGCCAGCGTCTTCTTGAACACGGACCCGGCGTCGAAGGTGTCGAAGCGCACCAGCACTTCTTCGCACGGGATGCCGGCCTGCCGCACGAGCACCCCCGGCCGCATGGACCAGGACGAGTAGTTCTTGTTGCCGATGTAGAGCTTGAGCATGGCGATGTCCCTTGGAGCGGCCGATGCTAGCGGGGCCGTGGCCCCGCATTGATGCGGGATCGCCCGGGGATTGATGCTCAGGACGGCTCGTTGCGGTCGCCGCGCCCCCGCCGCGTGTCCAGCAGGCGCTGGATCGGCCGTTCCAGCATCAGGATGCCCAGCGTCAGCAGCGTGCTGATCACCGCCAGCGTTTCCTTGCCCAGGCCCGCGGCGACGCCGATCGCCGCCGTCATCCACAGGCCCGCCGCCGTCGTGAGCCCGTAGACGTGCTCCTGGTGGCCGCTCTTGAGGATGGCGCCGGCGCAGAGGAACCCGACGCCGGCCAGCAAGCCCTGGATCACGCGCGACATGCCGTCGTCGTCCATCCCGGTCTGCGCCGCGGCAGTGACGAACATCGCCGACCCGAGCGCCACCAGCATGTGCGTGCGCAGGCCGGCGGGCTTGCCGGTCAGCTCGCGCTCGAGCCCGAGCAGGCCGCCCAGCATGGCGGCAACGAGCAGGCGCACGAGCACGCGGGTGAAGGCCTCCGCATCCGCGACGTCGGAGAACTCGTGCTGGATGGTGCGCAGGACGACGTCCATGCGTCAGGGCAGGTCGCGGCTCGGTTCCGGCAGCGCCGCCTCGCGCGGGCCGACCAGGCCCAGGCGCGCCTTGATCGACTGCGGCTGCCCGGTGAGGATGGCCGCGTACATCGTGGTGTTGGCGAGCACCTTCTTGACGTAGTCGCGCGTTTCCGTGAACGGCACGTTCTCGGCCCAGATCGCGGCGTCGAGCACCGGCCCGTTGCGCCAGTTGCGCGGACGGCTGGGGCCGGCGTTGTAGGCCGCGGCGGCCATCGGCATCGAACCGGCGAAGTCGTCCAGCACGAGCTTGAGGTAGCCGGTGCCGATGGCGATGTTCATGTCGCGGTCGTGCAGCTGGTCGGGCGTGAAGCCGGCGATGCCGATCTTCTTCGCCGTCCAGCGTGCGGTCGCGGGCATGACCTGCATCAGCCCCGACGCGCCGACGCTGGAGCGCGCGTCCATCACGAAGCGGCTTTCCTGCCGGATCAGGCCGTAGACGTACGCCGGATCGAGGCTCACTTCGGCCGCGCGGCGGATGACCGTGTCGCGGAAGGGCATCGGGTAGCGCTGCTCGAGATCGAACTCGTTGCGGGTGCGCTCGCTGGTGTTGATGCAGCGGTCCCACACCTCGCGGTCGCAGGCGAACTGCGCGGCGGCCAGCAGCTGCCGCTCCGGCAGCCCGCCGGGCTGGGCGAGGTTGGTGCCGTAGTTCCACTCGCGCACGCCTTCGTTGCGCAGGCCGATCGAGATCGCATACAGCCCGCGATTGAGGCTGGGATTCAGGCGCACCGCTTCCTTCTCTTCCGCGGTGAGGGGCGCGGGCCGCGGCGGCGGCGCGATGCGCTGGCCGAGTTCCTCGCTGGCGAGCTGCTCGTAGAAGCCGCGCGGCGAGGCCAGCGCTTCCAGGAGGCGTGTGGCTTCCGCACGATGCGCTTCGGTGCCGCTGGCGAGCAGTGCGCGCGCGCGCCAGTAGCGCCAGGCCGGGTCGGCGCGCAGGTGCTCGCCCATCGCGTCGATGGTCGACAGCACCAGCGGCCACTGCGGCGCGCCGTCGCTGCCGCGCAGCGCCGCGCGCACCTTCCACTCGAGCATCGTGTCCGTGAGGTCGGTGTCGCGGGTGACCTTGGCGTAGTACTGCAAGGCCACGGGGTCCAGCTTCTGCGCGGCCTGCCGGCCCAGCACGCCCCAGATCCAGTTGCGCTCCTCGTCGGACAGCTGGGAGCTCCACTTGCGATCGAGCAGCTGCGCTGCGTTGTCCGCGTCACTGCCGGCGAGCCGTACGAGCGCGAGCGTGATGAGCTCGCGGCGCAGCTTGCGCACGGCCACGTGCTTGCCGGTGAGGAACTTCGACGGACTCGCGTGCAGCTCGGACAGCTGCGGCAGCGCCTCGGGCGCGATCATTTCCACCGCGGCGGCGGCGACCTTGGGCCGGTTGAACTCGGTCGCCAGGCGCGCCTTGCGCCAGGCGTCCGCCGGCGTGAGCTTGCCGCGCTCGGTGAGCAGGCGGCTGGCGGCCAGCGTGCAGCCATCGTCGAGCTCGCGCAGCCCGAGCCACAGCTTGCGCACTTCCTCGGCGGCCGCCGGCGTCGTGTCCGGCCTGGCGATCGACTGCACCAGCAGCGCGTAGCAGCGCACCTGCGGGTCGTCGTTCATGCGGAAGCGCGGGTACTCGGCCTCGAACGTCGTGAAGTCGCGCCGCTGGCCCAGCAGCAGCAGCCAGTCGTTGCGCAGGCGGTCCTCCTGGTAGGTGCCGGCGTAGCGCGCCAGGAACTCCTGGACTTCCTGCGGCGTCGCCGTGTCGAGGCGCGCGCGCAGTTCCCAATACGCGGCCCAGGGCTCCAGCGCGTGCCCGCGTGCGGCGGGCAGCAATTGCGCGAGACGGGCCTTGTCGTTGCGACGGAAGGCCTGCGCCATGTCCAGGAGGGTGTCGTCGCCGCGGGGCTGCGGCTGGGCGGACGCGCTGCCGGCGAGCACGGCAAGGATCAGTGTCAGAATCGTCCGCAACTTCATCGCGAGGATTATGAGCACGCCGGAGGACAAGCAAGCCCTGCGCAAGCGCCTGGTCGCGCAAAGGTTGGCACTTCCCGACCGCCTCGCGCGCGCCGACATGCTCCAGCGGGTGATGCGGATCTGGCTGGTGGGGCGTCCGGACACGGTGATCGGGGCCTACTGGCCCATCAAGGGCGAGTTCGATCCGCTGCCCGCCCTGCACCGGTGGAAGGAAGACGGCGAGCTCCTCGATGAACCGCAGCTGCGCCGCATCGGCCTGCCCGTGGTCGACAAGCTGCACAAGACGCTCAAATTCCACGCCTGGTACCCCGGTTGCCCGATGGAGGAGGACGCCTACGGCATCCCCAAGCCCAAGGACACCGAAGTCATCGTGCCCACGCTGCTGTTCGTGCCCTGCGTCGGCTACGGCCCGGGCGGCTACCGCCTCGGCTACGGCGGGGGCTTCTACGACCGCACGCTGGCCAAGCTGCAGCCCAAGCCGTTCACCGTGGGGCTGGGCTACACATGCGGCTACTGCGACGACCTCGAGCCCGAGCCGCACGACGTCCCCCTCGACGCCATCCTGAACGACAACGGCGAAGTCTGGCCGGTGCGCTGAGCCGGAATCCGTCATTCCCGCGGAGGCGGGAATCCACCGCTTCCGCCTCCTTCGGCGCCGCAGATGGAAGCGATGGGTCCCCGCCTCCGCGGGGGACAACGGAGGCCACTGCATCCCTGGTCCCGTCAGTCGATGTTGTCCGCCGTATCCGGATCCGGCACGTCCCCCGTGGCCTGCCTCGTCGCGCGGGCCTGCGCCACCAGCCAGTCGCGGAAGGCGCGGATCTCGGGCCGCTCGATGCTGCGCGGCACGACCACCATCCAGTACGTCATCGGCGAGCCGATGCGGGCCTTGGGCAGCGGCTCCACCAGGTCGCCGCTGGCCAGGTGCTCGGCGACCATGGGCAGCCGCGCCAGCACCACACCCTGGCCGGTGAGGGCGGCCTGCACCATCTGGTGCGCATAGTTGAAGTACAGCCAGCGCTTGGGCTGCAGCCGCGGCAGGTCCTGCTCGTCGAACCAGCGGCGCCAGGTCAGCCATTCCAGGTGCGTGCGGTGCGCGTCGCCGGCCTCGATGAGCGCGAACTGCGCCAGGTCGGCCGGCTTTTTCACTGCGGTGGCGTCCTTGAGCAGCCAGGGGCTGGCGACGGGCGTCAACTGCTCGCCGAACAGGCGCGTCGCGCTGGGCGGCATGTTGCCCGCCGGCCCGTAGCGCAGCGCGACGTCGACGTCCGAGACTTCGAGATCGAGCAGCGCGTCGCTGGCGTCGATGCGGATGTCGATGTCCGGGTGCGCGCGCTGGAAGTCCTCCAGCCGCGGGATCAGCCACATCGACGCGAACGACGCGAAGGTGGTCACGGCCACCGTCTTGCGGCCCGCGCTCTGGCGGATCTGGCGCACGGCGGCGTCGATGCGCGGCAACGAATGGGTCACCGCCTGCAGCAACTGCGCGCCGGCGCTGGTGAGCTCGACCGCGCGCGTGTGCCGCAGGAACAGCGGCACGCCCACCTCGTCCTCCAGCGACTGGATCTGGCGGCTGACCGCCGACTGCGTCAGCGCCATTTCCTCCGACGCGGCCCGGAAGTTCAGGTGGCGCGCGACGGCCTCGAAGGCGCGCAGGTAGCCGGCGGAAATCGGCCGGGTGCGCAGGTGGGTCTGGGAGTGCAGCATGGAGATTGATGCGAGTCGGGCATGAATAGCCTAGCGGGAATTCATTGGACTGCCAAGGGAGCCGCCGCGATCATCCCTCTCCATCGACCCGTCCCAGGAGAACGCCATGCCCACCGCTGTGCTGCAGGAAAAGCAACAATCGACGACCCGCCCGGCGGGCTCGTGGAAGCTGGGCGCCGCCCGCGCGATGACGCTGGACCCGGTGCGCGACGGCCTGCTGCGAGTCGCCAGCGGCCAGCTGTGGGCCACCTTCGACGGGCCCCACCCGCCGGTGGGCGTGCGCGAGGGCGACCTCATCCTCGAGGAGGGCCAGGCCATCTTCGTCGCCGCCGGCGAGCGGGTGGTGATCGAGGGCACCCTCCGGGGCGAGGACACCTACTTCCTCTGGGAGCCGCTGCCGGCAGTGCAGTCGGTGCCCATCGAACGCTGGCGCGCGGTGGCCGCGCCCTGGCGCGAACTGCAAGGCGCGCTCGCCGCGACCGCGGTGGCGGCCGTGCACCTTGTGCGGGCCGTGCTGGTCGCCGGCGTCGCATCGCTGCCCCGCCGCTTCCCCGGCAGCCGGGTGCCCGCCTGACGCTTGGGCGGCCGTGGGATCATCCACGGCCATGCCCGCCGCGCCCGCTCCCCTGCACGCCGTCGTCATGGGCGTCGCCGGCTGCGGCAAGTCCGAAGTCGGCGCTCGCCTTGCCTCCGCGCTCGGGCTGCCGCTGGTCGAGGGCGACACGTTCCACCCGGCGACCAACGTCGAGAAGATGCGCGCCGGCATCCCGCTGGACGACGCCGATCGCGCGGGGTGGCTGCAATCGCTCGCCGATGAACTGGGTGCACGCCGCGGCGGCGCCGTCCTCACCTGCTCCGCGCTCAAGCGCAGCTACCGCGACATCCTGCGCACCGGCTCGCCGTCGCTGGCGTTCGTGCACTTGCGGCTGTCGCCCGAGCAGGCGCGCGAGCGGGTCGCATCGCGGCCCGGCCACTTCTATCCGCCCACCCTGGTGGACAGCCAGTTTGCCGCGCTCGAGGACCCGGCCGGCGAGCCGCGCGTCGTCACCGTCAATGCCGCGCTGCCGCTGGACGCGGTGGTGCAGGCGTGCCTCGCCGGACTTCGGTCGAGCTGATCCCCGCTCCTAGAATCGCCGCAGCGGTGCGATGCACGCACCTGGAGGCATTCCCGTGAGCAAGGCATTCGCGAGCCAGGCCGACCTGGCCGACAAGAAGATCACGTTCGAGCAGCTGTCGGCGCACTGCTGGGCCTACACCGCCGAGGGTGACCCGAACTCCGGCGTCGTGATCGGCGACAAGGCGATCCTGGTGGCCGACGCCACCGCCACGCCGGCGATGGCGCGCGACCTGATCGCGCGCATCCGCACCGTGAGCGACAAGCCGATCAAGTACGTGCTGCTGACGCACTACCACGCGGTGCGCGTGCTCGGCGCCAGCGCGTACTTCGACGAAGGGGCGACCGAGGTGATCGCGAGCCAGGGCACGTACGAGCTGATCGTCGAGCGCGGCAAGGAAGACATGCAGTCGGAGATGGAGCGCTTCCCGCGCCTGTTCCGCAACGCCGAGTCGGTGCCGGGGCTCACCTGGCCGACGATGGTGATCGGGGGCGGCAACCCCGCCAAGGGTGAAGCGCCCGGCAAGCTCACGCTGGACCTCGGAGGCGTCACGGTGCAGGTCTGGCACCCGGGTCCCGGCCACACGCGCGGCGACACGATCGCGTGGGTGGAAGCCGAGAAAGTTCTGTTCTCGGGCGACCTGGTCGAGTACGAGGCCGGTGTCTACACCGGCGACGCGCAGCTGGAGGAGTGGCCGGCCACGCTGGAAGCGCTGCGCGCGCTCGGCGCCGAGGCACTCGTGCCCGGCCGCGGCGAGGCGATGAAGGGCAACGCCAACGTGAACAAGGCACTCGACTACACCAGGCGCTGGGTCGAGACGCTGTACCGCTGCGCGCGCGAGGCGGCGCAGGCCGACATGGACCTGAAGGCGGCGATGGCGCACGTGCGCAAGAGCATGGATCCGGTGTTCGGCCACGTGTTCATCTACGAACACTGCCTGCCGTTCGACGTCAGCCGCGCGTTCGACGAAGCCAAGGGCATCAAGAACCCGCGCATCTGGACCGCCGAGCGCGACAAGGAGATGTGGGCGTCGCTGCAGGCCTGAGTCTTGTCATTCCGGCGGAAGCCGGAATCCAGCCTTGTGTCCGGGAAGAGGCCTCGTTGTGTCGGCAGTGGCCTACAGCGCGACCGCGGCCTGCTGCCTAAGCTGGTGCGCGACGCACCAGACGAGGACCACCATGCAGCAACAGCAACCGCCGCGCGACCGCATCGCGCAGATGCAGCAGATGTCCGGCTCCAGCGAGTTCCAGCAGCAGCAGCAGGGACAGCAGCCGGGCGAGAAGCCGCAGCAGATGGGCGAAGGCAGCTACGAAGCGACCAAGGACTACCAGGAACGCATCGGGCGCTACCTGGAGGATGCGGACGTGGAGAAGGACGCCGAGAACGCCAAGCCGCGCTCCGAGGAAGAAGCCCGCGAACTGGAGCGCGCCGAGCGCGAAGGCCAGTCGCACTCCAAGGGCGAGAAGTAATCGTCAGTCCGGCACGCTGCGCGCCGCTACGAGCGTGCCGGCTGCCAGCGTGCCGAGCAACGCGGCCATGCCTGCGATGCCGCCGTACTGCAGCGCGGCGCCACTGGCCAGCGGCCCCAGCGTGCCGCCCACCGTGTAGCCCGTGATCATCGCGGCTGCGCCGCCCGCAGTCGCGCGCCCCTGGAACACGTGCGCGACCTCGATCATGGCCAGCGTGTAGAGCGCGCCGCCAACCCCGCCCCACACCACGCCCGCAATCCATAGCAGCCACGGCGCACGCTCGGCGAACGCGAAGCCGATGCTCGATGCGAGCAGCAGCATCGCCGCGGTGGTGAACACGTTGCGCAGTGCGAAGCGATCCGCCGCCAGGCCCGCCGGGAACTGGCACAGGAAGCTGCCGACGCCGATCGCGCCGGCCACGCTGGCCGCGCCGCTCAGCGAGAGACCGATGGAGGCCGCATTTGCCGCGCTCACGGAACCAAGCCCCGCTTCGAACACGCCGCCGCTGAATGCGATCAGCACCAGCAGCGGCACCGTGCGCAGCGCTTCCAGCGTGCCGGCCTGCCCGGGCGGCGGCTCGACGGCCGCGCGGCTGGGAATCGACAGCGCGATCGCGCAGCAAGCCGCGACCAGCACCGCCGCCGCCCACAGCACGGGGCGCGCGCCCCATCCGAGCAGCGCCGGCGTGAACGGCCCGACGGCCAGCGCCGCCCCGAGCGCCGTCTGGTACAGCCCCATCACGCGGCCACGCTGGTCCGGCGGGGCCTCGCGCGCAAGCAGCGCTTCGGTCGCGTTCCACAACGCAGCCGCGCCGAAGCCGCTCGTGATCGAGCCCACGGTCCACGGCAGCCAATGGTCGGTGCCGGCATACAGCAGCACGCCGGCGAGCTGCATGAGACAGCCCGCGCGATAAGTGCGCACGACGCCGAAGCGCGCCAGCACGCGCGGGACGACAGGTATCAGCAGGCCCACCACCAGGAACGGCAGCATTGCGAACGCGCCGACCGCGGCCGTGCTCGCGCCAGTTTGCTGCAGGCTCACGGCCAGCACCGGCCCGGCCATCGCGGACGCGAGCACGACCAGCGTGGTCGCGATGGCGAACCGCCAGACGACCGCCATGCCTTGCAGGGGCGAGGCGGCCGTCATCCGGCGGAGGACAGTTCCCCGAACGCGCGCTGCCAGCCGCGCAGCCGGCGCACCGCGGTGTCGCGCTGGTCCGGCGTCGCGGCCTCGTGCAGCGCGGCGATCAGCCGGCAGGTCTCCAGCCGCAGCGTGTCGACGTAGGCGCGGTAGGCCGGTTCCGGCGACGCCAGGTAGCGATCGAGCAGTCCGCGCACGGCCGTGCGCGCATCGCCGATGCCGACCCCATGGCTGGACACGCGTTGCAGCACCGCCAGCGTGTCCTGCTGGCGCCGCTGGCGCTCCTTCAGCGCCATGGCCGGACTGAAGGCCGAGGCGCGCAGGTGGTCGCGCAGCACCGCGAGCTGCCGCTCGTTGACGGTGCCGTAGATCGTGTCGGCGCGCTTGACGATCTCCTTCTCGCGTTTCTCGAGCATCCCGGCGTGGTCGAGGCGGACCCACTCCTTGGTGTACTCGCGGTTGCGTTCCTCGTACTTGCGCTGGATGCGCTGGATCTGTTGCGGCTGCAGCGTGAGCGCGTGCGCCGTCGCGTACGGCTCGATGCCGCGCAGCAGCACGACGGCGCGCTCGCGCAGGGCGGGCTCGAGCGCGCAGGCCTGCGCCGGCGTGAACCCGGTGGCGGCGAGCCGCTCGACCTGCTGCAGCACCGCGACGTAGCGGGGCAGCTCCTCGGTGCGATGCCAGGCATGCACCCGCGCGATGTCGTCGCGCACCGGCTGGCGCTGGCCATCGTCGAAATCCACGAACCCATCCAGCCACCAGTACGCCACTTCGGGCAGGGCGTTGTAGCCGAGCTTGATCGCGCTGCAGCCCCCCAGGCCCAGCAGCAGGCAGAGCAAGCCGATAATCCGCACGAAGGGCCGCGTCGAGACGGCGCGCAGCAGCGAAGGGAACGACATGACAGCAGTGGACGTGGTCATCATGGCCGCCGGCAAGGGCACGCGCATGAAAAGTGCGAGGCCCAAAGTGTTGCATCGATTGGGCGGCCGTGCGCTCGTGGACCACGTCGTCGCGTCCGCGGTCGCGTTGGCGCCGCGGCGCGTGGTCGTCATCACCGGGCATGGGGCGCAGCAGGTCGAGGACGCCGTGCGCGCCTTGCCGCTGCAGGACGTGCAGGCCGCGTTCGTGCGGCAGGAACCGCAACTGGGCACCGGCCACGCCGTGCAGCAGGCGGTGCCGCAATTGCCGGACGACGGCGTCGCGCTGATCCTCAACGGCGACGTGCCGTTGATCGAGGCGGACACCTTGCGCGCGCTGCTCGAGGCGTGCGGCGGGGAACGGCTCGCGCTGCTGTCGGTGCGGCTGCCCGACCCCGCCGGCTATGGCCGCATCGTGCGCGAGGGCGAGCGCGTCGCGGCGATCGTCGAACACAAGGATGCGAGCGCCGCGCAGCGCGCGATCGACGAGGTCTACACCGGCTTCATGGCCGTGCCCAACGCGCTGCTCAAGCGCTGGCTCGGACGCCTGACCAACGACAACGCCCAGGGCGAGTACTACCTCACCGACGTGGTGAAGCACGCCGTGGCCGATGGCGCCGGCGTGGTCGCGGTCGCGTGTGGCGACCAGGTGCAGGTGGAGGGCGTCAACAGCCCGCTGCAACTGGCGCAGCTGGAGCGTGCGCTGCAGCGGCGCATCGCGGACCGACTGATGGAGCAGGGCGTGCGCCTGGCGGACCCGGCGCGCCTCGACGTGCGGGGCACGCTCACCTGCGGCGTGGACGTGGAGATCGACGTCGGCTGCGTGTTCGAGGGCGACGTGGTGCTGGGCGACCGCGTGCAGGTCGGGCCGAACTGCGTGATCGCCAACGCGCGCATCGACGCCGGCGTGGTGCTGCAGGCGTTCACGCACATCGAGGGCGAGGACAAGGGCGTGCACGTGGGCGAGGGCGCGCTCATCGGGCCGTTCGCGCGGCTGCGTCCCGGCGCCCAGCTCGGCCCCGACGTGCACATCGGCAACTTCGTCGAGGTGAAGAACTCCACCATGGCGCGCGGCGCCAAGGCCAACCACCTCGCTTACCTGGGCGACACGGAGGTCGGTGAACGCGTCAACTACGGCGCCGGCTCCATCACCGCCAACTACGACGGCGCCAACAAGCACCGCACCGTGATCGAGGCCGACGTGCACGTGGGCAGCAACTGCGTGCTGGTCGCGCCGGTGCGCATCGGCGCGGGCGGCACGGTGGGTGCGGGCTCGACCATCACCAAGGACACCGAGCCCGGCGCGCTGTCGATCGCCCGCGGCCGCCAGGTGGGCATCGCGGGCTGGAAGCGCCCGGCCAAGCAGAAGAAGTGATCAGGCGCCGCGCTTGGGCAACGCGATGCGCGGGTCGAACTTGGCGCGCCTGACGGCGAAGAACGCCTTCACGTTGCGCACGTTCGCATCGGCGGTGAACAGCCGCTGCGCCACCTGCAGGTAGCCCGGCATGTCGTCGGCCTGCACGACCAGGATGAAGTCGGGGCCGGGCGAGACGCGGTAGCACTGCTGCACGGCGGTGTCGGCGACCGCGCGCTCCTCGAACGCCGTCATCGCCTGGTCGTCCTGGCGATCCAGCGTGATCTCCACCAGCGCCTGCAGGCCGTGCCCCAGAAGCGGCGCGAGCTTGTCGCGATCGAGGATCGCCACCTGCCGCTCGACCAGCCCGAGTTGCCGCAACCGGGCCACGCGACGCAGGCACGTGGGGGCGGACACGTGCACCTTGGCCGCCAGCGCCTGGTTTGTCAGGCTGGCGTCGGCCTGCAACTGGTCCAGAAGAGCCAGGTCGATGGCGTCCAAGGATTCCATGAAACCAGTTTACATGAACGAATATTGCATTTCCTCTCCTCATCGAAAGGAAGTTCCGACAATTTATGAATTTAGAGAGCTTCTTTCGCGCCGAGGCTCCTACAGTCCCGCCACGCTGAAGGAGCAACGCCATGTGTGGAATCGTCGCCGCGGTCTCGACCCGCAACATCGTCCCCGTCCTCGTCCAGGGCCTGCAGCGCCTGGAATACCGCGGCTATGACTCGTGCGGCATCGCCGTGCATGCCGGCGGCCTGAAACGCGCGCGCAGCGTGTCGCGCGTGGCGGAACTGGCGACGCAGGTCGAACGCGAGCACATCACCGGCACCACCGGCATCGCGCACACGCGCTGGGCCACGCACGGTGCGCCGGCGGTGCACAACGCGCACCCGCATTTCAGCCACGGTCCGGGCGAGGGCGCCGACAAGCGCGCGGGCCGCATCGCGCTGGTGCACAACGGGATCATCGAGAACCACGACGACCTGCGGGCGCAACTGAAGGCCAAGGGTTACCAGTTCGCCAGCCAGACCGACACCGAGGTGATCTCGCACCTGGTCGACAGCCTGTACGACGGCGACCTGTTCGAAGCTGTGAAGTCCGCGGTCGGCCGCCTGCACGGCGCGTACGCGATCGCGGTGTTCTGCAAGGACGAGCCGCACCGGGTCATCGGCGCGCGCGCCGGCTCGCCGATGGTGCTCGGCGTGGGCGTCGAGGACGGCGAGAACTTCCTGGCCAGCGACGCGATGGCGCTGGCCGGCGTGACGGACCAGATCGTGTACCTGGACGAGGGCGACGTCGTCGACGTGCAGCTGGGCAAGCACTGGATCGTCGACCGCAGCGGCAAGCCCGCGACGCGCCCGGTGAAGACCGTGCACGCGCACAGCGGCGCGGCGGAGCTCGGGCCGTACCGGCACTACATGCAGAAGGAAATCTTCGAGCAGCCGCGCGCGATCGCGGACACGCTGGAAGGCGTCCAGGCCATCGTCCCCGAGCTGTTCGGCGACACGGCCTTCAAGGTGTTCCAGGAGATCGACTCGGTCCTGGTCCTCGCCTGCGGCACCAGCTACTACAGCGGCTGCGCGGCCAAGTACTGGCTGGAAGGCATCGCGAAGATCCCGACCCAGGTGGAGATCGCCAGCGAGTACCGGTACCGCGAGTCCGTGCCCAACCCACGCACGCTGGTCGTGACGATCTCGCAATCCGGCGAGACGGCCGACACGCTGGCCGCGTTGCGGCACGCGCGCTCGCTCGGCATGGAGCACACGCTGACCATCTGCAACGTGTCGACGTCGGCGATGGTGCGCGAGTGCAAGCTGGCGTACATCACGCGCGCCGGCGCCGAGATCGGCGTCGCTTCGACCAAGGCTTTCACGACGCAGCTCGCAGGGCTGTTCCTGCTGACGTTGTCGCTCGCCGAGACCAAGGGCCGGCTCACCGAGACGCAAGCCGCCGAGCACCTGCAGGCGATGCGCCACCTGCCCGCCGCGCTGTCGGCCGTGCTGGCACTGGAACCGCAGGTGATCGGCTGGGCCGAACAGTTCGCCAACAAGGAGAACGCGCTGTTCCTCGGCCGCGGCCTGCACTACCCGATCGCGATGGAAGGTGCGCTCAAGCTCAAGGAGATCACCTACATCCACGCCGAGGCCTACGCCGCCGGCGAGTTGAAGCACGGTCCGTTGGCGCTCGTCACCAGCTCGATGCCGGTGGTGACGGTGGCGCCGAACGACGCGCTGCTGGAAAAGCTCAAGAGCAACATGCAGGAAGTGCGCGCGCGCGGCGGCGTGCTGTACGTGCTGGCCGATGCCGACACCCGCATCGAGAGCGAGGACGGCATCAACGTCATCCGCATGCCCGAGCACTATGGACCCTTGAGCCCGCTGCTGCACGTCGTGCCGCTGCAGCTGCTCGCGTATCACACGGCTTGCGCGCGAGGGACGGATGTGGACAAGCCCAGGAATCTGGCGAAGAGCGTGACCGTCGAATGACGGCCATGCCGTGAAGCCAGCCCGCGCGCATTCTTCGATGATGATTGGGAGTCGCTCGATGTCTTCTCCCTTCGCCAGGTCCTCGAGGCGGCGCGATCCTCGCGCCAACTGGTGCTGGCGGCACTGGCCAAGAGCGAATGGATCCACCTCCAGCCAGGCGGTGGTGCAGGCCGGCGCCGAGTACGATCGCCTGCTTCCCAACATCGAGGCAACCTGAGGCATGGCCAAGGCATCCTCCCGCAGCGGCGAACCGCCCGGCGCGGGCCCTGCCCCGCATCCGAGGCAGAACCACCTGCTGGCGGCGTTGTCACCCGAGGTGCAGGGGCGGCTCTTCCCGCACCTGGAACTGGCCGAGCTGTCGTTGCGCGCCCTGATGTACGAAGCAGGGCGCCCGATGCGCCACGTCTACTTCCCGACCGACTCCATCATCTCGATGCAGTACCTGATGGAAAACGGGTCTTCGACTGCCATCTCCGTGGTCGGCAACGAAGGATTGCTGGGCATCACCTTGTACATGGGTGGCGAGAGCACGCCCAGCCGCTCGCTCGTGCAGAGCGCAGGCCACGCCTACCGGCTGCCCAGGGCCCGGGTCAAGGAGGAATTCAACCGGCACGGCGAGCTGCTGCTGCTGATGCTGCGGTACACGCAGGCGCTCATCACGCAGGTGGCGCAGACGGCGGTCTGCAACCGGCACCACACCATCGACCAGCAGCTGTGCCGGTGGTTGCTCCTGTCGATGGACCGGCTCTCGCATAACCGGCTGACCATGACCCAGGACTTCATCAGCAACATGCTCGGGGTTCGCCGCGCCGGCGTCACGGTAGCTGCGTCCAAGCTGGAGCAGCTGGGAGTGATCTCTTACGCACGCGGGCTGATCGAAGTCCTGGACCGTTCCCGGCTGGAGTCCTTGAGTTGCGAGTGCTACCGCGTTGTCAAGAGGGAGACTGACCTGCTCCTGCACTACCTGCCCCAGCGCCAGTTGATCTCGGACGCTGGCGACATCCCGACGGTGACGCTGCGACAAAGCCCACGCTGACGGACCCTCAGCCCTGATCCGGCGACTGCTGCTGTTCGCCCTCCCGGCTGTACTGCTCCCGCGCATCGTCATTCGAGCGACCGTCAGGCTCGCCTGCTTTGCGCTGGTCGTCGTCACGGATGTGATTCCACAGTCCTGATGTTCCTTCCCCGGAGCGCTGGCCGGGGGGTGGTGATCCGGGCATCTTGCTTGTCTCGTGCAGTGTTCCGCGAGAATTCTTGCGGATCGCGCGCCATTTGTTTGTACGCTGCCAGACAGTCCACGCGTTCTTCGTTCTTCGTTCTTCGTTCAGGGTTCGCGGCGCAATCGACCGGCCTCACGAACGCGCAGGATTCAGTTGTCACAGGACATCAGTCCCTTGCCAGCCCGGGTCCCCCGCACGAATCTAGTCGCCGGCATTTGACGCCGCACAAGGAGCTCTGATGAAGACGAACGCGATACTCCTGACCTGGGACCGCGCTTTGCCCGGGCGCGAGCTGTTGGGAACTGAACTCTTTCGCGACTTCATGAAGTACGCTGAGGGCCTCAAGAATGAGGGGGCAGTCGAGTCGTTCGATGTGCTGTACCTCGAGCCGCGCGGCGTCGGCATCGCGGGCTACTTCGTGTTTCGGGGAGCGCCGCAGAAGCTAACGGCTCTGACTGAGCGGGATGACTGGGTGCGCATGATGCTGCGTTCGCAAATGACGCTGAAGAACCCCGCCCTGGTGCGGGGCTACGCGGGTCCCGCGATCGGCGAGCGCATGAAGACCTGGGCCGAACTGATCCCTCGCTGAAGCCGTCCGCCAATTTGGCGGCAGTTCATTCGCGGGTGCGCTGAGGCTCGAGAACCGAGCACCAGCTCTGCTGCGCGACAGTTTCTGAATGCAGGTCCTCCTATCGCTTGCGCCACCGGCCGATCACCAGACCCGGCGCAGCTGCTGCGCCTCTGAACTCCGCAGGCCAATGAAGTTGACGAGCGAGTGATCGGCTCGCCGAAGTATCAGGTGATGCGATGGGAGCGCCGGCAACTGTTCAGATCGGCTGCTTCTGGCCGATGGCGTCGGGCAGGCGCCATTTGTCAAGCCGCGGTCGCCAGCCGATCTCTCGCCATGGACGACTCGCGGTCATCCAGCGGCAGCTCGCAAATTGAATTCGTGACTTCGTCGAACCAGGCCATGCAACTGTCGAAGCTCCAAGCGCTCCTCGCGATGGACCTTGCACCGGCGATCACGAGGTCAACGGAGCAATCAGTTGGCTCCAGGATCACCCCAAGGCCGACGCTGGCCTCCCACACGGGACCTTCGAGCCCCTCGTCGGGGTGCTGGCTCGTCTGTAACGTGATCGGACGCGTCAAGCGCCTCAGGATTCGTCGGGCCTGATCGATCAGGTGCTGCGCGCTCTCTGGGTGTTGCGTCAGCAAGGCGAATGAGTCTTCGGGGAGCCGGATCAAGTCGACTCCAGCAAACTGGAGCCTGCGCAGCCGCGAAGCACATACGAAGACCGCATGGTTGTAGGCGGCACGGCCATGCAACTGCTCCAGCGCCTCGAGGTTACTCAGGGACACGACCACCACACCGTAACCCCGTCCCGGTATGCCCGAGAAGGCGGTTTGCAGTGCATCACCATCGACATACGTCGGCATCCTGCTCACGGGATCGAAGTTGGGCCCATGGCTGACGACGTTGCGCACCTCGATCAGATAGGCATACCGCGACCACATCGCCGTGCCAAAGCAGGCTATGAATCCCATCCCGCCCATGGCGCCTGCGATGTGGACTTGCCACGGCGTCGCCGCGGCACGCAGCGCGTACCAGTCGAGGCCCGCCATGCCCAGGCAGGCGCAAGGAAGGCCGGCCAGCGTGAACCAGCCGGCGCGTTCGCCGCGCCGGGCGCTGACCATCGAGACCAGGATGGCCGCTCCTGCGACGAGGAACGTGATGCCGACCGCGAATTGCAGGCCGACGTGCGGGGGTAGCGCAAGGAGGGCCGTAGATGCTGCCAGTGCGGCCGCAATTGCCGCCCAACGTGCCAGCGACTGGCTCCGTCGCGTGCGGAACGTTCCGAGGAGAATGAATAGCAGCAAGCAAAGGATTGCGGCGGCGATGACTCCAACCAGCGCCTGGAGACGCATGAGCAGGACGCCACCAAGTCCCGGCACCCAACCGAGAAAGAGGACGGCATAGGCGCACGAGAGAAGGATGGCCAACGACGTCGTGGAGGCCACCTTGGGCGCCGCACGCCAAAAAGCCAGGACGGCGACGGTCAGGGCAAACGCGGTTGAGCCGAAGAAGGCTCCCCAGAAACCGATGCTGACGGCACTCACGGCCTGCGCTGCTTCTCGTTGTCCACCGCAAGAAGTGTAGATCCGGCGGGTGGGAACGATGGCGCGGCGGTCGACATCGGTTGCCTGGCGTGCACGCGGTCGCTGGCTGCAAGCGAACGTTCGAGCGTCCCGAATATCCGCGGGCAGGCTGCTACTTGCCTGCGGACAAAGCCTTCGTAGCGATCGAGCGCAAGGTCGCTTCGATGGACTCCATGGTGACCGGTTTCACCAGATGCGCATCAAACCCCCCGCGGCTCGTGCGGTGCCGGTCCTCGGGACCTCCATACCCGGTCAGTGCGACGATCCGCGAGGACAAACCGAAACGGCGGCGCCATTCCCGCGCGACCTCGAATCCGTCCATGCCCGGTAGACCGATGTCGAGCAGAACCAGTTGCGGGAGGTCTCCGGACGCCGCGATTTGCAGCGCCTGTCCACCGTCATGGGCGACAGTCACCCGCGCGCCACCCATCCGGAACACCTCCGCCAATGTCTCCGCCGCATCGACGTTGTCGTCGACGACCAGGACATGCTCGGGAAGTTCGGACGTCAGGTGCGTGCCCCGCTCAGGCGAAACGACGACCGGCTCGGCCACAAGTGGCAAGGTGACGATGAACTCACTGCCCTTGCCAACGCCGCCACTCCGCGCCTCGATGGAGCCGCCGTGCAATTCCACAAGCGTGCGCGCAAGGGTGAGGCCGATCCCCAAGCCACCAGGCGCGCGGTCGATCGACCCAGGCACCTGGGTGAACAGGTCGAAGATGCTGGTCAGCATTTCGGGAGGGATCCCCACGCCGTTGTCGCGGATCGCCACCTGCGCCCGGTCTCCAGCTTCGTGCAGCTGCACTTCGACGCGGCCACCGGGCTCCGTGTACTTGGCGGCGTTGTTCAGCAGGTTCGAGAACACCTGCACGAGACGAACCCGGTCGCCATCCACGTAGAAGCCTTGCGCAGGAACCGTGCACGTCAGGGTGTGCCCGCGGCTGGCGAGCAGGGGCGCAGTAGCCTCGACGGCGTCGTTGACCACATCAGGGAGTCTGACCGCCGCCCGCCGGAGTTCGATCAGCCCGCGGCTGACACGGGAGACGTCGAGGAGGTCGTCCACGAGGTGGGCGAGCTGCTGCATCTGGCGCGCCATGATCGAAAGGTGGCGGTCGCGGGCGCTCTGGTTGTCCGGCTTCAGGCGGCGAAGCACCTCGATCGAAGTCATCACAGGAGCCAGCGGATTGCGCAGTTCGTGCGCCAGCATCGCCAGGAACTCGTCTTTCCGCTGGTGCTCCACGCGGAGTTGGACATTGAGCTCGGCCGCAGCCGCACGGGTCGCGTCCAAGGCCGCCGCCAACTGGTGCGCGCGCGTGGCCGCGTCACGCGCCGCCGCAACTTCTGCCATGCCGATCCGCAGGGCGGCCTGCGCATGAAGGAGTTCGCCGAGCACGGGGAGTTGATCGACCAGCTCGGACGGGAAAGTGCACTGCTCCTCCCCGAGCAGTACGAACGCGCACGCGCGCACCACGATGCATCGAGCGTGCCACTGGCAATTGAAAACCTCGACCACCGACGGAGCCTGCTCCCCATCTGCTGCGGCTGCACATCGGGCCATCAGTTCGCGCCAAGAACGTCCAGCCGTGATCGTCTTGGGCATGCCAGGGGCGGGAAGCATCACCCCGAGCTCGGCGTCAAGGACGTAGATCAGGAGGTGGCGCGCACCGACCGCCTCGGCGAGCTGCCTGGCGGCCTCCTCGCGTCCGCCCTCCCGGGCTAGTCCTTCGACGAGGGGCCGCAACTGTCGCGGCACGGGCTCACTCCGGCAGCACGCAGACAACGGCGGTGCAGTTGTGGAAGCCGCTGAACTGACCTTCAGCGCGAGCGATCTGTCCGTACGTGTTGCACCCGACGAAACCTGCAGGCTCCAGAAGCTTCGCGCACGCCTCGAGTTCGTCCTCGAAAGCGCGACCCAGCCGCAGCCGCGTTGCGACGCAATCGAAGACGAACGCAGCCGACGGCTTGTGTCCTTCGAGGGCGCCCAGTGCGGCTTCAGTTGCTTGTCGTGCAGCCTGCACCGCCGAGCTTGCGTCGGTCTTCATGATGTGAACAACAGCACCTTCCGGAACCGCTGCAGCGCACAGGATGGCCCCGTTCTCGCCAACGGCAAGCGGCACTCGCAACCGGTAGCCGCCAGGCGACTGGATCCCAAGCACGTTATGCAGGAAGAAGGGCAAGGGATCGGCGGGATCGAAACGCTGGCCCGTCTTCGCGGCGTGCTCCTCGATGGCCTCGATGGCCGGGGCTCCGTTCAGTCCCACCAGCCGGGTGCCTTCAGCCTGTGTGACGCGCAGGCCGGGACCTGCCGGCTGCCAGCCGTGCGCCACGCCGATCCCTATGGGCTTGTCCGACAGCAGTTCAAGCGTCGAAACGGCATTGCTGTAAGCCTTGGTCCCTGCGAACACGTGCGTGGAGTGGAACCGTCCATCGTCGCCCGCCCCTCCGCCGAAAAAGCGATACGCGCCCCCGGTGAGCACCGTCAATTCCTCCACGAGCGCGTCGGTGTGCCCGGCGAGCGCATCAGTCATGACCAGAGCATTGCGATAGGCGGCTTGCGTCTTTCCCCGGCCACGAAATCCTTCGATCGCCTGGCGCGCGGCCTCGGCGGGGTCGTGACTCACGCCTTGGCCGAGCCCGACCGCGAACTTCATGTCGCTGCTACGGATGCCGAGCGCCGACACTTGCCCTTCGCCTCGTCCTAGGTTGGTGAACTCCCCTGCGGACGATGAGCCGACGATGGTTTGCGTGCCTGCCTCGGCTGCGAGCGCCTGCAGCAGCTTGTCGTAGTCGTGTTGCGCGGAGGCAAAGACCACCACGGCATCTGCAGGAGCACCGCCGAACGCTTCACGGATGCCGCGCCCGAGTTCGACGCCAGCCACTTCGCTGTTTCGCGTGTCCGTCAGAGAGATGTGCGTTTGGTTCATGATGAGTTGACCGAAACGGGAGCGGGCAAGTATGGGTCAGCAGTGTCCGATCCGACTGTAGGAAAAGGCGCCGATCAGCGCCCCGCGCCGGTCCCAACGTTCTCGGACCCTTGTCACGCGTCTTGGTCAGGGTCGATGCCGTGTGCAGGCCGCGTCGAGCGCCTGACGCTCGCAGAACCCGTGAGGCCGGCGGGTAACATCGCGCGCCTCACCGCTTCCCGGGGGTGCTGCTCGACGTCGAAGGCCGCCGGCGTGTCGAGTCCGAGCGGGACCAGATGCTGGAACGCTCAGGCTCTCGGATCGAAACATCGTCGCGGCCTGATACTGGTGCAATCACGAGCGGCACCACTCCGGCGGGGACGCGCGCGATCCCCCGCTAGGTCTTCGGGAGCACGTCCGCTTCTGGCCGGAAGCGGACTTCACTCGCTCGGATTGTTCAACGGCATTCCTTCGCCGGGCGTTGTCGCGCAAAACGCACGACGGTCACCCCTGCACGTGCCTGCCGAGTGGACGGCATCACGAGAACGCAGTCGTCGAACGGAGTCCTGACCCACTCGTCGCCGTTGCGTCCGATCATCATGCCGGCGCGAGGGATTGCTTCGAGCGGCTTGAATGGGCGAGCGAACCTGAAGGTCTCATCCTTTGCAACCACCGCGCCCTCGACGTCGAGGACAACCTGCTGAACCGGTGGCGGCCTGGGCCAATCGGCCAAAGCCGCCACCAGCGCGTCCGGCTCGACCGTGCCCGTCTCGAGCAAGAACCGGTAGCAGATGTCCTTGGCGACAGAAATGGAGCTGCGGTCGCCATGGAATCCGCACTCGATCAACAGCGCCGTTCGCGCGTCCGAGGAGCCGTCTGGCAGGCCGAAGCGACTGAAGTCCCTCAGGCGTACGCCATCGGCATGTCCTTCGTCCACGACGATGTGGCCAACGCAGTTCAGGACGCTTGCGAAATCGACGGCCCTCTGGTGCGGACCGGTGAGCAGCAGTGGGGGACCTGGCTCATGCATCGAATGCAGATCCAGCAGCCAGTCGGCGCGCTCGACGAAGGGGCGCAGCATGGCGGCACGGGTCCGCTCGACCGAATCTGCCCGCACGAGCCGTTCAGCGGACCATTGCCGGTTCATGTCCTCGTCGACGAACCGGGACGCGTCGTGATCCGCGGGGTCGAAGCTGTCGAAGGCGGCGAGGTTGCAGAACGCCAGCGTGAGGGCGCCACGGTGCGGGCGCAAGCCCGACTCCAGCAGGCCCTTGACAGCCCACGCACCGCACAGCTCGTTGCCGTGGACCAGGCAGGTGATCATGACCACGGGCCCAGGCTCGTCCGCTTCGAAGTGCCAGACGCCTTCCACGCCTGTATTGCCGGTGCGCCACACCCCGAGCGACGGCCGCTCGACGTCGAACCGTGCACTCATTCCTTGATCTTCGCGAAGTCGGCGATCCGCTGGTACTTGGCGTCTTCCTCGGCCAGGAACAGTGTCATGTCGACATCCAGCGGGGCGATGCGGGACCCTGCGTCCTCGAGTTTCTTCCTGAACTCCGGCGTCCGCAGAATCTCGCGAAGGGCCTTCCTGAGTTTCGCCGCCACCAGCTCCGGCAGGCCCGGCGGCGCCATCAGCGCGAACCACACCGAGATGTCGATGTTCTTCAGGACCGGATGCTCCGCGAGCGCCGGGATGTCCGGAGCGGAAGCCGATCGCTGCTTCTCGGTGACGCCGAGCGCGACGACCTTGCCGCTGCGGATGTGGGGCAGGCCGCTGGAAAGCACGAACACGCCGAACTCCAGCGACCCGCCGATCAGGTCGGTCGTCAGAGGCGCTACGCCCCGGTACGGGATGTGGGTGACGAAGACCCCGGCCTGCTGCTTGACCATCTCGCCGGCCAGGTGCAGTGCCGTGCCCACCCCCGAACTTCCGTAGCTGTAGCGGCCGGGCTTGGCCTTCGAAGCCTTCAGGAAGTCGTCAACCGTCTTGACGCCGGCCTGCGCGGAGGCGACCAGCACCATCGGCTGGTAGGCGACCAGCCCGATGGGCGTGAAGTCCTTGTACGTGTAGCGAACGCTGGAGGAAAGAAACCGGTTGATCGCGATCTCGTTGTTGGCGCCCAGGAGGAGGGTGTAGCCATCGGGCGCCGCCTTCGACACCTTCTGCGCCGCGATCGCTCCGCCGGCCCCGCTGACGTTCTCCACGACCACGGTGGCCCCGAGCTTCTTCGCCAGCTGGTCGGCGACGGCGCGCCCCGTCAGGTCGGTGCTGCCCCCGGGCGGGTACCCGACGACCACCGTGATCGGGCGATCGGGAAAACCGTCTCGCTGCGCGAACGCCAAAGGGCAAAGGGCGCAGAGAAGTGAAACGATGCAGGTTCGGCGAATGATGCCCATGGCAGTCTCCTGTTTGTGCGGCGGATAGTGGGCCGCGCAAACCTTCGATCTAGAGCCATTTCCGCATCATCCGATGCCGATCGTGCACCGCTTCAGGCCGCGTCCACAGCCGACCACATGGCTTCCGCGACCGGACCCAGGCGGCGCTTCGGGCGGGCGACCCGGACCTCGAAGCCGATCTGGAGCGACTTCCCCCCGAAGGGCACCACGCGGCCGGCCTTGGACTCGTTGACCGCCAGGGACCACGGAAGCCATGCGACCCCGAGGCCCTTGAGCGCGTACTCGAGCAAGGCATCGGCCGAATCGGATTCGATCACCTGTGTCAGGCGAGGCGCCTGTGCATGGTTGACGAGGTGGTCCCGCACCAAGCGGCCGAGGGCCAGCTTCTCCGAGTAGGCCAAGTAGGGAATCGGCTTTGCGGCCGCTTCCCCAGGAGGGGCCACGACGCCGGACCGAACCATGGGAACGAGCTTGTCATGGGCCAGGGTTCGCTGGAGGAACTGGGCGGAACTGAGGCGCAAGGCGATCACGGGATGGTGGTACGCGATCATGAAATCCGCTTCGCCCTGCTCGAGCCATTTCAACGTCTCGGCCATGGAGCCCGTTCGCACCCTGAGGTCGGCCGCCGTGGTCTTGCGCTTGACGCGGGCCAGCCAGTCGGCCGTGATGGTGCGCGCCAGGGTCCGGCCCGCGACCAGGGTGACCACTTCGCGCGAGTCGGAGTGCAACCCCTTGAGGTCGTCGCGTGCCTGAGCCATGGCCTGCACCGCTTCGATGGCGTACTGAACCAGCCTGTCGCCCGCGGGCGTGAGCGCCACGGGGGCGCGGCTCCTCAGCACCAGCGGCGTGCCTGCCCACTGCTCCAGCGATCGAATCCGCCTCCCGAACGCGGGTTGCGTCAGGTGCCGCCGTTCGGCGGCGCGGCTGAAGCTGCGGGTGACGGAAAGGGCGACCAGATCTTCGAGCCATGCGGTCTGCATGCCGCATTCTCGCTGGCCGAGACCTTGGCTGGGACGGTCGGTGCGCTAGACCGACCTGCGTTGACCCAGAGCCTCCAGAACGCCATCCGCGCCTACTGCGAGCTGCGACCGGCTTTCGTGCAGACCAATCGGAACGCGGAATCCGTTGTCCTGAATTTTCTCGCAGAGGTCAGGGGCAGGGTGTGACCACAGATCCTCTGCCGGGGACGCCCGCAGTTCGCAATGCGGCTTTCGCACAGCTATGGATGATCCGTGGCTTCGGCAAGGACCGCTACAAGGACAGTGCCCAGTGCGCCAGCGATCAGCAACGATGCGACGACTGAAGATGTGTGTTCAGCAAGCCAGCGACGAGGAAGCAGCATCAATGCGAGCAAAATTGCGATCCAGAGTGCCGTCGCATATGCCGTCGCCGTTTCGCTCATCGTTGATCCTTGATCATGCTGGGCAAGAGCCAGGGCCCATACCGTAGCGACGGCGCGGTCGGTCGCTGTGCCCCGTCTATGCTGAGATGCATGCAGCTGAGTCCTTACTTCGTGGTCGATCAGACTCTGGAGTCTGTGCGTGGCTTCAAGAGGGCAGCCAGTCGGGACCGAACCGTGCGGCCGCAGTGTGCCTACGATGGGCCGTGATCACGATTCCGGCTCTCATAGGTCTCCCGAGCACGGCGAGCTAGGTTCAATGCGGCGTCAAGGCATAGTTGATCAGCAGGCGCGTGGCCTCCTCGCGGTCTTCGACTGCTGAACGCCAGGCATTCCAAGGTGCTTCGGCGAATGCCGGGTCCCCCGGGAAAGCCGGCAGCAGTTCCCACGCGCGGCGCTCCACTTCAAGAGCGCATGTATACGCCTGAGCGAGCCTGTAAGTCGCTGGCGCGCTTCTCCGTATCGTCGACGCTGCTCCATGCGCCGGATAGACCTCCACGGGTCCATGGGTCTCGCCTGCCGAAGCCTGCTCCGAAGCGCGGCTAGCCGCTTCGTCGCGCGCCACCCGGTCCCAAAGACCACGATCTTGGTCAGTTGACATTCGTACTCCACAAGAGATGCACACGCCGCCTCAATACAAACGCGCCGTGGCCGTCCACGGGGTCGTGTCGGTCCACGTCCACTTCTAAACCTCACCACGTCGGTGCGCGCGTGAGACACGCAAGTTTCTGTTCCGGCGCGGCCGAGTGGATAGAGCCCGGCCAGCGATGACCGGCGACGTCCGCTCCCGACCCAGAGCAGACATCAAGGTCACGGTAAGGTGCCACCGGAGCTAACACGCACGCTTGGGGTAACACACCCATAATTCCGGCTGCCAGCGCTCCGTCGATGCGCTCCTGGTAAACGACCCCGGGTCGGCAGCTTGCAGCACCGTCAGCATCTACGCGCCTCGGCAGCGGGCTCCGTGAAGGACAATGTTCAAGACGCACAACGCGCCAGCCATGCAGTACATCCTCCTCGTCGGCGCGTTCCTGGCGTTCGCCTTCCTCGCTCCCCTGAAGTTCACGGTCGTCTCGCTCGTCCTGCTGTTCCTGGTCGCGTCCATCGTGATCGTGGCGGCGAGGGCGATTGCCGATGTGCAGCCCACGTACGGCCAGGCGCTCAAGGCCGTCGGCCTGTCGCTCTTTTTCGCGGCCATCGCGTTGTTCACGCTGCTGAGCTTTTCGAGCGGCACGGGGATCACCTCGTTCTCCGGCTTCTCCGCGCTGGCCGTCGTCGGCCTGCTGCTCGCCTCATACGTGCTGGGCTTCTCGATGGCCTTGGGCACGACCTTCGGCGCCAGCACGGCCATCGCAACGCTCTCGACGATCGCGTCCGGCGCGCTCCTGTGGGGAGCCCGAAGCCTGCTTCGCTGAACGTGCCACCTCAGCCACTCCGTCTGCACCGTCCTACCGTCGCTGCCGCCCGATGACGAGTCGCCCTGCAGCGCAAGGCTGCGAACATCGCGCCATGCCAGCCGAACCGGACCGACGCGGGCAGCCAACGGCTGCGCTGGCGTGGACCTGGGAGCAGGACGAGCAGTTCCGGTTCACGCGGATCTCCCCGGCGCCCGGCCCGTGGTTCGACCCCGGCATCTCCCTCGGCCACGTGCTCTGGGCGATTCCCGGCTCGCGGTCGCTCAGCGAGCCGTGGGCTGCCCACCGCGCGCGGTTGCTTCGCGGCGAGCCGTTCACCAATTTCGAACACCTCGTGCTGCCGACGGACGGCTCCGCGCCGCGCTACCTGTCGACGAGCGCCCGGCCGCGCCACGACGCGGACGGGCGTTTCCTGGGCTACGTGGGCGAGACGCGGGACATCACCGCCGACGTCGACCAGCGCGCGGACACGACTGGAACGCGGGAGCTGCTCAGGCTGGCGGCCCAGCTCGGCAAGTTCGGGGCGTGGACGTCCGACCTGCGCACCGGCATGACCACGTGGAGCGTGGAGTTGCAGGGCGTCCATGGCTGCCCGTTCGCGCGCGAGTGCACGAACGACCAGACCCTGGACCTGTTCGCGCCGGAGGCGCGGCCGGTGCTCCAGGAGGCCTTCACCAAGTGCGCATCGGAAGGCACCCCGTACGACCTCGAACTGCAGATCGTCGACGAAGCCGGCCAGCGGACCTGGGTGCGCGTGATCGGGGTGGCCAAGCGCGATGCCGAAGGCCGCATCACCCACGTGCAGGGTGCGTACCAGGACATCCAGGAAAGCAAGGAGGTGTCCGAGTACAACCGCGCGTGGGCCGACCGGTTCCGCGTCACGCTGGACAGCCTGTCCGACGGCTTCGCGATCGTGGGCCGGGACTGGCGCGTCACCTACGCCAACCGCTTCGCGGCGCAGTCCGTGGGGCTGGACTTGGCCGAGGCCGTCGGCCGCATCTTCTGGGACCTGTTCCCCGGCGTGCGCGAGACGGTGTTCGGCGAGCATTACGTGGCCGCCATGGAGCAGCGCGAGACGCGGCTGTTCGAGGAGTACTACGAGCCGCTGGACAAGTGGTTCCGCGTCAGCGCATTCCCGATGCAGGAAGGCATCGCCATCTCGTTCAGCGACGTGAGCGCGGCGCACCGCGAGCGGGCGCACCTCGTGGAGCTGAACGCGGAGCTGGAACGCCGGGTGCGCGAGCGCACCGCGCAACTCGAAGCGCTCAACGCGGACCTGAAGGCGTTCTCGTATTCGGTGGCGCATGACCTGCGGTCGCCGATCGGCCGCATGGCCGGTTTCGCCAAGGAACTGCAGCATCGCGCGTGGCCCGTGCTGGACGAGCGGTCCCGGCACTTCCTGCGGCGCATCCAGGCGTCGGCGAACGACATGGAGGACATGACGCGGGGCCTGATCACGCTGTTCCAGGTCGCGCACGGCAGCCTGGACCTGCACGACCTGGACCTGGCGGCGATCGCGCGCAAGTCCGTGGACGCACTGCGGCAGTCCGGCCGCGTGCCGCCGTCCGCGGCGATCACGATCGACGCACCGCTGCGCATCCGGGCCGATCCGAGCCTGATGGCGATCGTGATGGACAACCTCATCGACAACGCGCTCAAGTACAGCCGCGACCGTGGGCAACCAGCCGTCCACATCGGGTCGGATGTCGAGGGCGGCACGCGCCGCTACTTCGTGCGGGACAATGGCGTGGGCTTCGACGATGCCGACGCCGGCACGTTGTTCCAGCCGTTCACCCGCCTGCATGGGCCGGAGTTCGAAGGCTCGGGCATCGGCCTCGCCACCGCCCACAAGGTCGTCACCATGCACCGCGGACGCATGTGGGCCCAGGCGCGGCCCGGCGAGGGCGCGACGTTCTACTTCACGGTCGCCGGGCCTGCCGCGCCGTGACGCAGCAGGGTCGCGGTCAGGGCGCCGCCGCGACGGTGCCGCTCGACAGGTAGACCTGGCCCGGCGTGCTGATGAAGGTGCCGGCCGCGAGGATCAGGCGGGTCCCCGCTCCGTTCATCGCCAGCGCACGCCAGTTCGTCTCCCCGGCCGGTGCCGTCATCGGCGCGAAGGTGGCACCACCATTGGTGGAGAGCAACACCCGCCCGGTCGCGCCGGACAGCGTCGCTGCGATCACGCTGCCGGTCGTGTTCATGTCGATCGACGTGTAGGTGCCTGCAGCGGCGTTGCCCTGCGTCCAGGTCGCGCCCCTGTCGTGCGAGACGAACAGGCCGGTGCTCGTCCCGGTGAAGTCGGTGTTGCCCGCGACGGCCATCGTGCTGCCATCGTCCGACACCGCCACGCGGTACCAGCCGCCGGGGTTCGGGGCCGCGCCGAGCATCACCTCACGCTGCACGAAGGTGAGGCCGCCGTCGGTCGAGACGTGGACCTGGCCCGGCGCCGTGCCGGCCGACTGGGTGACCGCGACCACCACGGAGCCGTCGGCGGAACTGTCCACCCAGCGCCAGGGCCGGGCCGTCGCCGCGGTGCCGCCCGAGGTGGTGAAGGTGGCGCCGCCGTCCTGCGACACGCGGACCAGCCCGTCGAGCACCGTGGCCACCACGCGGCGTCCATCCTGGGACACCGTGACCCCTTCGTACTGCAGGCTGCCGGCCGCATTGAAGGCCGTGTCGGCCACGGCCCATGTCGCCCCGCCGTCCACGGAGCGGTACATGGCGCCCCCGAAAGCGACGGCGAAGAGGGCCTGGCCGGTCGCGTCCATGTCGATCGCCACCCAATTCGGCGTCGCCGGCAAGCCGCTGTCGACCCAGGTCACCCCGGCATCGCGCGAGAGGAACACACCGCCGGGGTTCGCGATGGCGGCCAGCACGGTGCCGGTGGGGTTCGAAGCGACCCCGTGCCACGTTTTCGCCCCCAGCGTGGCCACCGGCGTCCAGGCGAGGGGCCCCGCGACGACGGGTGGCGACACGGGCGCGCTCGCGGCGGGTGCCGGCGGCGCCGCGACGGGCGCCGGCGGCGCGGCGACGGGTCCTGCCGCGACCGGCGCGGGTGCGGGCGGGGGCACGCTGGCGACGGTGTCGTCGCCGCCGCCGCCACCGCAGGCAGCGAGCCAGAGTGCGAGCAGCGTCGCGGAAAGCCGGGCCGGGGTCGGTTGCGAAACCTGCATGCGGTGTCTCCCTGAATGGCGCGGCCCATCGCGGACCGTGGGCGCCAGCTTGCGAAAAGTGCCTCGCATCCGCCAGATGGGAAATTGCAACAGCTGTGTGCCCGCTCACAGTGCCGATGCGCGCCGCGGTCACGGCCGCACGCCTCGACAGGCGGGACTCGCGCGGGTGGTTTCGCTTGGGGCGCGCCGCTCACGATTGCGACGATTCGAGACATCGGTCGAGTTGCCGGCAGCAGCTTGCGGATGACCTTGCGCAACGTCCTGCCGCCGCGCTTGTCACGTTTCCGCTGTTCGCGACATCTAAGGCTGCATCCCCTCCAACCGGACCGCCGCCATGCCGACTCCAACCGCTCCGTTCCACGTTCGCCTCGCGCCCTGGCTGGCCGCGCTCGTCGCGACGCTGGCGCTCTGGTCGTGCGGTGGCAGCGACGATCCGGCCGCCCCATTGGATCCAAAGTTGCTAGCTGAAGGTCGGCAGGTGTTCCGCTTCGACACGTTCGGCGACGAAGCGCAGTGGACCGACACGCTTCGGCTGCATGAGGTGATCGAAACCGCCGTGTCGCCGGCGACCGCGCTCGCCGTCGGCCTGAAGGTCGACGTGGAGGCGCTGCCGCAGGCCGTGCAGGACGCCCTGAAGGCCGGCCAGGTCGACCTGGGCAGCCCGGCCACGACGCTGGCGCTGCTGAAGCTCGACGCGGTGGTGGGCGTCAAGGGCGAGGTCGAGACCGTGAACGGCGTCGACCGGCTACGGAAGGTGGGGATCACCTGCGCGCTGTGCCACTCCACCGTCGACGACTCGTTCGCGAAGGGCATCGGCCGACGCCTGGATGGCTGGCCCAACCGGGACCTGGATCCGGGCGCCATCATCTCGCTGTCCCCGGTGCTCGACGCGAAAGCGAAGGCCGTGTACCAGTCGTGGGGCAAGGGCAAGTACGACCCGCGCTTCAACCTCGACGGGCTGAGCAAGCCGGTCGTCATCCCGCCCGCTTTCGGGCTGGCCGGCGTCGGCAAGATCACGCTGACCGGTGACGGGGACGACATCGCGTACTGGAACCGCTACGTGGCGGTCACGCAGATGGGCGGCCAGGGCACGTTCGACGAGCCGCGGCTGAACCTTCATGTCGTGCACGGCAGCACCGATCTCGTCAGCGCCAAGCTGCCCGCCCTGCAGGCGTACCAGCTGTCGCTCGCCGCACCCGCACCGCCGCCCGGATCGTTCGACACCGCCGCCGCGGCGCGCGGCCAGGCCTTGTTCATGGGCAAGGCGCAGTGCGCGACCTGCCATGCGGGCAGCGCGTTCACGGACGCCAATGCGATGCTTCACCCGCCATCCGCGTCCATGGTCGAACCGGAGAACCCGAGCTACGCGGCGCGGTCCGCGACGAAGATGTACCGGACCGCGCCGCTGCCGGGCGCGTGGAGCCACGCGCCGTACTTCCACGACGGCTCCGCGGCCACCCTCGAGGACGTGGTCAGCACCTACAACCAGCGGCAGCAACTGCAGTTGTCGCCCGACGAGGTGCGGGACGTGGCGCAATACCTTCGCTCCCTCTGAGGGACCGCGCCATGGCGATCCCCGCATGGGAGGCGGAAGTCGCCGTCACCGCACCCCGGCGGCAGGACGGCGAGGGCGAGTTGCTGGCGGCCCTGCGCCGCGGGGAGGCGAAGGCGTTCGAGCGCCTCCTGCGCGCGCACAACCGGCTGCTGTTCCGCGCCGCCCGCGGGATCGTGAAGGACGATGCGGAGGCGCAGGACGTCGTGCAGGAAACCTGGCTGCGCGCCTTCCTGTCGCTCGGCTCCTTCCGCGGCGACGCCAGCCTCGCCACCTGGCTGGTGCGCATCGCGATCCACCAGGCGCTGGGCCGGCAGCGATCGCTCGGCCGCCGCGCGGCGTGGTGCGGCAGCGGCCCGGACCTGGAGAACGACATGCCGCACGCTGACGACCCGGCCCGCTCGGACGGGCACACGCCGGAGGACGAGGCGTGGCGCGGCGAATTGCGGCGGCGGCTCGAAGACGCCATCGACCTGCTGCCGCCGATCTACCGGTGCGTGTTCATCCTCCGCGCGGTGCAGGGACTCAGCGTCGAGGAGACGGCCGCCGCGCTGGACGTGACGCTCGACGTGGTGCGGACGCGCTACCTGCGCGCGCGCGGCATGCTGCGCGGCCGGCTCGACGATCTCGCGGACTTGCCGCTGTCCGCCGCGCATGACTTCCGGGGCCAGCGCTGCGAGGACATGGTGTCCGACGTGCTCGCCTCGCTGCACGCGCTGGGGATCATCCGCCACCGCTGACCATCACTTGCGGCGGCTGCCATCCCTGCGCCGCCGTCAGCGAAATCAAGGCTGGCGAGCCGAGTCCGTCACATAGACTCGGCGGCGATGCCCGTGTTGCTCGTCGTCCTCCTGCCGTTCGCCGGCGCCGTCGTCGCCGCGCTGCTTCCCACCCGCGCCCGCAATGCCGAGTCGGCGCTGGCAGGCCTGGTGGCGCTGGGCACGGCCATTCCGCTGGGGCTGCTGTTCCCGCGCATCAGCGCCGGGGAGGTGGTCACCGAGCGGCTCGCCTGGCTGCCCAGTGTGGGCGTCGACATCGTGGTGCGCATCGATGGCCTGGCGTGGATGTTCGCGATGCTCGTCACCGTGATCGGCGCGCTGGTCGTGCTCTACGCGCGCTACTACCTGTCCGAGGACGACCCGGCGGCGCGCTTCTACTCGCTGCTGCTGGCCTTCATGGGCGCGATGCTCGGCGTCGTCGTGTCGGGCAACCTGGTGCAGCTGGTGCTGTGCTGGGAGCTCACCAGCCTGTTCTCGTTCCTGCTCATCGGGTACTGGTACCACCGCCGCGATGCGCGCCGCGGCGCGCGCATGGCGTTCACCGTCACCGCGGGCGGCGGGCTCGCGCTGCTGGCGGGCGTGCTGCTGCTCGGCCACATCGCCGGCACCTACGAGCTGGACCAGGTGCTGCAGGCCGGCACCCGCGTGCGCGCGCACCCGCTCTACCCGCTGGTGCTCGTGCTCGTGCTGCTCGGGGCCTTCACCAAGAGCGCGCAGTTCCCGTTCCACTTCTGGCTGCCCCGCGCGATGGCCGCGCCGACGCCGGTGTCCGCGTTCCTGCACTCGGCCACGCTGGTGAAGGCCGGCGTGTTCCTGCTGGCGCGACTCTGGCCGGTGCTGTCCGGCAGCGACGAATGGTTCTGGCTCGTGGGGGGCGCCGGCGCGTGCACGCTGCTGCTGGGCGCGTACCTGGCAATGTTCCAGAACGACCTGAAGGCGCTGCTTGCGTATTCGACGATCAGCCACCTGGGACTCATCACGCTGCTGCTCGGCCTGAACAGCACCCTCGCGGCGGTGGCGGCGGTCTTCCACATGATGAACCACGCGACCTTCAAGGCGTCGCTGTTCATGTCGGTCGGCATCATCGACCACGAGACCGGCACGCGCGACATGCGCCGCCTCGACGGCCTGTTCCGGTTCATGCCGCTCACGGGCACCCTCGCGATGGTGGCGTGCGCCGCGATGGCGGGCGTGCCGCTGCTCAACGGCTTCCTGTCGAAGGAAATGTTCTTCGCCGAGACGCTGTTCGCGAGCGGCAACACGTGGATCGAGTACGGCCTGCCGGCCGTCGCCACCATCTACGGCGTGTTCGGCGTCGTGTACTCGCTGCGCTTCGGGCACGACGTCTTCTTCGGCCCGCCGCCGCAAGGCCTGCCGCATCCGCCGCACGAGCCCAGGCGCTGGATGCGGGTGCCGATCGAGCTGCTGGTGCTGGCCTGCGTCGTCGTTGGCGTCGCGCCCAACATCGCGATCGGACCGGTGCTTGCAACCGCGGCGCGGCCGGTCGTCGGCGGGGCGCTGCCCAGCTACAACCTGGCGGTCTGGCACGGCTTCACGACGCCGTTCGCGATGAGCCTGGTGGCCATCGTGGGCGGCCTCGTGGTGTACCTGCGCGCCGCCAACTGGTTCAAGGCGCGCGGGCGCCGCGGCGCGCCGCTGGTGGCGCGCCTCGATGGCCAGCGCCTGTTCGAGAACGGGCTGGCCCGCACCAACCTCGCCGCGCGCCGGCTGCTGCGCGCCGCCAGCACGCGGCGGCTGCAGGTGCAGATGCTGGCCTTGCTGCTCGTCGCGAGCGCTGCGGGGCTCGGGTCCGCGCTCGTCGTGCCCCTCGGGTGGGGCGACCGGGCACGGGTTCCAGCGAGCCCCGACTTCATCCTGCTGTGGGCCGGCGGCGCCGCGTGCGCCATCGGCGCCGCCTACCTGGCCAAGTTCCACCGCCTGCAGGCGCTGATCCTGCTCGGGGTCGTGGGCCTGATGGTGTCGCTCACGTTCGCGTGGTTCTCGGCGCCCGACCTCGCGTTGACGCAACTCGGCGTGGAGACCGTCACCACCGTGCTGTTCCTGCTGGGGCTGCGCTGGCTGCCGCGCCGCGTGGTCCAGGACGATCCGCGCGATGCACGGAGTGCGTGGTGGCGACGCCGGCGCGACTTCGTGCTGTCGGTGCTCGCGGGCACCGGCCTGGCCGCGCTGTCGTACGCGATGCTCACGCGCTCGGCGCCCCAGAGCATCTCGCCCTTCTTCCTGGCCAACGCGCTGCCGGTCGGCGGCGGCACCAACGTCGTCAACGTGATGCTGGTCGACTTCCGCGCGTTCGACACGCTGGGCGAGATCACCGTCCTGGGCGCCGTGGCGCTCACGGTCTACGCTCTGCTGCGGCGGTTCCGTCCGCCGCGCGAAACGGTCGAGCGCCCGCCGCAGCAGCGCCTGCGGGCCGCCGCCGCTCCGGCGGAGACGGCCGAGGACGCTCGTGGCCACCTGCTGGTGCCGGCCGTGCTGGTCCGCCTGCTGCTGCCGGCGGCCTGCCTGCTGGCACTGCACCTGTTCATGCGCGGCCACAACGAGCCCGGCGGCGGCTTCATCGCCGGCCTCGTGGTCGCGATCGCGCTCGTCACGCAGTACATGGTGTCGGGCACGCAGTGGGTGGAAGCTCGCACCGACCTGCAGCCCACGCGGTGGATCGCCGCGGGCCTGCTGCTGGCCCTCGCCACCGGTCTCGGGTCGCTGGCCTTCGGCTATCCCTTCCTCACCACGCATACCGCGCACGTGACGCTGCCGGTGCTCGGCGAGCTGCACCTGCCGAGCGCGTTCTTCTTCGACCTGGGCGTGTTCGGCGTCGTGCTGGGATCGACGCTGCTGATGCTGGTCGCCATTGCGCACCAGTCACTGCGCGCGCAGCGCCGCCCCGGTGCCGCCGCCCACGAGGGAGACAACTGATGGAGATCGTGCTCTCGCTCGTGATCGGCGTGCTCACCGCCGCCGGCGTGTGGCTGGTGTTGCGGCCGCGAACCTTCCAGGTGCTGGTCGGCCTGTCGCTGCTGTCCTATGCGGTGAACCTGTTCATCTTCAGCGTCGGCAGCCTGGCGATCGACCGCGAGCCGATCATCCAGGCCGGCCTGCAGCCCAACCTGGTGGACTACTCCGATCCGCTGCCGCAGTCGCTGGTGCTCACGGCCATCGTGATCGGCTTCGCGACCACCGCGCTGTTCCTGGTGGTGCTGCTGGCGCTGCGCGGCCTGAGCGGCAGCGACCACGTCGACGGCGCGGGGGACCGGCCATGAACGCGTGGACCAGCGAATGGTCGATGGCGCACCTGGTCGTCGCGCCGGTGCTGGTGCCGCTGGCGGCGGCGGGCGTGCTGGCCGCCATCGGCGCGCAGCACCGCCGCGTCAAGGCGGCCATCGGCCTGCTGTCGTGCGTGCTGATGCTGGCGACCGCCGTCGCCTTGCTGCTGTGGGTCGATGGCCAGGACCGCCCCGGCGCGTTCGGCGTCTACCTGCCCGGCAACTGGCCGGCGCCGTTCGGCATCGTGCTGGTGGCCGACCGGCTCTCCGCGATGATGCTGGTGCTGGTGGCCGCGACCGGGCTCGCCAGCCTGCTGTATTCGCTGGCGCGCTGGCATCGCGCGGGCGTGCATTTCCAGGTGCTGCTGCAGCTGCAGCTGATGGGCCTCAACGGCGCCTTCCTCACCGCCGACCTGTTCAACCTGTTCGTGTTCTTCGAGGTCCTGCTCGCGGCCTCGTACGGCCTGCTGCTGCACGGCGGCGGCGAAGCGCGCGTGCGGTCGGGGCTGCACTACATCGCCATCAACCTGGTGGCCTCGCTGCTGTTCCTGATCGGCGTGTCGCTGCTGTACGGCGTGACGGGCACGCTGAACATGGCCGACATCGCCGCCAAGCTGCCGGCGGTGCCCGCCAGCGACCGCGGCCTGCTGCACGCCGGCGCGGCCCTGCTGGCGATCGCGTTCCTCGCCAAGGCGGCCATCTGGCCGATGAACTTCTGGCTGCCGGCCGCGTACCGCGCCGCCAGCACGCCGGTGGCGGGCCTGTTCGCCATCCTCACCAAGGTCGGCGTGTACGCGATCCTGCGGTTGTGGACGCTGTGCTTCCCGGCGACGGCCGGAGGCTCGGCGCTGTTCGGCAGCGAGGCGCTGGTGTGGGGCGGCCTCGCGACGCTGGCGTTCGGCACGGTCGGCATGCTCGCGTCGCACAACCTGGCGCGCGTGGTGGCGTTCAGCATCATCGGCTCATCGGGGACGGTGGTGGCCGCGGCGGGTTTCGACCATCCGGCGCTCACGGCTGGCGCGCTGTTCTACCTGGCCAGCGCGACGCTGGCCGCGGCCGCGATGTTCCTGCTGGTCGAACTGATGGACCGCGCGCGGGGCGTGGATCCCGATCGGCCGTCCGCGCTGATCACCGACGACCGCCTGCCCAGCTTTGCCGAGGCGGAGCCGCCGCCGATCGATGCGAACCTGGACGACCTGGCGATGCCCCTGGTCGGCCGCGCGATTCCCGGCGCCGTCATCTTCCTGAGCCTGTCGTTCCTGGTCGGCACGCTGGTGCTTGCCGGCCTGCCGCCGCTGTCGGGCTTCGTCGCCAAGGTGGCGATGCTGTCGGCGGTGCTGGCCATGCCCGCGCACACGGGGCCCGCGGGTGCCGGCGCGCTGCTGTTCACGCTGCAGGTCGTGCTCGGCTTGCTCGCCGTCGTCGCGCTGTCGCGCGTGGGCCTGCGCGTGTTCTGGAGTCCCGAGGAACGCCCGCCGCCGCGGTTGCGCGTCGCGGAATCGGTGCCGGTCGCGGCGCTGCTCGGGCTGTGCGTCGCGCTGGTGCTCGCGGGCGAACCGGCGCTGCGCTACATGAGCGCGACCGCGGCGGCATTGCACGACCCGCAGCACTACATCGCCACGGTGCAGGCGGCGCGGCCGGTGGCATCGCCGGGGGGCGTGCGATGAAGCACTGGTTCCCCGCGCCCTGGCTGTCGCTCGCATTGTTCGCGGCCTGGTTGCTGCTGCAGGGCTCCGTCGCGCCGGGGCACCTGCTGCTCGGGGCGCTCGCCGGCTGGCTGCTGCCGGTACTCACCGCGCCGTTGCGGCCCCGGGCCGGCCCCTTGCGCCGGCCCGGCGTGCTCGTGCGGCTGGTTTTCACCGTCGGCCTGGACGTCGTCGTGTCGGCGGCCGAAGTCGCGCGCGGCGTGCTCAGCGGCCGTCGCCGGCCGCCGCGCCCCGCCTTCGTCGTGATTCCCCTCGAGCTGCGCGATCCGCAGGCACTGGCGGCGCTGGCCGTGATCACCACGATCGTGCCCGGCACCGTCTGGACCGAGCTCGCGCCCGACCGCAGCGCCTTGCTGCTGCACGTGTTCGACCTGCCGCACGAGGGCGACTTCATCCGCCACTACAAGGAGCGCTACGAGCGCCCCCTGCTGGAGATCTTCGAATGAGCCCCCTGTTGTCGGCCGCCGTGACGATCACCCTGGTGCTGTACGCGCTGGCCATGCTGCTGGCCCTGGGGCGGGTGCTGCGTGGCCCGCGCGCGCAGGACCGCGTGCTCGCGCTGGACTTCCTGTTCATCGTCGGCCTGCTGCTGTTGCTCACGCTGGCGATCCGGTACGACAGCAGCATGGGCTTCGAGGCCGCGCTGCTGATCGCGCTGTTCGGGTTCGCCGGCTCGTCGGCGATGGCGCGCTTCCTCTGGCGCGGGGAGGTGGTCGAATGACGCCGGTGGCCGACGCGATCGTCGCCGTGCTGCTGCTCGGCAGCGGCCTGCTCGTGCTCGTGGCCGCAGTCGGGCTGCTGCGCCTGCCGGATTTCTTCTCGCGCATGCACGCTCCGTCGATCGCATCGACGCTGGGGACGTGGCTGGCGGCGCTCGCCACGGCCATCCACTTCACGGCGCACCAGGGAGCGCCCATGCTGTCCGCCTGGCTCGTCGCCGTGGTGCTGTCGGTGACCGCGCCGGTGACGACGGCGTTCCTGGCCCGTGCCTCGGCGTTCCGCCGGCGCGCAGGCGGCGACGAGGACGCACCGCCGCCATTCGCGTGATGCCCCTGCGGGCCTTGCCGGATTGGGGCTGGGCGTTTGGTGATCGGGAGCGGGGGCCCTAGACTGGCCCTCATGGTCACCCCGGTCTCCCGCCTGCAAACCGTGCCCGCCTCGTGCGCCGCACGGATGCTGCGTGGGCGCGCGTTCGGCCTCCTGCGAACGCTCGCAGAGTCCTGAGCCCGGCGGTCGCCTTTTCCCCCAAGCGCTGACCTTCGACTGCCGGGCCCCTTTCCAGGCGCCTTCCGCATGCCCACGCCCACGCGGCATGCATCGAATGGAGTGCACCCATGCAAACCTCGACCGCTTTCGATCGCCAGCTGACCAAGCTGGACGCCGTCCGCCTGCTCAAGCTCATTGGCTCGGGAGCGGCCCCGAAACTCGCCGACATCCTGGACGAAGCCGAAGTCGTGCCCGGGCCGGCCATCCCGCGCGACGTCGTCACCATGAACGCGAAATTCATCGTTCGCGACCTCGCCACCGGCCACCAGCAGGTGCGGGTTCTCTGCTACCCGGAGGACGCGGACCCGGCCCAGGGCCGCATCTCCGTGCTCTCGCCGGCCGGCGTGGCCATGCTCGGCTTGCCCGCGGGCGCGACGGCGCACTGGCACGGACCGGCCGGTGCCGCCTGCGGCGCGCGGATCGAGGAGGTCCTGTTCCAGCCGGAGGCGGCGGGCGACTTCGTCACCTAGCGCAGCCGCCTGCGGCGGCGCCACCACAGCAGCGCGCCGGTGGCGCCCAACGTGAACAGCGTGATGCCGAACAGCGCGTTGGCGGCCTTGTGCAAGGGGCCGCCGAGATCGCCGGTGTGCAGCGGATACACCCAGGCCGTGTTGCGCGCGCCGGCGTCCAATCGGTTCCAGCGGTTCACCTGGAGGACCTGGCCGGTGCCCGGGTGGAACCAGACGGAGGTCAGGCCGTTCGGATGCGGATCGTCCACGGCCTTGAGGCGGAAGCGCACGGGCCTGGCGCCCGGCTGCAGGCCTATGTAGCCGATCGTCGCGCCCGGCTCGCGTGCCAGCGCCGCGCGGGCCATCACGTCGAGTGAAGCTTGCGGACCCGCGTGCGTCGCTACTCGCGGCGGCGTGACGGGGCGGTCGCCGGTCATCGAGGTGACCCAGCCGGCGAGCGGCTTCCACGCCATCCACACGCCGCTGCCGACCGACGCGGCGATGAACAGCCCGATGACGACGCCACCCAGCCGGTGCACGTCGAACAGCGAGCGCGTGAGGCCGTTGTGCCACTGCATGGCGAAGGCGCGCGACCACGACACGGGCCACCAGAGCACGACGCCGGTGGCGAGCAGGAACAGGTACGTGGCGGCCAGCGCCGCCAGCAGAGGCCGGCCGGCATCGCCCATGAGCAGCGAACTGTGCAGCTCGAACGCGAGGTTCACCAATCCCTCGTGGTCGCCACGTTGCCCGAGCACGCGCGCCGTCGCGGGATCGAGGTAGGCCAGTCCGTCGAACCCATTGGGGACGTGGACGAAAGCCCAGAAGGTGTCGTCCGGCTGCCGCGGCGGGCGCAGCGTGAAGCTGGCCTGCGGGCCATACGCGGCGACGAGCGAATCGCGCACCGCATCGAGCGAAGCCGGGGCTGCGGCCACCGCTGGCGCGGTGAACAGCTCGGGATGCAGCAGCCGGTCCACCGGCTTGCCGACGACGAGGAACGCGCCGGTGAGCGCGATGGCCGCCAGCACCAGCCCGAGCGACAGGCCGGCCCACCGGTGCAGGCGCAGCCACGCCTGGCGCAGGGCCGGACGCATCAGAGGTCGAACCGCGCGGCCAGGCGCAGCGTGCGCGGCGCGCCCGTGCCGATCAGGCCGTTGCCGGCCGTGGCCCAGTAGTCCTTGTCGGTCGCGTTGTCCAGGTTGGCCTGCAGCGTCACCGTGCGGCCCTGCAGCTTGGTCACATAGCGCGCGCCCAGCGACAGCGTGGTGTATGCGTCGACCCATGCCTGGTTCAGGTTGTTCACTGCGCGGCGGCCGACGTGGTACGCCCCCGCGTTGATCGACAGGCCGGCCACCGCCGGCAGCCGGTACTCGCCGAACAGGCTGATCGTCTTGCGCGGCGTGTTCTCGGGCGTGCGGCCCAGTTCGCCGGCGTTGGCCGTGCCGACGGTCACGATCTCCGCGTCGAGCAGCACGAGCGACGCGATCGCCGAGAAGTCGCGGCCGATCTCGCCGCTGGCCGACGCCTCCAGCCCGCGGTAGCGGCTCTTGCCGCCCAGGATGAAGCGGTTGCCGGCGTCGACCGAGGTCTGCGGGCGATCGATCTGGAACAGCGCGGCCTGCGCGAGCACGCCGCCGAACGCGCGCGTCTTGACGCCGATCTCCTTCTGCTTGTTGACGGCCGGCGGCAGGATCTCGCCCGAATTCGCGCGGTTGGCCGGCGCGGTGCCAGTCTCCTCCAGGCCCTCAAGGTAGCTCGCGTACACGGTCGTGTGCGGCCGCGGCTTATACAGGATCGACAGGTTCGGCGAGGTTTTCTTCGCACCGTAGCGCGACGTCGGGCTCACGTTGCTGTAGTCGGCGGCGCGCACGCCGGCGAGCACTTGCCACTGGTCGCCCAGCAGCACGCGGTCGAACAGGTACACGCCCTTGTCGCGGATGGCCGAGTTCGCGCCGGGACGGAACGATGGCGTGATTTCCGCGGGGACGATCGGCGCGTACAGGTTCTGCGGCACGTTCACCGTCGTCGCGCTGTCGCCGGAGTAGGCCTCGCGCTGGTTGTGCGTGTAGCCGATGGTCAGCTCGTGCTGGATGGCGCCCGTGCCCAGGCGCCCGAGCGCCTCGACGCGGTGGTTGGTGTTCGTGTAGCGCTGGCCGTTCGCGAAGAAGATCGCCAGGTTGCCGGCGCCGGACGCGACGTCCAGGCCATTGAGCTGCGAGAAGCGGCGGTCGCGCTCGGTCTCCGCGCGTCCGGTCTCCAGCGTCAGCGACCACGCGTCGCCCAGCGACAGGTCGCCGCGCAGCAGCATGTTGGTGGCCTGCGCGTCGTAGCGCTGCCACTCGCCGGCCAGGTTGCGCTTGTTGTCCGGCACCGGGGGCAGGGTGATCACGCCGTTGGCGGCCGCCGGCAGCGCGATGGCGGCCTGCTCGCCGATGTCCTTGCGGTAGTGCTCCAGGTCGGCGCGGATGTTGAGGATGTCGGACACGCGCCAGTCGTAGGCCAGCGATGCCAGGCTGCGGTCGCCCTTGACGCGGTCGATGCCGGCGTCTTCCCGGCCCGCCGCCGCGTTGATCCGCAGGCCCATGGTGCCGTCGGCGAAGCGCCGGCCGACGTCCGCGTGCACGTCGACCGCGCCGTGGTCGGTCACCGAGGTCGCGATGCTCGTGACGGGCTCGGCGGTCGCGCGCTTGGTCACGAAGTTGACGATGCCGCTGGGCGGCACCAGGCCGTAGTAGAGCGACGACGCGCCCTTGAGCACCTCGACGCGCTGCTTGTTCTCCAGCGGGATGTCGATCAGGTTGATGATCGGCAGCGAGCCGTTGAGCCGGTAGTTGCCGCGGTTCTCGACCAGGATGCCGCGGATCGAGATGTTGTCGTAGGTCGACCCGGACAGCTGCGAGCGCGTCACGCCGGCGGTGTTGCGCAGCGCGCCGTACACCGTGCGCGCGCCCTGCGCGTCGATCACTTCCCGCGTCACCACGTTGTTGGTCAGCGGCACGTCCAGCGGATCGAGGTCGCGGAAGGCGCCGACCTGCACGGTGCGCGAGTTGAAGCCGCGGCCGTCGCGGCCGGTCACCTGCACGTCGTCGAGCGTCACGCCCTGCGCGGATGCCGCGTTGGCTGCGAGCAGCAGCGCCGCGGCGGCCGCCACGGGTGTCTTCCGGATCATCGAGTCCCTCCTGCTTGTTCCGATCCGGGCTGCAAAAGCGGCACGGCCAAGGCAGCAAGTATATGCGAATGATTCGCATTTGAAAGCTGACATCGAGGGAGAACCCCCGCCGGAGTCGCCGGCGGGAGGTTCGAGAATCGTTCGCTGCAGTTGAAACAGACCCGAGGAGCTTCCGTGCAGATTGCCAATGGCCTGGGCCCGCCGGCCCGCGTTCGCGTGTGGGACGGTCCGCAGCGCACCTGCCATGTCCTCATCGTGCTGTCGCTCGCCGGCGCCGTGGGGACCGCGGCCGACGACGCGTGGGCGCCTGAGCACTTGGCCTTCGAGCTCATCGCGGCGCTGCTGGTCGGCTTCCGGATGGCCTGGGCGTCGTGGGGTTGCCCGTACGCAAGGTGGCAGCACCTCTTGCACCGTCCGCGGGCCATCGCGCGCTCGCTGTTCACGCTGGCTTCCCGCCGCGGCGAACTGTTCCCGACCGATCCGCTGCGCGGCACGCTGCACCTGCTGCTGCTCATGGCGACGCTCGCCATCGGCGCGACCGGACTGGCCGCCGAGCTCGAGGCCGTGTACGACTGGGTCCATCACGCGCACGGCGCAAGCTATGGGTTGCTGTGGGTCGCACTCGGCCTGCACCTCGTCGTGGTGGCGGCCGCGAGCATCGTCTACCGCGACAACCTGCTGCTCGCGATGTGGAGCGGGACGTACGTCGCACCGGCCCACGAAGCCATTCGTGATCCACGGCGGGGTGTCTCGCTGGCGCTGGCGCTGGGAGCGATCGGTGGTTGGGCGGTCCTGGCTCATTCAGGCGTGCTCTGAGCGCGCCCGGGGGCTGACGGCCTCGCTGGCATCCTTCCTACGGCCGAGCCGTTCGCGTTCGCGCACCATCGCGCCACCATGCGCCTGCGCACCCGCAACCACATCGAACTGTCCTGCGAAGAAGCCTGCCCGCTCGTCGCGATGCTTCGTCCGCGCAGCGGCGCACAGCAGTGGGTGATCGCCGAGCGCTACGACGTGCAGCCCTGGGTGCCGGCGACGGAATACATCGACTGCTACGGCAACCTGTGCCAGCGGTTCACGCTGCCGCAGGGCAAGAGCGCGATCACCGTGGAGCACGAGGTCGAGGTCGCCGACCAGCTCGACGTCGACCGCCGCGCCGACCGCATCCCGCCGGGGATGCTGCCCGACGAGGTGCTGCTGTACCTGCTGCAAAGCCGCTACTGCCCGAGCGACAAGATGGCCGAGCGCGCGGAGAAGATCGTCGAGGGCTGCCCGCCCGGCTACGCGCAGGCCGAGCGCATCGCCAGCTGGATCCGCGACAACATCGACTACAAGTACGGCGTGAGCGAGGAGAGCACCTGCGCGCTCGACACGCTGGAGGACGGCGCGGGCGTGTGCCGCGACTTCGCGCACGTGGGCGTGGCGCTGTGCCGCAGCCTGCAGATGCCCGCGCGCGTCGTGGTGGGCTACCTGCACCGCCTCGAACCGATGGACATGCATGCCTGGTACGAGGTGTTCCTGGGCGGCCGCTGGTTCGCGTTCGACGCCACGCAGGACAAGCCGCGCGGCGGGCGCGTCGTGGTCGCGCACGGCCGGGACGCGGCCGACGTCGCCTTCCTGTCGAACTACGGGCCGCTCGACCTGACGAAGATGGACGTCAGCGTATCGCTGGCCTGACGTCCTGCAGGTCGCGCAGCACCTGCAGCATCGCGTCCGGAATCTCGCGCGCCAGGTAGCCGACCGGCGCGCGCTGCGCCGCGAGACGTTCTCCCGCCTGCGCATGCAGCACCACGCCCCAGGCGCAGGCCTGCACGAGGCCGGCGCCGCGCGCGCACAGGCCGGCGATCGCGCCCGCGAGCGTGTCGCCAGAGCCCGAAGTCGCGAGTCCCGCGTTGCCGCCTTCGTGCAGCCACGCTCGGCCATCGGGGTCGGCGATGACCGTGCGCGCGCCCTTGACCGCGATCACCGCGTTCCAGCGCTGCGCGGCTTCCCTCGCTGCGCGCTCCGGGTCGGCGAGCACCTCGTCCTTGTCGCAACCCGTGAGGTGCGCGACCTCGCCGGCGTGCGGCGTGAGCAGCACCGGCTCCTCGAAGCGCCCCAGGTGCGGGGCGGCATCCATCGCGAGCGCGTCCAGCACGACGCCGCGCCCTTTCAGCAGCGGCGCCAGCGCCGCGACGAAGCGGCAGGTGGCCTTGGCATCCATCAGCCCGGGACCGACCAGCACGCAGCGCGCCGCCTGCACCGCGCGTTCGATGCCGGCGATGCCGCGCTCGTCGAAGCCTCCGTCGGCGGTTTCCGGCAGCGCGATCACGCGTGCCTCGGGCATCGCGAAAGCCATGTGCTGCGCCACCGAAGCAGCGGTGGCGATCGCGAGCTTGCCGGCGCCGGCGCGCAGCGCCGCGGTGGCCGCGAGCACCGCTGCGCCGGGGACTTCGCGGCTGCCCGCGATCACCAGCACGCGGCCGCGCGCTTCCTTGTCGGCCGTGTCGTCCACCGCGGGCAACGGCCACGACCGCAACGCATCGAGGTCCAGGCGCGAAGGCTGCACGCGCGCGTCCATGTCAGGGCTTCGGGGCGGCGAGCGCGTCGGGCTCGTGCGTGACCGGCGTGCCTTGCTCGCGCAGTGGCGCGGTGAAGTTCACGAGCTCCGGCGCCATCCGCCCGAGTTGCGGGTCGAGCACGTACGAGGTCACGCCGCAGTTGGGCACGTCGGCCTCGCGGTCGAACGCGAGGATCTGGTCCTCCTCGAGTTCCTCCATCAGGTAGCGCATGCAGTTGACGATGACCTGGTGGGCCACGATGAGCACGCGCTCGCCCTCGTGCTCGCGGCACACCATCTCCAGCACGCTGCGCAACCGCAGGATCACGTCGCACCAGCTTTCGCCGCCGGGCGGGCGGAAGTAGAACTTGCCGACGTGCACGCGCTGCTGCGCGAGCTCGGGGTACTTCATGCGGATGCCGTGCACGGTCAGGCGGTCGAGGATGCCGAACTCCTTCTCGCGCAGGCGCTCGTCACGGCGCACGCGCACCTTGCGCGCGTCCAGGCCGGCGGCGTCCATCAGCAGGTGCGCCGTCTCCCGCGCGCGCACGTAAGGGGACGTGATCACGACCTGCGGACGGCGGTTCGCCGGCAGGTCGCGGAACCAGTGCCCGAGCGCGCTCGATTGCTCGCGACCGAGGGCGGACAGCGGCACGTCGATGTCGCGCTCGGCGATGTCGATGACGTGCAGGCCGTCCGCTTCCGCGCGGTCGCGCGCCACGTTGCCGGCGCTCTGCCCGTGGCGGACGATCCACAGCGTGCGGGGCCAGGGTTGCGACATCCGGCGGCCAGTCCTCAGGGCTCGAAGCCCAGCTTGCGCATCGCGGCGGTGGGCGAGATCGCGCTGGCGGCGTAACCGGCCCAGGGCTCGTTGCCTTCGTCGAGCCGCTCGTGCACGGTCGCGACGGTCCACTCGGCGCCGCTCTTCAGGCGCGGCAACTCGTCCCAGCGCACCGGCACCGAAATGCCCAGCCCCGGCCGCGCGCGCGCCGACCAGGCCGACACCGTCGTCGCACCGAAGCCGTTGCGCAGGTAGTCGATGAAGATGCGGCCGACACGGTTCTTCGGCCCGCTCTTGGCGACGAAGCGTTGCGGGATCGCCCGCGCGAGGTGGTTGACGATCGCCTGCGAGAAGTCCTTGACCGGGTCCCAGCCGAACTGCGGCTTCAGCGGCACCACCACGTGCAGGCCCTTGCCGCCGCTGGTCTTGAGCCAGTTGGGCAGGCCCAGTTCGTCGAGGAAGGCGTGCACCAGCTGCGCCGCTTCCTGCATCTGCGCCCACGTGACGCCGTCGCCCGGGTCGAGGTCGAACGTCATGCGATCGGGCCTGTCGCTGGTCTTGCTCTTCGAATTCCAGGTGTGGAACTCGATGACGTTCATCTGCGCGGCCGACAGCAGGCCTTCGGCGCCAGCGATCTCCAGCATCGCCGGGTGGCCCGGGAAGATCTTCGGGTCCAGCTGCACGACACCGGCCATCTTGTAGCGGTCCAGGTGCTTCTGGAAGAACAGCTGGCCGGTGATGCCGTCGGGGGCGCGCACCATCGCGATCGGGCGCCCGCCGACGTGCTCCATCATCAGCGGCGCGACCAGCGCGTAGTAGCGCACCAGGCCGATCTTGGTGATGCCGCTGTCCGGGTCGATGAGGCGGTCCGGGTTGCTGATCTTCAGCGACGCGGGCAGGGTGACGCTCGCCGCCGGAGCCGCTGCCTTCGGCGCGCTGCGCTTGCCCTTGGCGGGCGCGGCTGCCTTTGGCGACGGCTTCTGCGCCTCTTCACGCGTGATCGCCTTCGCCGGCTTGTCGGTGCGCAACCCGTGGAAGACGGAGTGCCGCACGCGGCCTTCGCGAGTCCACTCGCCGAAGGTCACCTCGGCCAGCAGCTTGGGCTGCACCCAATGCACGCCGCGCGGCAGGCCGGCGGTCGATGCGAACGGCGCCTTGTCGGCGGCCAGCGCGTCCAGCTTCTCGCGCAGCTCGCGCAAGGTGCGATCGTCAAAGCCCGTGCCCACGTTGCCCGCGTACTGCAGATTGCCGTCGGCGTCGTGCACGCCCAGCAGCAGCGACCCGATGCCCGCCCGCGACCCCTTGGGATCGGTGAAACCCGCGATCACGAACTCCTGCCGCTGCTGGCACTTGAGCTTGAGCCAGTCGCTGGAGCGCCGCGTGACGTACGCGGAGTCGCGCCGCTTCGCGATCACGCCCTCCAGGCCCAACTTGCAGGCGGAGTCCAGCACCTGGTCCGGCGGTGCGTCGAAGACTTCGGAGAAGCGCACGTTGGGCTGCGGGTTGCGCGCCACGATCCGCTGCAGCACCGCACGCCGCTCCTCGAGCCGCGCCTGCCGCAGGTCGTAGCCGGCGCAGTAGGGCAGGTCGAACAGGTAGTAGACGATGTCCTTGGTCCGGGCCGTGTCGAAGGCGCCCTGCAAGGCCTGGAAGTCGCTGGGCGACTCGCGGCCGGGCAGGATGATCTCGCCGTCGTACCAGCCGTCAGGCAGGTTCATCGCTTCCAGCGCCTCGCGCAAGGCGGACAGCTTGGACGTCCAGTCGTTGCCGTTGCGCGTGACCAGCCGCACGCGGCCGCCTTCCGCGCGGGCAAGCATCCGGTAGCCATCGAACTTGATCTCGTACAGCCAGCCGGCGGTGTCGCGCGGCGGCTCGCTGGCCAGCGTGGCGAGTTGCGGTTGCAGCGCTGCCGGCAAAGCGGCTTTCACCGAGCCGTCGGGTGGGCCCGACGCGGCCGGCGCCGCTTCGGGCGCTGCGGGCGCTGCCACCGCCCCCGGCCGGTCTTCCAGCGCCTGCACGCTCTCGGGACGTTCATCGACCACGCTGTAGTCGCTCGCGGGCCGCACGAACTCGTCGCGCTCCTTGATCAGCAGCCAGGGATCCTCGCGCTTGCCGTCGCCGCGGCCCTTCATGCGCACCAGCGTCCACTTGCCCTGCATCTTGTGGCCGCGCATCTCGAACTTGAGCTTGCCGTCGCGGAAGCCCTTGTGCGGATCCTCCAGCGGGATCCACGTGCCCTTGTCCCAGATGATCACCTTGCCCGCGCCGTAGTTGCCGGCGGGGATCTGGCCCTCGAACTTGTTGTACGCGATGGGATGGTCCTCGGTGGGCATCGCCATGCGCTTGTCCGCGGGGTCGTAGCTGGGGCCCTTGGGCACGGCCCAGCTCTTCATCGTGCCTTCCAGCTCGAGCCGGAAGTCGTAATGCAGCCGGGTGGCCCAGTGCTTCTGGATCACGAACGCGCGTTCGTCCTCGTTCGCGACGCCGCCACCTGCCGGTTCCGGCGTGGCGTTGAACTTGCGCTTGGCCCGGTAGGTCTTGAGCGCGTCGTCGGTGGGCGGTCGGTCGTCGTCGGCCATGCGTCCTGTCGGGCGGGGTCGCCCCCGCCGCGGTTTCACTCCGTGGAGTCGCGCAGCATCCTGATCTGGTCGTGGTTGCGCTGCACGGCCTGCGCCTGCCGCTCCACGACCTGCCGCACGTTCGCGGGCAGGGTCTTCTGCAGCGCCTTGGCATAGCGGGCCTTGGCGTTGTCCTCGCCGCGCTCGCATTCCTGCAGCACCGCGCGGTCGTCGTCGCTCGTGAGGGCGGAACGCACCGACACCCAGCCGCGGTGCATCGCGCCCATCGCGCTGCCGCTGTCCTTGGGCGAGCCGCCACACTGGCGGATCTGCTCGTTCAGTTCCTCGGCACCGCGGCGGCACTCGTCCGCGCGCTGCAGGAACAGCGACTTCAGGTCCTGGCGCCTGGCCTGCTGCGCGCTCTCGCGGAAGCCGTACTCGCCGTCCTTGCAGCACTCGACCAGGTCCTGCAGCACGTCGACGACGTCGCCGCGGTCACCGTCGTTGTTGCCCGCCGTCTGCGCGGCGCCGACCAGGCCCGCGGCGCCGGTGGAGCCCGACTGCATCATGCCCATGCCCTGGTGGCCGCCGGCCGGCATCATCGTGCTGCCGGTGCCGCCGGCCGTCATCGTCGACGTGCCGCCGCCCATGCGCATGCCGCCCTGCTCCATGTCCATGTCGCCCTGGCGGCGTGTCATCGAACCGGTCGTCGCCTCGGCCTGGGCGCGATAGCGGTCGCGCAGTTGCCGCACCTGATCGTGGTTGCGCTGGACGCCCTGGGCTTGGCGCTCGACCATCTGGCGAACGGTGGGCGGGAGGTCCTTCTGCAGCGCCTTCGCGTAGCGCGCCTTCGCGTTGTCCTCACCACGCTCGCATTCCTCGAGCACCGCCTTGTCGTCGTAGGTGCTCATGGCGGACTTCACCGAAACCCAGCCGCGGTGCATCGCGCCCAACGCGCTGCCACTGTCTTCCGCCTTGCCGCCCAGCTGCCGGATCTGCTGGTTCAATTCGTCGGCGCCGCGGCGGCAATCCTCGGCGCGCTGCTGGAACACGGACTTCAGCTCAGGGCTGTTGGCGCGGTCCGCGCTCTCGCGGAACCCGTACTCGCCGTCCTTGCAGCACTCGACCAGGTCCTGCAGCGCATCGATCACGTCCTTGCGCTGGCCCTCGTCGTTGCCGGCGGATTGCATGCCACCGGCCATGCCGCCGATGCCGGTGTCGGTGCCGCTGCTGCCCACGCCGGTGCCGGCCAGGTCGTTCGCGCGCACCACGGCCGTGTCGCTCGCCATCGCGCCGGTACCCGGGTCGCCCACGCGGCCCGCGCGGTCCCACGCTGCGCGGCTCGCCGGCCGTGCCTGGTCCCAGGTCAGGCCCGAGCTGGCACGCGCGTTGTCCCATTCGCTCGCCAGGCGCGGCTCGGCCGCGTCCCAGTCGGTGCCGTGCTGCATGCGGCCACGCACGCCGTGCATGTACGCGGGGCCGTAGTCGTCGAACGAGCGGCCCTGTTCGTAATACGGCTCGCGCGTGTAGTTCTCGCGCCAGTGCGCTTCCTCCGCCGTCGGGTTGGCCGCCTCGGCGGCCGCGCGGCCTGCCAGCCCGCCGACCACCGCGCCGATGACGCCACCGACCAGCGAGCCCACGGGGCCGCCGATCGTGCCGGCCGCCGCGCCCGCGACGGCGCCACCCGCGGCGCCCACGCCGGTGCCGACCGGATGCGCGCCCGGCTCGCCCGTGATCGGGTCCGCGTTGAGGTTCCTGTCTTCCCGTTCGTCCGCAGCCATGGTGATGCTCCTGTCTGGTGTCGTCGCAGCCCTGGGGCTGCAACGCAGGTCATCTTCGGAGTGCCACTGCGCTGGGTCGTCAGCGAAGCGTTGCAGTGGGTGTAGGAAAACGGCGGCGCGCCTCGCATGCCGCGCAGCGCGACCCGCACAGCCCGTCGCTGGCCCGTCCTACACCGGTGCCGACGCGTTGCGGCGACGCTCTGGCGCAAGCACTTCCAGGCACCTCATGCGACTGTCCTGCTCGTCCCGATTCGCCGCCCTGCTGCTGGGGTTGGCGGCCCTGTGCGCGCCGTTGGCGTCGCACGCGACCGCCGAGGACCTGCGCGCGCGGTATGCGCAACTGGGCGAGCAGCTGCGGCCCGATGCCAACGGGCACACGCTGCACGTCGATTCGAGCGAGGAGAAGGACCGCCTCACCGGCGACGTCTACGCCGTGCTCGACCATCCGTTCGCCACGGTGGCTGCGTCGCTGAAGGAGCCGGCGCACTGGTGCGACATCCTGATCCTGCCCTTCAACACCAAGTACTGCCACGCGGTGGGCGGCGGCTCGGGGCCGGTTCTGCTGCTGCGCATCGGGCGCAAGGCGGAGCACCCGATCGAGCAGACCTTCCGGCTGCGGCTGGACTGGCGCAACGTCGCGGCGACGGGCGACCATTTCGAAACCCGCCTGCTCGCGGCCGACGGCCCGGTGGGCACGCGCGACTACCGCATCACGCTGGCCGCGATCCCCATCGACGGCAACCGCACCTTCATGCGGCTGACCTACTCGTACGCCTTCGGCTTCACCAGCCGCATCGCGATGCAGGCCTACCTGGGCACCGCGGGCGCGGACAAGGTCGGCTTCACGGTGGTCGGCCGCGACGGGGCAGGGCGGCCACAGTACATCGGCGGCGTGCGCGGCGCCATCGAGCGCACCGCGATGCGCTATTACCTCGCGATCGACGCCTTCCTCGAGTCACTCGCCGCCGCGCCGGGGCAGCAGGCGGAGCGCCGCATCCAGGCCTGGTTCACGTCGACCGAGAAGTACGCGCGCCAGCTGCACGAGATGGACCGGCAGCAGTACGTCGCGATGAAGCGGCAGGAAGTCGTGCGGCAGCAAGCCATCATCGAGTAGCCCGAACGAAAACGCCGCGCGGTGCGCGGCGTCATGGATTCCGGCTTTCGCCGGAATGACAACTGACTTATTTGAGGCCGGCCGCTGCACGCAGCGCTTGTGCCTTGTCCGTCTTCTCCCAGCTGAACTCCGGCTCCTCGCGGCCGAAGTGGCCGTAGGCGGCGGTCTTCTCGTAGATCGGGCGCAGCAGGTCGAGCATCTGGATGATGCCCTTCGGGCGCAGGTCGAAGTGCTCGTTGACCAGCGCGGCGATCTTCTCGTCGGGGATCACGCCGGTGCCTTCGGTATAGACGGTCACGTTCATCGGCTTGGCGACGCCGATGGCATACGCCACCTGGATCTGGCACTGCTTGGCCAGGCCGGCCCTGACGATGTTCTTGGCGACGTAGCGCGCCGCATAGGCGGCCGAGCGGTCGACCTTGGACGGGTCCTTGCCGGAGAACGCGCCGCCGCCGTGCGGGCAGGCGCCGCCGTAGGTGTCGACGATGATCTTGCGGCCGGTGAGGCCGCAGTCACCCTGCGGGCCGCCGATGACGAAGCGCCCGGTCGGGTTGATCAGGTACTTGGTGTCCTTCAGCCATTCCTTCGGGAGCACCGGCTTGATGATCTCCTCGATGATCGCCTCGACGAACGCCGGCTTCATCTTGTGGCCGTCGCTCATCTCGGGCGAGTGCTGCGACGACAGCACCACCGTGTCGATGCTGTGCGGCTTGCCGTCGACGTAGCGCATCGTGACCTGCGACTTGGCGTCGGGCCGCAGGAACGGCAGGCTGCCGTCCTTGCGCTTCTGCGCCTGGCGCTCCACGAGGCGGTGCGCGTAGTAGATCGGCGCCGGCATCAGCTCGGGGGTCTCGTCGCAGGCGTAGCCGAACATCAGGCCCTGGTCGCCGGCGCCGGTGTTCAGGTGGTCGTCGGACGCATGGTCCACGCCCTGCGCGATGTCGTTGGACTGCTTGTCGTAGCAGACCATGACCGCGCAGCCCTTGTAGTCGATGCCGAACTCGGTGTTGTCGTAGCCGATGCGCTTGATGGTGTCGCGCGCGACCTGGATGTAGTCGACGTGGGCGTTGGTGGTGATCTCGCCAGCCAGGACCACGAGGCCGGTGTTGGTCAGCGTCTCCGCGGCCACGCGGCTGCGCGGGTCCTGCCTGAAGATCGCGTCCAGGATGGCATCGGAGATCTGGTCCGCCACCTTGTCGGGATGGCCTTCCGAGACCGATTCGGACGTGAAGAGGAAGTCGCTCGCCATTTGAATAAACTCCAGCGGTGTCGGTAGCAAGGCGCGTTGCCTTGGCCGGAGCTTCGGGCGAACGCTTTAGCAGCTTTGTTTAACGTCGCCCTGCAAGTAGTTCATAACTCGGCGACAGACCATATTTTAGGGCAAGCCTGTTGACTCCCCTGCTGCGCGTGCTGGCTTTGTTCCCCTTGGCGTTGCTGCACGGCGTCGGCTGGGTGCTCGGCTGGATCGCCTTCCTCGCGTCGCCCACCTACCGCTCGCGCTTCGTCGCCAACGCCGCCCGCGCGGGCTACCGCTTCGCGCAGGTGCGCGCGGCCGTGGGCGCGGCGGGCCGGCTGGTGGGCGAAGTACCTCGGCTGTGGTTCGGTCGCGCGGTGCACATCGAGTGGTCGCGCGCCGACCTGATCGACGAGGCACGCGCCAGCGGCCGCGGCATCGTGTTCCTCACCCCGCACCTCGGCTGTTTCGAGGCCACGGCGCAGGGCTATGCACAGCGCTACGGCCCGATCACGGTGCTGTACCGGCCCGCACGCAAGGCCTGGTTGCGCCCGCTGGTGGACAGTGCACGGGCGCGGGCGAACCTGTTCACCGCGCCCACCACGCTGGCGGGCGTCAAGCAGATGCTCAAGGCGCTGCAGGCGGGCCAGGCCGTCGGCCTGCTGCCCGACCAGGTGCCGCCCAACGGCCTCGGCGTGTGGGCGCCGTTCTTCGGCCACCCGGCCTACACCATGACGCTGTCGACGCGCCTGGCGCGCCAGGCCGGCGCGGTCGTCCTGCTCGCCTGGGGCGAGCGCCTGTCCTGGGGGCGCGGCTTTCGCATCCACCTGCGGCCGTGGGCCGGCGACATCGCGTCCCAGCCTGAAACCGCCGCCGCGCAGGTGAATGGCGCGATGGAAGCGCTGATCCGCGAATGCCCGGCGCAGTACCTGTGGGGCTATGCGCGCTACAAGACCCCGCGGGAGGTCGCGTGATCAGCCGCCTGGGCGTCCTGCTGATGCGGGCGATGGCGCCGCTGCCACTGTCCTGGGTGCGCGGCCTGGGCTGGGCGCTGGGCTGGCTGCTGTACTTCGTCATCCGCGGCCGCCGCCATGTCGTGCGCGTGAACCTGGACCTGTGCTACCCGCAGTGGCCGGAAGCGAAGCGGCGCGCGCTGGTGCCCAAGGTGTTCATCGCGTTCGCGCAGGCCTGGCTGGATCGCAGCTGGATCTGGCACGGCACGCCGCAGCAGGTCCGCGACCGCGTGCGCCTCACCGGCGCGCTGCAGGAACTGCAGGGCAACGAGCCCACCGTCATCTTCTGGCCGCACTTCGTCGGCATGGACGCGGGCTGGACCGCGCTGACACTGGACAACCCGCGGCCGTTCATGACGATCTACACGCACCAGAAGAACAAGGTGGTGGACGAGTGGATCCTCGCGGGACGCCAGCGTTTCGGCAACGTGCGGCTGTACCGCCGGGTCGACGGCGTCAAGACGGTCGTGAGCGCGCTGCGCGGCGGCACGCCGCTGTGCCTGCTGCCGGACATGAACTTCGGCGCGGAGGAATCGATCTTCGTGCCGTTCTACGGCGTGCCGGCGGCCACCGTGCCGTCGCTGTCCCGGTTCGCGCGCCTGGGCCGCGCGAAGGTGGTGCCGCTGCTGACCCGCATCACGCCGCACGGCTACGACGTGCAGGTGCTGCCGGCGTGGCCGGACTTCCCCAGCGACGACCTCGAAGCAGACACCGCGCTGATGAACGCGCGGCTGCAGGACTACATCGACGGCATGCCCGAGCAGTACTACTGGGTGCACAAGCGCTTCAAGTCGCGCCCGCCGGGTGCCGACCCGGTCTACTGACGCGCGAGGAATGCGCCGATGCGCCCGGCCACGAGCTGGGGCCGCTCGTGCACGATCCAGTGCGAGGCGTCCGGCACGCGTTCGATCGCGAGGTCGTGCACGTACTCGTCCAGGCCGTCGAGCAGGCTCGGGCGCAGTGCGACGTCCTGCATGCCCCACACGACCAGCGTCGGCACCGTGACGGTGAGCATCTCGCGCGGCAACGTGATGGCACTCGCGCCCGGGTCCTCGCCGCGGGCCGGCCGCAGCGGCGACGCACGGTAGTAGTTGCAGCCGCCCACCAGGCCCGCGCCGGGCGGCCCGCCCGCGGGGCCGTTCCACACCTCGCGGTACTGCTGCTTGACGGTGGGCGTGAGCCAGCTGGAGGCGCCCCACTCGCCGAAGAAACCGAACAGGCGCTGGTAGTCGTTCTCGGCCAGGATGCGCTCGGCGTCGGGCCGCACCAGGAAGTTCATGTACGCGCTGGCTTCCTGCTGCTGCGGGTCCGACTGCAGGTCGCGCAGGAAGGTGCCGGGGTGGGGCGAATTGACGATCACCAGCCGGGGCACGAGTTGCGGCGCCTGCACGGCCAGGTTCCACGCGACGGCGCCGCCCCAGTCATGCGCGACCAGGCAGGCGAGCTGGCCGCCTTCGGCTTCGATGAGGGCGGTGATGTCCTGCACCAGGAACTTGGGCCGGTACGCGGCGACGTCCGCCGGCGCGCTGGAGCGCTCGAAGCCGCGCAGGTTCGGCGCCACGCAGCGGTAGCCGCCATGCTCGGGACGCGCGAAGTGCTCCAGCAGCTCGTCCCAGATGAAGGCCGCTTCCGGAAAGCCGTGGAGGAAGACCAGAAGCGGCCGGCCCCGCTCGCCAGCGCCGCGGCAGCTGAGGGTGATGCCATGCGGCAGCGCCTGCAGCCAGGTCTCGACGGTCATTGGGAAACCTCCGCTCTGCGACCTGCGGTGCCATGAGCCTTCGGAGCGGCCGGGCGGCTCATGCAGCGGGCTCCTCGTGGGTCCAGTTCCAGAGCAGTTCCGCCGTCTCGCCGACACCTTGCCGCTTGAGGGCCGAGAACAGCATCGTGTCGCCGCCGGCCGTCTGCAGTTTCGCGATCGACAGCGCCTTGGCGGCCTCGCTGCGATTGAGCTTGTCGGCCTTGGTGAGGAGCACCAGGAAGCGCAGGCCGGCTTCGACGCGCGGGCGCACGACGTCCAGCAGCGCTTCATCGAGCTCGGTGATGCCCAGGCGCGGGTCCACCAGCAGCACGATGCCGCGCAGGTTGGGGCGGCTCACGAGGTAGTTGGCCATCACCTGCTGCCAGCGCGCCTTGTCCGCGCGCGGCACGGCGGCATAGCCGTAGCCGGGCAGGTCGGCCAGCACGGCGTCGGTGATGCCCTGCTTGCCGAGCGTGAACAGGTTGATGCTCTGCGTGCGGCCCGGCGTCTTGGACGCGAACGCCAGCCGCTTCTGCTGCGTGAGGGTGTTGATGCAGGTCGACTTGCCCGCGTTGGAGCGGCCGACGAAGGCGATCTCGGGAAATTCGTGCGGCGGAAGGAACTCCAGCTTCGGCGCCGTCGTGAGGAACCTGGCGGTGTGCAACCACGCGAGCGCGCGGTCGGCCGGGGACGGGGCGGGGGCGCCGGGGCCCGGGGTGGCAGTCATGGGGCGGTTCCCGACGGGGAGGTGGATGGGACGCGCATTGTAGAATCGCCGGGTTTTGCGCCCCAGAACCCACCAGACGCCCATGAAGTTGCACGCTTGCCTGCTGACCGCCGCGCTCCTCGCGCTGCCCGCGATCGACGCCCTGGCCCAGACGCACGGGAACGACAAGCCCGCGGCCGCTGCCGCCCAGCCCGCGGCCCCCAAGGCGCAGCAGCCGGCCAAGCCGGACGCCGCCGCCGGCGAGGCCAAGTTCACCGCGACCTGCGTGGCCTGCCATGGCGCCGGCGGCAACTCCGGCATCCCGGCCAATCCCAAGCTCGCGCAGCAGCACCCCGAGTACGTGGTCAAGCAGCTGCGGGAATTCAAGGAAGGCAAGCGCCAGAGCCCGGTGATGCAGGGGTTCGCCGCGCAGCTGAGCGACGCCGACATGCGCAACATCGGCTGGTACGTCGCTTCGGTGAAGGCCAAGGAAGGCTTCGCCAAGGACAAGGACCTGGTCGCGCTGGGCGAGAAGATCTACCGCGGCGGCGTCCCGGACCGCCAGATCGCCGCCTGCGCGGGCTGCCACAGCCCCAACGGCGCCGGCATCCCGGCCCAGTACCCGCGCCTGTCCGGCCAGCATGCCGACTACACGGCCGCGCAACTCGTCGCGTTCCGCGACGGCGCCCGCAAGAACAGCCTGCAGATGACCCAGGTCGCGGCCAAGCTCAACGACCGTGAGATCCGCGCCGTCGCCGACTACATCGCCGGCTTGCGCTAAGTCAACGGCTGGCGGCGCACGCGCGGGGAACCCCGGCGGCGCCGGACGACACTACAGCAAGGCGGGTTCCACGAACCCGCCTTCGTCTTTTTCCAACCCTTCCCGATGACCACCTCCACCCACGGCCTGCGCCTCGCGACGCCGTCGCGGCGCCTGCGCACCGCGGTGGAACTGGTGTCGTCGATGCGGTTCGCGATCGCCTTGCTGACGGTGATCTGCATCGCCTCGATCATCGGGACGGTGCTCAAGCAGGGCGAGCCGGCGGCCAACTACGTCAACCAGTTCGGCCCGTTCTGGGCGCAGCTGTTCCTCGCCATCAAGCTCAATGCGGTGTACAGCGCGTGGTGGTTCCTGCTGATCCTTGCGTTCCTGGTGACGAGCACGTCGCTCTGCATCGCGCGCAACACGCCGAAGATCATCGCGGACCTGCGCACGACCAAGGAGAACGTGCGGGCGCAAAGCCTCAAGGCGATGCACCACCGCGCGCAGGCGGTGCTCGCGGACCTGCCCGAAGCGGGCGCGCGCCGCATCGGCGAGGCGCTGGCCAAGGGCGGCTGGAAGGTCAAGCTGCAGCAGCGCGGCGACGGCTGGATGGTCGCGGCCCGCGCGGGGGCGGCAAACAAAGTCGGCTACATCGCGGCGCACAGCGCCATCGTGCTGGTGTGCCTGGGCGGCCTGTTCGACGGCGACCTGGTCGTGCGCGCGCAGATGCTGCTGGGGGGCAAGACACCGTACACGGGCGGCGGGATGATCGCCGACGTGCAGGCGAAGCACCGGCTGCCCGCGATGAACCCGACTTTCCGTGGCAACCTGCTGGTCGCTGAAGGCACGCAGGCCGGGACGGCCATCCTCACGCAGTCCGACGGCATCCTGCTGCAGGACCTGCCGTTCACGATCGAGCTGAAGAAGTTCATCGTGGAGTACTACTCCACCGGCATGCCCAAGCTGTTCGCCAGCGACATCGTGATCCACGACCGCGAGACGGGCGAGGCGGTGCCGGCCCGCGTGGAGGTGAACCATCCGGCGCGCTGGCGCGGGGTGGAGATCTACCAATCGAGCTTCGACGACGGTGGCTCGCGCGTGAAGCTCGCCGCGCTGCCGATCAACGGGGCCAGCAACCGCTTCGACGTCGAAGGCGTGATCGGCTCGTCGACCCAGCTCGCGCGCGGGAAGGGCAGCGCCGATCAATTGACGCTCGAATTCACCGGCCTGCGCGTGATCAACGTCGAGAACATGGCCGAGGCGTCCTCGCGCAGCGGCGCAGACCCGCGCAAGGTCGACATGCGCGAGTCGCTCGGCGAGCACCTGGGCGCCGCCAACAAGACGAAGACGAAGAAGGAGCTGCGCAACGTCGGGCCCAGCGTGAGCTACAAGCTGCGCGACTCGGCGGGGCAGGCGCGCGAGTTCAACAACTACATGCTGCCGATGGACCTCGGCGACGGCGTGCCGGTGTTCCTGCTCGGCGTGCGTGAATCGCCGGCGGACCCGTTCCGCTACCTGCGGGTGCCGGCCGACGAAAAGAGCTCCATGGACGGCTTCGTGCGGCTGAAGGCGGCACTGGCCGATCGCGCCCTGCGCGCCGAGGCCGTGCGCCGCTACGTGGCCAAGGCCACGGACCCCAAGCGGCCCGAGGTCGGCGCGCAGCTGGCCGCTTCGGCCGGCCAGGCCTTCGCGCTGTATGCCGGCGATGCGCAGGCGGGCGCGAAGGGCGCCGGCCTGGCCGCGCTGTCGACCTACCTGGAAGAACGCGTGCCGGAAGCCGAGCGCGGCCGCGCATTCGAAGTGGTGATCCGCATCCTCGGCGGGTCGCTGTACGAGCTGGCCCAGCTGTCGCGTGAGCGCGCCGGGCTGCCGCCGCTGGACGGCGGCGACCGCGCACAGGCCTGGATGACCCAGTCGCTGGTCGCGCTGAGCGACGCGTTCGTGTACCCGGCGCCGATGGCTTTCCAGCTGGCGGACTTCACGCAGGTGCAGGCCAGCGTCTTCCAGGTCACGCGATCCCCCGGCAAGAACGTTGTCTACCTGGGGTGCGCTTTGCTCATCCTCGGCGTTTTTGCGATGCTCTATGTCCGTGAGCGCCGGCTGTGGGTCTGGCTGGCGCCCGCCGCCGCCGGCGGCAGCGACGCCCTGATGGGGCTGTCGTGCAACCGCGAGACCCTCGACGTCGACCGCGAGTTCCAGCGGCTGCGCGACCAACTGCTGCACTCCCCATGACCACCGCCACCCAGACCATCACCCTCGGCGAGAGCTACTTCTCGCGGCGCCGCCCGCTGGACTGGCTGTTCGCGCTCGCCATCGTGGCCGGCGGCCTGTTCGCGTTCACGCGCTACCAGGCCCACATGGACGTGTACGAGAAGGGCATCCTCCTCGCCGCCATGCCGGCCGCCATCTGGCTGGGCTGGTTCTGGCGGCCGTTGCAGGGGCTGATGGCGGTCGTCGCCGCGCTGTCGCTCATGGCGATCGGCTCCTACCAGGGTTCGCTCGCGCGTGCGGAATCCGTCTTCTGGCTGAAGTACTTCCTGTCCAGCCAGTCGGCGATCCTCTGGATGAGCGTGCTGTTCTTCATGAGCACGGCCTTCTACTGGATCGGCATGTTCGCCCGCGGCCAGGCCGCGACCATGGAACGCATCGGCTCGCGCATGGCCTGGGTCGCGGTGACCATGGCGCTGGTCGGCACGATGGTGCGCTGGTGGGAGAGCTACCTGATCGGCGCCGACGTTGGCCACATCCCGGTGAGCAACCTGTACGAGGTGTTCGTCCTCTTCTGCTGGCTCACCGCGCTGTTCTACCTGTACTTCGAGGCGCAGTACGGCACGCGCGCGCTGGGCGCGTTCGTGCTGCTGGTGGTCAGCGCCGCCGTCGGCTTCCTGCTCTGGTACACGGTCGTGCGCGAGGCGCACGAGATCCAGCCGCTGGTGCCGGCGCTCAAGAGCTGGTGGATGAAGCTGCACGTGCCCGCCAACTTCATCGGCTACGGCACCTTCGCGCTGTCGGCGATGGTGGCGTTCGCGTACCTCGTGAAGCAGCACGCCGTCGAGACCCGCTGGTGGAAGCTGGCGCCGCTGTTCGGGCTGGGGCTGGTGCTGTGCTTCGAGCCGATGGTGTTCCGCAAGGACGTCGCCGGCGCCAGCAGCTACTGGCTCGTCTACTTCGGCATCGCATCGCTGATCGTCGGGGGCATCCTGCTGATGCGCCGCCGCATCGCCGAGCGCCTGCCCCCGCTCGAGGTGCTCGACGACGTCATGTACAAGGCGATCGCCGTCGGCTTCGCGTTCTTCACCATCGCGACCGTCCTCGGTGCGCTGTGGGCCGCGGAAGCGTGGGGCGGCTACTGGAGCTGGGACCCCAAGGAGACCTGGGCCCTGATCGTCTGGCTGAATTACGCCGCCTGGCTGCACATGCGGCTGATGAAGGGGCTTCGCGGCACGGTGTCCGCGTGGTGGGCGCTGGTGGGCCTGGTGGTCACGACCTTCGCGTTCCTGGGCGTCAACATGTTCCTGTCGGGGTTGCACAGCTACGGGACTTTGTGATCCCGCTGTAAGGTCCCGGCGCGTTCCCCGTCCAATGCGAAACGACGCAACGAAAGGGTTCCATGCTGATCCGAAGCGGTGACAACGGTTTCCTGCACCCGGCCTCGAGCGAGATCACGCCGCAGGCGGTGTACCGGCAGCGGCGCGACCTGCTGCGGCTGATGGCCTCTGGCACTGCGGGTGCGGCCCTCGCGTCATGGGCAGGCCGGCAGGCCCTCGCCGACACGGCGCGGCCCGGCAAGCTGGCCGCGTTGCCGGGCGGCAAGTCCCCGGTGCCGGGCGCGATCGCGATCGACAAGCCCACCGACTACAAGGACGCCACGAGCTACAACAACTTCTACGAGTTCGGCACCGACAAGTCGGACCCGGCCGAGAACGCGACGAAGTTCCAGACCAGGCCGTGGACCGTCGAGATCGAAGGGGCGGTCAAGAAGCCCGGCCGCTACGCGTTCGAGGACCTGCTCAAGCTCGCGCCGCAGGAAGAGCGCATCTACCGCCTGCGCTGCGTCGAGGGCTGGTCGATGGTGATCCCGTGGGTGGGCTACTCGCTGTCGGCGCTGGTCAACAAGGTCGAGCCGACCGGCAACGCGAAGTTCGTCGAGTTCGTGACACTCGCCGACCCGAAGCAGATGCCGTACGTGAAGTCGCACGTGCTCGACTGGCCCTACACCGAGGGCCTGCGCATGGACGAGGCGATGCATCCGCTGGCGCTGCTGGCGTTCGGCATGTACGGCGAGGTGCTGCCCAACCAGAACGGCGCGCCGGTGCGGCTGGTGGTGCCGTGGAAGTACGGCTTCAAGAGCGCCAAGAGCCTGGTGAAGATCCGCTTCGTCGAGAAGATGCCGCCGACCGCGTGGAACAAGGCGGCCGCCAACGAGTACGGCTTCTACTCCAACGTGAACCCCAACGTGGACCACCCGCGCTGGTCGCAGGCCACCGAACGCCGGATCGGCGAGGGGGGCGGGCTGTTCGCCAAGCGCCGCAAGACCGAGATGTTCAACGGCTACGAGCCGCAGGTCGGCCAGCTGTACGCCGGCATGGACCTGAAGAAGAACTACTGATGGCCACGCCCGCACCGCGCGGGCGGCGCGTGCCCTGGCTGCATCCCGCCGCCAAGCCCGTCCTGTTCGTCGCCGCCCTGTTGCCGTTCGCCTGGCTGCTGTACGGCGCCATCGCGAACCAGATCGGCCCCAATCCGCAGGAATACATCATCCGCGCGACGGGCGACTGGACGCTGCGCTTCCTGTGCCTGACGCTGGCGGTCACGCCGGTGCGCACGGTCCTGCACCAGCCGGCGCTGGCGCGCTTTCGCCGCATGCTGGGGCTGTTCACGTACTTCTACGTGTGCGTGCACCTGATGTCGTACGCGTGGTTCGACCAGGGGCTGGAGTTCGACGCGATCGCGAAGGACATCGCCAAGCGGCCGTTCATCCTCGTGGGCTTCGCCGCCTTCCTGTTGCTCACGCCCTTGGCGGCGACGTCGGTCAATCGCGCGATCCGCGCGCTGGGCGCGGCGCGCTGGCAGGCGCTGCACCGGCTGGTCTACGTGATCGCGGGGCTGGGCATCCTGCACTTCTTCTGGATGCGCGCCGGCAAGAACAACTTCGCCGAAGTGTTCGTCTACGCCGGCATCCTGGCCGTGCTGCTCGGGTGGCGGGTGTGGCACCGCTTCGGCGGGCCGCGCGTGGTCAGGGAGCCAGCCGCTCGCCGCGCATGAGGTCGGCGGGCGTCTCGCGCTCGCGGATCACGTGCGCCTGGTCGCCGTCGACCAGCACCTCGGCCGCACGCGGGCGCGTGTTGTAGTTGCTGGCCATGCTCATGCAATAGGCGCCGGCGGACAGCACCGCCAGCAGGTCGCCCGCCTGCACCGCGAGGTCGCGGTCGCGGCCCAGCCAGTCCCCGCTTTCGCACACCGGGCCGACCACGTCGTAGGTCGTCGCGGTTTCCTTGCGCTGCGACACGGGTTCGATGCCGTGGAAGGCCTGGTACATCGCCGGCCGCGGCAGGTCGTTCATCGCGGCGTCGACGATGCAGAAGTTCTTGTGCTCGCCGGGCTTGAGGTACAGCACCTCGGTGACGCAGATGCCCGCATTGCCGACCAGCGAGCGGCCGGGCTCGATCAGGATCTCGCGGTCGCCGAAGCCGCGGGCGTCCAGCTTGGGCAGCAGCGCGGCCCACAGCGCGTCGGCCGCGGGCGGCGTGTCGCCCTTGTAGTCGATGCCCAGGCCGCCGCCGAAGTCGATGTGCTGCAGCCGGATGCCTTCGGCTTCGACCGCCGTGACGAGGTCCAGGATGCGGTCCATCGCGTCGAGGTACGGCGCGCTGTCGGTGATCTGCGAGCCGATGTGGCAATCGATGCCCACCACGCGCAGGTGCGGCATCGCCGCAGCGCGCTTGTAGACCGCCAGCGCCGCGTCGTGCGCGATGCCGAACTTGTTGCCCTTCAGGCCGGTCGAGATGTACGGGTGCGTCTTCGCGTCGACATCGGGATTGACGCGCAGGCTCACCGGCGCGATGTGGCCGGTCGCCGCCGCGACGCCGTCGAGCACGTCCAGCTCGGCTTCGCTTTCGACGTTGAAGCAGCCGATGCCGGTCTTCAGCGCCAGCGCCATCTCGTCCGCGGTCTTGCCGACGCCCGAGAAGATGATGTCGCGCGGCTTGGCACCCGCGGCCAACGCCCGCTGCAGTTCGCCGCCCGACACGATGTCGAAGCCGCAGCCGGCCCGCGCGAACACCTGCAGGATGCCCAGCGACGAGTTGGCCTTCATCGCGTAGCAGATGCGTGACTTGCGGCCGCGCAGGCCACGCCGGTAGGCGTCGAGCGCCGCCAGCATGGAGGCCTTCGAATAGAGGAACAGCGGCGTGCCGTGCTGCCGTGCCAGGTCGGCCACGCGCAGTTGCTCGACGTGCAGCAGCCCGTCGCGCCAGGCGAAATGCGGCGAACCGGGCGTCATTGCGTGCGCACCGGGGCCGCGGTGCCCGTGCCGGAGCCGCCCGGCGCGACCTGGCCGTCCAGCGGCGGCGCGGGCTGGGTCCGCGTGGTGGGGAGCAGCACCTGGGGGAGCGTCGCGCGGTCGGCGGCGGCCGCTTCGGTCGGCAGGTACAGCGGCCCGCGTTGCCCGCATGCCGCCAGCATGGCGATCAGCGCGGCGGCCCCGAGGGCGCGCCGCACGCTGCATAGAATCCTTGCGTCGACCATCGCGGAATTGTACGTTTCGGGAGGTCGAGCAAGGACCAGAGTTGCCCGCTTCAAGGAGCGTGCATCGTGATCGTGACGGCGCATGCCGCGCGCCGTCGAGAAGCGAAGTGCGCACCGCCGAAGGACTACACCCCGATTGTCATGACCGAGCTCGAATACATGGACCGCGCCGAAGCGCTGCTGCGCGCGGTGGAGGCGAGTTGCGATCGCATCAACGACGACACCGATGCGGACATCGACAGCCAGCGCGTGGGCGGCATGGTGACGCTGACCTTCGCCAACGGCACGCAGATCATCGTCAACCTGCAGAAGCCGCTGCAGGAGGTCTGGCTGGCTGCCAAGGCGGGCGGCTTCCACTACCGCTTCGACGGCAGCCAGTGGATGGACACCAAGGGGCAGGGCGAGTTCTTCGCCGGCCTGAGCCGGCACGCCTCGCAGCAGGCGGGCGTGCCGCTGGCCTTCAGTTCCTGAACAGGTCCAGGATGCTGCGGCGCTGCTCCTCGGGCGAGCGCACCGGCGGCTGCCCGTCCGCGTTCAGCGTCGACTTGTCGTAGGGATTGATCGGCGTGCCGTTGCCGGTGCCGCGTGTCGACGCCAGCGACGGCGGGATCGTCACCGGTGCGGCCGCGGCCGGTCCCGGCGACGAGGCCGCCGGCAGCGGTTCGGTCGGCGTGAGCGGAACGCCCAAACTGCTGACGCCGTTGCCCGGCGCATATTCCTCGAAGTACCACTCGCCGTTGACGTTGACCACGCCCGCGGGCGCGGCCGGGGTCACTTCGGGCAGCTGCTTGATGGCCGACTGCATGAAGTCGATCCACACCGGCAGGCTCATGCTGCCGCCGGTTTCGCGATCGCCGAGGTTCTTGGGGTTGTCGAACCCCATCCAGACCACGGCGACCAGGTGCGGATGGAAGCCGTTGAACCAGGTGTCCACCGAATCGTTGGTGGTGCCGGTCTTGCCGTACAGGTCGGGCCGTTTGAGCGTCGAGTAGACCTTGGCCGCCGTGCCCGAGCGCGTGATCTCGGCCAGCAGGCGATCCATGATGAACGCGTTGCGGGCGTCGATCGCCCGCATGGCTTCGGTGGGCAGCGGCGGCTGGGTCTCCACCAGCACCCGGCCCTTGAAGTCGGTGACCCGGCTGACCAGCCAGGGGTTGACGCGGTAGCCGCCGTTGGCGAACACGGAGTAGCCCGCGGCCATCTGCATCGGCGTGACCGACCCGGCGCCCAGCGCCATCGTCAGGTAGGGCGGGTGCTTCTCCGCTTCGAAGCCGAAGCGCGTGACCCAGTCCTGCGCGTTCTGCGTGCCGACGGCCTGCAACACGCGGATGGACACCATGTTCTTGGACTTGGCCAGCGCCTGGTGCAGGGGCATCGGGCCTTCGAACTTGCCGTCGTAGTTCTTCGGCTCCCAGGGCTGCCCGCCGGTGACGCCCGAATCGAAGAACAGCGGCGCGTCGTTGACGATGGTCGTGGGCGTGAAACCCTTCTCCAGCGCCGCCGAGTAGATGAAGGGCTTGAAGCCCGACCCCGGCTGGCGCCACGCCTGCGTGACGTGGTTGAACTTGTTCTTGCGGAAGTCGAAGCCGCCCACCATCGCCTGGATGGCGCCGTTGCGGGGGTCCAGCGCCACGAACGCGCCCTCGACCTCGGGCAGTTGCGTGATCTCCCACGCGTTCTTGGCGGTGTTGTGCATCACGCGGATCACCGCGCCGGGGCGGATGCGGATCTTGGGCGGCGCCTTCGCGGACAGGCCCGATTGCGCGGCCCGCAGGCCCTCGCCGACGATCTCGAAACGCTCGGCGTTCTGCCGCACCGCGACGATCTTCTTCGGGCCGGCTTCCAGCACCACGGCCGCCATCACGTCGCCGTTGTCCGGATGGTCGCCCAGGGCATCGTCGATCGCGTCCTCCAGGTCCTTGCGGTCCGTGGGCAGCTCGATGAACTCCTCGGGGCCGCGGTAGATCTGGCGCTTCTCGTAATCCATGATGCCCTTGCGCAGGGCCTTGTAGGCAGCTTCCTGGCGCGCGGCATTCACGGTGGTGTAGACGTTCAGGCCCCGCGTGTAGGCGTCCTCGCCGTACTGCGCGAAGACCAGCTGGCGCGCGGTCTCGGCCACGTACTCGGCGTGCGTGCCGACGTAGTCGCTGGCCTGGCGGATCTTCAGTTCCTGCTTCTTGGCGGCTTCGGCCTGCTGTTGCGTGATGAAGCCGTTCTCCTCCATCCGCTCAATGATGTACAGCTGGCGCGAGCGCGCGCGGGTGGGGTTGGCGATCGGGTTGTTGCCCGACGGCGACTTCGGCAGGCCGGCCAGCATCGCCGCTTCGGCCACCGTGATGTCCTTCAGCGGCTTGCCGAAATAGGTTTCGCACGCGGCGGCGAAGCCATAGGACCGGTTCCCCAGGTAGATCTGGTTCATGTAGATCTCGAGGATCTGGTCCTTGGTGAGCAGGTGCTCCAGCTTGAAGGTCAGGAGCACCTCGTACAGCTTGCGCGTGATCGTCTTCTCGGAGCTGAGGTAGACGTTGCGCGCCACCTGCATGGTGATGGTCGAGGCGCCCTGGCTCTTGACCCGTCCCATGTTGGCGATCGCCGCCCGCAGCAGGCCGCGGTAGTCGACGCCGCTGTGCGAATAGAAGCGTGCGTCCTCGATCGCGAGGACGGCGTTCTTCATCACCGCCGGGATCTGCCCGATCGGGGTGAGGTTGCGGCGCTCCTCGCCGAACTCGCCCAGCATGACGCCGTCCGCTGAATAGACGCGCAGCGGCAGCTTGGGCCGGTAGTCCGACAGCTCGGAGATGTCCGGCAGGTTCGGGTACGCGACCGCGAGCGCGACCGCCGCCAGGATGAAGACGGAGACGGCACCGGCGAGGACGGCCCCGGCGGACCACAGGACGAGGCGCAGGAGGCTCTGCCGCCAGGTGCTGCCCCCCTTGGATTTGCGCTGGCGCGACGGTTGGGAGGCTTCGGAGGAGTCGGACGGCATCAATGGTTGGAGCGGAAGGCTCGGGCGGATTATAAAAATCGAACCCAGCAGCCACTGGCTGGGTCAGGGGGGCGGGCCACCGGCGAAGCTGCACGGCGGCGTGGGGACCCCCGCACCGGGCTGCGCAGCACCGCTCAAGCTCGTCGGTTTTTGGCAACGCTCCTCATCCTTGAAAGCCGAAAAAACCTTGGGCGACAAGGATGTTACGGCTAGCATTGAAGTGGAATCTTAAGTTTGTGACGGCCTGAAACACCTTCGGGCAGGAGACGCAAGTTGATCTCTCTGGGATCCCTGTTGAGCCGGCAACCGGCGCCCCTGCTGGGGATGGACATCAGCTCATCGAGCGTCAAGCTGGTGGAGCTCGGCCGTGACGGCTCGGGCAACTACGTGGTCGAGCGTTGCGCGATCGAACAACTCGAGCGCGGCTGGATCACCGACGGCAACGTCGAGAAATTCGACGAGGTGGCCGAGGCCATCCGCCGGCTGGTCAAGAAAAGCGGCACCAAGACGCGCAACGTCGCCATGGCCCTGCCGCCGTCGGCGGTCATCACCAAGAAGATCATCCTGCCGGGCGGCATGACCGAGTCCGAGCTGGAGGTCCAGGTCGAGACCGAAGCCAACCAGTACATCCCGTTCTCGCTGGACGAGGTGAGCCTGGACTTCTGCGTGGTCGGCCCCAGCCCCACGTCGGCCGGTGACGTCGAGGTGCTGATCGCCGCGTCACGCAAGGAAAAGGTGCAGGACCGGCAGGGCCTGGCCGAAGCCGCGGGCCTGAAGCCCGTCGTCATCGACATCGAGTCGTACGCCTCCCGCCTGGCCGCAGGCCGCCTGATCCAGGGCCTGCCCAGCGGCGGCGTGGACAGCATGGTCGCCCTGTTCGAGGTCGGCGCGTTCACCACCAGCATGCAGGTGATCCGCAACGACGAAGTCCTGTACGACCGCGACCAGGCCTTCGGCGGCGCCCAGCTCACCCAGCTGATCGTGCGCCAGTACGGCTTTTCGCCCGAAGAGGCGGAGGGCAAGAAGCGCAGCGGCGAACTGCCGGACGACTACGAGGCCACCGTGCTGCGCCCCTTCGTGGACAGCATGGCGCAGGAAGTCGCCCGCGCGCTGCAGTTCTTCTTCACCAGCACGCCGCACAACCGCGTCGACCAGATCATGCTGGCCGGTGGGTCCGCGGCGCTGCCGGGCCTGAACGAGGCCGTCACCGCGCAGACCTCGTTCCCGTGCTCGCTCGCCAATCCGTTCGACGGCATGGTGATCGGCGACTCGGTGCGCGAGAAGCGCATGCGCCGCGAAGCGCCTTCGTATCTCACCTCGTGCGGCCTGGCCATGCGGAGGTTCCTGCAGTGATCCTGATCAACCTCCTCCCCCACCGCGAGGCCGCGCGCAAGCGCAAGCGCGAGGCGTTCTTCGCCTCGCTGGGCGTCGCTGCCGTCGCCGGCGGCCTGATCGCCGGCGGCGCGTACATCTGGTTCCAGGCGCAGATCTCCAGCCAGCAGAGCAAGAACCAGCTGCTGCAGACGGAAATCACCAAGCTGGAAGGGCAGATCAAGGAGATCTCCACCCTGCAGCAGGAGATCGCCGCGCTGCGCGCCCGCCAGCAGGCGGTGGAAGACCTGCAGGCCGACCGGAACCTGCCGGTGCACCTGCTCAACGAGCTGGTGCGCCAGCTGCCCGACGGCGTGTACATCACGACGCTGAAGCAGGAAAACCAGGTGGTGACGCTCACCGGCAGCGCGCAGTCCAACGAGCGCGTGTCCGAACTGCTGCGCAACCTCGCGACCGGCAGCCCGTGGCTGACCAAGCCCGACCTCGTCGAGATCGTCGCCGGCAACGTCACGCTGGCGCCGCGCGAGACGCGCCGCGTCTCGAACTTCACCATGCGCGTGCGCCTGCTGCGTGCCAGCGAGGTCGCCAAGGCGGCCGCCGCTGCGGCATCCGCGGCGTCTTCCGCCTCCACGGCCGCCGCGGCTCCCGCGTCCGCGGCCGTCGCGTCCGCCAAGAAGGTCTGACATGGCTTCGCTTTCCGCCCCCTCCCTCGACTTCGCTGCCCTGCAGCAGAAGGTGCAGGCCCAGTTCCGCGGCCTGAACCCCAACGACCCCGCGACGTGGCCGCTGCTGCCGCGCCTGCTCGCCTGCCTCGCGCTGATGGCCGCGATCCTGGTGCTGCTCTGGTTCGTGTGGCTGCAGAACTCCGACGTCGAGCTCGAGCAGGCCCGGGCCAAGGAGAAGACGCTCAAGACCGACTACACGGCCAAGCTCGGGCAGGCCATCAACCTCGACGCGCTGAAGAAGCAGCGCGAACAGGTGCAGCAGTACGTGACCCAGCTCGAGAAGCAGTTGCCTAGCAAGGCCGAGATGGACGCCCTGCTGTCGGACATCAACCAGGCCGGCCTCGGCCGCAGCCTCACGTTCGAACTGTTCCGCCCGGGGCAGGTGAACGTCAAGGAGTACTACGCGGAACTGCCGATCGCGCTGAAGGTGACCGGCCGCTACCACGACGTCGGGGCGTTCGCTTCCGACGTGGCCAACCTGTCGCGCATCGTGACGCTGAACAACATCGCGATCTCGCCGCCGAAGGACGCCAACGGCTCGCTGCTGATGGAGGCGACCGCGAAGACGTTCCGCTACCTCGACTCCGACGAGGTGGCGAAGCAGCGCAAGGCCGCGCCCGGAGCCAAGAAATGACCGCCGTTCGCCTCGTTCCCGCCGTGCTCGCCGTCGCCGCCCTGGCCGGCTGCGGATCCTCCAACGTCGAGGAGATCCAGGCCTGGATGACGCAGCAGCGGGCCCAGACGAAGCCGAAGATCCAGCCGATCCCCGAACCCAAGAAGTTCACGCCGCAGGCCTACACCCAGGAAGCGGCGGTGGATCCCTTCAGCAGCCAGAAGCTGACGCAGGCCCTCAAGCGGGAGACGACGCAGTCGACCTCGAGCGCCGCCCTGCTGGCGCCCGAACTGTCGCGCCGCAAGGAGCCCCTCGAGGGCTATCCGCTCGACGCCATGGTGATGGTGGGCAGCCTCGTCAAGCAGGGCCAGCCGGTCGCGCTGGTCCGGGTCGACAAGCTGCTCTACCAGGTCCGTCCCGGCAACTACCTCGGCCAGAACTACGGCCGCATCGTCAAGATCGGCGAGAGCGAGGTGAGCCTGCGCGAAATCGTGCAGGACGCTGCGGGCGAGTGGATCGAGCGCACTGCGACGCTCCAATTGCAAGAGAGGGCGAAATGAAGAAAGAGAACCATATGGCCTGGGGGCGCGCGCTCGCGTGGTGCGGGTGGCTGTTCGCGCTGGCACTGGCGGTGCCCGCGCACGCGCAGAACGTGGTGCAGTCGATCACGAGCTCCGTGCAGGGAGGCGCCGAGGTCGTGCGCATCGACTTTGCGCAGCCGCTGGCCGCCGTGCCCGCGGGCTTCGTCGTGCAGTCGCCGGCGCGCATCGCGCTGGACGTGCCGGGGGCCAGCAACGGCCTGGGCCGCTCGTCGGTCGAAATGAACACGGGCAACCTGCGCTCGGTGAACGTCGTCACCGCCGGTGACCGCACGCGCCTGGTGCTGAACCTGAAGTCGCCCACGGGCTACAAGGCGCAGCTGCAGGGCAATTCGCTGCTCGTCTCGCTCGATGGCGCGGGCGCCGCGTCGCCCGCACCGGCCGCGACCAGCGGCACGGCCACCTTCGCCGAGAGCCGCAACCGCGAGTCGCAGCCGATCAAGGACCTGGACTTCCGCCGCGGGCCCGACAGCTCCGGCCGCGTGCTCGTCGAGCTGCCCAGCAACCAGGTGGGCGTCGACATCCGCCAGCAGGGCCAGACCCTGGTGGTCGACTTCCTGAAGTCGACGCTGCCCGAAGGGCTGCGCCGCCGGCTTGACGTCGCCGACTTCGGCACGCCGATCCAGAACGTCACCACCTTCCAGCAAGGCGACCGCGTGCGCGTGGTCATCGAGCCGCGCGGGCAGTGGGAGCACAGCGCGTACCAGAGCGACAACCAGTTCGTCGTCGAAGTGCGCCAGCTGAAGGTGGACCCGAACAAGCTGTCGCAGGGCCCGGGCTACACGGGCGAGAAGCTGTCGCTGAACTTCCAGAACATCGAAGTGCGCTCGCTGCTGCAGGTGATCGCCGACTTCACCAACTTCAACATCGTGACCTCGGACTCCGTCACGGGCGCCGTCACGCTGCGACTGAAGGACGTGCCCTGGGACCAGGCGCTGGACATCATCCTGCAGGCCAAGGGCCTGGGCATGCGCAAGGCCGGCAACGTGCTGTGGATCGCGCCCAAGGACGAGATCGCCGCCAAGGAGAAGCTCGAGCTCGAGTCGCGCGCGCAGATCCAGACGCTGGAACCGGTGCGCACCCAGGACTTCAAGCTGAACTACGCGAAGGCGGAAGACGTCGCCCGGGGCCTGCTCGGCACGGGCGCCGCCGGCGCGACGCGTATCCTGTCCTCGCGGGGCAGCGTGATCTTCGAGTCGCGCACCAACCAGCTGTTCATCACCGACATCGCCAGCCGCCTGGAGCAGGTGCAGGACCTGATCGCGAAAGTCGACATCCCGGTCCGCCAGGTCATGATCGAGGCACGCATCGTCGAAGCGTCCGACACGTTCGGCAAGTCGATCGGCGCCCGCCTGGGTGCGGTGGACCTGCGCGGCACCAGCCCTGCCGGCGCGACGCCTGGCTACGGCAGCTTCAACAACCAGCGCGCGTCCATCAGCGGGTCCTATGACGCGGTGAACGCACAAGTCGGGGCGCTCGAGCGGACGAAGGAGACGTTCAACTCCGTCAACACGAGCTTCGTGAACCTGCCGTCGTCCGGAGCCGGCGGCTTCCCGGCCGCGAACTTCGCCATCGCGCTGTTCAACGCCGCCGCGGATCGCTTCCTGAGCCTCGAGCTCTCCGCGCTGGAGGCCGACGGCAAGGGCCGCCTGGTGTCCAGCCCGCGCGTGGTGACCGCCGACAAGACCAAGGCGCTGATCGAGCAGGGCACGGAATTCCCGTACCAGCAGGCCACGTCCAGCGGTGCGACGTCGGTGGCGTTCCGCCGCGCGACGCTGAAGCTGGAAGTCACGCCGCAGATCACGCCGGAAGGCAACATCATGCTGGACCTGGACATCAGCAAGGACAGCCGCGGCGAGACCACGGCGGCCGGCATCGCGATCAACACCAAGCACATCCGCACCAACGTGCTGGTCGAGAACGGCGGCACGGTCGTCATCGGCGGCATCTTCGAGCTGACCGAATCCGAGACCGAGGCGAAGGTGCCGTTGCTGGGCGACGTGCCGGTGGTGGGCAACCTGTTCAAGAACCGCCAGCGCACGTCGAACAAGCAGGAACTGCTGGTCTTCATCACGCCCAAGATGGTGGCCGAGCGCGGCGCGATCCGCTGACGCACGCCGCCCGCGGCCGACCGCATGCGCAGTCTCGTGCTGGTCGGCCTGCCGGGCTCCGGGAAGTCCACCGTCGGCCGCGGCCTCGCGCGGCGGGTGGGACTTCCCTTCACCGATTCGGACCACGTGATCGAGCAGCGCCTGGGCTGCTCGATCCGTGACTTCTTTGCCCGCGAGGGCGAATCGGCTTTTCGCGACCTCGAACAGCAGGTGCTCGCCGATCTTGCGGCCGGACCGGCCTGCGTGCTGGCCACCGGCGGGGGCTCCGTCCTGAGGCCCGCGAATCGCGACACCCTGCGTGCGGCCGGCCACGTCGTCTACCTGCGCGCTTCGCCCGAGGAGCTCTGGCGCCGGCTGCGCAACGACACCAAGCGCCCGCTGCTGCAGGTCGCCGACCCGCAGAAGGCGTTGCGCGACCTGTTCGCCCAGCGCGACCCGCTGTACCGCGAGGTCGCCGAGTTCATCGTCGACACCGGCCGGCCCAGCGTGAGCACGCTGGTCAACATGGTGATGATGCAGCTGGAGCTCGGCGGCGCGCTCAACGGCTGACGCGGCCCACCGTACACTGCGGGCATGTCTCCCGCGAGCGCGACGGCGCATGAATGGCACCGGGTCCGCATCGACCTGGGCGAGCGCAGTTACCCCATCTCCATCGGCACCGGCCTGCTCGGCGACACGGACAGCTGGGCCGGCCTGCCACGCGCCGCGGCGGCGATGGTCGTCACCAACGACGTGGTGGCGCCGCTGTACCTCGAGGCGCTGCGCAGCGCGCTGGCGCCGCACTATCCGCAAGTGCACCAGGTCGTGCTGCCCGATGGCGAGGCGCACAAGGACTGGGCCACGCTGAACGCCATCTTCGACGCGCTGCTGCGCCACGGCTGCGACCGCAAGACGGTGCTGTTCGCGCTGGGCGGCGGCGTCGTCGGCGACATGGCGGGCTTCGCGGCCGCCTGCTACATGCGCGGCGTGCCGTTCGTGCAGGTGCCTACGACGCTGCTGGCGCAGGTCGATTCGTCGGTCGGGGGCAAGACCGCGATCAACCACCCACTGGGCAAGAACATGATCGGCGCGTTCCACCAGCCCGCGCGCGTCGTGTGCGACCTCGCGGTGCTGGACACGCTGCCGCCGCGCGAATTCAGCGCCGGCCTGGCCGAGGTGATCAAGTACGGCCCGATCGCCGACATGGACTTCCTCTCCTGGCTGGAGCGGAACCTGCCCGCGCTGTTGGCACGCGACCGCGACGCGCTCGCGCATGCGGTGCGCCGCAGCTGCGAGATCAAGGCCTGGGTCGTCGGCCAGGACGAGCGCGAGGGCGGGGTGCGCGCGATCCTCAATTTCGGGCACACCTTCGGGCACGCCATCGAAGCCGGGCTCGGCTTCGGCGAGTGGCTGCACGGCGAAGCCGTCGGCTGCGGCATGGTGATGGCCGCGGAATTGTCGCAGCGGCTCGGGCACGTCGACGCCGCGTTCGTCGAGCGCTTGACCGCCCTGCTGCGGGCGGCGGGGTTGCCGGTGCGTGGGCCGTCGCTCGGCGCCGACCGCTATCTCGAGCTGATGCGCGTGGACAAGAAGGCCGAGGGCGGCGACATCCGCTTCATCGTGATCGAGGCCCCCGGGCGGGCGGTGCTGCGCCCGGCGCCGGACGCGATCGTGCGCGACGTGCTGGCCGCCTGCACGGGCTGACCCATGGCGGAAGTCGCGGCGGTCCCCGGCGTCCTGGCGCCTTATGCAAGCGACCCCGCCCGCACGCGGGGGCGGCGCTTCGGCGAAGCCGGCGCACCCACGCGCACCGACTACCAGCGCGACCGGGACCGCATCGTGCACTCCACCGCGTTCCGCCGGCTCGTCTACAAGACGCAGGTGTTCGTCAACCACGAAGGCGACCTGTTCCGCACGCGGATGACGCACTCGTTGGAGGTGGCGCAGCTGGCCCGCTCGATCGCGCGGCCGCTCGGGCTGAACGAGGACCTGGTCGAGGCCATCGCGCTCGCGCATGACCTGGGGCACACCCCGTTCGGCCACGCGGGGCAGGACGCGTTGAACGAGTGCATGGCGAGCCACGGCGGGTTCGAGCACAACCTGCAAAGCCTGCGCGTCGTCGACCGCCTCGAGGAGCGCTATCCCGATTTCGACGGCCTGAACCTCACGTTCGAGACGCGCGAAGGCATCCTCAAGCACTGTTCGCTCGCGAACGCGCAGCGCCTGGAGGCCGTGGAGCCCGGCGGGGTGGGGCGGCGGTTCATCGACCGCACGCAGCCGTCGCTCGAGGCGCAGCTGTGCAACCTCGCGGACGAGATCGCCTACAACGCGCACGACATCGACGACGGGGTGCGGTCCGGGCTGCTCACGCTGGAGCAGCTCGAGGAAGTGCCGCTGTTCGCGATGCACAAGGCGTCGGTGCAGGATGACCATCCTTCGCTGGCCGGGCGACGCGTCCTGTACGAAGCCATCCGCCGCATGCTCAGCGCGCAGGTGTACGACGTGATCGAGGCCACCCGCGCCGCGCTCGGGGCGGGGGACATCGCCAGCGCGGACGAGGCGCGCCGCGCGCGGCCGGTGGTTGGGTTCAGCGAACCGATGCGGGCATCGTCCTCCTTCCTGAAGCAGTTCCTCCTGCGCAACTTGTACCGCCATCCGCAAGTGATGGACACGACTTCACGGGCACGCGAGATCGTGCGCGGCCTGTTCACTGCCTATTGCAGGCAGCCGGACGAGATGCAGGTCGGCTTCGCGGCGCGCGCGGATCGCGAACGCGCGGTGGCCGACTACATCGCCGGCATGACGGACCGGTTCGCCGTGCGCGAGCACGAGCGCCTCACCGGCGACCGGCTGTTGCCGTGAGGCGCACCGGCACCGGTGCGGCGTGGCTCGTCGTCGCCGGCGGCGTCGCCGCGGCGCTGCACGTCGGCAAGCTGCCGCCCGCCATCCCCGTCTTGCGCGACGCGCTCGGCATCTCGCTGGTCGAGGCGGGATTCCTGCTGTCGCTGGTGCAGCTCGCCGGGATGACGCTGGGACTGGCCGTCGGTCTCGCCTCCGATGTCGTCGGGCTCAAGCGCACGATGGTCCTGGGCCTGCTTGTCGTCGGCGCGGCCAGCGTGGCTGGTGGCTACGTGCAATCCCCCGCGTCGTTGCTCGCGCTACGCGCCGTCGAGGGTTTCGGCTTCCTCGCCGCGTCCATGCCCGCGCCGGCGCTGATCCGGCGGCTGGTGCCGGCGGACCGCATGAGCGCGATGCTGGGCGTGTGGGGCGCCTACATGCCGTTCGCCACCGCGGCGGCCTTGTTGGTCGGACCCGCCTGGATCGCGGCCGCAGGGTGGCCCGCGTGGTGGTGGCTGCTGGGCGGCGTGTCGTTGCTGCTCGCGTGCTGGCTGGCTGCCGCGCTGCCTGTAGATGCGGGGCGCGCACGCTCCGCACAGGGGTGGGGCTCGCGGATGCGCGCCACGTTGGGCGCGCCGGGTCCCTGGATGGTGGCACTCGCCTTCGCCGTGTATTCGGCGCAGTGGCTGGCGGTGATCGGCTTCCTGCCATCGATCTACCTGGCTTCCGGCATGGCGCCGTCATGGGCAGCCCCGGCGACCGCGCTGGCCGCGGCCGTGAACATGGTGGGCAACCTGGCGTCGGGTCGCTTGCTGCAGCGGGGCGTCCCGGCGCACAGGCTGCTCGCCATCGGCTATGCCGTGATGGGCCTTGGCACCTTCGTCGCGTTCATGCCCTGGCTCGCGCAGGACACGGGTGGCGCCTTCCTGCGCTATGCGGCCGTGCTGGCGTTCTCGATGGTGGGCGGGATGGTGCCGGGCACCTTGTTCTCGCTGGCGGTGCGGCTGGCGCCGGGCGAGGAGACGGTGTCCACGACGGTGGGGTGGATGCAGCAGTGGTCAGCCTTCGGGCAATTCGCCGGTCCGCCGGTCGTGGCCTGGGTTGCGGCCCTCGTCGGCGGCTGGCAGTGGAGCTGGGTCGTCACCTGCGCCTGCGCCGGGTGCGGGCTCGCCTTGGCCGCATGGGCCGCACGGCTGTCGCGCGCCACCTAGAATCCGCGCCTTCCCATGACGACGCCGGATTCCGCTTCCGCCATCGCCGACATCCAGCGCTGGCTCAAGCGTGCGGTGATCGGCCTCAACCTGTGCCCGTTCGCCAAGGCCGTGCAGGCCAAGGGGCAGGTGCATTTCGCGTCGTGCGACGACGATTCGTTCGCGGGCGTGCTCGATGCCCTCGGCCGTGAAGCCGGCGCCCTGCTGGGGATGGACTCCGCCGAGCGCGACACGACGCTGCTGGTGCTGCCACGCGGCTTCGACGACTTCCTGCTGTTCAACGACCTGGTGCGCGAAGGCGATCGCCTGCTGTCCAGGCGCGGGCTCGACGGTGTGCTGCAACTCGCGAGCTTCCATCCGCGCTTCCACTTCGCGGACGCGGCCGAGGACGATCCGGGCAACAACAGCAATCGCGCGCCGCATCCCACGCTGCACCTGCTGCGCGAAGCGAGCATCGACCGCGCGGTGGAAGCGTTCCCGGATGCCGAGGCGATCTTCGGGGCCAACATCGGCAAGCTGCGCGCGCTCGGCGCCGAAGGGTGGGCGGCGCTCGACGTGGGAGCCTCGCCATGAGCGTTGCCACGGACCTCGATTTGCGTCCGGGCCAGTCCGTCGAGCTGCTCAAGGAACTGCACATCCTGACGCGCGAAGGCAAGCTGAACCAGGACTCGCGCCGCAAGCTCAAGCAGGTCTACCACCTGCACCGTTTCATCGAGGAACTGCTGGGCGACCTGCCCAGGCACGAAGGCGGCCCCCTCGTCGCCGACCACGGCGCCGGCAAGTCCTATCTCGGCTTCATCCTCTATGACCTCACGTTGCGAGGGCAGGGCAGCGGACAGGTGTGGGGCATCGAGACGCGGCCGGAACTCGTCGCGCGATCACAGGACCTCGCGCGCCGGCTGGGCTTCGAGCGCATGCACTTCCTCAACATCGCCGCGGCCGACGCGGCGCATCGGGAGGACCTTCCCGCGCAGTTCGACCTGGTCACCGCCCTGCATGCGTGCGACACCGCGACGGACGACGCGATCGCGTTCGGGCTGCAGAAGGACGCGCAGGCAATGGCGCTGGTGCCGTGCTGCCAGGCCGAAGTCGCGGCCAACCTGCGCCAGCACAAGGCACTGGCGCTGTCACGCACGCCGCTGGCGGAACTGTGGCGCCATCCATTGCACACGCGCGAGGTCGGCAGCCAGCTGACGAACGTGTTGCGCTGCCTGTACCTGGAGGCGCGCGGCTACCAGGTCACGGTGACCGAGCTGGTGGGCTGGGAGCACTCGATGAAGAACGAGCTGATCCTGGCGCGGCGCACCGGGCAGCGCAAACGCAGCGCGGCCGAGCGGCTGCGTGCGCTGCTGGGGGAATTCGGGTTGCAGGCGCTGGAGCCCGTGCGGTTCCCCGGGCTGCCGGCCTGATCAGCGCCGGGGCGGGCCGTGCCGGCCGGCCAGGATCGCGCCCACGATCCCGGCGCCGATCAGCACCGCGGCGCCGATGGCGATGTACTCCTGCGGGACGCCGACCACGACGGCAGCCCACACCACCCCGGCCATGAAGACCAGGAACGCGATCATGACGGCCGTGAACGACATCGGCAGGCACTCCTAGCCGGTCATTGTGGGTACCCACTCTGGCGGGAGCTGTCAGCGGGAGCGGCGTGCCCCCGTCGGCCAACGACTGATAATGGGGGTCAGATTCCAATTCTGCAGCGCACCCATGGCTCGCCTCGCCCGACTGACCGTCCCCGGCTACCCGCACCACATCATCCAGCGGGGGAACAACCGCCAGCCGATCTTCGCGGACGACGACGACCGTCGCCTGTTGCTGAAGCTGGTCGAGCAGAACGCAAAGGAGCAGGGCGTTGCCGTCCATGCCTACGTGCTCATGGACAACCACGTGCACCTGCTCGCCACCCCCGAGACGGGCACGGGCGTGCCACGACTGCTGCAAGCGATCGGCCGCCGCTACGTGCGGCACTTCAACGATCGGCATGGACGCACCGGCACGCTGTTCGAAGGCCGGTACAAGTCGACGCTGGTCCAGGCGGACCGTTACCTGCTGGCCTGCATGGTCTACATGGACCTGAACCCGGTGCGCGCGGGCATCGTTGCCAGCGCGGCGGACTGGCCCTGGTCGAGCCATCGGCACTATGTCGGGACACTCCCGGATCGCCTGGTGACGCCTCATCCGCTGTACTGGGCCTTGGGCAACACCCCGTTCGCGCGCGAGCAGGCGTATGCGGACCTGGTGGCCGCGGGCATCGCCAAGGACACCCGCGACCTGCTCACGGACGCGACGTTCCGCGGCTGGGCGGCTGGCGACGCGCAGTTCCTCGCGCACTTGGGCGAGCACGCGCCGCGGCGGCCGAGCCCCAAGAGTGCAGGGCGACCTCGCAAGCTAGTTTGATCTGTCCCCAATTCATACGCGGCGCGTAGACGCCGGGGCCGAAATTGGAATCTGACCCCGAATATTCCGCTTGGCGGTCGTGCTGCGCTGCACTACGATCGCGGACCCGCCATCAGTATTTCCCCGGAGCGCCCATGACCACGGCTGCCGAGATTTCCTTTTTGCAAGAGCAGGGCCTGTATTCGGCGCAGAACGAGCACGACGCCTGCGGCGTCGGTTTCGTCGCCCACATCAAGGGCGAGAAGTCCCACGCCATCGTCGCGCAGGGGCTGAAGATCCTCCAGAACCTCGACCACCGTGGCGCTGTCGGTGCCGACAAGCTCATGGGCGACGGCGCCGGGCTGCTGTTGCAGCTGCCGGATTCGCTCTACCGCGAGGAGATGGCCAAGCAGGGCGTCGAGCTGCCGCCGCCCGGCGAGTACGGCGTCGGCATGATCTTCCTGCCGAAGGAACACGCGTCACGGCTCGCCTGCGAGCAGGAGCTGGAGCGCGCGATCAAGGTCGAGGGCCAGGTGCTCCTCGGCTGGCGCGACGTGCCGGTCGATCGCGAGATGCCGATGTCGCCCGCCGTGCGCCAGAAGGAGCCGGTGATCCGCCAGGTCTTCATCGGCCGCGGCACCGACGTCATCGTGCAGGACGCGCTCGAGCGCAAGCTGTACGTCATCCGCAAGACGGCCAGCGCCGCCATCCAGAACCTGCGCCTGAAGCACTCGAAGGAGTACTACGTCCCCTCGATGTCCAGCCGCACCGTGGTCTACAAGGGCCTGCTGCTGGCGGACCAGGTCGGCGAGTACTACCTGGACCTGAAGGACCCGCGCTGCGTCTCCGCGCTGGCGCTCGTGCACCAGCGCTTCTCGACCAACACCTTCCCCGAGTGGCCGCTGGCGCACCCGTACCGCTACGTCGCGCACAACGGCGAGATCAACACGGTCAAGGGCAACTACAACTGGATGCGCGCCCGCGAGGGCGTGATGTCCTCGCCGGTGCTCGGCGGCGACCTGAACAAGCTGTATCCCATCAGCTTCCCCAGCCAGTCCGACACGGCGACGTTCGACAACTGCCTCGAACTGCTCACGATGGCGGGCTACCCGCTCGCACAGGCCGTGATGATGATGATCCCCGAGCCGTGGGAGCAGCACACGACGATGGACGAGCGCCGCAAGGCGTTCTACGAGTACCACGCGGCGATGCTGGAGCCGTGGGACGGCCCGGCGTCGATCGTGTTCACGGACGGCCGCCAGATCGGCGCCACGCTGGACCGCAATGGCCTGCGTCCCTCGCGTTACTGCGTCACGGACGACGACCTCGTGATCATGGCTTCGGAATCCGGCGTGCTGCCGGTGCCGGAGAACAGGATCGTGCGCAAATGGCGCCTGCAGCCCGGCAAGATGTTCCTGATCGACCTCGAGCAGGGCCGCATGATCGACGACGAGGAACTGAAGGCCCAGCTGGCCAACAGCCGCCCGTACAAGCAGTGGATCGAGAACCTGCGCATCAAGCTGGACCACCTGTCCGACAACGCGGGTGACGCGCCCGAGAGCTCGGTGCCGCTGCTGGACCGCCAGCAGGCGTTCGGCTACACGCAGGAAGACCTCAAGTTCCTGATGTCGCCGATGGCGGTGGCGGGCGAAGAGGGTATCGGCTCGATGGGCAACGACACGCCGCTGGCGGTGCTGTCGAGCAAGAACAAGCCGCTGTACAACTATTTCAAGCAGCTGTTCGCGCAGGTGACCAACCCGCCGATCGACCCGATCCGCGAGGCGATCGTGATGTCGCTGGTGTCCTTCATCGGCCCGAAGCCGAACCTGCTGGACATCAACCAGGTCAACCCGCCGCTGCGGCTGGAGGTGAGCCAGCCGGTGCTGGACTTCGCCGACATCGCCAAGCTGCGCGCGGCGGACAAGATCACGCAGGGCAAGTTCCGCAGCTACGAACTGGACATCACCTACCCGCTCGCGTGGGGCAAGGAGGGCGTCGAGGCGAAGCTCGCGTCGCTCAACGCCGAAGCGGTCGACGCGCTGAAGTCCGGCAAGAACATCCTGATCATCAGCGACCGTGGCGTCGGCCCGCAGCGCGTTGCCATCCCGGCCGTGCTCGCGCTGTCGTCGATCCATCAGCACCTGGTGCGCGAGGGCCTGCGCACCACCGCGGGCCTGGTCGTCGAGACTGGCTCCGCGCGCGAAGTGCACCACTTCGCCGTGCTCGCCGGCTATGGGGCCGAGGCCGTGCACCCGTACCTGGCGATGGAAACGCTGGTGGCGATCCACAAGGACCTGCCGGGCGACCTGTCGGCCGAGAAGGCCATCTACAACTACGTCAAGGCGATCGGCAAGGGCCTGTCCAAGATCATGTCCAAGATGGGCGTGTCGACGTACATGTCCTACTGCGGCGCCCAGCTGTTCGAGGCCATCGGCCTGAACGGCGACACGGTGGAGAAGTACTTCACCGGCACCGCCAGCCGCGTCGAGGGCATCGGCGTGTTCGAGATCGCCGAGGAAGCGATCCGCATGCACAAGGCCGCCTTCGGCAACGACCCGGTGCTGTCGACCATGCTCGACGCGGGCGGCGAATACGCGTGGCGCACCCGTGGCGAAGAGCACATGTGGACGCCCGACGCCATCGCCAAGCTGCAGCACGCCGCGCGCGCCAACAACTGGAGCACGTACAAGGAGTACGCCCAGCTGGTCAACGACCAGGGCCGCCGCCACATGACGCTGCGCGGCCTGTTCGAGTTCAAGGTCGACCCGGGCAAGGCGATCCCCGTTGACGAGGTCGAGCCCGCCAAGGAGATCGTCAAGCGCTTTGCCACCGGCGCGATGTCGCTCGGCTCCATCTCCACCGAGGCGCACGCGACGCTCGCCGTCGCCATGAACCGCATCGGCGGCAAGAGCAACACCGGCGAAGGCGGCGAGGACCCTGCGCGCTACCGCCAGGAACTCAAGGGCATCCCGATCAAGCAGGGCCAGACCATGGCCCAGATCATCGGCAAGGACGTGGTCGAGGTCGACATCCCGCTGGCCGACAACGACTCGCTGCGTTCGCGCATCAAGCAGGTCGCGTCGGGCCGCTTCGGTGTGACGGCCGAATACCTGGCGTCCGCCGACCAGATCCAGATCAAGATGGCGCAGGGCGCCAAGCCCGGCGAGGGCGGCCAGCTGCCGGGCGGCAAGGTGTCGCCGTACATCGGCAAGCTCCGCTACTCGGTACCCGGCGTGGGCCTGATCTCGCCGCCGCCGCACCACGACATCTACTCGATCGAGGATCTCGCGCAGCTGATCCACGACCTGAAGAACGTCGCCACGCACGCGTCCATCAGCGTGAAGCTGGTGTCCGAAGTCGGCGTGGGCACCATCGCGGCCGGCGTCGCCAAGTGCAAGGCCGACCACGTCGTGATCGCCGGCCACGACGGCGGCACCGGGGCTTCGCCCTGGTCGTCGATCAAGCACGCGGGTTCGCCGTGGGAGATCGGCCTGGCCGAGACCCAGCAGACCCTGGTGCTGAACCGCCTGCGCGGCCGCATCCGGGTGCAGGCCGACGGCCAGATGAAGACCGGCCGCGACGTCGCCATCGGCGCGCTGCTGGGCGCGGATGAATTCGGCTTCGCCACCGCGCCACTGGTGGTCGAGGGCTGCATCATGATGCGCAAGTGCCACCTGAACACCTGCCCGGTGGGCGTGGCCACGCAGGACCCGGTGCTGCGCGCCAAGTTCGCCGGCAAGCCCGAGCACGTCGTCAACTACTTCTTCTTCGTCGCCGAGGAAGTGCGCCAGATCATGGCGCAGCTGGGCATCCGCAAGTTCGACGACCTGGTCGGCCGCACCGACCTGCTCGACGTGCGCAAGGGCGTCGAGCACTGGAAGGCGCGCGGGCTGGACTTCAGCCGCCTGTTCGCGCAACCCAACGTGCCCGCCGAGGTCGCGCGCTTCCACGTCGAGGCGCAGGACCACGGCCTGCACAAGAGCCTGGACAACGTCCTGATCGAGCGCAGCAAGCCCGCCATCGAGCGCGGCGAGAAGGTGCAGTTCATGGAGGTGGCGCGCAACGTCAACCGCTCCGTCGGCGCGATGCTGTCGGGCGCGCTCACCAAGGTGCATCCCGAAGGCCTGCCCGACGACACCATCCGCATCCAGCTCGAAGGCACGGGCGGCCAGTCGTTCGGCGCGTTCCTGGCCAAGGGCATCACGCTGTACCTGATCGGCGATGCCAACGACTACACGGGCAAGGGCCTGTCGGGCGGCCGCATCGTCGTGCGCCCGAGCATCGACTTCCGCGGCGAGGCCACGAAGAACATCATCATCGGCAACACCGCGCTGTACGGCGCCACCACCGGCGAGGCGTTCTTCGCCGGCGTCGCGGGCGAACGCTTCGCGGTGCGCCTGTCGGGCGCGACCACCGTCGTCGAAGGCACCGGCGACCACGGCTGCGAGTACATGACCGGCGGCACGGTCGTCGTGCTCGGCAGGACCGGCCGCAACTTCGCGGCCGGCATGTCCGGCGGCGTTGCCTACGTCTACGACGAGGACGGCGAGTTCGCCAGCCGCTGCAACACCGCGATGGTCACGCTCGAGCGCGTGCTGCCGGCGACGGAGCAGAAGGCCACCGCCGCTGCCACGAAGCTGCATGCGGGCCAGGCCGACGAGGCGCTGCTCAAGAAGCTGCTGGAGGACCACAACCGCTGGACCGGCAGCCGCCGCGCGCGCGAGATCCTGGACCACTGGAAGGACACGCGCGGCAAGTTCGTGAAGGTGTTCCCGAACGAATACAAGCGGGCCCTGGCCGAGATGCACGAGCGGCAGGTCGAGGAGGCCAGCGCGGGCAACGACGCCCACGCGGCGATGGTGCGCGAGCCGGTGGCGGCCAAGTAAGCGCGGGACGAGGACACGAACATGGGAAAGATCACCGGCTTCATGGAGTACGAGCGCCTGGAGGAGGGCTACAAGCCGCCGAAGGAGCGCCTGAAGGACTACCGCGAGTTCGTCATCGGGCTGGACGACTCGCAGTCGAAGGTGCAGGCCGCCCGCTGCATGGACTGCGGCACGCCGTTCTGCAACAGCGGCTGCCCCGTCAACAACGTCATCCCCGACTTCAACGACCTGGTGTTCCAGCAGGACTGGCAGAACGCCTGGATGGTGCTGGACTCGACCAACAACTTCCCGGAGTTCACCGGCCGCATCTGCCCGGCGCCGTGCGAAGCGGCCTGCACGCTGAACTACAACGCCGACCCGGTGGGCATCAAGTCCATCGAGCACGCGATCGCCGATCGCGCGTGGCAGAACGGCTGGGTGCAGCCGCGCGTGCCGCGCATCAAGACCGGCAAGAAGGTCGCGGTGGTCGGCTCCGGCCCCGCGGGCATGGCGGCCGCGCAGCAACTGGCACGCGTCGGCCACGAAGTCACGCTGTTCGAGAAGAACGACCGCCTCGGCGGCCTGCTGCGCTACGGCATTCCCGACTTCAAGATGGAGAAGTCGCACATCGACCGCCGCATCGACCAGATGAAGGCGGAGGGCGTGACGGTGCGCACCGGCGTGATGATCGGCAGCCTGCCCAAGGGCTCCAAGGTCACCAACCTGGCCAAGGAGACGATCGAGCCGAAGCAGTTGCTGTCCGATTTCGACGCGGTGGTCCTGGCCGGTGGGGCGGAGCAGTCGCGCGACCTGCCGGTGCCCGGGCGTGACCTGGACGGCGTGCACTTCGCGATGGAGTTCCTGCCGCAGCAGAACCGCGTCGTCGCAGGCGACAAGGTCAAGGGCCAGATCCGCGCCGACGGCAAGCACGTCATCGTCATCGGCGGCGGCGACACCGGCAGCGACTGCGTGGGCACCAGCAACCGCCATGGCGCCGCGAGCGTCGTGCAGTTCGAACTGATGCCGCAGCCGCCCGAAGAGGAGAACAAGGAGCTCACCTGGCCCTACTGGCCGTACAAGCTGCGTACCAGTTCCTCGCACGAGGAAGGCTGCGACCGCGAGTTCGCCATCGCCACCAAGGAATTCATCGGCGAGAAGGGCAAGGTCACTGGGGTCAAGACGGTCCGGGTCGAGTGGAAGGACGGCAAGATGGTCGAGGTGCCTGGCAGCGAGCAGACGCTGCGTGCCGACCTCGTCCTGCTGGCCATGGGCTTCACCAGCCCGGTGGCGTCGATCCTCGAGGGCTTCGGCGTCGACAAGGACACGCGCGGCAACGCCAAGGCGAGCACCGAGTTCATCGGCGGCTACGCGACCAGCGTGCCCAAGGTGTTCGCCGCCGGCGACATCCGCCGCGGCCAGTCCCTCGTGGTGTGGGCGATCCGCGAGGGTCGCCAGGCCGCACGCGCGGTCGACGAATTCCTCATGGGGTTCTCGGACCTTCCGCGCTGAAAAAACGACAACCGGCCGCCTCCCGTCCGGGGAGGGCGGCCGGATGTCCGGGCCGCGGCGCCACCTAGGGGCAACCCTTATCATTGCTGGTTCCGCCACTGCCGGCCTGCCGCGCGCAGGCTCTTCCGACCGCATGCCCGACCCCGACGGCCCACTCGTCGATTGCCGCAACCTGAGCTTCGGCTACGGGGAGCGCCGCATCCTCGATGGCGTGAGCTTCACCGTGCCGCGCGGCAAGGTCACCGCGCTGATGGGGGCGTCCGGCGGCGGCAAGACCACCGTCCTGCGCCTGATCGGCGGCCAGGTCCGCGCGCAGTCGGGCGAACTGCTGTTCGACGGCCAGGACATCGCGACGCTCGATGCGAAGGGCCTCTACGCGATGCGCCGGCGCATGGGCATGCTGTTCCAGTTCGGCGCGCTCTTCACCGACATGTCCGTGTTCGACAACGTGGCGTTCCCGCTGCGCGAACACACGCGGCTGCCCGAGCCGCTGGTGCGCGACATCGTCCTGATGAAGCTCAATGCGGTCGGTTTGCGCGGCGCGCGCGACCTGATGCCCAGCGAGGTGTCGGGCGGCATGGCGCGCCGCATCGCGCTCGCGCGGGCGATCGCGCTCGATCCGGAACTGGTGATGTACGACGAGCCGTTCGCCGGCCTCGACCCGATCTCGCTCGGCACCGCCGCGCAGTTGATCCGGCAGCTGAACGACACGCTGGGCATCACCAGCATCGTGGTCTCGCACGACCTGGAAGAGACGTTCCGGATCGCGGACAAGGTGATCATCCTTGCGAACGGCGGCATCGCGGCGCAGGGAACGCCGGCCGAGGTGCGTGCGTCGACCGACCCGCTGGTGTCGCAATTCGTGAACGCCCGGCCCGACGGCCCGGTGCATTTCCACTATCCGGGGCCGTCCGTGGACCAGGACTTCGGCGGGGGGCTGGGGCGATGAGCTGGTACAAGCCGGCCGACATCGGCTACGCGACGCGCAGGTACCTGGCCGAGCTGGGGCATGGCGCGCGCCTGTTCACGCGGCTCGTGTCCCTGTTCGGCGCGGCCATGGGTCGCTTCGGGCTGGTCCGCGACCAGATCCATTTCCTGGGCAACTACTCGCTGGCGATCATCGCCGTGTCGGGGTTGTTCGTCGGTTTCGTGCTCGGGCTGCAGGGCTACTACATCCTGCAACGCTATGGATCGTCCGAGGCGCTCGGCCTCATGGTGGCCCTGTCGCTGGTGCGCGAGCTCGGGCCGGTCGTCACGGCCTTGCTGTTCGCCGGGCGCGCCGGCACGTCGCTGACCGCGGAGATCGGCCTGATGAAGGCCGGCGAGCAACTCTCGGCGATGGAGATGATGGCCGTCGACCCGGTTCGCCGCATCCTGGCGCCGCGCTTCTGGGCCGGCGTGATCACCTTGCCCCTGCTGTCCGCGGTCTTCAACGCGGTGGGCATCATCGGCGGCTGGGTGGTCGGCGTGCTGATGATCGGCGTCGACCCGGGCTCGTTCTGGAGCCAGATGCAGGGAGGCGTCGACGTCTGGGCGGACGTCGGCAACGGCGTGCTCAAGAGCTTCGTGTTCGGCATCGCGGTGACGTTCATCGCGCTGCTCGAGGGCTTCGAGGCCAAGCCGACGCCCGAAGGTGTCTCGCGGGCCACCACCCGCACCGTCGTGGTGGGTTCGCTCACCGTGCTCGCACTCGATTTCGTGCTGACCGCGATGATGTTCAGCATCTGAGGGAAAAAATGGAAAGAAGCAAGAACGATGTCTGGGTCGGCCTGTTCGTCCTGCTTGGTGCGGCGGCCATCGTCTTCCTGGCGCTGCAGGCGGCCAACCTTCTGACCCTGAGCTTCCAGCAGACCTACCGCGTCGTCGCCAAGTTCGACAACATCGGGGGGCTCAAGCCCAAGGCCGCGGTCAAGAGCTCCGGCGTGGTCGTCGGCCGCGTCGAGTCGATCGGCTTCGACGACAAGAGCTACCAGGCGCGCGTGACGCTGGCGATGGAGAACCGCTTCCAGTTCCCCAGGGACAGCTCGCTGAAGATCCTCACCAGCGGCCTGCTGGGCGAGCAGTACATCGGCATCGAGGCCGGCTCCGACGAGAAGAACCTGGCCGCGGGCGACACGATCAGCAGCACCCAGTCGGCCGTCGTGCTGGAAAACCTGATCGGCCAGTTCCTGTACAACAAGGCTGCCGACGGCGGGAGCAGCAGCAACGCGCCCGCGCCGGCCCCGAAGAAATGAAACCCCGCACTGCGCCCCGCCTGCCGACGACCCAGCGCGCCGTGGTCGCGCTGGCGTCGCTCGCGCTGCTCGCGGGGTGCGCCAGCGGCCCGCACGCGAACCCGAACGACCCGCTCGAGCCGTTCAACCGCGAGGTGAGCAACTTCAACGAGAACGTCGACGCCGTCGTCCTCAAGCCGACCGCCACGTTCTACCGCGAGAAGGTGCCGCCGCTGCTGCGCACCGGCGTGTCCAACTTCTTCGGCAACCTGGGCGACGGCTGGTCGGCCGTCAACAGCCTGCTGCAGCTGAAGATCCACGACGCCGCCGAGAACTGGATCCGTTTCGCCACCAACTCCGTGTTCGGCCTGGGCGGCGTGCTCGACATCGCCAGCGAAGCCAACATCGACCGCCACAAGGAAGACTTCGGCCAGACGCTGGGCCGCTGGGGTGTCCCCGCAGGTCCCTACGTCGTGCTGCCGCTGCTGGGCCCGTCGACGCTGCGCGACACGCTGGCCCTGCCCGTGGACTGGCGGGGCGATCCGCTCTACCACCTGGACCCGGAAGCGACGCGCGACTCGCTGTACGTCCTGCGCGTGGTCGACGTGCGCTCGAACCTGCTGCGCGCCGGCGACGTGCTCGAAGGCGCGGCGCTGGACAAGTACAGCTTCACGCGCGACGCCTACCTGCAGAAGCGGCGGGCCGACATCTTCAGCGGCACCCGCCGCGCCGAGGACGAGGACGAGGCCGCGCGCAAGAGGGCGACGGAACGGGACGATCCGAACGACGGGCAGATTCCGGCCGACCCGGACCAATAGCGCAGCCGCTAAAGTTGCAATCCGTTGCGCGCCAGGTCGCGCTGCCGGAACCCGGCGGTGCACCGGCGTTCCAACATGGATCGCGGGCACTGCGCCCGCAACCGAAAGGGAACTGATGAATCGACGCATGCTCGGCCGCCTCGCGGCCGCCACCCTGGCCCTCGCCGCTGTCGGCGTGGGGTTGCCGTCCGCCGCCTGGGCCGCCGACGAGGCACCCGACGCACTGGTCAAGCGCCTGTCCGAGGAGACGCTGGGCGCGATCAAGTCGGACAAGTCCATCAAGCAGGGCGACGTCGAGAAGATCATGCAGCTGGTCGATTCGAAAATCATGCCCAACGTGAACTTCCAGCGCATGACGGCCGCGGCCGTCGGCCCGGGCTGGCGCCAGGCCACGCCGGAGCAGAAGAAGCGCCTGCAGGACGAGTTCAAGACGCTGCTGGTGCGCACGTACGCGGGCGCGCTGTCGCAGGTCGACGACCAGACCATCACCGTCAAGCCGCTGCGCGCGTCGCCGGAGGACAAGGAAGTCGTCGTGCGCACCGAGATCCGCGGCCGCGGCGACCCGATCCAGCTGGATTACCGCCTGGAGAAGACGCCGGGCGAGGGCGCCGGCTGGAAGATCTACAACCTGAACGTGCTCGGCGTGTGGCTGGTCGATACCTACCGCAGCCAGTTCGCGCAGGAGATCAATGCCAAGGGCATCGACGGCCTGATCGCCGCCCTCACGCAGCGCAACAAGACCAACGCCGCCGGCGGCAAGAAGGGCTGACGCGGTGCTCGTCCTGCCGGCGCAGCTGACCCACGACGAGGCGCCCGCCTGCGCGCGCATGCTCGCGCAGGCGCTGCGCACGCAGGGCCAGTCGCATGCGGTCGCCGACGCCTCGGCACTGCAGCAGTTCGATTCGTCGGCGCTCGCGGTGCTGCTGGACTGCCGCCGCGAAGCGCTCGCGCAGGGCAAATCCTTCGCGGTCGCCAACATGCCGAAGCGGCTGCGCGAACTCGCGACGGTGTACGGCGTCGCCGACCTGCTGGTCCCCGCGGCCGCCTAGCCCCGCCACGGCGCGGGGCAAGGGCCGCCACCTACAATGGCGGGCTCCCATGCCCGCGATTTCCTTCCAGTCGGTCAGCAAGTCTTTCAAGTCCGGGCGCGGCTCCGTCAAGGCCCTGGACGGCGTCACCTTCGATATCGAGGAAGGCGAGTTCTTCGGGCTGCTCGGCCCCAACGGCGCCGGCAAGACCACCCTCATCAGCATCCTCGCCGGCCTGGCGCGCGCCAGCGACGGCAACGTGTCCGTGCTCGGCCATGACGTGCAGGCGCAATATGCGCAGGCGCGCCGCCACCTCGGCGTGGTGCCGCAGGAGCTGGTCTTCGATCCCTTCTTCACCGTGCGCGAGGCGCTGCGCATCCAGTCCGGCTACTTTGGCGTGCGCGGCAACGACGCCTGGATCACGGAGCTGCTCGAGAGCCTGGGGCTCGCGGACAAGGCCAACGCCAACATGCGCCAGCTGTCGGGCGGCATGAAGCGGCGCGTGCTGGTCGCGCAGGCGCTCGTGCACAAGCCGCCGGTGATCGTGCTCGACGAGCCCACGGCCGGCGTCGACGTCGAGCTGCGGCAGACCCTGTGGCAATTCATCGCGCGCCTGAACCGGCAGGGCCACACGGTGCTGCTGACCACGCACTACCTCGAGGAAGCCGAGGCGCTGTGCAACCGCATCGCGATGCTCAAGCAAGGCCGCGTCGTCGCGCTCGAGCGCACCAGCGACCTGCTGAAGGCGGCCTCGAGCAACGTGCTGCGCTTCAAGATCGACCGCGAGCTGCCGCCGCAGTTCGCCGACAAGGCGCGCGTCACCGGCCGCATCGTCCAACTGCCTGCGCACGACGCGCACGAGATCGAAACCTACCTGGCCACCATCCGCCAGGCGGGCCTGCGTGTCGAGGACGTCGAGATCCGCAAGCCGGACCTCGAGGACGTGTTCCTCGACGTGATGTCGGCCAAGCACCAGCAACGGGTGGCCGCATGACGCCGATGGCCCCCACCGCCGGTGGCTGGCAGACGCTGCTGTACAAGGAAGTGTTGCGCTTCTGGAAGGTGAGCTTCCAGACGGTGGCAGCGCCGGTGCTGACCGCCATGCTCTACCTGCTCGTCTTCGGCCATGTGCTCGAAGGCCAGGCCAAGGTGTACGGCACCGTCGACTACACCGCGTTCCTGGTGCCGGGGCTGGTGATGATGAGCGTGCTGCAGAACGCTTTCGCCAACAGTTCCTCGTCGCTGATCCAGAGCAAGATCACGGGCAACCTGGTGTTCCTGCTGCTCACGCCGCTGTCGCACCGCAGCTGGTTCGTCGCCTACGTCGGCGCCTCGGTCGCGCGCGGCATCGCCGTCGGCATCGGCGTCTTCGTCGTGACGTCGCTGTTCGCGCGGCCCGGTCTCGTCGCGCCGCTCTGGATCCTGGTCTTCGCGCTGCTGGGCGCCGGCATGATGGGCGCCCTGGGCCTGATCGCCGGGCTCTGGGCCGAGAAGTTCGACCAGATGGCGGCGTTCCAGAACTTCATCGTGATGCCGATGACATTCCTGTCCGGCGTGTTCTATTCGATCCACTCGCTGCCGCCGTTCTGGCAGGGCGTGAGCCACCTCAACCCGTTCTTCTACATGATCGACGGGTTCCGCTATGGCTTCTTCGGCGTGAGCGACGTGTCGCCCTGGCTCAGCCTGGCCATCGTCGGCAGTGCCTTCGCCGTGGTCAGCGCGATCGCGCTGCACCTCCTGCGTATCGGCTACAAGATCCGCAATTGAAATGACTCCGGACGACCTGCGCTCGATCATCGCCAGCGGCCTGGCCTGCGACCACCTGGAGGTGGAAGGCGACGGCCGGCACTGGTCGGCCGTCATCGTGTCGGCCGCCTTCGAAGGCCGCCGCCCCGTGCAGCGGCACCAGCTGGTCTATGCCACCCTGGGTGCGAGAATGCACACGGACGAGGTGCATGCGCTGTCGATGCGCACGTACACCCCGGCCGAGTGGGCCGCCCACCACCACTGACCTGTCATGGACAAGCTACTGATTCGCGGGGGCCGTGCGCTCCACGGCGAGGTCCGCATTTCCGGCGCCAAGAATGCGGCGCTGCCGGAGCTGTGCGCCGCGCTGCTGACCGACGAACCCGTCACCCTGGAGAACGTGCCGCAGCTGCAGGACGTGAGCACGATGCTCAAGCTGCTGCGCAACATGGGCGTGCAGGTCGACCGCCATGGGGGCGACCGCGTGCACATCGATGCGCGCGGGCTCACGACGCCCGAAGCCCCGTACGAACTGGTGAAGACGATGCGCGCTTCGGTGCTCGCCTTGGGGCCGCTCCTCGCGCGCTTCGGCGAGGCGACCGTGTCGCTGCCCGGCGGCTGCGCCATCGGCTCGCGGCCGGTCGACCAGCACATCAAGGGCCTGCAGCAGATGGGCGCCGACATCGTCGTCGAGCACGGCTACATGATCGCCAGGCTGCCCAAGGGCCGCGAGCGCCTGCGCGGCGCCAGCATCACCACCGACATGGTGACCGTCACCGGCACCGAGAACCTGCTGATGGCCGCCACCCTGGCCGAAGGCGAGACGGTGCTGGAGAACGCGGCGCAGGAGCCGGAGGTCACCGACCTGGCCGAGATGCTCATTCGCATGGGCGCCCGCATCGAGGGCCACGGCACCAGCCGCATCCGCATCCAGGGCGTGTCGCGCCTGTCCGGGTGCACGCACCACGTGGTGCCGGACCGCATCGAGGCGGGCACGTTCCTGTGCGCGGTCGCCGCGGCCGGGGGCGACGCGCTGCTGCGGCATGCGCGCGCCGACCACCTCGAAGCGGTGATCGAGAAGCTGCGCGCCGCCGGCGCGACGGTGACGCCGGTGCCCGAAGGCATCCGCATCCGCAGCGAGGGCCGGCCGAAGGCGCAGAGCTTCCGCACGACCGAGTACCCGGGCTTCCCCACCGACATGCAGGCGCAGTTCATGGTGCTGAACGTCGTGGCCGAAGGCGCCTCGCACGTGACCGAGACCATCTTCGAGAACCGCTTCATGCACGTGAACGAGCTGCTGCGGCTCGGGGCGCGCATCCAGGTCGACGGCAAGATCGCGGTCATCGAAGGCGTGCCGCGCCTGTCCGGTGCGGCGGTGATGGCCACCGACCTGCGCGCGTCGGCCAGCCTGGTGATCGCGGGCCTGGTCGCCGAGGGCGAGACCCTGGTCGATCGCATCTACCACCTGGACCGCGGCTACGACCGGATGGAAGCCAAGCTCGCCGGCCTCGGCGCCGACATCGAACGCGTGGGCGGACGGTGACCGGCATCACGCTCGCCCTGTCCAAGGGCCGCATCTTCGACGAGACGCTGCCGCTGCTCGCGCAGGCGGGCGTGCGCGTGCTGGAGGACCCGGACACGTCGCGCAAGCTGATCCTCGCAACCAACCAGCCGGACGTCCGCGTTGTCCTGGTGCGCGCCACCGACGTCCCGACCTACGTGCAGTACGGGGGCGCCGACCTCGGCGTGACGGGCCTCGACACGCTGCTGGAACACGGCAACCAGGGCCTGTACCAGCCGCTGGACCTCGCCATCGCGCGCTGCCGCATGAGCGTGGCGGTGCGCGCCGATTTCGACTACGCCAGCGCCGTGCGCCAGGGTTCGCGCCTGCGCGTCGCCACCAAGTACGTGGGCATCGCGCGCGAGTTCTTCGCCGCCAAGGGCGTGCACGTCGACCTGATCAAGCTGTACGGCAGCATGGAACTGGCCCCGCTCACCGGGTTGGCCGATGCCATCGTCGACCTGGTGTCCACCGGCAGCACGCTCAAGGCCAACGACCTCGTCGAGGTCGAACGCATCATGGACATCAGTTCGCGCCTGGTCGTCAACCAGGCCGCGCTGAAGCTGAAGCAGGCCCCGATGCGCCGGCTGATCGACGCGTTCGCGCAGGCTTCCTGCGGAAAGGCGTCCGCGTGAGCACCGCGCGTCCCTTGCGGCTGTCCACCGCCGATGCGGGCTTCGACGCCGCGTTCCAGCAGCGCCTGCACTGGTCCGCGGACACCGACGCGTCGATCGAGCAGGCGGTGACGGACATCCTGGCGGCCGTGCGCGATCGCGGCGACGCCGCGGTGCTGGAGTTCACGTCGCGCTTCGATGGCTTGCAGGCGAACAGCCTGGAAAACCTCGAGCTGCAGGCGGCCGACCTGAAGGCGGCCTTCGATGGGCTTCCATCCGACCAGCGCACCGCGCTCGAAACGGCGGCTGCGCGCGTGCGCAGCTACCACGAGGCGCAGAAGCGGGCGAGCGGCGAGAGCTGGAGCTACCGCGACGCGGACGGCACGCTGCTCGGGCAGAAGGTGACCCCGCTGGACCGCGTCGGCATCTACGTGCCGGGCGGCAAGGCGGCGTATCCGTCGTCGGTGCTGATGAACGCGATCCCCGCGCAAGTGGCCGGCGTCGGCGAGATCGTGATGGTCGTGCCCACGCCGCGGGGCGAGCGCAACCCCCTGGTGCTGGCCGCGGCGCACGTCGCGGGCGTGCACCGCGCGTTCGCGATCGGTGGCGCGCAGGCGGTCGGCGCGCTCGCGTACGGCACGCAGACGGTGCCGCGCGTCGACAAGATCACCGGCCCGGGCAATGCCTACGTAGCCAGCGCCAAGCGGCGCGTGTTCGGCCAGGTCGGCATCGACATGATCGCGGGGCCGAGCGAGATCCTCGTGCTGGCGGACGGCACGACGCCGGCGGACTGGGTGGCGATGGACCTGTTCTCGCAGGCCGAGCACGACGAACTGGCGCAAAGCATCCTGCTGTGCCCCGACGCGGCGTACGTGGATCGCGTGCAGCAGGAGATCGACCGGCTGCTGACGTCGCTGCCGCGCGCCCGGATCATCGCGGCCTCGATGACGAACCGCGGCGCGCTGATCCACACGCGTTCGATGGACGAGGCCTGCGCCATCAGCAACCGCATCGCCCCCGAACACCTCGAGATCGCCAGCGCCGAGCCGCACCGCTGGGAGCCGCTGCTCAAGCACGCCGGCGCCATCTTCCTCGGCGCGTTCACCAGCGAGAGCCTGGGCGACTACTGCGCCGGTCCCAACCACGTGCTGCCCACCAGCAGCACGGCGCGCTTCTCCAGCCCGCTGGGCGTGTACGACTTCCAGAAGCGCAGCAGCCTGATCGAGGTCAGCGAGCAGGGCGCGCAGTCGCTCGGCCGCATCGCGTCGGTTCTTGCGCACGGCGAAGGCCTCCAGGCGCACGCGCGCGCCGCCGAGATGAGGCTCAAGCCATGAGCAAGTTGCCGGACCGCCTGGCACGCCTGCTGCGCTCGGACGTGCAGGGCATGCACGCCTATGCGGTGCAGCCGTCGGCCGGGCTGGTGAAGCTCGACGCGATGGAGAACCCGCATCGCCTGTCGCCGCAACTGCAGCGCCAACTGGGCGAGCGTCTGGGCGCGGTCGCCATCAACCGCTATCCGGGCTCGCGCCTCGACGACCTCAAGGCGGCCCTGCATCGGCATGCGCAGGTGCCTGCCGGCTTCCAGCTGATGCTGGGCAACGGGTCGGACGAACTGATCTCGATGCTTGCAATGGCGTGCGACGTGCCCGGCGCGACCATCGTCGCGCCGGTGCCCGGCTTCGTCATGTACGCGATGAGCGCGCAGCTGCAGGGCCTGAAGTTCGTCGGCGTGGATCTGACGCCCGACTTCGAGCTGGACGAGCGCGCGATGCTGGCGGCGATCGAGCAGCACCAGCCGTCGATCGTCTACCTCGCCTACCCGAACAACCCCACGGCGAACCTGTGGGACGACGCCGCCATCGAGCGCATCGTGCAGGCCGCGCCCGGGCTGGTGGTGATGGACGAGGCGTACCAGCCCTTCGCCAGCCGCAGCTACATCGACCGCATCGGCCGCCACGAGCACGTGCTGCTGATGCGCACCCTGAGCAAGTTCGGCCTGGCCGGCGTCCGCATCGGCTATCTCATCGGTCGCGAGGCGCTCATCGCCGAAGTCGACAAGGTCCGCCCGCCTTACAACGTGAGCGTGCTCAACGCCGAGGCGGCGCTGTTCGCGCTCGAGCACGCCGACGTGTTCGAGGCCCAGGCCGCGGACCTGCGGGCCGAGCGGGGCCGCCTGCTCGAGCGCCTCGCGCAACTGCCCGGCGTGCAGGCCTGGCACAGCGACGCCAACATGGTGCTGGTGCGGGTGCCCGATGCGGCACGCACCTTCGCGGGCATGAAGCAGCGCGGGGTGCTCGTCAAGAACGTTTCTACAATGCATCCATTGCTGGCCCGCTGCCTGCGCCTGACCGTCGGCACCGCCGATGAAAACGCGCAGATGCTCGCGGCCCTGCAACAGTCCCTATGACCACGCCCCGCATCGCCGAAGTCACCCGCAACACCGCGGAGACGAAGATCACCGTCAAGGTCAACCTGGACGGGACCGGCCAGGCGCGCCTGGCGACGGGCATCGGCTTCTTCGACCACATGCTGGACCAGATCGCCCGCCACGGCATGGTCGACCTGGACATCCAGGCCCAGGGTGACCTGCACATCGACGGCCACCACACGGTGGAAGACGTGGGCATCACCTTCGGCCAGGCGGTGGCCCAGGCGATCGGCGACAAGAAGGGCATCCGCCGCTACGGGCATGCGTACGTGCCGCTGGACGAGGCGCTGTCGCGCGTCGTGCTGGACTTCTCCGGCCGGCCCGGCCTCGTGATGAACGTGCCGTTCAAGAGCGGGATGATCGGCAGCTTCGACACCCAGCTGGCGCACGAGTTCTTCCAGGGCTTCGCCAACCACGCCTTCGTCACCCTGCACGTGGACAACCTGCGCGGCGACAACGCGCACCACCAATGCGAAACCGTGTTCAAGGCCTTCGCGCGCGCGCTGCGCGCGGCCGCGGAACTCGATCCGCGCGCGGCCGGCACGATCCCGTCCACCAAGGGCTCCCTCTGATGGCGACCTGGGCCGCCGCCGCGGTCCGCTTCGATCGATGAAGACCGTCGCAGTCGTCGATTACGGCATGGGCAACCTGCGGTCCGTTTCGCAGGCGGTGCTGCACGCCGCGCAGGGCAGTGGCTTCGAGGCCGTGATCACCTCGCGCGTGGACGACGTCCGCGCCGCCGACCGCATCGTGCTGCCCGGCCAGGGCGCCATGCCCGATTGCATGCGCGAACTGCGTGATTCGGGCCTGCAGCAGGCGGTGCTCGACGCCGCCGCGGCGAAACCGCTGTTCGGCGTGTGCGTGGGCATGCAGATGCTGCTGGAACGAAGCGAGGAAGGGCCGAGCGAAGGCCTGGGCCTGTTCCCCGGCGAGGTCCGCCGCTTCCAGCTGGAAGGCCGGCGGCAACCCGATGGCAGCCGTTTCAAGATTCCGCAGATGGGTTGGAACCGCGTGCGCCAGGCGCAGCGGCATCCGATGTGGGCCGGCATCCCGGATGGCGCCTGGTTCTATTTCGTCCACAGCTTCCATGCCTGCCCGTCGGATACGCGCCACAGCGCAGGGGAGGCCGATTACGGCGGAAGCTTTACCGCCGTGCTGGCCCGCGATAATATTTTTGCGACCCAGTTCCACCCCGAGAAAAGCGCTGACGCCGGCCTGGCCCTCTACCGAAATTTCCTGCGCTGGAATCCCTGACGCAAGTCCGGGCCGTCCGCCGGCCCCCATCGCAGCCCCCGCCGTTCCACCTGCCGCGCCATGCTCCTGATCCCCGCCATCGACCTCAAGGACGGCCATTGCGTCCGCCTCAAGCAAGGCGACATGGACCAGGCCACCGTGTTCAGCGAGGACCCCGCCGCCATGGCCCGCCAGTGGCTGGAGCGCGGCGCGCGCCGCCTGCACCTGGTGGACCTCAATGGCGCGTTCGCCGGCAAGCCGCAGAACTTCGCGGCCGTGAAGGCCATCCTGCGCGCCGTCGGTGACGACATCCCCGTGCAACTGGGTGGCGGCATCCGCGACCTCGACACGATCGAGAAGTACATCGACGCCGGCCTGCGCTACGTGATCATCGGCACGGCGGCCGTGAAGAACCCCGGCTTCCTGAAGGACGCGTGCGTGGCTTTCGGCGGCCACGTCATCGTGGGCCTGGACGCCAAGGACGGCAAGGTCGCCACCGACGGCTGGAGCAAGCTCACCGGCCACGAGGTGGTCGACCTGGCCCGCAAATTCCAGGATTGGGGCGTCGAGTCCATCGTCTACACCGACATCGGCCGCGACGGCATGCTCACCGGCATCAACGTCGACGCCACGGTCAAGCTGGCGCAGTCGCTCACCATCCCCGTCATCGCTTCCGGCGGCCTCTCGGGCATCGCCGACATCGAGAAGCTGTGCGCGGTGGAGGACGAAGGCATCGAGGGCGTGATCTGCGGGCGCGCCATCTACAGCGGCGACCTCGATTTCGCGCAGGCGCAGACCCGCGCCGACGAACTGGCCCAGGGCTGAACGCCTCCTTGCGGCCCGCCGCCGCATCCCCGGAACCGCCCGTGCTCGCCAAACGCATCATTCCCTGCCTCGACGTGACCGGCGGCCGCGTGGTCAAGGGCGTCAACTTCGTCGAACTGCGCGATGCGGGCGACCCGGTCGAGATCGCCGCCCGCTACAACGAGCAGGGCGCCGACGAACTCACGTTCCTCGACATCACGGCGACCAGCGACGGCCGCGACCTGATCCTGCACATCATCGAGGCGGTGGCGGCGCAGGTCTTCATCCCGCTCACCGTGGGCGGCGGCGTGCGCACCGTCGAGGACGTGCGCCGGCTGCTGAACGCGGGCGCGGACAAGACGAGCTTCAATTCCGCCGCCATCGCCAACCCCGACGTCATCAGCGCCGCCTCGTCGAAGTACGGCGCGCAGTGCATCGTGGTGGCCATCGACGCCAAGAAGCGCGGCGGCGGCGAGCTCGCGCTGCGCGGCCCCGGCTGGGACGTCTACAGCCACGGCGGCCGCAAGAACACGGGCCTGGATGCCGTGGCATGGGCGACGGAGATGGCGCGCCGCGGGGCCGGCGAGATCCTGCTGACCAGCATGGACCGCGACGGCACCAAGTCCGGCTTCGACCTGGAACTCACCCGCGCCGTCACGGACGCCGTCAACGTGCCGGTGATCGCTTCGGGTGGCGTGGGCACCCTCGACCACCTGGCCGACGGCATCCAGATCGGTGGCGCCGACGCGGTGCTCGCCGCGAGCATCTTCCACTACGGCGAGTACACGGTCGCGCAGGCCAAGGCCCGCATGGCCGAGCGCGGAATCCCCGTCCGCACCTGACCGCGCCCGCGAATGGCGGACAATCCGCGCATGCAGTGGCTCGAGCAGGTCAAGTGGGACGCCTCCGGGTTGGTCCCCGTGGTCGCGCAGGAACGATCTTCCGGCGACGTGCTCATGTTCGCCTGGATGGACCGCGAGGCCCTGCGCCTCACGGCCGAGACGCGCCGGGCCACTTACTACAGCCGCTCGCGCCAGCGCCTCTGGCCCAAGGGCGAGAGCTCGGGCCACGTGCAGGAAGTGCACGAGATCCGTCTGGACTGCGACAACGACGTGGTGCTGCTCAAGGTGACGCAGCATGGCCACGATCCCTCCATCGCCTGCCATACGGGCCGCCACAGCTGCTTCTTCCAGCGGCTGGAAGGCGCGCAGTGGCAGCCTGTCGAGCCGGTCCTGAAGGACCCGGCCGCCATCTACAGCTGACGCCATGGCTTCCGACGATTCCCTCGCCCGCCTGGCCGCCGTGATCGAGAGCCGCAAGCCGGCCCGTGGCGGCGACCCCGAGGCCAGCTACGTGGCGCGCCTGCTGCACAAGGGGCCCGACGCGATCCTGAAGAAGATCGGCGAGGAGGCCACGGAGGTGGTGATGGCGGCCAAGGACGCCAGCCACGGCGGCGATCCCGCGCGGCTGGTGGGCGAAGTCGCGGACCTGTGGTTCCACAGCATGATCGCGCTGGCGCACTACGGGCTGTCGCCGGCCGACGTCATCGCCGAACTGGAGCGCCGCGCCGGCACCAGCGGCATCGAGGAAAAGGCGCTCCGCAAGGCGCGTGAACGCGAAGGAGCAGGCGAGTGAGCCAGACCGACTACGACACGTTCGAGGCCAAGACCCCCCGCGACCGCACGATCATGCACGTGCTGTACGGCCTGCACACGATCTCGTGGGCCAGCATGTACACGCTGGCGATCGTCGCGGTGATCGTCAACTACATCCGGCGCGGCGACGAGGTCGACGCGCTCTACGTCGCGCACCACAACTACATGATCTCCACGTTCTGGTGGACGGTCCTGTGGCTCATCCTGTCGTGGCCGATCGCGCTGGTCATGGGGCTGACGATCATCCTGATCCCGCTCATGTGGCTGCCGTTCACCGTCGCGGGGCTCTGGTACCTGTACCGCTGCATCCGCGGCTGGCTGCGCTTCAACGACAACCGGCTGCCATGACGGCCATGCACGACCCGAACTGCCTCTTCTGCAAGATCGTCGAGGGCAAGATCCCCTCGCACAAGGTGTACGAGGACGACGAGATCTTCGGCTTCCGCGACATCCACCCGTGGGCGCCGGTCCACTTCCTGCTGGTGCCCAAGGCCCACGTGGCCTCGCTCGCGCAGGTCGACGAGTCGCACGCCGCCATGCTCGGGCGCATGCTGGCGGTGGCGCCGAAGCTCGCGCTGCAGGAGGGCGCCCGGCCCTATCCCGAAGGCGGGTTCCGGGTCGTGGTCAACACGGGCGACGACGGCGGGCAGGAAGTGCACCACCTTCACGTGCACGTCATCGGCGGCCCGCGCCCCTGGCTCAAGGGGTAACGAAGGGTTAGTGCTTGCTTTGCGTCGGGGCAATCCGGCGCGAGCTCATCGCGTGGGCGACTAAAATCGCCGATTCATTCAGGAGTGACTCCATGGGTTCCATTTCGATTTGGCATTGGCTGATCGTGCTGCTGATCGTCGTGCTGGTGTTCGGCACCAAGAAGCTGAAGAACATGGGCTCCGACCTCGGCGGCGCCGTCAAGGGCTTCAAGGACGGCATGCGCGACGGGTCGGCCCCCGAGGGCACGGACCCGGCCACGCCCAACCAGCAGGTGACCAACGCGCCTGGCGCGACGGACAAGGCCACCATCGACGTCGAGGCTCGCAACAAGTCGTGAAGCACCTGCCGCGCGCGCGCGCCGCATGATCGACCTCGGCATTTCCAAGATGGCCCTGATCGGGGCGGTGGCGCTCATCGTCATCGGCCCCGAGAAGCTGCCGCGCGTCGCCCGCACGGTGGGGACGCTGCTCGGCAAGGCCCAACGCTACGTCAACGACGTCAAGGCGGAGGTCAACCGCTCGATGGAGCTCGACGAACTTCGCAAGATGAAGGAAAGCGTCGAGACCGCCGCCCGCGACGTCGAACAGTCCGTGCGCACCGGCACGGCCGATTTCGAGAAGCAGTGGTCGGACGGGCTGAATGCGCCGGAGGCGCAGCCCCCCGAATCGATCGAGCCCGCGTTCCCCACCTACCGTCACCCGAGGAAGAACTGGCGCCTGAAACAGGGCGCCACGCCGCAGTGGTACAAGGCCCGCAACGGCGTCCGCACCCGCGCGCTCTCGGGCGCCGCCCGCGTGGCGCGCTACCGCCCGAAGAAGTTCGACTGACCGCATGTCCACCTCCACGCCGGACGACGAACTCGCCGGGACCGAGCAGCCCTTCGTCGCCCACCTCATCGAGCTGCGCGACCGCCTGCTGTACTGCATCTACGGCATCGCCGCGGCGGTGATCGCCCTGGCGATCTGGCCGGGCCCCAACGGGCTGATCGACCTGATCGCGCGGCCGATCCGCGCGCACATGCCGCCGGACGCCAAGCTGATCGCGATCGGCGTGTTCTCGCCGTTCTTCGTGCCCCTGAAGGTCCTGCTGCTGGTGGCCGTGCTGCTGGTGCTGCCCTGGCTGATGTACCAGCTGTGGGCCTTCATCGCGCCCGGGCTGTACAGCCACGAAAAGCGCTTCGCGCTGCCGCTGATCTTCTTCGGCAGCCTGCTGGCCTACCTGGGCATCGGCTTCGTGCAGTTCTTCGTGCTGGACCGCATGTTCGCGTTCATCCAGGGCTTCACGCCGAGCAGCGTGGCGGCCACGCCGGACATCGCTTCGTACGTCGAAGCCATCCTGTCGCTGTACATCGCCTTCGGCCTGGCTTTCCAGGTGCCCATCGTGGTGATGCTGCTGGTGCGCTTCGAGATGGTGACGGTGGAGAAGCTGCGCGAATTCCGTGGCTACTTCATCGTCGTCGCGTTCGTGGTGGCCGCGGTCGTCACGCCGCCCGACGTCATCTCGCAGCTGGCGCTCGCGGTGCCGATGTGCCTGCTGTACGAGGTCGGCATCCTGGGCTCGCGCTGGTTCTCGCGCATCTCGCGCGCGCCGGACGACGACAAGCCCGAAGAAGCGGAGAAGGCGTCGTCCTGACGCTCAGCGCCGCGGCGCCGGCGGCCGCTGGCGCAGCCCCGGCGTCACCTCCACCTGCACCGGGGCGCCGCGCCGCTGCAACTGGAACGGCACCGCCGTTCCGGGCTTGAGCGCCGCCACCGTGGTCAGCAGTTCCGGCACGTTGGTGACCGGCTTGCCGCCCACTTCGGTGATCACGTCGCCCGGTTGCACGCCGGCCTGCGCGGCGGGGCCGTTCTGCAGCACGCCGGTGATCAGCACGCCGTGGCTCGACTTCACGCCGAACGTCTCCATCAGGTCCGGCGACAGGTCGGCCGGCTCGACGCCGATGTAGCCGCGGCGCACGACGCCTTCCTTCACGATCCCCTCGAGCACCTGCTTGGCGGTGGACACCGGAATGGCGAAGCCGATGCCCATGCTGCCGCCCGAGCGCGAGTAGATCGCGGTGTTGATGCCCATCAGCTGGCCGTTGACGTCGACCAGCGCGCCGCCCGAGTTGCCCGGGTTGATCGCCGCATCGGTCTGGATGAAGTTCTCGAAGGTGTTGATGCCCAGGTTGTTGCGGCCGATCGCGCTGACGATGCCGCTGGTGACGGTCTGGCCGACGCCGAACGGATTGCCGATCGCCAGCACCTGGTCGCCCACCTGCAGCGAGTCGGAATTGCCCAGAACGATCACCGGCAGCCGCTCCAGGTTGATGCGGAGCACGGCGAGGTCGGTGTCGGGATCGGTGCCGATCACCTTGGCTTGCGCGGTGCGGCTGTCGTTCAGCGTGACCTCGATCTCGTCGGCGGCCTCGACCACGTGGTTGTTGGTGAGGATGTAGCCGTCCTGGCTGAGGATCACGCCGCTGCCCAGGCCCAGCTGCGGGCCTTCGCTCGCCTGGTCGCCGAAGAAGAAGCGGAACCACGGGTCGTCGGCGTTCGGGTTGCGCTGGGCCGCCTTGCTGGTGTGGATGCTCACGACGGCGGCCGACGCTCGCAGCGCCGCCTGGCGGAAGCTGCCGGGTGGGGCCGGGCTGTTGGCCGGCGTCGGTGCTTCCACCAGCGCGACACCGGTGCCTTGCGTGACGATGGGGCCACCGTGGCGGACCCAGTCCGGCTTCAGCGTGGCGACGACGAACCAGGCGGCCAGCGCGACGGTGACCGCTTGCGAGAACAGGAGCCAGTAGCGGCGCATCGGATCTGGGGTGGACGGGACGCGGGGAGTGTAGACCTGCGGTTCGGGACGCGGGTCCGCAGGCGATGGCCGACAATGGCCGCATGGTCCCGCGTTCCCAGCTCACCGCCGCCTTCGACCAGCTGCTGCAGCCCGACCGCTTCCGCGACTACGGCCCCAACGGGTTGCAGGTCGAAGGGCGCGCCGACGTGGGCCGCATCGTCTCCGGCGTGACGGCCAGCCGCGCCCTCATCGAGGCGGCGATCGAGGATCGGGCCGACGCGATCTTCGTGCACCACGGCCTGTTCTGGCGCGGCCAGGACGGCCGCGTGACGGGCTGGATGAAGCAACGCCTCGCGCTGCTGCTCGCGCACGACGTCAACCTGTACGCGTACCACCTGCCGCTCGACGCGCACCCGGACCTGGGCAACAACGCGCAGCTGGGTCGCGTGCTCGGCTTGCGGGCCGACGGCCGCTTCGGCGAGCAGGACCTGGGCTTCATCGGCGACGGGGCCTTCGACGACGCCGCGCAGCTCGCTGCGCATGTGCGCAGCCGCCTCGGCCGCGACGTGACGCTGGTCGACGGCGGCCGGCGCGGCTTGCGGCGTATCGCCTGGTGCACTGGCGGCGCGCAGGGCTACTTCGAGCACGCGATCGCCGCGGGCGCCGACGCCTTCATCACGGGCGAGATCTCGGAGCCGCAGGCGCACTACGCGCGCGAATGCGGCGTCGCATTCCTGGCTTGCGGGCACCACGCCACCGAGCGCTACGGCGCCCCCGCGGTGGCGGCGCAGGTCGCGCAGGCGCTCGGCCTCGAGCACCGCTTCATCGACGTCGACAACCCGGCATGAAGCCGCTGGCGATCACGCTCGGCGACCCCGCCGGCATCGGCGGCGAGATCATCGCCAAGGCCTGGCGCGCCGCGCCGCAACTCACGGAGGGCTGCTTCGTCGTCGGCGACCTCGCCCACCTGCGGCGCGCCTGTGCCGTGGTGCAGGGGGCCGGCCAGCTGCAGCTCCCCGTGGCGGTGATCGGTGCACCCGCGCAAGCCTTCGATGTGCCGCCACGCTGCATTCCGCTGCTGCAGGTGGGGACCGTGCATGCCGAGTGCGTCGCCTGGGGACGCATCGACTCGCGCGCGGGCCGCATCGCGGCCGATGCCGTGACCTGGGCCGCGCGAGCCGCGCTGCGCGGCGATATCGCCGCCATCGTCACCGCGCCGCTGCACAAGGAGGCGCTGGCCGCCGCCGGCGTCGAGTTCCCCGGCCACACCGAACTGCTGCAGGCCGAGGCGGCGCGCCATTTCGGGCGCACGGTCCGCGACGTTCCGGTGCGGATGATGCTGGCCAACGAGGAACTGCGGACCGTCCTGGTGAGTATCCACGTGGCGCTGCGCGATGCGATCGCGGCGGTCACGAAGGAGCAGGTGCTGGAGACGCTGCGCATCGCGCACGCGTCGTTGTCGCGCCTGCTCGGCCGCGCGCCGAGGCTGGCGGTGGCGGGGCTCAATCCGCATGCGGGCGAGGGAGGCCTGTTCGGCCGCGAGGAGATCGACGCCATCGGGCCGGCGATCGCGCAGGCCCGCAGCGAAGGCATCGACGCCGACGGGCCGCATCCGCCCGACACGATCTTCATGCGCGCCCGGGCGGCTCACGGCCGCGAGGGCGCATGGGACGCGGTGATCGCGATGTACCACGACCAGGGCCTGATCCCGGTGAAGTACCTCGGGGTGGAGCAGGGCGTGAACGTCACGCTGGGGCTGCCGCTGGTGCGCACCAGCCCCGACCACGGCACCGCGTTCGACGTCGCCGGCACCGGGCGTGCCGATGCCGCGAGCCTGCTGGCCGCGCTGCGGATGGCGCGGCGCCTCGCGGCGGCCTGACTACTTGCGCAGGCTGTCGCGGATCTCGCGCAGCAGGACGATGTCCTCGGGCGGCGCGGACGGCGCAGCGGCGGCCGGCTCGGCCTGCGCTCGCTTCAGGCGGTTGATCTGCCGGACCATCACGAAGATGATGAAGGCGAGGATCACGAAGTTGACCACGATGGTCAGGAAGTTGCCCCACGCGAAGACCGGCACGCCGGCCTTGGTCAGGTCGGCCAGCGTCGGCGGCACGCCCGACGGCACGGCCCCGAGGACCATGAACTTGTTCGAGAAATCCACGTTGCCGCCGATGGCCGCCACCAGCGGCATCACGATGTCCTTGACCAGCGAGTCGACGATCTTGCCGAACGCCGCGCCGATGATCACGCCGACCGCCAGGTCGATCACGTTGCCCTTGACCGCGAACTCGCGGAATTCCTTCAGGATCGCCATGCTTGCCCCTCCAAGGTTGACTGCAGGCTGAAGTATTGGCGATCCGGACCGGTGGACACCAGCGCGCCCCTTCAATGGCGGCGATACGCTCCGCTACAATCGCGGGTTGACCTTCCCCAAGCTCCCCCTTCGAGGACTTCATGAGTGACACCCCAGTGGACACCAGCAAGCGGACGTGGCTGATCGCGTCCACCTGTGCCGGCGCGGCAGGCGCTGCGTTCACCGCCGTTCCCTTCGTGAGCAGCTTCCAGCCGTCCGAGCGCGCACGTGCCGCCGGGGCTCCCGTGGAGGTCGACATCTCGGCGGTCAAGCCGGGCGAGAAGATCACCGTCGAGTGGCGCGGCAAGCCCGTGTGGATCATCCGCCGCACGCCGGAGATGCTGGCCACGCTCAAGCAGACCGACCCGCTGGTGGCCGACCCCAATTCCGAGCGCAAGGCGTATCCGACGCCTGACTACGCGAAGAACGAAGGGCGCTCGCGCAAGCCGGACATCTTCGTCGCCGTCGGCATCTGCACGCACCTGGGCTGCTCGCCCACCGACAAGCTGCAGCCCGGCCCGCAGCCGTCGCTGCCGGACGACTGGCAAGGCGGCTTCCTGTGCCCCTGCCACGGCTCGACCTTCGACCTGGCCGGGCGCGTGTTCAAGAACAAGCCGGCGCCGGACAACCTGGAGATCCCGCCGTACGAATTCCTGTCCGACACCCGGCTGATCATCGGCCAGGACGAGAAGAACAAGGCGTAAGAGGAGGCGGGCATGGCTGAATTCAAGGAGATCTCCCCGAACGCCAGCGGCGGCGAGAAGCTGCGCAACTGGTTCGAGAACCGGTTCCCGACCGCGTTCCAGGAGTACGACAAGCACATGGCGGGCTACTACGCCCCCAAGAACTTCAACTTCTGGTACTTCTTCGGCTCGCTGGCGCTGCTGGTGCTGGTCATCCAGATCGTCACCGGCATCTTCCTGGTGATGAACTACAAGCCCGACGCCGGCCTGGCGTTCGGCTCGGTGGAATACATCATGCGGGACGTCCCGTGGGGCTGGCTGGTGCGCTACATGCACTCGACCGGCGCCTCGGCGTTCTTCATCGTGGTGTACCTGCACATGTTCAAGAGCCTGATCTACGGCGGCTACCGCAAGCCGCGCGAGCTGGTCTGGATCTTCGGCTGCACCATCTTCCTGTCGCTGATGGCCGAGGCCTTCATGGGCTACCTGCTGCCCTGGGGCCAGATGTCGTACTGGGGCGCGCAGGTGATCGTGAACCTGTTCTCCGCCATCCCCTTCGTCGGCCCGGACCTGGCGCTGCTGATCCGCGGCGACTACGTAGTGAGCGACGCGACGCTGAACCGCTTCTTCAGCTTCCACGTCATCGCCGTGCCGCTGGTCCTCATCGGCCTGGTGGTCGCGCACCTGCTGGCACTGCACGACGTCGGTTCCAACAATCCGGACGGTGTCGAGATCAAGAGCGGCCCGAAGGACGCCAACGGCCACCCGGTCGACGGCATCCCGTTCCACCCGTACTACTCGGTGCACGACCTGGTGGGCGTGGCGGTGTTCCTGATGGTCTTCTCGGCGGTGATCTTCTTCGCCCCGGAAGCCGGCGGCTACTTCCTGGAGTACAACAACTTCATCCCGGCCGACCCGCTGAAGACGCCGTCGCACATCGCGCCGGTCTGGTACTTCACGCCGTACTACTCGATGCTGCGCGCCATCACGGCCGAGATGATGTATGCGCTGATCGCGTGCGCGCTGCTCGGCGCCGCGTACGGGCTGTTCAAGTCGCGCCTGGGCACGGTCGCCAAGGCCATCGTCGCCATCGGCGCCGTGGTGCTGGTCGCCGCGATGCTCGCCATCGACGCCAAGTTCTGGGGCGTGGTGGTGATGGGCGGTGCCGTGGTCATCCTGTTCTTCCTGCCCTGGCTGGACAAGAGCCCGGTCAAGTCGATCCGCTACCGGCCGGGCTGGCACAAGACCGTGTACGGCGCCTTCGTCGTCGTCTTCCTGGTCCTGGGCTACCTGGGCGTGCAGCCGCCGTCCCCCGTCGGCGAGCGCATCTCGCAGCTGGGCACGCTCTTCTACTTCGGCTTCTTCCTGCTGATGCCGTGGTGGAGCCGGCTGGGCGAGTTCAAGCCCGTTCCCGATCGCATCACCTTCGCGGCGCACTGAAGGGACGAACCAGAATGAAGAAGCTTCTCCTTTCCTTCGCGCTCGCGCTGGCGGCCCTCGCACCGGCCGTGCACGCCGCGGAAGACGGCATCCACTGGGACAAGGCGCCCAACATGACGAATGACATGCCGGCGCTGCAGGACGGCGCGCGGATCTTCGTCAACTACTGCCTGAGCTGCCACTCGGCCGCCTACATGCGGTTCAACCGCCTGAAGGACATCGGCCTGACGGACCAGCAGGTCAAGGACAACCTGCTGTTCACGACCGACAAGGTCGGTGACACCATGAAGTCCGCGATCGACCCGAAGCAGGCCAAGGACTGGTTCGGCGCCAACCCGCCGGACCTGACGCTGGTCGCGCGCTCGCGCGCCGGCCACGGCGGCAGCGGCCCCGACTACCTGTACACGTTCCTGCGCACGTTCTACCGCGACCCGGCCAAGGCCACCGGATGGAACAACCTGACCTTCCCCAACGTCGGCATGCCCAACGTGCTGTGGCAGCTGCAGGGCGAGCGCGAGCCCGTGTTCGAGGTCTCGCAGGAACACGGCCACGAGACCAAGGTGTTCAAGGGCTGGAAGCAGGTGACCCCCGGCACGATGACGCCGGTGCAGTTCGACCAGGCGGTCGCGCACCTCGTCGGCTACCTGCAGTGGATGAGCGAACCCGCGCAGAACGCCCGCGTGCGCGTCGGCGTCTGGGTGATGCTGTTCCTGCTCATGTTCACGGTGTTCGCGTGGCGCCTGAACGCCGCCTACTGGAAGGACGTCCGCTGAGGACGGCCACCGACCGATTCATCGCGCGACACGGTCTGGCCGCCGCCAGACCGTGTTTTCGCTTTCTCAAGGAGCCATTGACATGATGGTGCTGTATTCGGGGACCACGTGCCCCTTCTCCCACCGGTGCCGCTTCGTCCTGTTCGAAAAGGGCATGGACTTCGAGATCCGCGACGTGGATCTCTACAACAAGCCCGAGGACATCAACGTGATGAACCCCTACGGGCAGGTGCCGATCCTGGTCGAGCGCGACCTGATCCTGTACGAGTCGAACATCATCAACGAGTACATCGACGAGCGCTTCCCGCATCCGCAGCTGATGCCAGGCGACCCGGTCGACCGCGCGCGCGTGCGCCTGTTCCTGCTCAATTTCGAGAAGGAACTGTTCGTCCACGTCAGCACGCTCGAGTCGCGCACGAACAAGGGCAACGAGAAGGCGCTGGAGAAGGCCCGCTCGCACATCCGCGACCGCCTGACGCAACTGGCCCCGGTGTTCCTGAAGAACAAGTACATGCTGGGCGACAACTTCTCGATGCTCGACGTCGCCATCGCGCCGCTGCTGTGGCGCATGGACTACTATGGCATCGAGTTGTCGAAGAACGCGGCCCCGCTGCTCAAGTACGCCGAGCGCATCTTCTCGCGTCCCGCCTACATCGAGGCGCTGACGCCGTCCGAGAAGGTGATGCGCAAATAATATGGCCCCCACGCTTGCCACTTCGTGTGCTGCGCTGCCCCCCGAGGGGGCTTCAGCCGCCTTCGGGCGGCCGTGCGGCGGCTGAGTGGCGCGCTCGAATCGCGATGAACGCCCTGGAATCCACGTCCACCCGCCCGTACCTGATCCGGGCGCTGTACGACTGGTGCACCGACAACGGCTTCACGCCGTACGTCGCCGTGCAGGTGGACGAGTCCGTGCAGGTGCCGCGCGAGTACGTGAAGAACGGCGAGATCGTCCTCAACATCAGCTTCGACGCGACCAGCTCGCTCAAGCTGGGCAACGACTTCATCGAGTTCAAGGCCCGCTTCGCCGGCAGCGCGCGCGAGATCGTCGTTCCGGTCAACCGCGTGATCGCGATCTACGCGCGCGAGAACGGGCAGGGCATGGCCTTCCCGATCCCCGCGCCGGGTGAGGACGCCGCGCGCCCCGGTGCCGCCCTGGCCAGCGTCCCTGCGGCCAGCGGCGACGGCGAGCCGAAGGTGGTGCAGCTGGTCAACCCCGACGCGCCGCCCCCCGGCACCGAACCGCCCAAGCCGCCGTCCGGCCCGCGCCCCACGCTCAAGCGCGTGAAATGACATGCAAGGCAGCGCAGTTGCCGAAGCCTGTCACCCCGGCGCAGGCCGGGGTCCATTCGAAAGCGCAGCTGCCGACGCAGGTCATCCCGGCGCAGGCCGCGATCCATTCCAGCGCACCTAGAATCCCGCCAGTGCCGGCTTAGCTCAGTGGTAGAGCAACCGCCTTGTAAGCGGTAGGTCGTCAGTTCGATCCCGACAGCCGGCACCATCCGCCCGCCACGCGGCTTCCCGCGTCAGTGCGTCCTCGCTTGGACCTTGAGGCGGATTGCGGTAACCTGCCAGCCCCGGTCGCACAGTCGAGCTTGCAGGGCCGGCAGCAACTGGCGCAGCTTGGCTGCCGCCGCGCTGCCCTCCACCAGCAGGCACCAAGAGGTCCCCTCGATGGGACCCGGTCGCACGGAGCGTCGCAACGGCGCCGGGATGAGGGATTCGACCGCCTGCAGACGCTCACCCGACTCGCGTGCCAGTTGCGCCAGCCTCGCCAACGTCGGCGAGTCCTGCGCGGCCTGCTCGACGGTGACGGGTTGCGAGGGGCGATGCATGGATGGGCGTGAGGAGGAGCGGAAGCAGTGCACTTCATTATCACGGACGCATCGCTGGCGAAAAGCCGCGCGATCCACCTGAGCGGCACGCGGCTGGTGCTGGCCTTCATGGCCACGGCGCTCGCGCTGATGATCGCCGCCGCCGGGCTGTACCACTGGGTGTTCCTGAAGGGCGCCCGCGAAGGCTGGCCGGTGTTCGGCGCGCTGGTGAAGCTCGTGACCAAGGACGACGTGGAGCAGCGCGAGCGCTTCGTGCGCGAGAACGTCGATGCCATGGCCCGGCGCCTGGGCGAGATGCAGGCCAAGCTGGTGCAGATGGAAGCGCTCGGCGAGCGCGTGTCCGGCCTGGCGGGGCTCAGCCCGGCGGACGTCCGCGGTTCGCCGGCGCGCGGCGGCGCGCTGGTGTCGGGCCGGCCGCTCTCGCTCGAGGAACTGCAGGCCGCGCTGTCGGAGTTCGAAAGGACCGCCGGCCAGCGCGTGGACGTGCTCACCGTGATCGAGTCGCGCCTGCTGGACCAGAAGATCCGCTCGATGATGATGCCCACGCAGCGGCCCCTGGCCGCCGCCCCGCTGGGGTCCGCGTTCGGCTGGCGCATCGACCCGTTCACCGGCAAGCAGGCGCTGCACACCGGCCTGGACTTCGAGGCGGTCACCGGCACCCCCATCTTCGCCGCGTCCGGCGGCGTGGTGGTGGCGCAGGAACTGCATCGCGACTACGGCAACATGGTCGAGATCGACCACGGCAACGGCATCTCCACGCGCTACGCGCACACGTCCCGGGCCTTCGTCAAGCAAGGCGACCTCGTCAAGCGCGGCCAGAAGATCGCGGAAGTGGGCACCAGCGGCCGCTCCACCGGCCCGCACCTGCACTTCGAGGTGCTGGTGGGCGGCGTGTGGCAGGACCCGCGCAAGTTCCTCGACGCCGGTTCGCGCCCGTCCGCCGGCACGCCGGTGGCCGCCGCTTCCCCCCAACCCGCGGCCAGCCGGGCCGGGCGGTAAAATCCCGCGTTTGCCGCCCGGCCGACTTGCGTCTGCCCCGGGCGGCCCCACCTGCAGCTGCAACAACAAGGATCCCGCTGCCCTGCGGGCCCCGGCGCCGGGGCGGCAGGGCAGCACCGCGTTCATGGCCACCACCTTCCTCACCAAGATTTTCGGCTCCCGCAACGACCGGCTGCTGAAGCAGTACCGCCGCGTCGCCGAGCAGGTCAACGCGCTGGAGACGGATCTCGAGAAGCTGAGTGACGACCAGCTGCGCGGCAAGACGCAGGAATTCCGGGACCGCGTCGCCGCCGGCGAGACGCTGGACGCGCTGCTGCCCGAGGCGTTCGCCGTCGTGCGCGAAGGCTCCAAGCGCATCATGAAGATGCGCCACTTCGACGTGCAGCTGATGGGCGCGATGGCGCTGCACAACGGCAAGATCGCCGAGATGCGCACCGGCGAGGGCAAGACCCTCACCGCCACGCTCGCCGTCTACCTGAATGCGCTGTCCGGCAAGGGCGTGCACGTCGTGACCGTCAACGACTACCTCGCCAATCGCGACGCGCAGTGGATGGGCCGGCTGTACAACTTCCTCGGCCTGACGGTCGGCGTCAACCTGCCGCAGATGGCGCGCGCGGAGAAGCAGGCCGCCTACAACGCCGACATCACCTACGGCACCAACAACGAGTTCGGCTTCGACTACCTGCGCGACAACATGGTGTACGAGCCGGGCGACCGCGTGCAGCGGGGCCTGAACTACGCCATCGTCGACGAGGTCGACTCGATCCTGATCGACGAGGCGCGCACGCCGCTGATCATCAGCGGCCAGGCCGAGGATCACACCGACCTGTACGTCGCGATCAAGCAGGTGGTGCCGCTGCTCACGCGCCAGGAAGGCGAGGCGGACCCCATCACCGGCCAGGGTGTCACCAAGCCGGGCGACTTCACGGTGGACGAGAAGTCGCACCAGGTCTACCTCACGGAACAGGGGCACGAGAACGCCGAGCGCATCCTCGCCAACCTGGGGCTGATCGCCGAGGGCGCGTCGCTGTACGACCCGGCCAACATCTCGCTGATGCACCACCTGTACGCGGCCCTGCGCGCGGAGCACCTGTACCACCGCGACCAGCACTACGTCGTGCAGCGCGGCGACGACGGCCAGCAGGAAGTCGTGATCGTCGACGAGTTCACCGGCCGCCTGATGTCGGGCCGCCGCTGGTCCGACGGCCTGCACCAGGCCGTCGAAGCCAAGGAAGGCGTGACGATCCAGCCCGAGAACCAGACGCTGGCGTCCATCACCTTCCAGAACTACTTCCGCCTGTACGGCAAGCTGTCCGGCATGACGGGCACGGCCGACACCGAGGCCTACGAGTTCCAGGAGATCTACGGCCTGGAGACCGTCGTCATCCCGCCGAACCGCGTCAGCAAACGCGATGACCAGCTGGACCGCGTCTACAAGACGGCGCGCGAGAAGTACGAAGCGGCCATCCAGGACATCCGCGAGTGCCACGAGCGCGGCCAGCCGGTGCTGGTGGGCACGACGTCGATCGAGAACTCGGAGCTGATCAGCGAGCTGCTGACCAAGGCGAAGCTGCCGCACCAGGTGCTCAACGCCAAGCAGCATGCGCGCGAAGCGGACATCGTCGCCCAGGCCGGCCGGCCGAAGATGATCACGATCGCCACCAACATGGCGGGCCGCGGCACCGACATCGTGCTGGGCGGCAACGTGGAGAAGCAGGTCGAGGCGATCGAGGCCGACGAGTCGCTCGACGAGGCCGCCAAGCAGGCGCGCGCGGCCGACCTGCGCACGCAATGGCAGAAGGAACACGAGCTGGTGGTGCAGCAGGGCGGCCTGCGCATCATCGCCACCGAGCGGCATGAATCGCGCCGCATCGACAACCAACTACGCGGCCGCTCGGGCCGCCAGGGCGACCCGGGCTCGTCGCGCTTCTACCTGTCGCTGGACGACCCGCTGATGCGCATCTTCGCGGGCGACCGCGTGCGCGCGATCATGGAGCGGCTGAAGATGCCCGATGGCGAAGCCATCGAGGCGGGCATCGTCACGCGCAGCATCGAGAGCGCGCAGCGCAAGGTCGAGGCGCGCAACTTCGACGTGCGCAAGCAGCTGCTCGAATACGACGACGTGTCGAACGACCAGCGCAAGGTGATCTACCAGCAGCGCAACGAGATCATCGACGCCAAGGACCTGTCGGAGCAGATCAAGGCGCTGCGCGAGGGGTGCTTCACCGACCTCGTGCACCAGTACGTGCCGCCGGAATCGGTCGAGGAGCAGTGGGACATCCAGGGCCTGGAGAACACGCTCGCCGACGAGTGGGGCATCCAGCTGCCGCTGCAGGAACAGGTGCAAGCCGCCAGCGCCATCACCGACGAGGACGTGCTCCAGACGGTGCTCGATGCCGCGCATGCCGCGTTCGAGTCCAAGGTGGAGCAGATCGGCCCGCAGAACTTCACCCAGTTCGAGCGCATCGTGCTGCTGCAAAGCATCGATACGCATTGGCGAGAGCACCTGGCCGCGCTCGACTACCTGCGCCAGGGCATCCACCTGCGCGGCTACGCACAGAAGCAGCCGAAGCAGGAATACAAGCGCGAAGCCTTCGAGCTGTTCGGCCAGCTGCTGGATTCGGTGAAGAACGAAGTCACCCGGATCCTGATGACGGTCAAGGTGCAGTCCGGCGAGCAGCTGGAACAGGCCGCCGAGGACCTCGAGGAGCGCGCCGAGCGCATTGCCAACGTCACCTACACGGCGCCCACCGAGACCGGCGAGACGGAGAGCCGCCTGGACGAAACCACCTCCGGTGGCGTGCGCCCGACGGCATCCGCGGCCGCGGCTGCCGCCGCCGTCGCCACCATGGCGCACGTGGGCCGCAACGATCCCTGCCCGTGCGGCAGCGGCAAGAAGTACAAGCAGTGCCACGGCAAGCTCGCCTGAGGCGGGCTTGCGGCGCGCCGTGAGGCGCTAGCGGGGAAGAAGGCGCTCAGCCTTCGACGTGGCGCTTGGGCTGGCGGGCGAGCCAGCGGGTGTAGCCCGCTTCGCCGCCGTCGGTGCGGACGTCGAACACAGCACCCAGCAACTGCTCGCGCACGCCGATGGTGAAAGCATCGGCGCGTTGCACCGGCTGGCCAAGCACGGTGGCCAGTTCCACGTTCGCCAGTTGCCGTCCCGCGCGGATGGCATCCAGGCCTTCGGCGTCGACGCCGGCCTGTTGCGCGACTTCGGCCAGCGCGGGCAGGCCCTGCGGCGTCTCCAGTTGCAGCCAGCTGATCGCGCCGCCCGCGTCCATCCCGATGATGCCGAACGGGTCGCCGATGCACACGTGTTCCACCCAGCGGCGGCCCGTGAAGTCGGCCAGCGCGTCGGCCACCGACTGGTCGCGCAGCAACGCGTGGTGCTCGGGCCGCAGCGTCGCGCGCCAGGTCTGCGCATGGCGCGCGTGCGCGGACCCCATGAGGCGCTGCAGCACCTGCACCAGGTGCCGCGTGACGTCCGGCATCTGCTTGGCGATGAACTGCTCGATCAGGCCGCCGTTGAACGCCTTCACCGCGACCTGCTCGTCGGCCTGGCCCGTGAGCAGCACGCGCGCGCCGGCCCACTCGCCCAGTTGCGACAGCACCTGCAGGCCGTCCATCTCGGGCATCGAGTAGTCGACGACGCACACGCGAGTGAGCGCGTAGCGCTCCGTCGACCGCGACCAGTATTCGAGGATCTGCGGCACCAGCGCGCGGCCGGCGCGCCACTGGTCGACCATCTGCTGCTGGTGCCAGGCATCGGCTTCCCAGAACGGCGGCTCCTCGCGCAGCTTGCGAATGCAATCGTGCGGATGCAGGAACAGGCGCGCATGCCATTGGCGGGGCAGCACGAGCGACAGCATCTCGAGGTAGTCGCGGTCGTCATCGAGCAGCACGATGGTGCCGGGCCGCTGGAAAAGAGGGAACGTCAAGCCGTGCTCCCCGCGTGGAGACGCTGCTGGTGGCGCGAGGGACGTGCGGGCATGCGAAGGTGTGCCAGATGCGAATTCGTATCGTGTTGCTGCTATTGTCTCAGCACATGCGACCCCACACCCCTGTCCATGGCGCTGCCTGTGAACTCTGACAGTGTCGATCTGGACACGGTGCTCGCCGACTGGCTGGGCAGCAAGGGCGAATCGCCCCTCCAAGCGGTGGTCGTGCTCGGTCCCGACCCGTTCGGCACGGCGCACGAGCGCCAGGTGCTTGCCGTCCGTCCGCAGTCGATGGCCATCGCGGCACGCACGCTCGCCGCCAGCGCCGACTACGGTGCCAGCTGGCGCGAGTCGGGCGCCCCGCTCGCCGCGTGGCAGTCGCTCGCACGCCACGACGATGCGGCGCCCACGAGCTGGCGTGCGCAATGGCTGGCGCACGGCTTGCACAGCGTTGTCCGCGTCGAACTGCCGCTGCCCGCCGGCCGCGCGTTCGAGTGCTTCATGTTCACCCAGCGCGAGCTCACCGACCGCGGCGAGGCGGCGCAGCTCGTGTGGTCGGCGCTCAACGTGTGGCCGCTGCTGCAGCGCGCGATCGCGGTGCAGCGGTCGACGCTCAGCCCGCGCGAGCGCGAGTGCCTGGTGCTGGCCTTCCAGGGCCTCACCGCGCGCGAATCCGCGCAGCAGCTCCATTGCACGGAGCGCACGGTCAACTACCACCTGGCCAACGCCATGGCGAAGCTGAAGGTCGACAACAAGCTGGCCGCCATCCAGCGCGCCTGCTGGCTCGGCGTGATCTGAGGCGCCGTCCACGGGCCGCCGCCCGGGCGGCGCTACCATTGGGCACCGCCCGCCCCCGGAGCCGCCCCATGGACGACGAGAACGACCGCACCGCCTCCCTGATGACGCCGGCCAAGCTGGCCCAGGTGGCCGCCACGGCCAAGGCCACGGTGTCGCCGTCCGCCTTCCTGGACCGCATGGCCGCCGACGTCGGCCACCAGCACGTGTCCCGGCTGGCGGAATTGCAGAAGCAGCTCGAGGACCAGAGCCGGCTGGCGCCCGCCGAAAGCCTCCAGGCCGCCGTCGACAAGCTGGCCGAGAAGCTGGGCAAGATGGATTTCGCGCCGCTCGAGGTGAAGGGCATCATCGCCAACCTCACCGGCAAGGCCAAGGCCGCCGGTGCCGAGTTCGCGTACCGCGTCGGCAAGGTCGACAAGGCCGCGCAGGCGCTGGCCGACCTCGTGGTCCCGATGCAGAAGGAGCAGGCCACGCGCGACGCCGCGCACGAGCGCACGATGGTGGAGTTCGACGTCGAGTACAAGGCGCTCGACAAGGTCATCGACCAGGGCGCGCGCTGGTTGCAGGACATGCGCAACCAGCTGAAGACGCGCGAGGCCGATGCCTCGCTCGATGCGGAAGGACGCGCCCAGCTGGCGCAGGACTCGTCGCGCTGCGAGCTGCTGGTCGGCCGCCTGAAGTCCTTGCGCGCCGCGGCCGCCGCGTCGCAACAGGCCCACGGCGAAGCCCGCGCGACCGCCAAGCGCCGCATCGAGGTGCTGCAGGCCGCCACCCGGCTGTTGAACGGCGAAGTCGCCGAATGGCGGCACGGCCTCGGCGCGCTCGCCGAGGCTGCCACGGAAGGCAAGGCCGAAGGTCCCCGCATCAAGCAGGGCCAGGAGCTCACCGGCAGCGTGCGCGCCCGCACTGAAGCGCTGCAGGCCGATTGCGGCCAGCTGTGCACGCACGAAACGACCTTGCAGCGCCAGCTGGCCGCCATGGGCGAGCAGTTGCGGGCCGCCGGCTGACCCGCGTGACCTTCCTCGCGCTGGACATCGGCAACACGCGCCTCAAGTGGGCGGTGTACGACGACGCACGTCCCGGGTCGTCGCTGCTGGCGCACGGCGCCGAATTCCTCGAGCAGATCGAGCGCCTGGCCGAAGGGCCCTGGGCCAACCTCATGCGGCCGGGGCGCATGCTCGGCTGCACCGTGGCCGCGGACGCCGTGCGCCGCCGTGCCGAGGCGCAGATGGAGGAACTGTGGGACCTGCCGGCGCAATGGGTGTACGCCAGCGCCGGCGAAGCGGGCCTCAGCAACGGCTATGACCACCCTGCGCGGCTCGGCGCCGACCGCTGGGTCGCGATGATCGGCGCGCGCCACCGCATGCTGGCGCGCGGCCCGCAGCGGCCCATGGTGGTCGTGATGGTCGGCACCGCGGTGACGGTCGAGGCGGTCGACGCCGCCGGCCGCTTCCTCGGTGGCTTCATCCTGCCGGGCCACGGCATCATGCTGCGCGCGCTGGAGTCGGGCACCGCCGGCCTGCACGTGCCGACCGGCGACGTTCGCGAGTTCCCCACCAACACCAGCGATGCGCTCACCAGCGGCGGCACCTTCGCCATCGCGGGCGCGGTGGACCGCATGGCGCGCCACGTGCGCGAGCACTGCGGGGCCGAACCGGTCGTCTACATGACCGGCGGCGCGGGCTGGAAGATGGCGCCGCACATGACGCTGCCGTGCGAGCTGGTCGACAGCCTGATCTTCGACGGCCTGCTCGAAGTCGCCCAGCTGCGCTTCGCCGCCTAGGGGGCGCCTACAATCTCCCCCAAGCCGCTGTGCCCCGCAGCGGCTTCGTCGTTCCATCGGGGCCATGTCGAGGACAACCATGGTCAAAAACCTCGCAGCCGCGCTCGCGGCCGCTTCTCTCGTCTTTCCCTCGTTCGCGCAGGCGCCGCCGCTGAAGGTGGCGTTCATCGAGGTCGCCCCGCTCACGCAGGCCGGCTGGGTGCGCCAGCACGAGGAAGGGCGCCTCACGCTGCAGAAAGCGCTCGGCGCGCAGGTCGAGACCCGTTCGGTCGAGAACGTGCCGGAAGGCCCGGATGCCGAGCGCGTGATCCGCGACTTCGCGCGGCAGGGCTACAAGCTGATCTTCACGCCCAGCTTCGGCTACATGGAACCGACGCTGAAGGTCGCGCGCGACTTTCCCGACGTCAAGTTCGAATCCATCACGGGCCTCAAGACGGCGCCGAACGTCGCCACCGCGAACGCGCGCTACTACGAGGGCCGCTACCTGGCTGGCGTGGCCGCGGGGCGCCTGAGCAAGACGCATGTCGCCGGCTACGTGGCGGGATTCCCGATCCCCGAGGTGCTGCAAGGCATCAATGCGTTCACGCTCGGGATGCGGTCGGTCGACCCGAAGGCCCAGGTGAAAGTGGTGTGGCTCAACACCTGGTTCGACCCGGCGCGCGAGCGCGAGGGGGCGATGACGCTGTTCAACCAGGACGCCGACGTCGTCGCGTTCCACACCGCCTCGACCGCCGTCATGGCGGCCGCGCAGGAGCGCGGCAAGCTGGCCATCGCGTACCACTCGGACATGCGATTCGCGGCGCCCGACGCGCAGGTGCTGGCGGTGACGCACCACTGGGGCGACTACTACACGCGCCGCGCCCGCGAGGTGCTGGCCGGCACCTGGAAGCCGGGCAACGTGTGGGGCGGCGTTCGCGAGGGCATGGTCCGGGTCGACCACTTTGGCCCCAAGGTGCCGGCGGCGGTGCGCGACGAAGTGCTGGCGCGGCAGAAGGACATCGCGGCCGGCCGGCTCAAGCCCTTCGCCGGGCCGTTCAGCGACAACACCGGCAAGGTCGTCGTCCCCGCAGGCACGTCGTTGTCCGACGAGCAGATCCTGGCCATGAACTACCTCGTGACCGGCGTCGTCGGCAAGGTCGCACAATGAGGGCATGAAAGCCTGGCGCGCGGCGCTGCTGCGATTCGACGAGGACGGCGCGCCCGTCTACGAGGACGACGGTTTCCTGCTGGTGGGACCCGGCGCGCACGGTGGCCAGGTCGTCCGTGCCGCCGGCAGTTGGCAAGCACTCGCCGCGCAATACCCGGGCGTCGCCGTCGAGCACCTGCCGGGGCGCATCCTCGCGCCCGGCTTCATCGACCTGCACGTGCATTTCCCGCAGACCGACGTGATCGGCTCGCCCGCCGACGGCCTGCTGCCGTGGCTGGAGAAGTACACCTTCCCGCACGAGGCGCGCTTCGCGGACCCGGCCTACGCGTCGGCGGTGGCGCAGGTCTTCCTCGACGAGTTGCTGCGCCATGGGGTGACGACACCGCTCACGTTCGCGACGTCGCACCCGGCGTCCGTCGATGCGCTGATGGCCGAAGCGCAGCGCCGCGGCCTGCGGCTGATCGCCGGCAAGGTGCTGCAGGACCGCCATTCGCCCGACGGCGTGCGCGACGAGACGGAGCAGTCGCTCGCCGACACCGAGGCGCTGATCCGCAAGTGGCATGGGCAAGGGCGCCTGGGCTATGCCATCACCCCGCGGTTCGCGCCCAGTTGCACCGACGCGCAACTGCGCGGCGCCGGCGAGTTGGCGGCGAAGTACCCCGACACCTGGATCCAGTCGCACGTCGCCGAGAACAAGGACGAGATCCGCTGGGCGCGCGAGCTGTTCCCCGATGCGCGCAGTTACCTGGCCGTGTACGACGGCTTCGGGCTGATGCGCGACCGCGCGATCTACGCCCATTGCATCCACTTCGACGACGACGACCGCCGGCTGATGAAGTCGACCGGCGCCGCGGCCGCGGTCAGCCCGACCAGCAACCTGTTCCTGGGCAGCGGCTTCTTCGATTACGAGGGCGCGATGCGCGTGGGCTTCCGCTTCGGGCTGGCCAGCGACGTCGGCGGCGGCACCAGCTTCAACCCGTTCCACACCATGCTGGCGGCGTACTACGTCGGCCGCGAAGGGCAGACCAAGCCCGGCGTGAGCCTCGCGCCCGGCCACCTGTGGTGGCAGCACACCGCGGGCGCCGCGGCGGCGCTGGGCCTCGACGGCGTCATCGGCAACCTGCAGCCCGGTTGCGAGGCCGACTTCCTGGTGCTCGACCCGCACGCGACGCCCCTGCTGTCCCGCAAGGTGACGCACGCGCGCGACCTCGACGAACTGCTGTTTTCGCTGATCGTGCTCGGTGACGACCGGGTGGTGGAGACCGTCGTGGTCGACGGCGCGCCCGTGGAGCGGCTGCCGCATCGCAGCCGCTGAAGCGGCGCCCGCTCAGGGCGTGTCGGGCGACGCGGCGCGGCGGTCCGCTTCCAGCCGCGACCAGTCGACCGTGAGCAGCGTGGGCCCGTCCGGTCCCGGCTCGCCGGTGCCAACCGTGACGTCGCCGATGCCGAAGCGGGCCATGTCCCCAGGCGACAAGGCGTAGAACTCGTCGACGTCGTAAGGCGCGATCTTGCCGAACCAGCACACGAAGCCGTCCACGCCGAGGCGGCGGAACAGGGCCGCTTCCTCGCGGGCGAGTTGACGGGCATCCTGCACCAGGGCCTCGCTCCACGTCTGCTGGCCGGTGCGGTGCAGGTACAGCACGTGCGCCATGTTCCCGTGCCAGCCGACGGCGCGCGGATGGCCGAGCAGCTTGCGTCGCGCAGCGGGAAAGACGTAGTTCGCGCACGACGACAAGCAGGTCCGCGGGACTTCGACGTCCAGCCCGTGCTCCCGCACCGCATCGGCCATGTCCAGCGCGGGCTTCACCAGGCCGCCCCGGGACGTGATCACCAAGCGACGCACGCCGCCTTCGGCCAGGAGGTCGCGAAAGCGGGCGGCGGATGGGCCGTCGATGCGGCCTTCGAACACGATGGCGTCCCGCACGCGCTGCACGCCGGCCGCGGCGGGCGCCTGCGCGTGCGCCGAAGCGGCTGCGAACGCGAGGGCGCAGGCGAGGCGGGCCAGGGTGGGGCGGGACACGGCACCTAGAATACCCGTCGCAGGAGATGGCGATGACGATCAAGAGCGACAAGTGGATCAAGCGGATGGCCGAGCAGCACGGGTTGATCGAGCCGTTCGAGCCCGGGCAGGTGCGCGAGGTCGACGGCCGGCGCGTCATCAGCTACGGCACCTCGAGCTACGGCTACGACATCCGCTGCGCGCCCGAGTTCAAGGTGTTCACCAACATCCACAGCACGGTGGTGGACCCGAAGAACTTCGACGAGAAGAGCTTCGTCGACTTCCACGACGACGTCTGCATCATCCCGCCCAACAGCTTCGCCCTCGCCCGCACGCTGGAGTACTTCCGCATCCCGCGCAACGTGCTGACCATCTGCCTCGGCAAGAGCACGTACGCGCGCTGCGGGATCATCGTCAACGTCACGCCGTTCGAGCCCGAGTGGGAAGGCTACGTGACGCTGGAGTTCTCCAACACCACGCCGCTGCCCGCCAAGATCTACGCCGGCGAAGGCTGCGCGCAGGTGCTGTTCTTCGAGAGCGACGAGGTCTGCGAGACCAGCTACAAGGACCGCGGCGGCAAGTACCAGGGCCAGCGCGGCGTCACGCTGCCCAAGGCCTGATCACGCGGCGAGGGCGCAGCGCGCCGCGGCCAGGTCCCAACCGGCCCAGCCGCAACTCTTGAACAGCACCGGTCCCGCCGCGGCGCGTTCGTCGCCGCGCACCACGTCCGCCAGGGTCGCGTAGCGCGCGACGTCCAGTCCGGCCTGCAACAGGTCGCCCGCTTCGTGCCGCGCATCGGTGGTGTCCACCACGATGCGGCCGTGCGCATCGAACCAGCGGCACAGCGTCGCATCGAGCTCCACCATCTTCGGCGTGAACGCACCGACGGCAGCCACGAACGCGTCGTCGCGCACGGGTCCGCGGAGCACCACGCCCGACGCCGGCGTGCACGTCACCACGAGCGGGCAGTGCGCGAGCGCCGCATCCGCATCGTCGACGACCTGCGCGTGCAGGCCGAGCGAGATCGCGTGCTCCGCCAGCGACCGCGCACTCGCGGGCGTGCGCGACGCGATGCGCACTTCGCGCACGCCATGCCCGCGTGCGAAGGCCTCGAGATGCGAGCGCCCCTGCACGCCGGCACCGACGATGAGCAGCGGTCCGTGGGGCACCGGCGCCAGCCGCCGCGCCGCGGCCAGCGACACGGCCGCCGTGCGTTGCGCCGTGACGGCGGGTCCATCCAGCAGCAGCACGCGTGATCCGGTCGCGGTGTCGAACACCACCACGTCGCCCTGGATGGCAGGTCGCGCAGTGCCCGCGTTGGCGGGCGTGAACGTGATCAGCTTGGTGATGGCGAGACGGCCGTCGAGCGCCGGCATCACGAACAGGCTGCCGCCGCCGGGCAATGGCTGCACCAGCCGTTCGGGCACCTGCACCGATGGGTCGCGCAGCAGCGCTTCCACGGCGTCGGCGAGCGCGACAGGGTCGAGGCGACGGGCGGTGGCGACGGCGTCGAGGAGGCGCATGGGTGGCTGGGATTGTGTCCTACGGCCGCTGCCGCCCTCGTCGTCGGCGGCCGCCCCTGCATGAGTTAGCAGAATCGATCCCATGCCATCCCACCTGCTGTCCCGCTACTTCGACCCGGTCGACGCCACGCCGCGTGACGGCGCGGTGTGGCTGGTGCTCGCCGCCGTCGCGCTGAGCCTGCTGCTGGGCTTCTGGGCCGTGTGCAGCAGCCAGGTCCGCAAGGCGGAATCGCGGCAGGCCACGGTGCCCGAGGCGGGCCTCGAGCAGTGCGATCCGTCGTTCGCGCTGCCTGCGATGGGCCACTGCCCGTCCGCCCGTACGCTCATCGGCACCCGCTGATCGTCGAGGGCGTGCACCGACAGGTGTGCGCGTGCTCCTTGCCGATGTTGAGCTTGCGTCCGACAGGACGCCGTTGTACGGGCCGACGGATGCGCCCCGGGCCGCTTCCTATCGTTGATGCATCGAAGAAGCCAGCGCAGGGAGCCGCCATGTACCACGCCGATTTCGACACCACCGCGTCGCCGGTGGCCGACAACGAGCCCTCGCTGGAGGCCTGCGACGACTTCGACCTGCCCACGACCCCCAGCCGCTACTGCCCGACCGAGCTGCTCGGCACGTTCACGCTCCTGATGGCGGGCCACGGCCGCTGCGTCAATGCGTCCATGATGCTGGGCGATCGCGAATACGCGATGTGGCAGCTGGCGCGGGCGCAGACGCTGCCCGACGAAGCGCTGCACAAGGTGGCGCAGCGCCTGTTCGCCTACTTCGACGAGACACCGCTCGGAGCCAAGCGCTCCTAGAGCTCCACGCCTTCGAGCAGGAAGCGCACGCGGCGCACGCCTTGCCACTCGTCCGCATCCAGGCGGAATGCGATGCGCGCGCGCGCCGGCAGCGGCTCGGTGCGGCCGAACCAGATGCCGTCGACCGGCTGGCCCTGGTGGCGGATCTTCAGCGCCAGGTGCTTCTCGCCCACGAGGCGCTGCGACACGATTTCCACTTCCTCGCTGAACACCGGCGGCGCAAACCCCTGGCCCCACACCTGCTGGTGCAGCGTGTCCACGAGCTCGGCGCGCCGGTACTCGGGTGCCAGCGGGCCGTCGGTGTGCAGGCGGCGCAGCAGGGTGGCCGCATCCAGCCACTCCTGCGCGACCTGCTGCAGCGCCTGCTCGAAGGTGTCGAGGTGCTCCTCGGCGATCGTGCAGCCCGCGGCCATCGCATGGCCGCCGAACCGCAGCAGAACGCCGGGATGCCGCTTGGCCACGAGATCCAGGGCGTCGCGCAGGTGGAAGCCCGGGATCGAGCGTCCCGAGCCCTTCAGCTCGTGCTCGTGGCCCGGTGCCTGGCTGGCAGCGAACACGAACGTGGGGCGGTGGAAGCGGTCCTTCAGGCGCGAAGCGACGATGCCGACCACGCCTTCGTGGAAGTCCGGATCGAACACGCACAGCGCCGGCGGCGGCTCCTCGCCATCCTCGAACAGCGCTTCGGCGATCTGCAGCGCCTGCTCGCGCATCTCGCCCTCGATGCCCTTGCGTTCGCGGTTGATGCCGTCCAGTTGCTGCGCGAGCTCGGTCGCGCGCGCCTCCTCGTCGGTGAGCAGGCACTCGATGCCCAGGCGCATGTCCGAGAGGCGCCCCGCCGCATTGATGCGCGGGCCGAGCGCGAAGCCCAGGTCGAACGTCGTCGCGGCGCGCACGTCGCGGCCCGCGGCGCGGAACAGCGCCGCGATGCCCGCGGGCACGGCGCCGGCTCGCATGCGCCGGAGCCCCTGCGCCACCAGGCGGCGGTTGTTCGCATCGAGCTTGACCACGTCGGCCACGGTGCCCAGCGCGACGACCGGCAGCAGCGCATCCAGCTTGGGCTGGTTCGCGGCGTCGAAGCGCCCGCGCGCCCGCAACTCGGCGCGCAGGGCCAGCAGCACGTAGAACATCACGCCGACGCCGGCGATGGACTTGCTCTCGAAGCGGCAGTCCGGCTGGTTCGGGTTGACGATGACGGCGGCAGCGGGAAGCTGCGGCCCGGGCAGGTGGTGGTCGGTGACCAGCACCTGCAAGCCCAGGTCGTTGGCGGCCCGCACGCCATCCACGCTGGCGATGCCGTTGTCGACGGTCACGAGCAGGTCGGCACCCGTCTCCTTCACCCGGCGCGCGATGACCGGTGTCAGGCCGTAGCCGTCCACCACCCGGTCGGGCACCAGGTAGTCGACGTTCGTCGCGCCGAGCAGGCGCAGGCCGCGCACGCCGACCGCACAGGCGGTCGCGCCGTCGCAGTCGTAGTCGGCCACGATGCAGATGCGGCGGCCCGCCGCCATCGCGTCGGCCAGCAGCGCTGCCGCGCGGTCCGCGCCCAGCAAGGTCGCCGGCGGCAACAGGTGGGCGAGGGCGTCGTCCAGTTCCTCCTTGGCGCTGACGCCGCGGGCGGCGTACAGGCGCGCCAGCAGCGGGTGCACGCCGGCCTGTTCGAGCGCCCAGGCTGCGCGGGGGGGAACGTCGCGGGTGATGATCTTCATAGGTCCTGCACGCATTCTGCGATGCGCGGACGCGACCAGAGCGTGGACAGGCGCGAGAAGGGCCCGCGGCGTGTGCTCTGCCACGTGCGCGCCCCGCGCTCGCCACACAACGTGAGCCGCACATCGTGGCCGGCCTGCGCGGCCTGCAGCAGGCGCGGCGCGTCGCGCGACTCGAACTGCTCCCAGTTCGCGGCCCAGGCGCGCCAGTCCTGCAGCAGCGCCGCATCGCGCAGCCCATGCAACACCTGCAGTCCGGCGGGCTGCGCGGCCACCTGCGCGGGCAGGGCACCCGTGCCACTGGCCCAGAACGAATTGACCGGCAGCTGCCCGCCGCGCAGGCGCTCCTCGTTGACGGGGTGCGTGTACAGCAGCATCTGCATCTCCTGCTGCAGCCGCCGCAGCAGCCGCGCGCCGTCGCCGCGCGGCATCCATTCGTCCAGCAAGCGGCCGATGACGCGGTCCAGCGATGCCGTGGCGACCTGCGCCAGCAGCGGACCGCGGGCCAGCCAGCGCGTCGGCGCCTCGTAGCGCAACTCGAGCCCGTCCTCCGCGAAGAAGGGTTGCATCGCCGCGAGCAGCGCCTGCGACTCCTCGCCATCCAGGCGCAGGTCCTGCGGGTGGTGCATGCGGATGTCGCGGGTGCCGACCTCCCAGTGGCAGGGCGTGATCCAGCCCCAGGCGGCGCCGTCGGGCGCGCCTGCGGCCGCGACCTGCCAGGCCGCCAGCGGGATGCGGCCGTCGTCCAGTGGCAGGCCGCATTCGCGCGCCAGCACCCGTTCGTGCGGCATCGACAGCGCCTGCTCGCTGTCGCGTTCGTCGGCGGTCACCACCAGCGTGGCCAGCAGGCGTTCCGTCGCGGGCAGCCGCATCCCGGCCAGCAGGCTGCGAGCCTCCTCGTGGGCCGGGGCGGCCAGGGGGAGCAACAAGTGGAGCCCGTCCGACATGGCTGCGATTGTCATGGATGCCACAATCGCGCCCAACCATGCGCGTGCCTTATGAGTTGGCGCTGGGTTGGCGCTACACCCGGGCCGGGCGCGCCGCCCGCCGCAACGGCTTCATCTCCTTCATCTCGGGCGTCTCCATGCTGGGCATCTCGCTCGGCGTGGCGGCGCTGATCATCGTGCTGTCGGTGATGAACGGGTTCCAGAAGGAAGTGCGCGACCGCATGCTGGCCGTGGTCTCGCACATCGAGGTGTATGGCCCCGCCGGCGGCGTGCTGCCCGACTACGAACGCACGTTGCGCGAGGCACGCGGCCATCCGGAAGTGGTGGGCGCGGCGCCCTTCATCGCGACGCAAGGCCTGCTCGCACGCGGCGAGGACATGCGCGGGGCGATCCTGCGCGGCATCGACCCGGCGCGCGAAGGCGAGGTCACCGACCTCGGGCGCAGCATGGCGGCCGGCGTGCTGCAGAAGCTGCAGCCTGGTGCCTTCGGCATCGTGCTGGGTGCGGAACTGGCGCGCAACCTGGGCGTGCGCGAAGGCGATCCCGTCACGCTGATCGCGCCGGGCGGGCAGGTCACGCCGGCCGGCGTGGTGCCGCGCCTGAAGCAGATGACCGTCGTCGGCACGTTCGACTCCGGCCACTACGAATACGACAGCGGCCTCGCGTTGCTGCACATCGACGATGCGATGCGCATCTTCCGGCTCGAAGGGCCGACCGGCGTGCGCCTGAAGCTCAAGGACCTGGACCGCGCGCGGCAGGTGGGCGCCGACCTGACCGGGATGCTCACCGGGCCGGCCATCGTGCGCGACTGGACGCGCCAGAACCGCACCTGGTTCGCCGCCGTGCAGCTGGAGAAGCGGATGATGTTCATCATCCTCACGCTGATCGTCGCCGTCGCCGCCTTCAACCTGGTGAGCACGCTGGTGATGACGGTCACCGACAAGCGCGCCGACATCGCCATCCTGCGCACGCTGGGGGCCAGCCCGCGCAGCATCATGGGCATCTTCGTCGTGCAGGGCGCCGCCGTCGGCGTCATCGGCACGCTGGCCGGCCTGCTGCTCGGATTGGCCATCGCGTTCAACATCGACGTCATCGTGCCGGCGATCGAGAAGGTGTTCCACGCCAGCTTCCTGCCGCGCGACATCTACCTGATCAACCGCATGCCCAGCGACCCGCAGGCGGACGACATCGTGCCGATCGCCGTCATCTCGCTGATCCTGGCCTTCGCCGCCACGCTGTACCCGAGCTGGCGCGCCAGCCGCGTGAACCCCGCCGAGGCCCTGCGCTATGAATGAGCCGGTGCTCGTCGCGCGCGGGCTGACCAAGCGCTTCCACGAAGGCGACCTCGACGTCGAGGTGCTGCGCGGCGTCGACCTCGAGGTGCACCGCGGCGAGACGCTGGCGATCGTCGGCGCTTCCGGATCCGGCAAGAGCACGCTGCTGCACCTGCTCGGTGGCCTGGACGCTCCCACCACGGGCGACGTGCAGCTGGCGGGCCAGCACCTCGCGTCCCTGTCGCCCGCGCAGCAGGGCGACCTGCGCAACCGCCACCTGGGCTTCGTCTACCAGTTCCACCACCTGCTGCCCGAGTTCAGCGCGCTCGACAACGTCGGGATGCCGCTGCGCATCCGCCGCGAGGCGAAGGAAGTGTGTGAGCAGCGCGCGACCGAAGCACTCACCGCGGTCGGCCTGTCGCACCGCCTCGGCCATCGGCCGGCCGAACTGTCGGGCGGCGAGCGCCAGCGCGTCGCGATCGCGCGCGCGCTCGTCACGCATCCCGATTGCGTGCTTGCCGACGAGCCAACCGGCAACCTGGACCGCTCGACGGCCGACACGGTGTTCGAGCTGATGCTGCAACTGGCGCGCGACCGCGGCACGGCGTTCGTGCTCGTCACGCACGACGAAACGCTGGCCGCCCGCTGCGGCCGCCAGCTGCACCTGGTCACCGGCCAGCTGGCCTGACCCGCGGGTGCGCCGCCTTGCGCGGCTCCCACCGCGCGCCCACACTGGCTTCCGACCACCAGGAGCCGCCATGGACAGCTGGGACATCGTCGACTGGGGCCAGCCCCTGCAACACCGCCTCCGCGAGGCGCCGGTCCCCACCGGCGAGCAGGTGCTGGTGCGCGTCACGCATTGCGGCGTCTGCCACACCGACGTGCACGTGCAGGAAGGCTTCTTCGACCTCGGCGGCGGCCAGCGCATGTCGTTCGCCGAGCGCGGCTTCCCGCTGCCGCTGACGCCGGGGCACGAGATCGTCGGTGAGGTTCTCGCGGCGGGCGAGGGCGCGCAGGGCGTTGCCATCGGCTCGCGCGTGCTGGTGAATCCCTGGCTCGGGTGCGGCGTGTGCGCGCTGTGCCGCTCGGACCAGGACAACCTGTGCGCCAAGGGGCGTGCGCTGGGCGTGAACCTGCCCGGTGGCTTCGCTTCGCACGTGCTGGTGCCGCGGCCCAAGTACCTGGTCGACATCGCCGGCCTCGATCCCGCGCTGGCCGCGCCGCTGGCCTGCTCCGGCGTGACGACCTACCGCGCCGCGAAGAAGCTGCAGCCGATCGACCCGCAGGAATGGGTCGGCATCGTCGGCTGCGGCGGTCTGGGGCTGGCGGCGATCTCGGCGCTGAGCGCGCTCGGGCACGAACGCATCCTGGCCTGCGACCTCGATGCGAAGAAGACCGAGGTGGCCCTCGCCTGGGGCGCGCAGGCGTCCTGCACGATCGAGGCCGACGCGGCGAAGCGCATCACCGGGGCGGCGGGCGGGCCGCTGTATGGGCTGCTCGATTTCGTCGGCAGCGACGCGACAGCCGCCTTGTCACAGGCCGTGCTGCGCAAGGGCGGTCGCTACGTGGTTTGCGGGCTGTTCGGCGGCCAGCTGAAGGCGTCGACCGCGATGCTGGCCCTTCGCGAACAGTCGGTGCAGGGCTCGTACTGCGGCAGCCCGCAGGACCTGCGGGAACTCGTTGCGCTGGCACGGGCCGGCAAGCTGCGGCTGGGCAACGTGAAACCGCGGCCGATGGCCGAAGCGCAGCAGGGGCTGGAGGATCTGGCCGCCGGCCGCGTGATCGGCCGGCAGGTCCTTGTCGCCTAGAGGATGCGGTTGAACCAGAGGAGGGAGAGCGCCGCTGCGACCAGCGACAGCCCCGCGGCGACCAGCGCGAACAGCGCCGACACCTCGGTTTCCTTCTTCTCCACGGTGAGCTTGGAGCTCAGCGTGTTGTAGACCTTCTTCAGGTCCTGCGCCGTGCCGGCGTAGAAGTACTCGGCGCTGGTCTTGTTGGCGATCTGCTTGAGCGTTTCCTCGTCCAGCCGCACCCGCATGGACCAGCCCTCGAAGCCGATGGTCTCGCCGTCGACGGTGCCGATGCCCACCGTGTAGACGCGCACGCCGCGGTCGGCGGCCATCTTGGCGGCTTCGAGCGGGTCGACGCCGGTGGTGCGCTGGCCGTCGGTGAGCATGATGATCGCGGCCGAGTTGTACGAGCCCGGCGCGACCGGCGTGAACTCCTTCTTCTCCTTGTGCTCGCCGTCGATGGCGAAGCCGCGCGGCCGCTCGCGGCCGACCTGCAGCGCGGCCAGCTCGATGCCTTGGTCGGGGAACAGGGTGGCCAGCGAGATCACGATGGCGTTGCCGGTGGCCGTGGCGCGCTGCAGCTGGAAGCGATCGATCGCGGTGACGAGGTCTTCGCGGTTGACGGTGGGCAGTTGCGCCACCTGCGCCGAACCGGCGAACGCCACGATGCCGACCTTCACGTGCCGCGGGAGCTCGGCGAGGAAGGCCTTGGCGGCGGCCTGCGCGGCTTCCAGCCGGCTGGGCTGCACGTCGGTGGCGCGCATGCTGCCCGAGACGTCCATCGCCAGGATGATGGTCTGCTGCTGCGACGGCAGCGTGATCACCGCGGTCGGCCGGGCGGCGGCCAGCAGCATCGTGACCAGCGCGAGGAAGAACAGCACGGGTGGCACGTGGCGGCGCCAGCCCGGGCCCTTGCCCATCGCTTCCTTCACGATCGACAGCGATGCGTAGCGCACCGCCATCTTCTTCTTGCGCCGCAACAGCCACAGGTAGAGCAGCACCAGCAGCGGCGCCAGCAGCAGCAGCCACAGGAACTCGGGCCAGAGGAATTGCATGGACGTCTTCCTTCTAGGCGACTTGCTTGAGGTGCGCGGGCAGGCTGCCCGACGACAGGCGCGAACGCCGCTTGCGCATCTCGGTGAAGCGGACCAGCGCCTGCGCCAGGTCCGCATCGGTGGACAGTTCCAGCGCATCGACGCCGGCAGCCGCGAGGCCTTCGCGCAGGTCGGCCTCGCGCTGGGCCGCGATCGTGGCAAAGCGGCGGCGGAATGCCGGATCGTGCGTGTCGACGAGCACCTGCTCGCCGGTCTCGGCATCGCGCAGCGTCAGCAGGCCCAGGTCGGGTAGCTGCAGCTCCAACGGATCGAGCACGCGCACGGCGACGACTTCGTGCCGCTGCGCCAGCAGGCCCAGCGCGCGCTCCCAGCCGGGCTCGCTGATGAAGTCGGACACGACGAACAGCGTCGAGCGCCGCTTGATCAGGGAAGCCGCGGCGTCGAGCAAGTCCTTGAGCTTGGTCGGGCCGGCCTCTGCCGCCAGGGGCCGCTGCTGCATCGCGTGCATCAGGTGCAGCACGTGGCGGCGGCCGCCGCGCGTCGGGATGACCGTGTCCACGCCGCTGCCGTACAGCATGGCGCCAACGCGGTTGCCGTGGCGCGTGAGCATGCGCGCGAGCACCGCCACGAAATCGCTGGAGACGTTGCGCTTGCGTTGCTCGCCGGACCCGAAGTCCACCGAGGGGCTCAGGTCCAGCAGGAACCAGGCCGCCATCTCGCGGTCCTCGGTGAAGACGCGCACGTGCGGCAAGCCGGTGCGCGCCGTCACGTTCCAGTCGATGTGGCGCACGTCGTCCTGGTGCTGGTACTCGCGCAGGTCCGCGAGGTCCAGGCCGGTGCCACGCATCAGCGTGCGGTAGTCGCCCTGCAGCAGGCCGTCCAGGCGGCGGATGACCGTCCATTCCAGGCGGCGCAGCACCGCCTCGGCACCCGCAACGGGGGCCGCCGGCGGCTCCGCGACGGGCGCCGCCTTCGGGGACCTACGCAGCCAGTTTTTCATGTTCCAGCGGCCGCGCCGGCTGCGGGATCTTGCCCATGATGTGGGCCACGATCGCGTCGGCGTTCAGGCCTTCCGACAGCGCCTCGTACGACAGCACCAGGCGGTGGCGCAGCACGTCCGGCACGAGGTCGCCCATGTCCTCCGGCAGTGCGTAGGTGCGGCCGCGGAGCATCGCGAGCGCCCGGGCGCCTTCCGTGAGGTTGATCGTGGCGCGCGGGCTGGCGCCGAACGTGATGAAGCGCTTGAGGTCCTTCAGCCCGTGCTTCTCGGGCGTGCGCGTGGCCGACACCAGCCGCACCGCGTACTGCACCAGCGAAGGATCGACGTAGACGCGCCGGCATTCGTGCTGCAGCGCGGCGAGCTGCTCGGTGGTGGCGACGGCGCTGACGTCCACCGACGGGCCGGTGACGCGCTCGACGATGACGTACTCCTCCTCGTCGGTGGGGTAGTCGACCAGCACCTTCATCATGAAGCGGTCCACCTGCGCCTCGGGCAGCGGGTAGGTGCCCTCGGTCTCGATCGGGTTCTGCGTCGCCATCACGAGGAAGGGATTCGGCACCTTGTGCGTCTCGCCGGCAATGGTGACCTGGCGCTCCTGCATCACTTCCAGCAGGGCGCTCTGCACCTTGGCCGGCGCGCGGTTGATCTCGTCGGCCAGCAGCAGGTTGGTGAACACCGGGCCGAGCGAGGTCGTGAAGTCGCCGCTCTTCTGGTTGTAGATGCGCGTGCCCACCAGGTCGGACGGCACGAGGTCGGGCGTGAACTGGATGCGCTTGAAGCTGCCGCGCACGGTGCTCGCCAGCGTCTTGACCGTCAGCGTCTTGGCGAGGCCAGGCACCCCTTCGACGAGCAGGTGGCCCTGCGCGAGCATCGCCACCATCACGCGTTCGAGGAAGCGGTCCTGGCCGACGACCACGCGCTTGACCTCGTAGAGGATCTGCTCCATGAGCTTGGCGGTCGCGCTGTCCTGGCGGGTGTTGATGTCCATCGGGGTCGGTCCTCGCGGAAGGGTGGAGGGAAGCTCAGAACGGCGGCAAGCCGGCGGCCGTGGCGGCGTTCTCGATCGGCACGGCGAAGCCGATACCCAGGAACGTGCGCGCCGGCGTCGGGTTGAGGATGGCGGTGACGATGCCTACCACCTCGCCGTCCATGGTGACCAGCGGGCCGCCGGAGTTGCCCGGGTTGGCCGCCGCGTCGAACTGGATCAGGTTGTTCATCTCCTGCTTGCCCTCGGGCGAGCGGAACGAGCGCTTCAGGCCCGACACGACGCCGCCGGAGGCCGACGGGCCGATGCCGAACGGGTAGCCGACGGCGAGCACCTTGTCGCCGGGTTGCAGGTCGCCGGTCGATCGCATCGTGGCGGCGATCATGTCGTCGGGAATCTTGGCGGCCTGCAGCACCGCGAGGTCGTTCTCGGGCTGGATGCCGGTGATCGTCGCGCTCGACTCGAGCCCATCGAAGAAGGTGACCTTCACCTTGTCGGCGCCGGACACCACGTGCAGGTTGGTGAGGATGACGCCCTTGTCGACGATCACGACGCCGGTGCCGACACCGGCCTCGATTTCGTCCTCGTCGCCGGCCAGGTCGCCTTGCGCCGGACCCAGCGGCTTCGGCTTGGCGCCGTGCGGGCTCCTGGGAATGTCGGCGTCCCTGAGCCGGCTGCGCTTGACGTAGCTGACGACGCGGACCACCGAGGGACGGATGTTGTTGTAGGCCCGCGAGTATTCGGACGGCAGGACCTGCGTCTCCAGCGTCTTGAGCACCGCCGCGTTGATGTCCTGCTGCGTGAGCTTGCGCTGGCCCGGACGCATGCCGAGCGACAGGCTCACGGCCAGCAGCGCCGACAGCAGCGCGATCGCGGCCCACAGCAACGCGGGACTCGATGCGCTGAAACGGCGGCGGCGTGCGGGCTGCGGTGCGTCGGACGCGGCGGCGGCCTGCGTCGCAAGGTCGGGCTGCGCGGTGGCGGGAGCCTGCTGCGCAGGAGCCGATCGCCTGGAGCTGTAGAGAGCTGGCCTGCGCATCGGAGGAACCTTCTGTCGGTGGGCCGGCTCGGGGACAAGCCACCCTGTGACGACGCACGGTAGCACGGTTTGCGGGGTGCTGCACGGCCCGAAGGGGTGGCGTCCGGCATCATCGCGCGATGGCCTCGCTGGTCGACACCCACTGCCACCTCGACGCGCCGGAATTCGCGCACGACACCACGGATGTGCGAGCCCGCGCGCGCGCCGCCGGCGTGTGTCACTGTGTGCTACCGGCGGTGGCGCCGTCGAATTTCGCGGCGGTCCGCGAGCTGGCGCATGCGCATGGCGACAGCTACGCGCTGGGCATCCATCCGCTGTGCACGCCGGACGCGAGCGACGACGACCTGCTGCGGCTCGACCGTGCGCTGGCCGAGCAGGCCGGCGACCCGCGCCTCGTCGCGGTGGGCGAGATCGGGCTCGACTTCTTCGTGCCAGGACTCGATGCCGGCAAGCAGGAACACTTCTACGCGAGCCAGTTGGAACTCGCGCGCCGCCACCGCCTGCCCGTGATCCTGCATGTGCGCCGCTCCGCCGACCGGCTGCTCAAGCACTTGCGCGCCGACTCGCCGGGCGGCATCGCGCATGCGTTCAACGGCAGCGACCAGCAGGCGCGGCAGTTCGTCGATCTCGGCTTCAGGCTCGGCTTCGGCGGCGCGGTGACGTACGACCGCGCATTGCAACTGCGCCGGCTCGCCACGACGCTTCCGGCCAGCGCGCTGGTGCTGGAAACCGATTCGCCCGACATCCCGCCGCACTGGCTCTACCGCACCGCCGCGCAGCGCGACGCGGGCGAGGTGCAGGGCCGCAACGAGCCCCGCGAGTTGCCGCGCATCGCGCAGGTCGTGGCGGGCTTGCGCGGCGTGCAACTCGACGAGCTTGCCGGCGTGACGACCGCGAACGCGATCGCCGCGCTGCCCCGGCTCGGGGCCCTGCTGGAAGCCTCCTCCGCCGCCTTGCGATGATCGGGGGATGAGTTCCCCCGCGCCCCTGCCCGAAGTCCACTTCTCCGACTTCGGCGACGTCCGCTACCTGCACCTGGGCTCCGACTGGGTGCAGGGGTCGATGCGCAAGGACGACCCGTTCGCGATCCACCTCGAGTACGTGCAGCGCATGATGGCCTGGCTGCTGTTCGTCGATCCGGCGAGCGTGCCCAGGCGGCACGCGATGCAGCTGGGGCTGGGCGCCGCCTCGCTGACCAAGTTCTGCCACCGCAAGCTGCGGATGAAGACGACGGCGATCGAGCTGAACCCGCAGGTGGTGGCCGCCTGCCGCCTGTGGTTCAAGCTTCCGCGCGACGACAGCCGGCTCTCCGTCGTGCTCGGCGATGCGGCCGAAGTGGTGGCGCACGAGCACTGGCGCGGACAGGTCGATGCACTGCAGGTCGACCTGTACGACCACGAGGCCGCGGCGCCCGTGCTGGACAGCCAGGCCTTCTATGCCGACTGCCGGCGCCTGCTGACCGCGGACGGCTGCATGACCGTCAACCTGTTCGGCCGCTCGTCCAGCTACGAGCGCAGCGTCTCGCGCATCCAGGCGGCGTTCGGGGCCGACTGCGTCTGGGCGTTCCGGCCCACCCGCGAGGGCAACACCGTGGTGCTCGCGCTGCGCGAGCCCTACCACCCGGCCCGTGGCGAACTCGCCGCACGGGCGGACGAAATCCGGAGCCGCTGGGACCTGCCGGCGCCCAAGTGGTTGCGGGTGCTCAAGCCTGTGGAATGATGGCGGGATGAGCCCATCCGCCGCCCGTTCCAAGTCGCTGGCGAGGTCCCCGCACATGGGACCGCTCGACTGGCGCACGCTCGTCGAATGGCTGAGCGAGGACGCGGTGATCAGCCCGGAGGAGGCCCGCCGCACCATCGCCCGCTGCGCGCAGGCCGAGAGCTCCCAACACCCGCTGGTCCGTCTCGCCGCCGTGGCGATGACCCGCGCCAGCGACGGCAAGCCGCTGGACATCGAGACGCTCGCCCAGTACGTCGCGCAGCGCTCCGGACTGGACTACCTGCGGATCGACCCGCTGAAGGTCGACGTCGGCCGCGTGTCCGATGCGATGGGCGCCGCCTACGCCGAACGCCACCGCATCCTGCCGGTGCAGGTCACCACGGCAGAACTGGTGGTCGCGACCGCCGAGCCCTTCATCACCGACTGGGTGGCCGAGATCGAGCGGCAGTCGCGCCGCACGGTGCGCCGCGTGATGGCCAACCCGCAGGACATCACCCGCTTCACGGCCGAGTTCTTCGCGCTGGCCAGGTCGGTGCGCGCGGCGCAGAAGTCCGGCGGCAACTCGGGCGGCGCCAGCTTCGAGCAGCTGGTCGAGCTGGGCAAGAGCAACAAGCAGCTGGACGCCAACGACCAGGGCGTCGTGCAGGTCGTCGACTGGCTGTGGACGTACGCGTTCGACCAGCGCGCCAGCGACATCCACCTGGAGCCGCGGCGCGAGCAGGGCGTGATCCGGTTCCGCATCGACGGCGTGCTGCACCCGGTCTACCAGATGCCCATGGGCGTGCTCAACGCCATGATCGCGCGCATCAAGCTGCTGGGCCGCATGGACGTGGTCGAGAAGCGGCGGCCCCTGGACGGCCGCATCAAGACGCGCAACCCGCGCGGCGACGAAGTGGAAATGCGCCTGTCCACGCTGCCCACCGCGTTCGGCGAGAAGATGGTCATGCGCATCTTCGACCCAGACACCGCGGTCAAGGACCTGGACGCGCTGGGCTTCTCGCCGCACGACGCGCAGCGCTGGGAGCAGCTGGTCGCGCGGCCGCACGGCATCGTGCTGGTCACCGGCCCCACCGGCTCCGGCAAGACCACCACGCTGTATTCGACGCTCAAGCGCCTCGCGACCGAGGAGGTGAACGTCAGCACGGTCGAGGACCCGATCGAGATGATCGAGCCGGCGTTCAACCAGACGCAGGTGCAGCAGCAGATCGACCTGGGGTTCGCCGAAGGGCTGCGAGCGCTCATGCGGCAGGACCCGGACATCATCATGGTCGGCGAGATCCGCGACCTCGAAACCGCCGAGATGGCGGTGCAGGCGGCGCTCACCGGCCACCTGGTGTTCACCACGCTGCACACCAACGACGCGCCCTCGGCCGTCACGCGGCTGATGGAGCTCGGCGTGCCCAACTACCTGATCAACGCGACGCTGCTCGGCGTGCTCGCCCAGCGGCTGGTGCGCACCCTGTGCAAGCAGTGCCGCCAGGCCGACCCGGACGCGCCCAAGGATCCCGTGGAAGAGGTGGTCCGTCCCTGGAAGCTCACCGGCGGCTGGCGCCCGTACCGCCCGGTCGGCTGCGTCGAATGCCGGATGACCGGCTTCCTGGGCCGGATGGGCCTGTACGAACTGCTGACCGTCAGCGAGGCGTTCAAGGAGCGGGTGTCCAAGGAGCCGTCCATCGATGCGCTGCGCCGCCAGGCCATCGCCGACGGCATGCGCCCGCTGCGCCTGGCCGGCGCCTTGCGGGTCGCGGAAGGGCTGACGACCCTCGAAGAGGTGCTGACGGCCACGCCGCCCCTGGAACGCTGAGCCAGCGCCGGGGCGTGGAAACCAGTACGTGAAACCCACACGGCCCTGACCCGCGGCTGACCTCCAGAATCGTCCGTTTTGCAGCATCGAAGGAGACGAGCTTGCGGATCAAGAGCCAGAAGGACTTCTTCGCCGGCCTGATGTTCACGATCGCGGGCGTGGCTTTCGCCTGGGGCGCGACCCACTACACCATTGGCAACGGCGCCCGCATGGGCCCGGGGTACTTCCCGCTGATGCTGGGGATCCTGCTCGCGATCCTGGGCCTGGTCGTCGTGTTCGGATCGCTGGTCGTGGAGACCGAGGACGGGGAACCGGTGGGCGCCATCGCCTGGCGGCCGCTGGGATTCATCATCGGGTCGAACATCCTGTTCGGCGTGTTGCTGGCCGGCGTGCCCTCGCTGGGCATCCCGGCGTTCGGCCTCATCGTCGCCATCTACGGACTCACCTTCGTCGCCGCCCTGGCGGGCGACGAATTCAAGGCCAAGGAGGTGGCGATCCTGGCCACCGTGCTGGCCGTCGGCAGCTACCTGGCCTTCGTCGTCCTGCTGAAACTGCAGTTCCCGGTGTGGCCTTCCTTCATCGCGGGTTGAACACGCCATGGACCTGATCAACAACCTTTCCATCGGCTTCGGCGTGGCCTTCACGCCGATCAACCTGATGTACGCCTTCGCCGGCTGCCTGCTGGGCACGCTGATCGGCGTGCTGCCCGGCGTCGGCCCGGTGGCCACCATCGCCATGCTGCTGCCGGCCACCTATGCGCTGCCGCCCGTGTCGGCGCTGATCATGCTGGCCGGCATCTACTACGGCGCGCAGTACGGCGGCTCCACCACCGCGATCCTGGTGAACCTGCCGGGCGAATCGTCCTCGGTGGTGACAGTCATCGACGGCTACCAGATGGCGCGCCAGGGCCGCGCGGGTCCCGCGCTGGCCGCCGCCGGCCTGGGCTCGTTCTTCGCCGGTTGCTGCGGCACGCTGATCCTGGCCGCGTTCGCCGCGCCGCTGACCGAAGTCGCGTTCAAGTTCGGCCCCGCCGAGTACTTCTCGCTGATGGTGCTGGGCCTGATCGGCGCCGTGGTGCTGGCCTCCGGCTCGCTCGTGAAGGCGGTATCGATGATCGTGCTGGGCCTGCTGCTGGGGCTGATCGGCACCGACGTCAACTCCGGCGTCGCCCGCTACTCGTTCGACATCCCCGAGCTCACCGACGGCATCGGCTTCATCGTGATCGCGATGGGCGTGTTCGGCTACGGCGAGATCATCAGCAACCTGTCCAAGCACGCCGACGAGCGCGAGGTGTTCACCTCCAAGGTCAAGGGCCTGATGCCGACCAAGGAGGACTTCCGCAACATGATCCCGGCGGTGCTGCGCGGCACCGCGCTGGGCGCGGGCCTGGGCATCCTGCCCGGCGGCGGCGCGCTGCTGTCCGCCTTCGCGGCCTACACCATCGAGAAGAAGACGCCGCTGCGCCCGGGCGAGGTGCCGTTCGGCAAGGGCAACATCCGCGGCGTCGCGGCGCCCGAGTCGGCCAACAACGCGGGGTCGCAGACCTCGTTCATCCCGCTGCTCACGCTGGGCATCCCGCCCAATGCCGTGATGGCGCTGATGGTCGGCGCGATGACCATCCACAACATCCAGCCGGGCCCGCAGGTGATGACCAGCAACCCGGAGCTGTTCTGGGGCCTGATCGCCTCGATGTGGATCGGCAACGCGATGCTGGTGATCCTGAACCTGCCGCTGATCGGCATCTGGATCAAGCTGCTGACGGTGCCCTACCGCTGGCTGTTCCCCGCCATCGTGCTGTTCTGCGCCATCGGCGTGTACTCGACGAACAACAACACGTGGGACGTCTGGATGGTCGCCCTCTTCGGCATCGTCGGCTACATGTTCATCAAGCTCGGGGCCGAACCCGCGCCGCTGCTGCTCGGGTTCATCCTCGGGCCGATGATGGAGGAGAACCTGCGGCGCACGCTGCTGCTGTCGCGCGGCGACTGGGGCGTGCTGGTCACGCGTCCGCTGTCCGCGGGCCTGCTGGCCGCCGCCGTCCTGCTGCTGGTCATCGTGCTGCTGCCGTCGATCAAGAAGAAGCGCGAGGACGTCTTCGTCGAAGAGGACTGACCGCCGGGTGACAATCGCGGCTTGACCGCCACCGCTGCACCCGACAAATCCAACCTCGCGCCCGGACTGCTGATGGCAGTCACGGGCGCGATCTGCTTTTCGGGCAAGGCGATCATCGTCAAGCTCGCCTACCGCCACGGCGTCGACGCGGTGACGCTGATCATGCTGCGCATGCTGTTCGCGCTGCCGCTGTTCCTGGCGATGGCCTGGTGGGCCAGCCGCGGGCAGCCACCGCTGCGTGGCCGCGAGTGGGCGGGTGTCGTCGGCCTGGGCTTCCTCGGCTACTACCTCTCCAGCTTCCTCGACTTCGCCGGCCTCCAGTACGTCACCGCGTCGTTCGAGCGCCTGGTCCTGTACCTCAACCCGACGCTGGTGCTGCTGCTCGGGTGGCTGCTGTATCGCAAGCAGGTGCGGCGCCTGCAGGTGCTTGGCATGGCCATCAGCTACTCGGGCGTGCTGCTGGTGTTCGGCCACGAGATCGGCACCGTCGGCGGCAACGTGGTGCTGGGCGCGACGCTGGTGTTCGCCAGCGCCGTCACCTACGCGATCTACCTGGTCTACAGCGGGCAGCTGGTGCAGCGCCTTGGGTCGCTGCGGCTGGTGGGACTGGCCAGCACCGTGGCGTGCGTGTGCTGCATCGTGCAGTTCGTCGTGCTGCGTCCGTTGGACACCGCCTTGGCGGTCGCGCCCGAGGTGATCTGGTTGTCCGTCCTCAATGCGACGCTGTGCACGGCCGTGCCGGTGCTGCTGGTGATGATGGCCATCGAGCGCATCGGGCCGGCGCTGTCCGCGCAGACCGGCATGGTCGGCCCGCTGTCGACCATCCTGATGGGCGTGCTGCTGCTGGGCGAGCCGTTCACCGGCTGGGTCGCCGCCGGCACGGCGCTGGTCATCGCGGGCATCTACGTGTTCACCCGCGCCGCCCAGCGCTGAGCGTCAGCGCTTCGCGGTGCCGGCCGGCGCGAGCCGCTGCGCGATCTTCACGCTCGGCTTGCCCGACAGCGGGTCGAGCCGGTGGCCCATTGCCTGCCCCAGCAACTCCAGCCGCTGCTGCGCGGGCGGGTGGGTGGAGAGCGACAGCGCGAACAGCGGGTTGTCCGGCGCCTGCACGCGCAACTGCTGCAGCACGCCGGGCAAGCCGTACGGATCGAATCCCGAGCGCGCGGCCAGCGTGACACCCGTGCGGTCGGCCTGGAACTCGTCGGCCTGGTCGAGGCCGCTCGAGTACAGGTTCTTGCCCAGCGCCAGCAGCTGCTGCGACAGCGCGCCGGCGACGGCGTTGTTGGTGCGGATCTGCGACGCGAGCAGCTGCGTGGCCAGGCCTGCGCGCGCCTTGCTGCGCAGCGCGTTCAGGTGGTGGCGCTCCGTGACGTGCGTCACTTCGTGCGCGAGGATGCCGGCGAGCTCCGCTTCGTCGACACGGTCCAGCACGCCCTTGGTGATGAACACGAAGCCGCCCGGCGCGGCGAACGCATTGAAGCCCGGGTCGTCCAGCACGCCGAAGGTCCACGGCAGCGAGGGCCGCGTGGACTGCATCGCGATCCAGCGACCGAGCTGGTTGACGTAGCGCTGCGTCGGCGCGTCCGCCAGCAGCGGCTTGCTGCCCAGCAGGACGGCGGCGAGCTGGCGGCCGATCTCGATCTCCTTGCCTTCGTCGATCTCGCCCTGCGACTGCGACAGCAGCGCGAAGAGGTCGTTGGCCTGCGGCTGTGCCGCCGGTTGCGCGACGACGGGCAGCAGGTTGCCGAGAACGCTGGCCGGCGAGGGCTGGCCGCCGCCCCCCCCAGCGAAGATGGAGCCGAGAGCACCCAGTCCCTTGGACTGCGCGCACGCGGGCAGGGAGACGGCGAGCAGCAAGCCGGCCGTGACGGCGACGAGGGTGCGTTTCATGGCTGGCCTCCTGGCGCGGGTGCGGGCTCCGGCAGCGGATCGACGTGCGCCGTGGCGAGCGATGCTTGCTTCGCGAATTGGCGCGCGTCGGCCTCGGTGGCGCGCAGCGCCTCCATGCGCGAGACGGCCGCCGCATCGGGCTGCGAGCGCGAGATGTCCTCGGCGTCGAGGCCGCGGATGCCGATCGTGGACGTCGACGTGGTGGTCTTCTGCGAGGCCGGCTTGCTGAACAGCGAGGTGAGGCCGCGCATCGCGCCCGTGGCGGCATTGCTGCCGCTGGAGGTTGCCGGCGCGATGTCGAACATGTGCATCCAGCCGACGGTGCCGGCCGGTGCCTTCACCTTCACCCAGGGGCCTTGCCGGTCGCCCAGGCGCGTGACCGCGCTGTCGGCGTCCAGCGTCGCGAGCGTGCGGCCCGTGTCCGCCGGTGCGTCGCGCAGTTCGCTGGCGCGCTTGACGGTCGCTGCCTCTTCCTGGGCCTGGGCGGCGCCTGCCGCGGCCAGCCCCAGGGCCATCACGGCGCATCCCAGCGCCTTGCGTGCGAGCCGTATCATCGTCCGTTCCTCACTCTCCACTCTTGTAGGGACGATTCTATGGACTTGGGTATCGCGGGCCGCTGGGCGCTGGTGTGCGGCGCGAGCAAGGGACTGGGTTTCGGCTGTGCGCAGGCGCTATCCCGTGAAGGAGTTCACGTGCTGCTCGTCGCGCGCGGCGCCCCGGCGTTGCAGGAAGCCGTCGACCGGCTGCTGGCCGACCCGGCGCGCCCCAAGGACGCGCAGGTGTTGCAGGTCGCCGCCGACATCACGACTTCCGAAGGCCGCGCCGCGGTGTTCGCGGTGCGCAAGGACTTCGACATCGTGGTGACGAATGCGGGTGGCCCGCCGCCAGGGAACTTCCGCGACTGGGAGCGGGACACGTGGATCCAGGCGATCGACGCCAACATGCTGGCGCCGATCGAGTTGATCCGCGCGACCGTCGACGGCATGGCGTCGCGCGGCTTCGGCCGCATCGTGAACATCACCTCGGGCGCGGTGAAGGCGCCGATCGGCACGCTGGGCCTGTCCAACGGCGCGCGCACGGGCCTGACGGGATTCATCGCCGGCGTCGCCCGCGAGCAGAAGCTCGCGTCGGCCAACGTCACAATCAACAACCTGCTGCCCGGTGCGTTCGACACCGACCGCCTGCGCGGCAACATGGAGGGTGCGGCGAAGAAGACCGGGCAGACGTTCGAGGCCGTGATGGACGCGCGCCGCAAGACGGTGCCCGCGCAGCGCTACGGGAACGCCGGGGAGTTCGGCGCGATCTGCGCCTTCCTGTGCAGCCAGCAGGCTTCGTACATCGTCGGCCAGAACATCCTGGCCGACGGCGGCGCGTACCCCGGGACGTTCTGAGCGGCGCTCAGGCCGCGCGCCGCCGGGCGTCCGGCGCCGCGGCCGCACCGTCGACGGCGCTGCGGTAGGAATCCAGCGTGTCGCGGATATGCAGCGCCAGCACCTGCTGCGCTTCGTGGGCCGGCGCCTCGCGGATCAGGCGCACGATCGCCGCGTGGTTCTCCTGGCAGTGCCCCACGCGGTCGTTCTCCTCCGGCAGGCGCGCACGCAGGGCCGCGATCTTCGTGGCGACCAACTCGTAGGCCTGCTTCAGGTACGGATTCGCGCAGTGCTCGATCACGATGCGGTGGAAGGCCTGGTCCAGCACCGGGATCGTGCGCCAGTCACCCGCGTCGTGGGCCTGTGCCATCCGGGCGACGTTCGCTTCCAGGTCCGTGACGAGCGCCTGGCGGTCCGCGGCCATCGCGCTGCCGAGAGCCGCCACCTCGACCCACTCGCGGAACAGGCAGATCTCCTCGACCTCGCGCGGCGACAGGGAGAAGACGAAGGTGCCGCGCTGCGGCTGGATGTCGATCAGGCCGTCCCCGCGCAGCCGCAGCAGGGCCTCGCGCACGGGGGTCTTGCTGATGCCCAGTTCGGCGGCGAGCGCCGCCTCCGAGAGTTGCTCGCCCAGCGCATGGCGGCCTTCGACGATGGCGGCGCGGATCCGTTCCTCCGCGAGGTCGGTCAGCGACTTGGGACGTTCCAGCTTCGGGGCGGGGATCACGGCAAGGAAGGGGGTTCGACGCGGATGTTAACCGCGAAAACCCTGTGGCATACGATATCTGGAATCTGATATCTTAGTTGTTGCCCGATCCAGACAGGGCACACGAACACCATGGAGACAACCCTTCCGACCGGGACCCGGCGTGGCTGAACTCGCCGCCGTCTCCCTCCTCCCGCCGAAATTCCCGCGCCTGCGCGCCGCGGCGGCCTTCGCTGCGCCGTTGCTCGCCGCCGTCGTGCTGTGGGAAGCCCTCGTCCGCGCGCTCGACGTGAACCCGCGCGTCTTCCCGAGCGTGGAAGCGGTGCTGCGCGCCGGCTGGGAAACCATCCTCGATGGCACGCTGGTGCACCACATCGCAGCGAGCCTCGGGCGTGTGGCGGTGGGCACCGGGCTCGCGCTGGCGCTGAGCATCCCGCTGGGTGTCGCCATGGGCCTCAGCCGGGGCGTGTCCGCCTTCTTCACGCCGCTGCTGCGCTTCTTCTCGGTGCTGGCGGGCATCGCCTGGATCCCGATCGCCACGCTGTGGTTCGGCTACGGATTCGGGGCGATCACGTTCGTGATCTTCAACGCGGTCTTCTTCGTCGTCGTCTACAACACGCTGCTGGGCGTCAGCAGCATCCCGATCGCGCTTCGACGCGCCGCTGCGTCGCTGGGTGCCGGGCACTGGGCGACCCTGTGGGAGGTCGTGCTGCCCGGCGCGCTGCCCAACATCGTCACCGGCGTGCGCACCGGCCTCGGGTTCGCCTGGCGCGGCCTGATCGCCGCCGAGATGATCGCCACCAACGTCGGCCTGGGCTACATGCTGTTCACCGCGCGCGACTTCTACCGCACCGAGGTGATCGTCTTCGGGATGATCGTCATCGGCCTGCTCTGGCTGCTGCTGGACCGGCTGCTGCTCGCGCCGCTGGAGCGCGCGACGATCGAACGCTGGGGACTGGTGGTGCGCGCATGACGCAGTCGCTGCAGGCCGCCTGGGGCTGGTATGTGCGCACCACGGCGCGCTGGCCCGCCGTCGCCGCGGTCGTTCCCTTCATCCCGGTGGTCGCGCTGTGGGCTGCCGTGGCGGCTTCCGGCATGTTCCCGGCCGCCTTCCTCCCCGGACCCGCGGACGTGGTCCGTTCCTTCGGGGCTCTCGTCTACAAGGGCGTGCTCACCGAATACCTCGCGGACAGCGTCGTGCGGCTGCTCTGGGGTACGACGGTCGGCATGGCGCTCGGCATCCCGCTGGGGCTGCTGGTCGGCCTGAGCGAGCGGGCCCGCCGCGTCACCTGGCCGCTGCTGCTGTTCTTCCAGGCGATCGGCGACATCGCCTGGCTGCCGATCCTGCTGATCTGGTTCGGCTTCAGCCTCACGACGATGACCGTGGTGATCGTCTACACCGTGCTGTTCCCGGTGGTGCTGAACACGGCGCTCGGCGTGCGCTCGGTGCCGGAGGTGCTGTCGCGCGCGGCGCGCAGCCTGGGCGCCTCGACGCCGCGCGTGATCTGGCACGTGATCCTTCCCGGTGCGCTGCCCAACATCATGACCGGCCTGCGCAACGGGCTCGGATTCGGCTGGCGCGCGCTGATCGCCACCGAGATCGTGGTGGGCACCAGCGGCGTCGGCTTCATGATGTTCGACGCCCGCCGTGCCGGCTCGGTCGTCGAGATCCTGGTGGGCATGGTGGTGCTGGGCCTGCTGTGGTGGGTGGTGGACAGCTGGGTGCTGGCACCGATCGAGAAGGCGACCGGCGAACGCTGGGGACTGGTGAGCGCGCAACGATGAAGAGCCTGAACCTCAATCACGTGTCGAAGACCTACTTCGACCCTTACGCCGGCAAGAACGTCAACGCGCTGCGAGACGTCTCGTTCACGCTCGAGCAGGGCGAGTTCGTCGCCATCGTCGGCCCCTCGGGCTGCGGCAAGACGACGCTGCTGAACATGATCGCCGGCTTCCTGCCGCACACGGGTGGCGACATCCTGCTGGATGGCAAGCCCGTGGACGGCCCCGGGCCGGAGCGCGGCGTGGTGTTCCAGTCGTTCGCGCTGTTCCCGTGGAAGACCGTGCTGGACAACGTCGGCTTCGGGCCGAAGATGCGCGGCCTGCCCAAGGCCGAGTGCGACCGCATCGCGCGCGAGTACCTCGAGCTGGCCGGGCTCGGCCACGCCGCCGAGCGCTACCCGAACGAGCTGTCGGGCGGCATGCAGCAGCGCGTGGGCGTCGTGCGCGCTCTCGCGAACAACCCCGAGGTCCTGCTGATGGACGAGCCCTTCGCCAGCGTCGACGCGCAGACGCGCATGACGCTGCAGGAGGAGCTCACGCGCATCTGGCAGGAGCGCCGCCCGACCATCCTGTTCATCACGCACGACGTGGGCGAGGCCGTGTTCCTCGCCGACCGCGTCATCGTGCTGTCCAAGGGCGCCGTGCTGCAGGAGGTCGCGATCGACCTGCCGCGCCCGCGCCACTGGGACACGCTGATCGACGACGACGCGTTCAAGGCGCAGTCGGCGCAGGTGCTGCAACTGGTGCGTTCCGCATGAAGCTGCTGCGCGCGATCTTCCGCACCCCGCGCGGCCGCATCGTGCTGGCGGTGCTGCTGCTGTCGCTGGCCTGGCAGGGGTGGCTCAGTGCCACGGCGCCGGGCAAGGTGGCGCCCGCGGTGCGGGCCGCCGAGGGGCGCAAGGTCAACGTGCTGGTGACGCTGGCGTTCCCGCCCGAGCGGTTCCACGTGCTGTCGTTCCAGAAATTCGGCCGGGTGACCGGCACGCAGGACAACACCGTGGAGCTGCGCGGTGTCAACAAGGCGGACCTGTCTTCCGTCGCCCGGCCGCACTGGGTGACGAAGGTGGAGCCGCTCCCACCCGAAGGAGCTTAGACATGAAGAAGACTTGGATCACAGGGCTGCTGCTCAGCCTGTCCGCCGCCGTCGCGTTCGCGCAGGCGCCCACCAAGGTCAAGGCCGGCTGGGTTGCCGCGGTCGACCAGATCGCCCTGCCGATCGCCCTGGAGCGCGGCTACTTCGAGAAGGAAGGCCTGGACGTCGAGATCGCGCGCCCGTATGCCACCGGCGTCGACGCGCTCAACGCGCTGCAGGCCGGCGAGACCCAGCTGGTGCAGGTCGGCGTGCCGATGATCGGCGCGGTGCTGCGTGGGATGGACCTCGTCGCCGTGGGCAACTACACCGGCAACGCCGCCAAGTTCGGCTCCGACGGCACGCTCGCGATGGTCGCCGGCAAGGACTCCGGCATCACCAAGGACCTGAAGACGCTCAAGGGCAAGAAGATCGCCGCCTCGTTCGGCACGATCAACCACCTGTACACGCTGGCCGTGCTGGAAAAGGCGGGCCTCACCACGCAGGACGTGACGCTGGTGAACACGCCGCCGCCGGACATGACGGTGGCGCTGCTGTCCAAGGGCATCGACGCCTTCGCCTGCTGGGACCCGGTGCCGATCGTGGCCCTGAAGGACGTGCCCGGTGCGGTCGAGGTCTCGCGCGGCGGCGACCTCATCGCCTCCGTCGGCTACAACGTCGGCACGCGCGACTGGGTCGCGAAGAACGGGGCGACGGTGGAGAAGTTCCTGGCCGCCGTCTCGGCCGCCGACCAGTGGATGCGCGCCAACCCGAAGGCGGCCGCGCAGGTGGCGACCCGCTGGATCCCGGGCCTCAAGCCCGAGGTCGCGGAAACCGCGATGCAGTTCAACGTGCAGCAGTCCGACCGCCGCCTGTCCGCCAACAGCTATCGCGCGCTGCACAGCGCGCAGGACCGCCTGCACAAGGGCGGTTTCATCAAGTCGACCTTCGACGTGAACAAGCACCTGGAGCCGAAGTACATCGTGAACGTGATGCAGAAGCGCCCGGAGCTGTTCAAGGACCTGCCGCCGATCCCGGCCAACGCCGCCATCGGTGCCAACTACACGTTCAAGCCCTGACGCGGGCCAAGGAAGTAAGAGCATGACGCAGCAAGAGCTGGTGGAAGGCTTCCGCTCGGTGGCCACCGCCTCGGTCGCCGATGCCGTGGACAAGGTCTGCGGCAAGCGCGGCTACATGGATTCGACGATCAAGCCGCGCATCAACGAGAAGCGCATCGTCGGCCCGGCCGCTACCGTCCTCGAGGCGGCCACCGACGAATTCCTGCCGCCGCAGCACGCGCTGGACCTGATCGACGAGGCCCCCGAAGGCAGCGTCATCGTCATCGCGATCCAGGGCGGCGAGGCGGACGTCGCCGTGTGGGGCGGGCTGATGACGGCGGGCGCGTTCGCCAACGGGCATGCCGGCGCGGTGCTCGATGGCGGCGTGCGCGACCTGGCCGAGATCCGGCGCGACTACGACTTCCCGGTGTTCGCGCGCTCGGTGAGCCCCGGCACCACGCTGGGCCGCTACAAGACGGTGGCCTCGCAGGTGCCGGTGCAGGTGGGCGACGTCATCGTGCATCCCGGCGACCTCATCGTCGCCGACATCGACGGTGTCGTCGTCGTGCCGCAGGCCCAGGCCGCCGAGGTGCTGGCGATGGCGCGGGAGATCGACGAGCGCGAGCTGGAACAGGCCAAGCTGATCGTGGCGGAGAAGTCGCTGCGCAAGGGGCTCGCCAAGTACGGCCGGATCTGAGACGCCGATGACGGGTGCTGCGGACATCCTCGCGCTCGGCGAGGCGATGCTGGAGTTCAACCAGACCGGCGCCGGCGGCGGCCGCCAGTACCTGCAGGGATTCGGCGGCGATACGTCCAACTTCGCCATCGCCGCGGCGCGGCAGGGAGCCCGCGCGGGCTACCTGTCCGCGCTCGGCGACGACGAGCATGGACGCCTGCTGCGCGCGCTGTGGGACCAGGAGGGCGTGGACCACGGCGGCGTCGCCACCGACGCAAGCGCCTACACGGCCGTCTACTTCGTCAACCACGACGAGCGCGGCCACCATTTCAGCTTCATGCGCGCTGGATCCGCCGCCGCGCGCATGCAGCCTTCGAGCCTGCCGCGCGATCGCATCCGGGCCGCGAAGGTGCTGCACCTGTCGGGCATCAGCCTCGCGATCTCGCCGTCAGCTTGCGACACGGCGTATGCGGCCATCGCGACGGCGCGCGAAGCGGGGGTGCAGGTGTCGTTCGACACCAACCTGCGGCTCAAGCTGTGGCCCGTCGACCGCGCACGTGCCGTCATGACCGACGTCATGCGCCTGTGCGACATCCTGCTGCCCAGCCTCGACGACGTGGCGGCGATCACGGGCATCCGCGACCCCGACGCGCTGGTCGACTGGTGCCTGGGCCTCGGTGCGAAGACCGTGGCGCTGAAGCTCGGAGACCAGGGCGCAGTGGTCGCGACGCCGTCGCAGCGCTGGCGCATCGCGCCGCACCCTTGCCGGATGGTCGACGCCACCGGCGCGGGCGACACGTTCGGCGGTGCGTTCATCGCGCGCCTGCTCGCGGGCGACGACCTGCAGCAGGCCGGCCGCTACGCCGCCGTCGCAGCGGCGTTGTCGACGGAGGGCTACGGCGCCGTCGAACCGATCCCGGCGGCAGGGCGCGTCCGCCAGGCGATGGCGGCCGGGTAGCCCGGTGGCAGGGACTGCGCCGTCAGCGGCGCGACGAGACCACGATCCCGCCGACGATCAGCGCGAAGGCCACCGCGTGGTAAGCGTGCGGGAGTTCGCCGAGGAACGCCGCCGACAACAGCGCCGCGAACAGCGGCGTGAGGTTGGAAAAGAAGCCCGCGATGTTCGGGCCCACGCGCTGCACGCCCAGCCCCCAGCTGCGGTAGGCGAGCACCGCCGGGCCGATCGCGATGTAGGCGAGGGCGGCGACCACCGGCCAGCTCCACGCGATGTGCTGCGGGCCCGCGATCCACTCGCCGGCGGCGAACAACCCGGACCAGCCGAGGCCGAACACCATCTGCGCCAGCAGGAACGCGGCCCAGTCGTTGCGCAATTCGGGCGGGTCGCCCGGTCGCACCAGCAGCCAGCTGTAGACCGACCAGGCAGCGGTCGCGAGCAGCACGAAGAAGTCACCCGGGACGAGGCGCACCTGCAGCAGCACGTCCCAGGCGCCGCGGCTCAGGACCACCAGCACGCCGGCGATGGACATCGTGGCGCCGAGCAGTTGCCGCCCCGTGATGCGCTGCCCGAAGAACAGCGCGCCGAGCCCGAGCATCCACGCCGGCATGCTGGCCGCGACCAGCGTCACGTTGAGCGGCGTCGACGTCTTCAGCGCGAGGTACTGCAGCGCGTTGTAGCAACCGACGCCCAGCAGCCCGAGCACCGCATAGCGCTTCCAGTGCGTCCACAGCGGACTGCCGCTGCGCAGGACCCAGCCGGCGAGCGGCAGCAGCAGGACGAGGGCGATCGCCCAGCGCAGGAAGTTGAGCGTGATCGGCGGCACCAGGCCGGACATCACGCGGCCGACGACCGCATTGCCCGCCCACAGCATCGGCGGCAATGTGAGGAGGCCCGCCGTGCGAAGGGTGAGACGTTGCTGCATCCCGCCACTGTACGTGGATGTGCCTGCAGCCCGGCGCGTGCCTGCTCGAATCATGGCAGGATGCGCGCCTTCCCGAAGCATCACAGAAGGAGACCACGATGAGCCGCGCCATCCAGATCGACCAGCATGGCGGTCCCGAGCAACTGAAGATCGTCGACGTGCAGGTCGGCGAGCCGGGACCCGGGCAGATCCGCATCCGCCACAAGGCGGTGGGCCTGAACTTCATCGACGTCTACCACCGCACGGGCCTGTACAAGCTGGACATGCCGGCGCGCATCGGCATGGAAGCGTCCGGCATCGTCGAAGCGGTGGGCGAGGGCGTGACGCACCTCAAGCCCGGCGACCGCGCGGCGTACGCAAGCCAGCCTCCCGGCAGCTACTGCGAAGTGCGCGTCATGCCCGCCACCACGGTGTGCAAGCTGCCCGACGCGATCGACTTCGACACCGGCGCCGCCATGATGCTCAAGGGCCTCACCGCGCAATACCTGCTGCGCCGCACGCAGCCGCAAGGCGGGCTGAAGGAAGGTGACTTCGTGCTGTTCCACGCGGCGGCCGGTGGCGTCGGCCTGATCGCCTGCCAGTTCGCGCGCGCGATGGGCCTGAAGTTGATCGGCACCGCGGGCTCGGACGCCAAGTGCGAACTGGCGAAGGAGAACGGTGCGACGCACGTCATCAACTACGCCAAGGAAGACTTCCTGCCGCGCGTGAAGGAGATCACCGGCGGCAAGGGCGTGAAGGTCGTGTACGACTCGGTCGGCAAGGACACCTGGGACAAGTCGCTGGACTGCCTGTCGCCGTTCGGCCTGATGGCCAGCTTCGGCAATGCCTCGGGCGCGGTGCCGCCGTTCGCTCCCGGCATCCTGGGCGTGAAGGGCTCGATCTACGTCACGCGCCAGACGCTGTTCACGCACATCGCCACGCGCGAGGCCGCGCAGGAGATGGCCGACGACCTGTTCGGCATGGTCACGAGCGGCAAGGTGAAGATCCACATCGACCAGCGCTACCCGCTGGAGCAGGTGCAGCAGGCGCACCGCGACCTCGAGGCGCGCAAGACCACCGGCTGCACGATCCTCACGCTCTGACGCGGCGGGCGGGCACCGGATGGGTGGTGCCCGCGCTTTCCTACAGGCGCTTGGCGGCGTCGCTTGCACTCGCGTCGAAGGCGCACCGGTAGAGTCCATCGGAACGACTCCCGTACCGGACCGACCGGCGCGGCCTTGATGAACCGATTGCGCCCATGTCCCTGCGTGCCTACATCGTCGAAGACAGCCCGACCATCCGCGAGAACCTGATCGAGACCCTGCACGAGCTCGCCGAGGTCGAGGCCGTGGGCCTCGCGGACACCGAGGCGGAAGCTCGCGCGTGGCTGGTCCAGAACCCGGACGCCTGGGATATCGCCGTGGTCGACTTGTTCCTGCGCCAGGGCAGCGGCTTGCGCGTCGTCGAAGCGGCCCGCCAGCGCCGCCGCGGGCAGAAGGTGATCGTGCTGAGCAACCACGCGACGTCCGACATGCGGCGCCGCTGCGCGCAGCTCGGCGCCGACGCGGTGTTCGACAAGTCCACCGAGATCGACGCGCTGCTGGATTACTGCGTCAAGGCGCGCGGCGAACTCGAACTGGCGTAGGCCCGGGCGGCTGGCGAGCCAGCCCAGCCGTCGCCCTATGATCGGGCGACCATGCGCACGCACGCCGGAGCCCCTGCTTGAGCCTCACCTGGGGCATCGTCGGGGCCGTCCTCATCGGCGCACTGCTGCACGCGAGCTGGAACGCGCTGGTCAAGTCCAGCACCGACAAGGCGCTCGACACCGCCCTCATCCACCTGATCGGCTCGCTGCTGGGGCTGCCCCTGGTCCTGGTGGCCGGCCTGCCGCCGGCCGCGGCATGGCCGTACCTGCTGGCCTCGCTGGTGATCCACATCGGCTACTACACGGCGCTCACCGGGGCATACAAGCACGGCGAGCTCGGGCTGACGTATCCGCTGATGCGCGGGCTCGGGCCCGTGCTGGTCGCGGTCGCGTCAGCCAGCGCGATCGGTGAGCCGCTGTCCGCGGTGGCCTGGTGCGGCGTGCTGGCGGTGTCCGCCGGCGTGCTGCTGCTGGGCCTGTCGCGCCACGCGCTGGACAACCGCAAGGCCGTCGCGTTCGCGCTCGCCAATGCCGTCGTGATCGGCGTCTACACCGTGGTCGACGGGCTCGGCGTGCGCGCGGCGCAGCAAGGCGGCGGCAATGCGTTGCAGTACGTGGCCGTGCTGTTCGCGCTGGACGGCTGGCCGTTCGGGCTGCTGGTGCTGCGGCGGCGCGGCTTCGCGACCGCCTGGCCCTATGCGCGGGCGCGTGCGCCGTTGGCGACGCTCGGCGCCGCCGCGTCGCTGGGCTCGTACGGCATCGCGCTGTGGGCGATGACGCGGGCACCCGTCGCCGTGGTGGCCGCGCTGCGTGAGACCTCGGTGCTGTTCGCTGCGTTGCTCGGCACGCTGGTCCTGAAGGAGACCTTCACCTGGCGCCGCGCGGCTGGCACGACGGTGATCGTCGGCGGGGTGATGGCGCTGCGGCTGGCCTAGCGTTCGTGCGCGGCGCGCCAGCGCCGCGCACGAAGTCAGTCCGAAGCGTCGGAGTCGACGGTCGCCAGCACGTCGCTGCGCAGGCGGCTGGGCGCCAGCGCGCCGGCCGATTCGAGGATCGGGTAGGCGATCGAGCAGATGTGCGAGTTGATGCGCTTGAGCTCGCTGATCAGGTCGATGTGCAACGAACTGGTCTCGATGCTCTGCACCGTGTTGCCGGACAGCCGCTCCAGGTGCGTGGCGGCATACGCGTGCTCCAGGTCGCGGAAGCGCGCCTTCTCCTCCAGCAGCCGCTGCGCGTCGCGCACCGAGCCGTTGAGGAACACGCTCATGCCCAGGCGCAGGTTGTCGATCAGGCGTGCGTGCAGCTCGGCGATCTCGGCCATGCCGGCGTCCGAGAAGCTGCGGCCCTTGCGGATCTTCTTGTCCTCGATGTCGATCAGGATGCGCTCGATCGTGTCGCCGATCTGCTCCATGTTGATCGTGAAGCTGATGATGTCGGTCCAGCGCCGGCTCTCTTCCTCGCCCAGCGCCTCGCGCGAGATCTTGGTGAGGTAGTACTTGATGGCCGAGTAGAGCTCGTCGACGGTGTCGTCCAGCTTGCGCAACTCCTCGGCGAGCCGCAGGTCGTTGGTGCGGATCACGGTGAGGATGCCCTGCAGCATGGTCTCGACGATGTCGGCCTGGTGCAGCGCCTCGCGCGCGGCGCACGAGATGGCCAGCGAAGGCGTGGCCAGGGCCGAAGGATCGAGGTGGCGCGGGCGGCTGCCGACCGGGTTGCGCGCCGGCCGCGGCAGCACGGCCAGCACCAGCCGCGCGACCGGGCGCAGGAAGCCGAGGAACAGCAGGGCCATCGCGATGTTGAAGGCCAGGTGGAACAGCACCACGCCGCCGGCGTCGTTGACCAGGTGCGGGCGCGCGTACTGCAGCCACAACGGGATGAACGGCACCGCCGCCGCCACCCCGAGCAGCTTGAACACCAGGTTGCCCAGTGGCACGTGCCGCACTTCGACGCTGGCACGGGCGGTGGTCAGCACGCTCAGCAGGCCGCTGCCCAGGTTGGCGCCCAGCACCAGGCCCAGGGCCATGTCGGGCGCGACGACGCCGGTGGCGGTGAGCGCCGCGACCAGCAGCACGATGGCCAGGCTGGAGTACGAGAGCAGCGCGAGGCCCGCGCCGACCAGGATCTCGAGCGGCCGCTCGCTGTTGATGGAGGCGAGCAGGGCCTGGACGACCGGCGAGCGCACCATGATCTGGGTCGACTCGGAAATCAGGCGCAGCGCCAGCAGCATCAGCCCAAGGCCGATCAGCACGCGGCCGAAGCGGCCGATGTTGGTGGCGGGGCGCGAGATGAACAGCACGACGCCCAGGAAGATCAGCAGCGGCGACAGCCAGGACAGGTCGAACGAGAACACGACCGCCATCAGGCTGGTGCCGACGTCGGCGCCCAGCATCACGGCCAGCGCGAGCGGCAGGGTGATCAGGCCCTGGCCGACGAACGACGAGACGATGAGGGCCGTGGCCGTGCTGGATTGCAGCAGGGCGGTGACGCCGATGCCGGACAGGGCCGCGGTGAACCGGTTGCCGAGGCTCCGGGCCAGGACGTGGCGCAGGTTGGCGCCGAAGACGCGGAGGATGCCGGCCCGGACGAGGTGGGTGCCCCAGACCAGCAACGCGACGGCCGCCAGCAGGTTGAGCAGGTGCTTCATGCTTGAGGCACCCGATGATAGTCCTGCTGAGCCCCCGTGCGTGTCAGCGTGCGCGCCGCACGCGCAGGAGCTCGTCGAGGATCAGGCCGGCGGCCCCGATCGTGATGGCGGCGTCGGCGACGTTGAAGGCCGGGAAGTACCAGCCGCCATAGTGGACCTGCAGGAAGTCCACCACGTAGCCGTGCAGCAGCCGGTCGACCAGGTTGCCGATGGCGCCGCCCAGGATGCAGGCCAGCGAGAAGCAGAACAGCCGCTGCCCCGCGTGGCTGCGCAGCAGCCACAGGATGAAGATGACCGCGGCGACCGCGATGCCGGTGAACAGCCAGCGTTGCCAGCCCGACGCCGCCGCCAGGAACGAGAACGCGGCGCCGGTGTTGTGGGCGCGCACGATGTTGAAGAAGCTGGTGACGTAGGTCGAGTCGCCCAGGTGGTAGTAGCCCAGGATCAGGACCTTGGTGAACTGGTCGGCGATGACCAGGATGAGGGCGATGCCCAGCCAGGGCAGCAGCCCGGTGGACATCGCGTTGCCGCCGAGAGCGCGGGCCATCAGGCGTGCACCCGGAGCTCGCCCGCGCCGAACAGGTTGCTGACGCAGCGGCCGCAGATCTCCGGATGCGCGGGATCGCTGCCGACGTCGGCGCGCCAGTGCCAGCAGCGGTCGCACTTGGCGTCCTGCGAGGGCACGGCCTGCACCTTCAGGTCCTCGCCCGCGCGCAGGTCGACGGCGGACGCGATGAAGACGAACTTGAGATCGTCGCCCAGGCTGGCGAGCAGCGCGTGGTCGTCGGCGGGCGCCGTGATCACCAGGTTGGCCTGCAGCGAGGAGCCGAGCTTGCCGTCGGCGCGCACGGCCTCGATCTCCTTGTTGGCCAGGTCGCGGATCTCGCGGATGCGGTTCCACCGGGACAGCAGCGCGGTATCGGGGCCACCGATCTCGGCGTATTCCTCCAGGAAGATCGACTCGGAGGTGCCGAACACCTTCCACGCCTCTTCCGCCGTGAACGACAGGAACGGCGCCATCCAGCGCAGCATTGCGTGCGTGATCTGGTACAGCGCGGTCTGCGCGCTGCGGCGCGCCAGCGACTTCGGCGCCGTCGTGTACAGGCGGTCCTTGAGGATGTCCAGGTAGAACGCGCCCAGGTCCTCCGAGCAGTAAACCTGCAGCTTGGCGACCACCGGGTGGAACTCGAACACCTCGTAATGCGCCAGCACCTCCTGCTGGAACTGCGCCGCGCGGCTCATCGCGTAGCGGTCGATCTCCAGCATTTCCGCCGGTGCGACCGACTCCTTGGCGGGATCGAAGTCGCTGACGTTGGCCAGCAGGAAGCGCAGCGTGTTGCGGATGCGGCGGTAGCCGTCGACCACCCGCGCCAGGATCCTGTCGTCGCCTGCGATGTCGCCCGAGTAGTCGGACGAAGCCACCCAGAGCCGGATGATCTCGGCGCCCAGCTTGTCCCAGGTCTGCTGCGGCTCGATGCCGTTGCCCAGCGACTTGCTCATCTTGCGGCCCTGGCTGTCGACCGTGAAGCCGTGCGTGAGCAGCGCGCGGTAGGGCGCGCGGCCGTACATCGCGCAGGCGGTCAGCAGCGAGGAGTGGAACCAGCCGCGGTGCTGGTCGTGGCCCTCAAGGTACAAGTCGGCCTCGGGCCCGTTCTCGTGCGCGGCGCCCGCGTGCGAGCCCTTGAGGACGGTGGTGTGCGTGGTGCCGGAGTCGAACCACACCTCCAGGATGTCGGTGCTCTTGGCGTACTGCGGCGCGTCGGCGGCGGCGCCCACGCGCGCGAGGATCTCCTCGGGGCCGGCCTTGCTCCACGCCTCGATGCCGCCGGCCTGGACCATGTCGGCGGCGATGTCGAGGATCTCCATCGTCTTCGGGTGCAGCTCGTGCGAGTCCTTGTGCAGCAGGAAGGGCAGGGGCACGCCCCAGCTGCGCTGGCGCGAGATGCACCAGTCGGGCCTGCCGGCGATCATGTCGTGCAGTCGCGCCTTGCCGTTGGCCGGGAAGAAGTTGGTCTGCTCGATGGCGGCCAGCGCCATCTGCCGCAGCGTCGCGGGCGCCTTGTCCTTGGTGAACACGCCTTCGCCTTCGTCCATGCGGATGAACCACTGCGCGGCGGCGCGGTAGATCACCGGCGTCTTGTGGCGCCAGCAGTGCGGGTAGCTGTGCTCGATGCCCTGCGTGGCGAACAGGCGCCCGGCCTTCTCCAGCGTCTCGATGATCGGCGTGACCGCCTTCCAGATGTTCTGCCCGCCGAACAGCGCGAAGTCCGGCGCATAGCTGCCGTTGCCCTGCACGGGGTTGAGGATCTCGTCGTACTGCATGCCATGGGCGACGCAGCTGTTGAAGTCGTCCAGGCCGTACGCAGGCGACGAGTGCACGATGCCGGTGCCGTCCTCGGCCGTCGCGTATTCGGCCAGGTAGACCGGCGACAGGCGCTTGAACGCCTCGTGCACGTCGTACAGCGGATGGCGGAACTGCAGGCCATCCAGCTGCTCGCCCTTCACGGTGGCCAGCACGCGCCCGCCGTGCAGGTGGTAGCGCTCCAGGCACTTCTCGACGAGCGACGCGGCGAGCAGAAGCACGCCGCGGTCGGTGTCGACCAGCGAGTACTCCAGCTCGGGGTTCAGGTTCAGCGCCTGGTTGGCCGGGATGGTCCACGCCGTCGTGGTCCAGATGACGACGAAGGCGTCCTTGCCCGCGGGCAGCTGCTGCAGGCCGAAGGCCTTGGCGAGCGCCTGCGGGTCGTCGGCCCGGAAGCCGACGTCCAGCGTCTGCGACTTCTTGTCGGCGTACTCGATCTCGAACTCGGCCAGCGAGGAGCCGCAGTCGAAGCACCAGTACACGGGCTTGAGGCCGCGGTAGACGAAACCGCGCTCGATGACGCGCTTGAACGCGCGGATCTCGTTCGCCTCGGTGGCGAACTCCATCGTCTTGTAGGGATGGTCCCAGTCGCCCAGCACGCCCAGGCGCTTGAAGCCGGCCATCTGGATGGCGATCTGCTCGGAGGCGTAGGCGCGGCTCCTGGCCTGCATCTCGTCGCGCGACAGGTTGCGGCCGAACTTCTTCTCGATCGCGTTCTCGATCGGCAGGCCGTGGCAGTCCCAGCCCGGGATGTACGCGGCGTCCAGGCCCTTGAGCTGGCGCGCCTTGACGATCATGTCCTTGAGGACCTTGTTGACCGCGTGCCCCAGGTGGATGGCTGCGTTGGCATACGGCGGGCCGTCGTGCAGGATGAACTTCTCGCGGCCGCGGCGCGCGACGCGCAGGCGCTTGTACAGGCCCTCGTCTTCCCACTCCTTGACCCACTTGGGCTCGCGCTTGGGCAGGTCCCCGCGCATCGGGAACGGCGTGTCGGGCAGGTTGAGGGTCGCGCGGTAGTCGGTCTTGGAATCAGGCATCGCAAAGCTCGCAGGGCTTGACAGGCTCAGCCCGGACGGAGCGCGCTCCAGGGGGCGATCAGCGGCAGCGGGATCCGTTCGCCCTGAGCTTGTCGAGGGGCAGCGAGCGGAAGCTCCCGCTTCTAAATTCGGTCGCGCGTGGTCTGGCGGCGGGTGGACGCGAAGTACGCGCGGCCGGCGTCGCCGTCGCGCGCGATGCCGGCACGCAGCGCTTCCAGGCTGTCGTACTTCAGCTCGTCGTGCAGTTTGTGCAGCAGGTCCACCTGGATGATTTTACCGTAGCCCCCCTGCTGGCCCAGCGTTGCGGGCCAGTCCAGGCAATGCGTCTCCAGCAGCACGCGCCCGCCGTTGACGTCGTCGGGGTCCAGCGAGGGGCGGATCCCCAGGTTGGCCACGCCGGGGAGCGGCTCGTCCGACAGGCCATGGACCTGCACGACGAAGATGCCGCTGGCCGCCGGCTTCCAGTGCGAGAAGCGCAGGTTCAGCGTCGGGAAGCCCAGGTCGCGGCCGAGCTTGCGGCCATGGACCACGTGACCACTGATCGCATAGTGCCGGCCCAGCAGTGCGTCGACGGTCTCCAGGTCGCCGCGGCCCAGCGCTTCGCGCACCGCCGAACTGGACACGCGCAGGTTGCGCACCTCGTAGCTGTTCATGCGCGCGACGTCGAAGCCCTTGGCCTGGCCGGCCGCATCGAGCATCGCGTAGTCGCCGGCGCGGCGCGCGCCGAAGCGGAAGTCGTCGCCCACCAGCACGTACCTGGCGCCGAGCCCGCGCACCAGCACCTCGTCGATGAAGGCGTCGGGTCCCTGGCTGGACAGGCGTCCATCGAACGGGAGCACGACGCACTGGTCCACGCCGCAGGTGGCCAGTTCCGACAGCTTGTCGCGCAGCGTCGCGATGCGCGCCGGCGCCAATTCGGGCTTGCGCGCCACGCGGGCGAAATAGTCGCGCGGATGGGGCTCGAAGGTCAGCACGCAGCTGGGGACGCCCCGGTGGCGCGCCTCGCTGTTCAGCAGCGCCAGCATGGCCTGGTGGCCGCGGTGCACGCCGTCGAAGTTGCCGATCGTCAGCGCACAGGCCTTGGCGATGCCTGGGTGGTGGAAGCCGCGGAAGATCTGCATGCGGGCGCGTTGGTATTGTTTTGATAGCGGGCCGGCGCGCCGCAACGTGCGCCGCGCGGCCAACCGCCACCCAATCAGGGTATATTGTGCTTGCTGTTCCGTTCCCCGTTGGTCGCGTGTCGATGAAGGAGCGTTCGTTGAAGGTCTTGAAGCTGTCCGCCCAGGGATTGCCGCAATCGTGGATCTCTCTCGAGCAGGCCGTGCTGCACTACGCCGCCGATGAGGTGCGCTGGGAGGCCGGGGCGGAGATCGCCGTGTTCCGCGGCGGGCACAACGCGGTCACGGGGCGCCAGTCCTGCATCACGGTCAGCAGCATCATCGGCACCAAGGGCGTGCCGAACATCAACCCGTTCGACCTCAAGCCCGGCCTCACCAACGGCAAGCTCTTCGCGCGCGACCGCAACGTCTGCGCGTACTGCGGCGACCACTTCGCCGAGCACGAGCTCACGCGCGAGCACATCATCCCGTTCGCGCAGAACGGCAAGGACCACTGGATGAACGTGGTCACGGCGTGCCGGGCCTGCAACCACCGCAAGAGCAACCGCACGCCCGAGCAGGCGCACATGCCGCTCGTGTACGCGCCGTACGTGCCCAGCCTGTGGGAAGACTTCATCCTGAGGAACCGCCGGATCCTGGCGGACCAGATGGAATTCCTCATGGCTCATTTGCCGAAGACGTCTCGGCTTCACTCGTGAAGCCGAGACTCCTTCCGCTCATGTAGCAACACTCTCCTCACGAACCCCCTCGCCCCAGCCCTCTCCCCCGAGGGGGAGAGGGAGCGGATCATTGCTCATGGGTCTTGCGCCAGCTGCGGCGGCCGTGCAGGCCGTCGAGGGGGCCGCGCCGCTGCACGCGATCAGTAGTGCAGTTCCAGCACGCTCACGTGGCCTTCGGCCAGCGGCCAGGTCCGGCCGACGACGCGCTCGCCGTTGAACTCGGCGACGATGGGGCGCGGCAGGCCGGTGGGCTTCAGGCGCGAGGACGCGACGCCCGCACCGGGCACCGCGCCGGGGGGCGGCGACTGGCCATCGAACGCCATCTTGTCGCGGCCCGGGTCGAGGTAGCCGCGCGGGCGGCTCATGATGGCGAGCGCCGGCGCGTTCCTGTCCGCCTCGGGCACGCGCTCGGGGCGCATGTTGACGATGGTGCTGGAGCGCGGGAACGGGCTGCGGTAGATGTGCGTCGTCGCGTAGCCCGGCGCGCTGAGCACGAACTCGTAGCGCGATTGCGGATCCGCGTTGAAAGGGCCCCACTGGCCGTCCGCGCCCACGACCTGTGTGTGCACGGCGGCGCCGCGGCGCTCGCCCTGCACCGGGTCGATGGCGAACACTTCCAGCTTCGCGCCGGGCAAGGGCAGGTTGTTGGCGTAGTTGCCGCTGGCCGGGTTGGTCGACGACAGGCCGAGCCCGCTTACCTTGCCCGAGAGCACGACCCTGTGCTCCGGCACGATGGCCGTCGTCGCAGGTGCCTTTCCCGTGATGAAGCGGTGCATGGCCTCGAACGCGGCCGGCGAGAACGCGGTCTCGCGGTGGTCGATGCGCGGGATCACCACGTTCTCGGCGCCCTTGAGCGCGGGCCCTTCGTGGGTGACGTTCGTGGGTTGGCCACGGCGGCCGATCCACTGGCCGTCGGGCTGCGCGAACTTGTCGTTCTTGTCCGAGCGGATCGTCATCCACTTCACCGGACCCGTGACCTCGTTCCCGGCCGCGTCCTTGGGCGCGTTCAGCGCGGTGAGGAACGGACCTGCCCCGTTGAACTCGCTGCGGGGCGAGAACGCCGGATCGGCCCACACGCCGTGGTTGGGCGTACCGCCGAGGATGGCGTGGCTCACGAACGGCGCGCCGCCCCCGTTCTGGATGTAGTTGCGCACCGCGGCGCCGCCGCGCGAGTTGGCGACCAGGACGACCTGCTTCGCGCCGGTGCGCGCGAGGACCTTGTCGACTTCCGCCTTGAGGTAGGCCATGTGTTCCGCGCTCGACGTGCGGCCGGGTTGCGCGACGGTGTCGTCGTCGCGCGCGAGCGGGTAGGGCACGTCGATGGCATGCAGGCGGTCGCGCGGCCAGCCGTTCGACTCGAAGCGCCACAGCGTCGTCGTCCAGATCGACGCGCTGTCGCCGTTGCCGTGCACGAACACGATCGGCGGCAGGTCGGCGCGCGTGGCGGTCGATGGGTTGGAAGCGCAGGCGGCGAGCGCGGCGGCGGCCGTGATCGCCAGCAGGGCGTGGCGGCGGGTGGTCATCGATGTCTCCTTGTCGTTCTTCGGGGCAAAAAAATGCCCGCGGGGTGCGCGGGCATTGTGCAGGAGCGGCTCGCCTTCAGGCGAACACGCCCGCGGTGTCCTGCATGCGGGCCGACACCTCGCCCAGGTGGTGCAGCGTGTCGCCGAAGGTCAGTTCCAGCTGCGTCAGCTTCTTGAAGTAGTGGCTGCCCACGTATTCGTCGGTCACGCCGATGCCGCCGTGCAGCTGCACCGAGTTCTGGCCGACGAAGCGCATCGCCACGCCCAGCTGGTACTTGGCTCGCGCCAATGCACGACGGCGTTCGTCCGCCGGCGCATTGAGCTTCAGGCTCGCGTAGTAGCTCATGGAGCGGGCCAGCTCCTGCTGCATCTTCATGTCCGCCATGCGGTGGCGCAGCGCCTGGAAGCTGGCGATCGGCACGCCGAATTGCTTGCGCGTGTTCATGTACTCCGCGGTCAGCGCCATCGTCTTGTCGATCGCGCCGACGCCCTCGGCGCACACCGCGGCGATGCCGACGTCGACCGCATGTTCCAGCGCCGTCAGGCCGTCGTTGGTCACCAGCGTCGCCGGCGCGCCGTCGAACTTCACTTCCGCCGCGCGGCTGCCGTCCAGGCAGACGTAGCCGTTGGCCGTCACGCCCTTGCCGGCACGCTCGACGAGGAACAACGCGATCTTGCCGTTCGCCTTCGCGGGCACGAGGAAGGCATCCGCCTGGTCACCCGCCGGCACGAGGCTCTTGGTGCCCGTGACGGACCACGAGCCGCCTTGTTGCGTGGCCTGCGCTTCGCAGGCGTCGAGGCGGTAGCGGCCCTTGCGCTCCACGTGCGCGAGCACCACCAGCGCTTCGCCGCTGCCGATCTTCGCCAGCCAGGCCGACTTCACGTCGTCGCCGCCGTAGCCACTGACCACGGCACCGGCGATGAGCGCCTGCGCGACCGGCTCCAGCACGATGCCCCGGCCGAGTTCCTCCATCACCACCATGCCTTCGACCGGGCCCATGCCCATGCCGCCGTGGTCCTCGGGGATGTACAGGCCGGTCAGGCCCAGCTCGGCGAGCTCGCCGTAGGTCTTGCGGTCGAAGCCGCCGGCGCGCACGGCCGCACGGCGGCGCTCGAAGTCGTAGCTGCGGTCCACCCACTTGCGCACCGCATCGCGCAGCTGTTCCTGGTCGTCGGAGAAATCGAAATCCATGTCTTTGCTCCCGAGGTCAGCCGAGGACGGTCTGCGCGATGATGTTGCGCTGGACCTCGTTGGACCCGCCGTAGATCGTGGTCTTGCGCATGTTGAGGTAGGTGGCCGCCAGCGGCGCCAGGCCGAGCGCGCCGCCGGGGAAGTCGCCCTGCCAGCCGGCTTCCATCGCTTCGCGGATGAAGGGCACGCTGAACGGGCCGCCCGCCAGCATCATCAGCTCGGTGTAGCGCTGCTGGATCTCGCTGCCCTTGATCTTCAGCAGGCCCGCGATGTCGAGCGCGTTCTTGCCCGACTTCTCGGCCGACAGCACGCGCAGCACCAGCATCTCGAGGGCGACGACGTCGACTTCCAGCCGCGCGATCTCGTCGCGGAAGCGCATGTCGTCGTACACGCCCTCGGCCTTCGCGATGCGCTTGAGCCGCTCGAGCTCGCGCTTGGCGCGGTTGACGTCGGCGATGTTGGTGCGCTCGTGCGACAGCAGGTGCTTGGCGTAGGTCCAGCCCTTGTTCTCCTCGCCGATCAGGTTTTCCGCGGGCACTTCGACGTTGTCGAAGAACACCTCGTTCACCTCGTGGCCGCCGTCCATCATGATGATCGGTCGCACCGTGACACCCGGCGTCTTCATGTCCAGGAGCAGGAAGGAGATGCCGGTCTGCGGCTTGCCCTCGGTGCTGGTGCGCACCAGGTTGAACATCCAGTCGCCGTACTGGCCGAGCGTGGTCCAGGTCTTCTGGCCATTGACGATGTACTTGTCGCCCTTGCGCTCGGCGCGGGTCTTCAGCGACGCGAGGTCCGAGCCCGAGCCCGGCTCGCTGTAGCCCTGGCTCCACCAGACTTCGCCGCTGGCGATGCCGGGCAGGAAGCGCTTCTGCTGCTCGGGGCTGCCGAAGGCCATGATCACCGGCGCCACCATCACCGGGCCGAACGGCACGATGCGTGGCGCGCCCGCCAGCGCGGTCTCTTCCTCGAACAGGTGCTTCTGCACCGCGTTCCAGCCGGGGCCGCCGAACTGCTTGGGCCAGCCGTAGCCCAGCCAGCCCTTCTTGCCCAGGATCTTCGCCCAGCGCTGCATGTCGTCGCGCGTGAGGTGCAGGCTGTTGTGCACCTTGTGCGCGATGTCCTGCGGCAGGTTCTCGCGCACCCAGGCGCGGATCTCTTCCCGGAACTTCTGTTCCTCGGGCGTGAAGGCCAAATCCATGGTGGATGTCTCCGTGTTCGGTGCAGCCGGCAGTTTTAGCACGCGCGTGCTAGCCGTCCTGTCCAGGCCGTGACAAGCCGAGGTGGTCGCGCAGTGCCTGCAGTTCTTCACGCAGCTGCGCGGCCTCGGCTTCCAGCAGCGCGACGCGTGCTTCCAGTCCGTCCGACGGCGCTGCCGCGGCCGGCGCCGGCGCCGCGGCGAACTCGACCGGGCCGGCGAGCAGGTGGGCCCAGCGCTGTTCGCGCGCTCCCGGCGCCCGGGGCAGGCGGACAACCAGCGGGCCGCCCTTGGCCTCCGCCCGCTCTTCCAGCTCGACCAGGAAGGCCTCGACGGAGGAGATGTCCGCGAAGCGGTGCCAGCGCTCGGTGTTGATGCGCAGTTCGCCGGCCGTCTGCGGCCCGCGCAGCAGCAACAGGCCGATGAGCGCGGCGGACTGGTCGGGGATGCCCAGCACCCGCGGCACGTTGTGCTCGTAGCGCGTCACGCGGCTGCCGCTGCTTTCCATCACCAGCGACAGGTGCCGCAGCGCGTCGAGCGCCTCCTGCGCCTGCGGCTCGGCCACGTTCATCACGGGCTCGCGGCTGCTTTTCTGGTTGCAGCCGGAGACCACGGCGTTGAGCGACAGCGGATAGCTGTCCGGCACCGTCCTGGCCTTTTCCATGAGGGTGCCCAGCACGCGGGCTTCGATGTCGGTCAGGGGACGCATGGGCGGGATGGGACAATCGGTCCTGGCATGAAGAACATCGTGATTCTGATCTCCGGCGGCGGCTCCAACATGGCCGCGATCGTGCGCGCGTCGCGGCGCGGCGATTGGCTGCAGCGCTTCGGCGCACGCGTGTCCGCCGTTGTCAGCAACCGGGCAGACGCCGGCGGCCTGGCGTTCGCACGCGAGCAGGGCATCGCGACGGCGGTCGTCGACCACAAGGCCTATGCGTCGCGCGAAGCCTTCGATGCTGCGCTCGCCGCCGAGATCGACCGCCATGAGCCCGTGCTCGTGGCGCTGGCCGGCTTCATGCGCATCCTCACGCCGCAGTTCGTCGAGCGCTACGCCGGCCGGCTGCTGAACATCCATCCCTCGCTGCTGCCCGCATTTCCGGGCCTGCACACGCACCGCCGCGCCATCGAGGCGGGTTGCAAGGTCGCCGGTGCCACCGTGCACCAGGTGACCGCCGAACTCGATCACGGACCGATCCTCGAGCAGGCCGTCGTACCCGTTCTCGAAGGCGACACCGAGGCGACGCTGGCCGCGCGCGTGCTGACGCAGGAACACCAGATCTACCCGCGCGCGATCGAACGCGTCCTGCGCGCCTGACCATGCACCCCAAAGCCTTGCTGGACGCGTGCGCCGACCTGCTGGAGCAGGTGCTGCGCCTGGACCATCCCGCCGACGCCGTCGTGTCGCGCTTCTTCCGCGAGCACCGCTCGCTGGGGCCGCGCGAGCGCGCGACGCTGGCCGAGACCACGTACGAGGCACTGCGCCGCAAGCTGTACTACGACCACCTGGCGCCATCGGGGCGGGGGCCGAAGGCGCGCCGCATCGCGATCCTGGCGTTCCAGGGGCCGCGCGACTTCCTGAAGTCGGCGCTCGACGAGCAGGAGCGGCGCTGGGTCGACGAATGCGACGCGATCGACCCGAAGGACCTGCTCGAACGCCATCGCCACAACCTGCCGGAATGGCTGGTCGACCCGCTCAAGGCGCAACTGGGTGACGAGTTCTGGGCGCTGTCGGACGCGATGCTGCAACCCGCACCGCTGGACCTGCGAGTGAATGCGCTGACCGACAAGCGCGAGGACGTAGTGCACGAATTGAAGCTGGCCGGCATCAAGGGCAACCCCACGCCGTACTCGCCCTGGGGCATCCGGCTCGCGGACAAGCCTGCGCTGACGAAGCTGGACGCGTTCGCGCGCGGCGCGATCGAGGTGCAGGACGAGGGCTCGCAACTGCTCGCGCTGCTGCTCGAGGCGCGGCGCGGCGAGATGGTGGTGGACTTCTGCGCCGGCGCCGGCGGCAAGACGCTGGCCATCGGCGCGGCGATGCGCAACACGGGGCGGCTGTATGCCTTCGACGTGTCCGCGCACCGCCTGGACGCGCTCAAGCCGCGCCTGGCCCGCAGCAAGCTGAGCAACGTGCACCCGGCGGCGATCGCGCACGAGCGCGACGATCGCGTCAAGCGGCTGGCCGGCAAGATCGATCGCGTGATCGTCGACGCGCCGTGCTCGGGGCTCGGGACGCTGCGGCGCAACCCGGACCTGAAGTGGCGCCAGTCGCCCGAGGCCGTGACGGAGATGACCGCCAAGCAGGACGCGATCCTTGGCAGCGCCGCGCGCCTGGTCAAGCCGGGCGGCCGGCTGGTCTACGCCACCTGCAGCCTGCTGCCGCCGGAGAACGAGACCATCGCGCAAGCGTTCAGTTCGGCGCACCCGGACTTCGAGCAGTTGCCAGTCGCCGACATCCTCGACGGCCTCAAGCTCGGCAGTTCGGGCTTGACCACCGGTGGGGAAGATGGCCGCAGTTACCTGCGGTTGTGGCCCCACAGGCACCACACGGACGGCTTTTTCGCCGCCGTTTGGCGCAAGCGTTGAGCCAGGTCAAGGCACCGATCGCCCCGATAGCACGAAAGTTACCCCTCTCGGGAACCCCGGGCTTTAAAATCTATCCGATGGGTTGCGGTGCCGCTCCGGGGCCGCGCCCGAACGAGAGAGAACCCCCTTTTCCATGATGCTTCCCGACTGGCCCGTGCTGAACGCGGCGATCGACTGGCTGGCCCACGGCCTGTGGGACCTGTCCTGGTGGCAGGTCGTGCTGTACACGCTGGCCACCACCCACGTCACCATCGCGGCGGTCACCATCTTCCTGCACCGCACCCAGGCGCACCGCGCCATGGACCTCGGCCCGATTCCTTCGCACTTCTTCCGCTTCTGGCTGTGGCTGGGCACCGGCATGGTGACCAAGGAGTGGGTCGCCATCCACCGCAAGCACCACGCCAAGTGCGAGACCGTGGACGACCCGCACAGCCCGCAGACGCGCGGCATCGACACGGTGCTTTGGCGCGGCGCCGAGCTGTACCGCACCGAAGCGAAGAACCAGGAGACCATCTCCAAGTTCGGCCACGGCACGCCCAATGACTGGATCGAGCGCAACCTGTACACGCGCTACTCCTGGCAGGGCGTTGGCCTGATGCTGATCCTGAACCTGGCGCTGTTCGGCGGCCTGGGCGCCACCGTGTGGGCCGTGCAGATGCTGTGGATCCCGATCACCGCGGCCGGCATCATCAACGGCATCGGCCACTACTGGGGCTACCGCAACTTCGAGGCGCCCGACGCCAGCACCAACATCTCGCCCTGGGGCGTGATCATCGGCGGCGAGGAACTGCACAACAACCACCACACGTACCCCACCTCGGCCAAGTTCTCGGTCAAGAAGTACGAGTTCGACATCGGCTGGGTCTACATCCGCGCCATGGAGGCCATCGGCTGGGCCAAGGTCAAGAAGGTTCCGCCGAAGCTGCGCCTGGGCGCTGTCCGGCCGGTCGCCGACGAGAAGACACTGGAGGCGGTCATCGCCCACCGCTACGAGGTGATGGCGGGTTACGCGCGCGAGATGCGCCGCGTCGCCAGGTCCGAGATGGCGCAGCTCAAGGCCAAGGGCGCCGACTTCTCGCCGCTGCAGGGCGCCAAGCGCTGGCTGCACCGCGACGACGACAAGCTGCCGGCGGCGGCCCGTGCCAAGGTGCAGCAGGCGCGCGACGCGCACCCGGTGCTGGACCAGATGCTCACCATGCGCGAGGAACTGCGCCAGATGTGGCTGAACACCTCGCACTCGCGCGAGCAGCTCGCCAGCGACCTGCAGGCCTGGTGCCTGCGCGCCGAGCAGAGCGGCATCGAGGCGCTGCAGCGCTTCTCCATGAAGCTGCGCGCCGCGCACGCCTGATCGCCAGGCGCCGCAACGACAAAGGGCCCCATCGGGGCCCTTTTCTCTTGGTGCCGCTCAATCCTTCAGGTCGGCGGGCACCTTGCCACCGTTGGCGGCCAGCTTCTGCATCACCTGCTTGTGCAGCCAGATGTTCATGCTGGCCGAGTCGTTCTTGTCGCCGGTGTAGTGCAGTTCGTCCGCCAGCTGCTTGCGCGCCTGCAGGCTGCTGTCCAGGTCCAGCAGCTTCATCAGGTCGACGATCGAGGTGCGCCAGTTCAGCTTCTGCGGGTTGTCCTTCGCCATGCCGTTCAGCACCGCCTCGACGTCGACCTGCGACATGGCGGGGGCGGGGGCAGGTGCGGTGGGTGGCACGGCGCCGGTGACGGACGCCGGCCCGGCCTGGGCGGTGACGTCCCGGGGCGGCGGATTGGTCGCCGTCGGTGCTGCGGCCGGCGCATCACCGCCGCGGTGAAGGATCTTGTTGAAGATGGACGTGAGGATGCTCATGGCGTGCTCCAGGATTGCAGGTGCCCTGCATCCTCGGCAGTGCGCCGCGCTCACGCTGTCGGAGAAGCGCGCGTTCAGCCAGCGGCTGGGCGCGTACGCACGACCAGTTCGACTTCGACCGCGGCGTTCTTGGGTAGCTGGTACACGCCCACCGACGTGCGCGTGTGGGCACCGTCGTCGCCCAGCACGGACTTGAGCAGCGCCGACGCCGCGTCGGCCACTTCGCTTTGCTGCGTGAAGGCTGCCGCGGATTGCACGTAGACGCCCACGCGCAGCACGCGCGCGATGCGGTCCAGCGAGCCGAGCTGCGCCTCCAGGAGGAGCAGGGCGCGGATCGCGCAGATGCAGGCGGCCTTCTGCGCATCGGCCAGCGACGTCGCTTCGCCGACGCGGCCCGTGACCACCACCTCCTTGCCCACGCGCGGCACCTGGCCGCTCACGTACGCGACGTCGCCGTCGTGGACGACGGGCACGTAGTCACCGCCCGCGAGGATCGGCCCGTCGAACGAGTGGCCGGTGGCGGCGATGGCTTGCTGGAGGAGGGCGGTGCGGGTGGTCATGGCAAGAGCATGCCAAAAGCGAAAGGCCCGCTAGTGCGGGCCTTCATGGATCCCGGCCTTCGCCGGGATGAAATGACGTGGCGCGCGACTGCGCGCCGATGTCATTTCAGCTTCGTTTCCTTGTACTCGACGTGCTTGCGAGCCTTCGGGTCGAACTTCATGATCGACATCTTCTCGGGCATCGTCTTCTTGTTCTTGCTCGTCGTGTAGAAGTGGCCGGTGCCCGCGGTGGACTCCAGCTTGATCTTCTCGCGGCCGCCTTTGCTTGCCATGGTCGGTGCTCCTTAAGCCTGGCCGCGGGCCCGGAGGTCCGCCAGCACGCTGTCGATGCCCTTCTTGTCGATTAGGCGCAGGCCGGCATTGGAAATGCGCAGGCGCACCCAGCGGTTCTCGCTCTCGACCCAGAAACGGCGGTATTGCAGGTTCACTTCGAACCGGCGCTTGGTCTTGTTGTTGGCGTGGGACACGTTGTTCCCCACCATCGGGCCCTTGCCCGTCACTTCGCACACGCGTGACATGGAGCTCTCCAGTCGTCATTCACGGCGGTCACTGGCGGCACCTCCTGGGTGCCTCGCGATCCGCCTCACCTCGCCAAGTCGGGTGGCGGTAGCCCTGGGCACCAGGCGGCGCCCCTTCGGAACTGCCGCGATCGACCTTCCCAGGCCAGTCGCAGCAAAGCCCGAGATTCTACCGCACCGGGCAGGGCCGGGTCACCCCGCCCAGACGGGGCCCTGGAGTGGCGCGCCTAGAATCGGGCCGCTCCCACGGAACGCCATGCAGATCGACAAGGAAATCGACACCCGCGGACTGAATTGCCCGCTGCCCATCCTGCGCGCCAAGAAGGCGCTCACGGACATGGCCAGCGGCCAGCTGCTCAAGGTGGTGGCGACGGACCCGGGCTCGCTGCGCGACTTCCAGGCCTTCGCCCGCCAGACGGGCAACGAGCTGGTCGACCAGCAGCAGGCCGGGGACGAGATCATCCACGTGCTGCGCCGCCGCTGAGCCGCGGGAAAGGGGCGCCGGCCGGCGCCCCGGCCTCAGATCTTCAGAGCCTTCAGGTACTCGCGGAACGCGGGGCCGACCTGCTGGTGCTTCAGCGCGAAGTCGACGGTGGCTTCGAGGAAGCCTTCCTTGCTGCCGCAGTCGTAGCGGCGGCCTTCGTACTCGTAGGCGTGCACGCCCTCGGTGTCCATCAGCCGGGCGATGCCATCGGTGAGCTGGATCTCGCCGCCGGCGCCGCGCGGGTTGCCGCGGATCATGTCGAAGACAGCCGGCGTGAGGATGTAGCGGCCGGCGACGCCCATGCGCGACGGCGCGCTCTCGGGGTTCGGCTTCTCGACCATGGCCGTGACCTTGGTCAGGCGCTCGCCGACCCGTTCGCCGGCGATGATGCCGTAGCGCTTGACGTGCTCGCGCGGCACCTCCTGCACGGCCAGGATGGAGGTCGGCGTCTTCTCGAACTGCTGGACCATCTGGCCCAGCACGGAGGCCTTGCCGTCCGGGCCGCACATCAGGTCGTCGGCCAGCAGCACGGCGAACGGGTCGCCGTTCACCAGCGGCGCGGCGCACAGCACGGCGTGGCCCAGGCCCAGCGCGCGCGGCTGGCGGACGAAGGAGCAGAACATGTCGTCCGGCGCGACGGAGCGCGCCAGGTCCAGCAGCTCCTTCTTGCCCTGGGTTTCCAGCTCGTGCTCGAGCTCGAAATTGGTGTCGAAGTGGTCCTCGATCGCGCGCTTGTTCCGCCCCGTGACGAAGATCATGTGGCGGATGCCCGCCCCGTATGCCTCCTCGACCGCGTACTGGATCAGCGGCTTGTCGACCACCGGCAGCATTTCCTTGGGCGACGCCTTGGTCGCCGGCAGGAAGCGCGTGCCCATCCCGGCGACGGGGAACACGGCTTTGTTGATCTTGGTGACAGTTCTCATCGACTGGAGAGGAGGTTGTGGTTAAAGTGCGGGCAGTTTTTCACGCCGTGCTGTCTCATCCTGGGCCCGCCGGCTGAACTTCTTGTCGGACAACGGCGCAATCAAGTCTTGGACATCTTACTGGTCGAGCAGCTGGTCCCCGAAGCCCGGGCGTGGCTGGAGGAGAGGCACACCGTGCAGGTGCGGCCCGACCTCGCGGCCGACCCGAGCGCGCTGCGCAAGGCCATCTACAACACGCAAGCCGTCCTGCTGCCGCGCAAGGCGGTCGTCACGCAGGAATTCCTCGACTTCGCCCCGCGGCTGAAGGCCGTGGCCCGCATCCACGTCGGCACGGACAACACGGACCTGGAAGCCTGCCGCGAGCGCGGCGTGCGCGTCATCCACGCCAGCACCGCCAACGTGCGCTCCAACGCCGAGTACCTGCTGGCCAGCATGCTGCTGCTGTTCCGCCGCGGCATCGGCGCGGCCATGGCCGGTGACCGCCATGCAGAAGTGAGGCTGGGCCGCGAACTGCACGGCAGCATCATCGGCATCCTCGGCCTGGCCCCCACGGCGCATGCCCTGGCGGTGATGCTGCATTCGCTGGGCGCGCGACTGGTCGGCTACGACCCGGCCGTGCACCACACGGCCCCGATCTGGAGCCGGCTGAACATCCAGCCGGTCACGGCGCAGGAGCTGGTCTCCACCGCCGAGGCGGTGTCGGTCCAGGTGATCTACGGCTCGCGCTACCAGGGCTTCATCAACGACAAGCTGCTCGCGCACTGCAAGCCGGGCCAGGTGTGGGTTGGCATCAGCCGCTCGCACCTGTTCGACATCGGTGCGTTCGCCCGTGCGCTGAGCGACGGCCGCATCGAGGCGGCGGTGCTCGACGGCGCGGAATCGGGCTTTGCCTCCAAGGGCTCGCCGCTGCACGAGTGCGGCAACCTGTTCCTCACGCCGCGCCTGGGTTCGTACACGCGTGAATCGCGGCTGCGCGCCAGCTGGTACGTCGCGCACCGCATCCACGAAACGCTGAGCGCGCCGACGCACGGGGCTTTCGAACCGGTGCCCACCGGCATGATGGACCTCGAAGGCGGCCGCCGCGCCGCCTGACGCCGCCCGGGTTCAGGTGCCCGGGTCCTTGTGTTTATCCGCTTCCGTCGTGAAGGCGTCCGCGTAGAACTCCTCCGGCGGCAGCCTGGCGACGGCGCTGTACTCGTCGCGCGCGGAATCCACCACGATCGGCGCGCCGCAGGCATAGACCTGGTGTCCCGACAGGTCGGGTAAATCTTCCAGCACCGCCTTGTGCACGAAGCCCGTGCGGCCGGTCCAGTTGTCCTCGGGCAGCGCATTGCTGATGACGGGCACGTACGTCAGCCAGCCCAGCTCCGCGCAGCGTTCCCGGACCCAGTCGTCGAGGTACAGGTCCTCCGGCCGGCGGCCGCCCCAGTACAGCGTCGCCGGGCGCGAGATGCCCTTGAACTGCAGGTGCTCGATGAGCGCCTTGATCGGCGCGAAGCCGGTGCCCGACGCCAGCAGCACCATCGGCTTGTCCGAGTCCTCGCGCAGGAAGAAGCTGCCGTACGGGCCTTCCACGCGCAGGATCTCCTTTTCCTTCATCGCGCCGAACACGTGGTCGGTGAACTTGCCGCCCGGCATGTGGCGGATGTGCAGCTCGACGCCCGGGCCCTGGTGCGGCGCGTTGGCCATCGAGTAGCTGCGGCGCGAGCCGTCGCGCAGGATGAACTCGACGTACTGGCCCGCGTGGTAGCGCAACTGGTCGTTGGCCGGCAGCTGCAGCTTGACGATCATCACGTCGCGCGACTTCTTCTCCAGCGACAGCACGCGCGCCGGCATCTTGCGGATGGGGAACGCGCTCTCGTCGGTGACCTGGCGCGACTCGAGCACCACGTCCGTCAGCGCCGTCGCGCTGCACGTGAGCACGTAGCCGTCGGCCTCTTCCTCGGCCGACAGCGCCTTGCTCTGGTGGGCCCGGTGCACGACCTCGCCTTCGAGCTTCCGGCACTTGCACGAGCCGCACGCGCCGTCCTTGCAGCCATAGGGCAGGCCGATCCCCTGGCGGATCGCCGCGGCGAGCAGCGCCTCGTCCGCGTTCGCGGAGAAGGTGCGGCCGCTGGGCTGCACGGTGACCTGGAAGGGGCCTGCACTCATGGTTTGGATATCCTCGGCGGCTGTCGTCGACCGTTGCGAAAGAGGGGATTTTGCCTTCAAACCAGTCGCCACTCGGCGCGCGGCCGGCCCGCTTCCGGCGCGAGCGCGTGCTCATCGTCGGCTGCGGTGACGTCGGCCTGCGCGTCGCGCGCCAGGCGGGCGCGAACGTGCGCGTGCTGGCGTTGACATCGTCGCGCGAGCGCGTGCCGTCGCTGCGCGCCGCGGGCCTCGTGCCGCTGGTGGGGAATCTGGACCAGCCCGCGACGCTCGCTCGTCTGGCGGGCATCGCGACGCGCGTCGTGCATCTCGCGCCACCTCCCGGGGGCGAGCCGCCCGCGACCTGGTGGCGCGATCCGCGCACGGGCGCGCTGCTGCGCGCGCTGCGCCTGCGCACGCCGCCCGCTTCGCTCGTGTATGCGTCCACCACCGGTGTCTACGGCGATTGCGCAGGCGAGCGCGTCGCCGAGACGCGGCCCATCGCGCCGGCAACGCCACGCGCGCAGCGCCGGGCCGATGCCGAAGCCGCGGTGCGCCACTTCGGCCGCGCGGCGCACGTGCGCACCAGCATCCTGCGCATCCCCGGCATCTACGCGGCCGACCGGGAAGGCGGCACGCCGCGCGAGCGCCTGCTGCGCGGAACGCCGGTGCTGCGCGCCGAGGACGACGTCTACACGAACCACGTGCACGCCGACGACCTCGCGCGGGCCGTCGTCCTGGCGCTCTGGCGCGGCAAGCCGCAGCGCGTGTTCAACGCCAGCGACGACAGCGAACTGAAGATGGGCGACTACTTCGACCTCGCGGCGGATCTCTATGGATTGCCGCGGCCAGCGCGCGTGGCGCGTGACGTCGCCCGCGACCAGTTGCCGCTGGTGCTCCTGAGCTTCATGGGCGAATCGCGCCGCCTGGACAACACGCGCCTGAAGCGCGAGCTGCGGCTGCGGCTGGGGTATCCGACGGTGCACCAGGGCCTGCGCGCGGGGGTCGGGGATAATTCGCCCTCCAGCCCCGCCCCTCCATGACCGACACCTCCCAGATCGCGCCGCGCGAGAAGGCCGAGATCCTCGCCCAGGCGCTCCCGTACATCCGCAAGTTCCACGGCAAGACGATCGTCGTCAAGTACGGCGGCAACGCCATGACCGACCCCGAGCTGCAGGCCGACTTCGCCGAGGACGTCGTGCTGCTCAAGCTGGTCGGCATGAACCCGGTCGTGGTGCACGGCGGCGGCCCGCAGATCGAGCAGGCCCTCAACCGCCTGGGCAAGAAGGGCGAGTTCATCCAGGGCATGCGCGTCACCGACGCCGAGACGATGGAAGTCGTCGAATGGGTGCTCGCGGGCGAGGTGCAGCAGGACATCGTCGGCTTCATCCACAAGGCCGGCGGCCAGGCCGTGGGCCTCACCGGGCGCGACGGCGGCCTGATCCGCGCGCGCAAGCTGCGGATGGTCGACAACAAGGACCCGAACAAGGAGCACGACGTCGGCCAGGTGGGCGACATCGTCGAGATCCATCCCGGCGTCGTGCGCGCGCTGCTGGAGGACAACTTCATCCCGGTCGTCAGCCCGATCGGCTTCGGCGAGGAGAACGAGAGCTACAACATCAACGCCGACGTCGTCGCGAGCAAGCTGGCGACCACGCTGAAGGCCGAGAAGCTGGTGCTGCTGACCAACACGCCGGGCGTGCTGGACAAGACCGGCAAGCTGCTGACGGACCTGACCGCGCGCGAGATCGACGCGCTGTTCGCGGACGGCACCATCTCCGGCGGCATGCTGCCCAAGATCAGCGGCGCGCTCGACGCGGCGCGCAGCGGCGTCAATTCGGTCCACATCATCGACGGGCGCGTGCCGCATTCGATGCTGCTCGAGATCCTCACCGAGCAGGCCTACGGCACGATGATCCGGTCGTCCTGAAGCGCGCGGCCACTGCCGCGCCGAGAGCTGTCCCTTTTCCATGCGCCTCCTCCTGGTCGAAGACGACGTGATGCTGGCCAGCGGCATCAAGCTGGGCCTCACCGGCGCCGGCCACGCCGTCGACTGGGTCGGCAGCGGCGAGCGCGCCGAGGAAGTGCTGCGCACCGAGAGCTTCGACGCCGCGATCATCGACATCGGCCTGCCGCACATGGACGGCCTGGAGCTCACGCGCCGCCTGCGCCGGCCCGACATGGCCAGCAGCAACATGCCGGTGCTGATCCTCACCGCGCGCGACGCGTTGCAGGACCGCGTGCAGGGGCTGGACCTCGGCGCCGACGACTACATGGTCAAGCCGTTCGAGCTGCCGGAACTGCTCGCGCGGCTGCGCGCGCTGCTGCGCCGGTCGCAGGCGGCCACCAGCGCGGTGCTGTCGTTCGGGCCCATCGAGCTCGACACGGCCAACCGCCAGGCCAGCGCCGTCAAGGACGGCCAGCGCATCCCGATCGATCTCGGCCCGCGCGAGTGGACGGTGATGGAATACCTGCTGATGCACGCGCCCAAGCCGGCCAGCAAGGAGAAGCTGCTGCAGGCGCTGACCGGCTGGGACAAGGAGATCACGCCGAACGCGGTGGAGGTCTACGTGTCGCGGCTGCGCGGCAAGATCGAGGCGCACGGGGTCGCGCTGCGCTCCATCCGCGGTTTCGGCTACCGGCTGGAACTGCAGGACGCGCCCGCGCCATGATGCATTTCGTGCCGGCGCGCCGGCGCGCCCCCGCAGCCGGCCGCATGCTCTCCGGGCTGCGCCGCCGGCTGCTGGTCATGCTGCTGCTGCCGCTGCTGTCACTGGCGCTGCTCAACGCCTGGTTCGACTACCAATCGGCCGGCGACGTCGCGCAGCAGCAGGAGCGCCACCTGGTCGCCCTGATGCCGCTGTTCGCCGATTCGGTGATCGGCGAGGCGGGCGATGGCACGCCCATGCTGCTGCTCGCGCCGCCCGTGGCCGAGTTCCTGAAGGACCGGCCGATCAGCACCGCCTTCGCGCTCACCGACCCGGACGGCCGGCTGCTGTACGGCGATGACTGGCTGGCGGGCACGGTGCCGCCGGGGCCGGAGCCGGAATTCCACGCCGAGGAGCATGGCGGCAGCACCTGGCGCATCGTCCGCCAGCGGCAGCAGACCGTGCTGGGCGAGCTCGTGGTGTCGGCGGCCGATGCCGGCGACCCGCGCCAGCAATGGCTGCGGTCGATCCTGCTCAAGGTGCTGCTGCCCAACCTGGTGCTGATCGTGGCGGCGGCGTTCGCGGTCGGCTGGGCGGTCGAGCGTGCGCTCAAGCCCTTGCTGGCTCTGAAGGACGCGGTCGAGCGCCGCTCGCCGCGCGACCTGAGCACCTTCGACGAAGGGGCGTCCCCGGAAGAAGTGCGGCCGCTGGTGCAGTCGCTGAACCGCCTGTTCGAGCTGGTGAACGCGCAGGCCGAAAGCCAGCGGCGCTTCGTCGCCGATGCCGCGCACCAGCTGCGCACGCCGCTGGCCGGCCTGCAGTCGCAGGTCGAGGCCTGGGCGCAGGCCGCCAATGCGGAAGGGGGGCCAGGCACCCTGGTGCTGGACGCCGAGGAAGTGAACAAGCTGCGCAATGCCGCCCGCCGCACGTCGCAGCTGGCGAACCAGCTGCTTGCCTTGTCGCGCGCGGACGCCCGGACGGTGCAGGCGCACTCACGGCGGCCGGTCGAGCTGAAGGCGCTGTGCGAGGACATGCTGTCCACGCACCTGGACGCCGCGGCGGCGCGCCGCATCGACCTCGGCCTCGACGCCGAGCCGGCCCTGGTGCTGGGCCATGATTGGCTCCTGCGCGAATTGCTGTCCAACCTGGTCGACAACGCCGTGCGCTACACGCCCGAAGGCGGCACGGTCACGATCCGCTGCCGGTCGCTGGCCGACCGCGCGCTGCTGGAGGTCGAAGACGACGGTCCCGGCGTGCCGGAAGAGCAGCGCACGCTGGTCCTCGAACGCTTCTACCGCGTGCCGGGCACCCATGGCGAAGGCAACGGCCTCGGCCTGGCCATCGCGCGCGAGATCGCCCGCGTGCACCACGGCGACCTGGTCCTCGGTCCGGGCACCGGCGGGCGCGGATTGCGCGCTTCCGTGTCGCTCTGAAGCCACCGAAGCGTCGCGGCCGCGCCACGTTGTAAGTGCGCACTTGACCGCTGGCCCGCATGTCACCGTGGGCGCCTGCGGAAGGGCTCATCCGGCCATGTGCGAGAATGGCCGCAACCCATCCATTGCCTAGCCCATGTCCGACGCCGAGCTGAGCCCCGTTGCCACGACCGCCGAAGCCGCCGCCACGCCGGTGCGCAAACGGCCCAAGCCCGGCGAGCGCCGGGTGCAGATCCTGCAGGCGCTGGCGATGATGCTGGAGCAGCCGGGCGCCGAGCGCATCACCACCGCCGCGCTGGCCGCCCGCCTGGACGTCAGCGAAGCGGCGCTGTACCGCCACTTCGCCAGCAAGGCCCAGATGTTCGAAGGCCTGATCGAGTTCATCGAGCAGAGCGTCTTCACCCTGGTCAACCAGATCCTCGAGCGCGAGGACGCTGCCGACGGCGCCGGCCAGCGGCAGGCCGCCCGCATCGCGGCGATGCTGGTGCAGTTCGCCGAGAAGAACCCGGGCATGACCCGCGTGATGGTCGGCGACGCGCTGGTCTACGAGAACGAGCGCCTGCAGCAGCGCATGAACCAGTTCTTCGACAAGATCGAATCGACGCTCAAGCAGTGCCTGCGCGCCGCCGACGCATCCGCGACGCCGACCGCCGATGCGCAGGTGCGGGCGTCGATGCTCACCTCCTTCCTGGTCGGCCGCCTGCAGCGCTTCGCGCGCTCGGGCTTCCGCCGCAGCCCCTCCGAGCACCTGGACGCCAGCCTGGCCTGCATGCTCTGAAGCGGCGCGGCCGCACGGCCGCCCTCCGGGGTCCCCTGACGTGATGCGCATCTCCCTCGCGGGTGACGAAGCACTGCTGCTGGGCAGCGGCGCCATGTACCTGCCTGGGCACCGCACGCTGCTGGTGGCCGACGCGCACTTCGGCAAGGCCGTCAGCTTCCGCCGCCTGGGCGTGCCCGTCCCGGAAGCGACGACGGGCGCCACGCTCGCCGGCCTCGACGCCGGCCTGCGCGACACCGGCGCCCAGCGCATCGTGTTCCTCGGCGACTTCCTGCATTCGGCCCGCGCCCGGGCCCGCGCCACGATGGACTCGCTGCATGCCTGGCGCGAGGCGCATCCCGGCGTCGCGATGACGCTGGTGCGCGGCAACCACGACGAACGCGCCGGCGACCCGCCTGCTTCGTTGCGGATCGACGTCGTCGACGAACCGCTGCAACTGGGCCCGTTCGCGCTGCGCCACCACCCGCTGGCCGTGTCGAACGCCTACGTCCTCGCCGGCCACTGGCACCCCTGCGTGCACCTGCGCGGCCGTGCGTTCTCGAGGCTGCGGTTGCCGTGCTTCTGGTTCGGTGGCGAGCGCGGAGCCCGCCCGGTAGGCGTGCTGCCCGCATTCGGCAGCTTCACCGGCATGCATCCCATCGATGCGGGCGAGGGCGACCGGATCTACCCCGTGGCCGACGGGCACGTGCGCGCGCTGCCTGCTGCCTGAAGATGCGCGGCTGACGCCGCTGGCAGCACCTCCGAACGCAGAGGACGCAGAGCAAGCGCAGAGGACACAGAGGATTCGAGATGGTTCGGTGGCCGCTCAGGCGCCGCGCCAGTCCAGGGCACTTTGGCCGCGGCGCCTCCCCAACCTTTCATTTCTCTGCGTTCTCTGCGTTCTCTGCGCTTGCTCTGCGTCCTCTGCGTTAGGGAGTCCGCCAGCGGCGCGACGGCGCCGCGCATCGATCTGATGGTCAGGCCGCGACGCCCACCTTCCGCCCCGCCGCGGTGATCTCGGCCCAGGTGGTGTCGTCGACGACGATGCCGGACTTGGCGCGTTCGGCACGGGCTTGCCGCTCGGGTTCGCCGGCGAGGCGGACGCCGTCGGTGCCGGGAGCCGGCTTGCCTTCGCGCAGCCAGTCGACGAAGGCGAGCGCCTCCTGGGCGAAAGCGTCGGCGGTGCCGAGCTTGCGCGGGTCGATGACGATCGCGAGCATGCCGTTGTAGACCGAGCGCTTGTGGTCGGGCGCGCGATGCCAGGTGCCGCCACCGGTCAGCGCGCCGCCCAGCAGCTCGCAGGCGATCGCGAGGCCGGATCCCTTGTGCTCACCGAACGCGCGCAGCGCGCCGTAGCCGCCCTTGGATTGCGCGACGACGACCACGCCCGGGTCGTTGGTCGGGCGGCCGTCCTCGTCGATCAGCGTGCCGGGCTCGGCCTGCTTGCCCTCGTTGTGCGCGACGCGCATTTTCCCTTGCGCCACCCGGCTGGTCGCGAAGTCGAGCACGAAGGGCTCGCGGCCTTCCAGCGGCACGCCGATGCAGCAAGGGTTGGTGCCGAAGCGGCCGTCGCCGCCGTGCCATGCGGCCACGACCGGACGCGAGAGCACGTTGACGAAGTGGATGGACACCAGGCCCTGCGCGACGGCCATCTCGGCGAAGTGGCCGATGCGGCCCAGGTGGTGCGAGCGTGACAGCGACAGCACGCAGCTGCCCAAATCCTTGGCCTTGCCGATCGCGCGCTCCATCGCCTGGGCGCCGACGACCTGGCCATAGCCGCGGTTGCCGTCCATGGCGAGCAGCGAGCCGGCGTCGAGCGAGACGCTGGCGGCGGTGTTGGGAACGAGCCCGCCTTCGAGCACCGCGTCGATGTAGCGCGGCACCATGCCCACGCCGTGTGAATCGTGGCCGGAGAGGTTGGCCAGGACGAGGTTCGACGCCACCGCTTCGGCTTCGGCGGGGGAGCTGCCGGCTGCGTGCAGGATGGTGGCGACGCGGGACTGGAGGTCTTGGGGAGAGAGTGTGGTTGGCATATCGGCCAAATCGCCGGGATTACATGACGGCCCCGATCTGCCACGGCACGAACTCGTTCTGTCCGTAGCCGTGCTTCTCGCTCTTGCTCGGTTCGCCCGACGCGGTGGCGAGCACGAGGCGGAAGATGCGCTCGCCCATCTCCTGCACGGACGCCCGGCCGTCGATGATCTCGCCGCAGTTGATGTCCATGTCCTCTTCCTGCCGCTGCCACAGCGCCGTGTTGGTCGCGAGCTTGAGCGAAGGCGAGGGCGCGCAGCCGTAGGCCGAGCCGCGGCCGGTGGTGAAGCAGATCATGTTGGCGCCGCCGGCCACCTGGCCGGTCGCGCTCACCGGGTCGTAGCCGGGCGTGTCCATGTAGACGAAGCCGTGCGCGGTCACCGGCTCGGCGTATTCGTACACGGCCTGCAGGTTGGTGGTGCCGCCCTTGGCGACGGCGCCCAGCGACTTCTCGAGGATGGTGGTCAGCCCGCCGGCCTTGTTGCCGGGCGAGGGGTTGTTGTTCATCTCGCCGTCGTTCGCCTTGGTGTACTGCTCCCACCAGTGGATGCGGGACACCAGCTTCTCGCCGATGTCGCGCCGCACGGCGCGCCGCGTGAGCAGGTGCTCGGCGCCGTAGATCTCCGGCGTCTCGGAAAGGATGGCGGTGCCGCCGTGCGCGACCAGCAGGTCGACCGCGGCGCCCAGCGCCGGGTTGGCGCTGATGCCCGAATAGCCGTCGGACCCGCCGCATTGCAGGCCGATGGTGATGTGCTCGGCACCGCAGGGTTCGCGCTTCACGCAGTTGGCCTGCGGCAGCATCTCCTGCACCAGCGCGATGCCGCGTTCCACCGTCTTGCGGGTGCCGCCCGTGTCCTGGATGTTGAACACGCGCAGCGTCTCGCCCTCGCGCAGGCTCGAGTGCGCGAGCCAGGCGTTGATCTGGTTGGCCTCGCAGCCGAGGCCGACGACCAGCACGCCCCAGAAGTTGGCGTGCGTGGCGTAGCCGGCCAGCGTGCGCTCGAGGATGCGCATGCCCAGGCCTTCGGTGTCCATGCCGCAGCCCGTGCCGTGCGTGAGCGCGACGACGCCGTCGACATGGGGAAAGTCCGCGAGCGCCGACGGATTGGTCAGGCGCGAGAAGTGGTCGGCGATGGCGCGCGCGGCGGTGGCCGAGCAGTTCACGCTGGACAGGATGCCGATGTAGTTGCGCGTCGCCACGCGGCCGTCCGCGCGCTGGATGCCCATGAACGTGGCATCGCGCCGCGGTGCCTCGGCCTTCACGTCCGCGCCGAACGCGTAGTCGCGCTCGAACGCGCCACCCTCCGGTCCCATCCAGAGGTTGTGCGTGTGCACGTGCTCGCCGGGTTCGATCGGCTTGCTGGCGAAGCCGATGATCTGGTTGTAGCGGCGCACGGGCTGGCCCGGCGCGATGGCGCGCACGGCTACCTTGTGGCCGGCCGGCACGAGGCCGCGCACGGCCACGCCATCAACGGTCGCACCGCCGACCAGCTGCGAGCGCGCGATCAGGACGTCGTCCTGCGGATGGAGTCGGATGAAGGGGGTCATTCAGAAGAACTGCTTGGGCAGCCACAGCACGAGCTGGGGGAAGTAGGTGATGACGCCGAGCGACAGCAGCAGCGGCACCAGCCACGGCAGGATGGCGATCGTCGTGCGTTCCACCGACAGCTTCGCGACCCGCGCCAGCACGAACAGCACCATGCCCATCGGCGGGTGCAGCAGGCCGATCATCAGGTTCAGCACCATCACGAGGCCGAAGTGGACCAGGTCGATGCCCAGCTTCTGGCAGATCGGCACCAGGATGGGCACGAGGATGGTGATGGCCGCGGTCGGCTCGAGGAAGCAGCCGACGAACAGCATCAGCATGTTGGCGAGCAACAGGAACACCCACGGGTTCTGGGTGAAGGCCAGCACCCATTCGGAGATGGCGGCCGTCACGCCGGTGGCGGTGAGCATCCAGCCGAAGATGCTGGCGGCCGCCACGATGAACAGCACCGTGGCCGTGGTCTCGACGGTGTCGAGGCACACCTTGACGAACAGCGTCCAGCTCATGGTGCGGTACCAGGCCAGGCCCAGCACCATCGCCCACAGGCAGGCGGCGATGGCGCCTTCGGTGGGCGTGAACAGGCCCGTGGTCATGCCGCCGATCAGCAGCACGGGCGTCATGATGGGCAGCACCGCCTGGAAGCGGAACATCTTGTCCGCGGCGAACAGCAGCACCAGGCCGGTCAGGACCGTGGGCTGCGCGGGCAGCCCGGCCTTGTCCACCAGCAGCCACAGCGCGGTCGGCCAGCCGATCACCACCGCCAGCTCGCCCAGCGCCTTGAGCACGCGGGCCCACTCGAACTTGATGTCGGCGCCCCAGTGGTTCTTGTGGGCGTAGTAAGCGACGGTCAGCATCATCAGGATCGCCATCAGCGCGCCCGGCAGGATGCCGGCGAGGAACAGCGCGCCCACGCTCACGTTGGCCATCATCCCGTAGATCACGAAAGGCAGCGATGGCGGGATGATCGGCCCGAGCGTCGCCGACGCGGCGGTGACGCCGACCGCGAATTCGGTCGCGTAGCCATGGTCCTTCATGGCCTTGATCTCGATCGTGCCCAGCCCGGCGGCGTCGGCGATCGCCGCGCCGCTCATGCCGGCGAACACCACGGAGCCCAGCACGTTCACGTGCCCCAGCCCGCCCTTGAGCCATCCCACCAGCGCCAGCGCGAAGTTGTAGATGCGGTTGGTGATGCCGGCGTTGTTCATCAGGTTGCCGGCCAGGATGAAGAACGGGACGGCCAGCAGCGGGAAGCTGTCGATGCCGCTGACCATCCGGTGGATGACCACGAACGGCGGCGTCGTCTGCATCCACAGCAGGTAGATGAGCGACGACCCCGCCATGGCGATGGCGACCGGCAGCCCGCCGGCCATGAGGAACAGGAAGATGACTTTGAGCAAGGGGGTCACACCGGGCTCAGGCCCGGTCCTCCATCGTGGTCTCGGGGCGCTCCAGCACGGTGAAGCCGCGCTGCAGGTGCAGGCGCATCACCCAGACCGACCGCGCGAGCATCGCTGCGAAGCCGAACAGGCAGACTCCGTACACGATGTTCATCGGCAGGTCGATGATGGTCATGCGCGTGTTGCTGCCCAGGCGCAGCATCATCTGGGCCGTGAGGAACACCGCGGCGGCGAAGAACGCGATGCGCAGGACGTCCACCAGGCGCGCCAGCCAGCGGCCCAGCCCGGCCGGCATGTGCTTGTAGAAGAAGTCGACCTGGATGTGGTTGTTCTTCGCCACGCCGACTGCGGCGCCGATGAAGACGGTCGCGATCAGCAGGTACCGTGCGATCTCCTCGGTCCACGAGGCGGAGTCGTTCATCACGTAGCGGGTGAAGAACTGGTAGAAGACCGTCAACCCCAGGATCCAGAAGAATCCCAGCGCGAGCCAGGCCTCCCACGTCGTGCCGGAGAGGTCCACCGCCTCGTCCTGGGCGTGGAACTCCCCGTCGTCCCCCATCACCTTGGGCCCCGCGAACGGGTCGCCGGCGATGTCGGCGCTGGTCGTGGTGCCGGGCGTGCTCACTTGATGTTCACGATCTTGTCGTAGTCGGCCTGACGGTAGCCCTGGTCCGTGGGCTTGGTGGTCTTGAGCACCGCCTCGCGGAACGCGTTCTTGTCGACGGTGATGATGTTGATGCCCTTCTTCTTGAACTCCTCGGTCAGCCGCACCTCGGACGCCGCGATCTCCTTGCTCGCCTTCTCGGCGGCCTCGACCATCACGTCGGTGAAGGTCTTCTTGTCGGCGTCGGACAGCTTGCCCCAGGTGGAGCCCGACACCACGGTCAGCAGCGAGTCGACGATGTGGCCCGTCAGCGAGATGTTCTTCTGCACTTCATAGAACTTCTTGGCCTCGATGGTGGGCAGCGGGTTCTCCTGCGCTTCCACGGTGCCGTTCTGCAGCGCCAGGTAGACCTCGGCGAAGGCGATCGGCGTCGGGTTGGCACCCAGCGATTTCGGGAACGCGAGGTAGGCCGGCGCGTCGGGCACTCGGATCTTCAGGCCCTTCATGTCCTCGGGCTTCGCGATCGGCCGGTTCGACGTCACGTGGCGGGCGCCGTAGTACGTCATCGCGGTGATGTGGTTGCCGCTGGCCTTGTCGTAGCCGCCTGCGAGGTCCTTGAACACGTCGCTCTTGGCGTACTTGAACTGGTGCTCGGCGTCGCGGAAGATGAACGGGAAGTACGAGATGGCCAGCGGCTGGTAGCTGCGGGCGGCGAAGCTGGCGCCGGTGAGGACGATGTCCACCGTCCCCAGTTGCAGGCCCTGGTTGATGTCCGCTTCCTTGCCCAGCGTCGAGGCCGGGAACACCTTCACCTCGTAGCGGCCGTTGGTGCGCTTCTTGATCTCGTCGCCGGCCCACACCGACCACTTGTGGTACGGCTCGGACGTCTCGTACACGTGGGCCCACTTCAGCTGGGTCTGGGCCATCGCGGGCGCGGCCGCCGCGGCCGCCAGCGCGCAGGCGGCGATCAGTTTCAGGGTCAGGCGCTTGGTCATCGTTGTCTCCTAGGGTGGTCTTCTGGCGTCAGGAACTGTGGGCGCGGCGCCAGCTCGCGCTGTATCGGTTGTAGGCCCGCTGCAGGTGGTGGTGCATCGCGGTGCGCGCGGCGGTGCCGTCGCGGTCGCGGATGGCGTCCAGCACCGCGTCGTGTTCTTGCAGGGCGGCGTTCCACGACGCGGGACTCTCGAAGTAGTCGCCCAGCCGCGTGGACAGCGGCCCGCTGCGCGCATGCCAGTAGCCACGCACCGTGTCGCTCAGCACCTCGTTGCCGCAGGCGAGGGCGATGGCGTTGTGGAACGCCTCGTCGCCTTCACGCGGCACGACGCCGGCTTGCGCCTCCTCGCGCATGCGGTCGAGCGCGGACGCCATCGCGGCGACCTGCGCCTTGCGCGCATGGCGCGCCGCCAGGGCGGCAACTTCGCCTTCGACCAGTTCGCGCGCACGCATCAGTTCCAGCGGCCCCCAGTCGTTGGCGGCGGCGCGGGCTCGCGCCGGCCTCGTTGCGCCATCCCGCGTGCGCACGTAGATGCCGGACCCGAGCCGCACTTCGACCAGGCCCTCGACCTCCAGCGCGATCAGCGCCTCGCGCACCGACGGCCGGCTCACGCCGAGGTGGCGTGCTAGGTCCCGTTCCGCGGGCAACCGTGAGCCCGCCGCGAACTCGCCACCCGCGATGAGCGCGCGCACCTGTTCGGCGATCTGCCGGTACAGGCGCTGCGAGCCGACGGTCTGCAAGGACATGGGTCTTTGGGGGTAGGGGCTTGTGCGGATGGGACAACTGGTCAGGCCAATTACTATCTGCCGCAGTCGTGCAGCCGGCATCGGGCAAAACCCGCCCGCCGCGCTCATCCGCATCTCCCGGGCCGCTTGGCCCACGCGAAGGAACACCCACGTGCGACTGCAGAACAAGACCGCCCTGGTCACCGCCGCCGGCCAGGGCATCGGCCGCGCCAGCGCGCTGGCGCTCGCCGCCGAAGGCGCGCAGGTGTGGGCCACCGACGTCGACGAGCGCCTGCTCGCCGGCTACGAAGGCGTCGCCAACGTGCGCGCCGTGCGCCTCGATGTGCTGGACAAGCCGTCGATCCAGCGCGTCATCGGCGACATGCCGGCGCTGGACGTGCTGTTCAACTGCGCCGGCTACGTGCATTCGGGCACCGTGCTGCAGGCCACCGACGACGAATGGGCCTTCGCGCTGGACCTGAACGTGCGCGCGCAGTTCTGGGCCATCCAGGCCGCGCTGCCGAAGATGCTCGCGCGCGGCGGCGGCAGCATCATCAACATGGCCAGCGTGTGCAGCAGCATCAAGGGCCTGCCGAACCGTTTCATCTACGGCACCACCAAGGCGGCGGTGATCGGCCTGACCAAGAGCGTGGCGGCGGACTACGTCGGCGACGGCATCCGCTGCAATGCGATCTGCCCCGGCACGGTCGATACGCCGTCGCTGCAGGGGCGCATCAACGCGAATGCCGACCCGGTCGCCGCGCGGCAGGCGTTCGTCGCGCGCCAGCCCATGGGCCGGCTCGCGAAGGCGGAAGAGATCGCGCCGCTGGTGGTGTTCCTCGCCAGCGACGAATCGGCATTCGTCACGGGGCAGGCGTACGCGGTCGACGGAGGCATCACGGTATGAACCAACTCGATTTCCAGGGCCGCCATGCGGTGATCACCGGCGGCGCCACGGGCCTCGGCTATGCGATCGCCGAACGGCTGGTGCATTCCGGCGGCAGCGTGACGCTGTGGGACCTCGACGAGGCCGGTGCGCAGCAGGCGGCGATGAAGCTCGGCCCGCGCGCCGCGGCGGTCGCGGTCGACGTGGCCGACTACGCGTCGGTGCTGCAGGCGGTCAAGCGCACCACCGCGCAGTCGCCACGCATCGACGCGCTCGTCAACAGCGCCGGCATCACGGGACCGAACACGAAGTTGTGCGACTACCCGCCCGAGGCCTGGCGCCAGGTGTACGACGTCAACGTGCACGGCACCTTCCACTGCTGCCGCGAGATCGGCGCGCTGATGCGCCAGCAGGGCTACGGCCGCATCGTCAACATCGCGTCCGTCGCCGGCAAGGACGGCAACCCGAACGCCAGCGCGTACAGCTCCAGCAAGGCGGCGGTCATCGGCTTGACCAAGTCGCTGGGCAAGGAGTTGGCCGACGTCGACGTGCGCGTCAACTGCGTGACGCCGGCGGCGGTGAAGACGGCGATCTTCGACCAGATGACGCCCGAGCACATCCAGTTCATGCTGAGCAAGATCCCGATGAACCGCTTCGGCAGGCCCGAGGAAGTCGCCGCGCTGGTCGGCTGGCTGTGCACCGAGGAATGCTCGTTCTCCACCGGCGCGGTGTTCGACCTGTCGGGCGGACGCGCGACCTACTGATTCCACGAACAACGAAAGGACCCCATGAAACTCGTTCGCTATGGCAACCCGGGCAAGGAGAAGCCGGGCGTGATCGGCGAGGACGGCAAGCTGCGTGACCTGTCGGGCGTGGTGCCCGACATCGGCCCGGCGCAACTCGCGCCGGCCGTGCTCGCGAAGATCCGCAAGGCCGTCGCCAAGGCGCCGGTCGTGCGCGGCACGCCGCGCATGGGCTGCCCGGTCGCCAACGTGGGCAAGTTCGTCGCCATCGGCCTGAACTACACCGACCACGCCGCCGAAGCCGGCATGCCGATCCCGAAGGAGCCGATCGTCTTCATGAAGGCGACCTCGTGCATCCAGGGCCCGGACGACGACGTGATGCTGCCCAAGGGCTCGGTGAAGGGCGACTGGGAAGTGGAGCTGGGCATCGTCATCGGCCAGACCGCACGCTATGTCTCGCGCAAGGACGCGCTGTCGTACGTCGCCGGCTACTGCGTCGTCAACGACGTCAGCGAGCGCGAGTACCAGCTCGAGCGCGGCTCGCAGTGGGACAAGGGCAAGGGCTGCGACACCTTCGGCCCGGTCGGCCCCTGGCTCGTGACGACCGACGAGATCCCGAACCCGCAGCGCTTGGCGATGTGGCTGGACCTGAACGGCGAGCGCATGCAGACCGGCAACACCAAGACCATGATCTTCGGCGCCGCCGAGATCGTGAGCTACTGCAGCAAGTTCATGACGCTGCTGCCCGGCGACATCATCACCACCGGCACGCCCCCGGGCGTCGGCCTCGGCATGAAGCCGCAACGCTTCCTGAAGCGCGGCGACGTCATGACGCTGGGCATCGAGGGCCTGGGCGAGCAGCGGCAGAAGGTGGTCGCGTACAAGGCGGTTCGCTAGCGCGAGCGGTTCGTTACCGCGAGCGGTTCGCTACCGCTCACCTGGTCTTCAACGCAGAGGACGCAGAAGGCAGACAGAAGCCACGGAAGATCCATCAAAGGGTGTTGTCCCTTCGGTCTTCCTTCTGGCTGCTTTCTGCGTCTCTGCGTTGAGGCCTCCCGGAGTGCGCAAGCACGATGGGTGGCAGGCGTCAAGCCGTTGCCCCAAGCGGCTCGCGAGGCTACACTGGATGCGTGAACAGTAGTATCGCTCACGCCGGCGGCTGGCCGTTCGTGCCGGGGCCGCCACTGCCGCTGCCGATGGCGCAGGGGACGGTGCGGGCCGGGTTTCCGTCGCCTGCCGATGACTTTGCCGCCAAGCGGCAGGACCTCAACGACCTCCTCATCACGCACCCCACCGCCACGTTCTTCTGGCGCGTGCGCGGCACGTCGATGCAGGGCGCGGGCATCGCGGACGGCGACATCCTGGTGGTCAACCGCGCGCTCGCGCCGAGGCACGGGGACGTGGTCGTCGCGGAGGTCGACAACGACTTCACGGTCAAGTACCTCTTCCAGCGCAACGGCCGCGTGAAGCTGCAGGCGGCGGACCCGACCTTTCCCGACATCGTCTTCGAGCGGGACGGCCAGCGGCTGGCCATCGTCGGCGTGGTCACCTGCACCATCAAGCGGTTCCGCTGAAGCGCAGCGGGGTGGCATGTACGCGCTGGTCGACGGCAACAACTTCTACGTCAGCTGCGAGCGGGTGTTCCGCCCCAGCCTGCGCGGGCGGCCGGTCGTCGTGCTGTCCAACAACGACGGCTGCGCCATCGCGCGCAGCAACGAGGCGAAGGCGCTGGGCATCGCGATGGCCGAGCCCTGGCACCTGATCCGCGCGCGCCTGCCCGACGCCGGCGTGCTCGCGCTGTCGGCGAACTTCACGCTGTACGGCGACATGAGCGACCGCATGATGGCGATCGCCGCGCGCTACGGGCCGGCGCAGGAGGTCTATTCGATCGACGAGTGCTTCGTCGACGTACGCGGCATCCCGGGCGACCTCGTCGCGGCGGGACATCGCCTGCGCGAGCGCATGGAGCGCTGGATCGGCATCCCGTGCGGCATCGGCATCGGCGGCACCAAGACGCTGGCCAAGCTGGCCAACCACGTGGCGAAGGAAGCGGACCGCCGCCCCGGCGCGCCGTACCCGGCATCGTTCGGGCGCGTGTTCCATCTCGAGGCGTTGCCGCCATCGGACCGCGACGCCGTGCTCGCGGCGACGCCGGTCGGCGAGGTGTGGGGCATCGGCCGGCGCCTGTCGGCGCACCTCGAAGCCGACGGCGTGCGCACCGTGCTCGACCTGGCGCGGATGGACGCGGCGGTGGCGCGCCGGCGCTGGAGCGTCGTCGTCGAGCGCACCGTGCGCGAACTCCAGGGCGTGCCGTGCATCGCGCTGGACGACGTGCCGTCCGCGCGCAAGGAGGTCTCGTGCACGCGCGCGTTCGGCGATCCGGTGTCGACGCTGCCGCCGCTGGTCGAGGCCGTGAGCGAGTACGCCAGCCGCGCGGCCTTCAAGCTGCGCGAGGACGGCAGCCATGCCGCGCAGGTGCTCACGTTCGTGCACACGAACCCGTTCCGCAAGTGGGAGCGCCAGTACTCGCGCTCGGCAACTGTGCCCCTGCGGCGGCCGACGGCGGACACGGCGCCGATCGTGCAGGCGGCGCTGCGGGGCTTGCGGCAGGTCTTCCGCGAGGGATTCAAGTTCCACAAGGCGGGCGTCATCCTGCTGGACCTGCAACCGGCGACGCGCGTGCAGGGCGAGCTCGCGCTCGACGAGGAGCCGGCGCCGAAGCAGGGCCGGCTCGCGGCCGCGATGGACCGCATCAACGACCGCTACGGCCGCGGCACCTTGCACACCGCCAGCGCGGGCACGGGCGGCGATGCGCGGGCGTGGACCATGAAGCAGGAGTGGCTCACGCCGCAGTACACGACCAACTGGGCACACCTGCCGACGGCGCGCGCTTGAGCGGCGTATCCTGCGCGCACCAGCCGGAGCCGCCATGCCCAGCGCGCCGAACGACGCCCCCCCTTCGCCGGTCGAGACCAGCCGGCATGAGCAGGCGTTCCCGCTGCTCGCCACGGCCGAGATCGCGCGCATCCAGCGTTTCGGCCTGCCGATGGGATTCCGCAAGGGCGACCGCCTGTACGTCGCCGGCGAACCGAGCCCGGGCATGTTCGTCATCCTCAAGGGCCGAGTCGCGGCCGTCCAACGCGACGGTGTCGGCGTGCACGGCGCCATCACGCAGCACGGACCGGGGCAATTCACCGGCGAGGTCGGCCAGCTGTCGGGCGGGCCGGCGCTCGTCGACGGCGTCGCCGAGGAGGACGTCGAGGCGCTGCTGGTCCCGCCCGAGCAGTTGCGCGCGCTGCTGGTCGCGGAAGCGGACCTGGGCGAGCGCATCGTCCGCGCGCTGATCCTGCGGCGCGTGGCGCTGCTGCAGCGCGGCGCCAGCGGCGTGGTCCTGATCGGCAACCCGCGCGCACCGGCGGTGCTGCGGCTCGAGTCCTTCCTGAATCGCAACGGCTTCCCGCACCACGTGCTGGACATCGGGCAGGACCGCCATGCGGCCGAACTGCACCTGCAGGCCGGCGCCGCGCCCGACGAGGTGCTGGCGGTCTGCGCCGACGGCACCGTGCTGCGCGATCCGGCCGAAGCGGAACTGGCGCGCTGCATCGGCATGGTGGATGCCGCGCCGCACGACGAGCTGTTCGACGTCGTCATCGTCGGTGCCGGGCCGGCGGGCCTGGCGACCGCGGTGTATGCCGCGTCCGAAGGGCTGAAGGTGATCGTGGTCGATTCGCGGGCCTTCGGCGGCCAGGCCGGCGCCAGCGCGCGCATCGAGAACTACCTGGGCTTTCCCACCGGCATCTCCGGCCAGGCGTTGACCGCGCGGGCCTATGTGCAGGCGCAGAAGTTCGGCGCGCACTTCCTGATCCCGGCGCATGCCGAGGCGCTGGACTGCGCGTCGCAAGCGGAGACGGGCGAGCTCGCCGTGCGGCTCGGGGATGGCCGTCGCTTGCGGGCGCGCGCGGTGGTCGTCGCATCGGGGGCGCGCTACAAGCGGCCGGGCGTGCCGCGGCTGGAGGAATTCGAAGGCCGCGGCGTCTGGTACTGGGCCTCGGCGCTGGAGGCGCAGACCTGCGCGGGCGCCGAGATCGCGCTGGTCGGCGGCGGCAACTCCGCCGGCCAGGCCGCCGTCATGCTCTCGGGCCACGCCAGCCGGGTGCACATGCTCGTGCGCGGCCCGGGCCTGGCGGCGAGCATGTCGCGCTACCTGATCGACCGCATCGCCTCGCAGCCGAACGTCTCGGTGCTGACCAACACCCAGCTCACCGCGTTGCATGGCGACGCGCTGCAGGGACTGACCGGCGTGCGCTGGCGGCGGGACGGCCGCGAGGAAGAGATGGCCTTGCGCAGCCTGTTCCTGTTCATCGGGGCCGAGCCGGCGACCGAATGGCTGCGCGGCTGCGTCGACCTGGACGCGCTGGGCTTCGTGCGGACCGGCGACGCGGCGGGTCCGTCGCCAGGCCGCACGCGCGGGTCGCTGGAAGCCAGCGTGCCCGGCGTGTTCGCCGTCGGCGATGCGCGCAGCGGGTCCGTCAAGCGTGTCGGCGGGGCGATCGGCGAAGGCGCCGCCGCGGTCGCCATGCTGCACCAGTTTCTGGCGAACGACCCCACTCGCACCTGACCCGTGGCGCGGATGCTGCGGCGGGGCGGCCATTAGCACCGTTTGCGCGTCCCTGTGCCGCCTGCAACGCATGTGTCGGCGCCGTCCTACGCACAAGATGGGTGCGCCTCGACACACTGGCGCGCCTGCTGAGCCAACGTAACGGCTGGTTCTCGGGCCCACAAGAACGACGCCAGGACGCCCATGGACCCCCTCGTGACGCCGCGCAGCCGCGGCAAGACTCGCACTGCCTCCTCAAGCGGCGTTCCGCCGGCCGAGGTCCCCGCCATCCGGACGCGACAGAAGCAGGCGGACCTGCAGTCCCGGCAGGTCCTGGCCGCACTCCATGCGTTCAGCCGCGGGGACTTCTCCACCCGGCTGCCCGCGACCTGGGAAGGCGTCGAAGGCCAGATCGCGGAAGCGTTCAACCAGTGCATCGCGCAGGCGGAGCAGGTGACCAGCGAAGCGGCGCGCCTGTCCCGCACGGTGGGCAAGGAAGGGCGCCTGTCGCAGCGCATCGGCATTCCTGCGGCGCAGGGCGGCTGGGCGGCGCAGGTGACCTCGTTCAACACGCTGATCGACGACCTCGTGCGGCCGACCACCGACATCGCGCGCACCATCGGCGCGGTCGCCAAGGGGGATCTGGGCCAGTCGATGGACCTGCAGGTCGATGGCCGTCCGCTGAAGGGCGAATTCCTGCGCTCGGCCAAGCTCGTGAACACCATGATCGAGCAGCTGTCGGTGTTCACTTCCGAGGTGACGCGGGTGGCGCGCGAAGTGGGAACGGAGGGCAAGCTCGGGGGCCAGGCCCAGGTCAAGGGCGTGTCGGGGGTGTGGAAGGACCTGACCGACTCGGTGAACCAGATGGCCGGCAACCTGACGGCCCAGGTGCGCAACATCGCCGAAGTGACGATCGCGGTGGCCAACGGCGACCTGTCCAAGAAGATCACGGTGGACGTGCGCGGAGAAATTCTCCAGCTGAAGGAAGCCACCAACACCATGGTGGACCAGCTGCGTTCGTTCGCGTCCGAAGTGACGCGCGTCGCGCGCGAGGTCGGCACCGACGGTCGCCTGGGCGGCCAGGCCGTGGTGCCGGGCGTGGCGGGCACGTGGAAGGACCTGACGGACTCGGTCAACTCCATGGCCAACAACCTCACCTCGCAGGTGCGCAACATCGCGACGGTGACGACGGCCGTGGCACGCGGCGACCTGTCGCGCAAGATCACGGTGGAAGTGAAGGGCGAGATCCTGGAGCTCAAGGAAACCATCAACACGATGGTCGACCAGCTCAACGCCTTCGCCTCGGAAGTGACGCGCGTCGCGCGCGAGGTCGGCACGGAAGGCAAGCTGGGTGGCCAGGCCCAGGTGTCGGGCATCGCCGGGACGTGGAAGGACCTGACCGACTCCGTCAACTCGATGGCGTCCAACCTCACGGGCCAGGTGCGCAACATCGCCGACGTGGCGACCGCCATCGCCAGAGGCGACCTCTCGCGCAAGATCACGGTGGAAGTGAAGGGCGAGATCCTGCAGCTGAAGCAGACCATCAACACCATGGTCGACCAGCTGAACGGCTTTGCCGGCGAGGTGTCGCGCGTGGCCCGCGAAGTGGGCACCGAAGGCAAGCTGGGTGGCCAGGCCGTCGTGGAAGGCGTGGCGGGCACCTGGAAGGACCTGACGGACAACGTGAACTTCATGGCGAACAACCTCACCGGCCAGGTGCGGAACATCGCCGAAGTGACGACCGCCGTGGCCAACGGCGACCTGTCCAAGAAGATCACGGTGGACGTGCGCGGCGAGGTGCTGGAGCTGAAGAACACCATCAACACGATGGTCGACCAGCTGAACGGCTTCGCCTCGGAAGTGACGCGCGTGGCGCGTGAGGTCGGCACCGAAGGCAAGCTCGGTGGCCAGGCGCAGGTGCCCGGCGTGGCCGGCACCTGGAAGGACCTGACCGACTCGGTGAACTTCATGGCCGGCAACCTGACGGCCCAGGTGCGCAACATCGCCGAGGTGACCACCGCCGTGGCGCGTGGCGACCTGTCCAAGAAGATCACCGTGGACGTCCGCGGCGAAATTCTCGAGCTGAAGAACACCATCAACACGATGGTCGACCAGCTGAACGGCTTCGCGGGCGAGGTGTCCCGCGTCGCGCGCGAGGTGGGGTCGGAAGGCAAGCTGGGTGGCCAGGCGCAGGTGCCGGGCGTCGCCGGGACCTGGAAGGACCTGACCGACAACGTCAACTCGATGGCGTCCAACCTCACGGCGCAGGTGCGCAACATCGCGGACGTCGCGACCGCGGTGGCCAGCGGCGACCTGTCCAAGAAGATCACGGTGGACGTGAAGGGCGAGATCCTGGAGCTGAAGAACACCCTCAACACGATGGTGGACCAGCTCAACTCCTTCGCTTCGGAAGTGACGCGCGTGGCGCGCGAGGTGGGCACCGACGGCAAGCTGGGCGGCCAGGCCGTCGTGCGCGGTGTCGCCGGCACGTGGAAGGACCTCACGGACAACGTGAACTCCATGGCCAACAACCTCACGGGCCAGGTCCGCAACATCGCGGAAGTGACGACCGCCGTGGCGCGCGGCGACCTGTCGCGCAAGATCACGGTGGAAGTGAAGGGCGAGATCCTGGAGCTGAAGAACACCATCAACACGATGGTCGACCAGCTGAACGGCTTCGCCTCGGAAGTGACGCGCGTGGCGCGCGAGGTGGGCACCGAGGGCAAGCTCGGTGGCCAGGCCCAGGTGCCCGGCGTGGCCGGCACGTGGAAGGACCTGACGGACAACGTGAACTTCATGGCGTCCAACCTCACGGGCCAGGTGCGGAACATCGCCGACGTGGCGACGGCCATCGCGCGCGGCGACCTGTCGCGCAAGATCACGGTGGAAGTGAAGGGCGAGATCCTCCAGCTGAAGGAAACCATGAACACCATGGTGGACCAGCTGAACGGCTTCGCCTCCGAAGTGACGCGGGTGGCGCGCGAGGTCGGTACCGAAGGGCGCCTGGGCGGCCAGGCGCAGGTGCCCGGCGTGGCCGGCACCTGGAAGGACCTGACCGACAACGTCAACTCGATGGCGTCCAACCTGACCAACCAGGTGCGCAACATCGCGGACGTGACCATCGCCGTGGCCAACGGCGACCTGTCCAAGAAGATCACCGTGGACGTCCGCGGCGAGATCCTGGAACTGAAGGAAACCATCAACACGATGGTCGACCAGCTGCGTTCGTTCGCCGCCGAGGTGTCGCGAGTCGCGCGCGAGGTGGGCACCGAGGGCAAGCTGGGGGGCCAGGCTGTGGTGCCCGGTGTCGCCGGCACGTGGAAGGACCTCACGGACAACGTGAACTCCATGGCCAACAACCTGACGGCCCAGGTGCGCAACATCGCCGACGTGGCGACCGCCATCGCCCGCGGAGACCTGTCGCGCAAGATCACGGTGGACGTGAAGGGCGAGATCCTGCAGCTGAAAGAGACCATCAACACGATGGTCGACCAGCTGTCGGCATTCGCCTCGGAAGTGACGCGCGTGGCGCGCGAGGTGGGCTCCGAAGGCAAGCTGGGTGGCCAGGCCCAGGTGTCCGGCGTGGCCGGCACCTGGAAGGACCTGACGGACAACGTCAACTCGATGGCGTCCAACCTGACGAACCAGGTGCGCAACATCGCCGAGGTGACGGTGGCGGTGGCCAACGGCGACCTGTCCAAGAAGATCACCGTGGACGTCCGCGGCGAAATTCTCCAGCTGAAGGAAACCATCAACACGATGGTCGAGCAGCTGCGCTCGTTCGCGTCGGAAGTCACGCGCGTGGCGCGCGAGGTGGGCACCGAAGGCCGGCTGGGCGTGCAGGCCGTGGTGCCCGGCGTGGCCGGCACCTGGAAGGACCTGACCGACTCGGTCAACACGATGGGCGCCAACCTCACTTCGCAGGTGCGCAACATCGCGGAAGTGACGACGGCCGTGGCGCGTGGCGACCTGAACCGCAAGATCACGGTGGACGTGAAGGGCGAGATCCTCGACCTGAAGAACACGATCAACACGATGGTCGACCAGCTGAACGGCTTCGCGTCCGAAGTGACGCGCGTCGCGCGCGAGGTCGGCACGGAAGGCAAGCTGGGTGGCCAGGCGCAGGTGCCCGGCGTGGCCGGCACGTGGAAGGACCTCACGGACAACGTGAACTTCATGGCCTCGAACCTCACCGAGCAGGTGCGCGGCATCGTGAAGGTCGTGACCGCGGTGGCCGACGGCAACCTCACGCAGCGGCTGGCGGTGCAGGCCAAGGGCGAGGTGGCGGCCCTGGCCGAGACCATCAACAACATGACCGACACGCTGGCCACGTTCGCCGACCAGGTGACCAACGTGGCGCGCGAGGTGGGCGTGGAAGGCCGGCTGGGTGGCCAGGCCCACGTGCCCGGCGCGGCCGGCACGTGGAAGGACCTGACCGGCAACGTGAACCTGCTGGCGGCGAACCTGACGACGCAGGTGCGAGCGATCGCGGAAGTGGCGACGGCGGTGACGAAGGGCGACCTGACGCGGTCGATCCAGGTGGAAGCGCGTGGCGAGGTGTCCGAGCTGAAGGACAACATCAACACGATGATCTCGAACCTGCGCGAGACCACCGAGCGCAACCGCGAGCAGGACTGGCTGAAGACCAACCTGGCGCGCTTCACGTCGATGATGCAGGGCCAGCGCGACCTGTCCACCGTGGGCAAGATGCTGCTGTCGGAGCTGGCGCCGCTGGTGAACGCGCACCAGGGCTCGATCTACCACGGCCGCCCGAACGAGGACGGCGACAACGAACTGGTGCTGCTGTCCGCGTTCGCGCAGTCCGGCGCCATCCGCCTGCCGGAGAAGCTGGCGCTCGGCGAAGGCCTGGTCGGCCAGTGCGCCATCGAGAACCGCCGCCTGCTGCTGACCGACGTCCCCGCGAACTACGTCACCGTGAGTTCCAGCCTGGGCCAGGCGCGCACGGTGAGCGTGGTGGTGCTGCCGGTGCTGTTCGAGAACCAGACCAAGGCCGTCATCGAGCTCGCGTCGCTGCATCCGTTCAGCGCGGTGAACCTGAACTTCCTCGACCAGCTGTCGCTGGGCATCGGCGCCGTGTTCAACACCATCGAGGCGACGATGCGGACCGAAGGCCTGCTGACGCAGTCGCAGCAGCTGACGGTAGAACTGCAGGCGCGCCAGATCGAGCTGCAGCAGACCAACGAGGAGCTGGGCACCAAGGCCCGCCTGCTGGCGCAGCAGAACGAGGAGGTGGAGCGCAAGAACGCGGAAGTGGAACAGGCCCGGCGCGCGCTGGAGGAAAAGGCGTCCGAACTGGCGCTGACGTCCAAGTACAAGTCCGAGTTCCTGGCCAACATGTCGCACGAGCTGCGCACGCCGCTGAATTCGATCCTGATCCTGTCCCAGCAGCTGGCCGAGAACGCCGCCGGCAACCTGAACCCCAAGCAGATCGAGTTCTCGCGCAACATCAACTCGTCCGGGTCGGACCTGCTGAACCTGATCAACGACATCCTGGACCTGTCCAAGATCGAGTCGGGGACGGTGACGGTCGACGTCGAGGAAATCTCGTTCAACTGGCTGCGCGAGTCGATCGACCGCAACTTCCGCCACGTGGCCGAGGCCAAGAACCTGCCGCTGCGCGTGTACTTCGCGGACGACCTGCCGCGCACGATGGACAGCGACCCCAAGCGCCTGCAGCAGATCCTGAAGAACCTGCTGTCCAACGCGGTGAAGTTCACCTCGAGCGGCCACGTGGAGGTCCGCGTCGGGCTGGTCACCGCCGGCTGGTCGCCCGACCACCCGATCCTGCGCCACGCCAACCACGTCCTCGCGTTCGCGGTCGAGGACACCGGCATCGGCGTGCCCGCGGACAAGCAGCGCCTGATCTTCGAGGCGTTCCAGCAGGCCGACGCCGGCACCTCGCGCAAGTACGGCGGTACCGGCCTGGGGCTGGCGATCTCGCGCGAGCTGGCCATCCTGCTGGGCGGGGAAATCCGCCTGAGCAGCGTGCACGGCAAGGGCAGCACGTTCACGCTGTACCTGCCGCTTCACTACGGCGGCCCGGACTCGGCCACCGTCCTGCGCAACGTGCCCGCGCCGTCGCCGACCAGCATCCCGATGCTCGCGCTGCCGGTGGCACGCGAGGAGCAGGTGGCCGACGACCGCGAGAACCTCGAGCCGGGCGACACCTGCCTGCTGATCGTCGAAGACGATCCGCACTACGCGCGCGTGCTGCTCGGGCTGGCGCGGGACAAGGGCTTCAAGGGCCTGGTGGCCAACAAGGGCTCGGTCGCGCTGGCGCTGGCGCGCCAGTTCCGGCCGTCCGCCATCTCGCTGGACATCTTCCTGCCCGACATGCTCGGCTGGACGGTGCTGAACCAGCTCAAGCTCGACCCCGCGCTGCGGCACATCCCGGTGCAGATCACCTCGGTCGAGCGCGAGCGGCAGCATGGCCTGGCGCACGGCGCCTTCGCCTATGTCCTGAAGGAGCCGACGACCGAGAACCTGGAAGCGTCGATGGAGCGCCTGAAGGCGTTCACGATGCCGCGCACCAAGCGGCTGCTGGTGGTCGAGGACAACGAGATCGAGCGCAATGCCGTCATCGAACTGCTTGGACATGGCGACATCGAGATCGCGACCGCGGGCCGGGGCGACGAGGCGCTCGCGCTGCTGGGCGCGGAGCACTTCGACTGCGTGGTGCTCGACCTGCGCCTGCCGGACATGACCGGCTTCGAGTTGCTCGAGCACCTGCACGCGGATCCCCGGTTGGCCGAGGTGCCGGTCGTCGTCTTCACGGGCAAGGACCTGAACCAGAAGGAAGAGGACCGCCTCAACCTCCTGGCCAAGAGCATCGTGCTCAAGGACGTGCGGTCACCCGAGCGGCTGCTGGATGAAACGGCGTTGTTCCTGCACCGCGTGGTCACCGAGTTGCCGCCGGAAAAGCAGGCCATGCTGGACCGCCTGCACAACTCGTCCGAAGTGCTGCGCGGGCGCAAGGTGCTGGTGGTCGACGACGATGCCCGGAACATCTTCGCGCTGACCTCGGTGCTGGAGAACCACGACGTGGACGTGCTGAGCGCCACCAACGGCCGCCAGGCCATCGAGATCATCAAGAGCACCCCCGACCTCGACATGGTGCTGATGGACATCATGATGCCGGAGATGGACGGCTACGAGACAATGCGCGAGATCCGCAGGGAGCCGGAGTACCGGACGCTGCCCATCCTGGCGCTCACGGCCAAGGCGATGCGCGGCGATCGCGAGAAGTGCCTCGAGGCGGGCGCCAGCGATTACATTGCCAAGCCGGTGAACACCAACCAGTTGCTGTCGCTGATGCGCGTGTGGCTGTACCGCTGAGGAATTGGCGATGGAGAACAAATCCCGGGAACTGCGCGGCGTCGACCCGACCGACGTGCCGGTCAACATCCTGATCGTCGACGACGAGCCGAAGAACCTGATGGTGCTCGAGTCGATCCTCGACGATCCGGGGTACCGCCTCGTGCGGGCGACCTCCGGCGAGGACGCGCTGCTCGCGCTCATGGGCGACGAGTTCGCGCTGCTGATCTTCGACGTCCGGATGCCGACCATGTCCGGCTTCGAGCTGGCGCAGCTGGTCAAGGAGCGCCGCAAGACCGCGCGCGTCCCGATCATCTTCCTGACCGCCTACTACAACGAGGATGAGCACATCCTCGAGGGGTACGGCAGCGGTGCGGTCGACTACCTGCGCAAGCCGGTCAACCCCGCGGTGCTGCGCTCCAAGGTCTCCATGTTCGCGGAACTGCACAGGCAGGGCCGCGCCCTCGAGCAGGCCAACCGGCTGCTGCTCGGCGAGGTCGCCGAGCGCCGCAACGCCGAGGCCCGGCTGAGCGAGCTGAACGCGACGCTCGATCGGCGCGTGCGGGACCGCACGATGGAACTGCAGGCCAGCGAGCAGCAGCTGATGGAGGCGGCGCGGCGCAAGGACGAGTTCATGGCGACGCTGGCGCACGAGCTGCGCAACCCGCTGGCACCGGTGCGCAACGCGGTCGAGGTGCTCAAGCGCGGGCCGCTCGAGCCGGAGAAGCTCGAGTGGGCGACGCGCATCATCGACCGGCAGGTGGGGTCGCTGTCGCACCTGATCGACGACCTGATGGACCTGAGCCGCATCAACACGGGCCGCATCGAACTCAAGCGCACCACCGTGACGCTGGGCGACGTGCTGGCCGAGGCGATCGAGACCGTGCGTCCGCACGTCGACGCGGCCGGGCACGACATGGCGGTGCTGCTGCCCGACGTCAAGCTCGCGGTGGACGGCGACCCGACGCGGCTGGTGCAGGCCTTCGTGAACCTGCTGCACAACGCGGTCAAGTACACGGACCCCGGCGGCCGCATCGAGGTGGGCGTCGTGGTGGAGAAAGGGGCCGCGACCATCACCATCCGCGACACGGGCATCGGGATTCCGCCCGACCAGCTGGAGGCGGTGTTCGAGATGTTCACGCAGGTGGAACAGGCGCAGTCGCGCTCGCGCGGCGGTCTCGGCATCGGTCTCGCCCTCACGCAACGGCTGATCGCGCTGCACGACGGCCACATCAAGGCCTACAGCGAAGGCCTGGGCCGGGGCAGCCGCTTCCTTGTGACGCTGCCACTGGTGCAGCAGGTCGATCACGCGCCCCAGGCCGCGGACGCTGCCGCTCCCGCCGCCGACGGGCCGCAGCCGGGCCTCGACATCGTCGTCGCCGACGACAACGCCGATGCGGCCGAGACGCTGGCGCAGCTGCTGGAAGCGATGGGGCATCGCGTGCGCACGGCGGCCGACGGTGCTGCCGCCGTCCGGCTGGTGCTGCAGCGTCGGCCGCAATTGGCGATCCTCGACATCGGCATGCCCGAGATGGACGGGCTGGAAGCGTGCAAGCAGATCGTGGCCGCCGCAGGTGCGGCGCGCCCGATGCTGGTCGCGCTGACGGGCTGGGGCCAGTCGCAGGACATCGCGCGGTCCGGAAAGGCCGGGTTCGACCGGCACCTGGTCAAGCCGGTCGATGCACAACAGCTCGAGCAATTGCTGGCCGATTGCGCCGAGCGCGTGCCTGGGCCGTCCGCGAACGGCGCGAGATCGCAGGGCTGACCGTGGACGGGCCGCATTAGGGCGGCCCGCCTAATCCTTGCCGTCCGGCGGGGTCTCGTCGAATGGCCGCCCGACTTCCTGCAAAATAGAACGACCGTTCGTTTTGCTGGGAACGCCCATGGCCGTCACCGACTTCCCCCTGAAGACCGCCCGCGCCGCGCGCGAGGGCCGCGCCATGCAGAAGGGCCAGCAGACCAAGGCCGCGATCGTCGACGCGGCGCTCGGCCTCGCGACGCAGATCGGCCTGGAGGGCCTGTCGATCGGCGCGCTCGCCGAAGTCACGCAAATGAGCAAGTCGGGCGTCTTCGCGCACTTCGGCTCGCGCGAGGAACTGCAGATTTCCGTGGTGCGCGAGTACCACACGCGCTTCGAGGACGAGGTGTTCTACCCCGCGATGAAGCAGGCCCGCGGCCTGCCGCGGCTGCGCGCGCTGTTCGCCAACTGGATGAAGCGTACCTCGGTCGAACTGGACTCGGGCTGCCTCTACATCAGCGGCGCCGTGGAATTCGACGACCGCCCGGGCCCCGTGCGCGACGCGCTGGCCAGCTCGGTGCAGACCTGGCACGCGGCGATGAAGCGCGCCATCCGCGCCTCGATCGACGAAGGCCACTTCGCCTCCAACACCGACGAGGAGCAGATGCTGTTCGAGGTGCACGGCCTGATCCTGGCCCTGCACTACGAGGCCCGCTTCCTCAAGAGCCCCGGCGCGATCGCGCGCGCGAACGCCGGTTTCGAGAACATCCTGCGCCGCTACGGCGCCAACGAGTCCCCGGCCGCGAAACCCGCGCGGCCGGCCAAGAGCAAAGCCTGAGAAGGAACCACCGATGCCCAGCTACACCCCGCCCCTGCGCGACATGCAGTTCGTCATGCACGAAGTGCTGAAGGTCGCCGACGAGTACAAGGCCATGCCGCGGCACGCCGAGACCGACCTGGACACGATCAACGCGGTCCTGGAGGAGGGCGGCAAGTTCGCGAGCGAGGTGACCTTCCCGCTGAACATCGTCGGCGACACCGAAGGCTGCACGCTCGACAAGGCGACGCACGAAGTGAAGACGCCCACCGGCTTCAAGGAGGCGTACGCCAAGTACGTCGAAGGCGGCTGGCCGGCGCTGTCGTGCGACCCCGAGTACGGCGGCCAGGGCCTGCCGATCGTGGTGAACCAGGCGTTCTACGAGATGCTGAACTCGGCCAACCAGGCGTGGACCATGTATCCCGGCCTGTCGCATGGCGCCTATGAAGCGCTGCACGCGCACGGCACCGACGAGCAGAAGAAGACCTACCTGCCCAAGCTGGTGACCGGCGAGTGGACCGGCACCATGTGCCTGACCGAGCCGCACTGCGGCACCGACCTGGGCCTGCTGCGCACCAAGGCCGAACCGCAAGCCGACGGCACCTATCGCATCACCGGCAACAAGATCTTCATCTCGGCCGGCGAGCACGACATGGCGCCGAACATCATCCACCTGGTGCTGGCGCGCCTGCCGGACGCGCCCAGGGGCAGCAAGGGCATCAGCCTGTTCGTCGTGCCCAAGTACAACGTGAACGCCGACGGCTCGCTGGGCGATCGCAACGGCATCTACTGCGGCGGCCTGGAGCACAAGATGGGCATCCACGGCAACGCCACCGCGCAGCTGGTGCTGGAGAACGCGGTCGGCACGCTGGTGGGCGAGCCGAACAAGGGCCTGCAGGCCATGTTCGTGATGATGAACGCCGCCCGCATCGGCGTCGGCATGCAGTCGCTGGGCCTCACCGAGGTCGCGTACCAGAACGCGCTGGCCTATGCGAAGGACCGCCTGCAGATGCGCAGCCTGTCCGGCGTGAAGGCCAAGGACAAGCCGGCCGACCCGATCATCGTGCACCCCGACGTGCGCAAGATGCTGCTGACCGCCAAGGCCTATGCCGAGGGCGGCCGCGCGCTGACCATGTACTGCTCGCTGCTGATCGACCGCGAGCTGCACCACCCCGATGCCAAGGTGCGCAAGGAGGCCGAGGAACTGGTCGCCCTGCTGACGCCGATCGTCAAGGCCTTCCTCACCGACAACGGCCACATCGCCACCAACGCCTGCCTGCAGGTGTTCGGCGGCCACGGCTACATCAAGGAATGGGGGATGGAGCAGTTCGCGCGCGACAACCGGATCAACATGATCTACGAGGGCACGAACACCGTGCAGTCGCTGGACCTGCTGGGCCGCAAGGTGCTGGGCAACCAGGGCGCGACGCTGAAGAAGTTCGGCAAGCTGGTCGCGCAGCTGGTGGAAGAAGAGGGCGTGAACGAGAAGATGGCCGAGTTCATCAACCCGGTGGCGATGCTGGGCGACCAGATGACGAAGTTCACGACCGAGCTCGGCTTCAAGGCGTTCCAGAACCCGGACGAAGTCGGCGCCGCCGCGGTGGATTACCTGCGCGTGCTGGGCCACCTGGTGTTCGGCTACCTCTGGGCGCGCATGGCGCAGGTCGCGCTGCGCGAGATCGAGGCCGGCAATACGGACCCGTTCTACCTGGCCAAGCTGCAGACGGCGCGCTTCTACTTCGCCAAGCTGTTCCCCGAGACCTTCACGCTGATGCGCACGGCGCGCGCCGGCGCCAAGGTGCTGCTGGACACCAACGAGGCGCTGGCGTGAGGGCGGCCGCCTTCATCGCCGGCGTGCTGCTGTCCGGCAGCGCGCTGGCGCAGGTGTCGCCCGTGGGCCTGTGGCGCAGCGTCGACGACAAGAGCGGCGAGGCCACGGCCGAGATCCGCATCGTCGACACCGGCGGCGTGCTGAACGGACGGATCGAGAAGCGTCTCGGCAAGGATGCCAAGCCCGACGACAAGTGCGACGAGTGCAGCGACGACCGCAAGGACAAGCCGATCCTGGGCCTGGAGATCATCCGCGGCGCGCGCAAGTCGCCGGACGGCAACGTCTGGGAGGGCGGCCGGATCCTCGATCCCGGGAACGGACGGGACTACAAGCTGCGCCTGACGCCGGTCGACGGCGGCAAGCGGCTCGACGTGCGCGGCTCGTTCGGCCCGTTCGGGCGGACCCAGACCTGGGTGCGGGTGCAGTGAGCGGAAGACAGGAAGCCATGAACAACGACCAGAACGAACGCGCCGCCCTCGCGGCGGGCCAGCAAGGAGGACGCATGTCCCGCTTCCAGGTGAAGAAAGTCGCCGTGCTCGGCGCCGGCGTGATGGGCGCGCAGATCGCCGCGCATCTCGTGAACGTCAAGGTGCCGGTGGTGCTGTTCGACCTTCCCGCGAAGGAAGGCCCGAAGAACGGCGTGGTCACCAAGGCCGTCGAGGGGCTGAAGAAGCTCAAGCCCTCGCCGCTGGGCGTGGCGGACGACGCTGCGCTGGTCCAGCAGGCCAACTACGAGGAGCACATGGAGCTCCTGCGCGAGTGCGACCTGGTGATCGAGGCGATCGCCGAGCGCATGGACTGGAAGCTGGATCTCTACAAGAAGATCGCTCCCTTCGTCGCGCCGCACGCGATCGTCGCGTCCAACACCTCGGGCCTGTCGATCACGAAGCTGTCCGACGCGCTGCCCGAAGCGATCAAGCCGCGCTTCTGCGGCATCCACTTCTTCAACCCGCCGCGGTACATGTACCTGGTGGAGCTGATCGCCACGCCGGCGACGCAGCCGAAGATCCTCGACGACCTCGAGACCTTCGTCACCAGCGTGCTGGGCAAGGGTGTCGTGCGCGCCAAGGACACGCCCAACTTCATCGCCAACCGCGTCGGCATCGCCGGCATGCTGGCGACGATGCGCGAGGTCGAGAAGTTCGGCCTGACCTACGACGTGGTCGACGACCTGACCGGCAAGAAGCTGGGCCGCGCGTCCAGCGGCACGTTCCGCACCGCGGACGTGGTCGGCCTGGACACGATGGCGCACGTCATCAAGACACTGCAGGACACGCTCAGCGCGGAGACGGACCCGTTCTACGGGAGCTTCGCCACGCCCGAGGTGCTGAAGAAGCTGCTCGAGCTCGGCAATCTCGGCCAGAAGACGAAAGCCGGCTTCTACAAGAAGGCCGGCCGCGACATCCTGCGCTTCGAGCTGGACAGCGAGACCTACGTGCCCGCCGGCGAGAAGGCCGACGAGGTGTACGGCCGCATGCTGAAGAAGCCGGCCGCCGAGCGCCTCAAGCTCCTGCGCAACAGCACCGGCCCGCAGGGCCAGTTCCTGTGGTCCATCCTGCGCAACAGCTTCCACTACGCCGCGGTGCACCTGGCGACGATCGCCGAGACGGCGCGCGACGTCGACTTCGCGATGCGCTGGGGCTTCGGCATGAAGCAGGGCCCGTTCGAGCTCTGGCAGGAAGCGGGCTGGTTGCAGGTCGCACAGTGGATCCAGGAAGACATCGACGCCGGCAAGGCGCTGTCGAAGGCGCCGCTGCCCAAGTGGGTGTTCGAAGGCCCGGTCGCGAAGGCCGGTGGCGTGCACACGCCCGAGGGTTCGTTCAATCCCACCAGCGGCCAGTTCGAGCCGCGCCGCGTGCTGACCGTGCATGCGCGCCAACTGTTCCCGGAAGCCGTGCTCGGCAGCGATGCGCCGAAGTGGCAAACCGCCGGCCGCACCGTGCACGAGGACGACACGGTGCGCCTGTGGACGCTGGACCACGACGTGCTCATCGCCAGCATCAAGACCAAGATGCACGCGATCAGCCCCGAGCTGTGCGAAGGCCTGCAACTGGCGGTCGACACCGCGGAGAAGGACTTCGCGGGCCTGGTGATCTGGTCGGGCGACGAGATGTTCTCGGTCGGGGCGGACCTGCAGGTGATGCTGCCGGCGTTCATGGCCGTGGGCGTCAGCGCCATCGAGGACGCCGAAGGCTTCATGCAGCAGACCATGCTGAAGCTGCGCTACGCCGGCGTGCCGGTCGTGTCCGCGATCCGCGGCATGGCGCTGGGCGGCGGCTGCGAACTGGCCGTGTACTCGCACAAGCGCGTCGCGGCGATGGAAAGCTACATCGGCCTGGTGGAAGTCGGCGTCGGCCTGGTGCCTGGCGCGGGTGGCCTGACGTACATCGCGCGCCGCGCCGCCGAGATGCAGGCGCAGAGCACGCACAAGGACCTGCTGCCGTTCCTGACCGAAGGCTTCACCGCCGCCGCGATGGCCAAGGTGGGCACCAGCGCGCTCGAGTCGCGCAAGCTGGGCTACCTGCTGGACAGCGACGTCATCGTGCCGAACAAGGACGAGCTGCTGTATGTCGCCATCGCGGAAACAAGGGCGATGGCCACCACGGGCTGGCGCGCGCCGCTCAAGCGCCTGTTCCCCGTCGCCGGCCGCAGCGGCAAGGCGACGATCCAGGGCCAGCTGGTGAACATGCGCGACGGCGGCTTCATCAGCCAGCACGACTTCCGCATCGCATCGCTGATCGCGAACGTCGTGACCGGCGGCGACGTCGACACGGGCACGCTGGTGAGCGAGGAGTACCTCATGACGCTGGAACGCCAGGCCTTCTGCGAACTCGTGCAGCACCCCAAGACGCAGGAGCGGATTTTGGGGATGCTGTCCACCGGGAAGCCGGTGAGGAATTAAGCATGTGGAAAGCTGGAAGTTCCGCAGACAGCATCCCATCGGGCCGTTTTTCGCCGACTTTGCCTGCGTCGAACCGGGGCTGGGGATCGAGCTGGATGGTGGGCAGCACGCGGAAGCCGAAGCACAGGACGCCAGGCGACAGCGGTTCATGCAGGAAGAAGGGTTCCGGACGCTGCGGTTCTGGACCACGACGTGCTGAATGAGACGGATGCGGTGATGGAAGCGATTCGCCAGGTGGCGGAGTCCCTCACCCCCACCCTCTCCCGCAAGCGGGAGAGGGAGCAAGACAACGGAACGCTCCCCCGAGTGAGGGAGAGAGCCAGACAGGACAGGAGCCAGTCATGAAACAAGTCCAGGACGCCTACATCGTCGCCGCCACCCGCACGCCCATCGGGCGGTCGCACCGCGGCTTTTTCCGCAACATGCGGCCGGACGACCTGCTGGCGACGGCGCTGCGCTCGGCGTTGGCGCAGGTGCCCAACCTCGACCCGAAGTCCATCGAGGACATCGTGTGCGGCTGCGCGATCCCCGAGGCACAGCAAGGCCTGAACGTCGCGCGCATCGGCGCGGTGCTCGCCGGGCTGCCCAAGAGCGTCGGCGGCATCACGGTCAACCGCTTCTGCGCGTCCGGCCTGTCGGCGGTGCAGATGGCGGCCGACCGCATCCGCGTGGGCGAAGCCGACGTGATGATCGCCGCCGGCACCGAGAGCATGAGCATGGTGCCGATGATGGGCAACTCGCCGTCGCTGTCGCCCACCATCTTCTCCAACCCCGACGACATCGAGAGCTACGGCATCGCCTACGGCATGGGCCTGACGGCCGAGAAGGTGGCGCAGCAGTGGAAGGTGGGGCGTGACGCGCAGGACGAGTTCGCGTACGCCTCGCACATGAAGGCGATCGCGGCGATGAAGGCCGGCGAGTTCGCTGACGAGATCACGCCGGTGGAAGTCGCCGAGCGCTCGGTCGACCTGGACAGCGCCGAGGTCGCGGTGAAGACCGGCACGGTGGACCTGGACGAAGGTGCGCGCCCCGACACCACCGTCGAAGGCCTGGCCAAGCTGAGGACGGTGTTCGCCGCCCGCGGCAGCGTCACGGCGGGCAACAGCTCGCAGACGTCCGACGGTGCCGGCGCGCTCATCCTCGTCAGCGAGGCGGCGCTCAAGCGCTACAACCTCGCGCCGCTGGCGCGCTTCGTCAGCTACGCCAGCCGCGGCGTGCCGCCGCACATCATGGGCATCGGCCCGGTCGAGGCGATCCCGGCCGCGCTGAAGGCCGCGGGCCTGAAGCAGGACGCCATCGACTGGATCGAGCTCAACGAAGCGTTCGCCGCGCAATCGCTGGCCGTGATCAACACGCTGGGCCTGGACGCCTCCAAGGTCAACCCGATGGGCGGCGCGATCGCGCTGGGCCATCCCTTGGGGGCGACGGGGGCTATCCGGTCCGCGACAGTGGTGCACGCGCTGCGCCGCAAGAATCTGAAGTACGGCATGGTGACCATGTGCGTCGGCATGGGCCAGGGGGCCGCCGGCATCTTCGAGCGCGTCTGACGCGCCGCACGCAAGGCCACCGCCCGGTGGCCTTTTTTCTTGCCCGTGGAGGAACGCTCGGGATGAAGCAGGAGCAGTTGCGCACGCCGGACGGCGCGCAGATCACGGTCCGCAGCTGGGACCCGGCCGGGCAGCCCCACGGCAGCGTGGTCATCGGCGGCGCCATGGGCGTGCGCCAGGACTACTACGCGCCGTTCGCCGGCTGGCTGGCGGCGCAGGGCTGGCGCGTCACCACCTTCGACTACCGCGGCCATGGCCTGTCGCTGCCCGAGGGCCAGGCGATGCGCGACGTCGACGCCGACCTGTTCGACTGGGCGCGCGACTACGAAGCCGTCATCGACCACGCGCACGCCGCGCTGCCGCAAGCGCCTCTGCATCTCATCGGCCACAGCCTCGGCGCGCAGCTGCCCGGGCTGCTTCGCAACCAGCACAAGGTGGCGGGCCTGCTCAGCGTCGCCGCGGGCAGCGGTTACTGGCGCGAGAACGCGCCGCGGCTGAAGCGGACGATCTGGTACTTCTGGTGGGTGCTGGTGCCGCTGGCGACGCGCCTGTGCGGCTACTTCCCCGGCAAGCGCCTGAAGAAGGTCGGCGACCTGCCCAAGGGCGTGATCCTGCAGTGGCGCCGCTGGTGCCTGGACCCGCGCTACAGCGTCGGCGCCGAAGGCGAGCAGGTGCGCCGGCAGTACGCCAGCGCGCGCTTCCCGCTGCTGGCGCTGTCGATCACCGACGACGAGCTGATGACGCTGCGCGGCACGCATAGCCTGGTCGGCCTGTACGAGAACGCGCAGCACGAGGTCGTGCGCCTGGCGCCTGCCGACGTGCAACAGCGCCGCCTCGGCCACTTCGGTGCCTTCCGCGCCTCGCAGCAGGCGGCGCTCTGGCCGCGCATGCTGCAGTGGCTGCACACCCTGTCGCCGGCCACCGCATGACATCGCATCCCTTCGACGCCGCGATCGCGCTCACGCCGTCCGGCGACCACGCCTGGACCGGCCACACCAGTGCCGCCTACGGCAACATGGTGGGGCCCTTTGGCGGCGTGATGGCCGCACAGGCGCTCGGCGGCGTGCTGAAGCATCCGCAACTGCTCGGCGAGCCGGTCGCGCTGACGATCAACTTCGCGGCGGCGATGGCCGACGGCCCGTTCGAGGTCCATGCGCGTCCCGCGCGCACCAACCGGTCCACCCAGCACTGGACGCTCGAGGTGCGCCAGCAGGGCGAGGTGGTCCTCACCGGCACCACGTTCACCGCGCTGCGCCGCGACACCTGGGGTGCGGTCGAACATGCGATGCCGCGCGTTCCACGCCCGCAGGACGTGCCGATCGCGCAAGGCCCGAAGCGCGTCGAGTGGGTCAACCGCTACGAGATGCGTTTCATCGAAGGCGGCCTGCCCGCCGCCTGGGACGGCCGCGACCTGGGCGAAAGCCGCACGCGCCTGTGGCTGCGCGACGCGCCGGCGCGGCCGCTCGACTTCGCATCGCTCACGGCACTGGCCGACGTGTTCTTCCCGCGCATCTGGCGTCGCCGCTCGGTGCTGGTGCCGATCGGCACGGTGACGATGACCGTCTACTTCCATGCGGGCGCGCAGCAGCTGCGCGACGCGGGCGAGGGCTACCTGCTCGGCCAGGCGCAGGCGCAGGCCTTCCGCGGCGGCTATTTCGACCAGTCCGCGCAGTTGTGGACCGAGGCGGGTGACTTGCTGGCCACCTCGCACCAGGTCGTCTACTACAAGGAGTGACCATGGCCCAGGACAAGGCCTGCCTCGTGGTCGGCGCCGGCGACGCCACCGGCGGCGCCATCGCGCGCCGCTTCGCACGCGAAGGCTATGTGGCGTGCGTCACGCGCCGCAACGCCGACAAGCTGCAGCCGCTGGTCGATGCCATCGTGGCCGACGGCGGCCGCGCGCACGGCTTCGCCAGCGACGCGCGCAAGGAACATGAAGTCGTCGAGCTCGTCGAGAAGATCGAGTCGACCGTCGGCCCGATCGAGGTGCTGGTGTTCAACATCGGCGCCAACGTGCGCACGCCGGTGGTGGACGAGACGGCGCAGCGCTACTTCAAGATCTGGGAAATGGCCTGCTTCGGCGGGTTCCTCAACGGCCGTGAAGTGGCCAAGCGCATGGTCACCCGCGGCCGCGGCACCATCCTGTTCACCGGCGCGACCGCGTCGCTGCGCGGGGGCAAGGGCTTCGCGGCGTTCGCGGGCGCCAAGGCCGCGCTGCGCGCGCTGGCGCAGAGCATGGCGCGCGAGCTCGGCCCGCAGGGCATCCACGTCGCGCACGTCGTGATCGACGGCGCCATCGACACCGCGTTCATCCGCGACAATTTCCCCGAGCGGTACGCGCTCAAGGCGCAGGACGGCATCCTGCAGCCGGACCACATCGCCGGCCAGTACTGGATGCTGCACCAGCAGCCGCGCGACGCCTGGACCCACGAGCTGGACCTGCGCCCCTGGATGGAGGCTTTCTGAACGACATGGCCAAGGAATTCGACTTCTACTTCGACGTCGGCAGCCCCGCCGCCTACCTGGCGTGGACGCAGGTGCCGAAGCTCGCGCGCGAGACGGGCGCGACGGTGCACTACATGCCGTTCCTGCTGGGCGGCGTGTTCCAGGCCACCGGCAATCGCTCGCCGATGGAAGTGCCGGCCAAGAGCGCGTGGATGAACGAAGACCTCGCGCGGTTCGCGCAGCGCTACGGCGTGCCGTTCCGCCACAATCCGCACTTCCCGATCAATACGCTGATGCTGATGCGCGGCGCGCTGGGCCTGCAGATGCGCGACCCCGAGCGCCTGCTGCCGTACGGCGACGCGGTGTTCCGCGCGATCTGGGTCGACGGGCGCGACATGAACGATCCGGCCACCGTCGCGGGCGTGCTGCAGGAGGCGGGGTTCGACCCGCAGCAACTGTTCGCGCTGACGCAGGACCCGCTGGTCAAGGACCACCTGAAGACGGTGACGCAGGACGCGGTGGCGCGCGGCGTGTTCGGCGCGCCGACCTTCTTCGTCGGCGACCGGATGTTCTGGGGCCAGGACCGGATGGAATTCGTGCGCGAGGCGCTGGCCTGACGCACGCAGACAAGGAGACAGACGAATGACGCAGGACATCCTCACCCACGCCGAAGCCGGCGTGATGACCATCACCCTCAACCGGATCGAGCGCAAGAACTCGATCACGGTGGCGATGTACGCCGCGCTCGCCGATGCGGTCGCCCGCGCGCGCGACGATGCGTCGGTCCGGGTCGTGGTGCTCCAGGGCCACGAGACGGTCTTCAGCGCCGGCAACGACATCGGCGACTTCCTCAACCAGCCGCCATCGTCGGGCGAGGAGGCTCCGGTGTTCCGCTTCCTCAAGGGCATCGCCGAATTCCCGAAGCCGCTGCTGGCCGCCGTGTGCGGACCGGCTGTGGGCATCGGCACGACCATGCTGCTGCACTGCGACCTGGTCTACGCGGGCGACAACGCGGCGTTCTCGCTGCCGTTCGCCAGCCTGGGCCTGGTGCCGGAGGCGTCGTCCAGCCTGCTGGTGCCGCAGATGTTCGGCTACCACCGTGCCGCCGAAGCGCTGTTGCTGGGCGAGCCCTTCATGGCCGAAGCGGCGCTCGAAGTCGGCCTGGTCAACCGCGTGCTGCCGCCGACCGAAGCGAATTCGTATGCGCAATCCGTGGCGCGCAAGCTGGTTGCCAAGCCGAGCACTTCGCTGGTCGAGACCAAGCGCCTGATGAAGAAGGGCCAGCAACAGGCGGTGCTGCAGCACATGCAGGAGGAGGGCGCGGTGTTCGCCCGCATGCTGCGCGAACCCGCGGCGCGCGAAGCCTTCACCGCCTTCATGGAAAAGCGCAAGCCCGACCTGTCGAAGTTCTGAGCCATGGCCGCGAACGAGTACGTCCTCTACGGGGCCAAGGGCTCCGGGTCCGCCTCCGTCGAGGCGGCATTGCACCTCGCGGGCCTGCCGCACCGCATCGTCGAGGCCGCGCAGTGGCTGCCGGAGTCGGCGTACGGCGAACTGCTGAAGGTCAACCCGCTCGGGCAGGTCCCCACGCTCGTGTTGCCCGACGGGCAGGTGCTCACGGAGAGCGCGGCCATCCTCATCCACCTGGGCACGGCGATCGCGGCGCCGGGCGTGCTGATGCCGGCCGACGCCGCGCAGCGCGCGCGCATCCTGCGCGGGCTGGTGTTCATCCCGGCCAACTGCTACAGCGCGATCACCATCCTCGACTATCCCGAGCGCTTCCTCGAGCCCGCCGACGACGCGATGAAGGAAGCGCTGCGCACCGGCACGCGCAAGCGCCTGCACCTGCATTGGGAGATGTTCGCCGACCAGTTCGGCGGCGGCACGTTCCTGCACGGCGACGCGCCCGGCGCGTTGGACCTGTTCGCCGCCGTTGCGTCGCGCTGGTCCGGCACGCGCAAGCACCTCGAAGAGCGCCACCCCGCCTTCCACGCGCTGGTCCAGCGCATCGACGCCCATCCGCAACTGGCGCCCGTGTTCAAGCGTCATTGGGACAACTGACCGACGCCTGACCGCGTGTCGGCGGCGGCCTTGCGGCCAGGTCAGCCATTGCCCACACCGCGCCTGATCGCGCCCCGGAGTGGGGTGCTCCTGGCTAGACTCATTTGCACAAACACATCGCACGGCGGACCACCGCCGGCGTGAGGCGCACGCGCGCCGGGGATGAGGGGCACGAGGAGATCGGATGAGGTGTCTCGTGCTTGCGCTGGCCGGCCTGCTCGCCGGCACCGCGGCGTTGGCGCAGCCCCAGGCGGACGGCCAGTGGACGATGGCGGCACGCGACCACGCGAGCACGCGGTTCTCGCCGCTGGCCGAGGTCACGCCGGCCAATGCGGCGCAACTGCAGCTGGCCTTCAGCTTTCCCACCGGCCTGTCGCGCGGGCACGAAGCCGCGCCGATCGTGGCCGAGGACACGATGTTCATCGTGGGCCCGTACCCGAACCCGCTGTTCGCGCTGGACCTCACCAAGCCCGGCGCGCCGTTGAAGTGGCGCTTCGACCCCAAGCCGCACCCGAGTTCGCAGGGCGTCGCGTGCTGCGACACGGTGAACCGGGGCGCGGCCTACGACAAGGGCCGGCTGTTCTTCAACACGCTCGACAACCAGACGATCGCCGTCGACGCGAAGACCGGCAAGGAGCTGTGGCGCACCCAGCTGGGCGACATCAAGAAGGGCGAGAGCATGACCATGGCGCCACTGGTCGTGAAGGACAAGGTGCTGGTGGGCAACGCGGGCGGCGAGTTCGGCGTGCGCGGCTGGCTCACGGCGCTCGACGCGGCGACGGGGACGATCGCCTGGCGCGCGTACAGCACCGGGCCCGACAAGGACGTGCTCATCGGGCCGGACTTCAAGCCCTTCTACAAGAGCGACCAGGGCAAGGACCTGGGCGTGACGACCTGGCCGTCGGGGATGTGGAAGATCGGCGGCGGTACCGTGTGGGGCTGGGTGTCGTACGACGCCGAGCTCGACCTCGTCTACTACGGCACCGGCAACCCGGGCCCCTGGAACCCGGAGCAGCGCCCGGGCGACAACAAGTGGACGTCGGGCGTGTTCGCGCGCAAGCCCGACACCGGCGAGGCCGTCTGGTACTACCAGCTCAGCCCGCACGACCTGCACGACTACGACGCCGTCAACGAGAGCATCCTCGTCGACCTCGACCTGCAGGGCAGCAAGCGCAAGGTGCTGCTGCGTCCCGAGCGCAACGGCTACGTGTACGTGATGGACCGCACCACGGGACAGGTGCTGTCGGCGACGCCGTTCGTGCACGTCACCAGCAGCCTGGGCGTGGACCTGCAGACCGGCGCGCTCAAGTACAACCCGGCGAAGGACGCGCGCATGGGCGAGACCGTGCGCAGCATCTGTCCTGCTTCACCCGGTGCCAAGGACTGGCAGCCGGCGGCCTGGTCGCCGCGCACGCGCATCCTCTACATCCCGCACCAGAACCTCTGCCAGGACGCCTCCGTCTACGAAGCGAGCTACATCGCCGGCACGCCCTTCGTCGGCGCCGACGTGAAGATGTACGCCGGCCCCGGCGGCCACCGCGGCGTGTTCACGGCGTGGGATCCCGTCGCGGCGCGCAAGGTGTGGGAAGTCAAGGAAGACTTCCCCGTGTGGAGCGGCGCGCTCGTCACCGCCGGCGACGTCGTCTTCTACGGGACCATGGACGGCTGGTTCAAGGCGCTGGATGCGAAGAGCGGCAAGGAACTGTGGAAGTTCAAGACCGACTCCGGGATCATCGGCCAGCCGGTCACCTATCGCGGCCCGGACGGCAAGCAGTACGTCGCCGTGCTCGCCGGCGTCGGCGGCTGGGCCGGGGCCATCGTGTCGGGCCGGCTCGACCCGCGGGACGGCGGCGCGGCGGCCGGCTTCGTGAACGCGATGCGCGACCTGCCCGAGCGCACCAAGGCGGGCGGCAAGCTCTACGTGTTCGCGCTTCCGGGGAGTGGCAAGTGATGCGCCTTCTCGCCTTGCTGGCTGCCGTCGTCGTGGCTCCGGCGTTCGCGCAGCCGATCGAAGCCTTGCGCACGCCGCCGGTGAAAGTGCATGCGCCCAGCGACGTCCTGCGCGTGTGCGCCGATCCGGACAACCTGCCGTATTCGCGCGCCGACGGCAGCGGCTTCGAGAATCGCATCGCGCGCCTGCTGGCGATGGACCTCGGCGTCGACCTGCAGTTCGCGTGGCTGCCGGACCGGCGCGGCTTCGTGCGCAAGACGCTCGGCGCGGGCGACTGCGACGTGCTCATCGGCGTGCCGGCGGGCTTCGAGCGCGTCGCGCCGACCCGGCCGTACTACCGCTCCAGCTACGCGTGGGTGCAGCGCGAAGGCGCGGGCGAGCCGCCGTCCAGCTTCGACGACCCGCAGCTCGCGGGCCGCCGCATCGGCATCCAGCTGATCGGCGACGACCAGGCGACGTCGCCACCCGGCTTCGCGCTCGCGCGGCATGCGGCGGGAGCGCATGTGGTCGGCTTCCCGATTCCCGGCGACAAGCCGGCGGCGCAGCGCATCGTCGAGGCCATCGCCGCCGGGGAACTCGACGCGGGCATCGTGTGGGGGCCGCAGGCCGGCTACTTCGCCAAGCGTGCGTCGGTGCCGATGCGCGTCGCGCCGATGGCCGCGCCGCCGGACCTGGCGCGCGTGCAACCGTTCGCCTTCGAGATCGCCGTCGGCGTGCGCCGCGGCGAGGACGCACTGCGTCAACGCGTCGACGAAGCGCTGGTGCGGCATCGGGCCGAGATCGACACCATCCTCGCGGAGTACGGCGTGCCGCGGGTGGAGGGGACGCCATGAGCCGCCTGTCGTCATTCCCGCGAAGGCGGGAATCCACCGCTCCCGCCTGGCACGAGCATGCGAACGGAACCGGTGGGTCCCCGCCTCCGCGGGGACGACGGGTCGGTGCGTTGCTGATCCTTTCGCTCGTCGTCGCCCTCGCCGCCTGCGAGCGCGAGGAGCGCACCTTCCGCACGCCGCTTCCGAACGCAACGCCGCAGCAGGCCGGGGAGCGGCAGTCCGCCAACCAGCCCGCGCAGCCGCGCACGGACCTGGTCCGCAACGCCGCAAGCCCGCGCAGTCCGTACGAAGGCAATGCCTACGGCGTGGCGCAGGGCAAGCGCCTGTACCGTTGGTACAACTGCGGTGGCTGCCACGCCAACGGCGGGGGCGGCATGGGACCGGCGCTGATGGACGAGCACTGGCGCTATGGCGGCGAGCCGGCCCAGATCTTCCAGAGCATCGTGCAGGGCCGGCCGAACGGCATGCCCTCGTTCGGCGGCCACATCCCCGAGGACCAGGTCTGGCAGATCGTGGCCTACGTGCGCTCGATGGGCGGGCAGCTGCGCAAGGACGTCGCGCCCTCGCGGTCCGACACGATGTATCCCGGCGAGGCGGAGAACGCGCGGCCGAAGATGCCGATCAAGCCCGAGATCCTGCCGCCCGAGCAGCCCACCGGAGGGCCGCAGCAATGAAGCGCCTCGCCGTTGTGCTCGCGTTGTCGGCGCTGGCTGCCGCCGTGCTCGCCGCCACGCCGACGCCCGATGCCGCGCACCAGGTGTTCGAGCCGATGGGCCCGCAGGCCGGCCACATCGGGCAGCTGTGGAACCTGTTCGTCGCGATCTGCGCCGTCGTGTTCGGCGTCGTGCTCGCGGTGCTGCTGGTGGCGCTGTGGCGCGCGCCGCGGGCGCCGCACACCGCGCCCGGTGACGTGTCGCCGCTGGCGGACCCCGAGCGTCGCGCGACGCGCCGCGTCGGGCTGGGCGTCGGCGCGATCACCGTGCTGCTGCTGGTGCTGGTGGTCGCCAGCGTGTTCACCGACCGCGCGATCGCGCGCCTGTCGCTCAAGGATGCCGTGTCGCTGGAGGTCACCGCGCACCAGTGGTGGTGGACGGTGAAGTACCTCGATGGCGAGCACGTGTCCGACCGCGTCGAGACCGCCAACGAGATCCACGTGCCCGTCGGCCGCCCGGTGATCGTGCAGCTGCGCTCCGACGACGTGATCCACAGCCTGTGGCTGCCGAACCTCGCAGGCAAGCGCGACCTGATCCCGGGCCGCACTGCGATGGTCACCTTCCGCGCCGACCAGCCCGGCGTGTACCGCGGCCAGTGCGCCGAGTTCTGCGGTTACCAGCACGCGCTGATGGGGCTGCTGGTGGTGGCCGAGACGCCCGAGCGCTACCAGGCCTGGCTGCAGGCGCAGCGCCAGCCGGCGCAGCCACCGACGGACGCGCAGGCCGTGCGCGGTCGAACGGTGTTCGAATCGACGGCCTGCGCGATGTGCCACACCGTGAACGGCACGCAGGCGCAGGGCAAGAAGGCGCCCGACCTCACGCACGTCGCGTCGCGCTCGACGCTGGCGGCCGGCACGCTGCCGAACACGCGCGAGGCGCTGGCGGACTGGATCCGGGATCCGCAGAAGCACAAGCCCGGCACCAACATGCCCGCGGTGCCGCTGTCGCGCGAAGACCTGGACGCCGTCGTGACTTACCTGGGGAGCCTGCGATGAGGGGACCGCTGGGCGAGCAGCCCGACGAGAGCGGCGCGCACCTGAAAGATGGCGCACCGGCCGGCAGTGCCGCGGCGCTGGCGCTGGACCGCACCTGGTCCGACCCACCCGGCCTGCTGGGCTGGTTCTGCGCCATCAACCACAAGACGATCGCCACGCGCTTCCTCGTCACCACGCTCGCGTTCTTCGCGCTCGGCGGGTTGCTCGCGGCGGCGATGCGATTGCAGCTGTCGCGGCCGGAGAACGGCCTCATGGGACCGGATCTCTACAACCAGGTCTTCACCATGCACGGCTCGACCATGATGTTCCTGTTCGCCGTGCCGGTGATGCAGGCCATGGCGACCTACTTCGTGCCGCTGATGATCGGCGCGCGCAGCGTGGCGTTCCCGCGCATGAACGCCTACGCGTACTACGTCTTCCTGGCAGGCGGGACGATGCTGTGGATCGCGTTCGCCTTCAACAGCGCGGGCGACGCCGGCTGGTTCGCGTACCCGCCGCTGTCCGGCCCGGACTACTCGCCGGGCAAGCGCATCGACTTCTGGGCGCAGATGATCACGTACACCGAGCTCGCGGCGCTGCTGGAGGCGGTGGTGGTCATCACGACGGTGTTCAAGCTGCGCGCGCCGGGCATGACGCTGGGCCGCATGCCGTTGTTCGTGTGGGCGATGCTGGTCACCGCGTTCGCCGTGCTGTTCGCGATGCCGGCGGTGATGCTTTCCAGCACCGCGCTGCTGCTGGACCGGCTGGTCGGTACGCACTTCTACAACCCGGCCGAGGGCGGCGACGCCATCCTGTGGCAGCACCTGTTCTGGTTCTTCGGCCACCCCGAGGTCTACCTGATCTTCATGCCCGGCCTCGGGTTCATGTCCGCGATCATCTCCACCTTCACCAAACGTCCGGTCTTCGGCTACACGGCGATGGTGCTGTCGCTGATCGCCACCGCGTTCCTGTCGTTCGGCCTGTGGGTGCACCACATGTTCGCGACCAACCTGCCGGACCTGGGCAAGACCTTCTTCACCGCGGCCAGCATGCTGATCGCGATCCCCAGTGCGACGCAGATCTTCTGCTGGCTGGCGACGATCGGCGGTGGCCGCCTGGTGCTGCGCACGCCGATGCTGTACGCGCTGTCGTTCTTCTTCATCCTCGTGATCGGCGGCATGACCGGCCTGATGCTCGCATCGGTGTCGCTGGACACGCAGGTGCACGACACCTACTTCGTCGTCGCGCACCTGCATTACGTGCTGATCGGCGGCGCGGTGTTCCCGTTGTTCGGCGCGCTCTACTACTGGTATCCCAAGTTCACCGGCCGCGTGATGTCGGAGAAGCTGGGCAAGGCGTCGTTCTGGACCATGTTCGTCGCCTTCAACGTCGCCTTCTTCCCGATGCACGTGCTCGGCCTGCAAGGGATGCCGCGGCGCATCTACACCTACCAGTCCGGCATGGGCTGGGACGGGCTGAACCTGCTGTCGTCGATCGGCTCGTACGCGTTCGCGTTCGGCATCTTCCTGACCCTGGCCAATGCGATCCGGAGCCGGCGCGCCGGTGAGGTCGCGGGACCGGATCCATGGGGTGCGGGCACGCTGGAGTGGGCGACGGACTCGCCGCCCGCGCCGCCGAACTTCCACCGCATTCCCGTGGTGCATGGTCCGTATCCGCTGTGGGAAGTGCCGCCGGCCGGCGCGCCGACCCACGTCGCGGGGCTCTCCGCCGGCATTCGAGAGCACCTGATCACGACCGTGATCGACGCGAAGCCCGACCACCGCACCACCTTCCCCGCGCCGACGCCCTGGCCCTTCGTCGCGGCCATCTGCACGACGATCCTGTTCACCGGCCTCGTGTTCACGCCCTGGGCGGTCGTGTGGGGGACGATCCCGGTCGCGATCGCGCTGACGATCTGGTTCTGGCCCAAGCGCGCCGAAGTGCGCCGGGCGCTGGCAGTGGAGAAGGCGTCATGAGCGAAGTGGCGCGCGACGGCACGGCGCTGGACGTCTCCGCGCTGCCGACCGTGGTGTTCTCCCACCGCACCATGATGTGGTGGGGCACGCTGGGCCTGATGGCCGTCGAGGGCACGGTGTTCGCGCTCGCGGTCATGACCTACTTCTACCTGCGCAGCCACGCGGACAACTGGCCGCTGGGCGTGAAAGCTCCCGACCTGCTGTGGGGCACGGTGAACACCGTGATCATGCTGGTGAGCCTGGTGCCGAACCACTTCACCAAGAAGGCCGCCGAACGCTACGACCTGGCCGGCGTGCGGCTGTGGCTCTGGGTGTCGATCGCCGTCGGCGTGGCGTTCCTCGGGGTGCGGGTGCTGGAGTTCGCGTCGCTCAACGTCCGCTGGGACACCAACGCCTACGGCTCCATCGTCTGGATGCTCCTGGGCCTGCACACCACCCACCTCGTGACCGACGTCTTCGATTCGATCGTGCTGGGCGTGCTGTTCTTCACCGGCCCGCTGGAAGGCAAGCGTTACACCGACGTCAGCGAGAACGCGTTCTACTGGTACTTCGTGGTGTTCTCGTGGCTGCCGATCTACCTCGTCCTGTACTGGGGCGCCCGCGCCACCTAGGGGAGCCACCGCATGCCCACGTTCCTCGGACTCCTCATCGCGCCTTCCATCGCGCTGGGCGCGCAAAGCCTGATGTTGTCGCTGGTGACGCCGCAATGCTCGACGCAGACGCGCGTTGCGCTGCACGCGGTCGCGGTCCTGGCGTTCCTGCTCACCGCCGCCTGCGCGCTGCTCTCGCGCCGCGACTGGCGCCTGCATGCGATGCCGTCGGATTCGGCGACGCAGGGGCCGGACGAGACGCGGCGCTTCCTGGCCGCATCGGCGACGGCCGTCGCAGCGCTGTCCGCCTTGCTGGTCCTCGTGATGTGGTTCGCCGCATGGGTCCTCTCGCCCTGCTTGCCCTGACGCTGCTGCCGGCAGCAGCGCTCGCGCACGTGCCGGAAGCGGCGCCTGCGGCCGTCTCGCCGTGGCAGTGGAATTTCGCGCCCTGGCTGGTCGGGTCGCTCGTGTTCGCGCTCGGCCTGTACCTGCATGGCGTGCGGCGCCTGTGGGCACGGGCAGGGCAGGGGCGTGGCATCCACGGCAGCACCGTGGCCGCCTTCGTCGCCGGCTGGCTGACGCTGGTGCTCGCGCTCGTGTCGCCGCTGGACACGCTGGGCGGGCAGCTGTTTTCCGCGCACATGGTGCAGCACGAACTGCTGATGGTCATCGCCGCGCCGCTGGTGGTGATCGGCCGCCCGCTCGCCGCCTGGACCTGGGCCTTCGAGCCGGGCGTGCGGCAGGCCCTGGGCCGGTTCACGCAGAGCGGCCCCGTCGGGGCGGTGTGGTCCACGCTCACCGATCCCGTCGTCGCCTGGGGGCTGCATGCGCTCGCGCTGTGGCTGTGGCACGTTCCGTCGTTCTTCAGCGCCGCGTTGACGCACGAGGGCCTGCATGTGCTGCAGCACGCGAGCTTCCTCGGCACCGCGTTGTTCTTCTGGTGGGCCGCGCTCGGCCACGACGCCCGCCAGTCCATCGGCACCGGCCAGGCCGTCGGCCTGCTGTTCACCACCATGCTGCACACCGCCGCCTTGGGCGCGCTCCTGAGCCTCGCCCCGACGGCCTGGTACGAGCCCTACATCGCGACGTCCAACGCACTCGGCATCGACCCGGTCGAGGACCAGCAGCTCGGCGGCCTCGTGATGTGGGTACCGGCGGGACTGGCGTACGTCGTGTCGGCGCTGGTGCTGCTGGGACGGCTGCTGGTGCGGCAGGGGGCGGCGAAGGCTTGAATCCGCTCTCATTCCGCACGTCTGTCATTCCGGCGAAAGCCGGAATGACAAAGATGGAAGCGATGCGTCCCCGCCTCCGCGGGGATGACGACGAGGCTGGGCGGACGGCCCCGGATTTCCGCCTTCGCGGGAACGACAAGGTCGCGCAGAATGCCGGCATGGCTGCCTACATGCTCCTCATTGTCGAAGACCCGGCCCAGCGGGCCACGCGCACGGAAGCGCAGGGCAAGCAAGTGTTCGACCGCATGCTCCAGTTCGCCGACGAGCTGAAGCGGCGCGGCAAGCTCAAGGCGGTGGAGTCGCTCAGCTCGCCGGACGCGAACGCGGCGCGCGTGCAGGTGCGCAACGGCGCGGCGCGGCTCGTCGATGGCCCGTTCGCGGAAGCCAAGGAGATGGTCGGCGGGTTCTTCCTCGTGGAAGCGGCGGATCGCGACGAGGCGATCGCGATCGCGCGCGAGTGCCCGGCGGCACAGTGGGCCACCGTCGAGGTGCGCGCCACCGGGCCCTGCTACACCTGAGGCAGCGCGTCTAGGGTTTTACCTAGGCGCCGGCGTTGTCGATTTCCGGTCCGCTCGCACGTCGTGCAAGTGAGGGGCGCCCCGCGCTCCCGATGACACCGGAAAGGACACCGCATGGATCCCGTCGTGCACTTCGAATTGCCTTGCAACGACCGCGAGCGCATCGCCCGCTTCTTCGAACAGGCCTTCGGCTGGGAGGTCCAAATGCTCGGCCCCGAGATGGGCAACTACGTGGTCGTGACAACCGCCGAGCCGTCCGCGCCGCCACCCGCGCCGCCCCACGCCGTGCCCGGCTGCATCAACGGTGGCTTCTTCACCAAGACGCCGGACATGCCGGCGCAGTTTCCCGGCATCGTGATCGCGGTGCAGGACATCCGCGCGTCGATGAAGAAGGTCACGGCCGCGGGCGGGCAGGTGCTCGGCGAGCCGATGATGATCCCGACCGTCGGCGACTACGTCGCGTTCCTCGACACCGAGGGCAACCGCTCCAGCATGCTGCAGCCGCTGATGCCGCAGCAATGAAGGAGCAAGCCATGCGCTACATGATCCTCGTGAAAGCCACGCCGATGACCGAGCGCGGCGAGTTTCCGCCCGAAGCGAGGGCGATGATGGCGGAGATGGGCGCGTACAACGACGAGCTCGCGCGCGCCGGGGCGCTGCTCGACGCCGCGGGCCTGAAACCCTCGCGCGACGCCTGGCGCGTGCGCTGGGACGCGAACGGCCAGCGCGTCGTCGACGGCCCTTTCACCGAAAGCAAGGAAGTGGTCTGCGGCTACACGCTGATCCAGGTGCGCAGCCGCGAGGAGGCGCTGGAGTGGACGCGCCGCTTCCCGAACCCGATGGGCCACGGGCAGGCGGCCGAGATCGAAGTGCGCCCGCTCTACGAACATGAAGATCTCGACCGGCTGGGGCTGCTGTGAACGCGCGCAAGATCTTCGTCAACCTGCCGATCCGCGACATGCAGCGCAGCCGCGGGTTCTTCGAGTCGCTCGGCTTCACGTTCAACCCGCAGTTCAGCAACGAGCAGGGCGCCTGCATGGTGATCTCCGACGACGGCTTCGTGATGCTGCTGGTCGAGCCCTTCTTCCAGACGTTCACGACCAAGAAGATCGCCGACACGCGCGAGCACGTCGAGGTGCTCACCTGCCTGTCGTGCGACAGCCGCGCGGACGTCGATGACCTGGTGCGCAAGGCCGTGGCGGGCGGCGGCCGCGTCACGCGCCCGCCGCAGGACCTGGGCTTCATGTACAGCCAGGCGTTCGAGGACCTGGACGGCCACGTCTGGGAGCTGGTGTGGATGGACATGGCGGCCGCGCCGCCGGCGCCCTGACGCGCGGATGCATCCGGCCACGCACGACACCATCGCGGCCATCTGGCGGCTCGACGCCGCCAAGGTGGTGGCAGTCGTCGCGCGGATGGTGCGCGACGTCGCCGTGGCCGAGGACCTCGCGCAGGAAGCGCTGCTCGAGGCGCTGGACCACTGGCCGCGCGAAGGCCTGCCCGACAAGCCGGGGGCGTGGCTGATGGCGACCGCCAAGCGCAAGGGCCTGGACTGGCTGCGGCAGCAGGCGCTGCACGCCGGCAAGCACGACGAGATCGCCGCCGACCTCGAGGCGCAGCAGGCGCACGTCGTGCCCGACTTCACCGACGCGCTCGACGCGGCGCGGCAGGACGAGATCGGCGACGACCTGTTGCGGCTGGTCTTCACTGCCTGCCATCCCGTGCTGCCGATGGATGCGCGCGTCGCGCTCACGCTGCGGCTGCTGGGCGGCCTGACGACACACGAGATCGCGCGCGCCTACCTCGTGCCCGAGCCCACCATCGCCCAGCGGCTGGTGCGCGCCAAGCAGAAACTGCGCGACGCGAAGGTCGCGTTCGAGTCACCGCGCGGCGAGCAGTTGCACGCCCGGCTCGCGTCGGTGCACGAGGTGATCTACCTCGTGTTCAACGAGGGCTACACGGCGACGGCCGGCGGCGACTGGATGCGGCCCGCGCTGGCGCAGGAGGCGCTGCGGCTCGCACGCATGGTCGCGGAGCTCGCACCCGAGGATGCGGAGTCGCAAGGGCTGGCCGCGCTGCTGGAATTGCAGTCGTCGCGGACCGCCGCGCGCACCGATGCGCAAGGCCGGCCGATCCTTCTAGCCGACCAGGACCGCGGCCGCTGGGACCGCCTGCTGATCCGCCGCGGCCTCGTCGCGCTCGAACGCGCCGAGCGCCTCTCCACCGCACGCGGCCCGTACACCTTGCAGGCCGCGATCGCCGCCTGCCATGCGCAAGCTGCACAGGCGGCCGAGACCGACTGGGACCGCATCGCCACGCTGTACGCGGAGCTCGCGATCGTCCAGCCGTCGCCGGTGGTGGAGCTCAATCGCGCCGTCGCCGTCGGCATGGCCGATGGGCCGGCCGCGGGCCTGGAGATCGTCGACGGCTTGCTGGGCGACAAGCTGCTGCAGCGCTACCAGTGGCTGCACGCGGTGCGCGGCGACTTGCTCGCCAGGCTCGGCCGCAACGGGGAAGCGCGCGATGCGTTCCTCGCGGCCGCGGAGCTCGCCGGCAACGAGCGCGAGCAGGCGTTGCTGCGGGAAAGAGCCGCCGCCCTCAGCGCTTGACCGGCCCGGCCAGCGGCCGCTCGGTGTAGCGCGACTTGCGCTTCTTCTTCTTGGCCGGCGCGGGCGGTGGCGGCGTGGGCGACGCGACCGTCTTCTCCGCGCGCTTGCGGAAGCCCAGGTCTTCCTCGGTCAACCCGTAGAAGGCGATCGCCGCCCTGATGCGGCGGATGACGTCGTCGATCTCGCGCTTGCGCATCTCCTCCGCCTGGCGCTGCAGCAGCTCGATCTCCTCGAGCATCTGGCTGTACGTCTTGGTCGACGCGCGGCGCGGGCGGACGGTGGGAGCTTTGGAGGCCATGGCGGCAAGTATCTCGCAGCGGTGGCTCATCGGGGCGCGAAGACAGAACTCCCAAACGCAGAGGACGCAGAAGAAGCGCAGAGATCGCAGAAGAATCCATCAAGGATGTCCGTTCTGCGACTTCCGCGCTTCTTCTGCGACTTCTGCGTTTGGGAGTTTTCCTCTCCCGGCACAATGCACCCCATGAGCAAGAACCCGCCCGCCGGCGCGACCGAGTTCGAGCCGGAGTTCATCTCCGGGCTGAAGGCGATCTTCGAGGAGCGGATCGTCTTCAACCAGCTGCTGGGCCTGAAGATCGAGACCCTGCGCGCGGACCGGGTCGTCGGGCGCCTCGCGATGAAGCACGAGCTGGTGGGCCACTTCGCCTACAACCGGCTCCATGGCGGCGTGATCTCCGCTGGGCTGGACGCGATGGGCGGGCTGGCGTGCATGGCGGCGATCGGCGCGCGCCACCTGGACGAGCCGCCGCAGGCGCGGCTGCACCGTTTCGGCAAGCTGGGCACCATCGACCTGCGCGTCGACTACCTGCGGCCGGCCATCGGCGAATCGTTCGAGTTGCGTGCCGAGGTGCTGCGGCTGGGCTCGCGCGTCGCGTCGACCCGGATGGAATTCCTCGGCCACGATGGCAAGCTGCTGTCGACCGCCGCCGCGGCCTACATCGTCTCCTGAGCATGCGACCGATCACCGTCCGTGGAACGCCGCTCGCGGGCGGCACGCTGCCCGCCGTCTGCGTGCCGCTGGTGGGCCGCACGCGCGACGCCCTGCTGCGCGAGGCCACCGATGCGGCCTCGCTCGGGCCGGACCTGCTGGAGTGGCGCGTCGACCACTTCACCGCCATCGTGGACATCGATGCCGTCGTCGCCACCGCACGCGACATCAAGGCCGCGGCGCCCGGGTTGCCGCTGCTGTACACGCGGCGCGCGCAACACGAGGGCGGGCAAGCCACGGCACTGCACGACGACCAATTGGTGCCGCTGTACGCCGCCGTTTGCGAGAGGGGTGGCGTGGACCTGGTCGACACCGAAGCCAGCGGCGATCCCGCCCAGGTGGCGGCCATCTGCGAGGCCGCGCATGCCGCGGGCTGCACGCTGGTGCTGTCCTTCCACGACTTCCAGCGCACGCCGGCCCTGGGCGAATTGCTCGAGCGCTATCGGGACTCGTACCGGCTCGGCGCCGACGTCGCCAAGGTCGCCGTGATGCCGCAAGGCACTGGCGACGTGCTCACGCTGCTGCAGGCGACGTGGATGGCGAGCGAGGAACTGCCGATCCCGGTGGCCGGGATGGCGATGGGCGCGCTGGGCGCGGTGTCGCGCGTGTGCGGCGGCGAGTTCGGCTCAGCGCTCACCTTCGCCGCGGGGCGGGCGGCGTCGGCGCCGGGGCAGTTGCCCCTCGGGCCGCTGCGCGCCGCCCTGGCCGTCCTGCACGGGTCGGTCCTCCGCCGCTGACCCCGGCGTGTGCCGGCGCACGTCGGTCAGCAGGTTCCACGCGACGATGAACATCGACGCGATCACCGGCCCGATGACGAAGCCGTTGAGCCCGAACAGGCCGATGCCGCCGACGGTGGCGACCAGCACCACGTAGTCGGGCAGCTTGGTGTCGCGCCCGACGAGGATCGGCCGCAGCACGTTGTCCACCAGGCCGATCACGAGCACGCCCCACACCGTGAGCCCGATGGCGCCGGCCACCTCGCCGGTGAACAGCTTGTAGATCGCGACCGGCCCCCACACCATCGCCGCGCCGACCGCGGGCAGCAGCGACAGCAGCGCCATGAAGGCGCCCCACAGCGTGGCGCCGGGCACGTCGAGCCACCAGAACGCCAGCCCGCCGAGCGCGCCCTGCACCAGCGCGACGACGACGTTGCCCTTGACCGTCGCGCGTACCACGGCGACGAACTGCCGCAGCAGCCGGCGCGTCTGCTCCAGGCGCAGCGGCACGGCTCGCTCGACCTGCGCCGCCAGCTCGCGGCCGTCGCGCAGGAAGAAATACAGCACGTACAGCATGATGAAGAACGCGACCACGAAGTTGAGCGTGTTCTGCCCGATGCCCAGCAGCGTGGTACTGATGAACTGGCTGCTGCCCGACAGCACGGCGCCGACGCGCTGCGCCAGCGCCGGCACGTCGAAGACGCCGAAGCGCGCCATCACCGCCTGCGCCCACGGCGGCAGCGCGTCGAAGATGCGCTGGAGCCACTCGCCGGGCCTGATCTCGCCGGAGCGCAGGCTCTGGTACAGCACCGACGCTTCCTGCACGACCGACGCGCTGACCATCGCCAGCGGCACGATCACGATGACGACGATCGTCAGCAGCGTGAGCAGGGCGGCCAGCCAGGGCTTGCGCACCAGGCGCAGGCAGCGCTGGTGCATCGGCCAGAACACGATGGCCAGGAACACCGCCCACAGCAGCGCGCCGGCCAGCGGCCACAGCACGAACGCAAACGCGACCGTGAACACGACCACCAGCCAGAGCAGCGTGCGGTGCTCCAGCGCTGGCGAGCGCAACGGGTCGGGGGTATTCATGTGCTGGAGCCTAGCATCGGCTGTGCGTGCGGTGGGACAGCGCGCGTCCGACGCCGCTGTCAGCCGTGCTGCTCGATCGGCCGCGGCTTGCCCTGGTCGTCGATCGCCACGTAGGTGACGGTGGCCTCGGTGACCTTGACGAACTGCCCCTGCGCCCCGAAGCGTTCGGCGTAGACCTCGACCTGCACGGTGATCGAGGTGCGGCCGATGCGGGTGACCGCCGCATAGAACGACAGGATGTCGCCCACGCGCACCGGCTGCTTGAACACGAACTCGTTGACCGCCACCGTGGCCATGCGGCCGTTGACGTGGCGCGCCGGGATGACCGAGCCGGCCAGGTCGACCTGCGCCATCACCCAGCCGCCGAAGATATCGCCGTTGCCATTGGTGTCCGCAGGCATCGGGATCACCTTGAGCACCAGCTCCTTGTCGCTGGGCGGCAAGGCCGGGGGGATGCGTTGCAGGCTTGAAGTCGTCGACATGGGCACAATCTCCGTCGCAAACCCCTGGATTGTCCCCGATGCGCCGTTCCGGCGAAGCCGCGCCGGCTTCCCTCGCTCCCCACGCCTCCACGACTGCCGCCGCCCCCAGTGGCGCGGACTGGTCCACGCTGAAGCGCCTGCTGCCCTACCTGTGGCAGTACAAGGGCCGTGTCGTCATCGCGCTCGGCTTCATGATCGCGGCCAAGCTGGCCAACGTCGGCGTGCCGCTGCTGCTGAAGAACCTGGTCGACGCGATGAGCCTGAAGGCGGGCGACCCCGCCGCGGTGCTGGTGGTGCCCGTCGGCCTGCTGGTCGCGTACGGGCTGCTGCGGTTGTCGACGACGCTGTTCACCGAACTTCGCGAGCTGGTGTTCGCCAAGGCCACGCAGGGGGCGGCGCGCAGCATCGCGCGGGAGACCTTCGAGCACCTGCACGCGCTGTCGCTGCGCTTCCACCTGGAACGCCAGACCGGTGGCATGACGCGCGACATCGAGCGGGGCGTGCGCGGCATCGAGTCGCTGATCTCGTACTCGCTCTACAGCATCGTGCCGACGCTGGTGGAAGTGGCGCTGGTGCTCACGATCCTTGCGGTGCGGTTCGACGCGTGGTTCGCCTGGATCACGCTCATCGCGCTGGCGCTGTACATCACCTTCACGGTCTCGATCACCGAGTGGCGCACCAAGTTCCGGCGCCAGGCCAACGAGTTCGATTCCGCCGCGCACACGCGCGCCATCGATTCGCTGCTGAACTACGAGACGGTCAAGTACTTCAACAACGAAGGCTTCGAGGCGCGGCGCTACGACGAGAGCCTGGAGAAACTGCGGCGCGCGCGCCTGAAGGCGCAGACCACGCTGTCGATGCTCAACACGGGCCAGCAGCTGATCATCGCGATCGGCCTGGTCGCCATGCTGTGGCGCGCGACGCTGGGCGTGGTCGACGGCCGCATGACGCTGGGCGACCTGGTGATGATCAACGCCTTCATGATCCAGCTGTACATCCCGCTCAACTTCCTGGGCGTCCTGTACCGCGAGATCAAGCAGAGCCTGACCGACCTGGACCGCATGTTCGCGCTGATGGACCGCGAGCGCGAAGTGGCGGATCGACCGAATGCGCCGGCTCTCTTTCTCCCTCTCCCTCCGGGAGAGGGCCAGGGTGAGGGCGCTCCGGCCTCCAACGTCCTCCCGGTTTCCGACTGGACCGTCCGCTTCGAGCACGTCACCTTCGCGTACGACCCGGCGCGCGTGATCCTGCACGACGTCAGCTTCGAGATCCCCGCCGGCAAGACGGTGGCGGTGGTCGGTCCTTCCGGCTCGGGCAAGTCCACGCTGGCTCGCCTGCTGTACCGCTTCTACGACGTGCAGCAGGGCCGCATCACCATCGGCGGCCATGACGTCCGCGACGTGCAGCAGGCCAGCGTGCGGCGGGCCATCGGCATCGTGCCGCAGGACACCGTGCTGTTCAACGACACGGTCGAATACAACATCGCGTACGGCCGCCCGGGCGCCAGCCGCACGGAAGTCGAGGAGGCGGCGCGCGCCGCCCGCATCCACGACTTCATCACCTCGACCCCCGGCGGCTACCAGACCATGGTGGGCGAGCGCGGCCTGAAGCTGTCGGGCGGCGAGAAGCAGCGCGTGGCCATCGCACGCACGCTGCTGAAGAACCCGCCGATCCTGATCTTCGACGAGGCGACCTCGGCCCTCGACTCCGCCAACGAGCGCGCCATCCAGGCCGAGCTGCGCACGGCGGCGCGCAACAAGACCACGCTGCTGATCGCGCACCGGCTGTCGACGGTGGTCGACGCGCACGAGATCCTTGTGATGGAGGCCGGTCACGTCGTCGAGCGCGGCACGCACGAGGCGCTGCTGGCGCGCGGCGGGCGCTATGCGCGCATGTGGCAGTTGCAGCAGCGGCACGGCGGCGACGCCGTGCCCGCGGCCTGAACGCTCAGCGGCGTTCGCGGACCGCCACGGCGAGGTCGTCGACCTTCGCCAGGATCTCGCGCAGCACCTGCACCACTTCGTCCTGCGACCCCTCGGTACGTTGCTGCGCCTGGGGAGCATGGGCGTCGCGCAGCTGCTGGCGGCGCCGCAGGATCTCGGCGCGGAACTCGTGCGCGTCGCGGATGCCGACCAGTTGCATGTCGCTGGCCTGGCCGGCGCTGTGGCCCGCGGTTTCGAACTTCAGGATCGCGAGGTGGAATCGGCGCAGCACCGGCCCCTCGATGAAGGTGACGTCCTGGATGTTCTCCAGCGGGATCGTCTTCTCGACCTGGAACAGGATGCCCTTGCGAAAGCGCAGCGCGGTGGGGCCCAGCTCGCATTCGAGCTTGTCGAACCAGTGCCGCGCCCACCAGGACCCGACGCCGAGGAACCAGACGATGGCCAGCGGGATACCCACGATGGTGAGCACGAGCGCGAGGCCCACCTGCAACACGAGGTAGGGGCGGATCAGCGGGTTGAAGGCGGCGCGCAGCGGCGCCGCAGGTGCGACAGGCGAGATCAAGGGGGAGTCCTCCGGCGGCGCGAGTCTAGCCGCCGCGCCGGGAGGTCAGCGCCGCCGCGGCGGGCCGCCGCCCGGCACCGGGAAGCCGGCGCCGACGAAGAGGGCGGTGATGCGCTGCATGGCCGCCGTGGCCATCTCCTCGCCGAGCGCGCCCTGCAGCACGCTGTTCAATTGCGGCCGCAGGTACCACATGTCCTCGAGGTCGGTGCAGTGGCGCACGCGCATGCGGATGTCCGCCGCGAAGGGGCCGCAGGCATCGAGGGCGCGCAGCACTTCCTCGCGCACGGCTTCGAGCTTCTTCTCGTCGGAGTTCCCGGCCTTGCTCAGCACGCTGAGCACGCTCTGCAGCACCGTGCGGCGCACGCCGCGCAGCTGGCCGGCGAGGCCGGTCGGCGTGTTCAGGGGAACGGGCTGGCTCGGGGTGGGCATGGCGGGCTGGCGGCCCGAGTATCCCGTCCCGCGCTGGAGCCCGCGCGGGCCAGCCGACGCGCGGTATAAAGCGGCGACCGCGGCGTTGCCGAGAGCCGACGGTCGCACCAGGCCCACCATGACTGCCACCGACCCCTCCCAGCTCGAAGGCGGCTGCGACTGCGGCCAGGTGCGCTTCCGGCTCGCGTCGCGGCCGCTGTTCGTGCACTGCTGCCATTGCCGCTGGTGCCAGCGCGAGAGCGGCGCCTCGTTCGCGCTCAACGCGATGATCGAAGCCGATCGCGTCGTGCACCTGGGCATCGAACCGGAGCTGGTCGACACGCCCTCGGCCAGCGGCGCCGGGCAGGTGATCGCGCGCTGCCCGCGCTGCCGCATCGCGGTGTGGAGCAACTACGCCGGTGCCGGCCCGCTGCTGCGCTTCGTGCGCGTGGGCACGCTGGACCAGCCCGACGCGCTGCCGCCCGACATCCACATCTTCACCGCGTCGAAACAGCCCTGGGTCGTGCTGCCGCCCGGCACGCCCGCGGTGGAGGAGTACTACGACCGCGAGCAACTCTGGCCGGCCGACAGCCTGCAGCGCCGCCTGGCGCTGCTGCCAGCGATCGAGGCCTGGAAGGCGAGCCGCCGCCGGCCCGATCCATCCTGAGGACCCCCATGCCCGATCTCCAGCAGCTGCAAGCCATCCTCGAACCGCTCTTCCCGGGCCTGCTCGGTGTCCGCCTGCGCGAGGCCAGCGCCGATCGCGTCGTGGCCGAGATGGCGGTCCGCGCGGAGCTGTGCACCACCGGACAGATCCTGCACGGCGGCGCGCAGATGGCGTTCGCCGACACGCTGGGCGCCGTCGGTTCGTTCCTCACGCTGCCCGAGGGCGCGCGCACGACGACGGTGGAATCGTCCACCAAGTTCATCCGCGGCGTGCCGCTGGGCACCACCATCGTGGGCACCTGCACGCCGGTGCATCGCGGGCGCACGACGCAGGTGTGGCAGACGGAGCTCGCGACCGCCGATGGCAAGCTGTGCGCGCTCGTCACGCAGACGCAGCTGACGGTGCCGGCGGCGAAGTGACGGTGCCGGTGCAGCGAGCCACGAGCGTGCGGCTCGAGCAGCCCGACCAGCCGGAGGTCGTCGCCCTCGTCGAGGCGCTCGACGCGTACCAGAAGCCGCTGTACCCGGCGGAGAGCTTCCACGGCATCGACCTGCAGGCGCTGCTGCGACCCGACGTGCTGTTCGCCGTCGCGCGGGACGAGGCGGGCATCGCGGTGGGCTGCGGCGCGATCGTGCTGCAGGACGGCGTCGGCGAGGTCAAGCGCATGTACGTGGCGCCGGCGTGCCGCGGGCGCGGCGCGGGTCGTGCGCTGCTGGACTTCCTGGAGGTGCAGGCGCGGTCGCTGGGCTGCCGCGAGTTCGTGCTGGAAACCGGCTACCTGCAAACCGAGGCGATCGGGCTGTACGAGCGCGCCGGCTACGAGCGCTGCGGGCCGTTCGGCGATTACACCGACGACCCGAACAGCGTGTTCCTGCGCAAGGCGGCCTGAGCCGCAAGGAGCCCCCGATGCAAGACACCCGCTTCGTCGTCCTCCACCGTCCCGGCCCGCGCTGGGACGCGGCCAAGTCCATGTTCGAGCAGGACGGCGTCCGCGAGCACGTCGCCCACTGGCGGCAGTGGCTGGACCGGGGCAAGCTGCTCGCCGGCGGGCCGTTCCTCGACGGTTTCGCGGCCGGGATGATGGTGCCGCAACCCGGCGTGGACGAAGCGTCCCTGCGCGCGCATGCCGAGTCTGACCCGGCGGTGCGCAGCGGGCTGCTCTCGGTGGAGCTGCACCGCTGGATGGTCGGCATGAAGGCCTGAGGCTGCATCCTGCGCCTGGAATGCGCCGTCGTCTCGCGCGCCCCATACGGGCGCGCCGCCTCAAGGCATGCGCTTGTAGATGTGCGTGTCCCGGATGTAGCCGAAGTCGACGACGATCTTGATTTCGGCGGTGGGCCCGCAACGGTCCGGGGCGTCGCAGCTCGAGCTGTAGTCAACGACCTTGCCGTTCTGTGATTTCCACATCTCCTCGGCGGCGGCCCTGGTGCCGACCTTCTTGGCGATCACGTCGCCGGGGATGTTGGTGTCGTGGTCGGGGTACGACTTGGTGACGCCGGTGGCGACCACCATGTTGGTGTAGTCGTCCTTCCAGCGCTGCTTGCCCAGGTCTGAGCCATCGCTCTTCGGCGCGGGCTTGGCGCCCGCCTTCAGCTGCCTCTCGACCGCCGCCGGGTCCGGGTTCTTCGGGTCGATCGGCTTTCGGGTCTGGGCGAATGCGCTGGCGCCGGCCAGGACGATGGCCAGCGTGATGAGGGCGGTCTTGCGCAAGGCGGTGCTCCTGAGGTTGGTGGCGCGGCGCAGTCTATCGGCCGGGTCGCGCCTTGACCCTCCCTCGTTCAGGCGATGCCGGCGCGGGCCGGCGTGGTGTCAGGGCTTGTGCGTCCTGCGTGCCGTCGGCAGTTCGCCAGCAGCGACCCACGGCTGCTCCGCTTCCAGTTGCTTCACCAGCCGCTTGGGAGCCTGCGCCCGGTAGCTTTCCATCATCCAGCGCTTGGCCGTGTCGACCGGCACGGCGGCGGCATCCTCGTACGCAAGGCTCACCCAACCGCTCTTGCCGAGGCCGTACCCGGTGGGCTTCGCGTTCGCCAGCTTCAGGACGTCCTTGCCCGTCACCGGGAGCTTCACGCTTAGTTGCAGGCCCTGGCCATGCACGCTCAGGTAGGCGAAGGTCTTGTCGTTCACCGCGACGTCGTCGTGGCCCGGCCAGGGCGCCTTCGGCGTGGTGCCGGGCAGCGAGAGGCCGAACGTCTTGAGTTGCTTGAGGACGCTGGCGGCGGACATGACCGTCGCGGGACTAGCGGTCGCCCGGCACCAGGATCGTCGGCTTCGGGTTCGCCTGCTGCTGCGGGTAGTCGCGGCTGAAATGCAGGCCGCGGCTCTCGTGGCGGGCCTGCGCGGACCGCACGATCAGGTCGGCGACGGTGACGAGGTTGCGCAACTCCAGAAGGTCGCGGCTCACGTGGAAGTTCGCGTAGAACTCGTGGATCTCTTCCTGCAGCAGCCGGATGCGGTGCGCGGCGCGCTCCAGGCGCTTGTTGGTGCGCACGATGCCCACGTAGTCCCACATGAAGCGGCGCAGCTCGTCCCAGTTGTGCGAGATCACGACCGATTCGTCGGGGTCGGTGACCTGGCTCGCGTCCCACGCGGGCAGGGCGGGCACGGCGGGCTGCGGCGTCGCGCGGATGTCCTGCGCCGCCGAACGCGCGAACACCATGCATTCGACCAGCGAATTGCTCGCCAGCCGGTTGGCGCCGTGCAGCCCGGTGTACGCCGTCTCGCCGATGGCATGCAGGCCGGGCAGGTCGGTGCGGCCGGACAGGTCGGTGTGGATGCCGCCGCAGGTGTAGTGCGCGGCGGGCACGACCGGGATCGGCTCGCGCGTCATGTCGATGCCCAGCTCGAGGCAGCGCGCGTGGATGGTCGGGAAGTGCTCGCGGACGAACGCGGCCGGCTGGTGCGAGATGTCCAGGTACACGCAGTCCAGGCCGTGCTTCTTCATCTCGTAGTCGATGGCGCGGGCGACGATGTCGCGCGGTGCCAGTTCGGCGCGCGGATCGTGGCCCGGCATGAAGCGCGTGCCGTCGGGCAGCAGCAGCCGGCCGCCTTCGCCGCGGACCGCTTCGGAGATCAGGAAGCTCTTGACGTGCGGGTGGTACAGGCAGGTCGGGTGGAACTGGATGAACTCCATATTCGTCACCCGGCAGCCCGCGCGCCAGGCCGCCGCGATGCCGTCGCCCGTCGCCGTGTCGGGATTGGTCGTGTACAGGTACACCTTGCCCGCGCCACCGGTCGCCAGGATGGTCTGCGGCGCGCGGAACGTCAGGACCTCGTCGGTCTCCTCGTCCAGCGCGTACAGGCCCAGGCAGCGCTGCGGTTGCTGGCCGACGCGCCGGCTGGTGACCAGGTCGACCAGCGTGTGCTGCTCGAACAGGTGGATGTTGGGCGTGCGCCGCACGTGCCCGATCAGCGTCTGCTGCACGGCCGCGCCGGTGGCGTCGGTGACGTGCACGATGCGCCGCGCGCTGTGGCCGCCTTCGCGGGTCAGGTGCAGGTGGCCGTCCTCCAGCGAGAACGGCACCCCCAGTTGCTGCAGCCACGCGACGCTCTCGGGCGCGTGTTCCACCACGAAGCGCGTGGCGGCCGGATCCGACAGGCCCGCGCCCGCGACCAGCGTGTCGTCGACGTGCGAAGCGAAGCTGTCGCTGCGATCCATCACCGCCGCGATGCCGCCCTGCGCCCACCCGCTGGAGCCGTCGGACAGTGCGCGTTTGGTGATCACGGCGACCCGGTGCGTCGGCGCGAGATGCAGCGCCGCGGACAGGCCCGCGAGGCCGGAGCCGACGATGAGGACGTCGAAATCGAGGGAAGAGCTGCTCATTTTTTCGCAGCAATCTCAACGCAGAGACCGCAGAAATCAGACAGAAGACGCAGAAGAAGGCGAGGACGTTGGAGACTCATGGTGTGTTCTGCGGCTCCTGGCTTCCTTCTGTCTTCCTTCTGGGTTGGGAAGATCAGGCTGGCTGGTAAGCCAGCCGCACGTAGATGGGCGCGTAAGCCTCCGCCTGGGTCACCTCGATGAGGGTTTCCTTGGCGAGTTCCAGCATCGCGATGAAGGTGACGATCAGTACCGGCACGCCGCGCGACGTATCGAACAGGTCCTCGAACTCGATGAACTTGCGCCCCTGCAGCTTGCGCAGGACGATGCTCATGTGCTCGCGCACGGACAATTCCTCGCGCGAGATCTTGTGATGCTGCACCAGGCGCGCGCGCTTGAGGATGTCGCGCCACGCCTCCTGCAGGTCCAGCACGTGCACGTCGGGGAAGCGCGGCTGCAGCGACTGCTCGATGTAGACCTGGGACCGCAGCACGTCGCGGCCCAGGTGCGGCAGTTCGTTCACGCGCTGCGCGGCCATCTTCATCTGCTCGTATTCGAGCAGGCGGCGCACGAGCTCGGCGCGCGGGTCTTCCGCTTCCTCGCCTTCCGCCGTCTTCTTGGGCGGCAGCAGCATGCGCGACTTGATCTCGATGAGCATCGCCGCCATCAGCAGGTATTCGGCGGCCAGCTCGAGGTTGCGGCTGCGGATCTCGTCGACGTACGTCAGGTACTGGCGGGTGACCGCCGCCATCGGGATGTCGAGGATGTTGAAGTTCTGCTTGCGGATCAGGTACAGCAGCAGGTCCAGCGGGCCCTCGAAGGCCTCGAGGAAGATCTCGAGCGCGTCCGGCGGGATGTACAGGTCCTGCGGCAGCGCGAACAGCGGCTCGCCGTACAGGCGCGCGAGCGCCACCTGGTCGACCACCTCGGGCAGGCCCGGCACCTCGGCCGCCGGGTCCGGCAGCGTGGTGGGGTCGGTCGAATCGCTCACGTCAGGGCTGGTCGTCGCCGTTGCCGGAGCCGTACACGTATGGCTTCTGCGGCACGCGGGCCTGCTTGTACTCGGACAGGGCCTCCCGATCGAGGTGCTTGTCCCACAGCAGGGCGCGGCCGACCCGTTGCTGGGCCTCGATGTCCGGGCGCTGCTGCTTGAGCTGCTCGATGAACTGCGTGACGTCCGACTTGTAGTCGGGACGGCGGAAGATGCGGAGCAGGAACGACATGGGGCAGGCTGGCGGTGTGAAGGATCGATTTTACCCGGGGTGGTCCATGCGACTGTGCGGTTGGCTGCTGGCGCTCGGCGCGGCCCTCGGCGTGGCCGGTTGCGACCGGCAGCGCCTCGAGAAGCTGCAGGAAGGCGTCTCCACGGAGGCCGACGTCCGCGCCCAGCTGGGCCAGCCGGAGAACATCTGGGACGGACCGGGCGGCGCCCGCATCCTCGAATACAACCGCAACCCGGCCGGCCATGAGAACTACATGGTGACCATCGCCCCGGACGGGAAGATGACCGCGCTGCGGCAGGTGCTCACGCCGCAGACCTTCGCGCGCATCCAGCCCGGCATGCCGATGGAGCAGGTGCGCCGGATGCTGGGCAAGCCGGCGAAGAAGACGCCATTCGCGCTGAAGGGCGAAGAGGCCTGGGACTGGCGCTACATGGAGCCGCCGAACCAGTCCAAGTACTTCACGGTGTGGTTCGACCGCGACCTGCACGTGGTGCGCACGCAGTCGGGCCCGGACACGGACTCGGCGGAGATGCGGGGCGGGCCCAGCTAGCGCGCCGGGGGCGCCAGTCCGGCCAGGAAGCCGGCCCGCTGCATCACGGCGCGCGGCTGCTCCTGCAGCGACACGATGCGCAAACTGCCGCCCTTCGAGAGGGCCGCCTGCTGCACCTGCCGCAGCGCGTCCAGGCCCGAGGTGTCCAGGTGCACCAGGTGCAGCGCGTCCAGCACCACGTCCGGCGCCTCCGGCCCCGTTTCCAGCGTGCCGACGATCTCGTCGACCTTCGCCACGGCGCCGAAGAACAGCGAGCCGTACAGGCGCCACTGCAACCCCGGCCCGTCGACCCGCTCGACGCTGAACAGCGAGCTCATCTGGTGGATGAAGAACGCACAGGCGGCCACCAGCCCCACCTGCACCGCCACGGTGAGGTCGAACACCACCGTGAGGAAGAACGTGCCGAGCATCAGCACGCGGTAGTACGTCTTGTAGTGGCGCAATTTCGCGAACTCGTGCCACTCGCCCATGTTCCACGCGGTGAACAGCAGGATGCCGGCCAGCACCGACAGCGGCACGTGCAGCGCGAGCGGCGCGGCCGCCAGCACCACGATCGCCAGCGTGATGGCGTGCACCACGCCCGCGACGGGCGTCGTCGCGCCGGCCCGCACGTTGGTCACGGTCCGCGCGATGGTCCCGGTGGCGGGCATGCCGCCGAAGAACGGCACCACGAAGTTCGCCACGCCCTGTGCCATCAGCTCCTGGTTCGGGTCGTGCCGCCGGAGGCCGCTCACCTGGTCGGCCACCCGCGCGCACAGCAGCGACTCGATGGCGCCGAGCACGGCGATGGTCAGCGTGGGCGACACGAGCTGCTTGACGGTGTCCCACGAGGCGGCCGGCAGCACGAACGAGGGCAGCCCCTGCGGGATGCCGCCGAAGCGCGTGCCCAGCGTCTCCACGGGCAGCCGCAGCCAGAGCGACACCGCCGTGAGGGAGACGAGCGCCACCACCGGCCCCGGGATGCGCGCGCCCACGATGGCGGCGCTGCGCATGCCGGGCAGGTCCTCCAGCGCGCGCTGCACCGGCGAGCGGGCGTGCCACAAGCGCGGCCAGGCGACCAGCCCGGCGACGCAAGCGGCGCCGAGCGCGAACGCCGCCGGATTGAAGGTGTCGATCGCGCCGGCGAGCACGCGCAGCTGGGCGAAGAAGTCGGCCGGCATGTGGTCGACCCGCAGCCCCAGCCAGTCCCGCAGCTGCGACGCGGCGATCAGCACGGCGATGCCGTTGGTGAAGCCCACCACGATGCTGACCGGCACGTAGCGCACCAGCGTGCCCAGGCGCAGCAGGCCCAGCAGGAACAGCAGCACGCCGGCCCCCGCGGTGGCGATCAGCAGGTTGGCGACGCCGTGCCGCTCGATGATCCCGTAGACGATGACGATGAAGGCGCCGGCGGGGCCGCCGATCTGCACGTTGCTGCCGCCCAGCAGCGCGATGACGGCGCCGGCGATGATGGCCGTCCACAGGCCCGCCTCGGGCTTGAGCCCCGAGGCGATCGCGAACGCCATCGCCAGCGGCAGGGCGACGATGCCGACGGTGAGGCCGGCGCCGAGGTCATGCAGGAACAGGTCGCGGCCGTAGCCGCGAAGGGCGTCCACGAGCCGTGGACGGAAGACGAAGGGAATGCGCACGCGGATCTCCGGAGGTGGGACCTGGGATCCGGATCCGCACGCCCGCGCGGACCCGGCTCAGCGCGTGCGCGGTGGGCCGCAGTGGTGCAGGCGGGTGATGAACCGGCGCCGCCGCGACAGGGGCAGCGTGACGGCGGGTGCAGCCTGGAGGGCCATCGGGGCAGTCTACGCCTGCGTGCCCACCACCGCCGGGCTACTCGTCGCCGGGGATGGCGGCATCGGCCGCCGCACCGACCGCCCGGCCCGCGAGGCGGGCGGTGCCGATGGCGGCGTCCGCCGCGAGGCCGACGCCCGAGACGGCGACGCTGGCGGCGGTGTCGATGACGGTCACCGCGGCGCAGCCGCCCAGCTGGACCAGGAGGAGGAGGGCGGCGGCGTGGCGCAGGGACGGCATGGACAGTCGCGGGTGGATGGGCCGGCCCATTCTATGGACGAGCCATGCGCCGGCCGCGACGACGCGGTAAGCAGTTGTTGAAGCTGCCGCACCGCCGGGCCGTCAGCGCACGCGCATGCCCGGCTGCGCACCCGGGAAGGGCTCGAGCACGTAGATGCCCTTGTCCGCCTCGTCGTCCGCGTGGCTGGCGGCCAGCACCATGCCTTCGCTGACGCCGAACTTCATCTTGCGCGGCGCGAGGTTGGCGACCAGCACCGTGAGCTTGCCCACCAGCTGCTCGGGCTTGTACGCCGACGCGATGCCGGAGAACACGTTGCGATGCCGGCCTTCGCCCACGTCGAGCGTGAGCCGCAGCAGCTTGGTCGAGCCTTCGACCGCTTCGCAATTCACGATCTTCGCGATGCGCAGGTCGACCTTCACGAAGTCGTCGATCGTGATTTCGGCGGCGAGAGGCTCGCCGCCCGGTTCACTCCCTCCCGGGCCTGCGTCGTTGCTCCCTCCGCCTCCGGGGGAGGGCTGGGGAGGGGGCGTCTCCGCCGCCGCCACCTCGAACAACGCATCCAGCTGCTTCGCCTCCACGCGCTGCATCAAATGCTTGTATTCGCCGATCACGTGGCCCGACCCCAGCGGCCTGGCCGCATTCGCCCAATCGAGCGACCCGCTGCGCAGGAACTGCTCGGCGGCTTCGGCGAGCGTCGGCAGGATCGGCTTCAGGCAGGCGGTCATGACCTTGAAGGCTTCGATGCAGTCGGAGCAGACCAGCGCCGCGGCGTCGCCCTTGCCTTCCTTCACCAGCTTCCAGGGCGCGGCGCCGTCGAAGCGGGTGTTGACCTCGTCGGCGTAGGCCATGATCTCGCGCACCGCCTTGCCGTACTCGCGGCCTTCCAGCAGGTTGCGCACTTCGTCGACCAGGCGCTCGGCGCGCGCGGTGTCGAACTCGCCCACCAGCTTGCCGCCCGGCAGGAACTTCACGGCGCGGCTGGCGATGTTGACGTACTTGCCGACCAGGTCGCTGTTGACGCGGGCCATGAAGTCGTCGGGATTGAAGTCGATGTCCTCGTTGCGCCCGCTCAGTTTCGCCGCCAGGTAATAGCGCAGCCACTCGGAGTTCATGCCGAGCGACAGGTACTTGAGCGGGTCCAGGCCGGTGCCGCGGCTCTTGCTCATCTTCTCGCCGTTGTTGACGGTGAGGAAGCCATGCACGAACACGTTGCTGGGCACCTTGCGGCCGCTGAAGTGCAGCATCGCCGGCCAGAACAAGGTGTGGAAGGTGATGATGTCCTTGCCGATGAAGTGCACCTGCTCCACCGCCGGGTCGGCGATGTAGTCGGCGTACGACCGCGGCTCGCCGGCGGCGCGGGCGCCGCCCTTGTCGAACCAGTTCTTCAGCGACGCGAGGTAACCCACCGGCGCGTCGAGCCAGACGTAGAAGTACTTGCCCGGCGCGTCCGGGATCGGGATGCCGAAGTAAGGCTCGTCGCGGCTGATGTCCCAGTCGCCCAGCGCCGTCTTCCCGCTTTCATCGGGCTGCAGCCACTCCTTGATCTTGTTCAGCACCTCCGGCTGCACGGCGCCGCTGGTGGTCCACCGCGTGAGGAACTGCAGGCAGCGCGGGTCCGACAGCTGGAAGAAGAAGTGCTCCGACGTGCGCAGCACCGGCTTGGCGCCCGACAGGGTGGAGTACGGCTCGATCAGGTCGGTGGGGCTGTAGACCTTGCTGCACACCTCGCAGTTGTCGCCGTACTGGTCCTTCGCGTGGCAGTTCGGGCACTCGCCCTTGATGAAGCGGTCGGGCAGGAACATGTTCTTCTCGGGATCGAAGAACTGCTCGATGGTCCTGCTGGCGATCAGCCCGTTGGCCTTCAGGTCGCGGTAGATCGCCTGCGCCAGCTCCGTGTTCTCGGTGCTGTCGGTGGAATGCCAGTTGTCGAAGCGGATGTGGAAGCCGTCCAGGTACTCCTTGCGGCCGGCGGCGATCTGCGCGACGAACTGCTGCGGCGTGACGCCGGCCTTCTCGGCGGCGATCATGATCGGCGCGCCGTGCGCGTCGTCGGCGCCCACGAACTGCACCCTGTGCCCGCCCATGCGCTGGTGGCGCACCCAGATGTCGGCCTGGATGTATTCCATGATGTGGCCGATGTGGAACTTGCCGTTGGCGTACGGCAGGGCGGTGGTGACGAAGAGATTGCGCTGGGGCATGGGGCTCATTTCCGCAGGGGAACCCACGATTTTACGGGCCGGTACACTGACCGGCTCGCATCGGAAGAAGTAGCAGCATGGCCTCCCCCGACCAGATCCTCGCCGCGCTCGCGGCCGTGAAGGACCCGAACACCGGGGCCGACTTCGTCTCGGCCAAGGCCGTCAAGAACCTGCAGGTGAACGGCGCCGACGTCGCATTCGACGTCGAGCTGGGTTATCCCGCCAAGTCGCAGCTGCCTGCCCTGCGCCAGGCGCTGGTGGCGGCGGCTCGCGGCGTCGCCGGCGTGAGCAACGTGTCCGTGAACATCACGACCAGGGTCACGGCCCACGCCGTGCAGCGCGGCGTGCAGCTGATGCCCAACGTGAAGAACATCATCGCGGTGGCGTCCGGCAAGGGCGGCGTGGGCAAGAGCACCACCGCCGTCAACCTGGCTCTCGCGCTGGCCGCCGAAGGCGCGTCCGTCGGCATCCTCGACGCCGACATCTATGGTCCCAGCCAGCCGATGATGATGGGCATCCAGGGCCGTCCCGAGAGCGAGGACGGCAAGACCATGGAGCCGCTGGAGAACTACGGCGTGCAGGTCATGTCGATCGGGTTCCTGGTCGACCAGGACGAAGCGATGATCTGGCGCGGCCCGATGGCCACCCAGGCGCTCGAGCAGCTGCTGCGCCAGACGAACTGGCGCGAGCTGGACTACCTCGTCGTCGACATGCCGCCGGGGACCGGCGACATCCAGCTGACGCTGTCGCAGCGGGTGCCGATGACGGGCGCGGTGATCGTCACCACGCCGCAGGACATCGCGCTGCTGGACGCGCGCAAGGCCGTCACCATGTTCGAGAAGGTCGGCGTGCCGGTGCTGGGCCTGGTGGAGAACATGGCCGTGCACGTGTGCAGCAACTGCGGCCACGTCGAGCACATCTTCGGCGAGGGCGGCGGCAAGCGCTACGCGGCCGAGCGCAACCTGCCGTACCTGGGCGCGCTGCCGCTGGACATGGGCATCCGCCAGCAGGCCGACAGCGGCAAGCCGACGGTGATGGCGGACCCCGACGGCAAGGTCTCCACCATCTACAAGGACGTCGCGCGGCAGGTGGCCGTGCGCGTGGCCGGCAAGGCCAAGGACTTCACGTCGAAGTTCCCGACCATCACGGTTTCGAAGGACACCTGAGATGGCCACCGAGCGGCCCAGCCTCGAGGTCGCCGTCGTCATGCGGCGCGAGCGCCTCGACAACCGGTGGCAGCCGTGGCGCTGGACGCTGCACGAGGTGATCCCGCAGCTGCCCACCTTCGGCACCGAGGTGCGCCGCATCCATGCCGACGAGCGCGAGGAACACTGGCTGCACCCCGGCTTCACGGTCGAATTGTTCCGCGACGACGGCGAGGGCTACTACCTCAATGCCACGACGCCCCACCCGGGCTGGTTCGTGATGTGGCGCATGGAACAGGTCGAGGGGGCGGGCGACGAGCCGATTGCCCGGCCGCTGATCGTCACCCTGAGCTACCACGACGCTGGCCGCTGGCTCGACGCGCAGGAGACGGTGGAGCAGGTGCCCGCGCCGCCCGAGGTGGTGGAGTGGCTGCAGGCCTTCGTCGACGCGCATTACGTGCCCGAGCCGAAGAAGCGCAAGCGGCCCGAAAGCTTCCGGCCGCTGCAGGACCGCTTCGGCAACCCGGCCAAGGTGAGCACCGGCAAGACGTATGGCGGTGGAGGCGGCAAGGGTGGCTGAAGGATTCCTGGGCCGCTGGTCGCGGCGCAAGCTGGACGTGAAGGAGGGGAAGGCGGTCGAGGCCGAGCCCGTCGTCGGCCCTGAGCCCTCACCCCAACCCTCTCCCGCAAGCGGGAGAGGCAGCCTCGACACTCCGGATCCCTCTCCCCCGGCCACTCCCGCCCCCACCGAGCCACCCCCCACCCTCGAAGACGTCCAGGCCCTCACCCCCGCCTCCGACTTCAAGCGGTTCGTCGCCCCCGACGTCGCGCCCGAGGTGAAGAACGCGGCGCTGAAGAAGCTGTTCACCGACCCGCACTACAACGTCATGGACGGGCTGGACACCTACATCGACGACTACAGCAAGCCCGACCCGATGCCCGAGTCCATGCTGCGCAACCTGGCCAGCGCCAAGTTCCTCGGCCTCTTCCGTGAAGAAGAGCCGGAAGCCGGGCAGGCGGCGGAAGCAGGGGCTTCCACGGAAGGGTTGCCGCCCGAAACCGTGGCACAGTCGGACGCTTCCCCCCTTGAACCGGCACCCCCAGAAGTCCCCCATGCCGACCCTGATCTGCGACTGCAACAAGACGATGCCGCTGAAGGCGGCGAGCCTGGGCACGGCGCTGGGTGAGACGCTCACGCAGCACTCGGTGCTGTGCCGCCGCGAGGCGGGTGCGTTCCAGCAGGCGGTGAAGGGCAATGAGCCCGTCGTCGTCGCCTGCACCCAGGAAAAGCGCCTCTTCGCCGAGGTCGCGGAGAACACCGAAGGCGCGGTCGCCCCCGTGCGTTTCGTCAACATCCGCGAAACCGGCGGCTGGAGCCGCGACGCCGCCAAGGCGATGCCCAAGATGGCGGCGCTGCTCGCCGCCGCGAAGCTGCCCGATCCGGAGCCGGTGCCCACCGTCACGTACCGCAGCGGCGGCCGCGTGCTGGTCGTCGGGCCGCTCGATGCGGCCGAGCGCGCCGGCGCGATGCTGCAGGACACGCTGGACGTCACGCTGTTCGCGCAAGGCGGCACGGGCGCGCAGGAGCGCCGATTCCCGGTGCTGGCCGGCCGCATCGACTCGCTCACCGGCTGGCTCGGTGCTTTCCAGCTCGCCTGGTCCGCCACCAACCCGATCGACCTGGACCTGTGCACGCGCTGCAATGCGTGCGTGGCCGCCTGCCCCGAGCAGGCGATCGGCCTCGACTACCAGGTCGACCTGTCCCGCTGCAAGGACCACCGCGCTTGCGTCAAGGCCTGCGAGGTCGCCGGGGCCATCGACTTCACGCGCTCGCCCGTCGCCGAGACGGAGACTTTCGACCTGGTGCTCGACCTGCGCGCGGAGCCGGCGTTCGTGCAGCACGCCAAGCCGCAAGGCTATTTCCACGTGCCCGCGTTCGAAGGCGCCGCCGCGCTGGACGTGGTGCTGCGCCTGCGCGACCTGGTCGGCGAGTTCGACAAGCCCAAGTTCTTCACCTACAAGCAGAAGCTGTGCGCGCACAGCCGCAACGAGCAGGTCGGCTGCAACGCGTGCATCGAGATCTGCTCGGCGCAGGCGATCCGCAGCGACAAGGACCGCCAGCAGGTCGTCGTCAACCCGAACCTGTGCGTCGGCTGCGGCGCCTGCACGACGGTCTGCCCCACCGGCGCCATCGCGTACGCCTACCCGAGCGCGAAGGAGCAGGGCACCAAGCTGCGCACGCTGCTGGCCGCCTACACGCAGGCCGGCGGCCGCGACGCGACGCTGCTGCTGCACTCGCAGGAACGCGGCACGGCGCTCGTCGAATCGCTCGGCCGCGACGCACGCCTGGGCCGCGCGCACGGCGTGCCGGCCAACGTCATTCCCGTCGCCCTGTGGCACACCGCCAGCACCGGCCTGGACCTGTGGCTGTCGGCCATCGCGTTCGGCGCGCGCCAGGTCGCCGTGCTCGTCACCGACGAAGAGGCGCCGCAGTACCTCGCCGGCCTGAAGGCGCAGATGGCGCAGGCGCAGGCGGTCGTGCGCGGGCTGGGTTACACCGGCACGCACTTCGAACTGCTGCAGGCGGGCACCGCCACGGCGCTCGACGCGGGCCTGCGCTCGCTGGGCACCACGCGGCAGGAAGGTCCCGAGCAGCCGGCGCGCTTCGCCGTCGCCGTGGAGAAGCGCGCGACGCTGGACCTGGCGCTCGACCACCTGGTGGCCTTCGCGCCGCTGAAGCCCGAGGTGATCGACCTGCCGCCGGCCGGCGCGCCGTTCGGCACGATCGGGGTGAACAAGGACCGCTGCACGCTGTGCATGAGCTGCGTGGGCGCGTGCCCGTCCAGCGCGCTGCAGGACAACCCGAATGCGCCGCAGCTGCGGTTCATCGAGAAGAACTGCGTGCAGTGCGGCCTGTGCGCGACCACCTGCCCCGAGGACGCCATCACGCTGCAGCCGCGCCTGCTGCTCACGCCGGAACGCGCCCAGCCGCGCGTGCTGAACGAAACCCAGCCCTTCGCCTGCGTGCGCTGCGGCAAGCCGTTCGGAACGCTGAAGGCCATCGAGGCGATGCTGGGCAGGCTGGGCGCGCACCCGATGTTCCAGGGCGCGGCCGCCGAGCGCCTGAAGATGTGCGGCGACTGCCGCGTGATCGACCTCTACTCCTCGAAGGACGAAATGAGGATCCAGGATGTCTGACCGGCCCCCGGTGTCTTCCGCGCTGGACGAGGAAACGGCGCGCGCCGAGGTCTACGGCCTGCTCGCGCAACTCTGGTACGCGCCGCCGACGGCAGACATGCTGCAGGCGATCCGGCTCGCGCCGACGGAGGCGCCGGCCGCCGGTGCCTTCCTCGAGGAGCCCTGGCGCGCGCTGGTGGGTTCGGCGCGGGAACTGGACCAGGCCGCGCTTCGCGCGGAACACGACGCGCTGTTCGGCGGCGTCGGCAAGCCGGACGTGTCGCTGTTCGGGTCGCAGTACCTCACCGGCTTCCTGAACGAACGGCCGGTCGCGCAGCTGCGCGACGACCTGCGCTCGTTCGGCCTCACGCGCGACGACGCGATGCCGGAGACCGAGGACCACATTGCCTTCGTGTGCGAGGTCATGCGCTACCTGATCGCGGGCGAGGACGTCGAGGTGGCCAACCTCACGCGCCAGCGCGAGTTCTTCACCCGCCACCTCCAGCCCTGGGCCACCCAGATGTGCGAAGCCGTGGAGGCCCACCCCCGCGCGAAGTTCTACGCCGGCCTGGCGAGCTTCACCCGCGCGTTCCTGCAGGTGGAGCAGCAGGGGTTCGACCTGCTGGACTGAGCTTCTTCTGCCTGGCGCTCGCAGGGTTCTCGGCAGGGAAGGCAGGCAGGAAGAAGACCGAAGACGCAGAAGAAGCGAGGACCTCGGGGACCTTCCTGTGGCTTCTGCGCTTCTGTCTTCCTTCTGCGTTGGAGACCTGCTGCGCCAGCAGCAGTCCGGATGAACGTCCGGGCAGCGGGCTGTATTCCATTTGTTCGCATGCATCGGGCCGACCCGACAGTTCGCTGACACTTCTCTTACACCGACCACCGTGCTCGGGTACGTGTTTCCCCCCGCGCTTCTTTGGTGCGTGCGGGTCTATGCTCGCCTCTGCATAGGCCCCCGTCCGGCCAGATAGGAGACAACCGTGCCGCAATCCCCCAGCAAGCTGTCGCGCCGCACCTTGTTCGCCGGTGCGGGTACCGCCGGCGCCCTCGCCACCGCCGCGGCCCTGCTGCCCGGCGCGCGCGAAGCCGCCACGGACCTCGTGAAAGCGCCGAAGGAGCCGCCCGCGCGAGGCGGCGGGTACGAGCTCTCCGAGCACGTCCAGCGCTACTACCGCACCACCCGCGTCTAACCCTCCGCCTTCCCCGGAGACCACCATGCTGCTCACCAAGAAACCGCACGCCGGCACGCCGGCACGTGCCGAGGGCGCGCGTTCGCCCTTCGTCCACAGCCTGCAGCGCGGCCTGTCGCACGCGCTCCCGACGCTCGATCGCCGCAGCTTCCTGCGCCGCTCGGGCCTGGGCGTCGGCGTCGGCCTCGCCGCCTCCAGCCTGACCCTGGTCAAGAAGGCCAAGGCCGCCGAAGGCCGCGAAACCGCGGTCGGCCAGGGCAAGGTCGAAATCAAGCGCACCGTCTGCTCGCACTGCTCCGTCGGCTGCGCGGTCGACGCGGTGGTCGAGAACGGCGTGTGGGTGCGCCAGGAACCGGTGTTCGATTCGCCGATCAACCTGGGCGCGCACTGCGCCAAGGGCGCGGCGCTGCGCGAGCACGGCCACGGCGAGTACCGCCTGCGCTACCCGATGAAGCTGGTGAACGGCAAGTACGAGCGCATCAGCTGGGACCAGGCCTACAACGAGATCGCCGCGAAGATGCAGGAGCTGCGCAAGGCGAGCGGCCCCGACTCGATCTTCTGGATCGGCTCCTCGAAGCACAACAACGAGCAGTCGTACCTGATGCGCAAGTTCGTCAGCCTGTGGGGCAGCAACAACTGCGACCACCAGGCGCGCATCTGCCACTCCACCACCGTCGCCGGCGTCGCCAACACGTGGGGCTACGGCGCGATGACGAACTCGTACAACGACATGCAGAACAGCAAGGCTGCTCTGTACATCGGGTCGAACGCCGCCGAAGCGCACCCCGTCTCCATGCTGCACATGCTGCACGCCAAGGAGAACGGCACCAAGATGATCGTGTGCGACCCGCGCTTCACGCGCACGGCCGCCAAGGCGGACCAGTACATCCGCTTCCGCTCGGGCAGCGACATCCCGCTGCTGTTCGGCATCCTGTACCACGTCTTCAAGAACGGCTGGGAAGACAAGAAGTACATCAACGACCGCGTCTACGGCATGGACAAGGTCCGCGAGGAAGTGCTCGCCAAGTGGACGCCCGACAAGGTGTTCGAGGCCAGCGGCGTGCCCGAGGACCAGGTGTTCAAGGCCGCCGAGACGCTGGCGATGAACCGCCCGTCCACCATCGTGTGGTGCATGGGCCAGACGCAGCACTCCATCGGCAACGCGATGGTGCGCGCCACCTGCATCCTGCAGCTCGCGCTGGGCAACATCGGCGTGTCCGGCGGCGGCGCGAACATCTTCCGCGGCCACGACAACGTGCAGGGCGCCACCGACATCGGGCCCAACCCCGACTCGCTGCCCGGCTACTACGGCCTGGCCGAAGGCTCCTGGCGCCACTTCGCCAAGGGCTGGGGCGTCGACTACGACTGGATCAAGGCCCGCTACGCCAGCCCGACGATGATGACCAAGCCGGGCATGACCGTCTCGCGCTGGATCGACGGCGTGCTGGAGAAGAACGAGCTGATCGACCAGGACTCCAACCTGCGCGGCGTCGTCTACTGGGGCCACGCGCCCAACTCGCAGTCGCGCGGCTACGAGATGAAGAAGGCGATGGACAAGCTGGACCTGCTCGTCGTCATCGACCCGTACCCGTCGGCCACCGCGGCCATGGCCGCCATGCCGGGCAAGGAGGGCGACCTCAACCCGAACCGCGCGGTGTACCTGCTGCCGGCCGCGACGCAGTTCGAGACCAGCGGCTCGGTGACGGCGTCCAACCGCTCGCTGCAGTGGCGCGAGAAGGTGATCGATCCGCTGTGGGAGAGCCGCAGCGACCACATGATCATGTACCAGCTGGCCGAGAAGCTCGGCTTCGGCAAGGAACTGGTCAAGAACTTCAAGATGCAGAAGGTCAAGGGACTGGACGAACCGGTGCCCGAGGACATCCTGCGCGAGATCAACAAGACCAACTGGACCATCGGCTACACGGGCCAGAGCCCCGAGCGGCTGAAGGCGCACATGCGCGGCATGCACATGTTCGACGTCAAGTCGCTGCGCGCCAAGGGCAGCTGGGTCGACAAGGAAACCGGCTACGACATCGCCGGCGACTACTTCGGCCTGCCCTGGCCCTGCTACGGCACGCCGGAGCTCAAGCACCCCGGCACGCACGTCCTGTACAACACCAACCAGCACGTCATGGACGGCGGCGGCAACTTCCGCGCCAACTTCGGTGTCGAGAAGGACGGCGTCAACCTGCTGGCCGAGGACGGCTCCGCGTCCAAGGGCGCGGACATCCAGACCGGCTACCCCGAGTTCGACCACGTCCTGCTCAAGAAGCTGGGCTGGTGGGACGAACTGACCGATGCCGAGAAGGCGCTGGCCGAGGGCAAGAACTGGAAGACCGACATGTCCGGCGGCATCATCCGCGTGGCCATGAAGAACCACGGCTGCCACTGCTTCGGCAACGCCAAGGCGCGCGCGATCGTCTGGAACTTCCCGGACGGCATCCCGCAGCACCGCGAGCCGATCTACAGCACGCGGCCGGACCTCGTCGCCAAGTACCCGACGCACGACGACAAGAAGGCGTTCTGGCGCCTGCCCACGCTGTACAAGACGCTGCAGCAGAAGAACCTGGCCGACAACGTCGCGCAGAAGTTCCCGCTGATCCTCAGCTCGGGCCGCCTGGTCGAGTACGAAGGCGGCGGCGAAGAGACGCGGTCCAACCCGTGGCTGGCCGAGCTGCAGCAGGAAGCCTTCGTGGAGATCAACCCGAAGGCGGCCGCCGACCGCGGCATCCGCAACGGCGAATTCGTCTGGCTGCACAGCCCGACTGGCGCCAAGCTGAAGGTGCAGGCGCTGGTCACCGAGCGCGTCGGCCCCGATACCGTGTGGATGCCGTTCCACTTCTCCGGCCGCTGGCAGGGCGTCGACATGCTGCCGTACTACCCGGCGGGTGCCCACCCGGTGGTGCGCGGCGAGGCGGTCAACACCGCGACGACTTACGGCTACGACTCCGTCACGATGATGCAGGAGACGAAGACCACGATCTGCAACATCGAGCGGTTCACCGCCTGATCGAGGGAGACGACCATGGCCCGAATGAAATTCATCTGCGACGCGGAACGCTGCATCGAATGCAACGGCTGCGTCACCGCGTGCAAGAACGAGCACGAGATCCCCTGGGGCGTGAACCGCCGCCGAGTCGTCACGCTCAATGACGGCGTGCCCGGCGAGAAGTCGATCTCGGTCGCCTGCATGCACTGCTCGGACGCGCCCTGCATGGCGGTGTGCCCGGTCAACTGCTTCTACCGCACCGAGGAAGGCGTCGTGCTGCACGACAAGGACGTGTGCATCGGTTGCGGCTACTGCAGCTACGCCTGCCCGTTCGGCGCGCCACAGTTCCCGGCGTCGGGCACGTTCGGCGTGCGCGGCAAGATGGACAAGTGCACGTTCTGCGCCGGCGGCCCCGAGGCCAACGGCTCGGAGGCCGAGTTCGACAAGTACGGCCGCAACCGCCTGGCCGAAGGCAAGCTGCCCGCCTGCGCCGAGATGTGCTCCACCAAGGCGCTGCTCGCCGGCGACGGCGACGTGGTCGCCGACATCTTCCGCAACCGGGTCGTCAAGCGCGGCAAGGGCGCTGAAGTCTGGGGCTGGGGCACCGCCTACGGCACCCAGCAGCAGGCGGCCGCACCCACGGGGACCAAGTCATGAAGCACGCGATCCTCCTGGCGGCCTGCGCGTTCGCGCTGGCCGCGTGCGGCGACAAGCCGCAGACGCTGCGCAGCGGCAACCGTCCCGACACGTCGCCCTCGCAAGGCACCGGCGTGGCCGCTTTCCAGGCCGGCACCTGGAAGGCCGGCGACAAGGCCGCCTGGGAGCAGCAGATGAAGGTCCGCGCCGCGGGGCAGAACGACTATGTCAAGGTCAACTGAACTCGCACGCTGGATCGCAGGCGCCGCACTGGCGCTCGTGATGGGCGGTGCGTTCGCGCAGGCCAACCAGCCGGCGGACAGCACGACGGCCGGCGCCAGGCCGGCGGCACCTGCGGCGGCGGCCGCGTCGGCCCCCGCGGCCGGCGGGCTCGGCGGCATCCAGGGCCAGAACATCTTCACGATCAAGGACGCGAGCAACGAGCCGGACTACGCCAAGCAGACCAATGGCGAGCGCGCCAAGGTCCAGCCGGGCAACAACGCGCCGATGTGGCGCGCGGTCGGCGCCGGCGCGCAGGGCTACACGTCGCTGCCGAAGTCCGAAGCGCCGGAGGCCGGCGTGCTGGTGCAGCCGTTCGTGACCTACCCGGGTTCGCGCCACACCACCGCCGGCGAAGCGTGGCGGCAGGTGCGCAACAACTGGCTCATCCCCTACGGCGGCTCCCTGGTGCTGATCGTGCTGGGCGCGCTGGCGATCTTCTATTTCGCCCGCGGGCCGCTGGGCCACAGCGACGCGCTCGACGGCGGCGCCCGCATCGAGCGCTTCACGCCGTTCGAGCGCGCCGCGCACTGGGCGAACGCCATCGCGTTCAGCATCCTGGCGATCTCCGGCCTGGTGATGGCGTTCGGCAAGTTCTTCCTGTTGCCGCTGATCGGCGGCCAGCTGTTCGGCTGGCTCACGTACGCGCTGAAGAACCTGCACAACTTCGTCGGCCCGCTGTTCGTCGTGTCCCTCATCATCATCTTCGTCACCTTCCTGCGCGACAACTTCCCGCGCAAGGGCGACATGCGCTGGGCGCTGCGCCTGGGCGGCATGCTGTCCAGGGACCCGAACGGCGAGCTGCCGTCGCACCGCTTCAACGCGGGCGAGAAGCTGGTGTTCTGGGGCGGCGTGCTGCTGCTCGGCTTCTTCGTCACCACCTCCGGCCTGGTGCTCGACAAGCTGTGGCCCGCCATCACGTACGACCGCCAGGCGATGCAGTACGCGCACATGGTCCACGCCGTCTCGACGATGCTGATGATCGTGGTGTTCCTGGGCCACATCTACATCGGCACCATCGGCATGCGCGGCGCGTACACCGCCATGCGCCGCGGCTGGGTGGGCGAGGCCTGGGCGAAAGAGCACCACGCCTACTGGTACGACGACATCCGGGCGGGCAAGATCCCCGCCGAACGCAGCACGCAGCCGGCGGTCCCCGCCGAACCTGCCCGAGCCGCCTGACCGCGAGACACGACCATGATCCAGCGCCTCCTTCCCGCCCTGCTGCTGGCCGCCCTCGGCGGCGTCGCTTCCGCCAAGATCCCGGCCCCGCCGCAGGACGAGGCGGCCAAGTCCAAGGCCGCCGAAGCCGCTGCCAAGACCGCGTGGCAGACCAAGGTCGACTCGTACAAGCTGTGCAAGTCGCAGGACGTGATCGCCGCCAAGTACGGCAACAAGTCCGCCGCCAAGGCGTCCGCTGCCGCGGCGTCCAAGCCCGCGGGCGCCGCCTCCGGGCCGACGTCGACGCCGGTCGCAGCGTCCGTCCCGCCGCCGTGCACCGACCCCGGCCCGTTCGCGTCCAACGCGCCGAAGGAGACGCCGCTGGAAACCTCCGGCGCGCACTCGCCCGCCGGCACCGCGACCAAGCCGCCCAGCGTCAACGCGACGTCGGGCCAGATGCAGCCGGCCAAGAAGTCGGCCAACTAGGCCCCGTGCCGCGCCGGCCTCCGGGCCGGTGCGACACTCGCGCGATGCTGCCTCGCCTGACCCAGGCCACCGCGCCCCTCACCCGCACCATCGAAGCCGTCGACGAGACCGGCCAGGCGCAGCACGTCGCCATCCCGGCCGAGCGCGACCTCACCGTCTATGTCGACAAGCGCGAACTCGTCACGCTGATGACGCTGGGCGCGCATCCCGAGTGGCTGGTGCTCGGCTACCTGCGCAACCAGCGGCTCGTGCGGTCGCTCGACGAGGTCGAGTCGGTCACCGTCGACTGGGAAGTCGGCAGCGCCGCGGTGAAGACCCGCAGCGGCATCGAACGCATCGAGGAACGCACCAGCAAGCGCGTGGTGACCACCGGCTGCGGCCAGGGCAGCGTGTTCGGCGCGCTGATGGACGAGGTGGAATCGCTGCGCTTGCCCGACGCCACGCTCACGCAGGCCACGCTCTACGCCATCGTCGACGCGATCCGGCTGCAGGAGAGCACGTACAAGTCCGCCGGCTCGGTGCACGGCTGCGCGCTGTTCCGCGGCAGCGAGCTGCTGCTGTTCGTCGAGGACGTCGGCCGCCACAACGCCATCGACACCATCGCGGGCTGGATGTGGATGCGGCCCGAACCCGTCGACCGCGGGGCGGAGCCGCTGGTGTTCTACACGACGGGGCGGCTGACGAGCGAGATGGTGATCAAGTCCGCCCAGATGGGCGTGGCGATCGTCGTGTCCCGCAGTGGCATGACCGAAATGGGCTGGTCCATCGCCGACCGCCTGGGCCTGTGCACCATCGGCCGCGCGCTGAACAGGCGGTTCCTCTGCTACACGGGCAAGGAGCGGCTGCTTATCGCAGCCTGATCTCAACGCAGAGGACGCAGAACAGGGACAGAAGGCGCAGAAAAAAGAGGGAGCGAACCTCTTTGCACTCTATCTGCTTCCTTCTGTCTTCCTTCTGCGCTTCTGCCTGCCCTCTGCGTTGAGAAATCAACAGGCCGCCGGCAAGGCGGCCGCACCACGGCGGCGGGAACGCCACTCCAGCCAGGGCGTGGCGACGTGCAGCACGGTCCGCGCGATCGGGTCGTCGAGTTCCACGGACACGCGCGGCAACCGGAACATGTCATCGCCCTCCTGCGTGCGCGCGCTGACGATCGTGGTGGCGCTGGTGTAGCCGGCTTCGCGGACCATCTCGGCGTGCTCGGCGCGGTGGCCGCCGTAGGGGTAGCAGAAGCTGCGCACCGGGACGCCCAGCACGTCCTCGAGGTCGAGCCGCGAACCGGTGATCTCCTCGCGCGCGGTCGTGTCGTCGCACTGCGCGAGGTTCACGTGGTTGCGCGTGTGCGAGCCCACCTCCATGCCGGCGTCGATCCATTCGCGCAGTTCCGCCGCGGTCATCAGCGGTGATGGCGGCACGCCCAGCGCGTGGTCCCACGCGTTCGTGCCGCCGAGCTGGCCGCTGACCATGAACACCGTCGCGCTGAAGCCCAGCCGTTGCAGCACCGGCAGCGCGTGCCGCAGGTTGTTGCGGTAACCATCGTCGAAAGTGATCCCGACGACCTTGCCGTGGCGCTCGCCGCGCAGGTACGGTTGCAGCTCGCGCATCGACAGGCCCTGCCAGCCGAGGGCGCGCAACGCCTGCAGCTGCGCTGCAAGCCGCCATGGCGGCAACACGAGCGACCGCACCGGCGTGCCACGCGGCGGCGGCCGGTCGACCTGGTGGTACGACAGGATGGGAATCGCCGCGCGACTCATCCGTGGGGCGCCGCGGTCCGGTGGCTCGGCCTTCGACATGCGCACGAGTTTGCTCGACGCAACGCACGCGCGCGGGAGCCGTAGTCCGTCCGGGCCACTGAAGCGCACAAGGGCTTGCCTGACCGGCACCATCGCCGCGTCAGGAAATGCAACCAGGGAGTCCGATGCAGGTTGGGGCGATCGAGGTGTGGACGGCACGGCCGGACGGCGTCGGCGCCTCCGCGTGCGAGACCCTGCGCGCGCTGCTGGATGCCGGCGAGCGTGAACGCGCCGATGCGTTCCGCTTCGACGTCGACCGCAACGCCTTCATCCTCGCTCACGCCCTGCGCCGCATGGCGCTCGGCACCGCGCTCGGCGCGGACCCGAGCGAGTTGCGTTTCGGCACCGCCGCCCACGGCCGCCCCGTGCTGCTCGATGCGCCAGAGGCGCCCGCCTTCAGCCTCACGCGCAGCCGCGGCCTCGTCGCTTGCGCGGTGGGCCGCGTCACGCGCCTGGGTGTGGACGTGGAAACCGTGAATGCGTCGGTGCAGGCCTCGGTGCTCGACCCCTTCGTGGTCGCGCTGCCCGACGCCGAACCGGTGGACCTGTTCCTGCAATGGACCGCGCTGGAGGCGTACTGGAAGGCGCAGGGCACCGGCCTGTCGGCGTCGAACCCGCGCATCGGGCTGCGGCCGTTCGCGGGCGACGACTGCTTCGAGGTCATCGACGGCAACACGCTGCTGCCCGTCGGCACCGTCGTGTTGCGCCTGCCCGCGCCCGAAGGCCATGCGCTGGCGCTCGCGAGCGACGAACTCGGCGACGTGCGCCTGGTCCAGCTCGACGGGCTGGCCACGCGCCGCTTCGCGGAAGAGCACCGAGGAATTGCAATTTGTAAACAACGTCACTGCGCGGAAGCCCAGGCTTCTAGCATCGTTGATCCGTAACCCGCTGTACCTGAGAACGAAATGACGACGACAACGGCTGTGTTCGTGGGGGATGGGAGCCTGCTGGTGCAATGCGCCGAAGCGTGGCGCCGTGCCGGCCACTCGGTGGCCGCCGTGGTGTCGGGCAGCAGCGCGAATCTCGACTGGGCGCGCGCGCAGGACGTGCGCGCGATCGCGATGGAAGGCGAGTGGGGTGCCCAGCTCGATGGCCTCCGCTTCGACTACCTGTTCAGCGTCGCCAACCTGCGCATGCTGCCGCAGGCGGTGCTGGAGCGCGCGGGCCAGCTCGCGATCAACTTCCACGATGCGCTGCTGCCTCGCTACGCGGGCCTCAACGCCACCTGCTGGGCGCTGATGGCCGGCGAGGGCGTGCACGGCGTCACGTGGCACGAGATGACCGCGCGTGCCGATGCCGGCCGCATCGTGCGGCAGGGTTCGTTCGAGGTGTCGCCCGCCGAAACGGCGCTGAGCCTGAACGCCAAGTGCTACGAAGCCGGCCTCGCGGCCTTCACGCAGATCGCCGACGACATCGCGCATGACCGCCTCGCGCTGGCGGCGCAAAGCGGCGAGCGCACCTACTTCGGCCGCCACAAGCGCCCCGCGCTGCTGGCGACACTGGACTTCACGCGGCCCGCCCAGGAACTCGCCGCGCTCGTGCGCGCGCTCGACTTCGGCCAGTACGCCAACCCGCTCGGCCGCGCCAAGGTGCTGGCGGGCGACGAGCTCGTGCTCGTGCGCAGCGCCGAAGTGCGCGACGGCTTGGCCAGCGCCGCGCCCGGCACGGTGCTCGGCGTGCAGGGCGACACCCTTCGCGTCGCCGCGCTGGGCGGCGAGCTGGTGCTCGGCGGCTGCACGACCCTGGAGGGTGGCGCACCGCGCGTGCAGCCAGGCGCCGTGCTCGGCGTTCCGGAGGCTGCACGCAGCCGCCTGCAGGATCGCCTCGACTCCATCGCCAAGGGCGAGTCGCACTGGACCGACGTGCTGCATGCGCTGGCGCCGGTCGAACTGCCGTACCCGCGCCGCAACGAAGCGGGCGTTGCCGGCGTGCAGAAGCACCACCTCGGCGTGGCACCGCCGGCACCGGTGGTGCTGGCCGCTTTCCATGCGTGGCTCTCGATGCTCACGGGCCAGGAGCGCACCAGCGTTCTCTACACCGACGCGTCGCTGCAGGAGCAGGCCCATGGCCTCGAGCCCTGGCTGGACGCCTGGGTGCCGATGACGGCCAGCGTGCCACCGACGCTGGCGACGCTGCAATTCACTGGCGTCCTGGAGCGCACGCTGTCGCACGCGCGCAGCGCCGGCCCGCTGACGCGCGACCTGCCGTCGCGCCTGGGCGAGCGCTCCGTGCCGCTGGCGGCGCTGCGCAAGGTCGCGCTGGCGCTGGCGCCGCAATCGCTGCCGGCGGGCTGCGAGGCGCTGCTCACCGTCGATGCACGCGGCGACCTGGAACTGCTGCTCGACGACGCCGTGTTCGCGCCCGACGCAGGCGTCGCGATGGCCGCCCAGCTGCAAGCCTGGCTGCACGCGTTCGCGCAAGGGCAGGGGCCCATCGGCGAGCTGCCGCTGCTGCCGTCTGCCGAGCAGGACAGCGTGGCGCGCCTGTCGCGGGCCGCGTCGGCGTTCGACAAGCAAGCCTGCGTGCACACGCTGATCGCGGCGCAGGCCGCGCGCACGCCCGAGCAGGTCGCGGTCACCACCGGTCCCGAATCGCTCACCTACGCCCAGCTGGAGGAGCAATCCACGGCGCTCGCAAACCGCCTGGTCGCCCGCGGCGTGCGCGCTGGCGACATCGTCGGCCTGTGCCTGCCGCGCACTCCGGCGCTGCTGGTCGCCGTGCTGGCGACGATGAAGGCCGGCGCCGCCTACCTGCCGCTCGACCCCGAGTACCCGAAGGACCGGCTGCAGTTCATGGTCGAAGACGCCAATGCGCCCGTGGTGCTGGTCAGCGCCCCGTCCGCCACCGCGATCGACGTCGACGCCGGCCGCATGCTGCGCATCGACCAGCCTGAGGCCGTCGCGCCGCAAGCGCTGCCCGAAGCCGATGCGCGCCGTCCGGCCTACGTGATCTACACCTCGGGCTCCACCGGCAAGCCCAAGGGCGTCGTGGTCACGCAGCGCAACGTGATGAACTTCTTCGCGGGCATGGACGAACGCGTCCCGCGCGAAGAAGGCTCCAAGTGGTTGGCCGTCACCAGCCTGTCGTTCGACATCTCGGTGCTGGAGCTGTACTGGACGCTCGCGCGTGGCGTGACGGTGGTGCTGCACTCCGACACCGCCGCGGCGCCGGTGAAGGCCCCCGAGTTCAGCCTGTTCTACTTCGCCAGCGACGAGTCGAGCGACACGCGCGACAGCTACCGGCTGCTGCTGGAAGGCGCGAAGTTCGCCGACCGCGAAGGCTTCTCGGCCGTGTGGACGCCCGAGCGCCACTTCCACGCCTTCGGCGGGCTGTATCCCAACCCCGTCGTCACCGCCGCCGCGCTGGCGACGATGACGACGCGCGTGCAGATCCGCGCGGGCAGCTGCGTGATCCCGCTGCACCACCCGGTGCGCGTGGCCGAGGACTGGGCGTTCGTCGACAACCTGTCCAATGGCCGCGTCGGCATCTCCTTCGCGTCCGGCTGGCAGCCGAACGACTTCGTGCTCGCGCCGCAGAACTTCGCCAACCGCCAGCAGGTGATGGTCGAGCACATCGACACCGTGCGGCGCCTGTGGAAGGGCGAGGCGGTGCCGTTCCCCGGCCCCAAAGGCGACCAGGTGCCCACGCGCACGCTGCCGCGGCCGGTGCAGCAGGACATCCCGGTGTGGATCACCGCGGCGGGCAACCCGAAGACCTTCGAGCAGGCCGGCACCATGGGCTGCCGCTTGCTGACGCACCTGCTGGGCCAGACGGTGGACGACGTCGCCGAGAAGCTGCGCCTGTACCGCGCGGCGTGGAAGGCAGCCGGCCACCCCGGCGAGGGCCACGTCACGCTGATGCTGCACACCTACGTCGACGACGACGAGGACCGGGCGCGCGAGACGGCGCGCCAGCCGATGAAGAACTACCTTCGCGGCGCGATGGACCTGGTGCGCAAGGCCGCCTGGACCTTCCCGACCTTCGTGCAACGCGCGGCCGCCGACGGCCGCACGCCGCAGGAGATCATGGACGCCGCGCCGCTGTCGCCCGCGGAAACCGACGCGCTGCTGGACCACGCGTTCCAGCGCTACTACGGCAGCAGCGCGCTGATCGGCACGCCGCAGCGCTGCCTGGACATGGTGCGCAAGGTGCAAGACGCCGGCGTCGACGAGATCGCCTGCCTGGTCGACTTCGGCATCGCGCCCGACACCGTGCTGGCCAGCCTGCCGCAACTGAAGGCTTTGATGGAAGCCAGCCGCGCGCCCGCCGCCAGCACCCGCCGCGTGTCCGTCGCGGAGAACGCGCTGCAGCACGGCGTGACGCACCTGCAGTGCACGCCCTCGATGGCGGCGATGCTGCTGGCCGACGCGCCGGGCCGCGCCGCGCTGTCCAGGCTGCGCGCGATGATGGTCGGTGGCGAGGCGTTGCCGCTGGAGATGGCAACGCAGTTGCGCTCGCTGGTGCCCGGTGCGCTGCTGAACATGTACGGCCCGACCGAGACCACGGTGTGGTCGACGACGGCCAATCTCGAGAAGCTCGACGGCCGCGTGCCGCTGGGCGAACCGATCGCCAACACGCAACTGTCGATCCGTACCCCCTGGGGCGCCGAATGCCCCGCGCTCGTGCCGGGCGAGCTGTTCATCGGCGGCGACGGCGTGACCGACGGCTACCTGCACCGGCCCGAGCTGAACGCCGAGCGCTTCGTGCAAGACGCGAACGGCGCGCGCTGGTACCGCACCGGCGACCTGGTGCGCCGCCTGCCCGACGGCTCGATCGACTTCCTGGGCCGCATCGACCACCAGGTCAAGCTGCGCGGCCATCGCATCGAACTGGGCGAGATCGAGAGCGTGCTGCTGCGCCAGGACGGCGTGAAGCAGGCGGTGGTGGTGGCGCGTGACGACGCCAGCGGCCAGAAATTCCTGGCCGGCTACGTGACCGGCAAGCCGGGCACGCACGTGCAAGGCACGGCGCTGCGCGAAGCGGTGGCGCGGGCGCTGCCCGAGATCATGGTGCCGGCGGTGGTGATGGTGCTGCCCGCACTGCCGATGACGCCCAACGGCAAGGTCGACCGCAAGCAGCTGCCCGACCCGCGCGTCGCCGCCGCGCCGCGCAGCGCAATAGCGCCGGAGAACGCGATGGAGACCACCATCGCGGGCATCTGGCAGGACGTGCTGGGCCTGGAAGCGGTCGGCACGACCGAGAACTTCTTCGACCTCGGCGGCCACTCGCTGCTCGTGGTGCAGGTGCAGCGTCGCCTGCGCGAGGCCACGGGGCAGGAAGTGCCCATCACCGACATGTTCCGCCTGCCGACGATCCGCGCGCTCGCCGCGCACCTGTCCGGCGGCGCCCAATCGACCGCCGTCTCGCAAGGCCAGAGCCGCGCCCAGGCGCGCCGCATGCTGCGCAACCGCCACCTGGCCACCCCGACGGCCTGATGCATCACCCATGAACGATCCCATCCTCGACACCCTCGAGCCCGGCTGCATCGCCGTCGTCGGGCTGGCGGGCCGCTTTCCCGCCGCCCGCACGCCGGGCGAGCTGTGGAAGCTGCTCGCCGCGGGCCGCGAGGCGACGCAATGGCTCTCCGACGAGGAACTGCGCGCCGCCGGCGTCAGCGAGGAGGAGCTCGCCGACCCCAACTACGTGCGCGCCAGCCTCGTGCTGCCCGACATGGAGATGTTCGACGCCGAGTTCTTCGGCTTCTCCAAGCGCGACGCCGCCATCCTGGACCCGCAGCACCGCCACTTCCTGGAAGCGTGCTGGGAAGCGCTGGAGGACGCGGGCCATCCGCCCGAGAAGTTCGAAGGCGCGATCGGCGTGTTCGGCGGCTGCGGCATGCAGGCCTACCTGCCGTACAACCTGCTGTCGAATCCGGAGCTGAAGAAGTCGGTCGGCCTGTTCCTGCTGCGGCACACCGGCAACGACAAGGATTTCCTCACCACCCGCGTGTCGTACCTGCTGGACCTCAAGGGCCCCAGCGTCGGCGTCCAGACCGCCTGCTCCACCTCGCTCGTCGCGGTGCACGTCGCGGCGCAGAGCCTGCTGGCCGGCGAGTGCGACATGGCGCTGGCCGGCGCGGCCAGCATCGAGCTGCCGCACCGCCACGGCTACCGCTTCGCCGAAGGCGAGATCCTGGCGCCCGACGGCCATTGCCGCGCGTTCGACGAGAGCGCCAGCGGCACGCTGTTCGGCAGCGGCACCGGCGTCGTCGTGCTGCGCCGCCTCGAGGACGCGGTGCGCGACCGCGACAACATCTACGCCGTGATCCGCGGCTCGGCCGTCAACAACGACGGCTCGCAGAAGGCGGGCTACCTGGCGCCCAGCGTGGACGGCCAGGCGCGTGCCGCGGTCGAGGCGCTGGCGGTCGCCAACGTCGACCCGTCGACCATCAACTACGTCGAGGCGCACGGCACCGGGACGGCGGTCGGCGACCCCATCGAAGTGGCTGCGCTGACGCAGGCCTACGGCGAAGGCGGGCGCGGCTTTGCCGGCATCGGTTCGCTGAAGACCAACATCGGCCACCTGGACACGGCTGCCGGCGTCGCGTCGCTGATCAAGGTGTCGCTCGCGATGCGGCATGGCCTGATCCCGGCCACGCTGAACTTCACCCGTCCCAACAGCCGCTTCGACATCGACAAGACGCCGTTCCGCGTCGTCAACGAAGCGCGTGAATGGAAGCGCAATGGCACGCCGCGCCGTGCGGCCGTCAACTCGCTGGGGGTGGGCGGCACCAATGCGCACGTCATCGTCGAGGAGCCGCCCACGCTGGCGTCACAGGCGCCCGCCCAACCCTGGCAGGTGCTCACGCTGTCGGCGCGCACGCCGACCTCGCTGGAGCGGCTGAAGGCCAAGTGGAGCGACTTCCTCGCGCAGGCGCCGGCGGACTTCTCGCTGGCCGATGCGGCATTCACCACGCAGGTCGGCCGCCGCGGCTTCGCGCACCGCTGCGCGATCGTCGCGCGCGACGTGCAGGGCCTGGCTGCCGCGCTCGAGACGCGCCAGTCGCCGCGTGTCGCCACCGGCAAGGCCGGCAGCGCCGCGCCGCAGGTCGTGATGATGTTCCCCGGCGGCGGCGCCAGCTACCCGGGCGCCGGCAAGGAGCTGCTCTCGCAGCCGGCGTTCAGGCAGGCCGTCGACGAGTGCTTCGCGCAGATGCCGCTGGAAGCACCGGGCGACCTGCGCAGCGTCATGTTCGACCGCGAGCCGGGCGACGCCACCGCCGCGCGCGCGCTCGAGCAGCCGCGCTACAACATCCCCGCGCTGTTCGTGCTCGAGTACGCCATCGCGCGCCTGTGGCAAAGCTGGGGCGTCCAGCCCGCCGCCGTCATCGGCCACAGCGCGGGCGAATACGCCGCCGCGACCATCGCGGGCGTCATGTCGCTCGCCGACGCGCTGCGCATCGTCGTGCTGCGCGGGCAACTGTTCGAAGCCGTGCCGGCGGGCAGCATGCTCGCGGTCGACATGAACGAGCCGGAACTCCAGGCCGCGATGCAAGGCCTGGAGCTCGACATCGCCGTGATCAACGCGCCCGACCTCTGCATCGCATCGGGCGCCACCGCCTCGATCGAGGAACTGGGCAAGCGCCTGGCCGCGCAAGGGCGCGAAGGCCGCCGGCTGCACATCAACGTCGCGGCGCACTCGCGCCTGCTCGACGGCATCCTGGACCGCTTCCGCCAGGGCATCTCGCGCGTGCGGCTGTCGCCGCCGCAGGTCCCGTTCATCTCCAACCTCACCGGCGACTGGGCCGACGCCACGCTGCTGGCCGACCCCGAGTACTGGGTGCGCCACCTGCGCCAGCCCGTCCGCTATGCCGATGGCGTGGCCAAGCTGCTCGCGATGGGCGACGCGGTGCTGCTCGAGGTGGGGCCTGGCCAAGGCATGTCCGCGCTGGCGCGCCAGAACCTGCAAGGCCAGCAACGCACCATCCTGCCGTCGACCTGCAAGCCGCAGGAAGCGACGGGCGACCTGCCGCTGATGCTCACGTCGGTCGGCACGCTGTGGGCACGCGGCGTGACCCCCGACTGGGACGTGGTGCGTGGCGGCGGCCAGCCGCGGCGCATCTCGCTGCCGACCTACGCGTTCGATCACCAGCGCTACTGGATCGAGCCCGGCAAGGGCGTCGTGGAGGCCGAGGCGAAGCAGCAGGGTCCGCGCATCGCCCGCCTGCCGCAGCAGGACGACTGGTTCGGCACGCCGCAATGGAGTCCGGCACCGTTGCCGCACGCGACCGCGCAATCGGGCGCGCAGTGGCTGGTGTTCGGCAGCGACTCGCCCTTGTCCGCCGGCGTCCTGCGCCGCATCGCGGAAGAAGGCGGCAAGGCGACGCTGGTGCGCGCCGGCACTTCGTTCGCCTCGGCCGCGGACGGCAGCTTCACGATCGATCCCGCCGACGGCGCCGACGCCGAGCGCCTGTTCTCCGCGCTGGAGCAGGCCGGCCGCCTGCCGGACCACGTCGTGCACCTGTGGGCGCTCGACGCCGCGCAGCACGCCGGCCTGGGTGGCCAGGCGCTGGCCTTCGACAGCCTGCTGCATCTCGCGCGCACGCTGCAGGTGATGGACGTACGGCAATCGATCCGCCTGGCCGTCGTCACCGCCGGTGCGCAGGCGGTCGACGGCCGCCGCGTCACGCAGCCCGTCGGCGCGCTCGCGATCGGTCCGTGCCGCGTCATCCCGCGTGAAGTGCCCAGCGTGTCGGCGGTGCTCGTCGATCTCGATCCGGCCGACATCGCCTCCACGGCCGTGGCCCGTGCCATCGTCAGCGAGTGCGTCGCGGCTCCGGGCGTCGACCTGGTCGGCTGGCAGGCGGGCTCGCGCTTCGTCGCCCGCCTCGCGAAGACGCCCGCCCCGGTCGAAGGGGCGCGCGCGAGCGTGCGTGACGAGGGTGTGTACCTGGTCACGGGCGGCCTGGGCGACATCGCCCTCGAATTCGCCGACTGGCTGGCACGCAAGCACCGCGCGCGGCTGGCGCTGGTGAGCCGCCGTGCGCTGCCGGCCCGCGCGCAGTGGGCTGCGGCCGGCCAGGGCACCGACGAAACCGCGCGCCTGGTGCGCCGCCTCGTCGCGCTCGAAGCCAGCGGCGCGCAGGTGGCGACCTACAGCGCCGACGTGGCGGACCGGGATGCGATGGCCAGGGTCGTGGCCGACGTGCGTTCGCGCTGGGGCGCGATCCAAGGCGTGTTCCATGCCGCGGGCACGCTGCACGATGCGCCGATCGCCGCCAAGACGTCGGAGGGCGTGCGCCAGGTGCTGGCGCCCAAGGCCGCCGGCGCGCAGGTGCTGCACGAGCTGCTGCCGCCTGGCGAGCTCGACGTGTTCGCCGTGTTCTCGTCGACCAGCGTCTATCTCGGTCCGCCCGGCCAGGTCGACTACGTGGCGGCCAACGCCTACCTCGATGCGCTCGCCGCGGCGCGTCCCGACGGCCTCGCGATCCACTGGGGCATCTGGGGCGACCAGGGCATGGCCGCGCGCGCGTATGGCAAGGCGCCGCTCGCCCCGGTCGCGTCCGGCCTGCATCCGCTGCTGGGCGCTCGCGCCGACGGCGAGGGCGGTCCCGCATTCGAAGCCGTGTACGACCCGCAGGACCTGTGGGTGCTGCGCGAGCACATGGTGGGCGGCCGCGCCGTGCTGCCCGGCACCGCGTACATCGAGATCGCGCGCGCCGCGATGGCGCAGCTGCATCCCGGCAGCGGGGTCGAGATCCGCTCGCTGTCGTTCGAGGAAGCAATGGTGTTCGAGGGTCCCGCGCGCCGCCAGGTGCGCGTGGACCTGCGCCGCGCGGGCGAGCACTACGAGTTCTCCGTGCGCAGCCGCGTCGACGGAACCGAGCCCTGGCTGCAACACGCGCGCGCCACCGTGGCCCGCTACAAGGGCACGCTGGCGCCCAATCCGCACCGTCCGGCGACCGGCTGGGTGCCCGGCCAGCTGCCGCAGGGCGGCGTCGACTTCGGGCCGCGCTGGCAGAACATCGCGCGCATGCACCTGGACGGCAAGCGCGGCATCGCCGAGATGGCGCTTCCCGAGCGCTTCGCCGCCGACCTGCAGCCGTACGCGCTGCATCCCGCGCTGACCGACATCGCCGCCACCTTCGGGCTGCAGCTGCTCGACGCCTCGGAGCGCAAGGACGCGCTGTTCGTGCCGCTGTCGGTCGACCGCATCCGCATCGTCGCGCCGCTGCCGCTGCGCAGCATCAGCCGCGTCGAACTCAAGGGCTTGCCTGCGGGGCGCAGCCCGGGCCAGGGCCAGTCGCGCTTCGCCTCGTTCGACGTGACGCTGCACACGCCGGAAGGCGCGCCCGTCGCGACGTTCGACGGCTTCAGCCTGCGCGGGGTCGACCCGCAAGCCATGGCTCGCCATGCAGCGGCGCATGCACGGCGCGAGCCCAGCCTCACCGAGGCGATGCTCGCCGCCGGCTTGCGCACCGAGGATGCGCCGGCGCTGTTCGAGCGCGTGCTCACCGAAGGCGTGCGCGACGTGGTGGTGTCGTCGATCTCGCTGTCGGCGATCCGCCGCGCGATGGCAGACGCGGCCCCGAAGCCGCTGCCGCCGGTCGCGTCCAGCCGCGCCCCCGCGCCGTCCGCGGTGCAGCTCAACCCGGTCGAAGCCGGCATCGCCGAGATCTGGCGCGAGCTGCTGGGCATCGACGAGGTCGGTCGCGACGACGACTTCTTCGTCCTCGGCGGCCACTCGCTCGCGGCCGTGCGCCTGTTCGCGCGCATCCGCAAGCAGTGGAACGTCGACCTGCCGCTGGCCACGCTGTTCCAGGCCGCGACGCTGTCGGGCCTGGCCGCGCTCGTCGCGCAGGCCGGCAACCTCGACACCGCGATGCCCGGTGCGCCCGCACAGCCGGCGCCGGCATCGGCCTCGAACGTCATCCAGCTGCCGCGCTCTTGGTCGCCGCTGGTGCCGATCTGCCGCGGCTCGGCCGATCGCCGCCCGCTGTTCTGCGTGCACGGGGCCGGCGGCAACGTGCTGAACTTCAAGGTGATCTCCGACCGGCTCGGCACTGACCAGCCCTTCTACGGCCTGCAGGCGCAGGGCGTGGACGGCCGGCTCGCGCCGCTGCAGTCGATCGAGGCGATGGCGGCGCAGTACATCGAGGCGATCCGCAGCGTCGACCCGACGGGCCCTTACCGGCTCGCGGGCTACTCCGGCGGCGGCGTGATCGCCTACGAGATGGCGCAGCAGCTGCGGCGCGACGGTGCGCAGGTGGAGACGATCATCATGATCGACACCCTGTCGCCCATCGCCGCCGGCCGCCGCGTGCCGCTGTGGCAGAAGTTCTGGCTCAAGCGGCACTGGACGCTGGCGTTCGCGCTCGACACGCCGAAGCGTCGGCGGCGCGGCCGCGAGATGGTGCGCGAATCCGAAGCCGCCCTGGCGAAGATCGCGCGCGGCGAGACGCTGACGCCCGAACTGGTCGAGCATCACCTGTTCCGCACCTTCACCGAGGCGCAGGCGCGCTACCAGCCCCAGCCGTATGAAGGCGACGTGGTCCTGATGCGCGCGGCGCTCGCCGAAACCGTGTACCTGTACGCCGGCCCGAAGCTCGGCTGGGACGACCACGTGCAGGGCCAGGTGCGCGTCACCGTCGTGCATGGCTCGCACTTCACGATGATGGCCGAGCCGGGCGTGTCCGAGGTCATCGAAGGGTTCCGGCGCGAACTGGCGCGGCTCGACGCGGGCCTGCCGCACGCAGCGGACTCTTCGGAGGCAAACGCGACCCTGCGGCCGAGCGCGCCGCGCGGACTGTCGCCCGTGTCCTGACGCGGCTCCTGGCCTCATCCTGAACACTGGGATTCAGGTGAGGGTGCGCGCACACACATGCGCGCGCGGCGTGCGTCTAGAGTGCCCGGCAACCCCGGGACACGCATGCACGCCTACATCACGCTCCTGAGCACGCCCGGCTACCTGCCGGGCGTCGCCTGCCTGGCGGCCAGCCTTCGGCGCACGGGGACCACGGTCCCGTTCGTGGTCGCGCTGTCCGCCGACCTGCCGGAAGCGACCGGCGTGGCAGCGGCCGCGTGCGAGGGCGTCAGCCGCGTGCTGCCCTTGCCCGCGGATGCATTGCTGCCACAGGGATGGACGCAGCGATCGCAGCGCCACCAGCACTGGAACCACACGTTCGACAAGCTGCGGCTGTTCGGCCTTGCCGGCTTCGACAAGCTCGTCTACCTCGACAGCGACATGCTCGTGCTCGACGACGTCGACGACCTGTTCGATGCGCCGCACATGGCGGCGGTGCCGGCGGGGCAGCGCCTGCATCCCGACTGGAACCGGCTCAACTCCGGGCTGATGGTGATCGAGCCCGACGCGACGCTGCCGGCGCGAATGGCCGCGATGCTCGAATGTGCGACGGACGAGATGAAAGCGGTCGGACGCGCAGCGCTGGGCGACCAGGACCTCGTCAACGCCTTCTACGCCGACTGGCCGCGCACGGGTCCGCACCTGGACGAGGGGGACAACCTGTTCTTCGAGCACGTCGACACTTACGTGGACAGCGGCGCCTATCGCCTGCCCCATGCAGCGGGCGAGGGGCGGCCGGTGCGCATCGTGCACTTCACCGGACGCGACAAGCCGTGGATGCCGCGCGGGCGCTTGCGACTGGCGTGGGCGGCATGGCGTCACCGGCTGGGTCCGGCGCAGCGCGAGGTGCTGCGGACCTATCTCAAGCTGCTGCGTGAAGTGCGGCGCCGGCCACGTGGCATGGCCTTCGTGCGCGGCCCGGTGCGCGCGGGCTGAGCCTCAGCCGCGCGTCAGCACGCATCGGCCAGGGGAGCGTCCGCACGTCGTTGGACCTCAGGGCTCGGCGGGATGCGTGGGCTGGAACGCGGTGCGCCGGCCCAGGCGGGCCTCCGCGGCGAGGAACACGCCTTCGTGCGAGTCCTTCGCGTTGCCGCGCGGGCCGAGGGCGATCTTGAACAACACGTCGCGCGCCTCCCAGTACGACCGCGGTTCGGCCCACGTGACCTTGGCATAGGAGAAGAAGCCGCGCGCCGTGAACACCGTGTAGGCCGCGATGAACAGGCCCAGGATCGGCCCGCGCACTTCCTCGGCCACCAGGTGGACGTCGATGCCGTCGGGAGCCTGCGAGCTCGCGGGCAGGGACGGGGCGTGGTCCGGTGGCGGCGGGACGCGGTCCCTGGGAGCGGTCATCGCGCGATTCTCCTGTCGGGCCGCGCCAACCCGACAGGAGCAAACCCTGATGGGACTCTGCAAACGCATGCCGGAAGGGGCGGTGCTAAGGTCGGCGCATGCAAGACACCCCCTGGCGGCTCGGGCTGCGGACCCTGTGGCGCGACCTGCGCGCCGGCGAACTGCGCCTGCTGCTGGTGGCCGTCACGCTGGCGGTCGCGGCGCTGACCGCCGTCGGCTTCTTCGCCGATCGCCTCAAGGGCGGCCTGGCCCGCGATGCGCGCCAGCTGCTCGGCGGCGACGCCGTGCTCGTGAGCGACAACCCGACGCCGCCGGCCTTCGTGCAGCGCGCGCGCGAGCTGGGCCTGCAGGCAGCCACCAACATCGTGTTCCCCACGATGGCCCGCGCGACCGATGCGCAGGGTGGCGGCAGCCGGCTGGTCGCGCTGAAGGCCGTCGAACCGGGCTACCCGCTGCGTGGCAGCCTCACCGTCGCGACGGTCCCGGGCGCGGCCGGCGCCACGACACGCGCCATCCCCGCTGCGGGCGAAGCCTGGGTCGACCGCTCGCTGCTCGAAGCGCTGGGCATCGGCATCGGTGATGCCCTGCTGCTCGGGGATGCGCAACTGCGCGTGACGCGCGTGGTGCTGCTCGAACCGGATCGCGGCACCGGCTTCGCGGCGTTCTCGCCGCGCGTGCTGGTCGCCGCCAGCGACCTGCCGCGCACCCGCCTGGTGCAACCGGCGAGCCGGCTGACGTACCGCTTCGCCGTCGCCGGATCCGACGCCCGCGTGCGCGACTTCACGCGCTGGTCCGCGGCGCAGCTCGGGCGCGGCGACGTGCGCGGCGTGCGGCTCGAAACGCTGGAAGGCGGGCGGCCGGAGATGCGGCAAACGCTGGACCGGGCCGAGAAGTTCCTCAACCTCGTGGCCTTGCTCTCGGCGTTGCTCAGTGCGGTCGCGGTCGCCCTGGCCGCGCGCGGCTTCGCGGCCGCGCACCTGGACGACTGCGCGATGCTGCGCGTGCTGGGCCTGCCGCAGCGCACGATCGCGTGGGCGTACACGGTGGAATTCGGCGCCGTCGGCGCGGCAGCGAGCGTGCTCGGGCTGGTGGCCGGGTACGCGGTGCACTTCGTGTTCGTGCTGCTGCTGTCGGGGCTGGTCGAGACCTCGTTGCCGCCGCCGGGGCCGTGGCCGGTGGCGCTGGGTGTCGGCATGGGCTTCACGCTGCTGTTCGCCTTCGGCCTGCCGCCGGTGCTGCAGCTGGCGCAGGTGCCGCCGCTGCGCGTGATCCGCCGCGACGTCGGCAACCTCAAGCCCGCGTCGGCGCTGGTGCTGGTCGTCGGCGTGGCGGGTTTCGCCGCACTCTTGCTGGCTGCGAGCAGCGACCTGAAGCTGGGCGGCATCGCCGTGGGCGGCTTCGCGGGCGCGGTGCTGGTCTTCGCGGCGTTGAGCTGGGCGGCGGTGAAGCTGCTGCGCGCGGTCGTCAACGAGGCCACCGCGCCGCGCTGGCTCGTGCTGGCGACGCGGCAGGTGTCCGCGCGGCCGGTGTACACGGTGGTGCAGGCGAGTTCGCTGGCGGTCGGCCTGCTCGCGCTGGCGCTGCTGGTGTTGCTGCGTACGGACCTCGTGGACAGCTGGCGGCGCGCGACGCCGCCCGATGCGCCCAACCGCTTCGTGATCAACGTGATGCCCGAGCAGGCGCAGGAATTCCAGGACGCCTTGCGCGCCGGCGGCGTCAAGCGCTACGACTGGTTCCCGATGATTCGCGGGCGGCTGGTCGCCGTGAACGGCAAGGCGATCGGTCCCGACGATTTCACCGAGGATCGCGCCAAGCGGCTGGTGGACCGCGAGTTCAACCTGTCGCATGCGGCAGCGCAGCCGACGCACAACCAGGTCGTCGCGGGCCAGTGGGTGCCCGAGGAGAAGGGCGCCGTGAGCGTGGAGGAAGGCATCGCCGCCACGCTGGGCCTGAAGCTCGGCGACCAGCTGCAGTTCGACATCGGCGGCCTGCCGCTGCAGGGGCGCATCACGTCGCTGCGCAAGGTGGACTGGGGCTCGATGCGGGCGAACTTCTTCGTCATGTTCCCGGTCAGCGAGCTGCCCGACGTGCCGTCCACGTACATGACCGCGTTCCGCGCGCCGCAGCGGCCCGGCTTCGACAACCAGCTGGTGCGGCGCTTCCCGAACGTGACCAACGTCGACATGACCAGCACGCTGGACCAGGTGCAGTCGGTGCTGGACAAGGTGGTGCGGGCGGTGGAGTTCCTGTTCGGCTTCACGCTCGCAGCGGGCGTCGTCGTGCTGTTCGCCGCCGTCACCGCGACTCGCGAGGAGCGCGCGCGCGAGTTCGCGATCATGCGTGCCGTCGGCGCGCGCGCGTCGCTGCTGCGGCAGGTGCAGCGCGCCGAACTCGCCGGCGTCGGCCTGCTCGCCGGCTTCCTCGCCAGCAGCGTCGCCTCGCTGGTCGGGTGGGGGCTCGCCCGCTACGTGTTCGAGTTCCAGTGGACCGCATCCCCGTTCGTGCCGATCGTCGGCGCCCTCTGCGGCGCCGCGCTCGCGCTGGCGGCCGGCTGGTGGGGCTTGCGCGAGGTGCTGCAGCGGCCGGTGGTGGAGACTTTGCGGCGCGCTGCCGAATGAGCGACTGAGAAAAAGCTTTCAACGCAGAGGTCGCAGAGAACGCAGAGGAAAGACCCTTTTCAAGTTCTCTCTGCGACCTCTGCGCTTGCTCTGCGTCCTCTGCGCTCGAAGCTGGCCAGGCGCGCCAGCGCCGCATGGCTTTCGGCTGCGACAATGAGTGCATGCAGGACCCGCAGGACAAGCCGCCGTTCGCCACCCCCTTCGAGTGGATCGGCGGCGAGGGGAAGGTGAAGGACCTGGTCGAGCGTTTCTACGACCTCATGGACCTGGAGCCGAAGTACGCCGCGCTGCGCGCCGCGCACGGCACCACGCTGGAAAGCGCGCGCGAGAAGCTGTTCTGGTTCCTGTGCGGCTGGCTCGGCGGGCCGGCGCACTACACGGACCGGTTCGGCCACCCGCGCCTGCGCATGCGGCACATGCCGTTCTCGATCGGCGTGCTGGAGCGCGACCAGTGGCTCGCGTGCATGGACGAAGCGATGGGCGACGTCGGCATCGACGCCGACCTGCGCCGCCGCCTCAACGACTCGTTCTTCCAGACCGCCGACTGGATGCGCAACCGGGCCGGGGCTTAGGACGGGCGCAGAAGCACGACGAGCGCGCCGGCCCCGCCTTCGTCGCCGCGCGCCTGCACGAAGGCCAGCACTTCCTTCTTCTGCACCAGCCAGCCGTGCACCTTGCCCTTGAGGACGGGCGTCTTGCCGGGCGAGCCGAGGCCCTTGCCATGCACCACGCGCACGCAGCGCACGCCGGCCTTGTGCGCTTCGCGCATGAAGTCGGCCAGCGCCTCGCGGGCGTCCTCCACGCGCAGGCCGTGCAGGTCGATCTCGCGCTGGATGCTCCAGTGCCCCTTGCGCAGCTTGCGCGTGACGTCCAGGCCGACGCCGGGGCGGCGGAAGCTGAGCGCGTCGTCGACGTCCAGCAGCGTGCTGGCGTCGAACTCGTCGCTGAGCGACTCGTGCAGCACGCGCTGCTCGTCCAGCTGCTGCTGCACCGGGATGGGCAGCGGCAGGTCGCCGGCGAGCGGCACCCGCGGGCCATGGCGCAAGGGCTCGACGGCGCCGACGCTGCGCTGGAACAGCGTGCGCTCGGCTTCGCGCCGGCGCTCCTCGGCTTCGCGCGCCGCCTTCTCGCGGGCTTCCCGTTCCTGCCGTTCCACCAGCTGGCGGCGGATCTGCTGCAGGTCCTGCAGCGACTTGGACTTCACAGGGCGCAGCGCTCCACCACGTAGCGGCCCATCGCGCTGGCCAGTTCGCGCTCGGCCAGGAAGACGCGGCCGGAGAGTTCCTGCTCGAGGCGGCGCGCCTCGTCGGCGTTGTCGCCGCGCACGATGATCTCGATGGATGGATTGAGCACGCGGGCGGTGGTCGCCATGCGGCGCACGCCCAGCGTGTCGTCGGTGGCGATCACCAGCATGCGGGCGCGCGCGATGTGCGACTGCACCAGCACCTCGGGCTCGGCGGCATCGCCGGCGACGGCGGGGATTCCTTCGGCACGCAGCCGTTCGACGATTTCGCGGTTCTGCTCCGCCACCACGTAGGGCAGGCCGGCGGCGCGCAGGGCGGCGGCGATCTCGCTGCCGACGCGGCCGTGGCCCACCAGGACGACCTGCTTGGCGAGGTAGCGCTCGTGGGTCGCCATGGGAAGTTCCGCCAGCGGGTCGGCACGCGACTGCAGCTGCCGCGCGAGGGCGGAGCGCGCGAGCAGGAAGCGCTGCAGCGGCGCCACGGCCTTGAAGACGATCGGGTTCAGCGCGATGGACACGATGGCGCCGGCGACGATCAGGCTCTGGCCTTCGCCCGGCAGCACGCCCAGGGAGACGCCGACGCCGGCCAGGATGAAGGAGAACTCGCCGATCTGGGCCAGGCTGGCCGAGATCGACAGCGCGGTGTGCAGCGGGTAGCGCAGCGCGAGCACCACGACCGCCGCGGCGATCGACTTGCCCAGCACGATGACGGCGACGACGGCCAGCGCCTGCAGCGGCTGGCGCAGCAGCACGCTGGGGTCGAACAGCATGCCCACCGAGACGAAGAACAGCACCGCGAACGCATCGCGCAGCGGCAGCGACTCCTCGGCCGCACGGTGGCTGAACTCGGATTCGCGCAGCACCATGCCGGCGAAGAAGGCGCCGAGCGCGAACGACACGCCGAACAGCTTGGTCGCGCCCCAGGCCATGCTGATCGCCGCGGCCACGACGCACAGCGTGAACAGCTCGCGCGAGCCGACCCGCTGCACCTGCCACAGCAGCCAGGGGAACACGCGGCGGCCGACCACCAGCATCAGGACGACGAACAGGCTGACCTCCGCCACCGTGACGCCCACCGTGCGCCAGATCGACGCGTCGACGACGGTGCCTGCCTGCGGCGCGATGATGCCGGCCAGCGGCGGCAACAGCACCAGCACCAGCACCATCGCGAGGTCCTCGACGACCAGCCAGCCGACGGCGGCGCGGCCGTTGAAGCTGTCCAGCGTGCCCTGGCTTTCCAGGGCCCGCAGCAGGACCACCGTGCTGGCCACCGACAGCGCGACGCCGAACACCAGTGCGCCCGCCAGCGACCAGCCCCACCACAGGGCCAGACCGCCGCCGAGGACAGTCGCCGCCACCATCTGCACCACCGCCCCCGGCACCGCCAGCTTGCGCACGGCCAGCAGGTCGCCGAGCGAGAAGTGCAGGCCGACGCCGAACATCAGGAGCATCACGCCGATCTCGGCCAGTTGCGCCGCGATGGCGGCATCGCCGACGAAGCCCGGCGTGTACGGACCGATCACGACGCCCGCCAGCAGGTAGCCGACCAGCGCCGGCAGCTTCACGCGCGCGGCCAGGAAGCCGAGCAGCAGGGCCAGACCCAGGCCGGCGGCGATGGTCGCAATCAGCGGTACGTGGTGGTCCATGCACCCATTTTCACCGGGCGCCGGAAGGCCCCGTGCGTCGCTAGAGCAGTCCGAGCTCGGCCATGGACGCCGCGCCGCCCGGCGCCACCACGATGTGGTCCAGCACCCGGACGTCGACCAGCGCGAGCGCCGCCTTCACGGTGTGCGTCAGCGCTTCGTCGGCGCGCGACGGCTGCAGCGTGCCGCTGGGATGGTTGTGGGCCAGGACCACGGACGCCGCTTCGTGGTGCAGGGCGCGCACGACGATCTCGCGCGGGTAGACCGACGTCTGCGTCAAGGTGCCGCGGAACAGCACCTCGAGGTCCAGCAGCCGGTTCTGCGAGTCGAGGAACATGACGGCGAAGACTTCGTGCGGCTGGCGCCCCAGGTGCAACTGGAGGTAGTGCTTGACGGTGTCGGGCGACGTGAACACCTCGCGGGCGCGCAACTGCTGGGCCAGCGCACGGCGGGCCAGTTCCAGCACCGCGGCCAGTTCGGCCCGCTTGGCGGTGCCGCCCAGCCCCTTGACCACGCGCAGGTCCTGCGGCCCGGTGCCCAGGAGGCCGGCGAGGCCGCCGAAGCGCCCGAGCAGGTCGTCGGCGAGCGCGAACACGCCGCGGCCGGCGGTGCCGGTGCGCAGCAGGATGGCGAGCAGCTCGGTGTCGGACAGGGCCGCCGGGCCGCGCGCCAGCAGCTTCTCGCGCGGGCGGGCGTCGACGGGCAGGTCGAGGAGGGCCATCGGGGCGTCGGGGCTTGTGCTGCGCTGGCGGGGCGGGGACGGGGCGCCGCCTACAATGACGGGTTGTTCGAGACTGCCATGGGTTCCTCCCCCGCGCCACGGGTCCAACCGGGCTCCTTCCTCACCTTGCACTACCGGCTCGCCGGGCCGCAGGGCGACATCATCAACACCTTCGCCGACAAGCCCGCGACGCTGACGCTGGGCAGCGGCGAGCTGTCGCCGGCCGTCGAACAGCGCCTGCTGGGCCTGGAAGAGGGCGCCCGCGCGACGTTCGAGATCCCGGCGGGCGAAGCCTTCGGGCCGCGCAACCCCGAGATGCTCCAGTGGGTGTCGCGCCAGCTGCTGCGCGAGATGGGCGACCCCGACGAGCAGTACCAGGCCGGCGACGTCGTGCAGTTCCCCACGCCCGACGGGCTGGGCAGCTACGCGGGCGCCGTGCAGCAGGTCGGCCGCGAAGGCGCGCCGGACGCCGTGCTGTTCGACTTCAACCATCCGCTCGCGGGCCAGCCGGTCACGTTCGAGGTGCAACTCGTGGGGGTGCTCTGATGGACCTGGCCAAGGAAGTCATCCTGGCCGAGCCGCGCGGCTTCTGCGCCGGCGTCGACCGCGCCATCGAGATCGTCGAGCGCGCGCTGGCCAAGTTCGGTGCCCCGATCTACGTGCGGCACGAGATCGTGCACAACACCTACGTCGTCAACGACCTGAAGGCCAAGGGCGCGATCTTCATCGAGGACCTGGCGGAAGTGCCGCCGGGCTCGACGCTCGTCTTCTCGGCGCACGGCGTCAGCAAGGCGGTGCAGGACGAGGCCCAGCGCCGCGGCTTCAGCATCTTCGACGCCACCTGCCCGCTGGTGACCAAGGTCCACGTCGAGGTCGCCAAGCTCGCGCGCGAAGGCTACGAATTCATCATGATCGGCCACAAGGGCCACCCCGAGGTCGAGGGCACGATGGGCCAGCTCGAGTCGGGCATCCACCTGGTCGAGGACGTCGGCGACGTCGCCCACGTGCAGCCGGCGCAGGTGGAGAAGCTCGCCGTCGTCACGCAGACCACGCTGTCGGTGGACGACGCGGCGGAAATCACCGCCGCGGTGCGCAAGCGCTTCCCCGCGATCCGCGAGCCCAAGCAGCAGGACATCTGCTACGCGACGCAGAACCGCCAGGATGCGGTCAAGCTGCTGTCGCGCGAGGTCGACGTCGTCATCGTCGTCGGCAGCCCCACCAGCAGCAACAGCAACCGCCTCGCGGAGCTGGCGCGCAAGCTGGGCGTGGAAAGCCACATGGTCGACAGCGCCGACGAGTTGCGGGCCGAGTGGATCGAGGGCCGGCAACGCGTGGGCCTGACCGCGGGGGCGTCTGCCCCGGAAGTCCTGGTGACCCGCGTCATCGACCGCATCCGCGAGCTCGGTGGCGTGACGGTGCGCCGCATGGACGGCGTGGTCGAGACGATGAAGTTCCCGCTGCCCAAGGGCCTGAAGGCGCCGTGAGCCGGGCAGCGCCTGGCGCGGAGGTTGTATCTTGACGCCGTCGGACATCGAGCAGGCGGCACGCCGCTTCGCGACGTTCCCCGATTTCCTGCGCCGCACGCCCTTGTGGGTGCTGCCCGGGTCCGCGTTCGGCGTGCGCTGCGCCGAGGTCTGGCTCAAGCTGGAACACCAGCAGGTCGCCGGCAGCTTCAAGGCGCGCGGCATGTTCCACCGGCTGCTGGCCAACCCGATTCCTGCCGCCGGCGTGATCGTCGCGTCGGGCGGCAATGCGGGCATCGCCACCGCCGCGGCCGCGCGTGCGCTCGGCGTGCGCTGCGAAGTCTTCGTGCCGACCGTCTCCAGCCCCGCCAAGCAGGCGCGGCTGCGCGAGCTCGGCGCCGACGTCGTCGTCACCGGTGACGTGTATGCCGAAGCGTTGGAAGCCTGCCTCGCGCGCCAGCAGCAGACCGGGGCGCTGCTCACGCATGCCTACGACCAGCCCGAGGTGGTGGCCGGCGCCGGCACGCTCGCGATGGAGATCGAGGACGACGAAGGCGTGCCGGACAGCGTGCTGGTGAGCGTCGGTGGTGGCGGCTTGATCGCCGGCATCGCGGCGTGGTTCGAGGACCGCGCGCGCGTCGTCGCGCTGGAGCCCGAACTCGCGCCGACCTTGTTCCGCGCCCGCGAAGCCGGCCAGCCGGTGGACGTCGCCGTCAGCGGCATCGCCGCCGATTCGCTGGGCGCCAAGCGCATCGGTGGCATCGCGTGGGACGTGACGCGGAAGTGGGTGAAGGACGCGCTGCTGCTGCCCGACGCGGCCATCCGCGATGCGCAGCGCTGGCTGTGGCGCGAGATGCACATCCCCGTCGAACCAGCCGCGGCGCTGGGGCTGGCGGCGCTGCAAACCGGCGCCTATGTGCCCAAGCCCGACGAGATCGTGTGCCTGGTGATCTGCGGCGCGAACGTGGATCCTGCGTCGCTCTGACCGTCATCCCCGCGGAGGCGGGGAACTATCGCTTCCCTTCCACTGAGACGGAAGCGGTGGGGTCCCGCCTTCGCGGGAACGACGAGGTTACTGCTCCTGTTCCAGGAACCGCTGCGCATCGAGCGCCGCCATGCAGCCGGTGCCGGCGCTGGTGATGGCCTGGCGGTAGACGTGGTCCTGGACGTCGCCGGCGGCGAAGACGCCGGGGATGCTGGTCATCGTCGCGAAGCCGTTCAGGCCGGACTTGGTCAGGATGTAGCCGTCCTTCATCTCCAGCTGGCCCTGGAAGATGTCGGTGTTGGGGTGGTGGCCGATGGCGACGAAGAAGCCCTGCGTCTTCAGGTCCTCGGTTTCGCCGGTGCGGGTGTCCTTCAGGCGCACGCCGGTCACGCCGGTGTCGTCGCCCAGCACCTCGTCGACGGTCTTGAACAGCTTCAGCTCGATCTTGCCGCTGGCGACCTTGTCCATCACCTTGTCCACCAGGATCGGCTCGGCGCGGAACTTGTCGCGGCGGTGGATCAGGTAGACCTTGCTGGCGATATTGGACAGGTACAGCGCCTCCTCCACGGCGGTGTTGCCGCCGCCGATGACGCAGGTGACCTGCTCGCGGTAGAAGAAGCCGTCGCAGGTGGCGCAGGCGCTCACGCCCTTGCCCATGAAGTGCTGCTCGGACGGGATGCCCAGGTACTTGGCCGACGCGCCGGTGGCGATGATCAGCGCGTCGCAGGTGTACGTGCCGCTGTCGCCGGTGAGCGTGAACGGGCGCTTGCTGAAGTCGACCTTGTTGATGTGGTCGAACACGATCTCGGTCTTGAAGCGTTCCGCGTGTTCCAGGAAGCGCTGCATCAGGTCCGGCCCCTGCACGCCGTGCACGTCGGCGGGCCAGTTGTCCACCTCCGTGGTCGTCATCAACTGGCCGCCCTGGGCGATGCCGGTGATCAGGAGGGGCTTGAGGTTGGCGCGGGCGGCGTAGACGGCGGCGGTGTAGCCGGCGGGGCCGGAACCGAGGATCAGGACTTGGGCGTGGCGGGGGCTGGTCATAGTGGCGAATCCTGTGTCATGCACACCACAGGTCGGGTACAGTTCGGGGCGGCAGGGCAAGTATCAAGCGAGACGAGCGCTTCGATGACTTGGCTTTCTCAATGCCGCTGATTGTAGGTACCCATCGGTGGGCACCACGTTGGAGGGGACTCGATGTCGATGCTGTCGAACCTGGAGCTGATCCGGCGCGTGCCGCTGTTCGCGCTGCTCACAGCCAACCAGGCCGAAGCCGTGGCCGATGCGGTGGCGAAGCGCCGCTTCAAGCGGGGCGAGACGGTGGTGGAACAGGGCGAGAAGTCCAACACGCTCTTCATCATCCTCACGGGCCGCGTGCGGGTCGTCACCTCCGACAAGCGCGGCCGCGAGGTCATCCTGGCGACGCTCAATCCCGGCGACTACATCGGCGAGATGAGCCTCATCGACAACGAGCCGCATTCGGCGACGGTGCGCGCCGAAGTGCAGACCGACATGCTGGCCCTGGGCCGCGCGGAGTTCGCGCGCTGCCTGCCGGAGAACAGCTCGATGGCCTACGCCATCATGAAGGGGCTGGTGCAGCGCCTGCGCAATGCCGACCGCAAGATCGAGTCGCTGGCGCTCATGGACGTGTACGGCCGCGTCGCGCGTGCGCTGCTCGAATTCGCGCAACCCGACCGCGAAGGCAACACGATCATCCGCGAGCGCATTTCCCGCCAGGACATCGCCAAGATGGTCGGCGCGTCGCGCGAGATGGTCAGCCGCGTGATGAAGGACCTGGAAGACCGCGGCTTCATCGAGACCCGCGAGGACGGCTCGATGGTGGTCAAGGACCGTCTGTCCACGCTCGGCTGAGTGTGCGCGGCGCTCGCGCGCCGCTTCGTGAACTCCCAAACGCAGAAGTCGCAGAAGACGCGCAGAGATCGCAGAAGAAGAAATCATCTTTTGCTCCTTCTGCGACTTCTGCGCTACTTCTGCGTCCTCTGCGTTGAGCCGCGCGCAGCGCTCCCCACGCCCGTGAGCGCACCTTCGCCCGCGTAGCGCGTCGCTTTACCAACACCGCGCCGTGACACCGTGGTCCACCGCTGGGGCGGCGGGTATCCTTGGCAGCGGATGACCTATTCGCTGAACACCCTCACGCACGGGGCGCCGGGGTCGGCGTCCACGCCGCGGCCCGCGGCACTGCGCTTCGCGCAGGAAATCGCCCTCATCGCCGGCGCCGCGGCGCTCCTGTTCTGGCTGCTCGCGATCGCGTCGTACTCGGCGCAGGACGCCGCGTTCTCCACCTCCGGCAGCGGCCTGCCGCCGCGCAACTGGGGCGGCCGCCTGGGCGCCTGGCTCGCGGACGGCAGCTACTTCCTGCTCGGGTTCTCGGCCTGGTGGTGCTTCGCCGCCGGCGTGCGCGCCTGGCTGACGGCGCTGGCACGCTGGATGCGGGGTGCGGACCCGGCCGCCCGCGGCTGGACGCGCAGCCGCGTCGCCTTCTGGGTCGCGCTGGCCGCGCTGCTGTGCGCGAGCACGGCGCTGGAGTGGTCGCGCCTGTACCGCTTCGAGTCGCGGCTGCCCGATCACGCGGGGGGCGCGCTGGGGTTCATCACGGGCCCGGCGGCCGTGAAGTGGCTCGGGTTCACGGGCTCGGGCCTGGTGGCCGTCGCGCTCGTGGTCGCCAGCATGGCCATCGTGTTCCGCTTCTCCTGGGGCCACGCGGCCGAACGCATCGGCGCCGCGCTGGAAGACCTGGTGCGCCGCCGGCGCGAGAAGCGCGAGATCGCGCAGGACGTCGCGCTGGGGCAGCAGGCGGCGCGCGAGCGCGAGGAGACGGTGGAGGTCGAACGCGTCGAGATCGAGGAACACCACCCGACCCCGGTGCTCATCGAGCCGACCATCATCGACGTGCCCAAGAGCGAGCGGGTCGTGAAGGAGCGCCAGAAGCCGCTGTTCACCGAACTGCCGGACAGCAAGCTGCCGCAGGTCGACCTGCTCGATGGCGCGCAGCAGCGGCAGGAGACGGTCAGCCCCGAGACGCTGGAGATGACGTCGCGGCTGATCGAGAAGAAGCTGAAGGACTTCGGCGTCGAGGTGCGGGTGGTGCTCGCGCAGCCCGGCCCGGTGATCACGCGCTACGAGATCGAGCCGGCCACGGGCGTGAAGGGCTCGCAGATCGTCAACCTGGCCAAGGACCTGGCGCGCTCGCTGTCGCTGGTGTCCATCCGCGTGATCGAGACGATCCCGGGCAAGAACTACATGGCGCTGGAACTGCCCAACGCCAAGCGGCAGTCGATCCGGCTGTCCGAGATCCTCGGCTCGCAGGTCTACAACGAAGCCAAGTCGATGCTCACGCTGGGCCTGGGCAAGGACATCGTCGGCAACCCGGTCGTGGCCGACCTCGCCAAGATGCCGCACGTGCTGGTCGCCGGCACCACCGGTTCGGGCAAGTCGGTGGGCATCAACGCGATGATCCTGTCGCTGCTCTACAAGTCCGAGGCGCGCGACGTGCGCCTGCTGATGATCGACCCCAAGATGCTGGAGATGTCGGTCTACGAGGGCATCCCGCACCTGCTGGCGCCGGTGGTCACCGACATGAGGCAGGCCGCGCACGGCCTGAACTGGTGCGTCGGCGAGATGGAACGCCGCTACAAGCTGATGAGCAAGCTGGGTGTGCGCAACCTGGCCGGCTACAACGCCAAGATCGACGACGCCAAGGCCAAGGGCGAGTTCCTCTACAACCCCTTCAGCCTGACGCCGGAGGAGCCCGAGCCGCTCGACCGCCTGCCGTACATCGTGGTCGTCATCGACGAGCTGGCCGACCTGATGATGGTGGTGGGCAAGAAGATCGAGGAGCTGATCGCGCGCCTGGCGCAGAAGGCGCGCGCGGCCGGCATCCACCTGATCCTCGCGACGCAACGGCCTTCGGTCGACGTGATCACGGGCCTGATCAAGGCCAATATCCCGACCCGCATCGCATTCCAGGTCTCCAGCAAGATCGACAGCCGCACCATCCTCGACCAGATGGGCGCGGAAGCGCTGCTCGGGATGGGCGACCAGCTGTACATGGCCAGCGGCACCGGCCTGCCGATCCGCGTGCACGGCGCCTTCGTCAGCGACGAGGAAGTGCACCGCGTGGTCGCGTACCTGAAGGAGCAGGGCGGCGAACCCAACTACATCGAGGGCGTGCTCGAAGGCGGCGTGGTCGATGACGACGGCGCCGGCGGCGACCTGCTGGGCGACGCGGGCGGCGAGAAGGACCCGATGTACGACCAGGCCGTGGAGGTGGTGCTGAAGAACCGCAAGGCGAGCATTTCGCTGGTCCAGCGGCACCTGAAGATCGGGTACAACCGGGCGGCGCGCCTCGTGGAGGACATGGAGAAGGCCGGCTTGGTCAGCGCCATGAACGGCCAGGGGCAGCGCGAGATCCTGGTCCCCACCCGCGCCGAGTAACGCGCGGTTGCGAACTTCGCCGGCGCCGCCGGACCCAACAGCCATGAAGCAGCTCATCGCCTTCGCTGCGGTCGCGTTCGCGTCCGCCGCCGCCCAGGCCGCCGGCCTCGACGCCCTGGAGCATTTCGTCAAGACGGCCAAGTCCGGGCGCGCCGACTTCACCCAGGTCGTCACCGCCCCCGCGCGCGAGGGCCAGGCCGCGCGCACGCGCACGTCCAGCGGCACCTTCGAGTTCTCGCGGCCGAACCGCTTCCGCTTCGAGTACCGCAAGCCGTTCGCGCAGACGCTGGTCGCCGATGGCCAGACGCTGTGGATGCACGACATCGACCTCAACCAGGTCACCGCGCGCAAGCAGGCGCAGGTGCTCGGCTCCACGCCCGCCGCCATCATCGCGGCCGCGCCCGACCTGGCCAGCCTGCGCAAGGACTTCAACCTGGAGAACGCCCCCGACCGCGACGGCCTGCAGTGGGTGGTCGCGACGCCGAAGAACAAGGAAGGCCAGTTGAACAACGTCAAGGTCGGCTTCAAGGGCAACGACCTGTCGACGCTGGAGATCCTGGACGGCTTCGGCCAGCTGTCGGTGCTGAAGTTCGACAAGCTGCAGCTGAACGTGCCGGTGCCCGCAGGCACCTTCGACTTCAAGGCGCCCCAGGGGGCGGACGTCGTTCGGCAGTAGTGGTCGCGGCGCCTCCGCGCCGCTGGCGTTCTCAACGCAGAGGACACAGAGGAGAGAGAGGTCGCGGAGGAATCCAGAACACTTGCCTTGTGTCTTCTCTGCGTTCTCTCTCTCTGCACTCTGCGACCTCTGCGTTGAGGTTCCAGCGGCGCGCCAGCGCCGCACCGTAGACTCGGCGCGTGCCCCGCAAGCCTGCCACCCCGCCCCATGCCCCGCTCGCCGAACGGCTGCGCCCGCAGTCGCTGGGGGAAGTCGTCGGGCAGCAGCAATTGCTGGGGGAGGGCATGCCGCTGCGGATCGCGTTCGAGTCGGGGCAGCCGCACAGCTGCATCCTCTGGGGACCGCCGGGCACGGGCAAGACCACCATCGCGCGGCTGATGGCCGACGCGTTCGACGCGCAGTTCATCACCATCAGCGCAGTGCTCGGGGGCGTGAAGGACATCCGCGAGGCCGTCGACCTGGCGGAGAAGGCGCGCGACGGCCTCGAGCAGCGCCGCACCATCGTCTTCGTCGACGAAGTCCACCGCTTCAACAAGAGCCAGCAGGACGCGTTCCTGCCGCACGTGGAATCGGGGCTGTTCACGTTCATCGGCGCGACCACCGAGAACCCCTCGTTCGAAGTCAATTCCGCGCTGCTGTCGCGCGCCGCGGTGTACGTGTTGCAGCCGCTGTCGGAACAGGACCTGGCCACCATCATCGGCAAGGCGCAGGCGATCGGCGCCGTGCCGCCGCTGGAAGACGCGGCGCGCGATCGCCTCGTCGCGTACGCGGACGGGGATGCGCGCCGGTTGCTGAACACGCTGGAGACGCTCGCCGTCGCGGCGGCGAGCGAGCAGCTCGGCGAAGTCACCGACGCCTGGCTGCTGAAGGTGCTGGGCGAGCGCATGCGCCGCTACGACAAGGGCGGCGAGCAGTTCTACGACACGATCAGCGCGCTGCACAAGTCGGTGCGCGGCTCCGACCCGGATGCGGCGCTGTACTGGCTCGTGCGCATGCTCGACGGCGGTGCCGACCCGCGCTACATGGCGCGCCGCATGATCCGCATGGCGGCCGAGGACATCGGGCTGGCGGACCCGCGTGCGCTGCGGCTGGCCCTCGACGCGGCCGAGGTGTACGAGCGCCTCGGGACGCCCGAGGGCGAACTCGCGCTGGCCGAGTGCATCGTGTACCTCGCGATCGCGCCCAAGTCGAACGCGGTCTACAAGGCCTACAACGCGGCCCGCGCGTTCGTGAAGCAGGACGGCACGCGCCCCGTGCCCATGCACCTGCGCAACGCGCCCACGAAGCTGATGAAGGACCTCGACTACGGCAAGGGCTACCGCTACGCGCACGACGAGGAGGGCGGCTTCGCGGCGGGCGAGACCTACCTGCCCGACGGCATGGCGCCGCCCGGCTTCTACCAGCCCGTCGAGCGCGGCCTGGAACTGCGCATCGCCGACAAGCTGCGCGAGCTGCGCCAGCGCAATACGCAGGCCGGCGGCACGGAGGAGTGAGGCCCGCCTCCTATTCGTGTTTCCACGGGGGACGGCTGCGGCGCGCGGCGGGGAGACTGCCTGCACCCATCGCTACAATTTGAACGGCTGAGAAACCCGTCCTGCGTGCATGGCGGGTTTTTTGCTAATGGGCCCCCGGGCCACCACACGACATCGAACATGGACGTCCTGCTGCAGCAGATCATCAACGGGCTGGTCCTGGGCAGCATGTATGCGCTCGTGGCCCTCGGCTACACGATGGTGTACGGCATCATCAACCTGATCAACTTCGCGCACGGCGAGGTGCTGATGGTGGGCGCGCTCGTGAGCTGGGCCCTCATCGGCTGGATGCAGGAGCACGCGCCGGGCCTGCCTGGGTGGGTGCTTTTGCTGTTCGTGACGCTGGTGGCCTGCGTGGTGACGTCGGCGCTCAACTACACGATCGAGAAGCTCGCCTACCGGCCGCTGCGCAACAGCCCCAAGCTCGCGCCGCTGATCACCGCCATCGGCGTCTCGCTGCTGCTGCAGACGCTGGCGATGATCGTCTTCAAGCCCAACTACAAGCCGTACCCGGCGCTGCTGCCCACCGACGCCATCGCCATCGGTGAATCGGCGGTGATCACGCCGACGCAGATCATGGTGCTGGTGGTCACCGCGGTGTCGCTGGTGTCGCTGATGTACCTGGTCAACTACACGCGGCTGGGCCGGGCGATGCGCGCCACCGCCGAAAGCCCGCGCGTCGCGGCGCTGATGGGCGTGCGGCCCGACACGGTCATCAGCGCCACGTTCGTCATCGGCGCCATCCTCGCGACCATCGCCGGCGTGATGTACGCGTCCAACTACGGCAGCGCGCACCACACCATGGGGGTGCTGCCCGGGCTGAAGGCCTTCACCGCCGCGGTGTTCGGCGGCATCGGCAACCTGGCCGGCGCCGTCGTCGGCGGCATCCTGCTGGGGCTGATCGAGGCGATCGGCTCCGGCTACATCGGCGACCTCACCGGCGGCGTGCTGGGCAGCAACTACGCCGACATCTTCGCCTTCGTCGTGCTGATCGTGATGCTGACGCTGCGGCCCTCGGGCCTGCTGGGCGAGCGCGTCGCCGACCGGGCCTGAGGACAGGAGCGCGCCATGGCTTCCACCGACGCCTCCCGCCGCGACCGCTTCCTGGTCATCGCCTTCAGCACCTTCGGGCTCCTGATCCTGCCGCTGGTGCTGCAGTCCGCCGGCAACTTCTGGGTGCGCATCGCGGACACCGCGCTGCTGTACGTGCTGCTCGCGCTGGGCCTGAACATCGTGGTCGGCTACGCGGGGCTGCTGGACCTGGGCTACGTCGCGTTCTTCGCCATCGGTGCCTACATGTACGGGCTGATGGCGTCGCCGCACCTGTCGGAGCACTTCCCCTGGTTCGCGGCGCTGTTCCCGCACGGCCTGCACACGTCCGTCTGGCTGGTGATCCCGCTCGGGGCCGCGGTCGCGGGCATCTTCGGCGTGCTGCTCGGCGCGCCGACGCTCAAGCTGCGCGGCGACTACCTGGCCATCGTCACGCTGGGCTTCGGCGAAATCATCCGGGTGTTCATGAACAACCTGGAAGCGCCGATCAACATCACCAACGGCCCGCGCGGCCTCGACCAGATCGAGCCGGTGACGCTGTTCCGCTTCGACTGGTTCGGCATCCCCGGCATCAACCTGGGCAAGCGGCTCGAGATCGGCGGCTACACGCTGTCGTCGGTGACGCTGTACTACTACCTGTTCCTGGCGCTGGTCGTCCTCAGCGTGATCATCTGCCACCGTCTCGAGCTGTCGCGCATCGGCCGCGCCTGGATGGCGATCCGCGAGGACGAGATCGCGGCCAAGGCGATGGGCATCAACACGCGCAACATGAAGCTGCTGGCGTTCGGCATGGGGGCCACTTTCGGCGGCGTGTCGGGCGTCATGTTCGCGGCGTTCCAGACCTTCGTCTCGCCGGAATCCTTCAGCCTGATGGAGTCCGTGATGATCGTCGCGATGGTGGTGCTCGGCGGCCTGGGCCACCTGCCGGGCGTGATCCTGGGCGCGGTGCTGCTGGCGGCGATGCCCGAGGTGCTGCGCTGGGTGGCCGGGGTGTGGGACCTGCAGCGCCTCACCGACGGGCGCCTGGACGCGTCGATCCTGCGCCAGCTGCTGATCGCGCTGGCGATGATCATCATCATGCTGCTGCGGCCGCGCGGCCTGTGGCCCACCCCCGAGCACGGCAAGTCGCTGCCGTCCGGCGCCAAGTGAGGGACGCTGCGATGGGTGACGTGGTCCTGCAGGTGGCGGGCATCTCCAAGCGCTTCGGCGGGCTGCAGGCGCTGTCGGACGTCGGTGTGACGATCCACCGCGGCCAGGTCTACGGCCTGATCGGCCCCAACGGCGCGGGCAAGACGACGTTCTTCAACGTGATCACGGGCCTGTACGCGCCCGACAGCGGCAGCTTCGAGCTGGCCGGCAAGCCGTACAAGCCGTCGGCGGTGCACGAGGTGGCCAGGGCCGGCATCGCGCGCACGTTCCAGAACATCCGGCTGTTCCCCGACATGACCGCGCTGGAGAACGTCATGGTCGGGCGCCACATCCGCACCAGCTCGGGCCTGTTCGGCGCCATGTTCCGCACTCGCCATTTCCGCGACGAGGAAGCCGCGATCGCCAGGCGCGCGCAGGAACTGCTCGAGTACGTCGGCATCGGCCGCTATGCCGACTACCGCGCGCGCACGCTGTCGTACGGCGACCAGCGCCGGCTGGAGATCGCACGTGCGATGGCCACCGACCCGCAGCTGATCGCGCTGGACGAACCGGCGGCCGGCATGAACGCGACGGAGAAGACGCAGTTGCGCGAGCTGATCGACCGCATCCGCAACGACGACCGCACCATCCTGCTGATCGAGCACGACGTGAAGCTCGTGATGGGCCTGTGCGACCGCGTGACGGTGCTGGACTACGGCAAGCAGATCGCCGAGGGCACGCCGGCGGAAGTGCAGAAAAACGAGAAGGTCATCGAGGCCTACCTCGGCACGGGAGCGCACTGAGATGGCCGACACGCTGCTCCAGGTGAAGGGCCTGCAGGTCGCCTACGGCGGCATCCAGGCCGTCAAGGGCGTGGACTTCGAGGTGCGCGAGGGCGAGCTGGTGTCGCTCATCGGCTCCAACGGCGCCGGCAAGACCACCACGATGAAGGCCATCACCGGCCTGCTGCCGCTGCGCGACGGCGACATCACGTTCCGGGGCCGCAGCATCCGCGGCCGCGGCGCGTGGGACCTGGTGAAGGACGGCCTGGCGATGGTGCCCGAAGGCCGTGGCGTGTTCACGCGCATGACCATCACCGAGAACCTGCAGATGGGCGCGCACATCCGCAGGGACACGGCCGACATCGCGGCGGACCTGGACAAGGTCTTCACGATCTTCCCGCGGCTGAAGGAACGCCGGAACCAGCTCGCCGGCACCATGTCCGGCGGCGAGCAGCAGATGCTGGCGATCGGGCGCGCGCTCATGAGCCGGCCGCGGCTGCTGCTGCTGGACGAACCGTCGATGGGCCTGTCGCCGATCATGGTCGACAAGGTGTTCGAGGTCGTGCGCGACGTGCACGGGCAGGGCGTCACCGTGCTGCTGGTGGAGCAGAACGCCAGCCGCGCGCTGCAGATCGCCGACCGCGCCTACGTGATGGAGTCCGGCGTCGTCACCATGCAAGGCCAGGCGCAGCAGATGCTGCAGGACCCCAAGGTGCGCGCGGCCTACCTGGGCGAATAGCTTTGTGCGCGGGGCTGTCGCGCCGCTGGAACTTCCAACCGCAGCGCGCCCGGGCTCAGTAGCGGTACTGCAGCCCGAGGCTGGTCGCACGCACCGGGTCGCGCGGGCCGCCGCCCAGGCGCAGTTCGTGGCTGTCGACGCCGAACGAAGCGGACAGGCGCGGCGTGAAGGCCATGCTCACGCCGGCGCCGAACGACAGCCCATGGCCACCGTCCGTGCCCGCAAGCGGCGTGGCCGCGAGCGACGGGTCGGTGAGGCCGTAGGTGGTGCCCAGCTTCCCGTACAGCGAGAAGCGGGTGCCGAACAACGACAGCGGCTGGCGCCCCACCAGGCTCACGTTCAGGCCCTGGCGGCCGGGCGACAGCGCCATGCCGGTGGAGCCCAGGTTCAGCACGCCGACCTCCATGGTCCAGCGCAGCTGGTCCTGCAGGGTGGTGGCTTGCGCGGCCTCGAAGCTGTTGCGGCAAGGCAGGAGGGAGGAGCCGCAGCCGATGGCGATTTCGGCGCGGGCGGGACTCAGCCCGAGGCTGGAGGTTTGCGGGCGCCAGTCGAACCCCTGCGAAGGGGCGCCGAGCGCCTGAGCGCCGGCTGCCGTCGCCCACACGCAGGCCGCGACGGCCAGGCCTGCCCGGATTGCTGCCACACCACCAGCTGCGCCCATGGTGACTCTCCTCGTGTTCCCGTCGAGCCACTGTAGGCCGGGAATGGTTGAGCCACTGTCGGAAAAACCGCACAGCGGAAGTAGGACGCCTGGAGAACCCCCTGCCGCTCGTCGCCGGCGCCGAGCCGGCGGTCGTCAGTCGACCTTGGCGCCCGAGGCCTTGACGACCTTCTCGTACTTGGCGAGTTCGGCCCGCATGAACGCGCCGAACTCATCCGGCGACGTGGCCACGGGCTCGGCCAGCAGGTTGGCGAAGCGCGTCCTCGCTTCCGGCGAGTTCAGGGCGGCGACGAAGGCTGCATTGAGCTTCTGGATGGTCTCGCGCGGCGTGCCGGCGGGCGCGACCAGGCCCCACCAGGTGTCGATCGCGAATCCCTTGAGGGTCTCGGCGACCGGCGGCACGTCGGCCAGCATGGGCGAGCGTTGCAAGGTCGTCACGGCCAGCGCCTTCAGCTTGCCGGAGCGGATGTTCGGGGCGGCTGTCGCGAGGTTGTCGAAGTTGAAGTCGACCTGCCCGGAGAGCAGCGCCAGCTGCGCCGGGTTGCCGCCGTTGTACGGGATGTGGACGGCGAAGATGCCGGCGTCGCGCTTGAACATCTCGCCGGCAAGGTGGCCGGCGCTGCCGTTGCCGCCGCTGCCGTAGTTCAGGCGGGCCGGATTGGCCTTCGCGTAGCGAATGAGGTCGGCCAGCGTGTTGATCTTCAGCCGCGCCGCGGTCTCGGCGTTCATCACCAGCACGTTGGGCACACGGACCATCTGCGTGATCGGCGCGAAGTCCTTGGCCGCGTCGAACGGCATCTTCGTGAACAGCCAGGGGTTGATCGCGTGGGTCGCGACCGCCGCGATGCCGATGGTCAGGCCATCGGGTGCCGCCTTCGCGACCGCGTCCACGCCGATGTTGCCGCCCGCGCCCGGCCGGTTGTCGATGATCACCGGCCCCAGGCTGTCCTTCACCCGCTCGGCCAGCACCCGCGCCGTGGCGTCGATGGGACCGCCGGCGGCATACGGGACGATCAGGCGGATCGGGCGGGCTTGCGCGAAGGCGGGAAGGGCGGCCGTCGAAGCGGCGGCAAGGAGCAGGTGGCGGCGTTGCATGCCGCGATTGTGCGACAGCCGGAAATCAGAACTCCCAAACGCAGAGCACGCGGAAGAAGCGAAGAAGTCGTAGAAAGAGTTCCTTAGAGGCTTCCGTGACTTCTGCGCTTGTTCCGTGACTTCTGCGTTTGGGAGTCCGGCTTTCCTCAGCCCAGTCGCGCCAGCTGCTCTTTGACGCGAGCCAGCGTCGCGCTGAAGTCGGCGATGCGCTTCTTCTCCTGGTCGATCACGGCGGCCGGGGCCTTGGCGACGAAAGCCTGGTTGGACAGCTTGCCGTTGGCCTTGGCGATCTCGCCTTCCAGGCGCGCGGCTTCCTTGCCCAGGCGCTCCTTCTCGGCGGCGACGTCGATCTCCATGAACAGGCACAGGCGCGCGTCGCCCACGACCGCCACCGGCGCCGTCTGCGCGGCGGCGGCCCACGCCGACTCGTCGTCGAACACCTTCACTTCGGACAGGCGCGCGAGTGCCTGCAGCACCGGCGCCGCCTCGCGCAGGAACGCGGCGTCGCCGACGGCGTACAGCGGCAGGCGCGTGGCGGGCGAGACGTTCATCTCGCCACGCAGGTTGCGGCACGCGTCCACCACGGCCTTCAGGTGCGTGACGTGCGCTTCGGCCGCTTCGTCGATGTTGGCGGCCTGGCTCGCCGGATACGGCGCGACGCTGATCGACTCGCCGCTCTTGCCCGCGACCGGCGCGACCTTCTGCCACAGCTCCTCGGTGATGAAGGGGATGACCGGGTGCGCCAGGCGCAGGATCGCTTCCAGCACGCGGATCAGCGTGCGACGCGTGCCGCGCTGCTGCGCCTCGTCGCCGGCCTGGATCTGCACCTTCGCGATCTCGAGGTACCAGTCGCAGAACTCGTCCCACACGAACTGGTAGATCGCGTTGGCGACGTTGTCCAGGCGGTACTCGGCGAAGCCCTTCACCACTTCGGCTTCCACGCGCTGCAGGCGCGAGACGATCCACCGGTCGGCCTGCGTGCGCGTTGCGCCGTCCTCGGCGAGATCGCGGCCTTCGCAGTGCATCAGCACGAAGCGCGTCGCGTTCCAGAGCTTGTTGCAGAAGTTGCGGTAGCCCTCGCAGCGCTTGGAATCGAAGTTGATGCTGCGGCCCAGCGACGCGAGCGACGCGAAGGTGAAACGCAGGGCGTCGGCGCCGTACGCGGGGATGCCGTCCGGGAATTCCTTCTCCGTGGCCTTGCGCACCTGCGGCGCCGTCTCGGGCTTGCGCAGGCCGGTGGTGCGCTTGTCCAGCAGCGGCGGGAGCGAGATGCCGTCGATGAGGTCCACCGGGTCGAGCACGTTGCCCTCGGACTTGCTCATCTTCTTGCCGTGCGAATCGCGCACCAGGCCGTGGATGTAGACGTCGCGGAACGGCACCTGGCCGGTGAAGTGCGTCGTCATCATGATCATCCGGGCGACCCAGAAGAAGATGATGTCGTAGCCGGTCACCAGCACCGTCGAGGGCAGGTACAGCTCCAGGTCCTTGGTCTTGGCCGGCCAGCCGAGCGTGGAGAACGGCACCAGCGCCGACGAGTACCAGGTGTCCAGCACGTCCTCGTCGCGGCGCAGCTGCTTGCCGGGGGCCTGCGCCAGCGCATCGGCCTCGGTGCGCGCGACGTACACCTCGCCCTGTTCGTCGTACCAGGCCGGGATCTGGTGGCCCCACCAGAGCTGGCGCGAGATGCACCAGTCCTGGATGTTGTCCATCCACTGGTTGTACGTGTTGACCCAGTTCTCCGGCACGAAGCGCACCTGGCCGGTGGCCACGGCGTCGATCGCCTTCTGCGCGATCGACTTGCCCGTGGGGTCCTTGTCGCTGACCTTGGTCATCGCGACATACCACTGGTCCGTCAGCATCGGCTCGACCACCTGGCCGGTGCGGGCGCAGCGCGGGACCATCAGCTTGTGCTTCTTCGTCTCCTCCAGCAGGCCGAGCGCCTCCAGGTCGGCGACCACCTGCTTGCGCGCCGCGAAGCGGTCCATGCCGCGGTAGGCGGGGGGCGCGTTGTCATTGATCTTCGCATCGAGCGTGAGCACGCCGATGATGGGCAACTGGTGGCGCTGGCCCACCGCGTAGTCGTTGGCGTCGTGGGCCGGCGTGACCTTGACCACGCCCGTGCCGAAGGCGCGGTCGACGTACTCGTCGGCGATGACCGGGATCTCCCGGTCGCACAGTGGCAGGCGAACGGTCTTGCCGACCAGGCGCTGGTAGCGCTCGTCTTCGGGATGCACCATCACCGCCACGTCGCCCAGCATCGTCTCGGGGCGCGTGGTGGCCACGGTCAGGTGGCCCGAACCGTCCGACAGCTCGTAGCGGATGTGCCAGAGGAAGCCGTCCTCCTCCTCACTCTCCACCTCGAGGTCGCTCACGGCGGTCTTGAGCTCGGGGTCCCAGTTGACCAGCCGCTTGCCGCGGTAGATCAGCCCCTGCTCGTACAGCCGCACGAAGGTGTCGGTGACGATGGTCGAGAGGTTCTCGTCCATCGTGAAGTACTCGTGCGTCCAGTCCACGCTGTCGCCCATGCGGCGCATCTGCGTGGTGATGGTGTTGCCGGACTTCTCCTTCCACTCCCACACGCGGGCGACGAAATTCTTGCGGCCCAGGTCGTGGCGCGACTGGCCCTGGTCCTGCAGCTGGCGCTCCACGACGATCTGCGTGGCGATGCCCGCATGGTCGGTGCCGGGCACCCACAGCGTGTTGAAGCCGCGCATCCGGTGGTAGCGCGTCAGGCTGTCCATGATCGTCTGGTTGAACGCGTGCCCCATGTGCAGCGTGCCCGTGACGTTGGGCGGCGGCAGCTGGATCGAGAAGGCCGGCTCGCCGTCCTTGGGGGCGCCGGTGCCGCGGTGGCCCGCGCGCCCGTAGCCGCGCTCCTCCCAGACTCGCGTCCACTGTTGCTCGATGGAGGCGGGTTCGAAGGACTTGGACAGGCTGTCCAGGCCGGGTTGGGAAGGCGTGTCGCTCATGGCGGGCTTGGAAACGAAAGCGGCACCCGAGGGTGCCGCGGGACTGGGGGATGCCTGATTCTATGCAGCCGACCCGCCCGCCGAGGCGGGCGGGACCTGCGCGGCGGCGCGGACGCACTCGGCGAGGACCTTGGCGTCGCCGACCTGGTTGGCCAGCAGCAGGATGAGGCGGGCGTTCAGCAGCTCGCTCTGCTCGCGGCTGAGGCCCTCGTGCGCGTCCAGCAACTGCTCGTAGAAGCCGTCGGCGTCCTGGAGGTTGAGGGTGGTCTTCATGCGTCGGCTCCGTGGGTGCCCAGGGCGCGGGAGATCGCGTCGATGACGCCGGCGTCGATGGCTTCGCCGGTGGCGGCCACGTAGGCATCGGGCCGCAGCAGCGCCCAGGCATGGCCGAACACGTGGCAGGCGCCCTGCACGTGGCCTTGCGGGTCCCGCACGTGCTCGACGGCGGCGGCGGCCTGCCCCGGCGCCACCACCTGCACGACCCGCAGCGGCGCTTCGGCCGCCAGCGCGCGCAGGCGGGCGATGCCGGTGGGTCCCGGATCGCCGAACACCAGCAGCAGCAGGTCGCCACCGGCCCACGCCAGCAGGTCGTTCACCGTGCCCGCGCTGCCGTCGGGCCACTGCAGCCGCACGTTCTGCACCGAGGTGCCGCCGGTGCCGCCGCAGACGCTGGACGCGGTGTACGTGTTGGCCACGGCCATGCGGCCGGTGTTCACCAGCTGGCGCGCGAACGGGAACTGGCGCGCCAAGGTCAGCGCCGCCGTGCGGAACACGCGCTCGGCGCCATCGGCCGGGCGCAGGAAGCGCGCGGTGCGGTTGGTGACCAGCACGTTCTGCCGCGCGGCCTCGTGGCGTTCCTCGTGGTAGCTGTCCAGCAGGCACGCGGGCGCGCGCCCTTGCAGCACCGCGGCCAGCTTCCAGGCCAGGTTGTCCGCATCGGCGACGCCCGTGTTGCCGCCGCGCGCGCCGAAGGGGCAGACCACCTTGGCCGAGTCGCCCATGAAGAAGAGGCGGCCATGGCGCATCGCATCCACGCATTCGCTGCGGTACGCGTACGGGCCGACCCAGACGATCTCGAGCTCGCAGTCGGCGCCGAACTGGCGCGTCAGCCGCTCGCGCACGACGTCCTCGCGGCTGACCACTTCCGGGTCGGAATGCGGCGCCATCTGGTAGTCGATGCGCCAGACGTTGTCGCCCATCAGGTGCTGCCACACCGCGCGGTTCTCGTTGAACGGCGCTTCGATCCAGGTGTGGCGCTCCACCGGCGGCTGCTTGCCGAAGCGCACGTCGGCGATGCACCAGCGGTCGTCGCCCTTCTTCGCCGTCACGCTGGCGCCCACCCATTCGCGGAACGGCGAGCGCGCGCCGCTGGCATCGATCACGTGGTCGGCGGTCAGCCGGTAGTCGCCGGCGGGCGTCTCGATGGTGAGCGTCGCGCGTTCGCCGTCCTGGGTGAAGGACTGCACGCGGTTCTTCCAGCGCAGCTCGACACCGCCGAGTTCCTGGATGCGCTCGACCAGGAAGCCCTCGATGTAGAACTGCTGGATGTTGATGAAGGGCGGCTGCGAGGACAGGTCGAAGCCCGGCTGCTGCCGCAGGTCGAAGGAATAGACCTCGTCGTGCCCGGCGAACGTGCGGCCGACGTGCCACTGGATGCCCTTCGCCGCGATGCGGTCGTAGACCCCCAGCCGGTGGAAGATCTCCAGCGACTTCTGCGTGTAGCAGATGCCGCGCGACGACGCGCCCTTGACGCCGACCGTGTCGTCCTCGTCGACCACCACGGCGGGCACGTGCAGGCGGGCGAGGGCGCATGCAAGCGTCAGGCCGGCGAGGCCGGCCCCGACGATGACCACCGGATGGTGGCCCGTGCGGCCTTCGGCGCGCAGCTCCGGCGGCTCGACGAAGGGATAGGTGGGCAGCCGGTAGCCCGAGCCCTGGGTGAACTCGTAGCCGTTGGTGAACGCGGTCTCGGCGTAGCCAGTCACCGCTTCACCAGTTCCGGCCGGTCGTTCTGCTGCGGCTTGAGCGGCTGGCTGGCCTTGCCGGCCGCCCGGTCCTTGCGCCACTGTTCCTTGCGGGCGGTCCACTCGTCGAGCCGCTGGTGGCAGGTCTTGCTCTCCTGCAGCATCTGGAACTCGTCCGCCAGCTGGGCCGAGAGCTCGAGTCGGATGCCGTTGGGATCGAAGAAGTAGATGCTGTGGAAGATGTGGTGGTCGGTGACGCCCAGCACCTCGACACCGTTGGCTTCCAGCCGCTGCTTCATCGCGCGCAGCTCGTCAACGGTGTTGACGCGGAACGCGATGTGGTTGACCCACTGCGGCGTGTTCGGCGACGGCTCGGCCGCGACGTCGTCGCCGAGGTCGAAGAAGGCGATGAACGAGCCGTCCTGCAGCCGAAAGAAGAAGTGCGTGTACGGACAGTACTCGCCGGTGCTCGGGACGATGTCGCTCTGGATGATGTGGTACAGCGGCAGGCCGAGGATGTCCTCGTAGAAATGCCGCGTTTCCTCGGCATCCTTCGCGCGGTACGCGTAGTGGTGCAGTTGCTGGATCGGCGGCGGCGCGGGGATCGCCGCTGCGGCGGTGGAAGGGGCGCTCAGGACGGCGGCCATGGACAACTCCGATTCAACGATGCGTAACGAATTTACTATACCGTAATGACACGGCTGGGCCTCCGGCACGGTGCGAACCCGGTTGCGCCGGGCGCGCGTGAGCCGCTACAGTGATCCGATCCACCCCAGACCACAAGGAGGTCCGCATGGCTACGTTGAAGGGTTCGAAGACCGAGGAAAACCTCAAGGCCGCGTTCGCCGGCGAGTCGCAGGCCAACCGCCGCTACCTCTACTTCGCAAGCAAGGCGGACGTCGAGGGCTACAACGACGTCGCCGCGCTGTTCCGCTCCACCGCGGAAGGGGAGACCGGCCACGCGCACGGGCACCTGGAGTGGCTGGAGCAGTGCGGCGATCCCGCCACCGGCCTGCCCATCGGCGCCACGCGCGACAACCTCAAGGCCGCCGTCGCCGGCGAGACGCACGAGTACACCGACATGTACCCGGGCATGGCCAAGACCGCGCGCGACGAAGGCTTCGACGAAGTCGCCGACTGGTTCGAGACGCTGGCCAAGGCCGAGCGCTCGCACGCCAATCGCTACCAGAAGGCGCTGAACGAACTGGTCGACTGATTGGTGATGCGCCCGGCACTTCGGCCGGGCTGCAGGACTCCCGAACGCAGAGGACGCAGAAGAAGCGCAGAGGACGCAGAAGAAAACCATCCAAAAGGTTCCTTCTGTGACCTCTGCGCTTCATCCGTGACTTCTGCGTTTGGGAGTTCGGTTCTTTCTTCATTGAGCGGCAGGTCCCCCATGCGCGAAGGCAGCCTCGAAGCCCCCACCCGCCACCCGATCGACTGGAAATCGCCGGACTTCCATGACGAGACGAAGGCGCTCGCCGAGCTGGAGCGCATCTTCGACATCTGCCACGGCTGCCGTCGCTGCGTGAGCCTGTGCGGCGCGTTCCCGACGCTGTTCGACCTGGTCGACGAAGGCAAGACGGGCGAGATCGACGGGGTCAACAAGCGCGACTTCTGGAAGGTGGTCGACCAGTGCTACCTGTGCGACCTCTGCTACATGACCAAGTGCCCCTACGTGCCGCCGCACGAGTGGAACCTGGACTTCCCGCACACCATGCTGCGCGCCAAGGCGATCAAGTTCCGCAAGGGCGAGGTCGGTGCCAGCGAACGCTTCCTGGCCTCCACCGACACGCACGGCAGCTTCGCCGGCATACCCATCGTCGTGCAGGCCGCCAATGCGCTGAACCACACCCAGGCGGCGCGCGCCGTGATGGAGAAGGTGCTGCACGTGGACCGCACGGCCTGGCTACCGGACCTGGCGACGCGCAAGTTCCGCAGCGCCGCGCCGAAGTCGGCGCAACACGAGGTGCGCGACGGCCAGCGCACGCCGGGCAAGGTCGCGATCTACGCGACCTGCTACGTCAATTACAACGAACCGGGCATTGGCCAGGACCTGCTGAAGATCCTCGACCACAACGCGATTCCGTACGTGCTGGTCGCGAAGGAGAAATGCTGCGGCATGCCCAAGCTGGAGCTCGGTGACCTCGACGGCGTCGATGCGCTCAAGCGGGTGAACATCCCGGTGCTCGCGAAGTACGCGCGTGAGGGCTACGCCATCCTGTCGGCGGTGCCCAGCTGCACGCTGATGTACAAGCAGGAACTGCCGCTGATGTACCCCGGGGAAGCCGATGTGCACGCGGTGCGCGATGCGATGTGGGACCCGTTCGAATACCTCAGCGACCGCCGCCGCGACGGCCTGCTGAAGACCGAGTTCAAGCAGCCCGCCGGCAAGGTGAGCTACCACACGCCCTGCCACGGCCGCGTGCAGAACATCGGCAAGCGCACGGAGGAGATCCTCAAGCTCGTGCCGGGCAACCACGTGGCGACGCACGAGCGCTGCTCGGGCCACGCGGGCACGTATGGCGTGAAGACCTCGGGCCACGCGATGGCGATGAAGATCGGCAAGCCGCTCTTCAAGCGGATGGCCGAGCACCCGCAAGGCGGCGGACCGGATGTCATCAGCTCCGACTGCCCGCTGGGCGGCCACCACATCGCGCAGGGCTTCCGCGAGAACGGCCTGGGCGAACCGCGGCTGGCGCATCCGCTGACGCTGGTGCGCGAGGCCTACGGGCTGTGACCATGCAGCTCACCGGCCGCATCACCGCCGACAGCCTGATGACGCTGGAGGCGTACGCCAGGTGGCGCAAGCAGCACCAGGCCGAAGTCATCGCGCACCGCCGCCTGCGCACCGTGCACCTGGGCGACCACCTCACCGTGCAGTTCGAGAGCGAGCTGACGCTGCGCTACCAGGTGCAGGAGATGCTGCGCATCGAGAAGATCTTCGAGGAAGAAGGCATCGAGCAGGAGGTCGAGGCGTACGCGCCCCTGGTGCCGGACGGCAGCAACTGGAAGGCCACGATGCTGCTCGAGTACCCCGACATCAACGAGCGCAAGCGCGAACTTGCACGCCTGATCGGCGTCGAGGACCGCATGTTCGTCGAGGTCGAAGGCCACCAGCGCGTGTACGCGATCGCGGACGAGGACCTCGATCGCGAGAACGACGAGAAGACGTCGGCCGTGCACTTCCTGCGCTTCGAGTTCGCGCCGTCGGCCGTGCAGGCGATCAAGGCGGGCGCTGGCGTGAAGCTCGGTTGCGACCACCGCAACTACCCGGCCCACGTGGCCGTGCCCGCCGAGACGCTGGCGTCGCTGGCGGGCGACCTGCGCTAGGCGACCAGCGCGAGCACCTGTGCGTGCGCCACCCGCACGGCCGATGCCCATCGCGGATCCGTTGACGCGTCGCCCCAGAGGCTGCCGACGCGCGCGAGTGCGCCCGCCGCATCCGGGTGCCGGCAGATGCCGCGGGCCAGCGCAGGATCCATCGCGGCGTCCTCGTGCTCGTAGGGCAGCTGTCCGGCGTCCCAGCGCTGCAGGAAGGCCAGGAACAGCGCGGCGAGCATCGCGACCGGCGCGAGTGCCCGGCCGCGTGCCAGTGACTCGTTCACGGTGGGGGCGATGAAGGCCGGGACCTTGGCGAAGCTGCCCGAGGCCACGCGCTGGTTCGTGTCGCGGATCGCAGCATTGCCGAAGCGTTCGAGCACGGAATCGCGATAGGCGGCCAGGTCCAGCGGGCTGGGCGTGAGAAGCGGGATCACCGCATTCGTGCAGGCACGTGCCAGCCCTTCCACGGCTGCATCGCGCACGCCTTCATGGATGAACGCATGGCCGCGCAGCGTGCCGGCCCACGCCACCACGCTGTGCGTCGCATTGAGCAGCCGGATCTTGGCTTCCTCGTAGGGCGCGACGTCGTCCGTCATCTGCACCCCGGCTCGCTCCAGCGCGGGCCGGCCCGCGGCGAAGCGGTCCTCGATCACCCATTGCAGGTAGCTCTCGGCCATCACGGCGCAGGGGTCGTCGATGCCGGTCGCCGCGCGGACGCGCTGCACCACCTCGGCGGTGAGCCGGGGGGTGATGCGATCGACCATGCAGTTCGGGCTGGTGGTGTTCGCCTCCACCCACGCGCGCAGCGGCGCATCGCCCAGGCCATCGAGGAACTGCAGCAGCGCTTGCCGGCTGCGGTCGCCGTTGTGGCGCAGGTTGTCGCAGGACAGCAGCGTGACCGGGCCGGCGTTGCGCCGCAAGCGTTCGCCAAGCAACGTGCCGAGTGCAGCGTGCCACGTGCCGGCGGCCTCGCCCTGCGGCAACGCATAGCCGCCTTCCGTCACGGTGAAGGAGATGATCGTCGTTTGCGGATCGGCGGCAAGTTCGATGAGCCGCCGGAGGTTCTCGTCCCACGGGACCACTTCCTGCAGCGCGTCGATGCGCTCGTAGCGGTGCTCGCCTTGCGGGGAGATGGTTTCCAGCGTGTAGGCGCCGACTTGGGCTCGCAACCGGGCAACGGATGTCTCGGCGTCACCCCGCACGTTGCCCGCGGCGAGCGTCCAGCTGCGGTCGCCCGCATCGCGCAAGCGCTGCAGCACCGCCGCCTGGTGCGCGCGGTGGAAAGCCCCGAGCCCCAGGTGCAGCCAGCGCGGCATGGTCAGGCCGGCGGGAACAGGTCGACGCGGTCGGTGATGATGCCGTCGGTGCCCAGCTGCAGCAGGCGCTGCGCGGACCACTCGTCGTTCACCGTGTAGCTCAGGCAGCGCATGCCGGCGTCGTGCACCTGCTTCACGCTCGCGGCGTCCCACAGGTTCTGGTTGGCCACCACCGCCACGCATTGCAGCTTGCGTGCGTAGTCGAACCAGCCGTCCCAGAAGGTGTCCACCAGCAGCCCGCGGGGCAGGTGCGGCGCCGTCGTCATCGCGCCGAGCAGCGCTTCGGGGCGGAACGACGTCAGCAGCGGGGGCACGTGGCCGGCCCACCATTCGGCCGCGCGGCGCGCGACTTCCTCGCCGGTGCGCTGCTCGGTGCCGGGCGTCGGCTTGATCTCGATGTTGAAGAAATGGCCGTTGGCGATGCACCAGCGCGCGAGCGCCTGCAGCGTGGGCAGCGGCTCGCCCGCATAGCGGCGCGAATGCCAGCCGCCGGCATCCAGCTGCGCGAGGGCGCTCCACGGCTGGTCGCCGCCGACGCCGGTGCCATTGGTGGTGCGATCGAGCGTCGCGTCGTGCATCAGGAACACCACGCCGTCGGCCGACAGCTTGGCGTCGCACTCGAACATGCGGTAGCCGTGCTCCGCGCCGAGGCGGAAGGCCGCCAGGGTGTTCTCGGGAGCGAGCTTGCCGGCGCCGCGATGGGCGATCCAGCGCGGATAAACCCAGTCGGCCATCAGAGCCGCTTGCCGGACTGCAGGTCGAACCAGTGCAGGCGGTCCTCGCGCGGACGCACCTGGATCACCTGCTCTGGGTTGGGAGAGGGCTGGCCTTCCTCGATACGGACGATCAGCTGTTCGTCGCCGAGGCGGCCGTAGACCAGGCGCTCGGCGCCCAGCAGTTCCACCGTTTCGACCTTCACCGGCCAGCCGCCGTCGGCGACCACGTCCAGGTGCTCCGGCCGGATGCCGGTGATGGCGTTGGCGCGGCCGCCGGGCGCGTTCTTCAGCAGGTTCATCGGCGGCGAGCCGATGAAGCTGGCCACGAAGGTCGACGCCGGGCGGTGGTAGACCTCCTCGGGCGTGCCGAACTGTTCCATGTTGCCGGCGTTCATCACGAGCATGCGCTGCGCCAGCGTCATCGCCTCGACCTGGTCGTGCGTGACGAACAGCGAGGTGATGCCCAGTTCGCGATGCAGCTTCTGGATCTCGAGGCGCGTCTGCGCGCGCAACTTGGCGTCCAGGTTGGACAGCGGCTCGTCGAACAGGAACACCTTGGGCTGGCGCACGATGGCGCGGCCCATGGCGACGCGCTGGCGCTGGCCGCCCGACAGCTGGCGCGGCTTGCGCTCCAGCAGGTGGCCCAGCTCGAGGATCTTGGCGGCCTTGTCGACGCGCATGCGGATCTCGTCGACCGGCATCTTGCGGATCTTCAAGCCGTACGCCATGTTGTCGTAGACGGACATGTGCGGGTACAGCGCGTAGTTCTGGAACACCATGGCGATGTCCCGCTCGGCCGGCTCGAGGTCGTTCACCACGCGGTCGCCGATGGCGATCTCGCCACCGGAGATTTCCTCCAGGCCGGCGACCATGCGCAGCAGCGTGGACTTGCCGCAGCCCGACGGGCCGACGATCACCACGAACTCGCCGTGGCCGATCTCGGCGTTGACGCCGTGGATGACCTGCAGTTCCTGCTTGCCCTTGCCGTAGCGCTTGATGACGTTGCGCAGCGCGATGCCAGACATCAGACCGTTCCTCTCACTTTTCCGTATCCACCAGGCCCTTGACGAACCACTTCTGCATCAGCGTCACCACCAGCGCCGGCGGCAGCATCGCCAGGATCGCGGTGGCCATCACCACGTTCCATTCGATCTGCGCGTCGCCGCCGGTGGGCATCATGGCCTTGATGCCCAGCACCACCGGGTACATGCTCTCGTTGGTCGTGACCAGCAACGGCCACAGATACTGGTTCCAGCCGTAGATGAACTGGATGACGAACAGCGCCGCCGTGCTGGTGGCCGACAGCGGCATCAGCACGTCCTTGAAGAAGCGCATCGGGCCGGCGCCGTCCATGCGGGCCGCTTCGGCCAGCTCGTCGGGCACGGTCAGGAAGAACTGCCGGTACAGGAAGGTGGCGGTGGCCGACGCGATCAGCGGCACCGTCAGGCCCGCGTACGAGTTGAGCAGCCCGAGGTCCGACACGACCTGGTAGGTGGGCAGGATGCGCACCTCCACCGGCAGCATCAGCGTGATGAAGATGGCCCAGAAGAACGCCATCCGGAACGGGAACCGGAAGTACACGATGGCGAACGCGGACAGCAGCGAGATGGCGATCTTGCCGATCGCGATGGACAGGGCCATCACCAGGCTGACGGTCATCATCCGCGCCACCGGCGCGTGCGAACCGCCGCCGCTGCGCTCGCCCAGCAGCGCCGCACGGTAGTTGTCCATGAAGCTGTCGCCGGGCGTCAGCGACATCGGCACCTGCAGGATGTCCTGCGTGGTGTGCGTCGACGCGACGAAGGTGAGGTAGACCGGGAACGCGACGACCATGATCCCGAGGATCAGGATCACGTGCGTCAGCACGGACAGGAATCGGTTGCGCTCGACCATCAGTAATTGACCTTCTTCTCGACGAAGCGGAACTGGATGACCGTCAGCACGATGACGATGGCCATCAGCACGGCCGACTGCGCCGCCGAGCCGCCCAGGTCCAGGGCCTTGAAGCCGTCGAAGTAGACCTTGTAGACCAGGATCGCGGTGTCCTTGCCCGGGCCGCCGTGCGTGGCGGCGTCGATGATGCCGAAGGTGTCGAAGAAGGCGTAGACGACGTTGATCACCAGCAGGAAGAACGTCGTGGGCGACAGCAGGGGGAACTGGATGGTCCAGAACCGCCGCCAGGCACCCGCGCCGTCGATGGCCGCGGCCTCGATCAGGGACTTGGGCACGCTTTGCAGGCCGGCGACGAAGAACAGGAAGTTGTACGACAGCTGCTTCCACACGGCGGCCATGATCACCAGCGCCATCGCGTGGTCGCCATTGAGCAGCGGGTCCCAGGGGAAGCCGATGCTGTGCAGCCAGTAGGCGATCACGCCGATGCTGCCGGAGAACATGAACAGCCACACGACGCCCGCGACGGCCGGGGCGACCGCGTACGGCCAGATCAGCAGCGTGCGGTAGGCGAGGGCGCTGCGCACGGTGCGGTCGGCGAAGTACGCCAGGACCAGCGACGTGACGATGCCCACCGCCGCGACCATCAGCGAGAAGAAGGCCGTGGTCTTGAAGGATTCCAGGTAGCTGTCGTCGTCGAACAGGTTGCGGAAGTTCTCGAACCCGACCCATTCGACCGAGGTGCCGAAGGCGTCCTGCTGCTGGAACGACTGCACCAGGGCCTGGCCGGCGGGCCAGAAGAAGAACACGGCGATGATCGCGACCTGGGGTGCCAACAGCACCCAGGGCAACCATGCCGACTTGAACGTGACCCGCTTCTCCATGGGCCGCTATTGTCCATGAAGCTCGGCGGTGGCCTGCCAAAAAAAAGCCCCGCGGCTGCGGGGCTCGTGCGAATGTCCCGCCGGTGGCGGGGCCGCGCGACGTTCAGGACTTGCCCTTGTTCGCCTTCTCGAAGCGTTCCAGCTGCTCGTTGCCACGCTGGACGATCGAGTCGAGTGCTTCCTTCGCGGTCTTCTTGCCGGCCCACACCTGCTCGAGTTCCTCGTCCTCGATGGCACGGATCTGCACGTAGTTGCCCAGGCGGATGCCGCGCGACTTGTCGGTGACCTTGCGGATCATCTGGTTGACGGCGGTGTCCGTGCCCGGCTTCTCCTTGTAGAAGCCCGATTGCTCGGTCAGCTTGAACGAGGCCATCGTGATGGGCAGGTAGCCCGTGCGCTTGTGGCTGGCCGACTGCACCTCGGGGTTCGACAGGTAGTCGAAGAAGGCGGCGACGCCCTTGTACTCCTCGGCCTTCTTGCCGGACATGACCCACAGGCTGGCGCCACCGATGACGGTGTTCTGCGGCGCGCCGGCGACGTCGGGGTAGTAGGGCAGCGTGGCGACGGCGTACTTGAACTTGGCGTTCTTGGACACGTTGCCGTAGAAGCCCGACGACGTCGTGATCATCGCGCACTCACCCGAGACGAACGAGCCCTCGGCGGTGTTGTTGCGGCCCTTGTAGACGAACAGGCCCTGCTTGGCCATGTTGCCCAGGTTCTCGATGTGGCGCACGTGCAGCGGCGAGTTGGCCACCAGGCGCGCGTCCATGCCCTTCAGGCCGTTGTCCTTGGTCGCCAGCAGCGTGTTGTGCCAGGTGGAGAAGCTCTCCAGCTGCGTCCAGCCCTGCCAGCCGATGGTCAGCGGGCACTTGTGGCCGCTGGCCTTGAGCTTGGCGGCGGCCAGCGTCACTTCCGGCCAGGTCGCCGGCGGCTTGCTGGCGTCGAGGCCGGCCTTCTCAAACGCGTCCTTGTTGATGTAGAAGACCGTGGTCGAGCTGTTGAACGGGAAGCTCATCATCTGGCCGTTGGGCGCGGTGTAGTAGCCCGCGACGGCAGGGATGTAGGCCTTCGGATCGAACTTCTTGCCGGCGTCGTTCATGACCTTGGTGACCGGCACGATGGCGCCCTTGCTGGCCATCATGGTGGCGGTACCCACCTCGAACACCTGCAGGATGTGCGGTGCATTGCCGGCCCGGAAGGCGGCGATGGCGGCCGTCATCGACTCGTCGTAGCTGCCCTTGTAGACGGGAACGACCTTGTAGTCCTTCTGCTTGGCGTTGAAATCCTTGGCGAGGTCGTTGACCCACTCGTTGTTGACGGCGGTCATCGAATGCCACCACTGGATCTCGGTCTGGGCCTGGGCGCCCACGCACGCCGAGGCGGCGAGCACGAGGGCGGAGAGCTTCAGTTTCATGGGAACTCCTGAAATGGATTGGTCACGCGGGTCGTGACTCTACGGTCGGTTTGTGACAGCGCATTAGAAGGTCGGCGGCCTTGCGGCGCCTACGGGGCTTCCCCTGACGCTGGAACGCGGTCCCCGCCGCGCGACGCGCATTGTTGCACTGCGGTAACATCCCCTGTCAGCCACCCCCCGTGCGGCTGACGCTGTGCCCGAAGCAGGCACGACCAGCACATGAACGCACCCACAACGCTCGACCAGCTCCTGGCCGCGGCTTCGGACGGCTCGCCGCGGCTGCGCGAAATTCCGTACAACTACACCTCGTTCTCCGACCGCGAGATCGTCATCCGCCTGCTCGGGCCGCGCGCCTGGGACCTGCTCGCGCAGCTACGCGACGAGCGGCACACCGGCCGCTCCGCCCGCATGCTGTACGAGGTGCTGGGCGACATCTGGGTCGTGCAGCGCAACCCGTACCTGCAGGACGACCTGCTGGACAACCCCAAGCGCCGCCGGCTGCTGGTCGAGGCGCTGGAGCACCGCCTGGCCGAGATCGGCAAGCGCCGCACGCCCGGCAACGACGGCGCCCGCGATGCGCTGGTCGGCGAGCTGATGGACGCCGCCCAGGCGGCGGTCCGCGCCTTCGACCAGTCGTTCCGCGAAACCGCCGAGCTGCGCGCGCGTGCCCAGAAGGTCCTGCGCCGGCGCACGGCGAAGGACAACATCAAGTTCGACGGCCTGTCACGTGTCTCGCACGTGACCGATGCGACCGACTGGCGCGTCGAGTACCCCTTCGTCGTCCTCACGCCCGACACCGAGGCCGAGATGGCGGGCCTGGTGGCCGCCTGCATCGAGCTGGGCCTGACCATCATCCCGCGCGGCGGCGGCACCGGCTACACCGGCGGCGCGATCCCGCTGACGTGGAAGAGCGCGGTGATCAACACCGAGAAGCTCGAGGCGATGACGGAGGTGGAACTGGTCTCCATCGCCGGCCACGACCAGCCCGTGCCCACGGTGTGGACCGAAGCCGGCGTGGTGACGCAGCGGGTGTCCGACGCCGCCGAGCGCGCGGGCTTCGTGTTCGCGGTCGACCCGACGTCGGCCGAGGCGTCGTGCATCGGCGGCAACATCGCGATGAACGCCGGCGGCAAGAAGGCCGTGCTGTGGGGCACCGCGCTGGACAACCTGGTGTCCTGGCGGATGGTGACGCCGCAGGCCGAGTGGCTCCAGGTCACGCGCCTGGACCACAACCTGGGCAAGATCCACGACGTCGAGGTCGCGACCTTCGACCTGCAGTACTTCGCCGCCGACGGCAAGACCGAACTGCGCCGCGAGACGCTGTCGATCCCGGGGCCTGCGTTCCGCAAGGAAGGCCTGGGCAAGGACGTCACGGACAAGTTCCTGTCGGGCCTGCCGGGGATCCAGAAGGAAGGCACCGACGGCCTGGTGACCAGCGCGCGCTGGGTGGTGCACCGCATGCCGGCGCACACGCGCACCGTGTGCCTGGAATTCTTCGGCCACGCCCGCAACGCGGTGCCCAGCATCGTGGAGATCCGCGACTTCATGTTCGCGGAGAAAGACCGCAGCGGCGTGCTGCTCGCCGGCCTGGAGCACCTGGACGACCGCTACCTGAAGGCGGTGGGGTACTCCACCAAGAGCAAGCGCGGCGGCCTGCCCAAGATGGTGCTGGTGGGCGACATCGTGGGGGACGACGCCGACGCGGTCGCGCGCGCCACCTCGGAGGTCGTGCGCATCGCCAATTCGCGCAGCGGTGAAGGCTTCGTCGCCGTCAGCCCCGAGGCGCGCAAGAAGTTCTGGCTCGATCGCAAGCGCACGGCCGCGATCAGCAAGCACACCAACGCGTTCAAGATCAACGAGGACGTGGTGATCCCGCTGCCACGGATGGCGGAGTACACCGACGGCATCGAGCGCATCAACATCGAGCTGTCGCTGCAGAACAAGCTGCGCCTGGTGGACGAACTGGAGGCGTTCTTCCGCCGTGGCCAGCTGCCGCTGGGCAAGCTGGACGACGCCAACGAGATTCCCTCGGCGGAACTGCTGGAGGACCGCGTGGCGCAGGCGCTCGCCGTGCTCGGCGAGGTGCGCACGCAGTGGCAGGATTGGCTGGTCAACGTCGACGCGCTGTTCCCCCAGCTGCAGTCGCACACGCTGCGTGCCAGCTGGAAGACGCAGGTCCGCGCGCCGCTGCAGGACATCTTCTCCGGCGCCGAATTCCGCCCGCTCCTGGACGAGGTGGTCGCCATCCACAAGCGCGTGCTCAAGGGCCGCGTGTGGGTCGCGCTGCACATGCACGCCGGCGACGGCAACGTGCACACCAACATCCCGGTCAATAGCGACGACTACGAGATGCTGCAGGCCGCGCACGCGGCGGTGAAGCGCATCATGGCGCTGGCCCGTTCGCTGGGCGGCGTGATCTCCGGCGAGCACGGCATCGGCATCACCAAGCTGGAATTCCTCTCGGACGAGGAGCTCGGGCCGTTCGCCGACTACAAGGCCAGGGTGGACCCGCAAGGCCACTTCAACCAGGGCAAGCTGCTGCGGCCGTCGACGATGCGGCACATGCCGATGTCGGTCTATGCGGACCTGACCAACGCCTACACGCCCAGCTTCGGCCTGATGGGGCACGAGTCGCTGATCATGCAGCAGTCGGACATCGGCGCGATCGCCGATTCGGTCAAGGACTGCCTGCGCTGCGGCAAGTGCAAGCCGGTGTGCGCCACGCACGTGCCGCGCGCGAACCTGCTGTACAGCCCGCGCAACAAGATCCTGGCAACGTCGCTGCTGGTCGAGGCCTTCCTGTACGAGGAGCAGACGCGCCGCGGCGTGTCGATCAAGCACTGGGAGGAGTTCGAGGACGTCTCGGACCACTGCACGGTGTGCCACAAGTGCGCCAACCCGTGCCCGGTCAACATCGACTTCGGCGACGTGTCGATGAACATGCGCAACCTGCTGCGCAAGATGGGCAAGAAGAGCTTCCGCCCGGCGCAGGCCGCGGCGATGTTCATGCTCAACGCCACCAACCCGGAGACGATCAAGCTGGTGCGCGCCGGGATGATCGGGGTCGGCTTCAAGGCGCAGCGCCTGGGCAACACGCTGCTGCGCGGCTTCGCGCACCTGCAGGTCACGCGCCCGCCGTCGACGCACGACCGCGCGCCGGTGAAGGAGCAGGTGATCCACTTCATCAACAAGAAGCTGCCCGGCGGGCTGCCGAAGAAGACGGCGCGCGCGTTGCTGGACATCGAGGACCGCAACTACGTCCCGATCATCCGCAACCCGAAGTCGACGACCAGCGAGACGGAGGCGGTCTTCTACTTCCCGGGCTGCGGCTCCGAGCGCCTGTTCTCGCAGGTGGGCCTGGCGACGCAGGCGATGCTGTGGCACGCGGGCGTGCAGACGGTGCTGCCACCGGGCTACCTGTGCTGCGGCTACCCGCAGCGCGGCGCCGGCCAGTACGACAAGGCGGAGAAGATCATCACGGACAACCGGGTGCTGTTCCACCGCGTGGCCAACACGCTGAACTACCTGGACATCCGCACGGTCGTCGTGAGTTGCGGTACTTGCTACGACCAGCTGCAGGGCTACGAGTTCGAGAAGATCTTCCCCGGCTGCCGCATCGTCGACATCCACGAATACCTGCTGGAAAAGGGCATCAAGCTGGAAGGGACGGGCGCGTACCTGTACCACGACCCCTGCCACACGCCGATGAAGCAGCAGGAGCCGATGAAGACGGTCAAGGCGCTGCTGGGCCCCAACGTGCGCAAGTCCGAACGCTGCTGCGGCGAGTCGGGCACGTTCGGCATCTCGCGCCCCGACATCGCGACCCAGGTGCGCTTCCGCAAGGAGGAGCAGCTGCGCATGGACGAGGCGGCGCTGCGCGCGGCCGGTGCCGTCGGCGAGAAGGACAACGTGAAGATCCTCACCAGCTGCCCCAGCTGCCTGCAGGGCCTGACGCGCTACGGCCATGACCTGCAGAACGGCCTGCTGGAGGCCGACTACATCGTCATCGAGATGGCCAACAAGATCCTCGGCCCCGACTGGATGCCGCAGTACGTGCACGCCGCCAACGAGGGCGGGATCGAGCGGGTGCTGGTCTGATGGCCCGCGTGGCCGGCTGCGTGCTCTGCGAGACCGACGGCGGCGCCGTCGTCGCCAGCACGCCGTCGCTGCGCGTGATCCGTTCAGAGGAGGATCCCCGCTATCCGGCCTTCTACCGCGTGGTCTGGACCGACCACGCGCCCGAATTCACCGACCTGTCCGTCGCGCAGCGCGCACACTGCCTGGAAGTGGTCGCGCTGGTCGAGGAGGCGCTGCGCCGCCACCTGCGCCCGCACAAGGTGAACCTGGCCAGCCTGGGCAACGCGGTGCCGCACCTGCATTGGCACGTCATCGCCCGGTGGCCCTGGGACGCGCATTTCCCGGGCCCGGTCTGGGCCGTGGAGCAGCGGCAGGCGCCCGTCGACCGGTTGGCCGAAGTGACTGCTGCCCTCCAGGCGGTGGAAGCGGACATCGCTGCCGCAATGCCCCGCCTGGCTGCCCACCATCGAAGCGCGTGAAATTCGCACGCTGGCCGCCGCTGCGGATGAGGCGGGCAGCTCGACAGCGTGTATAAACCCCCGGAAACATTCCGACACAGGGGAACCTCGGTTTCCGGAGGGGCTTCATGCACGGCACCAAGGCCAACACATTCGCCGCGATCGCGGTCGGCGCGCTGCTCGCGCTGGCCAGCCACGCCGCGTCCGCGCAAGTCGCGGGCGAGGTCGAGTTCTCCCGTGGCGTCGGCTTCGCGCAGACGCCCGGCCAGACCCCGCGCACGCTGGGCAAGGGCCTGGAACTGAAGGAGGGCGACCGCCTGACGACGTCCGACGGCGCATCCGCGATCGTGAAGCTGCAGGACGGCACCCGCATGACCGTGCGCCCGAACTCGGAACTGGTGCTGCAGCAGTACCACTTCAAGGAAAACGCGCCCGACAACAGCATGCTGATGCAGCTGGTGCGCGGCGGCTTCCGCGCCGTCACCGGCCTGATCTCGAAGGCGTCGCCCAACGCCGCCAAGGTGCAGACCAGCACGGCCACCATCGGCATCCGTGGCACCGACTTCGACGCGCGCCTTTGCACGCGCGACTGCGGGCAGGAATCGTCACGTGTCTCCGAATCCGCGCGCCCCAACGCGGTGCTTGCCAGCGCCAAGGTGGTCGGTTCGCAGGGCGACGTCCACGCGGTCGACAGCAACGGCCACCGCCGCCGCCTGGTCGATGGCGGCAGCGTCTACCCGGGGGACGCCGTCGAGACCGGCGCCGGTGCGCGCGGCGTGCTCGTCTTCCGTGACGACAGCAAGGTGTCGCTCAGCTCGAACACGCGCTTCCGCATCGACAACTTCGTGTTCGACGAGGCCAACGCCACCGAAGGCCGCTTCCTCACTTCGCTGCTGCGCGGCACCTTCCGCGCCGTCACCGGCCTGATCGGCAAGGCCAACAACCGCAACGTGGGCTTCTCGACCGCCACGGCCACCATCGGCATCCGCGGCACCGACATCGGCGCCACCTGCCAGGGAGACAGCTGCGAAGGCGGCGTGAACGTCTTCGTGTTCGAAGGCGCCGGCACCGTCACGCCCCTCAGCCAGGTCAACCAGCAGGTGCTGCAGATCCTGGCGGCCGGCCAGGGCGTGTTCCTGCCGTTGAATGGCGCGCCGGTGCCCATCGTGAACGCCCCCGCGCCGATGGTGAACGACCTGGCCCCCCCGGCCACGGTCACGCCGCCGGCCAAGCTGTTCACCAAGGAGGAAGTGTCCGACGCCCGCGAAGGCCTGTTCGTCTTCGTGCGCGATGGCCACATCGAAGTGGCGACCGCCAGCGACGTGCTGCACCTGGGCAAGGGCGAGGCCGGCTTCGCCGGCCAGAACGGCGAGACCGCGCGTCCGCTCTCGATCCCGAAGTTCATCGACTTCGACAAGCTGCCCCTGCCGACGGCGAAGAACCCGCTGCTGTCCACGGTGCTGGCGGACAACAACATCAAGCCGGCCGCCGTCTGCAAGTGAGTCCCGCGCGGGTGACAACCGCGCGGCGCCGATGAGACAATTTGCCCGACCGAGGGCGAGAAGAAGAGGGGCATCGACATGAGCAAGGGGCAACGCGCGCCTGCGCGATCGCGCAGGCTGGCCGCGCCGGCCTGCATCGCGCTGGCACTGGCTGCCGCGGGGGCGCAGGCGCAGACCACGGCGCCGGCCGCACCGCCGGCAGTGCCCGCCCCGGCGGCGCCCGCCGTCTTCGCCATCCAGGGCTTCAAGGTCACCGGCGAGAACCCGCTCGGCGACGGCGAGACCGCCCGCGTGCTGGCGCCGTTCGTGCGCCCCGACGCCACCATCGAGACCCTCCAGCAGGCCACCCAGGCGCTCGAGACCGCGCTGCGCACCAAGGGCTACGGGCTGCATCGCGTGGCGCTGCCGCCGCAGGAAGTCGGGTCCACCGTGCGGCTGGAGATCGTCACCTTCAGCGTCAGCAAGGTCGCCATCGACGGCCGCAGCCTCTACGACGAAGGCAACGTGCGCCGCGCCCTGCCGGAGCTGCAGGAAGGCCGCACGCCCAACTTCAAGACGCTCGCGGTGCAGACCGCGATCGCCAACGAGAACCCGAACAAGCAGGTGCAGGTCGGCATCCGCGAGGGCGACGAGCCGGACAAGATCGACGCGACGATCACGGTCAAGGAGCAACGCCCCTGGACCTTCTCCGTCAGCGCCAACAACTCGGGCACCGAGTCCACCGGGCGCGACCGGCTGTCCATCACCGGCGGCCACACCAACTTGTTCAACCTCGACCACCAGTTCACCGGCGCCTACACGACGTCGCTGGAGCGCTCGAGCGACGTCAAGCAGCTGGGCCTGGCGTACAAGATCCCGCTGTATGCGCTGGGCGGCGTCATCGGCGCCAGCTACACACGCTCGGACGTGGTCGGCAACTTCGGCGCGTTCTCCAGCACCGGCGCCGGCCGCACCGCGGGCATCAGCTACACGTGGTACCTGCCGCCGGACGGTGGCCGCCGCAGCTACGTCGCGCTGTCCCTGGACGACAAGCTGTTCAAGGCCACCCGCATCAACGACCAGCTGGTGCCCGGCGCGCTGGACCGCCGCAGCCGCCCGCTCACGCTGGGCTACAACACGCGGATCGACGGCGACAACTCGATCGTGGCGTTCAACGTCGACCTGGCGGTGAACCTGCCGTCCGGCGCAGCCAACGAGCTGGCCAACTACCAGAGCGAGGACCCGCGGATCGAGACGACCAGGTGGAAGGCGCTGCGCGGCACTGCCAGCTACCTGGCCCCCTTCGGGAAAGGCTGGCTGCTGAACCTGCGTGGTGCGTTCCAGGCCAGTTCCGACGTGCTGATCTCCGGCGAGCAGTTCGGCCTCGGCGGCCTCGGCTCCGTGCGCGGCACGTCGATCGAGCGGCCGATCTCGGGCGACTACGGCCTCAGCGGCACCGCCGAGGTGAGCACGCCGGAACTCGCGCCCGGCCTGCGCCTGTCCGCGTTCACCGACGCCGGCGTGCTGGGCAACAACCGCGCCAACGGCACCACCCGGCCCGGAACCGACCAGCTGGCCAGCGTCGGCGTCGGCCTGCGCTGGTTCAGCGGCCCGTACTCGGTTACGGGCGACTACGGCCGCCTCGTGCGCGGCAGCAAAGTGCCGCTCGCGTTCAACTCGGCCTCGCCGCAACGTGGCGACGACCGCTTCTACCTCAGCCTCGGCCTGCGGTTCTAGACTCGGGCGATGGCAGGCCTCCAACGCGGCGCGGCGACGCCGCAATCCATCACCGTCCACGCGAAGTCGCGCGTGCTCGAAGTCGGCTTCAGCGACGGCGCCACCTTCCGCATCCCGTTCGAGCTGATGCGCGTGTATTCGCCGTCGGCCGAGGTGCAGGGCCACGGCCCGGGGCAGGAAGTGCTGCAGACCGGCAAGCGAGACGTTGAACTGCTGGGGCTCGACCCCGTCGGCAACTACGCCGTGCAGCCGCGCTTTTCCGACGGCCACGACAGCGGCATCTTCACCTGGGACTACCTGTACTTCCTCGGGTCCAAGCAGGACGAGTTGTGGGGTGACTACGAACGGCGCCTGCGCGAAGCCGGCGTCGACCGCGACGCGCCCATGCAGGCCGGCGGCGGGCACGCCTGCGGCCACCACTGAACCCCTGAAGACCCCCCGCGAATGCCGGGGGGCGCGGTCCGCGCCCGCGTTTGCGCCGTACCATGCGGCGTATGAGCAGCACGCATTTCGGCTTCCAGACCGTCGACGAGCGCGACAAGGCGCAACGCGTGCGCGGCGTGTTCGACTCCGTCGCGCCGCGCTACGACCTGATGAACGACCTCATGTCGATGGGGCTGCACCGGGCGTGGAAGGCCTACACGGTGCTGGTCGCCAACGTGCAGCCCGGCTGGCAGGTGCTGGACATCGCCGGCGGCACCGGCGACCTCGCGCTGGCGTTCGCGGGCAAGGTCGGGCCGCAGGGCCGCGTGGTCCACACCGACATCAACGAGACGATGCTGCGCACCGGCCGCGACCGGCTGCTCGACGCCGGCATCGCGCTGCCCACGCTGGTGTGCGACGCCGAGAAGCTGCCGTTCCCCGATGGCCACTTCGACCTGGTCTCCGTGGCCTTCGGCCTGCGCAACATGACGCACAAGGACGTCGCGCTGGCCGAGATGCAGCGGGTGCTCAAGCCGGGCGGCAAGCTGCTGGTGCTGGAGTTCTCCAAGGTGGCGGCGCCGCTCACGAAGGCCTACGACTGGTACTCGTTCCAGGTGCTGCCGCGCCTCGGGCAGGCGATCGCGCGCGACGCCGACAGCTACCGCTACCTGGCCGAATCGATCCGCATGCACCCCGGCCAGGACGAGCTCAAGGCCCTGATGCACAAGGCCGGTTTCGGGCATGTGGACTACCACAACATGGCGGCGGGCGTCGTCGCGCTGCATGTCGGGATCAAGTGCTGACGTGGAAGGACAAAGCATGAAGCTGTTCGTTGCCGCCCTGGCGGCCTTCTTGTCCCTCGGTGCGATGGACGCCGAGGCCGCGCGCCGGCTCGGCGGCGGCCGGTCCATCGGCAAGCAGTCGCCCAACGTGACGCAGCGCGAAGCCGCGCGTCCGGCACCCACCACGCCGGCGCAGCAGCAACAGGCTGCGCAACCCGCGCCGGGCAACCAGGCAGCGCCCGGCAACCAGGCGGCGCCCGCCCAGGCCGCACGGCCCACGCAGGCCGCACCGGCCCCGGCGCCGCGCCGCCCGTGGGGCGCCATGCTGGGCGGCCTCGCCGCCGGCCTGGGGCTCGCATGGCTCGCCAACACGCTGGGTTTCGGTCCCGCCATGGCCAACATGCTGCTGGTGCTGTTGCTGGCCGTCGCCGCCTTCGCCGTCATCCGCATGCTGATGCGCGGCCGACGCAGCCCCGCGATGGCCGGGGCGGGTGCGCCTTTCCCCACCGACGTGGCGCGCGAGCCGCCGCAATACAACCCGGCGAAGGTCGGCAACGATGCATCCGCGCGTCCCTGGGAGCGCGGCAGCATGGCGTTCGACGGCAGCAAGGCGGAGGGCACCGGGCTGCAGATCGGCTCGGCGCTGCCCGGGCAATCGTGGGCGGTGCCGGGCGGGTTCGACGCCGCGGGCTTCGTCGACACTGCCAAGCGCAACTTCATGACGCTGCAGGAAGCCTGGGACCGCGCCGACATCGCGACGCTCCGTTCGATGATGACCGACGGCATGCTGCGCGAGATCCGCTCGCAGCTGGCCGAGCGCGAGAAGCACCTGGGCGGCGAGCGCAACCAGACCGACGTCGTGATGCTCGACGCGCAATTGCTCGGCATCGAGGACCTGGGCAACGACTACATGGCCAGCGTGGAGTTCTCCGGGATGATCCGCGAGCAGCCCTCGGCCGGCCCGAGCCCCTTCCGCGAGGTCTGGAACATGACCAAGCCGAAGGACGGCGCCACCGGCTGGCTGGTCGCCGGGGTGCAGGCGCTCGCCTGAGCGGGGCGGCCGCGCCCGCCACGCGCCGCCATAATGGCGGCCCATGCCGACGACCCCGCCGCTCTCGTTCCTCGAAGGCCTGTTCGACGCGGTCGACAAGCACCTCGCCCCGCCCGCATGGGCCGTTCACGAGGCCCAGCACCGGCTGGTGCTGCTCCTCAACCACGTGCTGATGCAGGAGCCGCAGGCGATGGACCGGCTGCGCCGCCAGCAGGGCCGCATCGTCGAGGCGCGCTGGCGCCAGTTCCACATCCGCTTGCTCGCCACGCCGGCGGGCCTGCTGGACCTGGCCAGCCCCGCGGCCGCGCCGGACCTTACCCTCACCGTCACCGAGGCGTCGCCCTTCGCCCTGGCCCAGGCCGCGCTGCGCGGCGAGAAGCCGCCGGTGCAGATCGCCGGTGACGTGCAGTTCGCCGCCGAGGTGAACTGGCTGGTCGACCACGTGCGCTGGGACCTCGAGGAAGACCTCGCCCGCATGGTCGGCGACGCGCCGGCCCATGCCGCCGCGCAGGCCGCGCGCGGCATGGCCAATGCGCTGCGCCGCTTCGTGCCTGGCGCGCCCCCTCCCGGCGCCACCGCGGCGCCGCCCGCCGGCGCGGGACCGGCATGACGCGGATCCTGCGCAGCGCGTTCATCCTCTGGATCGTCCTGCGCTTCGGGCTCGACGAGCTCGTCCTCAACAGCTTCCAGCGGCCCTGGGTCTCGCGCATCGCGCGGGTGCTCGCGTTCGGCCGCGACCTGCGCGCGCCACGCGGCCAGCGACTGCGCGAGGCGCTGGAACTGCTCGGCCCCATCTTCGTCAAGTTCGGCCAGGTGCTCTCGACGCGGCGCGACCTGCTGCCGGCGGACATCGCCGACGAACTCGCCCGGCTGCAGGACCGGGTGCCGCCGTTCGACCCGGCCATCGCCATCGAGACCATCGAGCGCGCGTTCCGCCGCCCGGTCGACACGATCTTCGCCAGCTTCGAGCGCGAGCCGGTCGCCAGCGCGTCGATCGCGCAGGTGCACTTCGCGACGCTGAAGGACCGCCAGGGCCACACCCGCGAGGTCGCGGTGAAGGTGCTGCGGCCCGGCATGCTGCCGGTCATCGAGAAGGACCTGGCGCTGATGCGCATGATGGCCGGCTGGATGGAGTCGCTGTCCGCCGACGCCAAGCGCCTGAAGCCGCGCGAGGTGGTCGCCGAGTTCGACAAGTACCTGCACGACGAGCTGGACCTGCAGCGCGAAGCCGCCAACGCCGCGCAGCTGCGCCGGAACATGGCGGGGCTGGACCTGGTGCTGATCCCCGAGATGTTCTGGGACTGGTGCCATCCCGAGGTGATCGTGATGGAGCGCATGCACGGCGTGCCCATCAGCCAGCTCGAACGCCTGCGCGAAGCGGGCGTCGACCTGCCGCAGCTCGCGCGCGACGGCGTCACGATCTTCTTCACCCAGGTGTTCCGCGACGGCTTCTTCCACGCCGACATGCACCCGGGCAACATCCAGGTCAGCGTCGACCCGGGCACCTTCGGCCGCTACATCTCGCTGGACTTCGGGATCATCGGAACGCTGACGGAGTTCGACAAGGACTACCTGGCGCAGAACTTCACCGCGTTCTTCCGCCGCGACTACAAGCGCGTCGCCGAGCTGCACATCGAGTCGGGCTGGGTGCCGCCCGGCACGCGGGTCGACGAACTGGAATCCGCGGTCCGCGCCGTCTGCGAGCCGTACTTCGACCGGCCGCTGCGGGAGATCTCGCTGGGCATGGTGCTGATGCGCCTGTTCCAGACCTCGCGCCGCTTCCAGGTCGAGATCCAGCCGCAGCTGGTGCTGCTGCAGAAGACGCTGCTGAACATCGAGGGCCTGGGCCGCGAGCTCGACCCGGAGCTAGACCTGTGGGCCACGGCCAAGCCCTTCCTGGAACGCTGGATGCTGGAACAGGTCGGACCGCAGCGGCTCCTGGACGAACTGCGCGACCAGGCGCCACGCTACGCCAAGCTGCTGCCCGACCTGCCGCGGCTGGTGCACGACTACCTGCGGCGCGACCGGCGGGACGGCCGCGAGGACCTGCTGCTGATGCTGGCCGAGCAGCGTCGCACCAACCGGCTGTTGCGCACCATCCTCGTCCTGGGGACCGGTTTTGCGCTGGGCCTCGCCGCGGCGCACGTCGCGCACTGGTGGCAGTGGACCTGAGGCGGGCGCCGGTATCATCGCGCAGCCCATCCATGGTGCCCCGGTGAACACGATCCTCATCACCTTCGTCGTCCTCTATCTCGTCGGCACGCTCGCCATCGGCGCGTGGGCCGGCACGCGCATCAAGAACACGTCCGACTTCGCGGTCGCCGGCCGCAGCCTGCCGCTGGCGATGGTGATCACCACGACCTTCGCGACCTGGTTCGGCGCCGAGACGGTGATGGGCATCCCGGCCAAGTTCGTGCAGGGCGGCCTGAACGCCATCGTGGAGGACCCGTTCGGCGCGGGCACCTGCCTGATCCTGGTCGGCGCGTTCTTCGCCACCAAGCTGTACCGGCAGAACCTGCTGACGATCGGCGACTTCTACCGCGCGCGCTACGGCCGCGGCATCGAGGTCTTCTGCTCGGTCGCCATCATCCTCAGCTACCTGGGCTGGGTGGCGGCGCAGATCACGGCGCTCGGGCTGGTGTTCTCGGTCCTCACCAACGGGGCGATGTCCGAGACGACCGGCATGATCGTCGGCACGCTGGCGGTGCTGGTCTACGTGGTGATCGGCGGCTTCCTGGCCATCGCCTGGACCGACTTCATCCAGATGATCGTGCTGGTGGTGGGCCTGTCCATCATCGCGTTCTTCGCCAGCGACCTGGCCGGCGGGGCGGACGTCGTGATGTCGATGGCGAAGTCCAGGGAGCTCTTCACGTTCCTGCCGCCGCCGACGTTCACCGACATCGCGATGTTCATCGGCGCCGGCCTGACCATGATGCTGGGCAGCATCCCGCAGCAGGACGTGTTCCAGCGCGTGATGTCCGCGCGGGACGAACGCACGGCGCGCAACGGCGCCATGATCGGCGGCTTCAGCTACATCCTGTTCGCCTTCGTCCCGATGTTCGTCGTCGCCAGCGCCGTGGTCGTGATGGGCGACCAGGCGATGGAGCTGGCCAAGAACGACTACCAGCGCCTGCTGCCCACCTTCGTGCTGACCAAGATGCCGCTGGTGATGCAGATCCTGTTCTTCGGCGCGCTGCTGTCGGCCATCAAGAGCACGTCGTCCGCGACGCTGCTCGCGCCCTCGACCAGCTTCGTCGAGAACATCCTGAAGAACCTGCGGCCGCACATGTCGGACCGCCAGCAGCTGCTGGCCATGCGCGTGACCATCGTCGCCTTCACCGCCATCGTGCTGGCCTACGCCATCGCGATGAAGGGCACGCCGATCTACGACCTGGTCTCGGCCGCCTACCAGGTGACCCTCGTCGGCGCGTTCGTGCCGCTCGTCTTCGGCCTCTACTGGAGCCGCTCCAGCACCCAGGGCGCGGTCACGTCGATCGTGCTGGGCGTGGGCACCTGGGTGCTGTTCTTCCCGCAGATCAACGAGCCCCTCAGCCAGCTGTTCCCGGGGCAGCTCGCCGGGCTGCTGGCGGCCATCGTGGGCATGGTGGCAGGCTCGCTGGCACCGCAGCGGCTGCGCAACCGCAAGGAGCCGCGGGCGCACAGCATGGTGGCCTGAGCCGGCCCAGCCCGGGTCGCCGGGGTTGGAGTGGGGCGCGCCGCCTATAATTGAAGGCTTTGCATCCCATCCTTTTCCAGTCCTCGCCATGCCCATTTACGCCTACAAATGCGGCTCCTGCGGCCATGCCAAGGATGTCCTGCAGAAGATCTCGGACGCGCCCCTGACCACCTGCCCCGCGTGCGGGGCGGAATCGTTCGGCAAGCAACTCACGGCCCCCGGCTTCCAGCTCAAGGGCTCCGGCTGGTACGTCACCGACTTCCGCAACAACGCGTCGTCGACGTCGTCCACCAAGGCGGACGCCAAGTCGGACAGCAAGCCCGCCGAATCCACCTCCGGCGATTCCAAGCCGGCCGAGGGCGGCGCCAGCACGTCCAAGTCGGACACGCCGTCGGCATCGGCCGGCGGTTGCGGCGGCGCCTGCGCCTGCCACTGACCGGAAGCGACGACACCGCATGGCCGCACTCCGCCGTTGGCTGTTTGCCGGCCTGCTCGTCATCGCACCGCTGGCGATCACGCTGTGGGTGCTGCAGTGGATCGTCGGCACCCTCGACCAGACGCTGCTGATCCTGCCGGGGTCCTGGCAGCCCGAGCACCTGCTCGGGTTCCGCATCCCCGGCCTGGGCGTGCTGCTGGCGCTGGCCATCCTGCTGCTGGTCGGCGCCGTCACCAGCAACTTCATCGGCCGCAAGGTGGTGGAGTGGGGCGACGCCGTCCTGCACCGCATCCCGGTGGTGCGCTCCATCTACTCCAGCGTCAAGCAGGTCTCGGACACGCTGTTCTCGCCGGGCGGCAATGCGTTCCGCACCGCCGTGCTCGTGCAGTGGCCGCGCCCCGGCGTCTGGACCATCGCGTTCGTCACCGGCTCGCCCGGTGGTGACGTGGCCAGCCACCTGGGCGCCGGTGACTTCGTCAGCGTCTACGTGCCGACCACGCCCAACCCCACCGGCGGCTACTTCGTCATGCTGCGTCGCGACGACTGCGTCGAGCTGAAGATGAGCGTCGACGAGGCGCTGCGCTACGTCATCTCCATGGGCGTCGTGGTGCCGAACGCACCCGCCCTGGCCGCCAACCCCAATCGCTGAGCGCGCCGCTTCCCGCGGCGCGCCGTTTTCCCCCCGAGGTCCTCCCATGTCTTCCCAACTCATGCGCACCACCTACTGCGGTCTCGTCGACGAGTCGCTGCTGGGCCAGACCGTCACGCTCTGCGGCTGGGTGAACCGCCGGCGCGACCACGGCGGCGTGATCTTCGTGGACCTGCGCGACCGCGAGGGGTACGTCCAGGTCGTGTGCGACCCCGACCGGCCGGAGATGTTCAAGGCCGCCGAAGGCCTGCGCAACGAGTTCTGCGTCCAGGTCAAGGGCCTGGTGCGCGCACGCCCGGCAGGCACCACCAACGACAGCCTGCGCAGCGGCAAGATCGAGGTGCTGTGCCACGAGCTGGTGGTGCTGAACCCGTCGGTGACGCCGCCGTTCCAGCTGGACGACGAGAACCTGTCGGAGACGACGCGCCTGATGCACCGCGTGCTGGACCTGCGCCGGCCGTACATGCAGAAGAACCTGATGCTGCGCTACAAGGTGACGATGGAGGTGCGCAAGTTCCTCGACGCCAACGGCTTCATCGACATCGAGACGCCGATGCTGACCAAGTCGACCCCGGAAGGCGCGCGCGACTACCTGGTGCCCAGCCGCGTGCACGACGGCATGTTCTTCGCGCTGCCGCAGTCGCCGCAGCTGTTCAAGCAGCTGCTGATGGTGGCCGGCTACGACCGCTACTACCAGATCACCAAGTGCTTCCGCGACGAGGACCTGCGCGCCGACCGCCAGCCCGAGTTCACCCAGATCGACGTCGAGACCTCCTTCATGAAGGAGGAGGAGATCCGCACGATGTTCGAGGGGATGATCCGCAGCACGTTCCAGAACGTGCTGGGCATCGACATCGGCGCGTTCCCGGTCATGCAGCACGCCGACGCGATGCGCCTGTACGGCTCGGACAAGCCCGACCTGCGCGTGAAGCTGGAGTTCACGGAGCTGACCGACGTCATGAAGGACGTCGACTTCAAGGTGTTCTCCGGTCCCGCGAACGCGGAGGATGGCCGCGTGGTGGGCCTGCGCGTGCCGAAGGGCGGCGAGATGAGCCGTGGCGAGATCGACGGCTACACCGAGTTCGTGAAGATCTACGGCGCCAAGGGCCTGGCCTGGGTCAAGGTCAACGAAGTGGCCAAGGGGCGCGACGGCCTGCAGTCGCCGATCGTGAAGAACCTGCACGACCGCGCCATCGCCGAGATCCTGCAGCGCACCGGCGCCCAGGACGGGGATCTGGTCTTCTTCGGCGCCGACAAGGCCAAGGTGGTCAACGACGCCATCGGCGCGCTGCGCGTGAAGGTCGGCCACAGCGACTTCGGCAGGACGCACGGCCTCATCGAAGGCGAATGGCGGCCGCTGTGGGTGGTCGACTTCCCGATGTTCGAGTTCGACGACGACGCCCAGCGCTGGAACGCGGTCCACCACCCGTTCACCAGCCCGAAGGACGGCCACGAGGACTGGCTCGAGACCGACCCCGGCCGCTGCCTGGCCAAGGCCTACGACGCGGTGCTCAACGGCATCGAGCTCGGTGGCGGGTCGGTGCGTATCCACCGCGAGGACGTGCAGAGCAAGGTGTTCCGCGCGCTGAAGATCGGCGCCGAGGAAGCCCAGGCCAAGTTCGGCTTCCTGCTGGACGCGCTGCAGTACGGCGCGCCCCCGCACGGCGGCATCGCGATCGGCCTGGACCGCTTCGTGATGCTGATGACGGGCGCCGAAAGCCTGCGCGACGTCATCGCCTTCCCCAAGACCCAGCGCGCGCAGGACCTGCTCACGCAAGCGCCCGGCCCGGTCGACGAAAAGCAGCTGCGCGAACTGCACATCCGCCTGCGCAATCCCACGCCGGCTCAATAAGGCCAACACCAACCTCCAGACGCAGAAGTCGCAGAAGAAGCACGGAAGTCACGGAAAAGTCCTTTGAAGGATTTTTCTGCGTCTTCTGCGCGCCTTTTGCGACTTCTGCGTTGCGGAGTCCGGCCAGCCGCGCAGCGGCGCATCGGGGTACGCTCCCCTCGTGCAGCCCTTCAAGATCCCCGAGTCCGTCCTGGTCGTGATCCACACGCCTGCGCTCGAGGTCCTGCTCATCAATCGCACGGATGCACCCGGCTACTGGCAATCGGTCACGGGCGCCAAGGACAGCGCGGATGAGCCATTGGAAGCCACCGCGGTCCGCGAAGTGCGCGAGGAGACGGGGATCGACTGCCGTCCCGGCACGCCGTTGCACGCGGGACTCGCCGACTGGACCATCGAGAACGTCTACGACATCTACCCGCGCTGGCTGCACCGCTACGCGCCGGGCGTGACGCGCAACACCGAGCACGTGTTCGGCCTGTGCGTGCCTGCGGGCACCGAAGTGACGCTCGATCCACGCGAGCACACGGCGTTCCGGTGGCTGCCCTGGCGCGAGGCGGCGGACGCGTGCTTCTCGCCGAGCAACGCCGAAGCGATCCTGCTTTTGCCACAATTCGCGCGATGACCGTGCTGCGTGTCGCCACGTACAACATCCACAAGGGCGTGCAGGGGATCGGGCCGGCGCGGCGGCTGGAGATCCACAACATCGGGCACGCCGTCGAGCAGCTCGATGCCGACGTCGTGCTGCTGCAGGAAGTGCGCAAGCTGCACCGCCGCGAGGAACGCTACTTCACCCGCTGGCCCGAGCTGCCGCAGGCCGAATTCCTCTGCCCCGAGGGCTACTTCGCCGTGTACCAGACCAACGCGACCACGCGGCACGGCGAGCACGGCAACGCGCTGCTGTCGCGCTGGCCCGTGGTGTCGCAGGGCCACGAGGACATGTCCGACCACCGCTTCGAACAGCGCGGCCTGTTGCACGTGCAGGTGCGCGTCGGCCGGCGCGACGTGCACGTGATCGTGCTCCACCTGGGCCTCATCGCCGCCAGCCGCGTGCGGCAGGTGGAACAGCTGGGCCGCTACATCGAGCGCGAGGTGCCGCGCACGGCGCCGGTGCTGATCGGCGGCGACCTGAACGACTGGGGCGCGAAGCTGCGTCCCCAATTGAAGGCGCTCGGCTTCCTGGACCATGTGCAGCCGAAGGCCGCGACCTATCCCTCGCGCCTGCCGCTCGCGCAGCTGGACTTCGTCTATGCCCGCGGGCTCAAGCCGCTGGGCATCGAGATCCCGCGCGGTCGCGTGTGGGGCCAGATGTCCGACCACCTGCCCCTGGTGGCCTCGTTCCGGCTGTAGCCGATGGCGAACCCGATCCCTCCGCTGCGAACCGGGCACGGCCTTGCGCTGCTGGAGGGCAGCGGCGAGTACTTCCCGGCGCTGGTGGCGGCGATCGACGCCGCCCGGCGCGAGGCCTGGCTCGAAACCTACATCTTCGACTTCACCGGCAGCAGCGCGCAGGTCGCCGAGGCCCTCGAGCGCGCGGCGCGCCGCGGCCTCGACGTGCGTGTCGTGGTCGACGGCTTCGGCAGCGACCCGGTGCCGGACGACTGGCGCGATCGGCTGGTTGCCGCCGGCGTGCAGTGGCGCGTGTTCGCGCCGCCCGGCCGCTTCGGCCTGCTGCGCCTGCGTGGCTGGCGCCGCCTGCACCGCAAGCTGGTGCAGATCGACGGCGAGGTCGCGTTCTGCGGCGGCATCAACGTGCTGGACGACCTGCACGATCCCAACCACGGCGCGCTCGAGGCGCCGCGGCTCGATTTCGCGGTGCGCGTCACCGGCCCACTGGTGGCGGACGCGCGGCTCGCCATGCAGCAGCTGTGGTCCCGCATGCGCGCGTTCCAGGACTTGCGCCGCGGCGGCCTCCGCGACGCGATCACCGCCTTGCGCGAGCAGGTCGCGCGGCCGGGACGCCGTCGCACCGCGCGCGTCGGCCCGCCCGACATCACCAAGCGCGCCCGCGCGGCGCTCGCGCTGCGCGACAACCTGCGCCACCGAGCGAGCATCGAGCGCGCCTACCTGCGCGCGATCGGCCGCGCGCGCGAAGAGGTCGTCATCGCGAACGCGTACTTCGCGCCGGGCCACCGCATGCGGCGAGCCCTGGTCGAGGCGGCGAGCCGGGGCGTGCGCGTCGTGCTGCTGCTGCAGGGCCGCTACGAATACTTCCTGCAGTACTACGCGGCACGCCCGGTGTACGGCGCACTGCTGCGCGCCGGCGTCGCCATCCACGAGTACTCGCCCAGCTTCCTGCACGCGAAGGTCGCCGTGGTCGACGGGCGCTGGGCCACGGTCGGATCGTCGAACATCGACCCGCTGAGCCTGCTTCTGGCGCGCGAGGCCAACGTCGTCATCGAGGACGAGGACTTCGCCCAGCGCCTGCGCGAGCGCCTGCTGCTCGCCGTGGCGCAGGAGGGCGGCGCCATGGACGCGGCGCTGTATGCGCAGCGGCCCTGGCACGAGCGCCTGCGAGAAGGCGTCGCGCTGGCGCTCATGCGGCTGGCGCTCGTCGTGCACGGCAAGAGGACCTACTGGTGAGCGCGCCGGACGACCTCGTCGTGCAGCGGCCCGAGGGCCTGTACTGCCCGCCGGGCGACTTCTACATCGATCCCTGGCGGCCCGTGCCGCGCGCCGTCATCACGCACGCGCACGCCGACCACGCGCGCTACGGCCACGGCCACTACCTCGCCGCCGCGCCGGCCGAAGGCGTGCTGCGTTCGCGGCTCGGCGAGATCACGCTGCAGACGCTGCCCTACGGCGAGGCGCTGGAGCACCACGGCGTGCGCGTGTCGCTGCATCCCGCCGGCCACGTGCTCGGGTCGGCGCAGGTGCGCCTCGAACACCGCGGCCGCGTGTGGGTGGCCAGCGGCGACTACAAGGTGGCGCCCGACCCGACGTGCGACCCGTTCGAGCCGGTGCGCTGCGACGTGTTCATCACCGAATCCACGTTCGGGCTGCCGATCTACCGCTGGCGGCCCGATGCCGACCTGTTCGCGGAGATCAATGCCTGGTGGGCGCGCAACGTGGAGGCGGGCCGCGCCAGCGTGATCGGCTGCTACAGCTTCGGCAAGGCGCAACGCGTTCTCGCCGGTGTCGACCCGACCATCGGGCCGATCGTCGTGCACGGCGCGGTGCGGCCGCTCAACGAGGCGTATCGCGCGGCCGGCGTCGCGTTGCCCGAAACCCGCATGGTCACCGAGGTGCCCGATCGCGCCGACCTGCGGCGCGCGCTGGTGGTGTGCCCGCCCAGCGCCGTGGCGAGCACCTGGTTGCGCCGCTTCGGCGACTCGAGCACCGCTTTCGCGAGCGGCTGGATGCAGTTGCGCGGCGCGCGACGCCGCGGCGGCTACGACCGCGGCTTCGTCGTGAGCGACCACGCCGACTGGCCCGGGCTGCTGTCCGCGATCGGTGCCACCGGCGCGCAGCGCGTGATCGTCACGCACGGCAGCATCCCGGTGATGGTGCGCTACCTGCAGGAGCAAGGCCTGGAAGCCGAGGGCTTCGACACGGAGTACGGCGACGACGTCGTGGAAGCCGACGCCGCCCCCGAGCCCGCGGCATGAAGCAGTTCTCGCAACTCTTCACCGAGCTGGACGCGACGACTTCGACCAATGCGAAGGTGGATGCGCTGCAGCGATACTTCGCCGCCGCCAGTCCCGCGGATGCGGCCTGGGCCGTCTATTTCCTCGCCGGCGGCAAGCCGCGGCAGGTGATGAACATGGGCATCCTCGCGCAGCTCGCCTGCGAGGAGGCCGGCATCGAGCCCTGGCTGTTCGACGAGTGCTACCAGGCCGTGGGCGACCTTGCCGAGACCATCGCGCACGTGCTGCCGCGCGCTTCGGAGACCAGCAACGTGGGGCTTGCGAGCTGGGTCGAAGACCGCCTGCTGCCGCTGCGCGGCCTGCCGCCCGAGGAGATCGCGGAGCGCGTGCGCGCCTGGTGGCGCGAGCTCGACGACCAGGGCCGCTTCCTGCTGACGAAGCTGGTGGGCGGCGGCTTCCGCGTCGGCGTGAGCAAGCTGCTGGTGCAGCGCGCGCTGGCGGCGCACACCGGCATCGACGCCAAGCGCATCGCGCAGCGGATGATGGGCTACACCGACGGCAAGGTGATGCCGTCGGCGGAGCGCTATGCGGCGCTGGTGGTGCAGGTGGAGGAGGGCGCGGAGGCGGAGCGCGTCGACGAGGGCCAGCCCTATCCATTCTTCCTCGCGCACCAACTGGATGGCACGGCGGAAGCCTTCGCGCCGCGGCTCGGCCCGATCGCGGACTGGCAGGTCGAGTGGAAGTTCGACGGCATCCGCGGCCAGGTCGTCAAGCGCGGCGGCCGCGTGTGGGTGTGGTCGCGCGGCGAGGAACTGGTGACCGAGCGCTTCCCCGAGATCGTGGCGCTCGCGCAGCCGCTACCGGACGGCACCGTGCTGGACGGCGAGATCCTCGTCTGGTGCGAGCCCGGGGAGGGCGAGGAGACGCACCCTTTGCATCCCGCGCTGCGCGGCCGTCCGGCCCCGTTCGCGCTGCTGCAGCAGCGCATCGGGCGCAAGACGCTGGGCAGGAAGATCCTCGCCGACGCGCCCGTCACCTTCCTCGCCTACGACCTGCTGGAGCTGGAAGGCCGCGACCTGCGGGCGGTCACGCAGCGCGAACGCCGCGAGCGGCTGGAAGCGCTGCTCGCGGAGTCACGCATCCAGCTGTCGCCGGTCGAGACGGCGAGCTCCTGGCTGGACCTCGCCAGGCGCCGCGAGCGATCGCGCGAGCTCGGGGTCGAAGGCTTCATGCTCAAGCGGCTCGATGCGGCGTATGGCACCGGCCGCACCAAGGCCGACGGCCTGTGGTGGAAGTGGAAGATCGACCCGATGTCGGTCGACTGCGTGTTGATCTATGCGCAAGCCGGCCACGGGCGTCGCGCGTCGGTCTACACGGACTACACGTTCGCGGTGTGGAACCGGCGCCCCGGGAGCAAGGCCGAGGCCGACGCGGTGCTCGAAGCGATCGCCGGCAAGGAGCCGCCCGTGCCCGGGGCGCTGCAGCTGGTGCCGTTCGCCAAGGCGTACTCGGGCCTGACCGACGAGGAATTCCGGCAGGTCGATGCCTTGATCCGGCGGACGACGATCGAGAAGTTCGGGCCCGTGCGCAGCGTCAGGCCCTCGCTGGTGTTCGAGCTCGGGTTCGAGGGCATCAACCGCAGTTCGCGCCACCGCAGCGGCATTGCCGTGCGGTTCCCACGCATGCTGCGCATCCGGCACGACAAGCCGCTGCACGAGGCGGACACGCTGGCGGAGCTGGAACAGCTGCTGGGCGAGCGCTAGCTTCCCGTCCACCGTCGGGAACGCGGGCCATTCCCGCGGCGTCCATCCCGGTTCCACCCCCATTTGCTACGATCTCCCATGCTCATGAAAGCCGACCCGACCCCGCTGGCGCCCGCGGCCGATGAAGGCACGCCCGTGTCGGTCAAGATCCGCGAGCGGCTGCTGGCCGCCCGCCAGCGCTTCCACGCCAACGACAACATCGCCGACTACATCGAGCCGGGCGAGATGGAGGCCTTGCTGGACGAGGTCGAGCAGAAGATGCAGGGCGTGCTCGACAGCATGGTGATCGACACGGCCAGCGACCACAACACGGCCAACACCGCGCGCCGCGTCGCGAAGATGTACGTCAACGAGGTGTTCAAGGGCCGCTATTCGCGTGGTCCCAGCATCACAGAGTTCCCCAACGCCGAGCACCTGAACGAGCTGATGATCGTCGGCCCGATCACGGTGCGGTCGGCGTGCAGCCACCATTTCTGCCCCGTCATCGGCAAGCTGTGGATCGGCGTCATGCCCAACGAGCACACCAACGTGATCGGCCTGTCCAAGTACGCGCGGCTGGCCGACTGGGTGATGGGCCGCCCGCAGATCCAGGAAGAGGCCGTGGTGCAGCTGGCCGACCTCATCATGGAAAAGACGCAGCCCGATGGCCTGGCGCTCGTGATGGAAGCGAGCCACTATTGCATGGCCTGGCGCGGTGTGAAGGACATGGACAGCAAGATGATCAACTCGGTCATGCGCGGCGTGTTCCTGAAGGACCCCGCGCTGCGCCGCGAATTCCTCGCGCTGATCCCGAAGAGGAACGGATACTGACCATGCTGGTGCGCCTCCTCTACTGCAGCCGCGCCGTCGACAGCAGCCCCGCCGCCGTCGAGTCGATCCTGTCGCAGTCGCGGCAGCACAACCCGGCGACCGGCATCACGGGGATCCTCTGCTACGGCGGCGGCGTGTTCCTGCAGGCCATCGAGGGCGGGCGCATGCAGGTGTCGGACCTGTTCGGCCACATCCAGAAGGATGCGCGGCACAAGGACGTCGCGCTGCTGCACTACGAGGAGATCTTCGAGCGCCGCTTCGGCGGCTGGTCGATGGGGCAGGTGAACCTGGGCAAGGTCAACCACTCGATCCTGCTGAAGTACTCCGAGAAGGCCGAACTCGACCCGTACGCCGTCTCCGGCAAGGTGTCGCTCGCGCTGCTGGAGGACCTGATGGCCTCCGCGTCGATCTGCGGCCGGGCCTGAGCCCGCACGCTTCCGCCATGGCGACCACGGGCCGCTTGCACCGCACGCTGGCATGGGGTGACTGCGACCCCGCCGGCATCATCTACTACCCCACGTATTACCGCTGGATGGATGCGGCCACCTGGGCGCTCGTCGCGCAGGCCGGCTTTCCGGCGGCGCGCATGCGGGCCGAGCAATTCACGCTGCCGCTGGTCGACTCGCAATGCGAGTTCCTCAGCTCGCCCACCTTCGGCGACGAATGCGAGGTGCGCTCGCACGTCTCGCGCTGGGGCCGCAGCTCGTTCACCGTGAGCCACGAAGTGGTGCTGCCCGGCGAGGAGCGCCTGCTCGCGCGCGGCAGCGAGTCGCGCGTGTGGTGCCAGTACGAGTCCGGCCCGGGCAGCGCATTGCGCGGCGTGCGCATCCCCGACGAGGTGCGCACGGCGCTCGGCGCCCCGGCCCCGTGAGCGGGGACACGGCGCTCGTCGGCTGCGACTTCTCGAGCGCCCCTTCGAAGCGCAAGTCGATCGTGCTGGCCTTCGGCCGGCTGGTGCAGGACCGTGTCGTGCTCGATCGCCTCGAGCGGCTGCCGACGCTGCAGCAGTTCGGTGACTGGCTCGCTGCGCCCGGCCCGTGGATCGGTGGCTTCGACTTCCCGTTCGGCCTGCCGCGCGAGCTGGTCGAGGAGCTCGGCTGGCCCACCGACTGGCTGGCCTGCATCCGCCACTACTGCGCGATGCCGCGCGACGAGATCCGTGCGCGCTTCGCCGCGTTCTGCGACGCGCGACCGGCGGGGCAGAAGTTCGCACACCGCGCGTTCGACCGGCTGGCCGGCTCCAGCCCATCGATGAAGTGGGTCAACCCGCCGGTGGCGTGGATGCTGCACGCCGCATTGCCGCTGGTGCTGGAGGCAGGCGTCGACATTCCGGGCCTGCATGCAGGGGATCCCTCACGCGTGGCGCTCGAGGCGTACCCGGGCCTGCTCGCCCGCGAGCTCATCGGCCGTCGCAGCTACAAGAACGACGACCGCGCCAAGCACACGCCCGAGCGGCTGATCGCGCGCAAGGACATCGTCACGGCGCTCGAGGCCGGCACGTCCCGGCTGGGCCTGCGCCTCAAGCTCAGCCATGCGCAGCGCGACGCGCTGGCCGAGGACGCGAGCGGCGACGCGCTCGACGCGGTGCTGTGCCTGGTGCAGGCCGGCTGGGCTGCGCGCGAAGGCCCCCCGCGCTGGGGCCTGCCTGAAGCGCTGGACCCGCTCGAAGGCTGGATCGTCAGCGCCTGACCTAGGAGCCTGCGCGGCAGAGAGACGGGCTCGCGTTGGGCCGAGAAGGGGCCAGAGGCTAGGCGCGGGCGCGGGTCCAGCCTGGGTGGCTGGACCCGTGGCTGCAACGACGCATATGGCCCCTTATCGGCCCAACCCTTCGGGCCGTGACCAGAAACGCGCCATGCGTCGTTACGGACCTCCTTCTGTACGTCGAGTACAGCGCGTCGGCCGCGCCTAGCCTGACGCGTTTCTGGTCGCGGCGCGGGCCCGTCTCTCTGCCGCGCAGGCTCCCAGCACCAGCGGGCCATGGCTCCAAGGAGCCACCAGTCTCCTGCCCGACCGCACGCGCTCCTAGCATCTTCTGCATGCGCCGTTCGAGTCCCACGCCGGGGCCCATGCGCGAGGAGCAAGCCATGACCAACGAGCTGGATCACGTCGACATCGCGGTCCTGATCCCCTGCTACAACGAGGAAGTCGCCATCGGGCAGGTGGTGCGCGACTTTCGCCGGGCGCTGCCCGGTGCCCGCGTCTACGTCTACGACAACGCGTCGACCGACCGCACCGCCGAAGTGGCGGCCGCGGCCGGCGCGATCGTCGGCCAGGAGCCGTTCCCCGGCAAGGGGAACGTGATGCGGCGCATGTTCAGCGACGTCGAGGCCGACGTCTACGTGCTGGTCGACGGCGACGACACGTACGACGCGTCGGCCGCGCCCGCGCTGGTGCGCACGCTGCTCGATGGCCAGCTGGACATGGTCAACGGCGCGCGCGTCACGCAGATCAAGGAGGCGTACCGCTTCGGCCATCGCTTCGGCAACCGCCTGCTCACGGGCATCGTGCAGCAGATCTTCGGCAAGCAGTTCGGCGACATGCTGTCGGGCTACCGCGTGTTCTCGCGGCGCTTCGTCAAGTCGTTCCCCGCCACGTCGTCGGGCTTCGAGATCGAGACCGAGCTCACGGTGCATGCGCTGGAACTGCGCATGAAGACCGCCGAAGTGCCCACGCGCTACAAGGACCGTCCCGAGGGCTCCACGTCGAAGCTCAACACCATCCGGGACGGCCTGCGCATCCTGCGCATGATCGCGCTGCTGGTGAAGGAAGAGCGCCCGCTGGCGTTCTTCAGCTGCACCTTCCTCGCGCTGTCGCTGCTGTCGGTGGGGCTCGCCGCGCCCATCGTGCTGGAGTTCATGCGCACGGGCCTCGTGCCGCGGCTGCCGACCGCCGTGCTGTCGGTGGGCATCATGCTGGTGGCGTTCCTGTCGATGATGTGCGGCCTGATCCTGGACACCGTCACGCATTCGCGCCGCGAACTCAAGCGGCTCGCGTACCTCGACATCCCCGCGCCGGCCTGGCCCGAGAACGTCGGCCGCCGTGCCGGCACCCGCCTGCGCGTCGTCTCCGCGCCCGCGCAGATGGACATGGACCCGGACCGCACGCTGCCCGGGTTGCCGATCGCGATGTCCGAGGCGGGCTGACGCATGCAGCCGAAGTCCGGCGTCCTGTTCGACTGGTCCTTCCCGCGCATCGCGGCGCCGAGGCTGTCCGCGGTGGCCGGCCTGTGGATTCCCACGCTCGCCTTCGCGCTGTTCATGGCGAACCTGGCGCTGCACTACCCGGGCGTGATGAACAACGACTCGGTGCTGCAGCTGCGCCAGGCGACGACCGGCCAGTACGGCGACTGGCACCCGCCGATCATGGCGTGGCTGTGGTCCTGGCTGCTGCCCTTCGGTGAAGGTCCGGCGCCGCTGCTGCTGCTGCACCTGGCGCTGTACTGGGCCGGCTTCGGCCTGCTGGCCGAATCGCTGCGCCGCGCTGATCACCCGGTGCTCGCGGTCGCGATGGTGCTGGCCGGCGCCTTTCCGCCCTTTCTCTACGTCAATGCGCAGGTGGTCAAGGACGTCGGCATGGCCGTGGCCTGGCTGGCTGCGACCGGAGCCCTGTTCTTCTACCGCAGCCAGGCGCGCCCGGTGCCCTGGCCCGCGCGCATCGCCATCACGCTGCTGCTGTTCTACGGCACGATGGTCCGCACCAACGCGATCTTCGGCTTGGGCCCGCTGCTGCTGCTGGCGTTCGCACCCGCTTCGTGGATGCGCAGCGGCCGCCTCATGGTCTCCGCCGTGGTGGTCGCGGTGCTCGCGCTTCCCGCGAGCATGGTGCTGAACAAGGTGCTGTTCCACCCGACGCCGCAGCATGCGACGCAATCGCTGTTCCTCTACGACCTGATGGGGATCGCCGTCCACACGAACGACCCGTCGGTGCTGGAGCCGCGGGCGACCATCGCCGCGGCCGACCTGCGGTCCTGCTACAGCCCGTACTGGTGGGACAGCCTGAGCAGCTGGGGACGCTGCGCGGACCGCGTGCATCGCCCGAACCCCGACATGCAGACGCTGCCCGAAGGCCTCGAGGCGCAATGGGCGAAGACGATCGCCGCGCACCCGATCGCGTATGCCGAACACCGCCTGAAGCACTTCAACTCCGCGCTGCTGTTCGCGGTGCCGCTCAAGCACATCCGGCTGACGCCCGAGTACCGCACCGGCGATCCCGCGCATCCGCCGCTGGAAGTGGTGAGCGAGCGCGACGTGCACATGGACCTGCTGCGCAAGAACCCGTTCGTGTGGCCCGTCACCTGGCTCACCTGGTCCGCCTGCCTGCTGGTGCTGCTGCGGCGTGAACAGGCCGTGCCTTCCGTGCAACTCGCGCGCGTGCTGGCGGTGTCGGCCCTGGGCTACTCGGGGGCGTACCTGCTGATCGGCGTGGCCACCGACATGCGCTACCACTACTGGTCGCTGCTGGCCGCGCTCGTGGCCACCATCGTCGCCTTCCCGCACCTCGCGGCGATGCGCTCGCGTCCCCGGGGCCTCGTGACCAGCGCTGCGATCGTGGCGGGCGTCGTGGCCATCGGCATCGCGGCTCGCCTGCTCGACTGGCGGGTGTTCGTGTGATGACGCCGCTGCTGCGATTCGCGCTCGTGGGCACCGTCGGCTTCGCCGTCGACGGCGGCCTGCTGCAGGCGCTGGTGTGGGCCGGGTGGGGTCCGATCGCGGCCCGCCTCGTGTCGTTCCCCGCGGCGGTGGTCGCCACGTGGTGGCTCAATCGCCGCTTCACCTTCGCCGGCCGCGACGAGGGATCGGCGCTCGCGAGCCTGGTGCGCTACGTCGCCGTGAGCCTGGTGGGCACGAGCGTCAACTTCGGCATCTACACCGCCATGGTGCTCGGGTCCGTGGCGATGGCCGCGCGGCCCATCGTGCCGTTCGCGATCGCTTCGGTCGCCGCCCTGGTGTTCAACTACCTGGGCAGCAAGCACTTCGCCTTCAGGCCGGCTCGTCCGCGCGCATGAAGCGCCCGAAGGCGAGCAGCGCCTCGGCGTCGGTGCGATAGAGCCGCAGCAGCGGCCCTTCCTGCAGTTCGCCAGCGCGTTCCAGCACGCGCTCGACGGGCAACTTGACGCCGATCAGGTGCAGCATGACGCCGCGCGACTCCAGCAGCTTGCGCAGCGCGCGGAACACCTCGACGCCCGTCGCATCGACGCGGTTGATCGGCTGCGCGAAGAGGCACACGTGCTTCGTGTCCGGCTGGGCGGCCAGGTGTTCGACGACCGCCGTCTCCAGCGCGCTGGCCGAAGCGAAATCGAGTTCGGCGTCCATGCGCAGCGCGTAGGTCTGCGGCGCGATCGGCGCCAGCTTCCACAGGTGCCGGTCGCGCAGGCTGCCGTCGGGATGCAGGCCCACTTCGACGATGCGAGGATGCAGGCGCAGGTACAGGAAGTGCGCCAGCCCGAGCAGCACGCCCGCAAGCACGCCCCAGTAGATGCGCGGCGCGGACAGGATAGTGACGACGGCGGTAATGGCCGCCGTGACCGCCTCCACGCGGTCGACGCCCCACAGCACCTTGAACACGCGCGGCTTGAGCAGCCCCATGACCGCCGACACCACCACCGCGGACAGCGCGGCGCTCGGCACGTGGTACAGCGCCGGCGTCAGCGCCACCAGCACCAGCAGCACGATCAGGCTCGCGGCGACCGTCGCCCAGCCCGTCTTGGCGCCCGAGTACAGGGTGATGGCGGAACGCGAGAACGAGGTGCTGGTGGGGAAGCTGCCGGAGAAGGCGGACACCACCTTGCCCACGCCCTGGCCGACGAGGTCCTGGTTGGCGTCCCAGCGCTTGCCGTCGTGCTGGCTTTCGATCTTGGCGCTCGCGGCCATCTCCATCGAGCTCACCAGCGCGATCACGAGGGCCGGCGGCACCAGCGTGCGCAGCTGGTCCCAGTCCGGCAGTGCGGGCCAGTAGAACGAGGGCAGGCCGGCCGGCAGCGCGCCGACGACGCTGCCGCGGCTCGCGTAGCCGGTGAGGAAGGAGATCACCGCCGTCGCTGCGAGCACGATCAGCACCGTCGGGCCGCGCGGCCAGAACCGCTTGCCCAGGTCGAACAGCACCACGCACGCGACACCGTACGCCAGCCCTTCCATCTCGAAGCGGGGCTGGTGCAGCAGGCTGGACAAGGGTCCTTGCAACCCGAGCAGGTGCGGCAATTGCGACGCGATGATCAGCACCGCCGCCGCCTGGCTGAAGCCCGCCAGCACCGGCGAGCTCACGAGGTTCAGCGTCCAGGCAGAGCGGGTGAGGCCGACCGCCAGTTGCGCGGCGCCGGCCAGCAGCGCCAACCAGACCGCCAGCGCGATCCACTGCGCGCTGCCCGGCTCGGCCATGCCGATCATCGACGCGCCGACCAGCACGCTCGACAGCGCGGAGGGGCCGACGGACAACCGGGTCGAAGCCGAGAACAGCACCGCGGCCAGCATCGGCAGGAAGGTGGCGTACAGGCCGGTGACGAGGGGCATGCCGGCCAGCTGCGCGTACGCGACCGACTGCGGGATCATGACGACGGCGACGGTCATCGCCGCAATGACTTCGCCGCGGAGCAGGGCGGCATCGGGACGGGGCCAGCGCAGGAACGGCAGCCAGCGCGAAAGTGAAACCATGGGCGCCGAGCTTACGCGACGCTAGGAGCCTGCGCGGCAGAAAGACGGGCCCGCGCCGCGACCAGAAACGCGTCAGGCTAGGCGCGGTCCGACGCGCTGTACTCGATGTACAGAAGGAGGCTGTAACGACGCATGACGCGTTTCTGGTCACGGCCCGAAGGGTTGGGCCGATAAGGGGCCAGATGCGTCGTTGCGGCCACGGGTCCAGCCGGCCAGGCTGGACCCGCGCCCGCGCCTAGCCTCTGGCCCCTTCTCGGCCCAACGCGGACCCGTCTTTCTGCCGCGCAGGCTCCCAGCCCGGCGGCGACAATGCCGGCCGGCATGGACCGCACCGAGCCCTCGCAGGAAACCGCCGCGCGCTGGATGGCCGGGCGGGGCTGGGCGCCGTTCCAGTTCCAGCAGGAAGTCTGGGCCGCGATCGCCGGCGGCCGCAGTGGCCTGCTGCACGCGACCACCGGCTCGGGCAAGACCTACGCGGTCTGGCTCGGCTTGCTGCAGCGCCTGCTCGCGCAGCGACAGCCGGGCCGCGGCGCCGAGCCGCTGCGGCTTCTGTGGCTGACGCCGATGCGCGCGCTGGCCGCCGACACGACGCGCGCGTTGCGTGAGCCCCTGGCGGACCTCGCGCCGACCTGGACGATCGGCCAGCGCACCGGCGACACCGACAGCGCCGAGCGTGCACGGCAAGACCGTCGCCTGCCCACCGTGCTGGTCACGACCCCCGAGTCGCTCAGCCTCATGCTCACGCGCGAGTCCGCGGTGGAGCAACTGGCCGGCGTCGACGGCGTGGTGGTCGACGAATGGCACGAACTGCTGGGGAGCAAGCGCGGCGTGCAGGTGCAGCTGGCGCTGGCGCGGATGCGGCGCCTGAACCCGGCGCTGGTCTCCTGGGGACTGAGTGCGACCTTGGGCAACCTCGAGGAAGCGATGGCGGTCCTGTGTGGCGTGGATGCGCAGCCCGCGCCGGCGCTGGTGCGCGGCCGCATCGACAAGCAGTTGCTGATCGACACGCTGATCCCGCCCGATCCCGGCAAGTACACCTGGGCCGGCCACCTGGGCAAGGGCATGCAGGTGCCGGTGGTGGAGGAGATCGAGAAGGCCTCGACGACGCTGGTGTTCACCAACGTGCGCTCGCAGGCGGAGATCTGGTACCAGCTGCTGCTGGAGGCGCGGCCCGAGTGGGCAGGGCAGATCGCGCTGCACCACGGATCGCTGGACCGCGGCACGCGCGAGTGGGTCGAGCTCGGCTTGAAGGAGGGCACGCTGAAGGCGGTGGTCGCGACGTCGTCGCTGGATCTCGGTGTCGACTTCCTGCCGGTGGAGCGCGTGCTGCAGATTGGGTCCGCCAAGGGCGTCGCCCGCATCCTGCAACGCGCCGGGCGCAGCGGCCACGCGCCGGGGCGGGCCAGCCGGCTCACGCTGGTCCCCACCAACACGCTGGAGATCGTCGAGGCAGCCGCAGCACGTGTCGCAGCGCTGGAAGGCCGCGTCGAACGGCGGGAAGCGCCAGCGAAGCCGCTCGACGTGCTGGTGCAGCACCTGGTGACGATCGCACTGGGGGGCGGTTTCGACGCCGGCGAGCTGTACGAGGAGGTGCGCAGCGCCTGGTCGTACCGCGCGCTCACGCGGGCCGAATTCGACTGGGCGCTGGTGTTCTGCGAACGTGGCGGCGAGAGCCTGTCGGCCTACCCGGAATACCACCGCATCGCGCAGGACGAGCACGGCCGCTGGCACGTGCCGGACCGCGGCATCGCGCGCCGCCATCGCCTGTCCGTCGGCACGATCGTCAGCGACGCCTCGATGCAGGTGAAGTGGTTGAGCGGCGGCTCGCTGGGCACGATCGAGGAGGGCTTCATCGCGCGGCTGCGCAAGGGCGACCACTTCTACTTCGCGGGCCGGCTGCTGGAATTCGTCCGCGTGCAGGAGATGGCGGCGTACGTGCGCAAGGCAACCGGCAAGAAGGGCACGGTGCCGACCTGGCAGGGCAGCAAGATGGCGCTCACGACCGAGCTGGGCGATGCGGTGCTGGAGATGATGCTGACGGCATCGCGCGGCGAGTACCCGCATCCCGAACTGCGCGCCGCGCGGCCGATGCTGGAGACGCAGGCGCGGCTGTCGCGCATCCCGACACCCGGCATGGTGCTGCTGGAAACCTACCGCTCGCGCGAGGGGCAGCACCTGTACGTTCACCCGTTCGCGGGCCGCCACGTGCACCTGGGCCTGGCGAGCCTGCTCGCGTGGCGCCTGGCGCGCGAACGGCCGAACACCTTCAGCCTGTCCGTCAACGACTACGGCTTCGAACTGGTGAGCGCGGAGCCGTTCGACCTCGGCCCGGTGCTCGACCGCAGCGTGTTCGCGGTCGGGGACCTGCTGCACGACGTGCTCGCGTCGCTCAACTCGACCGAACTCGCGCAGCGCCGCTTCCGCGAGATCGCGCGCGTCGCCGGCCTCGTGTTCAGCGGCTATCCCGGCCAGCCCAAGAGCCTGCGCCAGTTGCAGGCGTCCAGCGGGCTGTTCTACGAGGTCTTTCGCAAGTACGACAGCGGCAACCTGCTGCTGTCGCAGGCCGAGCAGGAAGTGCTCAGCCAGGAACTGGAACTGTCGCGCCTGCGCGCGACGCTCGAGCGCATCGGCGCGCGCGAGCTGGTGCTGGCCGAGTTGCGGCATCCCAGCCCCATGAGCCTGCCGCTGATGGTCGAGCGCTTCCGCGAGCAGCTGACCACCGAGCAACTGTCGACGCGGCTCGACCGCATCCTGCGCGACATGGAGCGCGATGCCCCGCGGCAGGGCTAGGCGAGCGTTCCTACACCCGCTTGCGGCCCTCGCCGCGGGCGGCTGCCGGCCGCGCTGCCTAGAGTGGTTCCATGCGGGCGTGCGCGCCCGCGCGAGCTGAAAGGAATCCCATGAAGAGCACCCTCGTCCTCGCCGTCGCGACGGCGGCGCTGCTGGCCGCCTGCGGCCAGCGCAGCGAACAGACCGCCGATGCGCGCAATGCCGGCGCCTCCACGCGCGCCGTGCCGGCGGACAAGGCCGCGTCCGCGTCCACCGCACCGGCGGACGACCGTGTGATGGGCGCGCCCGCCGCGCCGAAGCCGGCCCTCGGCGACAAGACCGACGACGGCAAGATCACCAGCCTGGTGATGGCAGGGTTGAAGGCGGACAGGGAACTCAACCCGCTGCGCATCGACGTCGACACGCAGGGCGGCGTGGTGACGCTCAGCGGCGCGGTGCCGACCGCCGCCGCCAAGGCGCGCGCGTCCGAGATCGCGCACAACGTCAAGGACGTGAAGTCGGTGAACAACCAGCTGACGCTGGCAAGCAGCTAGGGGCCCGCCCAGGCTCCTGGCGTCAGGTCGACGGCGCGACGGCGGGCTCGCGGTCCTGCATCGCCTGGCCGTCGTCGTCGGCCTTTGGCGCCCGCCCGCGCGGTGCGTGGATCACGTCGTGCACGAAGCGCAGCTTCTCCAGCGCCGGCACCGACAGCGCGAACGGGTACGCATCGCCCTGGCCGAGACTGCGGTTCAGGCTGTTGACCAGCAGCGTGACCGGGACCCAGTGCTCGACCAGCTTGTCGAAGTCGGGCTCGGGCGTCTCGAACGGGTCGTCGACCTCGTCGCTGCCCGCACCGGGCACCTCGACGCGCGTGTTGTACGAAGCGGCCGTCTCCAGCAGGTCCACCATGTGCAGGTAGTGGGCCCAGGTCTCGGCCCAGTCCTCCCACGGGTGCGAGGTCGCGTACGCGCTGACGAAACGGTCCTGCCAGCCCGCCGGCTGGCCGCCGGACGCGTAGTGGTTCTGCAGCGCCTGGCCGTAGTCGATCGATTCGTCGCCGAAGATGCGGCGGAACTCGTCGACGCGGCCTTCCTCGTCGATCAGGCGGTCCCAGTAGAAGTGGCCGGACTCGTGGCGCAGGTGGCCGATCAGCGTGCGATAGGGTTCGTGCAGTTCGACGCGGCGCTTCACGCGCTCGGCGTCGTCGGCCTCGATGACGTTCAGCGTGATCACGCCATGGGCGTGGCCGGTCATCACCGGGTTGCCCGGCGTGTCGGCGAGGAATTCGAATACCGGCCCGTCGCTCTGGCCGTTGGGCGGCGTTCGTTCGACCAGGCCCAGCCGGGCGAGCGTGTACCAGAGGCGGCGCTTGGCCATCTCGATCTGGAACCAGCGATCCACGTTCCCTGCCACCGACAGGTCCGGCAGGACCCGGGTCTCGCGGCACGAGGCGCAGTAGCCGTTCGGGTCGTCCGCCATGACGGCGAAGTTGCAGGCCTGGTGCTCGACGTTGTTGCGGCAGAGGCGGTAGCGCGGCGCGTCGCCCTGGCGGCCACGCGCGGTGCGGCGCTGCCAGCTGCCGTCCTGGCCGGCGGGCTCGATCGCGCACAGCGCGAGGCGGTCGGGCAGGAACGCGAGGTCGCTGCCGCATTGCAGGCATCGCACGTTCTCGAAGAAGAGCGGATGGCCGCAGTGGTCGCAGCGGAAGGTTTTCATCGGGGAAGTGGGCCGCGCCCGGCGGCGCTGCCGCCGGGCGAGGGAAGGGGGCCGGTGGGACTCAGGGGCGGACGGCGATGTCGTTCTTGACCGAACGCACGCCCTTGGTGTTGCGGGCCAGGTACTCGGCCTGCGCCTTCTCGGCATTCGACTTGGCGAAGCCCGAGAGCTGCACGGTGCCCTTGAGCGTCTCGACCTTGATCGCCGCGGCGTCGACGGTCTTGTCCTCCACGAACTTGGCCTTGACGGCAGTCGTGATGGAGGTGTCGTCGACGTAGGCGCCGGCGGTTTCCTGGCCGCGCACCACCGCGCAACCGGTGCCGGCCAGCGTGGCGCCGGCGAGGGCCGCGATGGCCAGGGCGCGAGCGTACTTGTTCATCATCTTCTCCTTGCGATCCATGTGACAGAAGTGCGGATTCCCTTGAAGCCCACGCCCGGCCGCACCAACCGCCCGGGGCTCTCCCTCATTCGCTCACGGGCGGATCGTCGGCCGGGTTCTGCGACGACGACATCGCCGACATGACCAGCCCCGCCACCTGCGGCGATTTCACCAGGGCGACCAGCACGCCGGTCACCGAGATGAGCTTCCAGGGGCGCAGCATGAACAGGCCTGCACCCGCCAACGCCGACAGCCCGAGGTACTGCAACGGCTTGCGGCGCGCGTACGACGCGAGCGCCGGCCGCGCGATGTCCAATGCGACGTGCGCCGGGTGGTAGCGCCACCAGGCCTCGACGACGTCGCGCCCCTTGTCCAACCAGCCGGCCTGGTGGCGCCCACCGCTCTCGCGGGCGCGCGGACCCTCGCCGGCCTTGGCCGCCTCGACCTGCTGCTCCTGGACTTCGCGCCGCCGTTCCTTGCGGTGCATGTGCTCCAGGATGGCCAGGCGGGAACGGTCCAGGCGATCGCTCCCCTCGCTCACGGGCGGCCTCCCAGCGTGCGCAGGGCCTGCGCGTCCGCTTCGAGCTGCGCCCGCAGTTCCGCGAAGGCCTGCCCGGGCGTGCGCTTGCGCGCCATCGCGAAGGCGATGCCCGCCCCCACCAGCGGCACCAGCGGCACGACGACCAGGGTCCAGTGGAATCCCGCGACCGCCCCCAGCATCACGGCGATGCCGGTGAACAGCAGGAACACGAGCGCGCACATCGCGCAGGCGGCCCACGCCGCCGCGCGCCGCGTCACGTCCGCCCCGGCCGTGGTGGCTTCCTCCTTCACGAGGGCGGCGTAGCCGGCCACATGCTCCATGACCAGATCGGGCTTGCTGACAAGCACCGAAAAGATCGGGTGGACGATGCTCATGGGACGATCCCTCGCGATCAGTAGTAGTAGCGGTCGCGGCGGCTGCGCATGAGGAGCACGGCCGCTGCGACGACGGCGCCGACCGCGGCAGCGATCAGTGCGGCCTTGATCGGCTCCTCCGAGACGTAGCGCGTGGTCGCGCCGGCATAGCGCCCCAGGCGCTGCTGGGCGGCACCGGCGGTGTCGCCCATGACGTCCATGCTGCGGCTGGCGATGTCCTGCATGCTGCTGCGCACGTCGCGCATCTTGTCGAGCGCGCTGTCGGTGATGGAGCTCGCCGAATCCTGCGCGCGGGTCCTGCTGATGATGGCCATGGTCTGTGATCCTTCCTCGGGTTGCGTGCGTGGCCGGCGCCGCGGCCGCAGCGTCACTTGCCTTGCACGGACTCGAGGAGTGTGCGGGGCCGCCGCTGGGCTGGCTGATCAGCCCCGGGCGTGACCGGCTGTCGGTGCGGGAGGCGGGGCGGCGTAGGAGTGCGCCGACAGCCCGGCGGGCGTCACGCCTGCGCGGCGCGCAGGGGCAGCGACGCGGTCACGCGCGTGCCGCGGCCCGGGGCCGAGTCGATCGCGAACCGGCCGCCGGCGGCCTCGATACGGTGCCGGATCGCGGCCAATCCGTGTCCCGCGGTCGTGCCGCCAATGGAATCGAACCCCGCGCCGTCGTCCTGCACCGTGGCCTGCGCCGCGCCGTCTTGCGGCACGAGCGCGATCTGCACATGTTGCGCCTGCGCATGCCGGGCCACGTTGGCGAGCGATTCCTGCATGACGCGGTAGATCGTCAGCTGGTGCGCTTCGTCCACGTCCACCGGTTCGAATCGCGTCGTGACCTCCACGCCCGAGCGCTCCGCGAATTCGCGCGCGAGGATCTCCAGCGAGGGTGTGAGGCCCAGGTTCGAGAGCGAGGAGGGCCGCAGGTCCTCGATGATGCGGCGCTTCAGCGCGATGCCGCTGTTCAGGGTGTCGGCCAGATGCTGCAGGCGTTGCGCGATCTCGGGCGCTTCGTTCCCGAGCCTGGACTTCATGCGTGCCACATCGAGCTTGGCCGCCGTGAGCAGCGCGCCGAGTTCGTCGTGCAGTTCGCGCGCCAGGTGCGCGCGCTCGGCCTCGCGTTCCTGCTGCAGGTGCGTCGCGAGGTCCGCCAGGCTCGCGTTGCGATCGCGGGCCTCCGGGCCGACGGGCTCACTCGCGCCACGCGCATCCGGGGAATGGCGCGAGGCTGCCCGGCGCAGCGACCACCACGCCGCGAGCAGCAGCAGCGCCGCCACCACCATGCCGATTCGCGACAGCCGCATCGCATCGCGCACCCGCGCCTGGCTCGCGTCGATGCGGGCAGCGGTCGCCGCATCCAGCTTCGACACCTGCGCCCGGATGGCGTCCGTGGTGTCCTGCCCGAGATCGGTGAGCACGACCGACTGGGCCGCGTCCTCGCCGGCCTGGCGGCGCATGCGCACGGTGCGGTCCATGTCCACGAGCTGGCGCTGGACGTCGCGCGCGAGCGCATCCACGCCAAGCTCATCCGTGCGGGCCAGGGCGCGCCGAAGTTCCGCGAGGACATGGCCCACCTGGGCTACCGCGGCGTCGTACGGTTGCAGGTAGCGAGGGTCGCCGGTCAGGAGAAATGCGCGCTGCGCGGACTGCGCGTCGAGCACCTGCTGCTGCAGCTGCTGCAAGGACGACCGTGCCTCGGACTGCCGCGCCATCTCGCGCAATGCAGCGGACGAGCTAGCGTGCCCGGCCTCGTTGGCGCCCACCAGGACGCAGGCCGCCAGCAGCGCCAGCAACAGGCCGGCGATGGACTGGCGCGATGAGCCCGGCAGTTGGAATCTCACCCGCAACGCCCCCCAATGGCCCCGAAAAGCTGAATAATCATGGCTGAAGGGTAGGCCATTTGCTTCGCGTCTTGGGCCACAATGGGCCGAGCGCGGGGCGCTGGAAAGAGTACAGACATGATCAAAGTCGGCATTGTGGATGACCATGCCATCGTGCGTTCGGGGTTGAAGCAGTTCTTCTCCGAACAGGTCGACCTGCGCGTCGTCGGGGAGGCAGCCAGTGGCCGCGAGGCCATCGACCTGGTGCGCACCACCGAGCTCGACGTGCTGGTGATGGACCTGTCGATGCCGGGGCAGAGCGGTATCGATGCGCTGGGCATGATCCGGGCCAAGGCGCCGGACGTCGGCATCCTGATCCTCTCGGGCTACCCGGAGGAGCACTACGCGATGAACCTGATCCGCCAGGGCGCGAGCGGCTACCTCAACAAGGAATGCGAGCCGATGGAGATCGTCAACGCGATCCGCACCATCGCGCTGGGCCGCCGCACCATCGCGCTGGGCCGCCGCTACATCTCGCCCGCGGTCGCCGAACTGCTCGCGTCGCAGCTCAATCGCAAGGAAGGCGGCGCGCCGCACGAGCAGCTGTCCGAACGCGAGTTCCAGGTGTTCCTCAAGCTCGCGAAGGGCGAGACGGCCGGCGACATCGCCAAGGCCCTGTCGCTGTCGGTGAAGACGGTGAGCACGTACCGCACGCGGCTGATGGAGAAGATGAACCTCGCCTCCAACAGCGACCTCACCTACTACGCGCTGAAGAACAAGTTGATCGACTGATCGCACGCGATCCAGGCCACGGGCCCCCGCCAGCGATGCTGCCGGGGGCTCTTGCGTTGTAGGAGCCCGGACGACAGTGGCTCACGGGGGGCACTGACCGGCCGAGCCTCGCGCGGCGCCCAGACTGGGCCAGCAGTTCCGGTCGGCCACCATTTCGGCCCGAGGCGCGGCCGGCGCACCCAGACAGGCCACCATGCAGACGCACGTCCTTGCCCGGGGCCGCCACTCCCCGTGGTGGGCCAAGGTGCTCCTCGCCATCGCAGTGATCGCACTGCTGCTCGTGGTGCTCATCGCGTTCTTCCCGTGGGACACGCTGCGCGGCCCGATCAACCGCTACGTCACGAAGAAGACGGGCCGCGAGTTCGCGATCACGCGCCACCTGGACGTGAAGGTCGGCCGCACCACGCGCGTGCTGATGGACGGCGTGCAGTTCGCCAATCCCGACTGGGCGCAGGACCGGTACCTGGTGCGCGCGGACGCCGCGGAAGTGGAGATCCGCCTGTTGCCGCTGCTGCTGCAACGGCGCATCGAGATGCCGATGATCCGCCTGACCAAGCCGCAGCTGGGATTGCAGGTGGAGCCCGATGGCCGCAAGACCTGGGCGCTCGGCGAGGACACGAAGGACGAGAAGAACGTCCCCGACATCGGGGCGTTCGTCGTCGACCAGGGCGAGGCGCATTACGTCGCCAAGCACCAGGGCGCCGACGTGCGCGCGCAGTTCGGCTTGCAGCACGGCGCCAAGGATGCGGCCGACCTGCCGTTGCACTTCAAGGCGGGAGGCACGTGGCGCGAGCAGCAGTTCACCGCGGAAGGCCGCACGGGCGACGTCCTGTACCTGAGCCAGCCGCTCCAGAAGCCGTTTCCCGCCGAAGTGCAATTGCGCGCCGGCGCGACCACGCTGCAGGCTCACGGGTCGGTGGCCAGCGTGGCCACCCTCGACGGCGCGAACGCGGAATTCCGCCTGCAGGGCGACAACCTCGCGCAGCTGTACAAGCTGGTGGGCGTGGTGCTGCCCGACACGCCGCGTTATTCCGTCGCGGGCCGCCTGCAGCGGCGCGGCGAGACTTGGCAGGCCACCGGCATCGAGGGCAAGCTGGGGCGCTCCGACATCGCGGGCGACCTCACCTTCGCGATGAACGACAGCAAGCCCGTGCTCAAGGGGCTGCTGCGCTCGAAGTTCCTGGACTTCGTGGACCTCGCCGCCGTGATCGGCATGGACGAGGACCCGAAGAAGGCGGCGACGAAGCAGGTGGCCGCCGCGCAGCCGGCCGGCAAGGGCAGGAAGGGCAAGCCGAAGGAGCCGCGCGATCCCAATCGCAAGGTGCTCCCCGATGCGCCGCTGGACGTCAGCCGGCTCAAGAGCATGGACGCCGACGTCGAGGTCGATGCGGCGCGCATCGTGAACGCGAAGGGCCTGCCGCTCGACCGGATGGCGACGCACGTGCGCCTGCGCAACGGCGTTCTGCTGCTGGACCCGCTGAACATGGGCGTCGCCGGTGGCGAGGTCGAAGGTACCGTGCGCATCGACGCCAACGCGAAGCCGGTGCAGGCGAAAGCGCGCCTCGACGGCCGCGCCCTGGAGCTTTCGAAGCTGGTCCCGATGTCGGAGTCGATGCGCAACAGCATCGGCAAGCTGCAGGCGCAGGTCGACCTCGCTGCACGGGGCGCCTCGGTGCACGAGATGCTGTCGACGTCCAACGGCCGGCTCGCCTTGCTCATGGGCAAGGGCGAGATCAGCAACCTGGCGCTGGAGATCGCCGGCCTGGACGGCGGCGAGATCATCAAGTTCTTCACCGAGGGCGACCGGCGCGTCGGCGTGCGCTGCGCGGTCGCGGCGTTCGACGTCGACGACGGCGTGCTGACGTCGCGTGCCCTGCTGTTCGACACCAACGACACGGTGTTCAACGGCGCCGCGAAGGTGAACCTGGGCACCGAGCAGATGGACATCTACATCAAGCCGCAGCCCAAGGACAAGAGCTTCCTCAGCCTGCGCTCGCCACTCAAGGTGGCGGGCACGTTCGGCCACCCGGAGGTGGGACTGGACAAGGTGGCGGTCGCGAAGCGCGCGCTGGCGGCGGTCGGCCTGGGAGCGGTCAATCCGCTGATGGCGCTGTTCGCAACGATCGAGACGGGCCCCGGCCAGGACGCCGATTGCGTCGCGACCCTGAAGCATGCGCAAGCCGGGAGGGCGGAAGCGCGCGTCGAGAAGACCGCGCCGCCCGTGGCCGGCGCCGGCGGCAAGACGGTGGACGACGGCAAGCGCATGGGGGCGGGGCGCCCGGCGTCCGCGCCGAAGCGCTAGACAGCAAGTCCCGGGGTCAGGCCAGCGGCCGCGTGCCGCAGACGGGGCAGGTGGCTCGCCGCGGCGTGCGCAGGCGCGTCCACTCCATCGTGCGCGCGTCCAGCATCAGCAACTGGCCCACCAGTGGCTCGCCGGCACCCGAGGCGATCTTGAGCGCCTCGGCGGCCTGCATCGAGCCGACGATGCCCACCAGCGGCGCGAACACGCCCATCGTGGCGCACCGCGTTTCCTCCGGCACTGCATCCGCTGGGAACACGCAGGCGTAGCAAGGGGAGTGCGGGTCGCGCGTGTCGAACACGGCCAGTTGCCCGTCGAAGCGGATGGCCGCGCCGGACACCAGCGGCCGCGCGTGCCGCACGCAGGCCGCGTTGACCGCCTGCCGCGTCGCGAAGTTGTCGCAGCAGTCGACCACGATGTCGGCGTTGGCGACCAGGCGATCGAGCGAGTCCGCGTCCGCGCGGGCGACGACGGCTTCCACCTGCACGTGCGGGTTCAAGGCGGCGATGGCGGTGCGGGCCGACAGCGCCTTGGGCTGGCCGAGGCGGTCCATCGCATGCGCCAGCTGGCGCTGCAGGTTGGTGAGGTCGACCTCGTCGGCGTCGACCAGCGTGATGCGGCCGATGCCCGCCGTGCCGAGGTACAGCGCCACCGGCGAGCCGAGGCCGCCGGCGCCGATGACGAGCACGTGCGAGCGCGCCAGCCGTTCCTGGCCCTCGACGCCGATCTCTTCCAGCAGGATGTGGCGCGAGTAGCGCAGCAGCTCGTCGTCGGTCATCCGCGGGATTGTGCGCGACAACGAAAAAGGCCGGCTTGCGCCGGCCTTGGTCTTGGATCGCCCCGCGTGTCCCGCGAGATCCCGGCCTTCGCCGGGATGACCTGCTTCGGAGCCTGCGGCTCCGTGCAGGTCAGTTCTCCTTCTTCTCGAGCTTGCTCTCGATCACCTGCGTCTTGCTCACGAGCACCGGACGGCCCTTGAGCTGGTTGAGCGCCTGCACGAGCTGGAAGTCCTTCTCGGTGCCGAACTCGGGGAACTTGCGCTCGGCCACCGGCTTGCGCGCTTCCTCCTCGGCCTTCTTGCGGGCTTCCTCGCGGAGCTTCTCGCGCGCGGCGTCCTTCACCTCGGGGCCCTGGCCGCTATTGAGGTGCTTCTCGAGATCGGCCTCGCGGGTGCGCAGCAGCGAGAAGATGTTGCCTTCCTCGGTCTCGTCGACCAGCACGTCGGGGACGATGCCCTTGGCCTGGATCGACTTGCCGCTGGGCGTGTAGTAGCGGGCCGTCGTGAGCTTCAGGCCGGTGTCGGGGCCGAGCGGACGCACGGTCTGCACCGAGCCCTTGCCGAAGGTCTGGCTGCCCAGCACCATCGCGCGCTTGTGGTCCTGCAGCGCGCCGGCGACGATCTCGCTGGCGGACGCGGAACCTTCGTTGACCAGCACCACCAGCGGCACGTTCTTCAGGCCGGCGGGCAGGCGGCGCAGCGGGTCGGACCCGGCGCGGCGCTGGTAGAACTCCGGCGCGGCCTTGTAGACGAACTTGCTCTCGGGCAGCTGGCCGTTGGTGGACACCACGCTCACGTTCTCGGGCAGGAAGGCCGCGGAGATGGCCACGGCCGCATCGAGCAGGCCACCCGGGTCGTTGCGCAGGTCCAGCACCATGCCCTTGAGATTGGGCTCCTGCTTGTAGATCTCGTCGACCTTGCGCACGAAGTCGTCGACCGTGCGCTCCTGGAACTGCGACAGTCGGATCCACGCGTAGCCGGGCTCCATCACCTTGCCCTTGACGGACTGGGTGCGGATTTCCTCGCGCGTGATGGTCACCGGGAAGGAGCGGTTCTCGTCCTTGCGGAAGATGGTGAGCGTGACCTTGGTGTTCGGCTCGCCGCGCATCTTCTTGACGGCTTCGGACAGCGTCAGGCCCTTGACGACGGTGTCGTCGATCTTGGTGATCAGGTCGTTGGGCTTGAGGCCGGCGCGGTAGGCGGGCGAGCCCTCGATCGGGGACACGACCTTGACCAGGCCTTCTTCCTGCGAGATCTCGATGCCGACGCCGACGAAGCGGCCGGACGTGCCTTCGCGGAATTCCTTGTACGACTTCTTGTCGAAGTACTGCGAGTGCGGGTCGAGGCTGGCGACCATGCCGGCGATGGCATCGCTGATCAGCTTGTGCTCGTCGACCGGCTCGACGTAGTCGGTCTTGATCATCCCGAACACGGCGGCCATTTGCTGGAGTTCTTCCAGAGGCAGGGGGGCCAGCGCCGAGCTTCGGGCCACGGTCTGCAGCGACACCGTGGTCAGCGCGCCGGCCAGCGCGCCCACCGAAATCCAGCCGGCAATCTTGAGTTTCTGGCTCATGGGAAGGGAAACATCCTCTCGCGAAGGCTCTTTATACACCTGAGAACAGGCTCAGACCGTCGCGGCGGCCGCTGGTTCCGGAAGAGCGGGCGCCCACGTGCAAAAAACCCGGAGCGCCCGGATGGGCCTCAGCCCTTGCCTTGCGCGGCCACCGCGGCGGCGGCCTTCGCGGCCGCTTCGGCATCGCCGAGGTAGTAGTGCCGGATCGGCTTCAGGTCCGCGTCCAGTTCGTAGACCAGCGGGATGCCGTTGGGGATGTTGAGGCCGACGATGTCGGCATCCGAGATGCCGTCCAGGTACTTCACCAGGGCCCGGATCGAATTGCCGTGCGCCGACACCAGCAGCCGCTTGCCGGCCTTGATGGCCGGTGCCATCGACTCGTTCCAGTAGGGCAGCACGCGGGCCACCGTGTCCTTGAGGCACTCGGTCAACGGTACCTCGCCCGGTTGCAACCGCGCGTAACGCGGATCGGCCCCTTCGGCGCGCGGATCGCCGGCTTCCAGCGGCGGCGGCGGCACGTCGTAGCTGCGGCGCCAGACCAGCACCTGGTCGTCGCCGTACTTCTTCGCGGTCTCGGCCTTGTTCAGGCCCTGCAGGCCGCCGTAGTGCCGCTCGTTGAGGCGCCACGACTTCACCGTGGGCAGCCAGGCGCGGTCCATCTCGTCGAGGCAGTGCCACAGCGTGTGGATGGCGCGCTTGAGGACGCTGGTGTGGCAGACGTCGAATTCATAGCCCTCGGCCTTGAGCAGGCGGCCGGCCGTCTTGGCCTGCTCGATGCCGGTGGGCGTCAGGTCGACGTCGGTCCAGCCGGTGAAGCGGTTCTCGAGGTTCCAGGTCGATTCGCCGTGGCGAACCAGCACGAGCTTGTACATGGGTGTTGTGGGGCGGGCAAAGGACAAATTCTAGAATCGCGGGTTTGGCGCCGTGGTGCGCTTTGGGACAGCAATGGATTTCGTCATCAAGAACTGGGTGCTGATCGCGGTCGCGCTGACCTCCGGCGGCATGCTGCTGTGGCCCGTCCTGCGGGGCGGCATGGGCGGCGGGCTCGGCGCCGCGGGTGCGGTGCACCTGATCAACCGCGAGAAGGCGATCGTCGTCGACGTGAGCGAGCCCGACGAGTACGCGGCCGGCCACGTGGGCGGCGCGCGCAGCGTGCCCTTCGGCCAGCTCGAGCAGCGCCTGCCCGAGGTCGTGAAGAACAAGGGGCTGCCGCTCATCCTGGTGTGCGCCACCGGCGCGCGCGCGACCCGCGCGGTCGCCGTCGCCAAGAAACTGGGTTACGACAAGGCCCAAGCCCTGGACGGCGGCCTGCGCGCGTGGAAAGACGCTAACCTGCCGGTCGAGAAGGCTTGAAAGCAGGACCGCCACGCATGCAACCCGTCACGATGTACACCACCGCCGTCTGCCCGTACTGCATCCGGGCCAAGCAGATCCTGAAGGCCAAGGGCGTGGACCACATCAACGAAATCCGTGTCGACGCCCAGCCGCAGGAACGCATGAAGATGATGGAAATCACGGGGCGCCGCACCGTGCCGCAGATCTTCATCGGCGACACCCACGTCGGCGGCTGCGACGACCTGGTGGACCTCGACCAGCGCGGCGGCCTCGTGCCGCTGCTGCAAGGCAGCTGAGCCGTGGCCGGGTGCCGCCGCCCGGCCTGAGATAATCCGATCCTGGACCCCGGCCCGCGGGCAAGACCCGGCGGGCCGCTTCTTTTCCTCACCGAGCACATTCATGGCCGACCAGCAACAGCAGGACCCCGTCTTCCAGATCCAGCGCGTCTACCTCAAGGAAGCGTCGCTGGAGCAGCCCAATTCGCCGCAGATCCTGCTGGAGCAGGAGCAGCCCACCGTCGACATCCAGCTCGGCGTCGAAGCCGCGCCGGTCGTCGAGGGCATCTTCGAGGTCGCCATCACCGCGACCGTGACCACGAAGATCAAGGACAAGACGGTGTTCCTGGTGGAGGCCAAGCAGGCCGGCATCTTCGAGATCCGCAACCTGCCCGACGACCAGCTGAGCCCGATCCTGGGCATCGCCTGCCCGCAGATCGTGTACCCGTACCTGCGTTCCAACGTCGCGGACATCGTCACGCGCGCCGGCTTCCCGACCGTGCACCTGGCCGAGATCAACTTCCAGAGCATGTACGAGCAGCAGCAGGCGCAGCTCGCGCAGCAGCAGGGCCAGCAGCCCTCCATCATCACGACGGCCTGAGGCCGTCCCGCTCGCCATGAGGCTGCTCGTGCTCGGGGCCGGCGCCTGGGGCACGGCCCTTGCCGCGAGCGCGGCCGGGCGCCACGCGGTCACCCTGTGGGCGCGTGACGCCGCCCAAGCCGGGGCCATCGGCGCCGCGCGCGAAAACCGGCGCTATCTGCCCGGCATCGCGCTTCCTCCCTCCCTGCACGTCGAAGGCGCCACGGATCCCGCGGCGCTCGCGATGGAGCACGACCTGGTGCTGGTCGCCACGCCGATGGCGGGGCTGCGCGGGATGCTCACGCAGCTGGCGTCGACGCGTGTGCCCGTCGCGTGGTTGTGCAAGGGGTTCGAACCGGCCGAAGGCCGCCCGTACGGCTTGCTGGGCCACGAGGTCCAGGCCGAAGTCGCGCCGGCATTGAAAGCCGGCGTGCTCACCGGCCCGAGCTTCGCGCAGGAGGTTGCCCGCTCACAGCCGACGGCACTCGTCGCGGCCAGCGCCCACGCCGAAGTGCGCGATGCGCTCGTGGCAGCGTTCCACGGCCCCGCGCTGCGCGTGTACGCGAACGACGATCTCGCCGGCGCCGAAGTGGGTGGCGCGGTGAAGAACGTGCTGGCCATCGCCTGCGGGCTGTGCGACGGCCTCTCGCTGGGCCTGAACGCACGCGCCGCGCTCGTCACGCGCGGGCTCGCCGAGATGACGCGCCTGGGCATCGCGCTCGGGGGCCGCGCCGACACCTTCATGGGCCTGTCCGGCCTCGGCGACCTGGTGCTCACGGCCACCGGCGACCTCAGTCGCAACCGCCAGGTCGGCCTGCTGCTCGCGCAGGGCCGCAGCCTGCAGGATGCCGTCGCGTCGCTCGGGCACGTGGCGGAAGGTGTGCCGACGGCACGCACCGTCGTCGATCGCGCCGCGCGCCTGGGAGTCGACATGCCCGTGGCCGCCGCCGTCGTGGAGTTGCTCGATGGGCGAGTGCGGCCCATTGAAGCGGTCGCCGCGCTGATGGGTCGCGACCCCGCCGCGGAATACGCCGCGAGCCCTCCGCGTTGATCCGGATGCCGTCCCATGGCGGCGTGGCCAGACTGGCCATTCAACAACCGGAGAACGCCCCATGCACCGTTCCGCTCGCCTCCTCCTCATCGCCGGCGCGATCGCAGCCCTCGCGTCGTGCGCCACCAAGCCGAAGTCGCCGATGGGCTTCTTCATCACCAGCGCCAATCCCGGGAAGGGCGCGGATTTCGGTGGCCTGGCCGGCGCCGACCAGCACTGCCAGGCGCTGGCCACCGCCGTGGGCGGCGGCGACCACACCTGGCGCGCGTACCTGAGCACGACGGGCGCCGGCGGCACGAACGCGCGCGACCGCATCGGCAAGGGTCCGTGGAAGAACGCGAAGGGCGTGGTGGTCGCCACCAGCGTGGACGACCTGCACAGCGCGAACAACAAGCTCGGGAAGGACACGTCGCTCACCGAGAAGGGTGCCGTCGTCAACGGCAGCGGCGACACGCCAAACATGCATGACATCCTGACCGGCTCGATGCCGGATGGCCGCGCGTCCACCGCCGCCAACGACACGACGTGCCGCAACTACACCAGCAGCGACGAGGGCTCTGTGCTCATGGGGCACCACGACCGCAAGGGAACCAACCCCGACCCGGTCGCCAACGTATCCTGGAATTCGTCCCACGGCTCGCGCGGCTGCAGCACCAGCGGGCTGGCGTCAACCGGCAGCGCCGGCCTGCTGTACTGCTTCGCGACCGACTGAGCGGGGCGGCGGGCGCTCACGCGTCGATGCGTGCCAGCGCCTGCTCGATCTCCGCTGCGTCCTGCGGGCGCACGAGGCGCTCGACTTCCTGGCCATCGCGCAGGAAGACGAGGGTGGGCCACAGCTTGACGCGGTAGGAGCGGCCGAGCGGGCGGCCGCTGCCGTCCTCGACCTTCACGTGCTGCACGCCCGGGTGCGTCCCGAGCGCCTGCGCGATCTTCGGCTGCGCGCCGCGGCACCAGCCGCACCACGGGGTGCCGAATTCGAGCAGGACCGCGCCCGCCATGCCGTCCATCTCGGCACGGCTGGGTTCCTGGGAGAGATAGGCCGTTTCCATGGCGTCGATTGTGGGCCGCCGCGCACGACAGGGGGGCGACCTTGCCGCACATGGTGCCAACGCGGTGCCGCTATGCTCGCCCGATGCCCCCAGTTTTCGATTTCAGTCCGGCCGCCATCGCCGAGCTGGCGCGCGCCGACGCGGCCCGCGCCCTGCAGGAAGACGTCGGCGGCGGTGACCTCACCGCCGGCCTGGTCGACCCCGCTCGACGTGCCCGTGCGTTGGTCATCGCGCGCGAGGAAGCCGTCGTCTGCGGCGGCCCGTGGTTCGTCGCCACCGTCCACCAGCTCGACCCGCAGGCCACCATCACGTGGGCGGTGCCGGAAGGCCGCCGCACGCGCATCGGCCAGCCCGTCGTGGAAATCCGCGGCCAGGCGCGCGCGCTGCTCACCGCCGAACGCACCGCCCTGAACTTCCTGCAATTGCTCAGCGGCGTGGCCACCAAGACGGCAACGTACGTCGAAGCCGTCCGCGGCACGAAGGCGCACATCGTCGACACGCGCAAGACGCTGCCGGGGCTGCGCCTCGCGCAGAAGTACGCGGTGCGCACGGGTGGCGGCACCAACCACCGCATCGGCCTGTACGACGCGGTGCTGGTCAAGGAGAACCACATCGCCGCGGCAGGCGGCATCTCCGCGGTGTTGAAGGCGGCGCAGGACGCGGCCGCGAATGCCGCCTTCATCGAAGTGGAAGTCGAGACGCTGGTGCAGCTCGAAGAGGCCCTGCGCGCCGGCGCGCGCATGGTCCTGCTGGACAACATGGACCTCCCCACGCTGCGCGAAGCCGTGCGCATCAACGCGGGCCGCGCGATCCTCGAGATCTCCGGCGGCGTCACGCTGGACGGCCTGCGGGCCCTTGCGGAAACCGGCGTCGACCGCATCTCGATCGGGACCCTCACGAAAGACGTGAAGGCGACGGACTACTCCATGCGCTTCCAGGACCTGTGACGATGAGTGCGGTCATCCCCATCAAGGACGTCGAGTACGAGCAGCCCGAAGGCAGCGTGTGCGAAACGAAGCACGCGTGGGCACGCGTGCCGGTCGAGCCCTCGCCGGCCGAGCGCACCGAGCTGAAGGCGCGCATCAAGCGCCTGCTCAAGGAGCAGGACGCGGTGCTGGTGTCGCACTACTACGTGCACCCGGACCTGCAGGACCTGGCCGAGGAGACCGGCGGCATCGTCAGCGACTCGCTCGAGATGGCGCGGTTCGGTCGTGACCATCCGGCCAAGACGCTGGTGGTGTCCGGCGTGCGCTTCATGGGCGAGACGGCCAAGATCCTGTCGCCGGACAAGCGCGTGCTGATGCCCGACCTGGACGCCACCTGCTCGCTGGACCTGGGCTGCCCGATCGCGGAGTTCTCCGCGTTCTGCGACCAGCATCCGGACCGCACGGTGGTCGTTTACGCGAACACCAGCGCCGCCGTGAAGGCACGCTCCGACTGGCTCGTGACGTCCAGCTGCGCGCTGGACATCGTGCGCGCGCTCAAGGACAAGGGCCACAAGATCCTGTGGGCGCCGGACCGGCACCTGGGCGGCTACATCCAGCGCGAGACCGGCGCCGACATGGTGTTCTGGAACGGCTCGTGCATCGTGCACGACGAGTTCAAGGGGTTCGAGCTGGAAGCCCTGAAGAAGGAGCATCCGCACGCCAAGGTGCTGGTGCACCCCGAGTCGCCGGCCGACGTGGTGGCGCTCGCCGACGCGGTCGGCTCGACATCCGCCATCCTGAAGGCGGCGCGCGAGATGGACGCGCGCGAGTTCATCGTCGCCACCGACAACGGGATGATGCACAAGCTGCGCACGCTGAACCCGGGCAAGGTGTTCTACGAGGCGCCGACCGCTGGCAACAGCGCCACGTGCAAGAGCTGCGCGCATTGCCCCTGGATGGCGATGAATGGACTGGCGGGATTGGCGCACGTGCTCGGGACCGGCGCAAACGAGATCCACGTCGACCCCGCTGTCGGCGAGCGCGCACGGTTGCCGATCGATCGCATGCTGGCCTTCACCGCGGCGCTGAAGAACGGCCAGCCGGCCGGCGCGCTGGTGCCGAACATCGGCGCCGCCTGAGTCCGTGCGCATCGGGCTCGTTTCCGACACGCACGACCTCCTGCGGCCCGCGGTCCTCGAGTACCTGCGCGGCAGCGACCACATCGTGCATGCCGGCGACATCTGCAGCCCGCAGGTGCTCGACGCCTTGCGCGCCCTCGCGCCGCTGACGGTGGTCCGCGGCAACAACGACCGCGGCGCCTGGGCCACCCAGTTGCGCGAGGTGGAAACGCCCACGCTCGGCGGCGTGAACCTGCTGGTGATCCACGACCTGAAGGACCTGCGCGACCGGGCCGAGCGCAGCGGCGCCCGCGTGGTCGTCTCGGGTCACTCGCACAAGCCGCTGGCGCGCGAGGAGGGCGGGGTGTTGTACGTGAACCCCGGCAGCGCGGGGCCGCGACGCTTCAAGCTGCCGATCTCGGCCGGTGAGTTGCTCGTCGACGGCGGCCGCGTGCAGGCGCGCCTGGAAACGTTCGCGGCCTGACCACGGCCGGGCTAGACTGCCGCCCTCCGCCGCAGGAGAGCGCATGCCGCAGTTCCTCTACCGCATCCAGCCCGCCCGTTCCGCCATGCTCACCGAGGGCCCGACGCCCGAGGAGGCGCGGCTCGTCGGCGAGCACTTCGCCTACCTGCAGGGCCTCGCGGCGCGCGGCACCCTGCTGCTGGCCGGCCGCACGACAGACAGCGGCGCCGCGACGTTCGGCATCGCCATCTACGAAGCGGCCGACGAGCGCGAGGCGCGCGCGATCATGCAGGACGACCCGGCGATCCATGAGGGCGTCTTCCGCGCCGAGCTGTTCCCGTATTCCGTCGCGGTGTGGTCCCCGCGCGGTCCGCTCGACTCCGTCAGCGAGACCACCGTTGGCGGCTTGCGCGTCACCACCGACCCTCGCGCGATCGACGTCGACCTGGTGCACCGCTTCCTCAGCGAGCAGTCCGCCTGGGCCAAGGGGATCCCGCTGGAGACGGTACGCAAGGCGCTGGCGCATTCGCTGTGCTTCCCGGGCTTCGTCGCGAACGAGCAGGTCGCCTTCGCGCGCGTGATCACGGACCGCGCGACGTTCGCGAACCTGGTCGATGTGTTCGTGCTGCCTTCGCATCGCGGCCGCGGCTACGCCAAGGCGCTGGTGCAAGCGGTACTCGCCCACCCGGACCTGCAAGGGCTGCGGCGGTTCACCTTGCACACGGCCGACGCGCATGGGCTGTACGCGCAGTTCGGCTTCACCGCGCCCGTGAATCCCGCCACGGCGATGGAGCGGTTCCGGCCCGGGATGGACGGAGGGCAGGGTGGCGATGCCTGACCGCGTCGTGCTGCGGTCGCCCACCAGGCGCGACGCGAACGAGTTTCTCGCCGCCGTCCGCGCCAGCCGGGCGCTGCATCGCGGCTGGGTGCACCCGCCCGCCACCCGCGAGGCGTACATCACCTTCCTCGAACGCATGCTGGAGCCCGGCCAGAAGCCGTTCCTCGTGTGCCGCCGCGACGACGGCGCGTTCGTCGGCGTGGTGAACCTCACCAATGTCGTGCTCGGCAACTTCCGCAGCGGCTACCTCGGGTACTACGCCTTCGCCGGCCAGGAAGGCAAGGGGCTGATGCGCGAGGGGCTGTCGGCGGTGGTGCGGCACGCGTTCCGCACGATGAACCTGCATCGGCTGGAGGCCAACATCCAGCCCGCCAACGAACGATCGATCGCGCTGGTGCGCGCCTGCGGCTTCCGCAAGGAAGGCTTCTCCCCGCGCTACCTGAAGATCGGCGGCCGCTGGCGGGACCACGAACGCTGGGCGATCGTGGCCGACTGATCCGTGGGTGAATAATCGCGGCCATGGAGACGAAATGGCTCGAGGACTTCGTGAGCCTCGCCGAGACCCGCAGCTTCAGCCGCTCGGCGCAGCTGCGGCACGTCACCCAGCCCGCGTTCTCGCGCCGCATCCAGGCGCTGGAAGCGTGGGCCGGCACCGACCTGGTCGATCGCAGCTCCTATCCCACCCGCCTGACGCCCGCCGGCGAGACGCTGTACGCGCAATCGCTGGAACTGCTGCAGGCGCTGCAAAGCACGCGCGCCATGCTGCGCGGGCATGCCACCGCGGCCCAGGACGTGATCGAGTTCGCCGTCCCGCACACGCTGGCCTTCACATTCTTCCCCGCGTGGGTCTCCAGCCTGCGTGACAAGTTCGGGCCGATCAAGAGCCGGCTGATCGCGCTGAACGTGCACGACGCCGTGATGCGCCTGGTCGAAGGCGGCTGCGACGTGCTGATCGCGTACCACCATTCCTCCCAGCCCTTGCAGCTGGACCCGGACCGCTACGAGATGGTCACGCTGGGCCTGGAAACGCTCGCGCCGTACTGCAAGCCCGATGCCGGGGGCGAGCCGATGTTCCGGCTGCCGGGCCGCGCCTCGCACCCGCTGCCCTACCTGGGCTACGCGCCGGGCGCCTACCTGGGGCGGGTGACGGACCTCATCCTCAAGCAGTCCGGCACGGCCATCCACCTCGATCGCGTGTACGAGACCGACATGGCCGAAGGCCTGAAGGTGATGGCGCTCGAAGGCCACGGCATCGCGTTCCTGCCGCACAGCGCGGTGAAGAAGGAATTGCGCGCGCGCAAGCTCGTGCCGGCGGCGCCCGCGGGGCTGCCGCTGGAACTGGCGATGGACGTGCGCGCGTACCGCGAGAAGCCGTCCGGACGCGAAGCGCCCAAGGGCACCGCACAAGCCCTTTGGAGCTACCTGGCGGACGCCGCCAGGGCTTGAAGTTGGGCTGGTAGGCCGCGCCAGGCCTGCATCATGCAAGTCGTGCATACGGCTTGGCGCATACGGCATTGGCTGGCGCGACGGCGGCTGTCTACAGTTCGCGCGTCCCAAAAACGGCCCGCCTTTCATGCCCAATTCGCACCGCGTCGAGCACGATTTCCTCGGCGACAAGCAGATTCCCTTGCACGCCTACTGGGGCGTCCACACCGCCCGCGCGGTGGAGAACTTCCCGATCTCCGGCACCCCCGTCTCCGCCATGCCGGAACTGGTCAAGGCCTTCGGCTACGTCAAGAAGGCCACCGCCCGCGCCAACCTGCAGCTGGGCGTGCTCGATGAGAGCCGTGCCTACGCGATCATGTCCGCGTGCGAGAAGCTGATCGCGGGCGAGCACCACGACCAGTTCGTCGTCGACGTCATCCAGGGCGGCGCCGGCACGTCGACCAACATGAACGCCAACGAGGTGATCGCCAACCTCGCGCTCGAGCGCCTCGGCTTCGAGAAGGGCCGCTACGACGTGCTGCACCCCAACGACCACGTCAACGCCTCGCAGAGCACCAACGACGTGTACCCGACCGCCGTGCGCCTGGCGCTGTGGTTCGGCATCGACACACTGCTCGGGTCGATGGCCTTCCTGCGCGCCGGCTTCGAGGCCAAGGCGGAGGAGTTCAAGAACGTGTTGAAGATCGGCCGCACGCAGCTGCAGGACGCCGTGCCGATGACGCTGGGGCAGGAGTTCTCGACCTACGCGGTGATGATGGAAGAGGACGAGCAGCGCCTGCGCGAGGCGCGTGCGCTGATCCAGGAAGTGAACCTCGGCGCCACCGCCATCGGCACCGGCATCAACGCGCCGCACGGCTATGCCGAACTGGCCTGCCAGCTGCTGGCCGAAACCAGCGGCGTGCCCGTCGTGAAGGCCAAGAACCTGGTGGAAGCGACCCAGGACACCGGCGCGTTCGTGCAGCTGTCGGGCGTGCTCAAGCGGGTGGCGTGCAAGCTGTCAAAGACCTGCAACGACCTGCGCCTGCTGTCCAGCGGCCCGCAGGCGGGCTTCGGTGACATCAAGCTGCCGGCACGCCAGGCCGGCTCGTCGATCATGCCGGGCAAGGTCAACCCGGTGATCCCGGAAGTGATGAACCAGGTGGCGTTCGAGGTGATCGGCAACGACATGACCGTCACGATGGCGTCCGAAGCCGGCCAGCTGCAGCTCAACGCCTTCGAACCGATCATGGGCTGGAGCCTGTTCAAGAGCATCCAGCACCTGTCCAACGCCTGCCTCACGTTGCAGGCCAACTGCGTGGCCGGCATCGAGGCCAACCTGCCGGTGCTGGAGAAGCGGGTGCGCGAGTCGGTGACGCTGGTGACCGCGCTCAACCCCGTGATCGGCTACGAGAAGGCCGCGCTGATGGCCAAGACCGCCATCGCGACGGGCGCGCCGCTGGACGCGGTGGCCGAGTCGCTGGGCATCATGACCCGCGAGGAGATCGACGCGTTGCTGGTGCCCGAGAAACTCACGCAGCCGATGCGCCTGGTGGCCAATGGCAAGGCGACGCTGAAAGCCTGAGCTTGGGTCCCGGCAGGGACTCCGCGGCGTCAGGCTTCAGGGTATTCCCGCAAGCTCGTCCGCCTAGAATTTCGTTCTCAAAAGCTCACCCCTCACAGGAGCCCCCATGAAGAAAGTCTTGCTCGCCGCCGCCATTGCCGCCATCGCCGGTGGTGCGTTCGCCCAGGCCAACGACACCATCGCCAAGGTGAAGAACTCCGGCACCATCACGATGGGCGTCCGCGATTCGTCCGGCGCGCTGGCGTACACCCTCGGGGACGGCAAGTACGTGGGCTACCACGTGGAGCTGTGCCAGCGCATCATCGCCAACCTCGAGAAGCAGGTCGGCAAGAAGGTCGACGTCAAGTACCAGCTGGTGACCTCGCAGAACCGCATCAGCCTGGTGTCCAACGGCACCGTCGACATCGAGTGCGGCTCCACCACCAACAACACGGCCCGCCAGAAGGACGTCGCGTTCGCCGTGACCACCTACGTCGAGGAAGTGCGCACCGCCGTTCGCGCCAACTCCGGCATCAACTCGCTGGCCCAGCTGGGCGGCAAGACGGTCGCCACCACCACCGGCACCACGTCCGTGCAGCTGCTGCGCAAGCACGAGCGCGCGCAGAACGTGAACTTCAACGAGGTGTACGGCAAGGACCACGCCGAGAGCTTCCTGCTGCTGGAGTCCGGCCGTGCCGACGCTTTCGTGATGGACGCGCAGATCCTGGCCGGCAACATCGCCAACAGCAAGGCGCCCGCCGACTTCAAGATCGTGGGCGAGCCGATCAGCGTCGAGCCGATCGCCATCATGCTGCGCAAGGACGATGCCGCGTTCAAGAAGCTGGCCGACGACACGCTGAAGGACCTGATGAAGTCCGGCGAGATCGCCAAGATCTACGACAAGTGGTTCGTGCAGCCGATTCCCCCGAAGAACGCGAAGCTGAACCTGCCGGCGAGCGAGACCACCAAGGCGGCCTGGGCGACCCCCAACGACAAGCCGGCCGAGGACTACGCCAAGAAGTAATCCGGCTGCCGCGCCGGAACAACAGACCCCGCCCGGCGCTTGCCGCTGGCGGGGTTTGTGCTTAAGGTCAACCGTCCGCGCGCCAGCGCGCGCGGCCACGAGATCAACTCACGAGGGCCCCGGCGACGGGGAGGGGAACGATGTCCTGGGACTGGCAGGTTTTCTGCAAGAACACGCTCGAAGGAACGGTCGAGGCAACGTGCTGGGCCAAGGGCGGCGACCAGACCTACCTGGAATGGATGCTGCAGGCCTGGGGGTGGACCTTGTCCGTCGCCGCCTGCGCCTGGGTGGTCGCCATCGTCGTCGGCGGCCTGGTCGGCACCATGCGCACCTTGCCCAACAGCCCGATCGCGGTGCGCATCGGCAATGCGTGGGTCGAGCTGTTCCGCAACATCCCGATCCTCGTGCAGCTGTTCATCTGGTACTTCGTGGTGCCCAAGCTGTTCCCGTCGATGCGCCAGGTGCCCGGCTTCCTGCTGGTGGTCTTCGCGCTCGGCTTCTTCACGTCCGCCCGCATCGCGGAGCAGGTGCGCGCCGGCGTGCAGGCGCTGCCCCGTGGCCAGCGCTACGCGGGCATGGCGATGGGATTCACCACCGCGCAGACTTACCGCTACGTCATCCTTCCGATGGCCGTGCGCATCATCCTGCCGCCGCTCACCAGCGAGTCGATGAACCTGCTGAAGAACAGCTCGGTGGCCTTCGCCGTGTCGATCGCGGAACTGACGATGTTCGCGATGCAGGCGCAGGAGGAGACCGCGCGCGGCATCGAGATCTACATGGCCGTCACGGCGCTGTACGCGCTGTCGGCGTTCGCGGTGAACCGCGTGTTCGCCTTCATCGAGCGCAAGGTGCAGATCCCCGGCTTCATCGTGGCCGGCGGCACGGGTGGGGGCCACTGACATGGACCTGTCCTTCTTCAGCTGGGACCTGATCAGCAAGTACGTCGTCGCCGGCTTCTGGTTCAGCATCCAGCTCACCGTCGTTTCGACCCTGGGCGGCATCCTGTTCGGCACGGTGCTCGCGCTGATGCGGCTGTCCGGCAAGCCGTTGCTGGCCTGGCCGGCCACGATCTACGTCAACGGCATGCGCTCCATCCCGCTGGTGATGGTGATCCTGTGGTTCTTCCTGCTGGTGCCCATCATCATCGGCCGCCCCGTGGGCGCCGAGTACTCGGCCAACATCACGTTCATCGCGTTCGAGGCCGCGTACTTCAGCGAGATCATGCGGGCCGGCATCCAGTCGATCCCGCGCGGCCAGGTGTTCGCCGGCCAGGCGCTGGGCATGTCGTATGCGCAGAACATGCGCCTGGTGGTGTTGCCGCAGGCCTTCCGCAACATGCTGCCCGTGCTGCTGACGCAGACCATCATCCTGTTCCAGGACACGTCGCTGGTCTACGCCATCGGCGCCTACGACCTGCTCAAGGGCTTCGTCACCGCGGGCAAGATCTACGGCCGCCCCGAGGAGGCCTACCTGCTCGCCGCCGTCGTCTACTTCATCCTGTGCGTCAGCCTGTCCTTCCTGGTGAAGAAGCTGCAGGCGCGCATCGCCATCATCCGTTGAACGCCTCCCGGAGACCGCCATGTCCGACTCCATGATCCAGATCCAGAACGTCTCCAAGTGGTACGGCCCGGTGCAGGTGCTGACCGACTGCTCCGTCACCGTGAACAAGGGCGACGTGGTCGTCGTCTGCGGCCCCTCGGGCTCGGGCAAGTCGACGCTGATCAAGACCGTCAACGGGCTGGAGCCGATCCAGAAGGGCACCATCACCGTCAACGGCATCTCCGTGAACGACCCGAAGACCGACCTGCCCAGGCTGCGCAGCAAGGTCGGCATGGTGTTCCAGCACTTCGAGCTGTTCCCGCACCTGTCGGTGACCGAGAACCTCACCATCGCGCAGATGAAGGTGCTCGGCCGCAGCGCCGACGAGGCCAGGACGCGTGGCCTGAAGATGCTGGACCGCGTGGGCCTGATGGCGCACAAGGACAAGTTCCCCGGCCAGCTGTCGGGTGGCCAGCAGCAGCGCGTGGCGATCGCGCGCGCGCTGTCGATGGACCCGATCGTGATGCTGTTCGACGAACCGACGTCCGCGCTCGACCCCGAGATGGTGGGCGAGGTGCTGGACGTGATGGTCAAGCTGGCCAGCGAAGGCATGACCATGATGGTGGTCACGCACGAGATGGGCTTCGCGCGCAAGGTCGCCAACCGCGTCATCTTCATCGACGTCGGCGGGCGCATCCTGGAGGACTGCTCGAAGGAGGATTTCTTCGGCAACCCCGACGCCCGCCAGGCGCGGACCAAGGACTTCCTGGGGAAGATCCTGGGGCACTGAGCTGCTCCGCTAGCGCTCGCAGGAACTCCCTAACGCAGAGGTCGCAGAGCAAGCGCAGAGGTCGCAGGGAAATCTTCTGATTGGTTTCTTCTGCGCTCTCCGCGCTTGCTCTGCGCTCTCTGCGTTCGGGAGTTTTCAGGTCTGGGACAATTGGTCCCATGACCACCGAACTGACGATCACCCGCCCTGACGACTGGCACCTGCACGTGCGCGATGGCGCGGCGATGCGGGACGTGGTGCCGCATTCGGCGGCGCAGTTCGGGCGCGCGATCATCATGCCCAACCTCAAGCCGCCGGTGACCACCGCGGCGATGGCGGCGGCGTACCGGCAACGCATCCTCGCAGCCGTGCCCAAGGGGCTGGACTTCCAGCCGCTCATGACGCTGTACCTCACGGACAACCTGCCGCCCGACGAGATCCGCCGGGCGAAGGAAGCCGGCGTCGTCGCCCTCAAGCTGTACCCCGCGGGCGCGACCACCAACAGCGATGCAGGCGTCACCGACATCCGCAAGACCTACGCGACGCTGGAAACGATGCAGCGCGAAGGGCTCGTGCTGCTGGTGCACGGCGAAGTCACCGACCCCGAGGTGGACCTGTTCGACCGCGAGGCCGTGTTCATCGAGCAGAAGCTCATCCCGCTGCGCAAGGACTTCCCCGGCTTGAAGATCGTGATGGAGCACATCACGACGCGCGAGGCGGCGCACTACGTCCGCGACGCGGACGCCAACACCGCGGCCACGATCACCGCGCACCACCTGCTCTACAACCGCAACGCCATCTTCCAGGGTGGCATCCGCCCGCACTACTACTGCCTGCCGGTCCTCAAGCGCGAGACGCACCGCCAGGCGCTGGTGGAAGCGGCGGCTTCGGGCAGCCGCAAGTTCTTCCTCGGCACCGACAGCGCGCCGCATCCGGCGCTGCTGAAGGAGCACGCGCTGGGTTGCGCCGGCTGCTACACCGCGCTGACGGCGATGGAGCTGTACGCGCTCGCGTTCGACCGCGCCGGGGCGCTCGACAAGCTCGAGGGCTTCGCCAGCTTCTGGGGCGCCGACTTCTACGGCCTGCCGCGCAACCGCGGCATGCTGAAGCTGCGGCGCGAGCCGTGGACCGTGCCCGAGACCGTTCCGTTCGGCGAAGCGCAGCTCAAGCCGCTGGGCGGGGGCGAGGCGCTGGCGTGGAAGGTCGCGTCGTGACCGGCAAGCCGCGCGTCGCACTGCTGATCGATGCGGACAACTCGCCCGCGTCGAAGATCGGCCTGATCCTCAACGAGCTGTCGACCCAGGGCGAGACCAACATCCGGCGCGCCTACGGCAACTGGAAGAAAAACGAGCTCAAGGGCTGGGAAGAGCTGTTGCATGAGCATGCCATCCGTCCCATGCAGCAGTTCGATTACACGAAGGGCAAGAACGCCAGCGACATGGCGATGGTGATCGACGCGCTCGACCTGCTGTACACCGACCGGCCCGACGCTTTCGGCATCGTGTCGTCCGACGCGGACTTCACGCCGCTCGTCATGCACCTGCGGGCCAAGGGCGCCGCGGTGTACGGCTTCGGTGCGCGCAAGACGCCGGAACCGTTCGTCAATGCCTGCTCCCGTTTCCTGTTCCTGGACGACCTGCGCCAGGACGACGCGGACGCGCCCGACACCGAGCGCAGCCAGCGCCTGCGCATGGCGCCCGCCGAACTGCGGGCGGACCGCAAGCTCGTCGGCCTGCTGCGCAATGCGGTGCGCTCGGCGGCGGACGACGACGGCTGGTCGTCGGTGAACGACGTGCGCCAGCAGATCGGCAACCAGGCATCGTTCGACCAGCGCAACTACGGCTACGCCACGCTCACCAAGCTGCTGGCCGCGACCGACCTCTTCGAATTCGCGGACGAGGGCACGTCGCGCGTGGCCGTGCGCGAGAAGCAGCCGGCCAGCCGCCGCAAGTGACCGCGCCTCTGGACTGGGCGCAACCCTGGTACCAGCCGTGGGCAGGGCTGGGCGAAGCTGCGCACCACCGCTGGGCTGGCGGCGCACGGGTGGCCGATGCGCTGAATGCCAGCGGCTCCGCGCCGGTGCAGTTCGTATCGCAGTCCGCGATGCCCGAAGGCGCCGCCTACGAGCGCTTCATCTTCGAGCAGCGCGCCTGCCCGACGCGCGACAACCTGCACGACTTCTTCAACGGCCTGGCGTGGCTGCACCTGCCGCGCACCAAGCAGCGGCTGAACGCGCTGCAGGCGGCCGAGATCGGGCAGAACGGCATCGGCGCGCGCCGCGGCCCGGTGCGCGACGCGATCACCGTGTTCGACGAGAACGGCCTGCTCCTGCGCGCGCCCGAGCCGCTCTGGGCCGCCTTGCGCGAACGCGCGTGGCGGCGGCTGTTCGTGGACCTGCGGCCGCTGTGGGCGGAAGCCCACGTGCTCATCGTGGGCCATGCCTTGCTGGAGAAGCTGGCCGCGCCGCGCAAGGACATGACGGCGCACGTGTGGGACGCCGATGCACCGTTGCCGGGCGTGGCCGCCGCCGACGCGTGGCTGGCGGCACAATGCGAGCCCGGCCGCCTGGCGGCCAAGCCCTTCGTCCCGCTGCCGGTGCTCGGCATCCCGGGCTGGTGGGCGGAGAACGAGAACTTTTCTTTCTACGACGACTCCGAGGTGTTCAGGCCCCGCCGGCCGGCCCGCGGGGGCGGGCGGGACCTGGACCCCTGCGCTTGAGTTCCGCGGCGAAGGCCGCATCTGCAGCGCGTGCAAGCACATACAACGGAGCCACTCCACCGATGAAACGCATCTTCCTGTTCCTGGCCACCAACCTGGCGGTGGTCGTGGTCCTGGGTGTCGTCGCCAGCCTGCTGGGCGTCAACCGCTACCTGACGGCCAATGGCCTCAACCTGGGCATGCTGCTCGGGTTCGCCTTCGTCATCGGCTTCGGCGGCGCGATCATCTCGCTGCTGCTGTCCAAGCCGCTGGCCAAGTGGACCTCGGGCGTGCAGGTGATCACCGGCGACGAGGGACCCGACCAGCGCTGGATCGTCGAGACCGTGCGCCGCTTCGCCGACAAGGCCGGCATCGGCATGCCGGAGGTCGGCGTGTTCCAGGGCGAGCCCAACGCGTTCGCCACCGGCGCGTTCAAAAACAGCGCGCTGGTCGCGGTGTCCACCGGCCTGCTGCAAGGCATGACGCGCGAGGAAGTCGAAGCCGTCATCGGCCACGAGGTCGCGCACATCGCCAACGGCGACATGGTCACGATGACGCTGATCCAGGGCGTGATGAACACCTTCGTCGTGTTCGCCTCGCGCGTGATCGGCTACGTGGTCGACGGCTGGCTCAGCCGCGGCGAGCAGCGCAACGGCCCCGGCATCGGCTACTTCATCACGACCATCGTGCTGGACATCGTGTTCGGCTTCCTGGCCGCGATCATCGTGGCCTGGTTCTCGCGCCAGCGCGAGTTCCGCGCCGACCGCGGCTCGGCCCAGCTGATGGGCAACCGCCAGCCGATGATCCACGCGCTGGCCCGCCTGGGCGGCATGGTGCCCGGCGAGTTGCCGCGCGGCCTGCAGTCGATGGGCATCACCTCGGGCGTCGGCAAGCTGTTCTCGACCCACCCGCCGATCGAAGAGCGCATCGCGGCCCTGCAGAACGCCGGCTGAGCTGTCGCCGCGAACGAAGAAAGCCGCCTCCGGGCGGCTTTCTTCTTGCACCAGCGGCTCAATCCTCGTCGATGGAAGTGACCGGCAGCGCCTTGGACCTCGGATTGATCATGACAAGGATGGCATGGCCGGCCTTGTGGAAACGGCCGGTGCAGACGGCGTCGCGACCGTGGCCGCACAACACCTCGGGATACCGCGGATACGTCCGTCGGCCGCCGACGCCGGCTTCGCCCCAGGTCCGGTCGGCCTTCCACCCCGTGCGAAGCAGTTGGGCCCTGGCGGTCGCGTAGCCGGAGTCGATGGCCACCCCCACCGCGCTGGCAAGCGCGGGCGGAACTGCTGGCGCCGGCACGGCCCATCCGGGCGCAGCAACGGCGGAGGCAGCGGCGAACCATGTAAGCCGGCGCATGACCAGGAGAAAAGGCATGCAACCAGCTCAGGCCAGCGTCGCGACTTCCGCCGGCGACAGGCCGTACATCTCGGCGAATTCCTCGCGGCTCTTGCCGCTGGCCTGGAAGGCACGCGACAGTGCTTCGTGCCGCGCCGCCTTGTGCGCGAGGAACGAGAGCGCCTCGTCCACCAGCGCCTGGCTCGCAGGGTGCTGGCCGAAGCGCTCGCGGTAGCCGTCGCGTCCCAGGCCCGATCGTTCGATGTTTTCCACCAGCTGCTTGAGGGCGCGTTCGCGCGCCTGCGGCGAGCCGCCCTTGCGACGGTGCAGCTCCAGGATCGCGTGGTGCACGTGCTCCGGCGCCACCGGTTCCACCGGCTGGCCGTCCAGGCCGTGGCGCGGCAGCCCGGACGCGACCGCTTCCAGGTAGCGCGTCGACCGCGTGTGGTCGCCCAGCGCGGCCTTCAGCGTCTCCGCCGGCAGCTGCTCCGGATGCGCCGCGCGCAGCTCGTCGAAGATGCCGACCTTCAGCGGCACCGCCCGCGGGCCGAACACGCCCGGATGCAGCTCGTGCAGTGTCAGCAGCAGCGGATGCGGCGCGCGCGGCGCGGGACGGCCGTTGTTGCGGCGGGACTTGCGCGGACCGGCCGCGGGAGGAGTGGGTGCGTTCATGTCAGTGGGTGGCGGCGACCTGCCGTGCGACGGCTTCGCCCACGCGGATGCCGTCGACGCCGGCCGAGAGGATGCCGCCCGCGTAGCCGGCGCCTTCCCCGGCCGGGTAGAGGCCGCGCACGTTGAGGCTCTGAAAGTCCTCGCCGCGCGTGATGCGCACGGGCGACGAGGTGCGTGTCTCGACGCCGGTCATCACCGCGTCGGGCCGGTCGAAGCGGGCGATCTTGCGCCCGAAGGCGGGCAGGGCTTCGCGGATGGCGTCGACCGCGTACGCGGGCAGCGCCTCGCGCAGGTCGGTGAGCGCGACGCCCGGCTTGTACGAAGGCTGCACGTCGCCGAACCGGGTCGACGCACGGCCGGCGAGCAGGTCACCCACCAGCTGGCCCGGCGCGTCGTAGGTGCGGCCGCCCGCGGCGAAGGCGCGCGATTCCAGCTCGCGCTGGAAGTCCACGCCCGCGAGCGGGCCGCCCGGGTAGTCGCGCGGGTCGATCGACACCACGATGCCCGAGTTGGCGTTGCGCTCGTTGCGCGAGTACTGGCTCATGCCGTTGGTGACGACCCGACCTTCTTCCGAAGTGGCCGCGACGACGGTGCCGCCCGGGCACATGCAGAAGCTGTAGACGGCGCGGCCGTTGGATGCGTGGTGCACCAGCTTGTAGTCGGCCGCGCCCAGCATCGGATGGCCCGCATGCCGGCCCCAGCGCGCGCGATCGATCATCCCCTGCGGATGCTCGATGCGCACGCCGATGGAGAACGGCTTGGCTTCGACGTGCACGCCGCGCGCATGCAGCGCGGCGAACGTGTCGCGCGAGCTGTGGCCCAGCGCGAGCACGACGTGGTCGGCTCGCAGTTGCGAGGTCGCGCCGGTGTCCTGGTGCAGCACCGTGAGGCCGCGCAGGTGGCCATCCTCGATGTGGAAGTCGGCCACGCGCTGCTGGAAGCGGATCTCGCCGCCCAGCGCCCGGATCTGCTCGCGCATCTGCTCGACGACCTTGACCAGCTTGAAAGTGCCGATGTGCGGGTGCGCGACATAGAGGATCTCCTCGGGCGCGCCAGCCTGCACGAACTCGCCCATCACCTTGCGCCCCAGGTGCCGCGGGTCCTTGATCTGGCTGTACAGCTTGCCGTCCGAGAACAGGCCCGCGCCGCCTTCGCCGAACTGCACGTTGCTCTCCGGCTGCAGCACTCGCTGGCGCCACAGGCCCCAGGTGTCCTTGGTCCGTTGGCGAACCGGCTTGCCTCGTTCGAGCACGATGGGCTTCAGGCCCATCTGCGCGAGCACCAGCGCCGCGAAGATGCCGCACGGGCCGAAGCCGACGACGACCGGCCGTGTGGGCGGCTCGCCGGTGAACGTCGCCGGCGGACGCCACGCCATGTCGGGCGTGGGCGCCACGTGCGGATGCGTCGCATGCCGCGCGAGCACGGCGGGTTCCTGCGCGGGATCGCGCAGCGCGAGGTCGACGATGTAGACCGCGAGCAGCTCGGCCTTGCGGGCATCGAAGCTGCGCTTGAACACGGCGAGCGACGCGACGTCGCCCACGGCGATGCCGAGCAGCCGGGCCGCCTGCTCGCGCAGCGGTGCTTCGGGCTGCTCCGCCTGGGGGAGGGGGAGCTTGAGTTCGGAGACGCGAATCACGGGCTTGTGGTGATCAAGCAGCGTTGGCCCGGCGCGGGGAACGCGCCGGAAGGCGTGCGATCATACCGGGGTGGAGCACGCCAGGCCGCCGCTGGTGCAAGGGTCGCAAGGCCGCACTGGAGGAAGGTCCGGACTGCACAGGGCAGCGTAGGAGCTAACGACTCTCCACCGCGAGGTGAGGATCAGAGCAACAGAGACGAGTCCGCGTTGCGCGCGGATTCGCGCCGAGGCGCAAGCCGAGGCACGAGTCCCAACGCGCGAGGCGGGGTGAAACGGGCAATCTCTACGCGCAGCAACACCGAATAGGCCGGCATTGACGTGGTCCCGCGGAGCCGGCGGGTAGGTGGCACCGAGCCGGGTGGGCGACCCCCGGCCCAGAGGAATGGCGGTCACGGTGGGAGCAATCCCACTGCACAGAATCCGGCCTACCGGCGCGCTCCACACTTACACCCGCATCACGCCAGGTTCAGGGCGCGGATGCGATCGACATGTGCCTGCAGGCTGCGCTCCGCGATGGGCCAGATGGCCGGGGGCACGTCGTCGTAGGCCAGCGGCACCCAGTCCCTGGTGCTGCCGCCGGGCCGGCTCTTCATTGCGGCGATCACCTTGGCTTCGCGCTGCAGGCGGTGCGCCTTGAGCTTCGCGATCGCCTGCTTCGCGAACCCCAGCACATGGCCGTGCGCGGGCAGGATGAACTCGATGCGGTGCTCATCGCAGGCGCGGGACAGGCGGTCCAGCGAGTCGAGGTACGCCGTCATCTCGCCGTCGGGCGGGCTGACGATGGTCGTGCTGCCGTTGAGGACGTGGTCGCCCGAGAACAGCAGGCCGTCCTCCAGCAGCACCAGGCAGGCGTGGTTCGACGCATGGCCGGGCGTGTGGATCGCCTGCAGGCTGTGCGTCACGCCGCCGCCGGCTTCCAGCCGCAGCACGTGGCCGTCGGGCAATTCGTGGTCGGGCGTGAAGCGGCTGTCGGCGCGCGAGGCAGGACCCGAGGACAGGCCCCAGATCGGCGGCCGCGTCGCGCACAGTTGCTGCAGCGGGCGCGCGCCGGGCGAGTGGTCCGGATGCGAATGCGTGCACGCGATCAGGCGGATGTCGCCGCCGGTGGCGTCGACGATGCGCTGCAGGTGCGCGCAGTCGTCCGGCCCCGGGTCGATCACGAGGTAGCCGGTCGCTGGCTCGCCGACGATGTAGGTGTTGGTGCCCGGCCCGGTCATGACCGACGGATTGCCGCAGGTCAGCCGCATCACGTTCTTCAGCAGCGGCACGGGCTGCTCGCTCTGCCAGTCGAGCGCATGCACGATCTGGCCGTCGGGGCAGGTGAGCGCCAGTTCGCCGAACGGCGCGTCATCCTCCATGTACCGCGCTTCCTTGCCGGCCAGCGTGCCGGCGCGCGGGCAGCTGGTCCACAGCGGCTGCTCGGTCGCGCAGGCCCGCAGCACCGCATCGACGCTGGCGAACTTCTGCAGCCGCTCCAGCGTGCGGATGGTCGGGAAGATCATGAAGAAGTCACGCGCCTTGTAGCGCTCCAGCGCGGTCGCCGGGCGGATCCACAGCGGCTCGAACTGCTCGGCCTCGTCGGCCACGGGCTCCTGGTCCTCCGGCATGCGCGCGACGAGGAAGGGCACGTCGAAGCGGCGCGGCAAGTCGCGGTCGGTGATCCAGTGCGCGAGCACGAACACCTGGTCGGCCGCCAGCGTCAGCCCGCGCGCCTTGCATTGCGCCGCGAACGGCCCATGGCGATCCAGCGCCGCGATGTCCGCGGCATCGGCGTAGCGGCCGTCGGCATGCCGGGCGAGCAGCACGCCGAGTTCCTCGAAGCTCTCGCGGATCGCCGCGATGGCTTGCGTCAACCGCAAGTCGTCCTGCGTCGGCCGGCGCGAGGCGATCGCATGCGAGTCCGCGTCGAGTGCATCGATGCCGCCGCCGGGAAAGACGTACGCGCCGGGCGCAAAGCTCGCCGTGGGCGAGCGGCGCGTCATCAGCACTTCGGGGCCTTGCGGCGTGTCGCGCAGCAGCAGGACGGTGGCGGCGGGACGGGTGGGGAGGGGGTCGCGCTGCGGATGCAGCAGTTGCGAGGGGCGGACCATCGCGGGATTACAGCATGCGGGTCTCGCCGTCCGGCGTCACGCCGAGCGCCAGCAGGAAGCGCGCGACCATGTTGTAGCTGGCAATGGTGGCCGTCAGCTCGACGACCTCTGTCGTGTCGAAGCGGGCCTTCATCTGCGCGAACAGGTCCTCGTCGACGCGCACCTGTTGCGTCATCTGCGCCGCGTAGCGCGCGACCAGCGCCTCGTCGCCGGCCAGGCCTCGCGGTGCCTGCGCGGGCGACTTGCAGAAGGCTTGCAGCGCGTCCAGCTCGGCCCGCGTGCCGCCGGCCGAGAGGAAGTCCGGCGCGTGGTGGTGGTACTCGTACTCGGCGCCGGTGAGCAGGGCCACGGTGCAGATGCCGAGCTCGCGCAGCTTGCGGCTGGTGGGCAGGCCGGTGCGCACCGCGCCCAGGTACACGTTCCAGCCGCGTGCGAGCGGTTCACTCCAGAGCAGCGCGCGGTCCAGGTTCAGCAGCGCGCCGCCGCGACGCCGCAGCACGGCGTCGACGAGGTCCTGGGGTTGCGGCTTGGCGTCGGGGGTCCAGTCGGGGATGCGCATGCGGAGGCTTCGGCGTGGTGGAGACGCGTCACAGCATACGCGGGCGCTGGGGCGCCGGAAGGGCGGCGCCGATAATGCCGGCATGCGGATCCGCTTCACCAAGATGCAGGGCGCGGGCAACGACTTCGTGGTGCTCGACGAGACCCGCGGCCGCCTGGGCCTGCAGCCGGCGCAGTACCGCTGGCTGGCGGACCGCCACTTCGGCGTCGGCGCCGACCAGGTGCTGTCGGTGCGTCCCTCGCCGGCGCCGGGCATCGATTTCGAATACGTGATCCACAACGCCGACGGCGGCGAGGTGGAGCAATGCGGCAACGGCGCGCGCTGCTTCGTGCGCTACGTGCGCGAGCGCGGCCTGACCGACAAGCGAACGGTGCGCGTGCGGACCATGAACACGGTGCTGGAACTGACCGAGGCCGACGACGGCCGCGTGACGGTCGACATGGGCCCGCCCGTCTTCGACCTGCCGCAGGTGCCGTTCGACGACGCCGGCCTGTCGCCGCACCCGCAGGGCGGCTGGCACACCTGGCGGCTGGCGCTCGGCACCGATGCGGCCGCGCCGCATGCCGACGTCGCCGTGCTGTCCATGGGCAATCCGCACGCGGTGCAGCTGGTCGCCGACGTCGATGCGGCGCCGGTGGCGGCCGTCGGCGCCCTCGTCGAACGGCATCCGCGGTTTCCCAAGCGCGTCAACGCCGGTTTCCTGCAGGTGGTCGACCGGTCCCACGCGCGCCTGCGCGTCTGGGAGCGCGGCGCGGGCGAGACGCTGGCCTGCGGCACCGGCGCGTGCGCCGCGGTGGTCGCGGGCATCCGGCTCGGGCTGTTCGACCCGCGCGTGGACGTCCAGACGCGCGGCGGCCTGCTCACGATCGCATGGGACGGCGGCGACGCGCCCGTGCGCATGACCGGCCCCGCCGCCACCGTGTTCGAAGGCGAGATCGAGGTACCCCAATGACGACGACCCCCCCGGGCATGCAGCCCATCACCGAAGACGACATCGCCAACTACCTGGCCAACACGCCCGGCTTCTTCGAGCGCCACGCGCAGCTGCTCGCCAGCGTGCAGCTGAGCAGCCCGCACGGCAACCGCGCCGTGAGCCTGCAGGAGCGGCAGGCCGAGATGCTGCGCGAGAAGATCAAGGCGCTGGAGCACCGCATCATGGACATGGTGCGGCACGGCAACGAGAACGTCGTCATCGCCGACCGCCTGCACCGCTGGGCGCGCAACCTCCTGCTGGTGCGCAACACGCATGCGCTGCCGGCCACCATCGTGTCGGAGCTGATGACGCAGTTCATGGTGCCGCAGGCCGCCATCAAGGTCTGGAAGGTCGCCCCGCAGTACGCCGAGTCCGACTTCGCCACCGGCGTCAGCGAGGACGCCAGGACCTTCGCCTCGTCGCTCACGCAGCCTTACTGCGGCGTGAACTCCGGCTTCGAAGCCGTGGACTGGCTGGAAGACAAGGACCTCGCGATGTCGGTTGCGCTGCTGCCGCTGCGCGTGGGTGCGATCCACGATGCGTCGCGCGCCTTCGGCATGCTGGTGCTCGCGTCGCCGGACCCGCAGCGCTTCGCCGCCGGCATGGGCACGGACTTCCTCGAGCGCATCGCCGAGCTGGCGTCGGCCGCGCTCTCGCGCCTGCGCGACGACTGAACATGGACGCCGACGCCGCGCTGGTCGAGCAGTACCTCGAGCACGTGCGCGTGGGCAAGCGGCTGGCCGCGCGGACGGTGGAGCTGTACGCGCTCGACCTCGCCAAGCTGGCTGAGAACGCACGTGCGGCCGGCGTGCCACTGGTGCGTGTGCAGCCCGCGCATGTGCGGCGCTGGGTGGCGCAGATGCACGGTGCCGGACGCAGCGGCCGCGGCATCGCGTTGATCCTCTCGGGCTGGCGCGGCTTCTACAAATGGCTGGGGTTGCATGGCAAGGTCGACAGCAACCCGGTGCAGGACGTGAAGGCGCCGAAGTCGCCGCGGCCGCTGCCGAAGGCGCTGGGCGTCGACGATGCGATGCGGCTGGCCGACCACGTCGATCCGGATGCAGATCCCGTGCTCGAAGCACGCGACGCCGCCATCGTCGAACTGCTCTATGGCTGCGGCCTGCGCGTGGGCGAAGTCGTCGGCCTGGACGTGCAGGCGGGCAGCGCGGCCCGTGGCTGGATCGACCTCGATGCCGGCGAGGCGCATGTGCTGGGCAAGGGCAGCAAGCGTCGCACGGTGCCGGTGGGCAAGCAGGCCCTGCAGGCGCTGCGGGAGTGGCTGGCGGTGCGCGGTCCGCTGGCGGGCACCGAGCCCGCGCTGTTCGTCGGCCGCGGCGGGCGCCGCCTCAGCGCGCAATCGATCTGGCTGCGGCTGCGGCGGCGCAGCGCGCAGGCGGGGCTGGCGACGCCGGTGCATCCGCACATGCTGCGGCACTCGTTCGCCAGCCACGTGCTGCAGTCCAGCGGCGACCTGCGGGCGGTGCAGGAGTTGCTGGGGCACGCGAACATCGGCACGACGCAGGTCTACACGCGGCTGGACTTCCAGCACCTGGCCAAGGCGTACGACGCGGCGCACCCGCGCGCGCACCGGCGCAAGTGATGCGCCGGGTCAGGCGCGCGCCGCTTCCATCGCCACGCTGAACACCGCCCGCTTGCTGTCGGGCGGCGCGGCGGCCAGCGTGCTCTCGAGCTTGTCCAGCACCAGCTGCGCGTCGCCCAGGCCGGGCACCACGGTCTGCGCGATGCGCACCTGCGGCACCCATTGCACCGGCTTGTCGTCGAACGGGCGCAGGCACGCGGCGACGATCTTCGCGCCCGTCGCCGCGGCTTCACCGGGCGGCACGGGTCCTTCGACCAGCAGGCCGAAGCGGTGGTCCGACAGGCGCGCGACGGTGTCGATGTCGCGCGCCGACGCGAGCAGGCGCGCGGCCAGCCGCAGCGGCAGTTCCTCCGCCGAGCGCCGGTCCCATTCGCGGCGCACCTGGTCGACGTTCACCAGGTCGATCAGCAACACCACCGCCTGCTGCTTCAGGCGCTCGCTGCGGGTGATGAGGGTGGCGAGGCGCTCGACGAACACGTGCGCGTTCACCAGGCCGGTGGACGGGTCGATGCGCTCCAGCCCCGACAGGCGGCGGATGTTCTCGCGCCGGTCGTGCACGCGGGCGGCGAGCACGGCCAGCAGGATGGGCAGTTCCAGCGCGATCCCGATCAGCAGGGCATTGGCGGTCCAGAAGCTGGCGGGGATCAAGCCTGCGGCGCGCGACAGCGGCAGGGCACCCGACACGACGACGGGCAGCATGCCCGCGAGCAGCCAGCCCGCGTGGCGATCGCCGCGCCGCGCGGCCCAGGCGACGAGCGCCACGCCGGTCGCGAGCCCGATCGAGACCGTGGCCACCATCAGCACGAGGCGCCACCGGGCGTCGACCGTGAGGATGAGGGCGACGGCGACCAGGCAGGCGACCGACAGCGCGACCTGCACCTGCGCCAGCCGCGCGGACCGCTCGCGCAGCGACACCATGCTGCCCAGGAAGGCGAGCAGCGACCCGATGGCGCACACCGGCAGGGCCATCACCGCGAGGTTGTTCCACCACGGCCACTGCGGCCACAGGTGCAGGCCGGCGACCCCGCTGAGCGACGCCTGCGCCAATCCCATCAGCGTGACCGACAGCGCATACCAGCCGAAGGCGGTGTCGTGCACCGTCGCCAGGCCGAACAGGGCCAGCACGACCGACAGGCCCACCAGCCCGAAATAGATGCCCAGGAGGAGGGCGGACCGCTGCTCCTGCCGCAGCAACTCGCGCTCGCTCGTGAACGTCAGCGGCGCGCTGAAGCTGAACTGGTTCTCCACCCGCACGTAGAACAGCTGCGGCTTGCCCGGCGTGAGCACCAGCGGCAGCACCGCGTGCCGGTGCGGCACCGGCCAGGACGACACCGGCACGTGGTCGCCGGCGGTGCGCTCGGTCCAGCGCGATTGCGCGTCGGCGGTGTACAGCGTGATGCGGTCGAGGGCGGGGTAGGGAACCTGCAGGTACCAGCGCTGGCTGTCGTCGTGGACGTCGACCGTGAAGCGCACCCAGAGTGCCCGGCCGCTTTGCAGCCGGTAAACGGCGCCAGCGTGCATGGGTGCCCAGGGGAGTTGCGCCGCCGCGACGTCGCCGATGGTGCCGGCCCCGGAAGTGTCGAGCCAGGCGTCGCCTTCGGCATCCAGCGTGACCTGCCCGGTCTCGGGTTCGAGCGTGACGACGCGGTCGTCCGCCCGTGCGGCGACCGCGAAGGCCAGCAGCAGCATGGCCAGCCATGCCCTGCCCCAGCGGACGCACCTGCTGCTCACCCCGAACCCCTCCAGCTTCTTTCCTGCATTGTGCCGGGTTGGACAATGGCGGCCATGAAAACCGTGCGCCTGAAAGCCGGCAAGGAGCGTTCGCTGCAACGCCGGCACCCGTGGATCTTTGAATCGGCCATCGCCAAGGGGGGCGGCGATCCCGGCGAGACCGTGCGCGTCGAATCGCACGAGGGCGAGTTTCTCGCGTGGGCCGCGTTCAGCCCGGCGTCGCGCATCCGCGCGCGCTGCTGGAGCTTCGAGGCCGGCGAGCGGATCGAGCCGGCGTTCTTCGAGGGGCTCGTCACCAAAGCGGTGCAGGCGCGATCACGCTTCGCCATCGACAGTGACTCGCTGCGGCTGGTGCACGGCGAGTCCGACGGCCTGCCCGGGTTGATCGTGGACCGTTACGGCGACACGCTGGTCGCGCAGTTCCTGTCCGCGGGCGTGCAGCGCTGGAAGGCGGTGCTCGCCGATGCGCTGCTGCGCGCCACCGGGCTGCGACGCCTCTACGAGCGCTCGGACACGAATTCACGCTCGCTGGAAGGCCTGCCGCAGGAGACCGGCTGGCTGCGCGGCGAGGGCCCGACGCAGCTGGACCTGCGAGAGCACGGCTGGCGCCTGCACGTGGACATCGCCGACGGCCACAAGACCGGCTTCTACCTGGACCAGCGCGACAGCCGCGGGCTGTTCGCGCGCGAGGTGCGCCGGCTCGGGCTGCAGCGCGTCCTCAACTGCTACAGCTACACCGGCGGCTTCACCGTCGCCGCGCTGGCGGGCGGCGCGCGGGAGGTGACGTCGATCGACTCGTCGGGCCCGTCCCTCGAGGGTGCGCGGGCGAACGTCGCCCTCAACGGCTTCGATGCCTCGGACTGCACTTTCCTGGATGCGGACGTCAACGCGTCCCTGCGGCGGTTCATCGAGGAGGGCCGCCAGTTCGACGCCATCGTGCTGGACCCGCCCAAGCTGGCGCCGACGGTGGCGCACGCCGAACGCGCGGCGCGCGCGTACAAGGACATCAACCGGCTGGCGCTCAAGCTGCTGCCGCCCGGCGGCACGCTGTTCACCTACTCGTGCTCGGGTGGCATCAGCGCCGACCTGTTCCACAAGATCGTCGCGTCCGCCGCCATCGACGCCGGCGTGGATGGCTACGTCACGGCCCGGCTGGCCGGCGCGCCGGACCATCCCATGACGCTGGTCTTTCCCGAGGGCGAATACCTCAAGGGGCTGGCCATCCTGCGCCGATGAGCGAACGCGCCGCCGCGGCGGCGCCGACACCGCTACACTCCCGCCCTCCCCGAACCGACCCCCTGCCAGCCATGCCCCTCATTCCCGCCACCATCCTCACCGGCTTCCTCGGGTCGGGGAAGACCACGCTGCTCAAGCGCGTGCTCGGGGAAGCGCACGGCCACAAGATCGCCATCATCGAGAACGAGTTCGGCGAGGAGAACATCGACAGCGACATCCTGGTCACCGAGACCCAGGAGCAGATCGTCCAGATGAGCAACGGCTGCGTCTGCTGCACGATCCGCGAGGACCTGCGCTCGACGCTGCAGCTGCTGGCGGCCAAGAAGCGCAAGGGACTGCTGGACTTCGAACGCGTGGTCATCGAGACCACCGGCCTGGCGGACCCCGGCCCGGTGGCGCAGACCTTCTTCATGGACGACGAGATCGCCGAGACCTACCTGCTGGACTCGATCATCACGCTGGTCGACGCCAAGCACGCGGCGCAGCAGCTGAACGACCGCCAGGAGGCGCGCCGCCAGGTGGGCTTCGCCGACCAGATCTTCATCAGCAAGACCGACCTGGTCTCGCCGGGCGAATTCGACGCCCTGCAGCACCGCCTGAAGCACATGAACCCGCGCGCGCCGCAGAAGGCGGTGCATTTCGGCGAGGTGGCGCTGTCGGAGGTGCTGGACCTGCGCGGCTTCAACCTGAACGCCAAGCTCGACATCGACCCCGACTTCCTGAAGGAGGAGGAGGGGCACGACCACGACCACGACCATGGCCACGAGCATGGCGAGCACTGCGACCACCCGTCGCACGGGCACGAAGGCCACGGCCACCACCATCACGTCGACGACGACGTCAAGAGCTTCGTCTTCAAGTCGGACCGCGCGTTCGACGCCGCCAGGCTGGAGGACTTCCTGGGCGCGATCGTGAACATCTACGGCCCGCGCATGCTGCGCTACAAGGGCGTGCTGAACATGAAGGGCACGGAGCGCAAGGTGATCTTCCAGGGCGTGCACCAGCTGATGGGCAGCGACCTAGGGCCGGCCTGGGCCGAGGGCGAGCCGCGCACCAGCAAGATGGTGTTCATCGGTATCGACCTGCCGCGGGACATCTTCCTGCAGGGGCTGGAGCAGTGCCTGTCCTGACCTTCCGGCCGGCGACCGTGGCGCGCGCGCCCCGGCCGCGTGCGGCGGGCCGCCCAAAAGGGTCGTCCCCTTGCTGGGCTGCCCGACAATCAGGGTATAACCCTTTCCGATGAAGGCCACCCCAGAGAAACGACGCTTGCCGGGAGCACCAAGCCCCGAGCGGGCGCTGCGAGGAGACAGGACGTGAAGCCCCAACCGAAGCCGGCGGCCAAAGCAGCCAAGGCAGCCCCGAAAGCCAAATCCCGCCCGGCGGGCAAGGCAGCGTCCAAGACGGTGAAGAAGCCGGCTCCCAAGCCGGTGGCCAAGACAACCGCGACGGCCAAGAAAGCCGTTGCCAAGAAAGCACCGGCCAAGAAGCCGGTGCCCGCGAAGAAACCGGCCGCCAAACCCACGGCGGCGAAGAAACCGACCAAGCCCGTCGCCAAGGCGCCCGTGAAGGCGCCGGCGAAGAAGGCGGCACCCGCGAAGGCACCGGCCAAGAAGGCCGTCGCCGCGCCGCCGCCCGCCAAGAAAGCCCCGACCACTCCCGCCAAGCCGCCCGCCGCCCCCCCGGCGGCGCCCGCCAAGGCGAGTGCCAAACCAACTCCTGCCGCTGTCCCCGCGGCGCCCGCCCGCGCACCAGCGGGCGGCCGCCAGTCCGCCCGCTCCGGGCCCCTCGTGCCGCCCACCCTCGGGCAGCCCGTGGCGCCGGGGTCGGCCAAGGCCAGCTACACCCAAAATCCAATGCGTTCCGTGCTCACCCCGCCCCCCCTGGTCAACGTCAAGAAGGACCCGAAGCTCGCCAACAACTGGAAAACCAAGTCGGCGGAGGAACTCTCCGACGAGGAGGTCCTGGCGATGCCCGATTCGGAGTACATGAACGACAAGCAGATGGCCTTCTTCCGCAGCAAGCTCGTGCAGCTGAAGCAGGACATCCTGAACAACGCCGGCGAGACCACCGAGCACCTGCGTGAGGACACCGTCATCGTGCCGGACCCGGCCGACCGCGCCACGATCGAGGAGGAGCACGCGCTCGAACTGCGCACGCGCGACCGCGAACGCAAGCTCCTGAAGAAGATCGAGCAGTCCATCGCGCGCATCGACGCGGGTGACTACGGCTACTGCGACGAGACCGGCGAGCCGATCGGCGTCGGCCGGCTGCTCGCACGGCCGACGGCGACCCTGTCGCTGGAGGCGCAGCAGCGCCGCGAGTTGAAGCAGAAGATGTTCGGGGACTGAGCCCGCGCAAGCAGGCTCCGGCAGCAGCACCTTTCCGAGCGACATGCCCAAGGACGACACCGGCGGCGGCGGCCTCTTCTCGAAGGTCGTGAAGTTCGTCCGCAGCCCGGGCACGGGCTGGACCGCCGACGAGCAGGACAGCGACCGCGACTCGACCTACTCCAAGCAGATGCTCAAGGAGATGATCGAGCGCAAGCGCCGAAACGACTTCGTGCGCAAGCGCGAGTTCGACATGCTGCGCAAGATGCGGCGCAGCGAGGTGATGGCGGGACAGGACCCCGCCGCGCGCCCGTCCTTCTTCCAGTCGTCGCTGCCCTCGCGGCCCGACGACCGCGCCACGACGCTGAAGAAGATCGACGAGATCGAGGCGCAGATGTCGATGCAGTGGTGGAAGAACAAGAACGGTTCCGCCAGCAACGGCAGCAGCACCAACTTCCCCGTCTCCGCGCATGCGCCCGACGTGGCCGCGCCGCCTTCGCCGGCGCAGGCGGCACCGCAAGGCGCACCCGCGACCCCGCCGCAAGCCGCGGCGAGCGGCGTGAGCTACGCGCGCACCGAAGCGATGCCGCTGGGCGGCATGCGCCCGCCGGAGCCGACGCCGATCCCGGCGCGCGACGACGACATGGGGCTGGACTTCACCGCCGAAGCGCCGCTGGAAGCGCTGCCCTCCGCGCACGCGCCGCTGCCGCCGATCCTCGAGCCGCAGCAGCCGCACGCCACCACGGCGCCGTCGCCGATGCGGCCCTCGTTAGGGGGCTCGTTCGCCGCGCCCGAAGGCGCCAGCAGCGGTTTCTCGCATTCCAAGGTGTTCGCGCTCGAGGTCGACGAATTCGCGCACGACCCGGAGCTGGAGGAAGCGGCAATCCGCTTCGCCAACGGCGACGACGAAGGCGCCGAGGCCGGATTGAAGGAAGTGCTGGCGCCCGGTGCCGCGCGCATCGACCACGACGAGACCTGGCTCACCCTGTTCGACCTCTATCGCGCCACCGGCCAGCAGGACCGCTTCGAAACCGCGGCCATCGATTTCGCCGGCCGCTTCGGCCGCTCGGCGCCGCAGTGGATCTCGCTGCCCGAAGCCGTCGGCCGCATGGGCGCCGCGCAGCAGCCCGCGCGCGCCAATGCGCCGGGCCAGATCGCCGACTGGACCTGCCCCGGCACGTTCGGCACGCAGACGCTCGCCACGCTCAACGCCTCGCTGGCCAAGGCACAGCAGCCCTGGCGCCTGTCGTGGGTCAAGCTCAATGCCATCGACGAAGCGGCGCTCGACGGCCTCGCGCGCCTGTTCACCCAGTGGGCGGCGCAGCAGGTGCAATTGCGCTTCATCGGCTCGGAGAACCTCGAGCGCGTGCTGCGCTCGGCGACCCCGTCGGGTGACAAGGCGGTGAATCCCGCGTGGTGGAAGCTGCGCATGGAGGTGCTGCGCGTCATGCACCGCCCCGACGAATTCGAGCTCGTCGCGCTCGACTACTGCGTCACCTACGAGGTGTCGCCGCCGTCCTGGGAAAGCTCGCGCTGCGAGTTCAAGCCGCTGCAGGCCGACGGCAGCTATGCCGGCGGCCACACCATCGTGGGCGAAGCGTTCCGCGATTCGATGATGTCCAACATGCCCGCGTCCACGGCGTACGGCGACTCGCAGTTCGCGCCCGCCGCGTCGCAGCAGGTTGCGCAGGTCGCCACGGTCGAACTGGCCGGCCAGATCCTGGGCGATGCCAAGGACACCATCGACCTGCTCGACGGCAAGCTGTCCGGCGCCGACATCATGGTCATCTCGTGCGCGCGGCTGATCCGAATCGACTTCACCGCCGCCGGCACGCTGCTCAACTGGGTGAGCGCGCGGCAGGCCGAGGGCCGCCAGGTCCAGTTCGCCGACGTGCACCGCCTGGTCGCCGCGTTCTTCAACGTCATCGGCATCAGCGAGCACGCCCGCGTCGTCGCCCGGCGCGACTGAGCCGCCACCGCGGCGCTTGCAATCGTCCACCGCGGCCCCAAGTGGCTGCGATGGACCAATTCCACGGAACGACGATCCTCAGCGTGCGCCGGCGCCAGCCGGACGGCCGCTGGCAGGTGGCGATGGGAGGCGATGGCCAGGTGACGCTGGGCAACGTCGTCGTCAAGGGCTCGGCCCGCAAGGTGCGCAGGCTGTACCACGACAAGGTGCTGGCCGGCTTCGCGGGCGCGACCGCCGATGCGTTCACGCTGTTCGAGCGCTTCGAGGCCAAGCTCGAGAAGCACCAGGGCCACCTCGTGCGTTCGGCCATCGAGCTCACCAAGGACTGGCGCACCGATCGCGTGCTGCGGCGGCTGGAAGCCATGCTCGCGGTCGCCGATCACGAAGCCTCGCTGATCATCACCGGCAACGGCGACGTGCTGGAACCCGAGCACGGGATCATCGCCATCGGCTCCGGCGGCAGCTACGCGCAGGCGGCTGCGAAGGCGCTGGTCGACAACACGGACCTCGCCGCACGTGACGTGGTGAAGAAGTCGCTGGAGATCGCCGGCGAGTTGTGCATCTACACGAACATGAACCACATCATCGAGACGCTGGAATGAGCTCCATGACCCCACAGGAAATCGTTTCGGAGCTCGACCGCCACATCGTCGGCCAGCAGCAGGCCAAGCGCGCGGTCGCCATCGCGCTGCGCAACCGCTGGCGCCGCCAGCAGGTCGACGAGAAGCTGCGCCCCGAGATCACGCCCAAGAACATCCTGATGATCGGCCCCACCGGCGTGGGCAAGACCGAGATCGCGCGGCGGCTCGCGAAGCTGGCGGATGCGCCGTTCATCAAGGTGGAAGCGACCAAGTTCACCGAGGTCGGCTACGTCGGCAAGGACGTCGACTCGATCGTCCGCGACCTCGCCGAAGTCGCCGTGAAGCAGACGCGCGTGGCCGAGATGCGCAAGATGCGCACGCGTGCCGAGGACGCCGCCGAGGACCGCATCCTCGACGTGCTGGTGCCCGGCGTGTCCAACGACACGACGGCGCGGCAGTCGTTCCGCAAGAAGCTGCGCGAGGGCCAGCTGGACGACAAGGACATCGAGATCGACGTCGCCGAGGCCAAGCCGCAGCTGGAGATCATGGGTCCCGCCGGCATGGAGGACATGGCCGAGCAGCTGCGCGGCATGTTCAGCCAGTACGGCGGCCAGCGCCGCAAGAGCCGCAAGCTGAAGATCGGCGAGGCGATGAAGCTGCTGGTCGACGAGGAAGCGGCGCGCCTGGTCAACGAGGACGACATCCGCGCGCAGGCGATCGGCAACGCGGAGCAGAACGGCATCGTCTTCATCGACGAGATCGACAAGGTCGCCACGCGCGGCGAAGGCACCAGCGGCGCCGACGTGTCGCGCCAGGGCGTGCAGCGCGACCTGCTGCCGCTGGTGGAGGGCACGACGGTGACCACCAAGTACGGCCCGGTGCGCACCGACCACATCCTGTTCATCGCCAGCGGCGCCTTCCACCTGAGCAAGCCCAGCGACCTCATCCCCGAGTTGCAAGGACGGTTGCCGATCCGTGTCGAACTGCAATCGCTGTCGGTGCAGGATTTCGAATCGATCCTCACCAGCACGCACGCGTCGCTGGTGAAGCAGTACCAGGCATTGCTCGCCACCGATGGTGTCGAGCTGGAGTTCACGCCGGAAGCGATCACGCGGCTGGCGGCCATCGCGTACGACGTCAACGAGCGCACCGAGAACATCGGCGCGCGGCGGCTGTCCACGGTGATGGAGCGCCTCCTGGAAGAGGTGAGCTTCGACGCCCTGCGCCACCAGGGGCGCACCGTCATCGACGGGGCCTATGTCGATGGCCGCCTGTCCGACCTCAGCCGGGACGAAGACCTGTCGCGCTACATCCTCTGACCGCCCTGCAAGGGGTGGTTACGAGGCTCAGGTGGTACTTGCAGAGCCACCGCTAAGTGGTTCATTTAGAACGAGTTTGGCTACCGTCGCGCTGCCGGAATCGCTTCTAAGTGGTTGATTTCAAAGAAAAATTTCGCAAGCGAGCACTTGCATGGCCGAGCTTTCCTGCTACAGTGCAAAAAAGTGCAGTTAAGTGGGAAAAAGTGCCGTCGGCGCCCCACTTCGCACCGGATGCAGCCCCGCAGTGTTCCAAGGCGCCTCGTCACTTGCTCTCGATGCCAAGGGTCGGCTCTCGATGCCGACCCGGCACCGTGACGTGCTCGGCGCGACCGCGAGCGGCCAGCTGACCATCACGCGCCATCCGCATGGCTGCCTGATGATCTTTCCGCGACCCGAGTGGGAACAATTCCGCGCCCGTATCGCGGCGTTACCGATGGACGCGCAGTGGTGGAAGAGAATCTTCCTGGGCAACGCGATGGACGTGGAGCTCGACTCCACCGGCCGCGTGCTCGTCTCCCCGGAACTGCGTGCGGCCGCCGGCATCGAGCGCGACACCATGCTGCTGGGCATGGGCAACCACTTCGAGCTCTGGGACCGCGCCACGTACGAGGCCAAGGAGGCCGAGGCGATGGCAGGCGGGATGCCCGGCGCCTTCAAGGACTTCTCTTTCTGAGCGCGGGCGGTGGATACCAGATGGCAGCACACCACCGTCTTGTTGAACGAAGCAGTCGACGCTCTCCTCACCAAGCCGGATGCAACCTACGTCGACGCCACCTTCGGGCGCGGCGGGCACTCGCGCCTGGCCCTGTCCAGGCTGGGTCCGCAGGGGAGGCTGGTCGCCTTCGACAAGGACCCCGAGGCGGTGCAGGAAGCGGCGCGGATCAAGGATCCGCGCTTTGCCATCCGGCACGAGGGATTCGCCGCGCTCGGCTCCATGGGCACCGCATCGTGCGCGGGCGTGCTGATGGATCTCGGCGTCAGCTCGCCGCAGATCGACAACCCGGCGCGCGGGTTCTCGTTTCGCTTCGACGGGCCGCTGGACATGCGCATGGACACCACGCGCGGCGAGAGCGTGGCCGAGTGGTTGGCAACGGCCGAGCAAGGCCAGATCGCGGAGGTGATTCGTGACTACGGCGAAGAACGGTTTGCTGGCCAGATCGCAAAGGCGGTTGTGGCTCGCCGACAGGAACGGGGCCCTCTTGCAACCACCGCCGAGCTGGCCCAGCTCGTGGCTGGCGCGGTCAAAACCCGCGAGCCGGGCCAGGACCCTGCAACGCGCACATTTCAGGCTCTTCGGATTTTCATCAACGCCGAGCTTGAAGAGCTGCAAGCGGCGCTGACGGCTTCGCTCGACATCCTGGAACCCGGAGGACGGCTCGTGGTGATCAGCTTCCACTCGCTGGAAGACCGCATCGTCAAGCAGTTCATCGCCTCGCACTCGCGCGAGGTGGTGGACCGCCGCGCGCCGTTCGCGCCGCCCAAGCCGATGAAGCTGCGCGCGCTCGGGCGCGTGAAGCCGTCCGCCGCCGAAGTCGCCGGCAACCCGCGTTCGCGCAGCGCGATCATGCGAATCGCGGAAAGGACGGAGGTGCAATGACGCGCCTCAACCTCGTCCTGCTGCTCGCCCTCGTCGTCAGCGCCATGCTCACGGTGCAGGTGCAGTACGACTCGCGCCGGCTCACCGCCGAGACCGAGAAGGCACTCGCCGAAGCGCGCCGGCTCGAGATCGAGAACGAGCGGCTGCAGGTGGACAAGCGCTCGTTCGCGACGCCGCTGCGCGTCGAGCGGCTCGCGAAGGACCAGTTGCACATGCGGCCCGCCTCGCCGGCGATCACGCAGTACGTCACGCAGGGCAAGGGGGCGCCGCAATGACGCGCAGCGTGCTGTACAAGTCCAGCCCGCTGCTGGCGAGCAAGACGCCCGTCTGGCGCAGCAAGTTCATCGTCGCCGGGCTGGCGCTCGGCTTCGCGGGCCTGGCCGGCCGTGCCGCCTGGATCCAGGTGTTCGGCAACGAGTTCTTCCGCCACCAGGGTGAGGTGCGCTTCGTGCGCACGCTGGAACTGCCCGCCAACCGCGGCCGCATCCTGGACCGCAACGGCCTGCTGCTCGCCACCAGCGTGCCGTCGCCCAGCATCTGGGCGATCCCCGAGGACGTCGAACGCGATCCGGTGAAGCTGCGCCAGCTGGCCAAGCTGCTGGACATGACGCCGGCGGAACTGGACAAGCGCCTGGCCGACGAGGACAAGACCTTCGTCTGGCTCAAGCGCCAGGTCGACGAGTCCGTCGGCCGCCAGGTGCAGACGCTGGGCATCCAGGGCGTCTACCAGCGCAAGGAATACAAGCGCCAGTACCCCGAGGGCGAGGCCGCCGCGCACGTGGTGGGCTTCACCAACGTCGAGGACAGGGGCCAGGAAGGCATCGAACTCGCGTTCGAGAAGGACCTGGCCGGCCGCTCCGGGTCGCGCCGCGTGATCAAGGACCGCCTGGGCCGCGTCGTCGAGGAGCTGGGCGAGCAGGTGCCGCCCGTCGACGGCCGCGACCTGCAGCTGTCGATCGACAGCAAGGTGCAGTTCTTCGCCTACCAGAAGCTGCGCGACGCGGTGCAGGCCAACAAGGCGCGCGCGGGCAGCGTGGTGGTGCTGGACGCGCAGACCGGCGAAGTGCTCGCGCTGGCCAACTACCCGAGCTACTCGCCGGGCAAGCGCCAGAACCTCACCGGCGAGCAGCTGCGCAACCGCGCGCTCACCGACGTCTTCGAGCCGGGCTCGACGATGAAGCCGTTCACGATCGCGCTGGCGATGGAGCATGGCCTCGTCACGCCGCAAACGCCGATCCAGACGGCGCCGGGCTGGGTGACCATCGGCGGCGCGCGCATCAGCGACTCGCACCCGCACGGCGTGCTCACGGTGCAGGAAGTGATCCAGAAGTCCAGCAACGTCGGCACGCTCAAGCTCGCGCTGCAGATGCCGGCCAAGGACATGTGGGAGATGTTCACCGCCGCCGGCTTCGGCCAGAAGCCGCAGATCTCCTTCCCCGGCGCGGTGACCGGCCGGCTGCGCCCCTACAAGAGCTGGCGCCCGGTGGAGCAGGCGACGATGTCGTACGGCTACGGCCTGTCGGCGTCGCTGTTCCAGATGGCGCGTTCGTACACGGTGTTCGCGCACGACGGCCAGATCATTCCCGCGACGCTGCTCAAGTCGTCGCAGGCTCCCGTGGGCGTGCAGGTGGTCGCGCCGAAGACGGCGGCCGAGATCCGCACGATGCTGCAGATGGCCGCCGGCCCCGGCGGCACCGGCCCGAAGGCGCAGACGCTGGGCTACTCCGTCGGCGGCAAGTCGGGGACCGCGCACAAGCAGGTCGGCAAGGCCTACGCGAGCAACAAGTACCGCTCGTGGTTCGTCGGCATGGCGCCGATCGACCAGCCGCGCATCATCGTCGCGGTGATGGTCGACGAGCCGACGGCCGGCAAGTACTTCGGTGGCGACGTCGCCGCGCCGGTGTTCAGCGACGTGGTGCAGCAGACGCTGCGCCGCATGGGCGTGCAGCCCGACATGAACGTCAAGCCGCAGGTCGTGGTCGAGTCGGTGGAGGAGTCGTTCTGATGCTCCGCCTGCACTCGCCCCAGGACGCCGCGCGCTGGCTGCAGGGCCGCGTGACCGGCGCGCTGCATTGCGACAGCCGCAAGGTGCGCGCGGGCGACGGCTTCATCGCCTGGCCCGGCGCCGCCACCGACGGCCGCAAGCACGTCGCCTCCGCGATGGCGCAGGGGGCGGCCGCGTGCCTGGTCGAGGCCGATGGCGTCGAGGCGTTCGGCTTCACGCAGGACGCCGTGGCCGCCTACCCGCAACTGAAGTCCGCGACCGGCCCGATCGCGGCCGAGTACTACGGCCATCCGACGCGCACCCTCGGCGTGCTCGCGGTCACCGGCACCAATGGCAAGACGTCGACGGCCTGGTGGCTTGCGCAGGCCCTGTCCGCCGCCGGCCGGGGCGCCGCCGTGATCGGCACCCTGGGCACCGGCCAGCCGCCGCACGTGGAGCACACCGGCCTGACGACGCCGGACCCCGTGCTGCTGCAGGCCGAGTTCCGCCGCTTCGCCGGCGAAGGCCTGGCCGCCTGCGCGATCGAAGCCTCGTCGATCGGCATCGCCGAGCGGCGCCTCGACGGCACGCGCATCGCGGTGGCGCTGTTCACCAACCTCACGCGCGACCACCTGGACTACCACGGCACGATGGACGCGTACTGGGCCGCCAAGCGCGAACTGTTCGCGTGGGACGGCCTGCGCGCCGCCGTCGTGAACGTCGACGACGAGAAGGGCGCCGAACTCGCCGACCAGTTGCGCGGCGGCGGCATCGACCTGTGGACGGTGTCGCAGGCGGGCCCCGCCCGGCTGCAGGCGGCCGACGTCGGCTATGGCGACCAGGGGCTGCGCTTCACCGTCGTCGAGGGCGGTCAGCGCGTCGCCATGCAGACGTCGGTGATCGGCCAGTACAACGTGTCGAACCTGCTCGGCGTGCTCGGTGGGCTGCGGGCGATGGGCGTGTCGCTGCCGCACGCGGTGCGCGCCTGCGACGGCCTGCTGCCCGTGCCCGGCCGCCTCGAGTGCCTGCAGCAAGCCGGCAAGCCGCTGGTGGCGGTCGACTACGCGCACACGCCCGACGCGCTGGACAAGGCGCTGCAGGCGCTGCGCCCGCTGGCCACGCAACGGGGCGGCGCGCTGTGGTGCGTGTTCGGCTGCGGCGGCGACCGCGACGCGACCAAGCGCCCGCTGATGGCGGCCGTGGCCGAGAAGAACTCGGATCGTGTGGTCGTGACCACGGATAACCCGCGCAACGAATCGCCGGAGAACATCATCAGCCAGATCCTGCTGGGCCTGTCGCACCGTGACTGCGTCGAGGTGCAGGCCGACCGCGCGCAGGCGATCGCGGAGACGATCGCCGTCGCCGCGCCGGCCGATGTCGTCCTGCTCGCCGGCAAGGGCCACGAGGATTACCAGGACATCGCGGGCACCAAGCATCCGTTCGACGACCGCGTGCACGCGCGCCAGGCGCTGGAGCAGAGGGCATGACGATGTGCACCCTCCAGCAAGTCGCCGCCTGGACCGGCGGCCGCCTCGTCGGCGACGGGGCGGTGGAGATCGCGCGCGTGCACAGCGACACGCGCACGCTGCGGCCCGGCGACCTGTTCGTCGCGCTGAAGGGCGAGCGCTTCGACGCCAATGACTTCATCGCCGATGCCGTCAAGGGCGGCGCGGCCGCGGCGCTCGCGCATGCCGGCCGCATCCCCGCCGGCTTCCACGGTGTCGAGGTCGACGACAGCAAGCTGGCGCTCGGACGGCTGGCCGCTGCCTGGCGCGCGCAGTTCACGCTGCCGCTGGTCGCTGTGACCGGCAGCAACGGCAAGACCACCGTCACGCAGATGGTCGCCTCGATCCTGCGCGCCTGGCAGCCGCAGAACCACCTGGCGACGCAGGGCAACTTCAACAACGACATCGGCCTGCCGCTGACGCTGCTGCGCCTGCGCCGCGACCACAAGGTGGCGGTGCTCGAGCTGGGCATGAACCACCCGGGCGAGATCGCGTACCTGTCCGGCATCGCGCGCCCGAACGTGGCGCTGGTGAACAACGCGCAGCGCGAGCACCAGGAATTCATGGCCACGGTGGAAGCCGTGGCGCGCGAGAACGGCAGCGTGTTCGACGCGCTGCCTGCGACCGGCACCGCGGTGTTCCCCGCGGGCGACGACTACACGGCGCTCTGGACGCAGCTCGCGTCCGGCCGCGCCACCCTGACGTTCGGCGACGCGGGCAGCGGCGCCGACCTCGTTCTGGCCGGGTCTGAATGGCACCAGGGTCAGTGGACGTTCCGGGCGACGACGCCCGCCGGTCCGCTGCAGGCCCGACTCCATATCGCCGGCCGCCACAACGTGCGCAACGCGCTCGCCGCCGCCGCCTGCGCCCTCGCGGCCGGCGTGCCGCTGGACGCGATCGCGCGCGGCCTCGAGGCGTTCGAGCCGGTCAAGGGCCGCTCGCGCGCCTTCGCCATCATCCGTGGCGACCGCACGTTGACGCTGGTCGACGACACGTACAACGCCAACCCCGACTCCGTGCGCGCGGCCATCGACGTGCTCGCCGAACTGCCCGGTCCGCGCCTGCTCGTGCTGGGCGACATGGGCGAGGTGGGTGACCAGGGCCCGCAGTTCCACGCCGAAGTGGGCCAGTACGCGCGCGAGCGCGGCATCGACCGGCTGTTCACGCTGGGCGAGCTGGCGCGCGGCATGGGCGGGCAGCATTTCGAATCGATCGAGGCGCTCGACGCCGCGGTCCTCGCCCAGCTGGCCACGTCGGAGAGCGTGCTGGTGAAGGGGTCGCGCTTCATGCGGATGGAGCGCGTGGTCGAGGCGATCCAACAAGAACAACGAAAGGACGGCGGGCATGCTGCTTAGCCTCGCGACCTGGCTGCAGGCGTACTCGCCGGAATTCGGCTTCCTGCGCGTCTTCCAGTACATCACCTTCCGGGCCGTGATGGCCGCGATGACGTCGCTCCTGATCGGCCTGGTGGCCGGCCCCTGGGTGATCCACCGCCTGACGGAACTGAAGATCGGCCAGCCGGTGCGCGGCTACGGCATGCAGTCGCACCTGTCCAAGAGCGGCACGCCGACCATGGGCGGCGTGCTGGTGCTGATCGCCATCGGCGTCTCGACGCTGATGTGGTTCGACCTGTCGAACCGCTTCGTGTGGATCGTGCTGGTGGTGACGATCGGCTTCGGGATGATCGGCTGGGCCGACGACTGGCGCAAGGTCGTGAACAAGGACCCGGAAGGCATGCGCTCGCGCGAGAAGTACTTCTGGCAGTCGCTGATCGGCCTGATCGCGGCGCTGTACCTGGTGTTCAGCATCTCCGAGAGCAGCAACGTGCGCGTCGTCGAGCTGTTCTTCCAGTGGGTGCGCTCCGGCTTCGACGTCAACCTGCCGCCCAAGGCCGGCCTGCTGGTGCCGTTCTTCAAGGAGATCAGCTACCCGCTGGGCGTGTTCGGCTTCATGATCCTGACCTACATCGTGATCGTCGGCTCGAGCAACGCGGTGAACCTCACCGACGGCCTCGACGGGCTGGCGATCATGCCGGTCGTGATGGTGGGCTCCGCGCTGGGCGTGTTCGCCTACGTGACCGGCAGCTCGGTCTATTCGAAGTACCTGTTCTTCCCGCACATCCCGGGTTCGGGCGAACTGCTGATCTTCTGCGCGGCGATGGCCGGCGCCGGGCTCGCGTTCCTCTGGTTCAACACGCACCCGGCGCAGGTGTTCATGGGCGACGTCGGCGCGCTTGCGCTGGGCGGCGCGCTCGGCACCATCGCGGTGATCGTGCGGCAGGAAGTGGTGCTGGCGATCATGGGCGGCGTGTTCGTCGCCGAGGCGCTGTCGGTGATGGCGCAGGTCGCCTGGTTCAAGTACACGAAGAAGCGCTATGGCGAAGGCCGCCGCATCCTGAAGATGGCGCCGCTGCACCACCACTTCGAGAAGAGCGGCTGGCGCGAGACGCAGGTCGTCGTGCGCTTCTGGATCGTCACGATGCTGCTGTGCCTGGTGGGCCTGTCCACCCTGAAGCTGAGGTGAGGGCGATGCACGACGAGCACGACCCCCTGCAGCCTCCCGGTCCCGACGCCTCCGCGCCGGACGGTGCGGCCGCGAGCCCGCCCGCGGAAGCAGTGACCCCGGCGCCGACGGGCAAGCCGGCCAAGCCGGCGCCCCAGGGCCTGACCGCGGCGGAGGCACGGGCGTGGCGCGATTCGCTGTTCGCGCCCGACGCGCCCGCGGAGGCAGCGCCGGTCACTGCTGAAGGAGCTACGGCGGAAGCGGAGCCGGAGCCGGAGCAGGCACCTGCGCCCGTCGCCCTCGAGCCGTTCCCGCAAGCCGTGCTCGTGCTCGGCCTCGGCGAGTCCGGGTTCGCGATGGCGCGCTGGTGCGCAGCGCAAGGCGCGAAAGTCACCGTCGCCGACACGCGCGACGAGCCGCCGGGGCTCGCGCGGCTGCGCGAGCAAGTGCCGGACGCGCGCTTCATTGCGGGCGCCTTCGGAGAGGAGCTGCTGGAAGGGTGCGAAGCGGTCTACCGCAGCCCCGGCCTGGCGCCTGCACAGGTCGCCGCCGTCGTGGACGCTGCCCGCTCGCGCGGAATTCCCTGTGCCGGCGAGCTGGCCCTGTTCATGCGCGGGCTGGCGCAGTTGCGCGCCGAGCAAGGCTATGCGCCGGCCGTGCTCGCCGTCACCGGCACGAACGGCAAGACCACCGTCACGTCGCTCACGGGGCAACTCGTCGAGCGGTCCGGCCGCACGGTGGCCGTGGCCGGCAACATCGGCCCCACGCTGCTCGACACCCTGGCGCAGCGTCGCGCCTCGGGCGCCCTGCCGCAGGTGTGGGTGCTGGAGCTGTCGTCGTTCCAGCTCGATGCCGCCGAAGGCTTCGAGCCCGCCGCGGCCACGGTGCTGAACGTGACCCAGGACCATCTCGACTGGCACGGCGACATGCCGGCCTATGCCGCCGCCAAGACGCGCGTCTTCGGCCGGCACGCGCTGATGGTGCTGAACCGCGAGGACCCGCTGGTGATGCGCATGCTGCCGGAGCCGGTGCGGCTGAAGGGCGGCAAGACGGAGCAGCGGGACCACGTGACGTTCGGCGCCGACATGCCGCAGCGGCCGGGCGACTTCGGCATCGAGATCGTCAACGGCATGGCCTGGCTGGTGCGCGCGCACGAAGCCGACGAGACGCAGAAGCGCCGCAAGGACGAGGAGCAGGAACTGCACGTGCAGCGCCTGATGCCCGCCGACGCGCTGCGCATCCGCGGCCGCCACAACGCGGTGAATGCGCTGGCCGCGCTGGCGCTCGCCACGGCGGCCGGCGCGCCGCTCGGCCCCATGCTCTACGGCCTGCGCGAATACCGCGGCGAGCCGCACCGCGTCGAGCCGGTCGGCCTCGTGGACGAGGTCGAGTTCTTCGACGACAGCAAGGGCACCAACGTCGGCGCGACCGTCGCCGCGCTGACGGGCCTGGGCACCGAGCGCAAGCTGGTCGTGATCCTCGGCGGCGAAGGCAAGGGCCAGGACTTCACGCCGCTGGCCGGCCCGGTCGGCCGCTTCGCGCGGGCCGTGGTGCTGATCGGCCGCGACGCGCCGCAGATCCGCGAAGCGCTCTCCGCCACCGGCGTGCCCCTGCTGGATGCCGGGTCGATGGACGACGCGGTGCGCATGGCCGCGGAGCGGGCCCATGCCGGCGACGCCGTGCTGATGTCGCCCGCCTGCGCGAGCTTCGACATGTTCCGCAACTACGAGCACCGCGCGGACGTGTTCCGCGCCGCGGTGCAGGCGCTGGCCGACGCGGCCGGCACGTCGCTGGAGGCCGGCGCATGAACGCGCTCGCCGCCCGCCTCGGCCAGTGGCTGCCGCGCGGTGCCGCGAAGCCGTCGTCGCGCTACGCCGCGCCGGCCTCGCCCGTGCGCCAGCAGGGGTTCGACCAGCCGCTGCTGTGGGTGGCCGTGGCGCTGCTCGTGTTCGGCCTGGTGATGGTCTATTCGGCGACGATCGCGATGCCGGACAACCCGCGCTTCGCCAACTACGCGCACACGCACTTCCTGGTGCGCCACCTGTCCTCGCTGGCGCTGGCTTTCGTCGTCGCGCTGCTCGCGTTCCAGGTGCCGGTGGCGACCTGGGAGAAGGCGGCGCCGTGGCTGTTCATCCTGTCGCTGGTGCTGCTGATGCTGGTGCTGGTGCCGCACATCGGCAAGGGCGTCAACGGCGCACGCCGCTGGATCGGCCTGGGCATCATGAATTTCCAGCCGTCCGAGCTGGCCAAGTTCGCCGTGCTGCTCTACGCGGCCGACTACATGGTCCGCAAGATGGACGTGAAGGAGCGCTTCTTCCGCGCCGTGCTGCCGATGGCCGCGGCCGTCGCGGTGGTCGGCGTGCTGCTGCTGGCCGAACCCGACATGGGCGCCTTCCTCGTGATCGCGGTGATCGCGATGGGCATCCTGTTCCTGGGCGGCGTCAACGCGCGCATGTTCTTCCTGATCGCCGCGGTGATCGTCGTCGCCTTCGTGCTGATGATCGCCTTCTCCGACTGGCGCCGCGAACGCATCTTCGCGTACCTCGATCCGTGGAACGAGAAGTACGCGCTGGGCAAGGGCTACCAGCTGTCGCACTCGCTGATCGCGGTCGGCCGCGGCGGCCTGTTCGGCGTCGGCCTGGGCGGCAGCATCGAGAAGCTGCACTGGCTGCCGGAGGCGCACACCGACTTCCTGCTCGCGGTGATCGCCGAGGAGTTCGGCCTGGCTGGCGTGGTGGCCGTGATCGGCGCGTTCCTCTGGATGACGCGCCGGATCATGCACATCGGGCGGCAGGCCGTGGCGCTCGATCGCGTGTTCGCGGGCCTGGTCGCGCAGGGCGTCGGGCTGTGGATGGGATTCCAGGCCTTCATCAACATGGGCGTGAACCTCGGCGCGCTGCCCACCAAGGGGCTCACGCTGCCGCTCATGAGTTACGGCGGCTCGGCGATCCTGATGAACCTGATCGCGCTCGCGGTGGTGCTGCGCATCGACCATGAGAACCGGGTGCTGATGCGTGGGGGGCGTCGCACATGAGCCGCACGGCCGCTCCGAAGGCTCATACCGTAGCGCGTAGCGCGGAGGTTTCCGAATGACCCGCTGCGCATTGGTGATGGCGGGCGGCACCGGCGGCCACATCTTCCCGGGGCTGGCGATCGCCGAAGCCCTGCGCGATGCCTCGTGGCGCGTGCACTGGCTGGGTGCGCCCGGCAGCATGGAAAGCCGCCTCGTGCCGCCGCGCGGCTTCGCGTTCGAGACGATCGATTTCGGCGGCGTGCGCGGCAAGGGTCCGCTGACGCTGGCGCTGCTGCCGCTGCGGCTGCTCAAGGCGTTCTGGCAAAGCATCCGCGTCGTGCGCCGCGTGCGCCCCGACGTGGTCGTCGGCCTGGGCGGCTACATCACCTTCCCGGCCGGGATGATGAGCGTGCTGCTGGGCAAGCCGCTGGTGCTGCACGAGCAGAACTCGATCGCCGGCATGGCCAACAAGGTGCTGGCCGGCGTCGCCGATCGCACGTTCACCGCCTTTCCGGACGTGATGGGCAAGGCAGCGTGGATCGGCAATCCGCTGCGGGCCGCGTTCCTGCAACAGCCCGCGCCGGCCGAGCGCTTCGCCGGCCGCAGCGGCCCGCTGAAGCTGCTGGTCGTGGGCGGCAGCCTCGGCGCCAAGGCGCTGAACGACACGGTGCCCCAGGCACTGGCGCTGATCCCGGCGGACCAGCGTCCGGTCGTCACGCACCAGGGCGGCGCCAGGCAAATCGACGACTTGCGCGCCAGCTACGCGGCCGCCGGCGTCGAAGCCGAGCTCGTGCCCTTCATCGACGACACCGCCAAGGCGTTCGCCGAGGCCGATCTCGTCATCTGCCGCGCCGGCGCGAGCACCGTCACCGAACTGGCCGCCATCGGCGCCGCCGCGGTGTACGTGCCGTTCCCGCACGCGGTGGACGACCACCAGACCACCAACGCCAGGTTCATCGTCGACGCGGGGGGCGGCTGGCTGGTCCCGCAGCGCGACCTCACGCCCGAAGGCCTGGCCCGATTGATCCAGGACGCCGACCGCGCCGGGCTGCTGCGCAGGGCCGAGGCCGCGCGCACCGTGGCGCGCACCGACGCCACCGCCGAAGTGGTCCGCGCCTGCGAGGAGCTCACGCGAGCATGAAACACGCGATTCGCCACATCCACTTCGTGGGCATCGGAGGTGCGGGCATGTCCGGCATCGCCGAAGTGCTGCGCAACCTGGGCTACACGATCTCCGGTTCCGACCTCTCCGACAGCGCGACGCTGCGCCGGCTCGCGGGCCTGGGCATCCAGACCTGCATCGGCCACGACGCCGCCCACATCGTGGGCGCCGACGCCGTCGTCACGTCGACCGCCGTGCAGGCGGACAACCCCGAGGTCGTGGCCGCGCGCGAGCGCAAGATCCCGGTCGTGCCGCGCGCGATGATGCTGGCCGAGCTGATGCGCCTGAAGCAGGGCATCGCGATCGCGGGCACGCACGGCAAGACGACGACCACCAGCCTGGTCGCGAGCGTGCTGGCCGAGGGCGGGCTCGATCCCACCTTCGTGATCGGCGGCCGCCTGAACAGCGCCGGCGCCAATGCCAAGCTGGGGGCGGGCGACTACATCGTGGTCGAGGCCGACGAGTCCGACGCCTCGTTCCTGAACCTCATGCCCGTGATGGCGGCGGTCACCAACATCGACGCCGACCACATGGAGACCTATGGCCATGACTTCGGCAAGCTGAAGGGCGCGTTCCTCGACTTCCTGCACCGCATGCCGTTCTACGGCACCGCGGTGCTGTGCGTGGACGACCCCGCGGTGCGCTCGATCATGGCGGACGTGCAGTGCCCGGTGACCAGCTACGGCGTGAGCGAGGACGCGCAGGTGCGCGCCGTCGACATCCGCGCCGTCGGCCCGCAGATGCACTTCACCGCGCGCCGCCGCAACGGCGTCGTGCTGCCCGACCTGCCGATCACGCTGAACCTGGCGGGACACCACAACGTGCTGAACGCGCTGGCGGCGATCGCGATCGCGGTCGAGCTGAACGTGCCCGACGCCGCCGTGCAGAAGGCGCTGGCCGGTTTCCGCGGCGTCGGCCGCCGCTTCCAGGGCTACGGCGACGTGCGCGTGCGCGAGGCCAACGGCGGCGGCAAGTTCGCCGTCATCGAGGACTACGGCCACCACCCGGTGGAAGTCGCGGCGACGTTGGCTGCCGCGCGCGGCGCCTTCCCCGGCCGCCGCCTGGTGCTGGCGTTCCAGCCGCACCGCTACACGCGGACGCGCGACTGCTTCGAGGACTTCGTGCAGGTGCTGGGCCACGCCGACGTGCTGATGCTGGCGGAGGTCTACGCCGCCGGCGAAGCGCCGATCGTCGCTGCCGACGGCCGCTCGCTGGCCCGCGCCGTGCGCGTGGCGGGCAAGGTCGAACCGGTGTTCGTCGGCGAGGTCAGCTCGATGGCCGACGCGATCCTGGACATCGCGCGTGACGGCGACGTCGTCATGTGCATGGGCGCCGGATCGATCGGCGGCGTGCCGGCGAAGCTGGTCGAAATGGGAGGTGCGGCATGAGCAGCACCATCGACGTGAAGGCCCTCGGCAAGGTCGCCGTCCTCATGGGCGGGAAGTCGGCCGAGCGCGAGGTCTCGCTGATGTCGGGCGCCGGCGTGCTCAAGGCGCTGCAGAGCAAGGGCGTCAACGCGCATGCGTTCGACCCCAAGGACCGCGACCTGTCGGAGCTGAAGCGCAAGGGCTTCAAGCGCTGCTTCATCGCGCTGCACGGCCGCTTCGGCGAGGACGGCACGGTGCAGGGCGCGCTCGAGCTGCTGGGCATCCCGTACACGGGCTCCGGCGTGATGGCCTCCAGCGTGTCGATCGACAAGGTGATGACCAAGCGCATCTGGATCGCCGAAGGCATCCCGACGCCGAAGTACCAGATCCTGCGCCGCGGCGCGTACACGCGCGAAGTGGTGCGCACGATCCCCGACGACCTCGGCCTGCCGCTGATCGTCAAGCCGGCGCGCGAGGGCTCGTCCATCGGCGTCGCCAAGGTCGAGGGGTACTCGCAGATGCAGGAGGCCGTTGAAGCCGCCGCGCAGCTGGACAGCGACATCCTGTGCGAGCAGTTCGTCTCCGGCGACGAGGTCACCTGCCCGGTGCTGGGCACGGGCGACGAGGCGCGCGCGCTGCCGGTCATCCGCATCGTCGCGCCCGAAGGCAACTACGACTACCAGAACAAGTACTTCACCGACGACACGCAGTACCTGGTGCCCTGCGGCCTGCCCGAGGGCGAGGAAGCGGCGATCCAGGACCTGGTGGTGAAGGCCTACCGCGTGCTGGGCTGCCGCGGCTGGGGCCGCATCGACGTGATGATCGACGCGAAGACGCGCCAGCCCTCGCTGCTGGAGATCAACACCTCGCCCGGCATGACGGGCCACTCGCTGGTGCCGATGTCCGCACGCGCGGCCGGCATCAGCTACGAGGACCTGTGCCTGCAGCTGCTCGCGTCCGCCTCGCTCGACCAGCAGCGCATCGAGCGTCGCAAGGGCGCCAACGGCAACGAGGAGGGCACCCCGCAGTGACCGCCGCCGCCCCGCAGCCGTTCGACGTGCGCCTGATGAACGCCACCGCCGCGGTGCTGTTCACGGTGCTCGTCGCCGTGCTGCTGGCGGCTGCGTGCTGGTGGGCGGTGCGCCACCCGTTGTTCGCGCTGGGCGGCATCACGGTGCAGGGCGAGGTGGCGCACAACAACGCGGCCACGCTGCGCGCCAACGTCGCGCCGCAGCTGCGCGGCAACTTCTTCACCGTGGACCTGGCGGCGACACGGCGCGCTTTCGAGACGGTGCCGTGGGTGCGGCAGGCCATCGTGCGCCGCGAGTTCCCGAACCGGCTGCGCGTCGGGCTGCAGGAACACCACGCCGTGGCGTTCTGGGGCGACGAGAACGGCTCGCGCCTGGTCAACAGCCACGGCGAACTGTTCGAGGCCAATCCCGACGACATCGAGCAGGACCACCTGCCGCGCCTGTCGGGGCCGGACGGGCAGGCGATGCAGGTGCTGGCGATGTACCAGGCGCTGGCCCCGCTGTTCGAGGGACTGGACCTGGCGGTGGAGCAGGTCGCGCTGTCCGGGCGCGGCAGCTGGCAGGTGACGCTGGACACGGACGCGGTGCTGGAACTGGGGCGCGGCGAGCCGGCGGAAGTGCTGCCGCGCGTGCAGCGGCTCGTGCAGACGCTCACGCAGGTCGCTTCGCGCTACGGCCGCACGCCGGACGCGCTGCTGGCGGCGGACCTGCGGTACGGCGATGGGTATGCGGTGCGGTTGAGGGGCGTGGGGACCATCGAGTCGCCCGCGCCGAGGAGATAGAGGACATGGCGAAGGACTACAAGGACCTGGTGGTGGGGCTGGACATCGGCACCGCCAAGGTGATGGCGGTGGTGGGCGAGGTGCTGCCCGGCGGCGAGCTCAAGCTCGCCGGCCTGGGCGTGGCGCCCTCCAACGGCCTCAAGCGCGGCGTGGTGGTGAACATCGACGCCACGGTGCAGAGCATCCAGCAGGCGCTGAAGGAAGCCGAGCTGATGGCCGACTGCAAGATCACGCGCGTCTACACCGGCATCACCGGCAGCCACATCCGCGGGATCAACTCCAGCGGCATGGTGGCGGTGAAGGACAAGGAGGTCACGCCGGCCGACGTCGCCCGCGTGGTCGAGACGGCGCGCGCGATCAATATCTCGACCGACCAGCGCCTGCTGCTGGTCGAGCCGCAGGAATTCGTCATCGACGGCCAGGACGTCAAGGAGCCGATCGGCATGAGCGGCATCCGGCTCGAGGCCAAGGTGCACATCGTCACCGGTGCCCAGAGCGCGGCCGAGAACATCGTCAAGTGCGTGCGCCGCTGCGGCCTGGAAGTCGAGCAGCTGATGCTCAACCCGCTGGCTTCGAGCCTCTCGGTCCTGACGCAGGACGAGAAGGAGCTGGGCGTCGCCTGCGTGGACATCGGCGCGGGGACGACCGGCGTGGCCATCTTCACCGGTGGCGCGATCCGCCACACCTCGGTGATCCCGATCGCCGGCGACCTGATCACCAGCGACATCGCGATGGCGCTGCGCACGCCGACCAAGGACGCCGAGGACATCAAGGTCGAGAGCGGCTTCGCCAAGCAGCTGCTGGCCGACCCCGAGCAGCAGGTCGAGGTGCCCGGCCTGGGCGACCGCGGCCCGCGGATGCTGTCCAAGCAGGCGCTGGCCGGCGTGATCGAGCCGCGCGTCGAGGAGATCTTCTCGCTGGTGCAGCAGGTGATCCGGGAGTCCGGCTACGAGGAAGTGCTGTCGTCCGGCATCGTCATCACCGGCGGCAGCGCGGTGATGCCGGGCATGGTCGAACTGGGCGAGGACATCTTCCTCAAGCCGGTGCGCCGCGGCGTGCCGCAGTACCTGGGCGCGCTGAGCGACATGGTGTCGCAGCCGCGCGCAGCGACCGTGATGGGCCTGATGGAAGAAGCGCGCCTGGCGCGCGTGCGCGGCCTGAAGGTCGCGCAGAAGAACGGCTCCATGAAAACCGCCTTCGGGCGCTTCCGCGATTTCATCGTGGGGAACTTCTGATGACCCTTGTCCACGGCGGCCGCACATGGCGACGACGACGATGGCGGTCCACCGATCCACCCTCGTGAGCGTTAGCAACCGATCCAACAACAAATCTGCAAGTGGCAACTGCGAAACAAACTAGGAGTCAGCAATGAGCATCGAAATGATCGAAGTCGAGGAGTTCCACCAGGGCACCATGATCAAGGTGATCGGCGTGGGCGGCGGCGGCGGCAACGCGGTCGAGCACATGATCCAGAGCGAGGTGCAGGGCGTGGAATTCATCTGCGCGAACACCGACGCGCAGGCGCTGTCGCGCAGCGCCGCGCACAAGGTGATCCAGCTGGGCCAGAGCGGCCTGGGCGCCGGCAGCAAGCCGGAGAAGGGCCGTGACGCGGCGCAGGTCGCCGAGGATTCGATCCGCGAGGCGATCGAAGGCGCGCACATGCTGTTCATCACCGCCGGCATGGGCGGCGGCACGGGCACGGGCGCCGCGCCGGTGATCGCGCGCATCGCCAAGGAGATGGGCGTGCTGACCGTCGGGGTGGTGACCAAGCCCTTCGACTGGGAAGGCGGCCGCCGCATGACGAACGCCGAGAACGGCCTGGCCGAGCTCGAGGCGAACGTCGACTCGCTGATCGTGGTGCTGAACGAGAAGCTGCTGGAAGTGCTGGGCGACGACGTCACCCAGGACGAGGCGTTCGCGCACGCCAACGACGTGCTGCGCAACGCCGTCGGCGGCATCGCGGAGATCATCAACGTGCCCGGCCACGTCAACGTGGACTTCGAGGACGTGCGCACCGTGATGGGCGAGCCCGGCAAGGCGATGATGGGCACGGCCGTGGCCGACGGCCCGGACCGCGCGCGCATCGCCGCCGAACAGGCCGTCGCCTGCCCGCTGCTGGAAGGCATCGACCTGTCCGGCGCCAAGGGCGTGCTGGTGCTGATCTCGGCGGCCAAGGGCAGCCTCAAGCTGTCCGAGTCCAAGCTGGCGATGAACACGATCCGCGCCTACGCCTCGCCGGACGCGCACGTGATCTACGGCACCGCCTACGACGACTCGCTGGGCGACAGCGTCCGCGTCACCGTGGTCGCCACCGGCCTGTCCCGCCAGGGCCAGCGCCGCACGGCGCCCCCGCTGCAGGTGCTGCGCACCGGCACCGACAACGTGCCGTTCAACGTGCCGACCGTCAACCAGGCCGTCGCCGGCCCGGGCGCGATCGTCACTCGCGAGATGGGCGCGGCCCCGCAGCAGCCGGATTACCACGGCATGGCCGTGCCCAGCGTGTGGCGCACCAACCGCACGCAGGCCGCCGCCAAGGTCGACGCGCTGTCCTCGGGCGGCATGGACGATTTCGAGATCCCGGCGTTCCTCCGTAAACAAGCCGACTGATCGAAGCCCGCGGCCAATGCGCACCGCGCCTCCGGGCCGGTGCGCATTGCTTTTTGCACGACCGTCGAGCTAGCATGCCCCGCAGGAGGTGGCCGCCATGCCGCAGCTGATCGTGACCGTGGAAGGCGTCGAGGTGAAGCACGTGTACCTCACCAAGGACGTCACCACGCTGGGGCGCAAGCAGGACAACGACATCGTCCTGGACAACGGCGCCGTCAGCGGCCGCCACTGCCGGTTCGAGCTCAAGGGCCTCGCCGACGTGTTCGTCGAGGACGATGGCAGCACCAACGGCACCTTCGTCAACAACGCCCGGATCAAGCGCCACAAGCTGGAGGACGAGGACGTCGTCGCCATCGCGGGCTTCCGGATCCGCTACCTGCAGGCCACCGACCAGTCCGGCTTCGGTGCGACGGCGATCATGACGATGGGCAGCACGCCGCACCTGCCGCCGCCGGCCAGCGCCATGTTCCGCGTGCTCACCGGCAGTTCGGCCGGCCTGGAAGTGCCCGTGGTGAAGGCTGTGTCCACGTTCGGCAAGCCGGGCGTGGCGGTGATCGCGGTGTCCCACCGGCGCACCGGCTACTACGCGGCGACGCTCGATGGCACGCAGGCGCCGCAGATCAACGGCAAGCCGCTGGGCCAGGATCCCGTGCTGCTCGCGGACCAGGACGTGGTCGAACTGGCCGGCACGCGAATGCAGTTCTGCCTCGGCGCCTGACCTTCCTGGCTCGGCCGCTATCGCAGCCATAGCCCTGCTCGACGGCCGGCAGGGCGGCGCCACTTAAAATCAGCCCATGTTGCAGCAGCGCACCCTCAAGTCGCTCACCCGCGCCGTCGGCGTGGGGCTGCACAGCGGCCAGCGCGTCGAGATGACGCTGCGCCCGGCCCAACCCGACACGGGCATCGTCTTCCGCCGCGTCGACCTGCCCGAGCCCGTGGACATCGCCGTCTCGGCCGAAGCGACGTCCGACCTGCGCATGGCATCGACCATTGCCAACGGCAGCGCCAAGGTGCGTACCGTCGAGCACCTGATGTCCGCCTGCGCGGGCCTGGGCATCGACAACCTGTACGTCGACATCACCGCCGAGGAAGTGCCGATCCTGGACGGCTCGTCATCGTCCTTCGTATTCCTGCTGCAGAGCGCGGGGATCGTGAACCAGGACGCGCCGCGCCGCTTCGTGCGCGTGCTGCGGCCGGTGGAAGTGCGCGAAGGCGAGGGCGACAACCTCAAGTGGGCGCGCCTGCTGCCCTACGACGGCTTCAAGGCCAGCTTCGAGATCGACTTCGCGCACCGGGTGGTCGACTCCACAGGCCAGCGCTACGAGTTCGACCTGGGCACCGGCAACTACGTGCGCGACATCGCCCGCGCCCGCACGTTCGGCTTCACCAAGGACGTCGAGATGATGCGGGCCAACGGCCTGGGCCTGGGCGGCGGGCTGGACAACGTCGTCGTGATGGACGACTACCGCGTGCTCAACGCGGACGGCCTGCGCTACGACGACGAGCTGGTCAAGCACAAGATCCTCGACGCCATGGGCGACCTGTACCTGCTGGGCAAGCCGCTGCTGGCCGCTTACGAAGCCTTCCGGTCCGGGCATGCGATGAACAACCGGCTGCTGCGCGCGCTGCTCGCCGAGCGCGACGCGTGGGACCTGGTCACGTTCGAGAACGAGCGCGACGCGCCCGCCGGGTTCCTGCGCCCCGCGCGCGCCTGGTAACCCGTGCTCCTGTTCCGCTGGGCGATCCTCTTCTTCCTGCTGGCCGCGGGCACGAGCTTCGCGTTCTACGTCGGCACGCGCGACCGCCGCTATTTGCGCTGGGGCTGGACCACGCTGAAGTGGACGCTGCTGGCCGCCGCCGGCTTCTTCGCCGTGCTGATCGCCGAGCGCGTCGCCTAGACCGCCTGGGCGCCTAGATCTCGCCGTCCCAGTAGTCGCGCGTGTCGCCGGCACGCGTGATGTGCCGCAGCTGCTTGTGCGCGAACGCGGCGATCTTCCCCGAATCGGGGTACTCGCAAACCTCCACCTGCGACTTCGTGCTGACCGACAGGTAGACCAGGTCGCCGGTCGACGTGTTCAGCAGCTGGTGCGCGGTGTCGGGGCCGCCGACCGGGCAGCAGATGACGTCGCCGGCGCGGACGGGGCGGGTTTCGCTGCCGTATCGCAGCGTGCCTTCGCCGCGCACGATGAAGAACATCTCCTCCTCGGCGCGGTGGCTGTGGAAGGGGCAGCCGCTCTTGCCGGGCGGCACGATGTCGAACGAGTAGCCGAGGTCGCGCGCGCCCAGCTTCGCCCCGAAGCTCGCCGAGCGCGATGCGAACTTGTCGCCCTCGGCGTAGGCCTCCAGCTCGAGGTCGTCGACGTTGATCACGCGCTGGTCGATGGTGCGCATGGCAGGCTCCTTGAAGATGGTTGGCGTTGCGCCGGCGTCAGTAGGCCCGCCCGCCGCCGTACATCGCGCTCGTGCGGCGGGCGGTCGGCGTGGCCTGCGCGATGCGCGCGAGCGAGCTGCCCGCGTGCGCGTGCGTGATGGCGATGCCCAGCGCGTCCGCCGCGTCCGGGCCCGGCAGGCCGGGAAGCTTGAGCAGCCGCTGCACCATCGCCTGCATCTGCGCCTTCGCCGCCTGTCCATGGCCGGCGACGGCGCGCTTGACCTGCACGGCCGTGTACTCCGCCACGCTCAGGTCGCACGCCACCAGGGCAGTGACGCATGCGCCGCGCGCCTGCCCGAGCAGCAGCGTCGACTGCGGATTCATGTTGACGAACACGATCTCCACCGCCGCCGCGGTCGGCTGGTAGCGCTGGCGCACTTCCGCGATGCCGTCGAACAGCACCTTCAGGCGCGCGGGCAGGTTGCCCCGGGGGATGTGCCCCGTCGTGATGGTGCCGCTGGCGACGTAGGCCAGCGACGGCCCGTCGACGTCGACCACGCCGAAGCCCGTGGTCTGCAGGCCGGGGTCGATGCCGAGGATGCGCATGGTGGGCCGAGTCTACCTAGGAGCGCGCAGCACTCTCGGGCAGCAACGGCAGCCGCACGCGGAAGCGGCTGCCCCGGCCCGGGCCGTCGCTGTGCGCGTCGATGCGCCCGCCGTGCAGCTCCACCAGCCGCCGCACCAGCCACAGGCCGATGCCCAGGCCGCCCTGCGCGTTGCGCGGCACGTCCTCGCTCTGCGCGAACAGGTCGAAGACGTGCGGCAGCATGGCTGCGTTGATGCCCATGCCGTTGTCCACCACGGCGACCTCGGCGTCGCCGCCCTCGGTGCGCAGGACCACCGAGATGCGGCCGCCGGGCGGCGTGTACTTGGCGGCGTTGTGCAGCAGGTTGGCGAACACCTGCGCCAGCCGCGTGCCGTCGCCCGAGACCATCACCGGATCGGGTGCGAGCTCCAGGCAGACCTGGTGGCCGGCCGCCTCCAGCGCCGGGCGGCTGGTCTCCAGCGCTTCCTCCATCGCGCGCTGCAGCGGCATCGGCTCGCGGCGCAGTTCCAGCTTGCCGCGGCTGATGCGCGAGACGTCCAGCAGGTCGTCGACCAGCCGCACCATGTGGCGCAGCTGGCGTTCCATCATGTCGCGGGTGTGCACGACCTGGGGCGGCATGCCCGGGGTGCGGCGCAGGATCTCCAGCCCGTTGCGCAGCGGCGCGAGCGGGTTGCGCAGTTCGTGCGCGAGGGTCGCGATGAATTCGTCCTTGCGGCGGTCGGCTTCCAGCACGTCGGTGATGTCGGTCGATACGCCGCAGACCGCGTAGATGGCGCCGGTCTCGTCGTAGAGCGGGAACTTGCTGGAGCGGAACACCAGCCGCTGGCCGCCGACGGCGACCGCTTCCTCCACCTGCACCGGCCGGCCACCCTCCGCGACGCGGCGGTCGTTGGCGCGCAGCACCGCGGCGGCCTCGGGGCCGAACAGGCGCTCGTCATCGATGCCGCGCGCAACGTCGCGCTCCGTGACGCCGTGCTGCACCCGCCACGCTTCGTTGGACAGGATGTAGCGGCCTGCCAGGTCCTTGGCGTACACCAGAGCCGCCGACCCCTCGATCACCGACTTGGCCAGGCGCTGCGCGGCGCGCAGCTTGCGGTCGGCCTGCATCTCGACGGTCACGTCGCGGGCGGCGCAGATGCCCTTGTCCGGCAGCAGCCGCCCGTCGATCTCCACGAAGGTGACCTGCAGGCGGATGTGCAGCCAGCGCACCGTGCCGCTGGGCAGCAACGCGCGTACGTCGATCGCCAGGTGGCCGTCGCCGGCCGGATCGATGGTGCGCGCAATGGCGTCCAGGTAGCGCTGTCGGTCGGCGGGATGGATGCGGTCGAAGATGGCCTGGCGCGGCACCGTCATCTCGGTGTCGCCCAGCTCGAGCAGCTGCGCGAGTTCGGTGGAGATGTGGTTCTGGTTCGTGCGGTAGTCGATCTCCGCCATCACCAGCCCGGCGGCCTGCACGCCCATCTCGAGCTTGAGGCGCGCCGCTTCGCGCTGCGCGTCGGCGGCCTTGCGCTCGGTGACCTCGCGCGCGATGCCCAGCAGGCCAACCAGGGTGCCCTGGGCGTCGCGCAGCGGCATCTTGCGGGTGAGCCAGTAGCGCACCGAGCCGTCGGGCATCACCAGCGATTCCTCGGTTTCCATCGGCTGGCCGCTGGAGAGGACCTGCCGGTCGTTGGCCATGATGCGGCGCGCGTCGGCCGCATCGGGCATGCACTCGAGGTCGGTGCGCCCGAGCACCTCTTGCGCCGCGCGGCCCATGGTCGTGAGCGTGGCGGGATTGGCGAACTGGTAGCGGCCTTCGAGATCCTTGGCGAAGATCACGTCGTCGGTCGCCTCCGCGATGGCGGTGGCGAACAGCCAGGGCTGGTCGAACAGGCGCGAGGGACTGCTGGCGCTCATGGGTGCGCCATTGTGGCGCCCTTTCGCGCGCGCGGCAGCCCGCCGTTGCTCAGTAGCCGAAGCTGTTCATCGGCGTGTCGGTCGCGGTGCTGGCGGTGGTGGTGGTCGTGGTCGTGGTGCCGGTGGCCGCCGGGACCGCAGGCCCTTGCGCGGTCGCCGGCGGCGGTGCGGGGGCGGCCGCCACGGCATCGGGGGCCGGGCCTCCGTCCCCGCCGCCGCCGCACGCGCCGAGCCAGAGCGCGGCCAGGACGAACGGGGCGGACGCGATCCCACGGGGGGTGGCAGCAGGCATCGACTTCTCCTTGCGGCGGCAGCACGCGGCGCGCCAGTCGGCCGCCGGTGCGGCCTGCGCGTCAGGGGCGGCTGGACGCGCGCCCGTGCTGCATGAACGCGCGCGGTGAAGGCGCTATTCCGCCGCCGCCTGGCTCAGCCGGCGAGCAGCGCGCGGTGGCGCGCGATCTCCGCGCGCACGTTGTCGGGCGCGGTGCCGCCGGCGACACGGCGCGCTTCGAGCGAACCGCGCAGCGACAGGACCTCGTACACGTCCTGCTCGATCCGTCCATCGAAGGCCTGCAGCGCCGGCAGCGGCAGCTCGGACAGGTCGCAGCCCTGCTGCTGCGCGGCCTTGACCGCATGCGCGACGACTTCGTGCGCGTCGCGGAACGGGAGGCCCTTCTTCACCAGGTAGTCGGCCAGGTCGGTGGCGGTGGCGAAGCCGCGGCGCGCGGCCGCTTCCATCGCGTCGCGGTTCACGGTGATGCCCCGCATCATCTCGGCGAAGATCCGCAGCGTGTCGCGCAGCGTGTCGACGGTGTCGAACAGCGGCTCCTTGTCCTCCTGGTTGTCCTTGTTGTAGGCCAGGGGCTGGCCCTTCATCAGGGTGACCAGGGCGACCAGGTGGCCGGCCACGCGGCCGGTCTTGCCGCGGGCCAGTTCCGGCACGTCCGGGTTCTTCTTCTGCGGCATGATCGACGAGCCGGTCGTGAAGCGGTCGGCGATGCGGATGAAGCCGAAGTTCTGCGACATCCACAGCACCAGCTCCTCCGAGAGCCGGCTGACGTGCACCATCGCCAGCGTGGCGGCGGCGGTGAATTCGATCGCGAAGTCGCGGTCGCTCACGGCGTCCAGCGAGTTGTGGCAGATGCCGTCCATGCCCAGTTCGCGCGCCACGGATTGCCGGTCCAGCGGGTAGCTGGTGCCCGCAAGGGCGGCGGCGCCGAGCGGCAGGCGGTTCACGCGCTTGCGCACGTCGGCCAGGCGCTCGGCATCGCGCCCGAACATCTCCACGTAGGCGAGCATGTGGTGGCCGAAGCTCACGGGCTGGGCGACCTGCAGGTGGGTGAAGCCGGGCAGGACGACGTCGGCGTTCTGCTCTGCCAGGTCCAGCAGCGCCGACTGCAGTTCGCGCAGCAGCGCCGACAGGCCGTCGATCTCGCCGCGCAGCCACAGGCGCACGTCGGTGGCGACCTGGTCATTGCGGCTGCGCCCGGTGTGCAGGCGCTTGCCGGCGTCGCCCACCAGCTGCGTCAGGCGCGCCTCGACGTTGAGGTGCACGTCTTCCAGGTCCAGCTTCCACTCGAACTGGCCGGCCTCGATCTCCTGGGTGATCCGGGCCATCCCGCGCCGGATGTCCGCCAGGTCCTCGGCGCCGATGATCCCCTGCCGCTGCAGCATGGCGGCATGGGCCAGCGAGCCCTGGATGTCCGCGCGCCAGAGGCGCTGGTCGAAGCCGACGCTGGCCGTGTAGCGCTTGACCAGGTCGCTCATGGGCTCGGAAAAGAGCGCCGACCAGGCCTGGGACTTGTGTTCGAGTTGCGACATAGGAGGCCGGGAAGGGCCGGTTCGTGGACGCCGTAGGGGGGCGCAGCGGGGGAACTCACCAATAATCGGCGAGCGCGGCTCCCCGATGGACGACTCCCACATTTTATCGGCCTTCACCGAACTCTCCCCCGAGACGCGGGAGAGGGCGCTGGCCCGCCGCGCGCCGCCGCCGCAGTTTGATGCCTGCCACATCGGCGTGGTGCTGCGTGCGGTGGTGGGTGTCGAGGCGCTGGTGCTGGTCGGTGCCCTGTTCACCGTCTCCGGCTGGGAGGACTGGCTGCTGCAGGTCGCCCTCCTGAGCGCCGCGGCGCAACCCGCGACGCTCGGCTGGCTGCTGGTCGCCTGCTCGATCAAGCGGCCGCTGGCCTGGCTGCGGCGCGGCTTGCAGCAAGCGGTCGGCGTTGCGCTCGGGGGCGTCGCGGGCCTGGGCGCCTGCGCCGTGCTGGCGCTGGTCAAGCCGGTCACCGGGACGATGCCCTGGGTGGCGTCGGCGGCCGCAGGAGCCCTGGTGGCCGCGGTGCTGGTCGCCGCCCTGGTCCTCCGGGCCAAGGGCCACATGCCCGCCGAGACGACGGCGCGGCTCACCGAGCTGCAGTCGCGCATCCGCCCGCACTTCCTGTTCAACACGCTGAACACCGCCATCGCGCTGGTGCGCGACGATCCGGCCCGCGCCGAATTGATCCTGGAGGACCTGAGCGACCTGTTCCGCTCGGCGCTGAACGACCAGGGTGACGCGGTCACCCTGGAGCACGAGGTGGCGCTGGCCCGCAGCTACCTGGAGATCGAGCAGGTGCGCTTCGGCGACCGCCTGCAGGTGGAATGGTCGATCGACCCGGCGGCCGGCATGGCCCGCGTGCCGCCGCTGCTGCTGCAACCGCTCGTGGAGAATGCGGTGAAGCACGGGGTGGAACCCAGCGCCACCGGCGCGCAGGTGAAGGTGAGCACGCAGCGGCGCGGGGGCGTCGTCGTGATCAAGGTGACGAACACGGTGCCGGCGGGCCAGGGCCGCCCGGGCCACGGGATCGCGCAGGACAACGTGCGCGAGCGGTTGCGCCTCCTGCACGACGTGGAGGCGCAGTTCCGCACCGTCCTCAAGGACGGGATCTACCAGGTGAGGTTGGAGGTGCCGGCGTGAACCGCCGGCCAGGGGGCAACGGGAAAGCCGCGAACGCGGAGGAGGTCTGCGCATGATGGACAGCCTGCAGGTCCTGGTGGTCGACGACGAGCCGCTCGCGCGGGCGCGCATGCGCACGCTGCTGGCGGACTGCCGCTCGCCCACCGTGATGGTCGGTGCCGAGGCCGGCAACGCGATCGAGGCGATGGAGGCGCTGCGCCGCGGCAGCTTCGACGCGGTGCTCCTCGACGTGCACATGCCCGGCGCGGATGGGCTGGCGTTCGCGCAGGCGCTGCGCGGCATGCCGCGCGAGCCCGCCGTCGTGTTCGTCACTGCGCATGCCGAACACGCGGTCGCCGCCTTCGAGCTCGAGGCGATCGACTACCTGACGAAACCGGTACGGCTGGAACGGCTGCAGGCCGCGTTGCAGAAGGTCGAACGGGTGCTGTCCGCGCGCAACGGCAACGCGACCGCGCAGCCGGAGACGCTCGTCATCCAGGACCGGGGTAGGACGGAGCGTGTCCCCCTGTCGGAAGTTCTCTATTTCAAGGCCGAACTGAAGTACATCACGGTCCGTACCGCGGCCAGAAGCTATATCCTTGATGCGTCGCTCAGCGATCTCGAGGACAGGCACGGCGCGCAGTTCCTGCGCATCCACCGCAACGCGCTGGTGGCGCGGCGCGCGGTGCGGGCCCTCGAGAAGCACGATGACCCCGAAGAGGGCGAAGGCTGGGCGGTGCGCCTGAATGGGATCGAGGAGCTGCTGGCCGTGTCGCGCCGGCAGCTGACGGCGGTGCGGGAGGCGCTCACGCGGTAGGGAGGCACGGGGACTCGGTCAGCGAGAAAGCGTCCCCATGAACAACGAACAGCAGGTGCAGGAGGTCCTCGAGGCGGTGCCGCCGAAGGAGGACGTCGACCCGACGCAGCCGCCCCAGGTGCTGCTGCACCCGCATGCCAATCCCCGCAACCTGAGCCTGATCGTGCTGTGCACGATCGCGGTGCTCGGGGTCCTGAAGTGGGCCAGCGCCTTCTTCATCCCGCTCATGGTCGGCCTGGTCTTCTACTACGCGCTGTCGCCGGTGGTCGACGCGCTCGCGAAGCTGCGCGTGCCGCGAGCGCTGGCGGCCGCTGTGCTGATCCTGGGCATCCTGGGCGGCAGCGGCGCGGTCATCTGGTCGATGGCCGACGACGCCAACGAGCTGATCAACTCGCTGCCCTCCGCCGCGCAGCGGTTCCGCGACGTCATCAATCGCAAGATGCACAAGGCCGACGGCCCGCTGGCGCCGGTCACGCAGGCTGCCGCGGAACTGGCCAAGGCCGCCCAGGAGGCGGGACCGAAGAACGGCGCGACCCCGACTCCGCGCGGCGTGCAGCGCGTGATCGTCGAGAAGCCGGCCTTCGACATCCGCGAACACCTGTGGGCCGGCACCGTGGGCCTGGCCAGCCTGGTCGGGCAGGTCACGCTGGTCACCTTCCTCACCTTCTTCCTGCTGCTGTCGGGCGACACCTTCCGGCGCAAGCTGGTGAAGATCACCGGCACCACCTTCACGGAGAAGAGGCTGACCGTGCAGGCGCTGGACGAGATCAACGCGCAGATCCAGCGCTACCTGCTGGTGCAGCTGCTGGCCGGCGTCGGGGTCGGCGTGCTCACCGGCGTGGCGTTCGCGTGGCTGGGGATGAAGCACGCGGCCGTGTGGGGCGTGGCCGCGGGCCTGCTGAACATGGTGCCCTACGTCGGCTCCATCCTCATCACCATTGCAGCGGCGCTGGTGGCCTTCATGCAGGCCGGCGAGATCGAGTTGCCGCTGTACGTCACCGGCGTCTCGCTCGTGATCAACATGATCGAGGGCAACCTGCTGGTGCCCTGGCTGACCAGCAAGGCCAGCCGGATGAACGCCGTGGCGGTGTTCATCGGCGTGCTGTTCTGGGGCTGGCTGTGGGGCGTGTGGGGCGTGCTGCTGGGCATCCCCATCATGATGGTCGTCAAGGCCGTGTGCGACCGGGTCGACCACCTGAAGCCGGTCGGCGAACTGCTCGGCACCTGAGGCGCCGCCGCATGCTGGACCTGCTCACCGACCCGCAGGCGTGGATCGCGCTGCTCACGCTGACGGCGCTCGAACTGGTGCTGGGCATCGACAACATCGTGTTCATCTCCATCCTGGTGGAGAAGCTGCCGCCGGAACGCCGCAAGCTCGCACGGCGCCTCGGGCTGTTCATGGCGATGTTCCTGCGGCTGGGGCTGTTGATGGTGATCTCCTGGATCATCGGCCTGACAGCGCCGCTGTTCTCGCTGCCGTGGCCGAAGCAGGAGATCTCCGGCCGCGACCTGATCCTGATCGGCGGCGGCCTGTTCCTGATCTGGAAGAGCACCAGCGAGATCCACCAGGCGCTGCAGGGCGACCCGCACGACGACCCGGGCCACGTGAGCGTGCATGCGGGGTTCGGCGGCGTGGTCCTCCAGATCATGCTGGTCGACATGGTGTTCTCGCTCGACTCCATCATCACCGCGGTCGGCATGGTCGACGAACTGGCAGTGATGATGGCCGCCGTCGTCGTCTCGGTGCTGATGATGATGGCCTTCGCCGCCGCGATCGGGCGCTTCATCTCGGCGCATCCCACCGTGAAGATGCTCGCGCTGTCCTTCCTGGTGATGGTCGGCATGGTGCTGATCGCCGACGGCTTCGAGCACCACGTGCCCAAGGGGTACGTCTACACGGCGATGGCGTTCTCGATCGCGGTGGAGATGCTCAACCTGCGGGTGCGCCGGCGCGCCGCGCGGCGCTGACGCTCAGCCCGTGTTGCGCAGGCCCGCGGCGATGCCGTTGATGGCCAGGTGGATGCCCATGTGCACGCGCTCGTCGCTGCCGCCGGCGCGGTAGCGGCGCACCAGCTCCACCTGCAGGTGGTGCAGCGGGTCGATGTAGGGGAAGCGGTAGCGGATCGAGCGGGCCAGCGCCGGGTTGCCGGCCAGCCGCGCGCGTTCGCCCGTGATCGCCTGCAGCGCCTCGACCGTGCGATGCCACTCGGCCTCGATCGCGCCGTGCACGCGCTTGCGCAGCCGCGCGTCCGCGACCAGGCTGGCGTAGCGCGAGGCGAGGGCGAGGTCGCTCTTGGCCAGCACCATGTCCATGTTCGACAGAAGCGCGCGGAAGAACGGCCACTGGCGGTGCATGCGTTGCAGCAGCGCGAGGCCGTCCTTGCGCGGGCGTGCCGGGTCGTCGAGGAACGCGCGCACCGCGGAGCCGAAGCCGTACCAGCCGTTGAGCGTCGCGCGGCTCTGGCCCCAGCTGAAACTCCAGGGGATGGCGCGCAGGTCCTCGATGCGCGGCGCGCCCGGCTTGCGCGACGCCGGCCTCGAGCCGATGTTCAGCTCGGCGATCTCGCGGATCGGCGTGGCGGCGAAGAAGAAATCGGCGAAGCCGGGCGTGTCGTAGACCAGCGCGCGGTAGGCCTGCATGCTGGCCTGCGACAGCGCCTCCGCCGCCGCGAGGAATTCGCGCGGCGCGGCCTTGGGCGGCGGCAGCAGCGTCGCTTCCAGCGTCGCCGCGACCAGCGTCTCCAGGTTGCGCCGGCCGATTTCCGGGTTGGCGTATTTGGAGCTGATCACCTCGCCCTGCTCGGTGAGGCGGATCTGCCCGCGCACGGTGCCGGGCGGTTGCGCGAGGATGGCCTGGTAGCTCGGGCCGCCGCCGCGGCCGACGGTGCCGCCGCGGCCGTGGAACATGCGCAGGCGGATGCCGCGCAATTCGTCGAACAGCTGCACCAGCGCCGTGCCGGCGCGGTACAGCTCCCAGTTGCTGGTGAAGATGCCGCCGTCCTTGTTGCTGTCGCTGTAGCCCAGCATCACGTCCTGCTCGCCGCCGGAGCGCTGCACCAGCCGCAGGATGCCGGGCAGGGCGTAGAACTCGCGCAGGATCGGCGCCGCGTTGCGCAGGTCGGCGATGGTCTCGAACAGCGGCACGACGATCAGGTCGGCGACTGCGCCATCGTCGAGCGTCCCGCGGAACAGGCCCACTTCCTTCTGCAGCAGCAACACCTCCAGCAGGTCGCTGACCGCTTCGGTGTGGCTGATGATGTAGTGGCGCACGGCGTCGGCGCCGTACTGCGCGCGCATGCGCAGCGCCATCTCGAACACGCCGACTTCGCGCTGGGCCAGCGGCGAGAACTGGTGACCGACGACGCGCAGCGGCCGCGCGTCCGTGAGCAGGCGCAGAAGCAGCTCTCGCCGTGCGCTCTCGGGCATGGAGGCGTAGTCGGGCGCGACCCGCGCGACGGAGAGCAACTCCGCGACGACCGCCTCGTGCTGGTCCGAGGTCTGCCGCAGGTCCATGGTGGCGAGGTGGAAGCCGAACACTTCGACTGCACGTAGCAAGGGCAGCAGCCGGTGCGCGGCGAGCGCGCCGGAGTGCGAGGCCTGCAGCGAGTCGCGGATCGTGCACAGGTCGGCGTGGAACTCGTTCGCGTCGCGGTAGGGATTCTGCGGCGCGAGCAGGTGGCGCGCCGCCTCGCCGCCGGTGAAGGCGCGCAGCGTGCCGGCCAGGCGCGCGTACATGCCGGCGAGCGCGCGGCGATAGGGCTCGTCGCTGCGGTGCTCGCCGCGGTCGGGCGACGCATCCGCCAGCGCCTGCATCGCCGGCGTGACGGGCGCAAGCATGGTCGACACGGACAGCTCGCGGCCCAGGTAGTGCACCTCGGTCAGGTAGTGGCGCAGCGCGATCTCGCACTGGCGGCGCAACGCGGTCTCGAGCGTGCTCGCATCGACATTCGGGTTGCCGTCGCGGTCGCCGCCGATCCACATGCCCATGCGCAGGAAGCTGGCGACGGGCTGGTGCAGGTCGCGCTCGAGGCCGGCGTACAGGCGCGGGATCTCGCGCAGGAAGGTCGCCTCGTAGTACGACAGCGCGTTCTCGATCTCGTCCTGCACCGTCAGCTTGGAGAAGCGCAGCAGCCGCGTCTGCCAGAGTTGCATCACGCGCGCGCGGATCTGCACTTCGTTGGCCGCGAGCTCGCGTGGGGCGAGCGCGTCCTTCGGCTGCGCGCGGGCGCGGATCTCGTCGCGCTCGGCCAGCAGGTGCGCGATGCCGCGCTCGGCGTCCAGGATGGATTGGCGCTGTACCTCGGTGGGGTGCGCGGTGAGCACGGGCGAGAGGTACGCGCCGGCCAGCATGTGCGAGATGGCTTTCGGTGCGACGCCGGCCCAGCGCAGGCGGGCCAGCGCGACTTCGATGCTGCCTTCCTGCTGGTCGCCGGCGCGGTCGTGCACGAGGCGGCGGCGGATGTGGTGCCGGTCCTCGGCCAGGTTGGCCAGGTGGCTGAAGTAGGTGAACGCGCGGATCACGCTGACGGCCTGGTCGCCGCTGAGCGACTTCAGCAGCGACTTGAGCGCGCGGTCCGCCTCGTGGTCGGCATCGCGCCGGAACGCCACCGACAGCTTGCGCACGCGCTCGACCAGCTCGAACGCCTCGACGCCTTCCTGCTCGCGGATGACGTCGCCGAGCATGCGGCCGAGCATCCGGATGTCCTCCACCAGCGGCCGTTCGTTGTCGCGGGCGCGTCGCGCGGGCGCCGGCGGCGCGGGTGCAGTCATCGTGGATCCGGTTGCACAAAGTTTAAGCAGCCCGGATGCTAGCATCGCCTCTCCCCCTTGCAGGTGCACCTCGTGAGTTCCATCGTCATCGCCACGCGCGAAAGCCGGCTCGCCCTCTGGCAGGCCGAGCATGTGCAATCCCTCCTCACGCAGCGCGGGCGCGCCGTCTCGTTGCTGGGCATGACGACCAAGGGCGACCAGATCCTCGACCGCAGCCTCAGCAAGGTCGGCGGCAAGGGCCTGTTCGTGAAGGAGCTCGAGGTCGCGCTGGAGGAAGGCCGCGCCGACCTCGCGGTGCACTCGCTCAAGGACGTGCCGATGGACTTGCCCGCCGGCTTCTCGCTGGGCTGCGTGCTGGAACGCGAAGACCCGCGCGATGCGCTCGTGTCGCCGCAGTACGCCGACCTGGACGCGCTGCCGCAAGGCGCCGTCGTCGGCACCTCGAGCCTGCGCCGCGTGGTGCTGCTGCGTGCGCTGCGCCCCGACCTGCGCATCGAGCCGCTGCGCGGCAACCTCGACACGCGACTGCGCAAGCTCGACGAAGGCCAGTACGACGCGATCGTGCTCGCCGCCGCCGGGTTGAAGCGGCTCGGCCTCGCCGAGCGCATCCGGCAGGTGTTCGATCCTTCCCGGATGCTGCCGGCCGCGGGGCAGGGCGCGCTCGGCATCGAGGTGCGCAGTGACCGTGCCGACCTGCTGGCACTGCTGGAGCCGCTGGCGCACCACGGGACGTGGCTCGCGGTGTCCGCCGAACGTGCGGTCAGCCGGGCGATGGGCGGCAGCTGCTCGATGCCGCTCGCGGCGCATGCGACGCTGGATGGCGCCGTGCTGCGGCTGGATGCGGCGTGGGGCGACCCGCAAGCCGCCGCGCCCCTGGTGCGCGGGCAGGCCGTCGCCACGGTGACCAGCCTCGAGCAGGCCGCGTCCCTGGGCGAGCAGGTCGCGGCGCAATTGCGCGCGGGCGGCGCGCACTGACGCGCATGCGCGTCGTCGTCACCCGCCCGGTGCGCGAGGCGCGGCCCTGGGCCGAGGCGCTGCGCGCGCGTGGCCACGAGGTGCTCGAACTTCCCCTGATCGAGATCGCACCGGTGGCGGATGCGGCGCCCTTGCATGCCGCCGTGGAACGGGCAGCTTCGTACGGCGCGGTGATGTTCGTCAGCGCGAATGCGGTGCACGCCTGGCAGGCGGCGTCCTCGCGCGCCTGGCCTCCCACCACGTCGGCATGGGCCCCCGGGCCGGGTACCGTCGCCGCCTTGCACGCGTTCGGCGTGCCGCCCGCGCAAGTGGCCGCGCCGCCGGCCGATGCGCCGCAGTTCGATTCCGAAGCCCTGTGGGCGGTGGTGCGCGGCAGCGTGCGCGCCGGTGACCGGGTGCTGCTCGTGCGCGGCGCCGACGGGGATGGCCAGCCCGCAGGTCGCGAGTGGATTGCCGACACGCTGCGCGCCGAGGGCGTGCAGGTCGACGCCGTCGCGGCCTACTCGCGCCGGCCGCCCACATGGACCGACATCGAGCGCGCACACGCCCGTGCTGCAGCGGCGGATGGAAGCACCTGGCTCTTCAGCAGTTCGCAAGCCATCCACCACCTGGGCGCGCTGCTGCCCGCGCAGGACTGGTCACGCGCCTGCGCGGTGGCCACGCACGAGCGCATCGCGCGCGCGGCGCAGGCGCTGGGCTTTCGTGTTGTAAGCCTGTCACGACCGGACCGGGACGCCGTGGTGCGCGCCCTAGAATCGTCCGGATGAGTGCCGAGCCCGATCGCGACCCCGACCTTGCGCCGCCGGCCCCCGCACTCGATGCGGGCGAAGCCGCGCCGGCCCGGCCTGGCATGACGTCGGTGGTGGCGTTCCGCCTGCTGGTGCTGGTCGCCGTCCTCGCGCTCGGCTCGAGCGTGCTGCTGTGGCAGAAGCTGTCGACCATCCAGGAACAACTGGCGCGCCAGAGCGCCGACGCCGGCAGCAACGCGGTCGAGGCGCGGGCCGTCGCCCGGCAGGCGCAGGACCTCGCCCGTGACATCGCGGCCCGGCAGGCGGTCAACGACCAGCGCCTGGGCGAAGTCGCACTGCAGCGCACGCAGCTCGAGGAGCTGATGCAGAGCCTCTCGCGCTCGCGTGACGAGAACCTCGTGGTCGACATCGAATCGGGGCTGCGCCTCGCGCAGCAGCAGGCGCAACTGACGCTCAGCGCGGAGCCGCTGCTGGCCGCGCTGCGCAGCGCCGACCAGCGCCTCGCCCGCGCGGGCGAGCCGCGGCTGGCCCGCCTGCGCACCGCCATCGGCCGCGACATCGACCGCATCAAGGCCGCCGCGGTGGCCGACGTTCCCGGCGTGCTGCTGCGGCTGGACGAAGTCACGCGCCAGGTCGACGAACTGCCGCTCGCCAATGCGGTCGGTCCCGCGTCCACCGCCCGCGCGCCAGCGTCCAAGGCCAGCGCCCCGGCGCCGCGCGACGTTCCCTGGTGGCGCCAGTGGCTCGGGGTGGTGGGCGACGAAGCGCGGGCGCTGGTGCGCGTCAGCCGCGTGGACGAGCCCGAGGCGATGCTGCTCACGCCGGAGCAGGGCTTCTTCCTGCGCGAGAACCTCAAGCTGCGGCTGCTGAACGCGCGCCTCGCCCTGCTCGCACGCCAGACCGACTCGGCCCGCGCCGACCTGGCGACAGCGTCGAGTGCGCTGGAGCGCTACTTCGATCCCTCCGCGCGCCGCGTGCAGGCGGTGGCGGCGGCGCTGCAGCAGATGCAGGCGCAGCTGCGCGTCGTCGAGCTCCCGCGCATCGACGAGACGCTGGCCGCGCTGGCCGCGGCCGGCGCGGGGCGCTGAGGTCTGCCGATGCGTGCCGCGCTCTGGTTGCTGGTCCTGTTCGCCATCGCGGTGGCGGTGGCCCTGTTCGCGGGCAACAACCAGGGGACCATCACCGTCTTCTGGCCGCCGTACCGCGTCGACCTCTCGCTCAACCTCGTGCTCCTGCTGCTGGTGGCGGCGTTCCTGCTGCTGCACGCGGCGCTGCGCGCGCTGGCGGCCCTGTTCGACCTGCCCAAGCAGGCGCTGCGGTGGCGCAACCAGCAGCGTGAGCGCGGCATGCACGCGCTGGTGCTCGACGCGCTGTCGCACCTGCTGGCGGGCCGCTACATCCGCGCGCGCAAGTCGGCCGAAGCGGCGCTGGCGCAGGAAGCATCGCTCACCGCCGGCGGCGCGGCGCCGCCCAACGGCGCGCAGCTGCGCACGCTGGCCCACGTGCTGGCCGCCGAGAGCGCGCAGGCGCTGCAGGACCGCGCCGCGCGCGACGAGCACCTGCAGCTCGCCCTCGACCAGGGCCCGGCGCAGGAGACCCACGAAGGCGCGCTGATGCGCGCCGCCCGCTGGTCGCTGGAAGACCGCGAGCCGCAGGCTGCGATGGGCTGGCTGCAGGGCCTGCCCTCGGGCGCGGCGCGGCGCACGCTGGCCTTGCGGATGAAGCTCCGGGCGGCGCGCCTCGCGCGCCACACGGCCGAAGCGCTGGACACCGCGCGCCTGCTGGCCAAGCACCGCGCGTTCTCGCCGGCCGCCGCCGACAGCCTGGTGCGCGGGCTGGCGATCGACCTGCTCAATGGCGCGCACGACCCGGCGCAACTGCAGAAGGCCTGGCTGACGCTGGAGCCGGCCGAGCGCGCGATGCCGGAACTGGCCATCCACGCGGCGCAGCGTCTCGTCGCGCTCGGCGGCGATGCGCAGACGTCGCGCGATTGGCTGCTGCCGGCCTGGGAGGGGCAGCACGAGCTGGGCGACAGCCTCAAGATCAAGCTGGTGGGCGCGCTCGAAGCCGGCCTCGACAGCATCGACGCCACCTGGCTGGCGCGCATCGAGGCCGCGCAGCGCGCGAACCCGCGCGACATGACGCTGCAGTACCTGGCCGGCATGGCCTGCATGAAGCGGCAGCTGTGGGGCAAGGCGCAGGTGCTGCTGCGGCAGGCGTCGATGGGCCTGCAGGACGCACGCCTGCACCGCAACGCATGCCGCGCGCTGGCGCAACTCGCGGAGGACCGCGGCGATCTCGAAGCGGCCGCGGCGGCCTGGAAACAGGCTGCGCAGCAGTAGCCAGATGACGCGCAAAAGAGAAAGGGCCCCGCGGGGCCCTTTCTTCATGCGAGGCTCGCAAGCCTCACTGCAGCGGCGCGCCGCCCTGCTCGAACGGCAGCTTGAACGCCGCCAGGTCGCGCTTGGTCTCCACCAGCACCAGCGGGCCTTCGTCGATGACCACCGCGGGCGGACGCTCGCGCGGCACGCGGATCGGCTTCGGCTCGGCGGCCATCGCGGCCTGCGCCGCCGCGATCTTGCCGGCGTCGGAGTTGACCCACTGCAGGCCGGAGCCGGACGCGACCTGCGCCAGCTGGTCGACCGGCAGCTGGTACGGCTGCACCTTCGGCAGGCCGGGTGCGGCGGGCGCAATCGCGGTCACGGGAGCCGGCGCGGGAGCCTGCACGGCAACCGGTGCGACGGCGGAGCGCTCCTCGGCTTCGGCGGCGGCGGCTTCGGCGTCGCTCACGAAGCCGGTCGGGTAGCGCGGGCGAGCCGGCGCCTCCTGCTCGGTGGCTTCGGTGGCTTCGGGGGCTTCGGGGGCTGCGGTTTCCGCGGACTCGTCGCGCGGACCACGTTCGCGGCGGTCACGCCCGTAGCGGTCGCGCGAGCGGCGGCCGTCGCGGCGCGCTTCGCCGTTGGCGCCTTCGCCCGACTCCTGCACGGGCGCCTCGCCCACGAAGGCTTGCGCGTGCTCCATCGCCCGGCCTTCGACGGCGGCGGCCTCGGTCACCTCCTGCGGCGCCTGCTCGCGCGGGCGGCGTTCACCACGCTCGCGGCGGCCTTCGCCGCGCTCACCGCGTTCGCCGCGCTCAGGACGGTCGCCACGCTCACCACGTTCCGCGCGATCACCACGCGGCGGGCGGTCGCCGCGGGGCTGCTGGCCTTCGGCCGGCGCGCCGTCCGCATGCACTTCCTCGTTGCGGCGTTCGTCACGCGGACCGCGCTCGCGCGGCGGGCGATCGCCTTGCGGGCGGTCGCCGCGCTGCTCGCGGCCTTCGCCACGCGGGCCGCGCTCGCGGCGGTTCTCGTCGCGCGGCGCCTGCGCACCTTCGGCCGACTCGGCCACCGCGCCGTCGCGGCGCGGCTGGCCGTCGCGGGTGCGGTTCTCGTCGCGACCGCCCCGATGGCGGTCGCGTCCACGGCCACCCCGGCCGCGGCCTTCGCCACGTTCGCCGCGATCGCCGCGATCGCCACGATCGCCACGGCCTTCACGCTTCTCTTCGGTCTTGGCCGCGGTGGCGGTCGTCGCCGCAGCGGCGGGCGTCGCCGCCGGCGCGAGGCCGAACAGGTTCTTGAACCAGGCCACGAAGGACGGTTCGGGCGCGGGTGCGGGCGCCGGGGCCCGCGACGGTGCGGGCGCGCGGGCGGCGGCCGGCGCCGCGGTGCGCTGCGGCTGCTCGACCTTCTCCGGCTTGGGCGGCGCGACGGGCGCGGGCATGTCGGGCAGCACGCCCTTGATGACCGGTTCCTGGCGGTTGGTCTTCTCCTGCGAGCGGCGGGTGACCGTCGTCTCGTCCTCGAAGTCCTCGGCCATGTGGTAGCTGGCCTTGAGGTTGTCCAGGCGCGGGTCGTCGTGCTTCAGGCGCTCCAGCTTGTAGTGCGGCGTGTCGAGGCCCTTGTTGGGGACCAGCAGCACGTTGATGCGCTGCTTCAGCTCGATCTTGGTGATCTCGGTGCGCTTCTCGTTCAGCAGGAACGACGCGACTTCCACCGGCACCTGCACGTGCACCGCGGCGGTGGAGTCCTTCATCGACTCCTCCTGGATGATCCGCAGGATCTGCAGCGCCGAGCTCTCGGTGTCGCGGATGTGGCCGTGACCGCCGCAGCGAGGGCAGGGGATCGATGCGCCTTCGGACAGTGCCGGCTTCAGGCGCTGGCGACTCATCTCCATCAGGCCGAACTTGCTGATCGTGCCGAACTGGACGCGGGCCCGGTCCTGGCGCAGCGCGTCGCGCAGGCGGTTCTCCACCTCGCGGCGATTGCGCGACTCCTCCATGTCGATGAAGTCGATGACGATCAGGCCGCCCAGGTCGCGCAGGCGCATCTGGCGCGCCACTTCGTCGGCGGCTTCCAGGTTGGTGCGGGTGGCGGTCTCCTCGATGTCGCCGCCCTTGATGGCGCGCGCCGAGTTGACGTCGACCGACACCAGCGCTTCGGTGTGGTCGATGACGATGACGCCGCCGCTGGGCAGCTTGACTTCGCGGGCGTAGGCCGACTCGATCTGGTGCTCGATCTGGAAGCGGCTGAACAGCGGCGCGTCGTCGCGGTAGCGCTTCACCTTGGCGGCGTGTTCCGGCATCACGTGCGCCATGAACTGCTGCGCCTGCTCGTAGATGTCGTCGGTGTCGATCAGGATGTCGCCGACGTCATTGTTGAAGTAGTCGCGGATGCAGCGGATGACGAGCGACGACTCCTGGTAGATCAGGAACGCGCCCTTGCCGCCCTTGGCGGCGCCGTCGATGGCGTTCCACAGCTTGAGCAGGTAGTTCAGGTCCCACTGCAGCTCGGGCGCGCTGCGGCCGATGCCGGCGGTGCGGGCGATGATGGACATGCCGTTGGGATATTCCAACTGGTCCATGTTCTCCTTCAGCTCCTGCCGGTCCTCGCCCTCGATGCGGCGCGACACGCCGCCGCCGCGCGGGTTGTTGGGCATCAGCACGACGTAGCGGCCGGCCAGCGAGACGAACGTGGTCAGGGCCGCGCCCTTGTTGCCGCGCTCTTCCTTCTCGACCTGGACCAGCAGCTCCTGGCCTTCGCGGATCACGTCGTTGATGCGGGCCTGCGAGGGCGAGACGCCCTCCTTGAAGTACTGCCTGGAGATTTCCTTGAACGGCAGGAAGCCGTGGCGTTCCTCGCCGTAGTCGACGAAGCAGGCCTCGAGCGACGGCTCGACGCGCGTCACGACGGCCTTGTAGATGTTGCCCTTGCGCTGCTCGCGCCCTTCGATCTCGATTTCGTAGTCGAGGAGCTTCTGCCCGTCGACGATGGCCAGCCGGCGCTCTTCGGCCTGCGTGGCATTGATCAGCATCCGCTTCATTGCGTCACCTTCTTGTTCTCACGTCCTGGCCCGCGGACGGGCCCACGATGCCGGGCCGACGCGGCGTCGAAGGGGAACGGAAGGCGCGCGGGCGCGCTGCTGCGGGCCTATGGCCTCGGGACAGCAGTCGCGGCGGGGGGCGCGTGGATGAGGGCGAGGGAGTGGCCGGGGCGCCGGATGACGGGCCGCGGGGCGGCCGGCAGCAGCGCACGGACGACGTGCATGGCAGGCGCGACGATGGCGCAGGCAAGCGGCATCAGCCACCGCCAACAGGCCAGGAAGAGCGCCAACAGCACAGGGGTCTCGCTTCGATCCGCCGCCAGCGCCAGGGCTGGCGGCCTCAGATTCCGTTCGGGTTTCGACGATGGCGTCGGCTCCGGTCCCCCACCCGCCACCGCCTTCTTCGGCGCTGTGCGGTGGGCAGGGACGACCTCGGCATCGACCTGCCGGCGCGGCCGGTTCGACTGGTGGACCTAAAATCCTGCCAAATCAAACACTTACGGCGCTACGCCAGTGAACCGCATTATAGGGGCCCCGGCGCCCGGCGCCCAACCGGCCGTGAAGACGGTCGCCGTCAGTGAAGAATTCGACGGCCAGCGGCTGGACAACTTCCTGCTGCGCGAGCTCAAGGGGGTCCCCAAGACCCACGTCTACCGGATCATCCGCAGCGGCGAGGTGCGCGTGAACAAGGGCCGCGCCGCCGCGGACACCCGCCTGGCCGCGGGCGACCTGGTCCGCGTCCCGCCCGTGCGCCTGCCCGAGCGCGCCGCCACCGAGCGTCCCGCGCCCGCGCGCGAGTTCCCGGTGCTGCTCGAGGACGATCACCTGCTCGCCATCGACAAGCCGTCCGGCGTGGCGGTGCACGGCGGCAGCGGGGTGAGCTTCGGCGTGATCGAGCAGCTGCGGCAGGCGCGCCCCACCGCGCGCTTCCTCGAACTCGTGCATCGGCTGGACCGCGAGACCTCGGGCGTGCTGCTGGTCGCCAAGCGCCGTTCGGCGTTGACGAAGCTGCAGGACCAGTTCCGCGGCCGCGAGACCGGCAAGACCTATCTCGCGCTCGTCAACGGCCACTGGCCGGCGAACAAGAAGGTGATCGACCTGCCGCTGCACAAGTACCTGGTCGCCGGCGACGAGGAAGCGGCGGGCGAGCGCCGCGTGCGCGTCGTCGCCAAGGACGATCCGGACGGCATGCGCTCGATCACGCTGGTGAAGGTCGCGCGGCACGTCGGCGAGTTCACGCTGCTCGAAGTGACGATCAAGACCGGCCGCACGCACCAGATCCGCGTGCACCTCGCCTCGCAGGGCCACCCGATCGCCGGCGACGACAAGTACGGCGACTTCGATCGCAACAAGACCTTGCAGCGCGAAGGCCTCAAGCGCATGTTCCTGCATGCGTGGCGGCTACAGTTCCAGCACCCCGCCACCGGCGAGGCGGTCGCCCTCGAAGCGCCGCTGCCGCCCGAACTCCAGTCCTTCCTCCATGCCCACGCCCCGGCCGCGCCGCTTTGACCTGATCGCCTTCGACTGGGACGGCACCCTGTACGACTCCACGAACGTGATCGTCCGCTGCATCCAGCGGGCGGTCGTCGACGTCGGCGGCGCGATGCCGACCGAGCAGGCCGCCGCGTACGTGATCGGCATGAGCCTGGGCCAGGCCCTCGCGCGCGCGGCGCCCGACGTGCCGGAGGAAAAGTACGCCGAACTGGGCGCGCGCTACCGCCACCACTACCTGAACCACCAGGACGACCTGAGCCTGTTCGACGGCGTGCTGCCGCTGCTGCACGAGCTCAAGGCGCGGCACCACTGGCTGGCGGTGGCGACGGGCAAGTCGCGCCGCGGGCTGGACGACGTCCTGCGCCGCAACGTCGAGCTGGACGGCGTGTTCGACGGCTCGCGCACGTCGGACGAAACTGCCGGCAAGCCGCACCCGCGCATGCTGGAGGAACTGATGCGCGAGTTCGGCACCGAGCCGGAACGCACGCTGATGATCGGCGACACGACGCACGACCTGGAGATGGCGCGCAACGCGGGCTGCGCCAGCATCGGCGTGAGCTACGGCGCGCACGAGCACGCGAGCTTCGAGGCGTTCGGCCCGCTGCACGTCGCGCACTCGGTGCGCCAGCTGCACGACTGGCTGCTCGCCAACGCATGACGGGCGACGGACTCGTCCCGCTGTGCGCGGCGCCCGACCTGGCCGAAGGCGGCCTCGCGGTGCCGTTCGACGTCGTCTACGCGGGGCAGACCTGCCGCGCGTTCGCGGTGCGCTGGAACGGCCAGCCGCACGCGTACCTCAATCGCTGCGCGCACGTGGCGATGGAGATGGACTGGCAACCCGACCGCTTCTTCGACGACAGCGGGCAGTGGCTCCTGTGCTCGACGCACGGGGCCGTGTACCGCCCCGACACCGGCGAGTGCGGCGGCGGCCCGTGCCGCGGCGGGCTGGTGAAGATCGCCCTCACGGAGCGCGACGGCGTGGTGCACTGGCATACTGCCTGGAACCTGCAACCCGTGTCTTTTTGAGTCCCCATGAGCGATCCGCACTTCCCCGGCGACACGCCCGAACCGCGTCCCGCGCCCGTCGCCGCCGAGGCCGCGCGCCCCGGTTGGGAGCGCGACACCCTCGAACGCCTGGTGTTCGCGACGCTCGCCGAGCAGCGCGCCGCGCGGCGCTGGAAGACGTTCAAGAGCCTGGCCTGGCTGGCGTTCTTCCTGCTGCTGGCCTGGGCGGCGCTGTTCCGCGGCGGCTCGACCGCCAAGACCGACAAGTCGCTGCCGCATACCGCGGTCATCGAGATCAAAGGCGAGATCGCCGACGGCTCCGACGCGAGCGCCGAGTTCGTGGTCGCCGCGTTGCGGGCTGCCTTCGAAGATGACGGCGCCAAGGGCGTCGTGCTGCTGATCAACTCCCCGGGCGGCAGCCCGGTGCAGGCCGGGATCATCTGGGACGAACTGCGCCGCCTGCGTGCCAAGTACAACAACAAGCCGGTGTACGCGGTGGTGGAAGAGTCCTGCGCTTCCGCCGCTTACTACATCGCCTCGGCCGCCGACAAGATTTACGTCGACAAGGCCAGCATCGTCGGCAGCATCGGCGTGCTGATGGACGGCTTCGGCTTCACCGGCACCATGGACAAGCTGGGCGTCGAGCGCCGCCTGCTCACCGCCGGCGAGAACAAGGGCTTCCTCGACCCGTTCAGCCCGATGACGGACAAGCAGCGCGCCTTCGCGCAGCAGATGCTGGACCAGATCCACAAGCAGTTCATCGATTCCGTGCGGGCCGGCCGCGGCAAGCGACTGAAGGAAACGCCCGAGCTGTTCTCCGGCCTGTTCTGGACCGGCCAGCAGGCCGTCGAGATGGGGCTGGCGGACCAGCTGGCCAACATCGACTACGTCGCGCGCGAGGTGATCAAGGCCGACGAACTGGTCGACTACACGCGGCGCGAGAACGTCGCCGAGCGGCTGGCCAAGAAGTTCGGCGCGTCGATCGGCGCCGGCGCGGTGCAGGCGCTGCGCGCCATCCCGGCCGTTCGCTAGGAGCAGGCTCCTAGACCCCCAGCAGGAACACTGCGGGCGTCTGGTCATCGACCGGCGCCTGCAGCGGCCGCCACTGCGCGACGGTGCGGCTCGCCAGCCGTGGATGCTGCAGCGTCAGGCCGCTGGCCACCGCGACCCTGGTCGTCGGCCGCAGGCCCTCCATCAATGAACCCCAGACCGCCGTGTTGCGATAGGGCGTCTCGATGAACAGCTGGGTCTGGCCGGTGCGCTGCGCCAGCGTTTCCAGTTCGCGCAGGCGCTGCAGGCGCGGTGCGGGCTGCTGCGGCAGGTAGCCGACGAAAGCGAACTCCTGGCCGTTGAGGCCGCTGGCCGCCAGCGCCAGCTGCAGGGAGACCGGCCCGACGAGGGGCACGACGGCGATGCCGAGTTCATGCGCGGCGCGCACGACGGACGAACCCGGATCCGCCACTGCGGGCATCCCCGCTTCGCTCACCAGGCCCATGTCCTGGCCGCTGAGCGCGGCGCCCAGCAGGGGACGCGCGTCGAAGGCCACGCGGTGGTCGCCCTTCTTGTGCACGTCGCGCGGCAGTTCCGTGATGGCCAGCTGCTGCAGGGGATGCGCCAGCGGATGCGTTGCATGCACGCGCTTGAGGAAGGCACGGGCCGTCTTCGCGTTCTCGGCCACCCAATGCTGCAGTCGCGCCGCGACGCGCAGGGTGCCGTCCGGCATCACGTCCGCGAGCGGGCCTTCCTGCGCGCAGCCGAAGTCCAGCGGCGCGGGGACGAGGTACAGCGTGCCGCGCATCAGGGCACCTGCAGGCCCGCGGCGCGCAGCATGCGGCAGGTGCGGATCAGGGGCAGGCCCACGAGCGCGGACGGATCGTCGCTGTGGATCGCGTCCAGCAACGCGATGCCCAGGCCTTCGCTGCGCGCGCTGCCGGCGCAGTCGTAGGGCTGCTCGGCTCGCAGGTAGGTTTCGATCTCGTCGTCGCCGAGCGAGCGGAAGTCGACCCGCACCGGCGCCAGGTCGACCTGCTCGAAGCCGGTCTCGCGGCAGACCACCGCCACCGCGGTCTGGAACACGACGCTGTGGCCGCGCATGCGACGCAATTGCTCCGTCGCGCGCTCGTGCGTGCCGGGCTTGCCCAGCGGTTCGCCGGCGAGGTCGGCGACCTGGTCGGAGCCGATCACGACCGCGTGCGGCCGTTGCGCAGCGACGGCATGGGCCTTGGCCAAGGCCAGCCGCCGGGCCAGCGCGGCCGGCGCTTCGCCCGGCCGCGGCGTCTCGTCGACCTGCGGCGCCATCACGTCGAAGTCGAGCTTCAGGCGGCCCAGCAATTCGCGGCGATAGGGCGATGTCGACCCGAGGATGAGCGTGCGGCGCATGCATCGATTCTCTTACACTGGTCCGCATGAAGAGGCAGTTCCAGGCGCAGCGGCTCGACGTGCGGGCCTTCGCGGAAGACGCCGCCGAGCTGGCGGGCCCGACGCCGCTGACCGTGCTCGAGCGGCTGGCGGCCGAAGCGCGCTCGTCGGTCGAAGGCCGCGAGGTGACGTGGACGGCCGAAGGCGAGTTGCAGAACGCCGGCCACCTGCAGCCAGAGGTCTGGCTGCACCTGCATGCGCAGGCCAGCCTGCCGATGACCTGCCAGCGCTGCATGGAACCGGTCGAGGTGCCGCTGGAGGTGGACCGCTCGTTCCGCTTCGTCGCCGACGAGACCACCGCGGCGGCGGAGGACGAGGAGTCGGAGGAAGACCTGCTCGTGCTGAGCCAGGCGTTCGACCTGCTGGGCCTGCTGGAGGACGAGCTGCTGATGGAGGTGCCGGTGGTGCCGCGCCACGACGTCTGCCCCGTCCCGGTCCCGATGTCGTCGGCCGACGCGGCCTACGAAGAAGCGCCCGAGAAGCCGAACCCGTTCGACGCGCTGAAGGCGCTGAAGACCCGGCCGGAGTAGGCCCTGGCGCCCAGCCGTCCGGTTGCCCTATAATGGCGGGCTTCGCGCCTAACTGCACACCGTGCCGGGCCGCGCAACGATCCACCCACCTTCAACCGCCCTGCGCGCCTCGTGCGCAGCGCACGATCCGCCCAGGAGCCCCACATGGCCGTCCAGCAAAACAAGAAGTCGCCCTCCAAGCGGGGCATGCACCGCTCGCACAACGCCCTTGGCGTGCCGGGCATCGCCGTCGAGCCCACCACGGGCGAGACGCACCTGCGCCACCACATCAGCCCGAACGGGTTCTACCGTGGCCGCAAGGTCCTCAAGACCAAGAACGACGCCTGACATCCGCGGCATCGTCAACGGGCCCGGCCTGCTTCGCAGCTCGGGCCTTTTTCATGGCCGCTTGCGGCCGAGGCGGATGGTGAAGTGCTCTACAGTGACGGAATGACGATCCTCGCCGTCGATTGCATGGGGGGCGACCACGGCCCGCGCGTCACGCTGCCGGCCTGCCGGCGCTTCCTGGACGCGCACCCCGACGCCCGCCTGCTGCTGGTGGGCCAGCCCGAAGCCCTCGCCTCCTTCTCGCATCCCCGCGCCAAGGTCGTCCCCGCGACGGAAGTCGTCACGATGGACGATTCGGTCGAGACCGCGATGCGCCGCAAGAAGGATTCGTCCATGCGCGTGGCGATCCGGCAGGTCAAGGACGGGGAGGCGCAGGCCGCCGTGTCCGCGGGCAACACCGGCGCGCTGATGGCGCTCGCCCGCTACGTGCTCAAGACGGTCGACGGCATCGACCGTCCGGCCATCGCTTCGCCGCTGCCCAACGCCAAGGGCAAGGCCACGACCGTGCTGGACCTGGGCGCCAACGTCGACTGCACCGAGCAGCACCTGCTGCAGTTCGCGGTCATGGGCTCGGCGCTCGTCGCCGCGATGACCAGCGAGGAACAGCCCACCGTGGGCCTGTTGAACATCGGCGAGGAGATCATCAAGGGCAACGAGGTGATCAAGCGCGCGGGCGAGCTGCTGCGGTCGGCCGCGGCCGCCGGGGACCTCAACTTCCACGGCAACGTCGAGGGCAACGACATCTTCAAGGGCACCACCGACATCGTCGTGTGCGACGGCTTCGTCGGCAACGTGGCGCTCAAGACCAGCGAAGGCCTCGCGAGCATGATCGGCGGGTTCCTGCGCGAGGAGTTCTCGCGCAACCCGCTGACCAAGATTGCCGCGCTCGCCGTGTACCCCGTGCTGGCGAGCTTCAAGACCCGCGTGGACTACCGCCGCTACAACGGCGCGGCGCTGCTGGGCCTGCGCGGCCTGGTGTTCAAGAGCCACGGCTCCGCCGACGAATTCGCGTTCGGGCAGGCGCTGGGCCGCGCGTATGATGCGGCCCGGAACAACCTGCTCGATCGCGTCCAGGCCCGCATCGCCCACGCCAGGCCCTTGCTTGTCGGCAGCGCCGGCGACGCGCAACTCGAGGCGATCACTCCCGAATGACCCGCTTTTCCCGCATCACCGGCACCGGGAGCTACCTTCCGCCGCGCCGAGTGACCAACGCCGACCTGGCCGCCGACCTGGCCCAGCGCGGCATCGAAACCTCCGACGACTGGATCGTGGAACGCACGGGCATCCGCGCGCGCCACTTCGCCGCCGACGGCGTCAACTCCAGCGACCTCGCCTTCGAGGCCGCGCGCCATGCGCTCGAGGCGGCCGGCCGCAACGCGTCGGACATCGACCTGATCATCGTCGCCACCTCGACGCCGGACATGGTGTTCCCGTCGACGGCGTGCATCCTGCAGAACAAGCTCGGCATCGCCGGCTGCCCGGCATTCGACGTGCAGGCGGTCTGCAGCGGCTTCGTCTACGCGCTGACGGTGGCCGACGCGATGATCCGCACCGGCTCCGCGAGCAAGGCGCTCGTGGTCGGCAGCGAGGTGTTCTCGCGCATCCTCGATTTCAACGACCGCACGACCTGCGTGCTGTTCGGCGACGGCGCCGGCGCGGTGGTGCTGGAAGCCTCGGACACGCCCGGCCTGCTCGCGAGCGACCTGCACGCGGACGGCAAGCACGTGGGCATCCTGTGCGTGCCCGGCACCGTGTCCGGCGGCAACGTGCTCGGCGATCCGCTGCTGAAGATGGACGGCCAGGCGGTGTTCAAGCTGGCGATCGGCGTGCTCGAAAGCGCCGCGCGCGCCACGCTGGAAAAGGCCGGCCGCACCGACGCGGACATCGACTGGCTGATCCCGCACCAGGCCAACATCCGCATCATGCAGGGCACGGCCAAGAAGCTGAAGCTGCCGCTGGACAAGCTGGTGGTGACCGTGGACCAGCACGGCAACACGTCGGCCGCGTCGATCCCGCTCGCGCTCGATGCCGCCGTGCGCGGCGGCCGCATCCGCCAAGGGGACACGCTGATGCTCGAGGGCGTCGGCGGTGGCTTCACCTGGGGCGCGGTCCTGCTGGACTTCTGATCCCGCCGCGGCCGCGCCGCACCACAACGACGACGAGATCCACACGATGAAACCGTTCGCCTTCGTCTTTCCCGGCCAGGGCTCGCAGGCTGTCGGCATGCTCGACGCCTGGGGCGACCACCCGGCCGTCACCGCCACGCTCGCCGAAGCTTCCGACGCGCTCGGCGAGGACATCGGCCGCCTGATCCAGGACGGTCCCAAGGAAGCGCTCGCGCTGACGACCAACACGCAGCCGGTGATGCTGGTGGCGGGCATCGCCTGCTACCGCGCCTGGCTGCACGAAGGCGGCGAGGCGCCGGCCGTGGTCGCGGGCCATTCGCTGGGCGAGTACACGGCGCTGGTCGCCGCCGGCGCGCTCGACCTCAAGGACGCCGCGCCGCTGGTGCGGTTCCGCGCGCAGGCGATGCAGGAAGCCGTGCCGGTAGGCGCGGGTGCCATGGCCGCCGTGCTGGGCATGGACGCGCAGAAGGTCATCGAGGGTTGCGCCGAGGCGCTGCGCTCGTTCGGCACCAACACCGACGAAGTCGTGGAAGCTGCGAATTTCAACGATCCCGCGCAGACCGTCATCGCCGGCAGCAAGGCCGCCGTCGACAAGGCGTGCGAGGTGCTCAAGGCCAACGGCGCCAAGCGCGCGCTGCTGCTGCCCGTGTCGGCGCCGTTCCATTCCAGCCTGATGAAGCCGGCCGCCGAGCGCCTGCGCGAGCGACTGGCCGCGACGGCCTTTGCCGCGCCGCGCATTCCGGTCGTCAACAACATCGAGGCCAAGGTCGAAACCGACCCGGGCCGCATTCGCGGCGCCCTGTACGAGCAGGCGTTCGGCCCGGTGCGCTGGGTCGATTGCATCAAGGCCATCCAGGGTCGCGGCGTCACCACCGTCGTCGAATGCGGTCCCGGCAAGGTGCTGATGGGCCTGGCCAAGCGCATCGATCCCGCACTCGCTTCGGGCGCTGTCTACGACCCGGCCACGCTGGCCGAAGCCAAGGGGATGCTGGCATGAACGGATCGCTGAAGGACCAGGTCGCGCTCGTCACGGGCGCCTCGCGCGGCATCGGCGCTGCCATTGCCCTCGAACTGGCGCAACGCGGCGCCACCGTGATCGGCACGGCGACGACCGCCGACGGCGCCGCCAAGGTCGGCGCCACGCTGGCGGCGCATGGCGGCCGCGGCATTGCGCTGGACGTCAACGACGCGCCGGCCGTGGAAGCGGCGGTGGACGGCATCGTCAAGCAGCACGGCGGCTTGCACGTCCTGGTGAACAACGCCGGCATCACGCGCGACATGCTCGCGATGCGCCTGAAGGACGAGGACTGGGACGCGGTGCTGGACACCAACCTGAAGTCCGTGTTCCGCCTGTCGCGCGCCGTGATGCGCACGATGATGAAGCAGCGCCACGGGCGCATCGTCAACATCACGTCCGTCGTCGGCGCGTCCGGCAACCCGGGCCAGGCGAACTACGCGGCCGCCAAGGCGGGCGTCGCGGGCATGACCCGGGCGCTGGCCCGCGAACTCGGCAGCCGCGGCATCACCGTCAATTGCGTGGCGCCGGGCTTCATCGAGACCGACATGACGGCGGCCTTGCCCGAGGAGCAGCAGAAGGCGCTGCTGGGCCAGATCCCGCTGGGGCACCTGGGCAAGCCGGCGGACATCGCGCACGCGGTCGCGTTCCTGGCGTCCCGCGAGGCGGGTTACGTCACCGGCCAGGAGTTGCACGTCAACGGCGGGATGTTCATGGCGTGACGCCCCGCGGCGCATGTTGCGCCGCAGCGCAGCCGGGCGGCCCGAAGGCCCCCGGACGCTAGAATCACCGATTCTTCACAAACCCCCTGAGGGAACCAAATGAGCGATATCGAAGCGCGTGTCAAGAAGATCATCGCCGAGCAACTCGGCGTGGAGGAGTCGCAGGTCACCAACGAGAAGGCTTTCGTGGCGGACCTGGGCGCGGACTCCCTCGACACGGTGGAGCTGGTGATGGCGCTGGAAGACGAGTTCGGCATCGAGATCCCGGACGAGGACGCCGAGAAGATCACGACCGTGCAGAACGCCATCGACTACGCGCTGGCGCACCAGAAGGCCTGAGTCCCGCATGTCGTCTCGCCGCCGAGTCGTCGTCACCGGCCTGGGCTGCGTCAGCCCCGTCGGCAACACCGTCGACGAGTCCTGGTCCAACCTGCTCGCGGGCAGGAGCGGCATCGACCTGATCACCCGTTTCGACGCCGCCAACCTGGCGTGCAAGTTCGCGGGCGAGGTCAAGGGTTTCAACATCGCGGACTACATCCCCGAGAAGGAAGCCCGGCACATGGACCGTTTCATCCATCTCGGGGTGGCCGCCGCCGCACAGGCGGTCGCCGACAGCGGGCTGCCCACGGGCGACGCGCTCGGCGACGAGCTGGCCACGCGCATCGGGGTGAACATCGGCTCGGGCATCGGCGGCCTGCCGCTGATCGAGGACACGCACACCGAGCTGACCACCCGCGGCCCGCGCCGCATCTCGCCGTTCTTCGTGCCGGCCTCGATCATCAACATGATCTCGGGGCACGTGTCGATCAAGTACCGCTTCAAGGGCCCGAACATCGCCGTCGTCACCGCGTGCACGACAGGCCTGCACGCCATCGGCCTGTCGGCCCGCCTCATCGAGAGCGGTGACGCCGACGTGATGGTCGCCGGCGGCGCGGAATCGACCATCTCCCCACTGGGCGTCGGCGGCTTCGCCGCGGCACGCGCGCTGTCCACCCGCAACGACGACCCGAAGACGGCGTCGCGCCCGTGGGACAAGGACCGCGACGGCTTCGTGCTGGGCGAGGGCGGCGGCGTGCTGGTGCTCGAGGAGTACGAGCATGCCAAGGCGCGTGGCGCCAGGATCTACGCCGAACTCGCCGGCTTCGGCATGAGCGGCGATGCGTACCACATGACCGCGCCGGACGTCGACGGCCCGCGCCGCTCGATGGTGGGCGCGCTGCGCAACGCCGGCATCAACGCGGACCAGGTCGACTACCTGAACGCGCACGGCACCTCCACGCCGCTGGGCGACCTCAACGAGACCAACGCGATCAAGGCCGCGCTCGGCGAGCGCGCGAAGAAGGTCGTGGTGAACTCGACCAAGTCGATGACCGGCCACCTGCTGGGCGGCGCCGGCGGCATCGAGTCGGTGTTCACGGTGCTCGCCGTGCACCACCAGAAGAGCCCGCCGACGATCAACATCTTCAACCAGGACCCCGAGTGCGACCTGGACTACTGCGCCAACACGGCGCGGGACATGGAGATCGGCGTCGCCGTGAAGAACAACTTCGGCTTCGGCGGCACCAACGGCACCCTCGTCTTCAAGCGCGTCTGAGCGGCCGGCCCGCACATGCAAGGCGCCCCATCGGTGAGCTACCCGGTGGGGCGTTCGCGTTTCGGCGGCCTGTTCGCCCTGGCGATGGCGCTGCTGGCGGCGCTCGCCGTCGGGTCGTGGGTCACCAGCGGCGCGGGCGGCTGGCGGGCCGCGGCGGGACTCGCGTTCCTCCTCGCGGCCGCCGCCTGGGCGGGCGCCAGCTGGTGGTCCGTGCCGAGCGGCCGGTTGACATGGGACGGCGCACGCTGGGCATTTGCCGCCGGAACGGGCCCGGGCCAATCGGGTGTCGTGACGGTTGCGCTCGATTTGCAGCGATGGCTGCTCGTGCGCTGGGCCGGGACGCGCACGCATTGGGTCTGGCTCGAGCATTCGCGGGCGCCCGCCGACTGGGCCGCACTGCGCCGTGCGGTATATTCGCGCGCCGATGACGACGTGCCGTCCGGGGCCGAGCCGCCGCCATGACCCAGCCTGACGCCCCCGCCCCGTCGCCGCAGGATTCCGACCAGATGCTGGTCGCGCGGACCGTGGCCGGCGACCAGCGCGCCTACGAACTGCTGGTGCTGAAGTACCAGCGCCGCATCGAGCGGCTGATCGGGCGCATGGTCCGCGACGTCGACCTGGTGGAGGACATCGCCCAGGAAACCTTCATCCGCGCCTACCGCGCCCTCGGCCAGTTCCGTGGCGAGGCGCAGTTCTACACCTGGCTGTACCGGATCGCCGTCAACACCGCCAAGAAGGCGCTGGGCGACCTCAAGCGCGACCCGCTGGTTTCGGAAGCGGCCCTGCGCGGGTCCGACGACGAGGATGAAACTTCCTCGGTGGAGAACGAACTAACCAGCGCCGAAACGCCGGAGACGGTGCTGGCGGCGAAGGAAATCGCCGCCACGGTCAACGCTGCCATGGAGGCACTGCCCGACGAATTGCGGCAGGCCGTCACGTTGCGCGAGATCGAAGGGCTGAGCTACGAGGAGATCGCGGAAGTGATGAACTGCCCGATCGGCACGGTGCGCTCGCGGATCTTCCGCGCGCGCGAGGCGATCTCCGCCAAGGTCAAGCCCCTGCTGGAGAACCAGTCGGGCAAGCGCTGGTAGCGCTCGCGAGGTGATGTGATGGACGACACGATGGACAGCAGGAACGAGGACATCTCAGCGCTCGCGGACGGGCGGCTCGATGGCGACGCCTTCGCCGCCGCCGTGCAGGCGGTGTGCGGCGACCGGGAGGCGATGGCCACCTGGCACACGTACCACGTCATCGGCGACGTGCTGCGCTCGGGCGAGGCCGCCTACGCGGCGCCCGCGGCGCCGTTCCTCGCGCGCCTGTCGGAACGGCTGGCGCAGGAGGAATGCCCCCGGCCCGCGGCCGGCAACGACATCCGCCCGATCCAGGTCCGGCCCGCCGCGAACGACGGCGTGTTCCGCTGGAAGCTGGTGGCCGGCGTCGCTTCGGTCGCGGCCGTCGCGGCGGTGGGCTGGTCGGTCGTGGCACCCGGCTTCGGCCCCGCGTCGGCGCAGCTCGCGTCCGCTTCCACGCCCGCCGGCCGTCCGGCGACCGTGCTGGCCGCGACCGGGCAGGGCGTGATGATCCGCGACCCGCGCCTGGACGAATTGATGGCCGCGCACCGCCAGTTCGGTGGCGCGTCGGCGTTGCAGATGCCCGCGGGCTTCCTGCGCAACGCCACCTTCGAAGGCCCGGCGCGCTGACGCATGGCTAGCGTGCTGGCGCCGACCCGAACCACCGTCCGCTGGGCGTGCGCCCTCGCTGCCGCCGGTGCCGCGGTGCTGGCCAGCGCGCAGGGCACCGAGCGAGGCATCAACGACTGGTTGATGCGCATGCAGGAGGCGTCGCGCGCCCGCAGCTATGTCGGCACGTTCGTCGTGTCCTCCGGCGCGGGCGCGATGTCCAGCGCCCGCATCTGGCACGTCGCCAACGGCGGGCAGCAGGTCGAACGGGTCGAAGTCCTCACCGGCGCCCCGCGCTCCACGTTCCGGCGCAACGACGAGGTCCTCACCTTCCTCCCCGAGCACCGGCTGGTGCGCGCCGAGCGCCGCGATTCGCTCGGCGTGTTCCCCAACCTGCTGAAGTCGACCGACGTGTCGATCCCCGACTTCTATGCCGCCAAGCGCGTCGGCGCGGACCGGGTGGCGGGCTTCGACGCCGACGTCGTGCAGCTCGCGCCCAAGGACGCGATGCGCTTCGGCTACCGCGTGTGGACCGAGAAGCGCTCCGGCCTGGTGATGAAGCTGCAGACGCTGGACGCCGACGGCAACGTGCTGGAGCAGGCCGCGTTTTCGGAGCTGCAGCTGGACACCCCCGTGCGCGCCGAGAAGCTCGCGCAGATGATGCAGCCGCCGGCGGGCTGGCGCGTCGAGCGGGCCGACGCGGTCAAGACCTCCGCGGCCGCCGAGGGCTGGTCGCTGCGGTCGGCGGTGGCCGGCTTCAAGCCGATGAACTGCTACAAGCGCCCGCAGCCCGGCGGCGCCGGCGACGGCGGCATCCAGTGGATCTTCTCGGACGGGCTCGCGTCCGTGTCCCTGTTCGTCGAGCCCTACGATCGCCAGCGCCACGTCCAGGAAGGCCTGTTCGCCGCGGGTGCCACGCAGACGCTCACGCGCCGGGTGGACGACTGGTGGCTGACGGCGGTCGGCGAGGTGCCGCCGCAGACGCTGAAGGCGTTCGCCCAGAATCTCGAACGCCGTCGCTGACGGCGCCCTGTTGCGCGGGCGTTGCGGAACCTCGGCCGCACCGCACGCTCCGATGCTCCAGCCCATCACGAGGCAAGAAGAGGACCGCATGTTCGACACCTTCCTCCGCCCGCTGCTCGGCCCGGCCCTGGTGGCCGCCGCCGTCGCGTTCGTTCCCGCCACCACCGCCGCGCAGTCGGCGCCGCAGCCGCGCTCGCTGCCGGATTTCACCGACCTCGTCGAACAGGTCGGCCCGGCGGTGGTCGGCATCCGCACGCTGGAGCGCGTGCGCGGCCCGTCCTCGCAGGAGGGGCCGATGGACGAGGAGATGCAGGAGTTCTTCCGCCGCTTCTTCGGCGTGCCGGCGCCGCTGCCCAACCAGCCGCGCCGACCGGGCACGCCCAACCGGCCGCAGCCGCCGGAGCAGGAACCCCAGGCGCGCGGTGTCGGGTCCGGCTTCATCCTCAGCGCGGACGGCTTCGTCATGACGAACGCCCACGTGGTCGAAGGCGCGGACGAGGTGCTGGTCACGCTCACCGACAAGCGCGAGTTCAAGGCCAAGATCATCGGCGCGGACAAGCGCACCGACGTCGCGGTCGTGAAGATCGACGCCACCGGCCTGCCGTTCGTGAAGATCGGCGACGTCGGCAAGCTCAAGGTCGGCGAGTGGGTGATGGCCATCGGCTCGCCGTTCGGCCTCGAGAACACCGTGACCGCCGGCATCGTGAGCGCGAAATCGCGCGACACCGGCGACCTGGTCCAGTTCATCCAGACCGACGTCGCGATCAACCCGGGCAACTCCGGCGGCCCGCTGATCAACCTGCGCGGCGAGGTGGTCGGCATCAACAGCCAGATCTACTCGCGCTCGGGCGGCTTCATGGGCATCTCGTTCGCGATCCCGATCGACGAGGCCACGCGCGTGGCCGAGCAGCTGCGCACGACCGGCAAGGTCACGCGCGGGCGCATCGGCGTGCAGATCGACTCGGTCACCAAGGACGTCGCCGAATCCATCGGCCTGGGCAAGGCGCAGGGCGCGCTGGTGCGCAGCGTCGAGGCCGGCTCGCCGGCGGACAAGGCCGGCATCGAAGCCGGCGACATCATCACGAAGTTCAACGGCCAGGCGATCGATCGTGCAACCGACCTGCCGCGCCTGGTGGGCAACACCAAGCCCGGCACGCGCTCGACGGTGTCCGTGTTCCGCCGCGGCGGCTCGCGCGACCTCACGGTGCAGGTCGCCGAGTTCGAGACCGACAAGCCCGCGCAGCGTCCGGGCGAGCGCGAGAAGCCGCGCAGCGGCCCGGGCTCGCAGTCGCTGGGGCTCGCGGTCGCCGACCTCACCGACGCGCAGAAGCGCGAGATGAAGGTGAAGGGCGGCGTGCGGGTGGAGGCCGTGGCCGACCAGGCCGCGCGCGCCGGCATCCGCGAGGGCGACGTCATCGTGGCGATCGGCAACACGGAGGTGAACACCGTGCGCGAGTTCGAGGCGGCCATCGCCAAGATCGACCGCACCAAGCCGATCCCGGTGCTCCTGCGCCGCGGCGACCTGGCGACCTACCTGCTGATCCGGCCCAGCCGCTGATCCCGGGCGTGCGGGAAGCCCCGACCCGGCACTCGGGTTTGGGGCTTTACCAACTCCGGTGCCGGAGGACCCAAGAAACTTTTTTGTTTCCGGATGAGTTTCGTGCCTGTTGGCGCCCACTCACTTCCGGCGCGAAGGTCCGTGTTCCCCAGGGCTAGAATCAAGCCGAATCGAAGCCTTTTTCCTGCACCAAACCGTGCTTGAAACCACGATGCGGGATACCCAGGAGGCCGCGATCGCTGATCCACAGATCGCCCACAACTTGTCCTTGCCAGTGGCTTCCAGAACTGTTGATAACCTGTTGATGAAATCCATGTTGCTGGCCTGCAACGAGGGATTTCCGGCCACCCCGCGGATGGACGCCCCGGGCTTTTTGCCTACAATGAAGCTCCAACTATCGCAGTTGCCATAGATTGTTGGTTCAGGGCGCGTCGCCACTCGACGCGCCCTTTTTTCTTGCCCGCACGCGAGCGGAATCAATCACTTAAGCGCTCCCCTTGATGAATCACATCAGAAACTTTTCGATCATCGCCCACATCGACCATGGCAAGTCGACGCTGGCCGACCGCCTGATCCAGCGATGCGGCGGCCTCTCCGAGCGCGAGATGGAAGAGCAGGTCCTCGACTCGATGGATCTCGAAAAGGAGCGTGGGATAACCATCAAGGCGCAGACCGCTGCGCTCACGTACAAGGCGCGCGACGGACAGGTCTACAACCTCAATCTGATCGACACGCCGGGGCACGTCGACTTCTCGTACGAAGTGAGCCGGTCGCTGTCCGCATGCGAAGGCGCGCTGCTCGTGGTCGACGCCAGCCAGGGCGTCGAGGCGCAGACCGTCGCCAACTGCTACACCGCGCTCGACCTCGGCGTCGAAGTCGTGCCGGTGCTGAACAAGATGGACCTGCCGCAGGCGGACCCCGAGAACGCGAAGGCGGAGATCGAGGACGTCATCGGCATCGACGCGAGCAACGCCATTCCCTGCTCGGCCAAGACGGGCCTGGGCATCGACGAGATCCTGGAGGCGATCGTCGCGCGCATGCCGGCGCCCAAGGGCAACCCGGACGGCCCGCTGCGCGCCATGATCATCGACAGCTGGTTCGACAGCTACGTCGGCGTCGTCATGCTGGTGCGAGTGGTCGACGGCCGCCTCGCCAAGGGCGACCGCATCAAGCTGATGGCGACGGACTCGACGTACGAGACGACCCAGCTGGGCGTGTTCACGCCGGGCAACGCGCCGCGCGATGCGCTGGTCGCCGGCGAGGTGGGCTACATCATTGCCGGCATCAAGGAGCTGCAGGCCGCGAAGGTCGGCGACACCGTGACGCTGGTGAAGGCCGGCAGCGGCGGCGCCGCGTTCACGGCGACCGAGCCGTTGCCCGGTTTCAAGGAAATCCAGCCGCAGGTGTTCGCGGGCCTGTACCCGGTCGAAGCCAACCAGTACGACTCGCTGCGCGACAGCCTGGAGAAGCTCAAGCTCAACGACGCCTCGCTGCACTACGAGCCCGAGGTGAGCCAGGCGCTGGGGTTCGGCTTTCGCTGCGGCTTCCTGGGCCTGCTGCACATGGACATCGTGCAGGAGCGGCTGGAGCGCGAGTTCGACCAGGACCTGATCACCACGGCGCCGAGCGTGGTCTACCAGGTGCAGCAGGGCGACGGCGAGGTGGTCATGGTGGAGAACCCCGCGAAGATGCCCGAGGTCGGCCGCATCCAGGAGATCCGCGAGCCGATCGTCACTGTGCACCTGTACATGCCGCAGGAGTACGTCGGCGCCGTGATGACGCTGGCCAACCAGAAGCGCGGCCTGCAGATCAACATGGCCTACCACGGTCGCCAGGTGATGCTGACGTACGAGCTGCCGCTGGGCGAGATCGTGCTGGACTTCTTCGACAAGCTGAAGTCGGTCAGCCGCGGCTACGCCTCGATGGACTACGAGTTCAAGGAGTACCGCGCTTCCGACGTCGTGAAGGTCGACATCCTGCTCAACGGCGAGAAGGTCGACGCGCTGTCCATCATCGTGCACCGCACGCAGGCCCAGTACCGGGGCCGGGCGGTGGTGGCGAAGATGCGCGAGATCATCAGCCGCCAGATGTTCGACGTCGCCATCCAGGCGGCGATCGGCGCCAACGTGATCGCGCGCGAGACCGTCAAGGCGCTGCGCAAGAACGTGCTGGCAAAATGCTACGGCGGCGACATCACCCGCAAGCGCAAGCTCCTCGAAAAACAGAAGGCAGGCAAGAAACGCATGAAGCAGATCGGCTCGGTCGAAGTCCCCCAGGAGGCGTTCCTCGCCATCCTGCAGGTCGAGGAGTGAGTCGATGCCGGTGCTGACCGCCGCGATCCTCGCGGCCTTCGTGGGGTACGCCGCGGCCTGGTATTTCGGCGCGGTCGAGGGCAACTTCGCGCTGCTGCTGTTCCTGGCCACCCTCGTGACCGGCCTCTACTGGGTGGCCGAACGCCTGGTGTTCCTGCCGCGCCGCCGCCGCGCGGCCGACACGCTGGCCGCGTCCGCCGAGGAGCGCCGCGCGCACCTGGCCACGCAGGGCATCACGCAGGTCGACAACGTGGACCTGGGTGCCGCGCGCCAGAAGCTGCTGATGCAGCCGTGGTGGCTGGATTGGACCGCCGGCCTGTTCCCCGTGATCCTGGTCGTGTTCGTGCTGCGCTCGTTCCTGTTCGAGCCGTTCAAGATCCCGTCCGGCTCGATGATCCCCACGCTGCTGGTGGGCGACCTGATCCTGGTGAACAAGTTCACCTACGGCCTGCGCCTGCCGGTGATCAACACCAAGATCACCGAAGGCAACGCGCCGCAGCGCGGCGACGTCATGGTGTTCCGCTACCCGCCGCGCCCGAGCCAGGACTACATCAAGCGCGTGGTCGGCGTGCCGGGCGACGAGGTCGCGTACGCGAACAAGCGCCTCACCATCAACGGGAAGCCCGTGTCGAAGGAGGCCCTGCCGGACTTCTTCGACGAGGACGCGATGCGCTACTTCAAGCAGTACCGCGAGCAGCTCGGTGACCGGCGCCACCAGATCCTCAACGACGAGAGCCGTCCTGCGTTCGTCGAGGGCGCGACCGACTTTCCGTTCCGCGACAATTGCCGCTACAGTGTCGAAGGCGTCACCTGCAAGGTGCCGGCGGGCCACTACTTCATGATGGGAGACAACCGCGACAACTCCCTCGATTCGCGCTACTGGGGCTTCGTCCCGGACCGCAACATCGTCGGCAAGGCGGTCCTCATCTGGATGAACTTCGGCAACCTGAAGCGGGTCGGCCCGTTCGAATGACAAGATCACAACGGAGCGAGGGACAACAAATGAAGCGCACTTCTCGGGCCCGCCAGGCCGGCATTTCCTTCTTCGGGCTGGTGTTCGTGCTGGCGGTGCTGGCCGCGGTCGGCATCCTGGTCGCGCAGGCGGTCCCGACGGTCCTGGAATACCAGGCGATCGTGAAGGCGATGAACCGCGCCAAGGACGGCTCGAACCCGGCCGAAGTGCGCGCCGCCTTCCAGCGTTCGCGCGATGTCGACGACATCACGTCGGTGAGCGGCAAGGACCTCGAGATCACGCAGCAGGACGGCCGCATGGTCGTGAAGGTCGCCTACAACAAGGAAATCCACATGTTCGGGCCGGCCTTCCTGTTGCTCAAGTACGCCCACGAGGCGAAATGACGCGCGAGGCGGTGTGAATGGCGACCCGGCCGCGCTGGCCCAACTGCAGTCGCGCCTGCAGCACGGCTTCGGCCGCCCCGCGCTGCTGCGGCAGGCGCTGACGCACCGCAGCTTCTGCGCCGAGCACAACGAGCGGCTCGAATTCCTGGGGGACTCGGTCCTGAACCTGGCGGTGTCCGCGATGCTGTACGAGCAGCTGCGCGACCTGCCGGAAGGCGACCTCTCGCGCGTGCGCGCCAACCTCGTCAAGCAGGACACGCTGCACCGCATTGCCGTCGGCCTGGGCCTGCCCGCGGTGCTGTCGCTGGGCGAGGGCGAGTCCCGCTCCGGCGGGCAGAACAAGCCGGCCATCCTTGCCGATGCGCTGGAAGCGGTCATCGGCGCCGTTCACCTTGACGCGGGCTATGCCGCCGCGGAAGCTCTGGTGCGGCGCCTGTACGAGGACGTGCAGATCACCCCCACCATGCAGGCGGCCGCAAAGGACCCCAAGACCGAACTGCAGGAGTGGCTGCAAGGCCGCCGCATGAAGCTGCCGATCTACCGCGTCGCCAACACGCTGGGCGCCGCCCACAAGCAGACATTCGACGTCGAATGCGAGATCGCCGACGCCGGCATCGTCGAGCGCGGCATCGGCGGCTCGCGCCGCGCGGGCGAGCAGGCCGCCGCCGCCGCCGCGCTGCTGGCGCTGAAGGACCGGTTCAAGTGAGCGAAACCCCCATCGAGACGCCGATGCCGGGCGAGCCGCAGCGTTGCGGCCTGGTCGCCATCGTCGGCAAGCCCAACGTCGGCAAGTCGACGCTGCTCAACGCGCTGGTCGGCCAGAAGATCAGCATCACCTCGCGCAAGGCGCAGACCACGCGCCACCGCATCACGGGCATCCGCACGGTCGGCGCCGTGCAGTACGTGTTCGTCGACACGCCCGGCTTCCAGACCCGCCACTCCACCGCGCTCAACCGCTCGCTGAACAAGGCGGTGCTGGGCGCGGTCGGCGACGTCGACGTCGTGCTGGTGGTGGTCGAGGCCGGCAAGCTGGCGCCGGCCGACGAGAAGGTGATCCAGCTCCTGAAGCCCGGCATCCCCGCGGTGCTGGTGGCCAACAAGCTGGACCAGGTCAACCGCCGCGCCGAGCTCGCGCCCTGGCTGCAGGACGTGCAGGCGCGCCATGCATTCGCCGAATACGTGCCGATGTCGGCCAAGAACGCCAAGGACATCGAGCGCCTGTTCGCCATCGTCGGCAAGTTCCTGCCGGAGCAGCCGTGGTTCTACGAAGAGGACGAGCTCACCGACCGCAGCGAGAAATTCCTCGCCAGCGAGACGGTGCGCGAGAAGCTGTTCCGCCTGACCGGCGAGGAGCTGCCGTACACGTCCACGGTGGTGATCGACAAGTTCGACGAGGAACCGAGCCCGAAGCACGGGCGGTTCATCCGCATCGCGGCCACGATCATCGTGGAGCGCGACGGCCACAAGGCCATCGTCATCGGCGACAAGGGCGAGCGCCTCAAGCGCATCGGCACCGAAGCGCGCCAGGAGCTCGAGAAGCTGCTCGGGGCCAAGGTCTTCATCGAGCTGTGGGTGAAGGTGCGCACGGGCTGGGCCGACGACGAGGCGCGGGTGCGCAGCTTTGGCTACGAGTAGCCGGCGCATCGGCGACGAACCCGCGTTCGTCCTGCATCGCTACGACTGGAGCGAGTCCAGCCTCATCCTCGAAGTCTTCTCGCGCCACCACGGCCGCATCGCGCTGGTCGCCAAGGGCGCGAAGAAGCCGAGCTCCAACTTCCGTCCCGTGCTGCTGCCGCTGCAGCCCCTGCGCGTGGCGTTCGGCGGCGACGCGGAGATCCGCACGCTGAAGTCGGCTGAATGGGTCGGCGGCCAGGTGATGCCCACCGGCGATGCCTTGCTCGCCGGCTACCACCTCAACGAACTGCTGCTGCGCCTGCTGCCACGCGACGATGCGCATCCGCGCCTGTTCGATTCGTACGCCGCCGCCGTGCGCGTGCTGGCGTCGGGGCAGGGCGAGGCGCTGGAGCCCGCGCTGCGCGCCTTCGAACTGCTGCTGCTGCGCGAGGCCGGTTTCCTGCCCTCGCTCGACGCGCAGACCAGCACGCTCGCATCGCTGCAAGCGGCGGGCCGCTACAGCCTGGTGCCCGAGGGCGGCCTGGTCGAGACTTCGGACCCGGACCGCGCCGCGCTCACCGGGGAGCGCTGGCTTGCGCTGCAGGAGGCGCTGGACGATCCAGCGCCGTTCGAAGCCGTGCTGCACGCCGCCGCGCAGGCGCCCGAGCTCAAGCCGCAGTTGCGCCACCTGCTGCACTACCATTGCGGCGTCTCCGCGCTGCGCACCCGCCAGCTGGTGCTCGAGCTCCAAGCCCTATGACCCGCCGCAAGACCGCGCTGTCGATCAACCTGAACAAGGTGGCCCTGGTGCGCAACACGCGCCACCTGGGCATCCCCAACGTCGCGAAGGCCGGCGAGATCTGCCTCGGCGCCGGCGCGCACGGGCTCACGGTGCATCCGCGGCCCGACTCGCGCCACATCCGCAGCGAGGACGTGTTCGCCCTGGAGGAGATCGTGCGGCACCGCGCCGGCGCCGAGTTCAACATCGAGGGCAACCCGTTCCACAACCTCATGGACTTCGTGCGCCGGCTGCGCCCGCAGCAGTGCACGCTGGTGCCGGACAGCGAGGACCAGTTCACCAGCGACCACGGCTGGGACTTTCCCGCCGACCTGCAGCGCCTGCAGCCCATCGTCGCCGAGGCCAAGTCGCTCGGCGTGCGCGTGAGCCTGTTCATGGACCCGCGGCCCGAGCTGATGGCCGGCGCGCGCCAGGCCGGCGCCGACCGGGTCGAGCTCTACACCGAGAGCTACGCGCGCGCTTTCGGAACGCCGCAGCAACAGGCCGTGCTCGACCAGTTCGCGCGCAGCGCGCAGGCCGCGCTCGGCGCCGGGCTCGAGGTGAACGCGGGCCACGACCTGAACCTGTACAACCTCACGCCCTTCCTGCGCACCGTGCCCGGCGTGCTGGAGGTGTCGATCGGCCACGCGTTCGTGGCGGACGCACTGGAACTGGGCTACGCCGCTGCCGTGAAGGCCTACCTGGCCGCCATCGACGCCGCCTTCGCCTGACGGGTCGCGCGTGATCTACGGCATCGGCACCGACATCTGCGACGTGCGGCGCATCCGCGCCTCGCTCGACAGGCACGGCGACCGCTTCGCCCGCCGCATCCTGGCCGAGGGCGAGTACGCCACCTGGCGCGCGCGCACCGTGCGCTGGCCCGAGCGTGGCCTGCGGTTCCTGGCCACGCGCTTTTCCGCCAAGGAAGCCTTCAGCAAGGCGATCGGACTGGGCATGCGCATGCCCATGACCTGGCGCAGCTGCGAAGTGGCCAGGCTGCCCAGCGGCCAGCCGACGCTGGTGCTGCACGGCGCCCTCAAGGACTGGTTCGACGCGCGCGGCCTGTCCGCGCACGTCACCGTCACCGACGAATCCGACTACGCCGCCAGCTTCGTGGTGGTGGAACGCAAGCAACCATGACCGACCACGCGCCCCTCATCATCGACATCGCCGGCACCGAACTGACCGACACCGACCGGCGCCGCCTCGCGCATCCGCTCACCGGCGGCATGATCCTGTTCGCCCGCAACTGGCAGGACCGCGCGCAGCTGTCCGCGCTGTGCGCCGACATCAAGGCCCTGCGCCCGGACCTCCTCATCTGCGTCGACCACGAGGGCGGGCGCGTGCAGCGCTTCCGCACCGACGGCTTCACGCACCTGCCGCCGATGCGCGCGTTCGGCGAGCTGTGGATGCGCGACGCGCTGCAGGCCACCAACGCGGCGACGGCGGCCGGCTACGTGCTCGGCGCCGAGTTGCGCGCAAGCGGCGTCGACTTCAGCTTCACGCCCGTGCTCGACCTCGATTGGGGCGAGTCCGGCGTCATCGGCGACCGCGCCTTCCACCGCGATGCACGCGTGGCCGCCATGCTCGCCAAGAGCCTGATGCACGGGCTGCTGCAGGCCGGCGTCGCCAACTGCGGCAAGCACTTCCCCGGCCACGGCTTCGTGAAGGCGGACTCGCACACCGAGATCCCGGTCGACGGGCGTGCGCTGAAGGAGATCCTCGGCGAGGACGCCGCGCCCTACGGCTGGCTGAACACGTCGCTCACCAGCGTGATGCCGGCGCACGTGATCTATCCCAAGGTCGACAAGCTGCCGGCGGGGTTCTCGCCGCGCTGGCTGCAAGCCATCCTGCGCGACCGCCTTGGCTTCGCCGGCGCGATCTTCAGCGACGACCTGAGCATGGAAGGCGCGCGCCGCATCGGCGGGCGCGAAGTCACGTACACCGAGGCCGCCGTCGCCGCGCTGTCGGCGGGGTGCGACCTGGTCCTGCTGTGCAACCAGTCGCTGGGCGAGGGCACCGCGGTCGACGACCTGATCGACGGGCTCGCCGAGGCGCAGGTCAAAGGCCGCTGGCGCCCGGATCCGGTGAGCGAACAGCGGCGGCTCACCCTGTTGCCCGTCGGCGAAGCGCCGGCCTGGGACGACCTGATGGTCCAGCCGCGCTACATGCAGGCGCTGCGCACGCTCCCCTGAGCGGCGTCAGTGCCGGTGCGCGGCGGCGTACGCCAGTCCCGCCGCCACGCCGCCGAACAGGTCGCCTTCAACCAGCGGCACGCCCGGGAATCCGGCACGCAGCTGGCCCTGCAGCGGCTGCAGGGCCGACGAACCACCGGTGAGATAGATCGCATCCGGCGCGACCGCCTGCGCTGCCCGAACGCACTCGCGTGCGCACGCCACCACCTGGTCCAGCAAGGGCGCGAGCTCGGCCGCCATCGTCGGCGCGTCCAGCGTCGCCTCGAGGCCGGCCTCCACTTCGTCGAGCGCGAGGCGCGCCGTCTCGCCGGTGCTCGAACAGGCGATCTTGGCCAGCTCCACTTCCGAGGCGATGCGGTGGCCCAGGCGCAGCTCCAGCACGCGCAGCAAGCGGTCGTGCAACTGCGTGTCGCTGAAATTGGTCCGCAAAGCGCGCACGCGGGCCATCACCTTCGGCGCGTACAGGAAGTTGATCAGGTGCCAGGTGGCCAGCTCCATGAACACGGGGCTGGGCACGGGCCGGCCGACCGGCCCGTGGTGGCCGAGCCCGAGCAGCGGCATCACGCGCGCGAGGTTCAGCTTGCGGTCGAAGTCGGTGCCCGCGACATGGACGCCGGCGGTCGCGAGCACGTCGGCGCGCCGGTCCGTGTGCGCCACGCGGTCCGGTCCGAGCCGCACGACCGTGAAGTCGGACGTGCCGCCGCCGATGTCGACGATCAGCACCAGGCTCTCGCGCTCCAGCCGGCGCTCGTAGTCGAAGGCGGCGGCGATCGGTTCCAGCTCGAAGCGCACGTCGCGGAAGCCCGCGGCGATCGCCGCGCGCCGCAGCGACTCCTGCGCCTGCCGGTCGCGCTCGGGCGAGTCGTCGACGAAATGCACCGGGCGGCCCAGCAGCACTTCCGGCGCCAGCTCGCCCACCTGCGCCCGCGCCCGCTCGGCCAGTTCGGCCAGGAAACGCGAGAGGATGTCCTGGTAGCTCGCACTGCCCCAGCCGATCGCGGTCGACTCCTGCATCAGCGAGCTGCCCAGCAGGCTCTTGAGCGAACGCATCAGGCGCCCGTCGACGCCCTGCAGGTACAGGGCCACCGCGTCGCGGCCGAAGTGGACGCTGCGGTCCTCGGCATTGAAGAAGATCGCCGTGGGCAGCGTGGTGGCGCCGCCTTCCAGCGCCAGGGCGCGCGCCGCGCCGCCGTCGTCCAGCACGGCGACGGCGGAATTGGAGGTGCCGAAGTCGATGCCGAGCGTGGGAGCGCGGCCCCGGGTCATTCGCGGCGCAGCGCCGGGAACAGGATGACGTCGCGGATGCTCGGGCTGTCGGTCAGCAGCATCATCAGCCGGTCGATGCCGATGCCGCAGCCGCCGGTGGGCGGCATGCCGTACTCGAGCGCGCGCACGAAGTCGTGGTCGAAGAACATGGCCTCATCGTCGCCCGCGTCCTTGCTGGCCACCTGCGCGTTGAAGCGCGCGGCCTGGTCCTCGGCGTCGTTCAGCTCGGAGAAGCCGTTGCCGAACTCGCGGCCGGTGATGTACAGCTCGAAGCGCTCCGTCACTTCCGGCCGCTCGTCGTTGGCGCGCGCCAGCGGCGAGATCTCGGTCGGGTGCTCCATGATGAAGGTCGGCTGCCAGAGCTTGTCCTCCACCGTCTCCTCGAAGTACAGCACCTGCAGCGACGCGAGCGAGCGCGTGGACAGGCGGTCCTTCTCCTCGGTCATGCCCAGCTTCTTCAGCGCGGCGACCAGCCACTCGCGATCGTCCGCGCCAGCGCCCGCGTCGGTGTGCTGGCCGATCGCCTCGCGGATCGTCAGGCGCTGGAACGGCGCCGACAGGTCCACCGGCTTGCCCTGGTAGGTGAGCTGCAGCGTGCCGACCGCCTTCTGCGCGGCGTCGCGCACCAGCGCCTCGGTGAAGTCCATCAGGTCGCGGTAGTTCCAGTACGCCGCGTAGAACTCCATCATCGTGAACTCGGGGTTGTGCCGGACCGAGATGCCTTCGTTGCGGAAGTTGCGGTTGATCTCGAAGACCCGCTCGAAGCCACCGACCACCAGCCGCTTGAGGTACAGCTCCGGCGCGATGCGCAGGAACATCTCCTGGTCCAGCGCGTTGTGGTGGGTCACGAACGGCTTGGCGTTGGCTCCGCCCGGGATCGGGTGGAGCATCGGCGTCTCCACCTCGAGGAAGCCGTGCTGCACCATGAACTCGCGGATGCCCGACACGGCCTTGCTGCGCGCGACGAAGCGCTTGCGCGCGTCCTCGTCGGTCATCAGGTCGACGTAGCGCTGGCGGTACTTCACTTCCTGGTCGGCGACGCCGTGGAACTTGTCCGGCATCGGGCGCAGGCTCTTGGTCAGCAGGCGGACCGACGCCACCTGGATCGACAGTTCACCGGTGCGCGTCTTGAACATCGTGCCTTCGGCGCCGACGATGTCACCCAGGTCCCAGTGCTTGAAGGCGGCGTACGCCTCCTCGCCGATCGCGTCGCGGGTCACGTAGACCTGGATGCGGCCGCTGGCGTCCTGCAGCGTCGCGAAACTGGCCTTGCCCATCACGCGCTTGAGCATCATGCGGCCGGCCACCCGCACGCGGATGCCTTCGGCCTGCAGCGGCTCCGCCTCCTTGGCGCCGTGCGCCGCGTGCAGGTCGGCGGCATTCGAATCGGGCTTGAAGTCGTTCGGGAACGCGACGCCCTTGCCCGCTTTCTGCGCCTCGCGCAGGGTCTTGAGCTTCTCGCGGCGCTCCGCGATCAGCTGGTTCTCGTCGGCGGCGGGTGCCGCCTGGGGCGTGGTGGGGTCGGACATGGGTGCGTGGGGCGCGTGAGGGCGAACCTCGCATTCTAGTTTTTCGGCAGGTGCGCACGGCCGCGCTGCGTATGATCGCCCGCCATGTTCCTCCGCGCCGGCGCCGTGTCCCTGGCCTTGCTGCTGGCCAGCCGGCTCCTCGGCGTGGTGCGCGAATCGGCGCAGGCGGCCGCCTTCGGCCGCAGCGGCCTGGCCGACATCGCCGTCCTGCTGCTCACCTTGCCCGACCTGCTGGTGTCCATCGCGGCAACGGGTGCGCTCGCGTACGTGCTGCTGCCCGCCTGGGCGGGGCAGCCCGCCGCCACCGTCGCCGCCTTGCAGCGCCGCGTGGCGCTGCGTGGGCTCTTGGCCGCTGCCGCCGCGGGCGTGTTGCTCGCGCTGGCGAATGGACCCGTGCTGGACGTGCTCGCCGGCGGCCTGCCTCCCGAATGGCGCCCTGCGGGCGCCCAGGCGATCGCGTGGGCGGCTGCGGCCCTGCCGTTCGCGCTGCTGGCGGCCCTATGGTCCACCCGGCTGCAACACGAACGTGACTTCCTCGGCATGTACGGCGCCAATCTGGTCGTGAACCTGCTGCTGATCGCCGGGCTGCTGGTCGCGGCCCGCATGGAGAGCACCACGGCCGTCCTGGTCCTGGGCGCGGCGCTGCTGCTCGCGATGGCGGCCCGACTCGCGTGGATGCGGCTGCGCATGCCCGCCGTGGCACCTTCCCCCGAGCCGGTGCATGCCGTCATGCCGCCGGCCCCCCTGTGGACCTGGGCGGTGCTCGCCGCCGCGCTGCCCCTGCTGCTGCCGTTCACGGCGCGATCGGCAGCATCGCAGGCGGGCGAAGGCGCGCTGGCCGTCTTCAACTACGCGTGGAAGCTGGTGGAACTGCCGCTGCTGCTCGCGATCCAGCTGGTCGCATCGCTGTCGTTCCCCGCCGTGGCGCGCGCGCTTGCTGACAGTGCGGCGCGCGAGAAGGCGGCGGCGCCGATCCGCCTCGCCTTCGGCTTCGCCTGGGCGCTGGCCTGCGCTGCCGTCAGCGGCCTTGCGTGGGCTGCGCCGGCGCTGGCCCGGCTCCTGTTCGGATGGGGCCGGATGCCCGAGGACGCGCTGGTGCACGTCGCCCAGTGGGGCCTCGCCGGCAGCTGGGGCCTGCTGCCGCAGGCCGTCAGCGCGGTGGCCCTGACGGTGCTGGCAGCGCGAAAGCAGTTGCGCGCCCCCGTCCTTGCCTATGCCGCGGCCTTCGCGGTGCTGGTGGTCGCCGCGGTCTCCGGCGTGCACGACGGCAGCCACCTGATGCTGCTGCTCAACGCGGGCTTCCTCGGCGTGGCGCTCGCGTGCGTGCTTGCCCTCGGCCGCGACGCGCGCGACTGGTTGCCCACCGGCGCGTTCGGCTGGTCCGCGCTCGCGATGTTCGCCACCGCGGCGCCCGCGTACGCGCTGCATCCGGCGGCCTTGCCGCCCGTGGCCGGACTGGCCGCTGGCGCCCTCGCGGCGGGTGCCGTCCTGGCCTTCGCGCTCTGGCGCGCGCCCGAGCTGAGGCAGGGCCTGCGGCGATAATTCGCCGTCCCATGCTCGACCTGCTCCAGATCACGAACGACGCGGCGTTCGCGCGTCGCTGCGATGCGTTGCCGGGCCTGCGGCTCTTCGTCGACCTCGAGCGCCTCGGCAAGGCCGAACGCCAGGCCGGCCGCAACACCTTCATCAGCCGCCACACGCTGGACGACGTCGGCCGCGTGCGTGATGCCGTGCGGCGCAGCCGCCTCATGGTGCGCGTGAATCCGCTGCACCAGGGCACGGCGGCGGAACTCGATGCAGTGCTCGCGTTCGCCCCCGACCTGCTGATGCTGCCGATGGCGCAGTCGGCCGATGACGTGCGCGGCTTCGCGCGCGTGCTCGCGGGCCGCCGCCCGTTCACCGTGCTGCTGGAGACAGCGGACGCACTCCGCACGGTGGGCGAATGGGCGGACACGCCGGGGCTGGAGGAGATCTACGTCGGCCTCAACGACCTGCACCTGTCGCTGGGCCTCCGGTTCATGTTCGAGCCGCTGGCTGCAGGCCAGCTCGAGCCGGTGGCCGCGACGGCGAAGGCGCACGGCCTGCGCTTCGGCTTCGGCGGCATCGCGCGCCTGGACGAAGGCCTGCTGCCCGGTCGCGACGTGCTCGCGGAGCACCTGCGCCTGGGCTCGCAGGGCGTGATCCTGTCGCGCACCTTCCACCGCGAGGACGGCGACACCGCGTTCGAGCGTCAGGTCGCCGCGCTGCGCGACGCCGAAGCGCACCTCGCGCTGCGGACGGCGTCGGACATCGAGGCCGACCGGGTGCGCATCGCGGCGACGATCCGCCGCATCGCCGCCGGCATCGCCCCCGCGCCATGAAACGGCTGCTGGACATCGTGCTGGCCGCCGCCGCGCTCGTCGTCCTCAGCCCCGTGCTGCTGCTGACCGCGCTCGCCGTCGTCGTCGACAGCGGCCTGCCGGTGTTCTTCCGGCAGGAACGCATCGGCCGCGGCGGACGGCCGTTCCGCATCTACAAGTTCCGCAGCATGGTGCGCGACGCCGCCAGCCGCGGCCCGTTCAACACCCAGGCAGGCGATCCGCGCATCACCCGCGTCGGCACCTTCATCCGCCGCACCAGCCTGGACGAACTGCCGCAGCTGCTCAACGTGCTCACCGGCGACATGAGCCTGGTCGGCCCGCGTCCCGACGTGCCCGTGCAGCGCAGCCTGTACACCGACGAGGAGTTCGCGTTGCGCCACAGCGTGCGGCCCGGCATCACCGGCCTGGCGCAGGTCGAACTGCGCTCCGAGGCGACCGAGCAACAGCGCCGAGAGCTGGACCTGCGCTACGTGCGCGAGCACAGTGTGCTGCGCGACCTGGCGATCATGGCCCGCACCGTCGGGCGACTGACTGGCCGCGGAGGCAACTAGCCATGTGCGGCATCTTCGGCTACTGGGACCGTGAGCGGCGGGCGCTCGACGACGCCGCGCTCGCGCGCATGGGCGCGAGCCTGACGCATCGGGGGCCGGACGACGAAGGCACGCGGCACGACCGCGCGCGCGCCGTCGCAGTGGGCAACCGGCGCCTGTCGATCATCGACATCGCGGGCGGCCACCAGCCGTTCGTGTCCGACGACGGTCGCATCGCCGTCGTGCAGAACGGCGAGATCTTCAACCACGTCGAGCTGGCGGCGGAGCTGCGCGCGCAGGGCGTGCGCCTGGACACGCACAGCGACACCGAAGTGCTACTGCGGCTGTACGAGCGCGAAGGCGCCGCCTTCGTTCACCGCCTCAACGGCATGTTCGCGATCGCCATCGACGATGCGCGCGACGACTCACTGCTGCTGGTGCGCGACCGCATCGGCGTCAAGCCGCTGTACGTGGCGGAGCAGGGCGGCCGGCACCTGTTCGGTTCCGAACTGAAGGCGCTGCTGCAAGCGCTGCCCACGCGGCCGGCGATCGACCTGGAGGCCATCCACCACTACCTGACGTTCAACTACGTCCCTGCGCCCTGGACTATCTGGCAAGGCATCCGCCACGTGATGCCCGGCTGCTGGATGAAGTTCACGCGCAGCGGCGTCGACAGCGGCCGCTGGTGGGACCTCGCCGCGCAGCAGCCGCGCGAGGTGCCGTTCGATGACTGGTCGGAGGAGTTCCTGGCGATCCTGGACGACGCCACCCGCATCCGCCTGCGCGCCGACGTGCCCTGGGGCGCGTTCCTGTCCGGCGGCGTCGACTCCAGCACGATCGTGGCGCTGATGGCGCGGCACGTGCAGCAGCCGGTGAAGACCTTCTGCATCGGCTTCGCCGACCCGCGTTTCGACGAGTCGCCGTTCGCGGCCGACGCTGCACGGCGCTTCGGCTGCGAGCACACCAGCGAGATCGCCGAGCTGAACATGCTCGATCGCTGGCCGCACGTGCTGTACCACCTGGACCAGCCGCACGGCGACGCGTCGTTCATGCCGACGCTGCGGGTCAGCGAACTCGCCGCGAAGCACGTGAAGGTGGTGCTCACCGGCGACGGCGGCGACGAGCTGTTCGCGGGCTACGAGAAGTACGAAACCTGGTTCGCGCGCGCCGATGCGGCGTCGATGGGCGACGACGCCTTCCAACGCGGCTACTTCGACTCGATCTCGCTGTTCACGCCGCTGGCCAAGCAGGCGCTGTACCGGCCGGAGGTCGCGCGGCAGCTGCAGGACATCGACACCTTCGACGTCGCGGCACGGCCCTGGTTCGAGCAGTCGGCGCACTTCGACCGCGTCAACCAGGCGCTCTACCTCGACATGCAGCTGCTGCTGTCGGGCAACAACCTGGTCAAGCCCGATCGCATGGGGATGGCCGTGTCCATCGAGGCGCGGACGCCCTTCCTCGACTGGCGGATGATGGAATTCGCGTTCCGCTCGCCGGGCACCACCAAGCTCTCCGCGGATGGCGACAAGAAGCACTGGTACAAGCGTGCCGTCACGCCGCTGATCGGCGAGGACCTGGCGTACCGCCGCAAGCAGATGTTCACCGTGCCGGTGGGCGAGTGGTTCCGGCGCGAAAGCCACGCGTGGCTGCGCGCGACGCTCGGCGGCAGTGCGCTGCTGCGCGAGCTGTTCGAGCCGGACCAGCTCACGCGCCTGCTCGATGCCCACCGCGACGGCACGGCCAACCACACGCGCGAACTGCGCGCGCTGGCCGCGCTGGCGCTGTGGGAGACACAGTTCCCCGCATGAAGAAGGTCCTCTTTGTTTGCTACGGCAGCGGCCACGTGCGCATGGTCGTGCCGGTGGCGCGGGCGCTGCAGGACAGCAGCCGGGCGCAGGTGCAGGTCCTGGGTCTCACCACGGCCGCGCAGGTCGTGCGCGATGCCGGGCTGCCCCTGCTGCAGGTGAAGGACTTCGTGCGGCCGGGCGACGACGCGGCGCTCGCAGCGGGTGATGCGTTGATGCGCAGCATGGCCAACGTCGTCGATCCCGACGAAACGCGCGCCTATCTGGGCCTGAGCTACGCGCAACTGGAACGGGAGCAGGGCACCGAGCAAGCGCGACGCCGCCACGAAGCCGACGGCCGCCAGGCCTTCCTGCCCACGGGCCTGCTGGAACGCATCCTCGATGAGGTGCGTCCCGACCTCGTCGTCGCCACCAATTCGCCACGTGCGGAACGCGCCGCGATCCTGGCCGCGCGTGCCCGCGAGGTTCCGGCAGTCTGCATCGTCGACCTGTTCGCGATCGACGAGGTGCGCTGGATCGGCCAGCCCGGCTACGCCGACCGCATCTGCGTGCTCAACGAGCACGTGCGCGACTTCCTCGTCGCCGCGGGCCGCTCGCCGCACGAGATCGCCGTCACCGGCAACCCGGCCTTCGACGTGCTGCTGGACCCGGCCGTGCAGCAGGCCGGCCACGAACTGCGGCAGGCCCGCGGTTGGGGTGCATCGAAGGTCGTGCTCTGGCCGGCGCAGGACGAGCCCGCCCGCCATCCGTTCGACGGCCGGCCGGGCGATCCGCAGTTGCCGGCCCGCGCGCTCGCCGAGCTGGTCGCCTGGTGCCAGGCCGCGGACGACCGCGTGCTGTGCGTCCGGGCCCGGGCGGGGCAAGGCGGGCTGCACCTGCCCGACCACCCGAGGATCGTGGCGACGGGCCAGGACTGGCCACTGCCGCCACTGCTGCATGCGGTGGATGCGGTGGTCACGCTGACGTCCACGGTGGGCCTGGAAGGCCGCCTGGCCGGCGCGCGCCTGGTGCAGGTGACGGGCTCGGTGTTCGACGACGCGATGCCGCTGGCGCGCTTCGGCCTGGCCGATGCCGCGGTGCCGCTGCAGCAACTTCCGGCGGCGCTGGACGCCGCGCTGGCACGGCCGAGGCACCCCGTGCAGCAGGCCGGCGCCGCCGCCCCGCGCGTGCTGGCGCAACTGGCCGCCTTCCTATAATCGGGAACCGCTGCGCCACCCCCGCGCGCACACCGTTCCCCTCCCGACGATGTCCCTCATTCCCGCCCCGCGGCCGGTCGACCTTGCAGCGTTCGAAGCCCCCCAGGACGCCGCCGGCGTGCGCTACGGGCTGCCGCGCTACGTGCACTTCTGCAAACGCTGCGTCATCTCCAACCAGCGCCCCAATTCCGCGGTGGAGTACCAGCACACCAGGGACAGCAAGAAGGCGACGATCAACTTCGACGAGGAAGGCATCTGCGATGCCTGCCGCTTCGCCGAGCAGAAGCAGGGCACCATCGACTGGAAGCAGCGCGAGGACCAGCTCGCCGCGCTGTGCGACAAGTTCCGCAGCAAGTCGGGCTATGACTGCCTGGTGCCGGGCTCGGGCGGCAAGGACAGCTTCTACGCGTCGCACATCCTCAAGACGCGCTTCGGCATGCACCCACTGACGGTGACCTGGGCGCCGCACGTCTACACCGAGTGGGGCTGGCGCAACTTCCAGGCCTGGATCCACGCCGGCTTCGACAACGAACTGACGACGCCCAACGGCCGCGTGCACCGCCTGCTCACGCGGCTGGCGGTGGACAACCTGTTCCACCCGTTCCAGGCCTTCATGTTCGGGCAGAAGTCGCTGGCGCCGAAGATGGCGCTGCTGCACGACATCCCGTTCGTGATCTACGGCGAGAACGAGGCCGAGTACGGCAACCCGATCGGCGACACCAGCAGCGCCAAGCGCGACTGGTCGTACTTCACCGCTTCGGACAAGTCGCAGATCTACCTGGGCGGCACCTCGATCCAGAGCCTGTACGAGGACTTCGGCCTCGAGGAGCAGGACCTGCTGCCCTACCTGCCGGCCGACCCGGCGCAGATCCAGAAGCAGGACATCGAGGTGCACTACCTCGGCTACTACCTCAAGTGGCATCCGCAGAGCTGCTACTACTACGCGGTGGAACACGGCGGCTTCGAGGCCTCGCCCGAGCGCACGCCGGGCACGTACAGCAAGTACAACTCGATCGACGACCGCATCGACGACTTCCACTACCACACGACCTTCGTGAAGTTCGGCATCGGCCGCGCCACCTACGACGCCGCGCAGGAGATCCGCTCGGGCGACATCACGCGCGACGAAGGGGTGGCGCTGGTGCGCCGCTACGACGGCGAGTTCCCGGAGCGCTTCGCCGACGAGATCTTCCGCTACCTGAGCATCCCGGCGAAGGAGTTCCCGCAGGCCTCGAAGATGTTCGAGCAGCCGGTCATGGACAGGGACTACTACGCGAAGCTGGCCGACTCGTTCCGTTCGCCGCACCTGTGGAAGCGCGAAGGCGGCCAGTGGAAGCTGCGCCACGCGGTGCACGAGCCCGGCGCCACCTGATGCGGCACCTGCGCGTCATCGCCCGCCTGGACATCAAGGGGCCGAACCTGATCAAGGGCGTGCACCTCGAAGGCCTCCGGGTGGTGGGTGACCCGCACGAGCACGCGCTGCGCTACTACGCCGACGGCGCCGACGAACTGCTGTTCATCGACATCGTCGCCAGCCTGTACCAGCGCAACAACCTGTCCGACATCATCAAGCGCGCGGCCGACCGCGTGTACGTGCCGATCACCGTCGGCGGCGGCATCCGCTCGCTGGCCGACGTCGAGACCATGATGCATTCGGGTGCCGACAAGGTGGCGATCAACACCGCGGCCATCGCGCGGCCCGACCTCGTGGGCGAGGTCGCGCGGCGCTACGGCTCGCAGTGCATGGTGCTGGGCGTCGAAGCCAAGCGCGTTGCCCCGGGCCGCTGGGAGGCCTACACGGACAACGGCCGCGAGCGCACGGGCAAGGACGTCGTCGAGTGGGTGAAGGAAGCCGTCGCACGTGGCGCCGGCGAAATCCTGCTCACGTCCGTGGACCAGGAAGGCACGCGCAAGGGCTTCGACGTCCCGCTGGTGCAGGCCGTCTGTGACGCCGTCGCGGTGCCGGTGACCGCCAGTGGCGGCTTCGGCCAGGCCGAGGACATCGCCGCCGTCGCGCCGACCGGCGTCAGCGCCATCGCAGTCGCCGACGCGTTGCACTGGAAGCGCATGACGCTGCCCGGGATCAAGCAGCACGCCGCCGCCTGCGGCCTGGACGTGCGCATGGAAGGGCCGGCATGAGCGCCGCAAGCGTCACGGTGCTCGACTACGGCATCGGCAACCTGCTGAACGTGCTGCGCGCGCTGGAGCACTGCGGGGCGACGCCGCGCGTCGTGCAGCGTGCCAGTGCGGAAGACGCGAATGCCGACCGCCTCGTGCTGCCCGGCGTCGGCGCGTTCGGCGACGGCATGGCGGAACTGCGCGCGCGCGGCTTCGATGACACGGTGCAGCGCTTCGCGCAGACCGGGCGCCCGTTCCTCGGCATTTGCGTCGGCCTGCAGATGATGTTCGACGCCAGCGAGGAGATGGGCGAGCACGAAGGCCTCGGGCTGGTCGCCGGGCGTGTCGTCCCCGTGCCGTCGAAAGCCGTCGACGGCACGCCGCAACGCATCCCGCACATCGGCTGGCGGCCGCTGCAGCCCGCCGCGGAGTGGGCTGGAACGATCTTCGAAGGCGTCGCCCCGGGCGAGCGCGCCTACTTCGTGCACTCCTTCAGCGCCGAGCCGCGCGATCCGGCGGCGCGGTTGGCCAACGTCGACTACGGCGGCCATGCCATCTGCGCGGCGGTGCACCAGGACAACCTGTACGGCTGCCAGTTCCACCCCGAGCGCAGCGCGCACGCGGGGCTGGCGATGCTGCAACGCTTTCTCGAGGCATGAGCTCCGGCCTCACCATCGCGACGATCTGCGCCCGCGGTGGCAGCAAGGGCCTGCCGGGCAAGAACATCCGTCCCTTCGCCGGCCGCCCGCTGATCGCGCACACGATCGCGCAGGCGCTGGCCTGCAAGGCGCTGCACGGCGTCTACGTGTCGACCGACAGCGAGGAGATCGCGCAGGTCGCGAGTGACGCCGGCGCGCAGGTGCCGTACTTGCGTCCTCCCGAACTCGCCACCGACCAGGCCGGCAAGCTGCCCGTCATCGAGCACCTGGTGCGCCACCTGGAAGGGCAGGGCCTGGCGATCGACCGCGTCATCGACCTGCAGCCGACGTCGCCGCTGCGCCTGTCGTCGGACATCGACCGCGCCATGGCCATCGACGAGGACCTGGTGTTGAGCGTGCGCGCCGCGGCGGACAACCCGTACTTCAACCTCGTCGAACAGGCGGCGGATGGACTGCTGCACCTGTGCAAGGGCAACGGCACCGCGCGCCGGCAGGACACGCCCGCCGTTTACGCGCTCAACGGCTCGATCTACGTCTGGCGCCGCGCGGCGCTGGCCCATGCCGCGCTGCACGGGCTGTGGAGCGTGCGCTCCGCGCCTTACGAGATGCCCGGGTGGCGGTCGGTGGACATCGACACGCTGGATGACTTCGACCACGCCCAGTGGCTGTACGAACGCCACCGCGGGGAACTGCACGCATGAGCCGCGTCTTCGTCATCGCCGAAGCGGGCGTGAACCACAACGGCGACATCGCGCTCGCCCGCGCGCTGTGCGATGCCGCCAAGGCCACGGGTGCCGACGCCGTCAAGTTCCAGACCTTCCGCGCCGAGGACCTCGTGGTGCCCGGCGCGCCGACGGCGCAGTACCAGGAGCGGCAGACCGGCGCACAGGACCAGTTCGCGATGCTGCGGCAGCTGGAGCTGTCGCCCGAGCAGCACGTGCTGCTGCGCGACCACTGCGATGCGATCGGCATCGAATTCTTCTCCACGCCGTTTTCCGTGGCGGCCGTGGACATGCTCGTGCAACTCGGCGTGCGGCGCATGAAGCTGCCGTCGGGCGAGCTCACGCATCGCGCGCTCGTCGAGCATGCGTGCGCCACCGGGCTGCCCGTGCTCCTGTCCACCGGGATGGCGACCATGGACGAGATCCGCGAAGCGCTCGACTGGGCGCGTGGGGCACGCGGGTCGCTGGACGGCCTGACGCTGCTGCATTGCACGTCGGCCTATCCGGCGACCGACGAAGCACTGAATCTCACTGCCATCACCAGCATGCGGGCCGATCTCGGGCTGCCGATCGGCTACTCGGACCACAGCCTGGGCATCGAGGCGTCGCTGGCCGCGGTGGCGCTGGGAGCGACCGTCATCGAAAAGCACCTGACGCTCGACCGCAGGATGCCGGGCCCCGACCATGCGGCGTCGCTGGAGCAGGCGGAGTTCGAGGCCATGGTGCGCGGCATCCGCCGCATCGAGGCGATGCGCGGCGACGGCATCAAGGCGCCGCGCCCGCAGGAATTGGATGCGGCGCGTGTCGCGCGCCGCAGCATCGTCGCCGCCAGCGACATCGCCGCCGGTGCGGTGCTCACGCCGGAGATGCTCGCGTGCCGGCGCCCCGCCACGGGCATCGCGCCGCGTGACTGGGACCGCGTCGTCGGCCGTCGCATGCGTGGCGGCGTCGCTGCGGGCACCGTGCTGCAGTGGGACCACCTCGAGTCGGATTGAGCACCATGCCTGCGCGCCGCCTCCTCTACCTGTCCGGCACCCGCGCGGACTTCGGCCTGCTGGAACGCACGCTGGTCGCAGTGAACGCCACGCCCGGCCTCGAGGTGCAGGTCGCCGTCACGGGCACGCACCTGAGCGACACGCACGGGCGCACGGTCGACGAGGTCCGCGCGAGCGGACTGAGGGTCTGCGCCGAAGTCCCCGTCGACGTGCTCACCCGGACCGGCGCGAGCATGGCGCTCGCCATTGCCGACGTCGTCCGCGGCCTCGTGCCGGTGCTCGAGCGCGAACGGCCCGATGCGGTGCTGGTGCTCGGCGACCGTGGCGAGATGCTCGCCGCGGCGCTCGCCGCGCTGCACGTCGGCATCCCATGCGTGCACATCCACGGCGGCGAACGGTCGGGCACGGTGGACGAGCCCGTCCGGCATGCGATCAGCAAGCTCGCCAGCTACCACTTCGTCGCCACCGGCGCGGCGCGTGAACGGCTGGTGCGCATGGGCGAGGCCGAGGATCGCATCTTCGTCACGGGTGCACCCGGTCTCGACGGCCTGGTGGCCCTGGGCGACGTGCCGCGCGAGCAAGCGCTGCAGCAACTGCAGATGCCGGACGTCGGCGAGTTCGTGCTGGCGCTGTTCCACCCCGTCGTGCAGGAAGCCGGCGATGCCGCGGCGCAGGCCCGCAACCTGCTGCAGGCGCTGCGCGCGGTGGGCCTGCCGGTGCTGTGGATGGACCCGAACGCCGACGCCGGTTCGCGCCAGATCCTCGACGCGCTGGACGACGGGACACTGCCCGCCGGTTCGCGCCGCTGCACGCACCTCGCACGCCCGCTGTTCTGCGCCGCGCTGCGCCATTGCGCGGTGCTGGTGGGCAATTCGTCGTCCGGGATCATCGAAGCCGCCAGCTTCGGCACGCCGGTCGTGAACATCGGCAGCCGGCAGCACTTGCGCGAGCACGGCCCCAACGTCGTCGACGTGCCGGTCGACGCGGCCGCCATCGAAGAAGCCGTGCGCAAGCAGGTCGTCCATGGCCGATGGCCATGGGAGAATCCTTGGGGCGACGGGCAGGCTTCGGGCCGCATCACCCGCCTGCTGTCCACGATCGCGCTGGACGGTTCCGTCCTCGGCAAGACCAACAGCTACTGACGTGCAGTCCGCGCACACCACGCTCCTGATCCTCGGCGCCGGCGGCCATGGCCGCGTCGTCGCCGATGCCGCGCTCGCGCAGGGCACATGGGAGCGCGTGTGCGCGAGCGACCGCGATCCCGACCGGTGCCATGGCGAGTTGCTGCCGGGCGTGCCGCTGCAGGCACCCGATGCCCCCGGGCCGGCCGCCGTGCATATCGCGATCGGCGCCGCGACGGGTCGCGAGCGCGAGGCGCGCGCCGCTTCGCTGCCGCTGGCGACCGTCGTGCATCCGCATGCGAGCGTGTCGCCGCTGGCGCGCGTGGGCGCCGGCAGCTTCGTCGCTGCGCAGGCCGTGCTCGCGCCGCTGGCGCAGCTCGGGTCCTGCGTCATCGTCAACCATGGGGCCGTCATCGACCACGACTGCGTCGTCGGCGACTTCAGCCACGTGGCGCCGCTGGCCGCGCTCGGCGGCCAGGCGCGCGTCGGCGCGCGCGTGCTGGTGGGCGCCGGCGCACACCTTTTGCCCGGCGTGCGCGTGTGCGACGACGTCGTCATCGGCGCCGGTGCCGTCGTGCGGTCGGACATCGACGTGCCCGGCGTGTATGCCGGCGTGCCGGCCCGGAGGGTGCGATGAACGAGCAGCAGTTCCGTGCGCTGTGCGTGCCGGCGGGGTGCGCCGTGCGCGATGCGCTGGACGCCCTGGATCGCAGCGCCCGCGGCATCCTGCTGGTGACCGACGCGCAAGGCCGGCTGGTGCGCACCGTCACCGACGGTGACCTGCGTCGCGCCGCCCTGAATCGCGTCCCCGAATCGGCGTCCCTTGCGGACCTGCCCGCCAGCGCACCGCGAACCATCGGCGCGCACGAGCCGGTCGCCCGCGCCGTCGCCCTGATGGACGAGCACGAGATCGACCACATCCCGGTGGTCGATCCGCAAGGGCGCCCGATCGACCTCGTCATGCGGCGCGAGCTGTCGCAGCGCGTCTGGCTGTCCTCGCCGCACCTGGGCGAGGAGGAGACGGCGTTCGTCGAGGAAGCGTTCCGCACCAACTGGATCGCGCCGCTGGGCCCGCACGTCGACGGGTTCGAGCGCGAGCTCGCGGCGCACGTCGGCGTGGGCCACGCGGCCGCGCTCAGCTCCGGCACCGCCGCCATCCACCTGGGCCTGCTGCTGCTGGGCGTGCGTCCCGGCGACACGGTGTTCTGCTCCTCGCTCACCTTCGTCGGCAGCTGCAATCCGATCCTCTACTGCGGCGCGCGGCCGGTCTTCATCGATTCGGAGCCGGGCTCCTGGAACATGTCGCCGCAGGCACTGGAGCGCGCGTTCGAGTGGGCGCGCCGCGAGGGCCGCATGCCGCGTTGCCTGGTGCTCGTGAACCTGTACGGCCAGAGCGCGGACATGGACGTGCTGCTGCCCCTTTGCGAGAAGTACGGCGTCCCGGTCCTGGAAGACGCGGCGGAATCGCTCGGCGCGACGTACAAGGGCCGTCCGAGCGGCAGCTTCGGCCGCGTGGGCATCTTCTCGTTCAACGGCAACAAGATCATCACCACCTCCGGGGGCGGCATGCTGGTGAGCGACGACGCCGACCTGGTGGCGCGCGCCCGCAAGTTGTCGACTCAGGCGCGCGAGCCGGCACCGCACTACGAACACGTCGAGGTCGGCTTCAACTACCGCATGAGCAACGTGCTTGCCGGCATCGGCCGCGGGCAGTTGCGCGTGCTCGGGCAGCGGGTCGAACGGCGCCGCGCCGTGTACGACGCCTACCGGCGTGAACTCGCCGGTGTCGGCGGCCTGCAATGGATGCCCGAGCCGGCCGGCATGCGGTCCACGCGCTGGCTCACCTGCCTCGCGCTCGATGGCGACCGCGCCGGCGAGCGCCGCGACCGCATCCTGCGCTCGCTGGAACGCCACTCCATCGAGGCGCGGCCGGTCTGGAAGCCGATGCACCTGCAGCCGCTGTTCCAGGGCTGCGAGTACTTCCCGCATGCCGAAGGCGACGACGTCTCGGCGCGGCTCTTCGCCGGCGGGCTGTGCCTGCCGTCCGGGTCGAACATGCCCGACGAGCTGCTGGGCCGCGTGATCGACCACCTGCGGCGCGCGCTGGCGCACGCGGAGGCGCCGGGTGCGGCGGCTGCTGTCTAGGGGCGCGCTCGTCGCCTTCGTCGTCGACGTCCTGCTGGGTGTCGTCGCGTGGTGGCTGGCGTTCTGGCTCCGCTTCAACCTCGACATCCCGGACGAGTTCGCGCGCCTCGCCTGGTCGACGCTCGCCTGGTGCACGCTCGGCACCGTCGTGGGCCTGGCGCTTCGCCGCGTCGACCGGCACGTGTGGACGCACACCGGCTTGCCGGAAATCAGCCGCGTGGCCGAGGGCGTGGCGCTGGGTGGCATCTTCACCGCCGTCGCAGTACTGATGCTGCGCGTGCCGGACTTCCCGCGGTCGGTGCTGCTGCTGCAGCCGATCCTCGCCTTCCTGCTCATGGGCCTGGCGCGTGCCGCCTGGCGCATCCAGGCCGAAGGCAGCCTGCAGGGCGGCACGCCGCTGGTGGTGGTCGGCACCCTCGACCAGGCGTCGGAGGCCCTGCGCGCGCTGCGCGCGTCGAACCGCTGGCGCGCCATCGGCATCCTGTCGCCGCTGCGCACGGACCGCGGCCGCACGCTGCAGGGCGTGCGCGTGCTGGGCACCGTCGCCGACCTGCCCACCGTCTGCGCAGCCGTGGACGTGCGGGCCGCGCTCGTCGCCAGCCCGCCGGGGTCGGAGCAGCGGCGCGAGGCGCTGCTCCTGGCCGCCGAGTCCCAGATCACGCTGATGACGATGCCGCGCGCCGACGAATGGCTGCGCGCGGAGAGCGCCGGCCCGCGCAAGGTGGAACTCGAGGACCTGCTCGGACGAGCGCCCGTGGAACTCGACGTGCAGGGCCTGGCCGGCATGGTGTCGGGGCAGACCGTGCTGGTCACCGGCGCCGGCGGCTCCATCGGCTCGGAACTGTGCCGCCAGATCGCGCGCTTCGGCGCCGCGCGCCTGGTGTGCGTGGACGTGTCGGAGTACGCCATCTACCAGCTCGAGCAGGAGCTGCAGGAATCGCATCCGCAGATGCGCGGCATCTACTACACGGCCAACGTGCGCGACCCGGAGCGCCTGCTTGCGATCGCGACGCGCCATGCCCCCGCGGTGGTGTTCCATGCCGCGGCATACAAGCACGTGCCGCTGATGGAGCAGCTGAACGAGATCGAGGCGCTGCGCACGAACGTCATCGGCACGCTGCACGCGGCGACGGTGGCGGCGCAGTGCGGCGCGAGCCGCTTCGTGATGATCTCCACCGACAAGGCGGTCAACCCGACCAACGTGATGGGCGCCAGCAAGCGCCTGGCGGAACTGGCGGTGCAGGCGGTGGCCGCGCAACACACCGGCACCAGCTTCGTGTCGGTGCGTTTCGGCAACGTGCTGGGATCCAGCGGCTCGGTGGTGCCGCTGTTCACGCGCCAGATCGCGCGCGGCGGCCCGGTGACCGTGACGCACCCGGACATCGTGCGCTACTTCATGACCATCCCCGAGGCCGCGCAGCTCGTGCTGCAGGCCGCGCTGATGGGGCGGTCGGGCCAGATCTTCGTGCTGGACATGGGCGAACCGGTGCGCATCGTCGAACTCGCGCGCATGCTCATTCGCCTGTCGGGACACACCGAAGAGGAGATCCCGATCACCTTCACGGGCCTGCGCCCCGGCGAGAAGCTGTTCGAGGAGCTGCTGGCCGACGACGAGACCACCTTGACGACGCCCCATCCCAAGCTGCGCATCGCGAAGACCGGCGGGCAGGTCCCGGACGTGCAGGCGCTGCAGCAGTGGATCGAGGGCGCCGGCCCCGCGCCTTCGGAGCGCGACCTGCGGGCGTGGTTGAAGGCGCAGGTGCCCGAGTACCAGCCGCGCTGACGTCGGCGGCTGCTAGCCGGCGATGCCGGTCTTGGCGAGCACGTCGCTCACCAGCTCGAGCCGCACCAGCGGGTTGTCCAGTTCCATCAGGCGCTGCTTGAGCGGCACCGGCATCGGCAGCAGCTCGCACCAGCGGTTGGCCACCCAGCCGCAATCGTCCAGCCGCAGCGGCTCGGGCACCGGCATCTGGTCGGGCCCGATCGCCTTCTCGTGCAGCGACTGCACCAGCTTCGCCAGAGCATCGGCCGTCGACCGCAGGTCGTCGGGAACCGGCACGGACTTGTCGGAAGCGATCTGCTGCACGTCCGCGACCCACAGCCCGTGCTTGAGCTGGTCGCTCGACGTGATGCGGAAGCGCTGGCCGCCGGTCGCGCGGATCATCAGCAGGCCGGCGCGGGGTTGCTCGAACGATGTGATGGTGGCCAGCGTGCCGACGGTCGCGAACGCCTCGCGCCCGGCGCCCGGCGTGCGCACCTCGTGCCCCTGGGTGAGCGACACCACGCCGAACGGCGCGCCGGCGCGGTGGCAGCGCTGGACCATGTCGAGGTAGCGGACCTCGAACACGCGCAGGGGCAGCACGCCGTCCGGGAACAGCACCGTTCCCAGCGGGAACAGGGGCAGCGACTGCAGGGTGAGGGCGGAAGTCAAGAGTGGCGCGGGAGACGCCGCTATCATCCCACGGCACGACAAAAGGCGGGGGGCCGTGGCTTTCGACATCGTTTCGTATCTGCTCGAGGTGGCCGCCGGCCTGTTCGGCGGCGCCTGCTTGCTGCGGCTCTTCATGCAGTGGCAGCGCGTGCCCTTCGGCAACCCCATCGGCCGCTTCGTGTTCGCCATCACCGACTGGCTGGTGCTGCCGCTGCGCAAGGTGCTGCCCGCCATCGGCCGCATCGACACCGCGAGCCTGGTGGCGGCCTACCTCATCGAGTGCGCGCAGTGGCTGCTGATCCTGGCCATGCGCGGGCACATCGAGGTCGACTGGCTGCTGGGCATGGCGCTGTTCGGGCTCATCCGCCTGGCCATCTCGGCCATGATGGCCCTGGTGCTGGTCTACGCGATCCTGTCGTGGATCCAGAACGACTCGCCGATGGCCGACGTGATCGACCGCCTGTGCGAGCCGCTGCTGCGGCCGATCCGCAAGGTGCTGCCTCTGGTTGGCGGGCTGGACCTGTCGCCGCTGGTGCTGCTGGTGCTGCTGCAGGTGGCGCTGATGGTGCTCACCGCCGCCTTCCGCGGCTTCTAGCAGCAGGCTCCAGCCGCGTCAGATCACCGCGTCGGCTGGCTGGCGCTGCAGCATGGCCAGCACGCTGGCCACGCGCTTGCGCAGTTCGCGGCGGTCGCAGATGAAGTCGACGCCGCCCTTCTGCTGCAGGAATTCCGCGCGCTGGAAGCCCTCGGGCAGCGTGACGCGCACGGTGGACTCGATCACGCGCGGGCCTGCGAAGCCGATGAGGGCCTTCGGCTCGGCGATGACGACGTCGCCCATGAACGCGAAGCCGGCGCTGACGCCGCCCATCGTGGGGTCGGTCAGCACGCTGACGTAGGGCAGGCCCTTCTTCGCCAGGCGCGTGAGCGCGGCGTTGGTCTTGGCCATCTGCATCAGCGACAGCAGCCCTTCCTGCATGCGCGCGCCGCCCGTGGCGGTGAAGCACACGAATGGCACCTTCTGCTCGATGGCGCTCTCGACGCCGCGCACGAAGCGCTCGCCGACCACGCTGCCCATGCTGCCGCCCATGAAGTCGAACTCGAACGCCGCCGCGACCAGGCTGATGCCGTGCACGGCGCCGCCCATCACGACCAGCGCGTCGGTCTCGCCGGTGTTCTCCAGCGCTTCCTTCAGCCGCTGCGGGTACTTGCGGCTGTCCTGGAACTTCAGCGCGTCGACCGGCAGCACTTCCTGCCCGATCTCCCAGCGGCCTTCCGGGTCGAGGAACGCATTCAGGCGCGGGCGCGCGTTGATGCGGTGGTGGTGGCTGCAGTTGGGGCAGACGTTGACGTTCTGCTCGAGGTCGGTCTTGTACAGCACCGTCTCGCAGCTGGGGCACTTGACCCACAGGCCCTCGGGCACGCTGCGGCGCTCGGTCGGGTCGGTGGGTTGGATCTTCGGGGGAAGGAGTTTCTCGAGCCAGCTCATGGACGGTGGGGGTCTCCGGGGGAGGGTGCGATTTTACTTGTCGAGCGCCTGGCGGATCCCGCGCAGGAACTCGGCGGCCGCGGACGCAACTTTGTCACGCGGCTGCTCTTCGACGACCTGGATCAGGCGGGTGCCGATCACGACCGCGTCGGCCACGCGGCCCACCGCCGTGGCGGTGGCCGCGTCGCGGATGCCGAAGCCCACCCCGACCGGCACGCGCACGTGCTTGCGGATGCGCGGGAGCGCTTCCTCGACCGCGGACGTGTCGAGATGGCCCGCGCCGGTGACGCCCTTGAGCGACACGTAGTAGACGTAGCCGCTCGCGACGCGCGCGACCTGGGCCATGCGCTCGTCGGTCGACGTCGGCGCCAGCAGGAAGATGAGGTCCAGGCCCGCGGCCTTCAGGTCCGCGGCGAACTGCTCGCATTCCTCCGGCGGGTAGTCGACGACCAGGATGCCGTCGACGCCGGCCGCGGCCGCGTCGCGGATGAACGCGCCCGTGCCGTGGCGCAGGTCGTAGCGCTCGACCGGGTTCGCGTAGCCCATCAGGACCACCGGTGTCTGGTCGTCCCTGACCCGGAAGTCGCGCACCATGGCCAGCACTTGGGCCATGCCGACGCCCAGCGCCAGCGCCTTCTCCCCCGCCTTCTGGATCACGGGACCGTCGGCCATCGGGTCCGAGAAGGGGACGCCGAGCTCGATGACGTCGGCACCCGCCTCGACCATGCCGTGCATCAGCGACGGCGTGACGTCGGCGAACGGGAAGCCGGCGGTGACGTAGGGAATGAGGGCCTTGCGGCCTTGCGCGCGCAGGCGCTCGAAGGTGGCGGCGATGCGGCTCATCGCTTCACCTGCAGGCCGCGCATCGAGGGCCGGTCGTAGAAGTCGACGCCGGCGAGGTCGGCGACGGTGCCGATGTCCTTGTCGCCGCGGCCCGACAGGTTGACCAGCAGCACCTGGTCCTTGCCCATGGTCGGTGCCACCTTCATCGCATAGGCGACGGCATGGCTCGATTCGAGCGCGGGGATGATGCCTTCGGTGCGGCACAGGTGGTGGAAGGCCTGCAGCGCCTCGGCGTCGGTGATGCCGACGTACTCGGCGCGCTTGGTGTCCTTCAGCCACGCGTGCTCCGGGCCGACGCCGGGATAGTCGAGGCCCGCGCTGATGCTGTGGGTCTCGGTGATCTGTCCGTTGTCGTCCTGCAGGATGTAGGTGCGGTTGCCGTGCAGCACGCCCGGGCTGCCGCGTTGCAGCGACGCGGAGTGCTTGCCGCTGTCCAGGCCCTGTCCCGCGGCCTCGACGCCGATCAGGCGCACGTCGGGGAACGGGATGTAGGGATGGAAGATGCCCATCGCGTTGCTGCCGCCGCCGACGCACGCGATCACGGCATCGGGCTGGCGGCCCGCGAGCTGCGGCATCTGCTCGAGGCATTCGTTGCCGATCACGCTCTGGAAGTCGCGCACCATCATCGGGTACGGATGCGGGCCGGCGACGGTGCCGATGATGTAGAACGTGTTCTCGACGTTGGTGACCCAGTCGCGCATCGCCTCGTTCAGCGCGTCCTTCAGCGTCTTGCTGCCGGAATCGACGGGCACGACGGTCGCCCCCAGCAGGTTCATCCGGTAGACGTTCGGGCTCTGGCGCTTGACGTCCTCGCTGCCCATGTACACCACGCACTCGAGGCCGTAGCGCGCGCAGATGGTGGCGGTGGCCACGCCGTGCTGGCCGGCGCCGGTCTCGGCGATCACGCGCGGCTTGCCCATGCGGCGCGCGAGCATCGCCTGGCCGATCACGTTGTTGATCTTGTGCGCGCCCGTGTGGTTCAGGTCTTCGCGTTTCAGGTAGATCTGCGCGCCGCCAAGTTCGCGGCTCATGCGCTCGGCGTGGTAGACGGGCGAGGGGCGCCCGACGAAGTGCGCGAGCTCCCAGCGGAATTCGGCGAGGAATTGCGGGTCGTGCTGGTAGCGCGCGTAGGCGTCGCGCAGTTCGTTGATCGCGTGGGTCAGCGTCTCGCTGACGAAGCTGCCGCCATAGGGGCCGAAGTGGCCCCGGGCGTCAGGTTGGGGAGAGGAGGGCATCGGTGGACCTTGCAAGGAGCGCGTCGGCGGCGCGCACGGCCGCGACGAACTGATGGATCTTGGCGGGGTCCTTCACGCCCTTGGCGCGTTCGACCCCGGAACTCACATCAACGGCCAGCGTCCTGCAACGCGGCCGCACTTGCAAGATGCCATCGCCCACGCTTGCAGGTGTGAGCCCACCAGACAAGACGAGGTGAGCGTTGACGCTTGGTGGAAGACGTGACCAATCGAATGCCTTGCCGGCGCCGCCGTAGCCCTCGACATGCGCGTCGAGGAGGATGGCCGTGGCGCCTTCGTGGAGCGAGGCAAAGTTTACCAAGTCGAAGGGCACGGACGCCTCGAGCGGGATGCGCGCCGCGCGCATCCACGGCCGGGCACCGGCGGCCTGCGCGCACTGCCGGGGGGTCTCGTCGCCGTGGAACTGCAGCGTCGCGCCCGGCACCAGGTCACAGGCCGCGCGGACTTCCTCGGCCGTCGCATTCACGGACAGCAGCACCGGCGTCACGAAGGGCGGCAGCGTGCGCGCGAGTTGCGCGGCGCGCTCGGCGGTGACGAAGCGCGGGCTCTTGGCGTACAGCACGAAGCCGACGGCGTCAGCGCCTGCCTCGACGGCGGCAGCGACATCCTCTTCGCGCGTGAGGCCGCAGATCTTGATGCGCGTGCGCTGGCTCGGCGGGGACGTGGCGGCGCTCATGGCAGCCAATCATAGGCAGGGGTGCGGTCCGGCAAGCCCCAGTGGTCTTCGTACACCGGCCCGAGGAAGTACAGCCCGTCCGGCGCGAACGTGGGCGCGGCCGCGTCACGGCTGCGCGCGGCAAGCACCTCGTCCATCCACGCGGCGGGTTGCTGGCCGCTGCCGATGGCGACGAGGCAGCCCATGACGTTGCGGATCATGTGGTGCAGGAAGGCGTCGGCCTCGAACTCGAAGCGCCAGTACGCGCCACGGCGGCTGATGCCGATGCGCCGCATCGTCTTGACCGGCGAGCGGGCCTGGCAGGCGGAGGCGCGGAACGACGTGAAGTCGTGCGTGCCGAGCAGCTTGTCGGCGGCGGTGCGCATCGCAACGGCATCGAGCGGGCGGAACACCCAGCCCGCGCGGCCGGCTTCGACGGCCGGACGCACGGGCGATTCCAGCAGCACGTACGCGTAGCGCCGCGCGACGGCGCTCGCGCGCGAGTGGAAGGCGTCCGGGACGGGCTGCGCCCACTGCACCGCGATGTCGGGCGGCAGGAACGCGTTGGTGCCGCGCACCCAAGAGAACGGCTCCCGTCGCACCTCGGTGTCGAAGTGCACGACCTGCATCAGGCCGTGCACGCCGGCATCGGTGCGGCCGGCGCAGACGGTGGAAACGGGCCGGTCGGCGAAGCGGGCGAGGGCCGCCTCGAGGTGGTCCTGGACGGTGCGGCCGGACGGCTGGCTCTGCCAGCCGTCGTAAGCCTGTCCCAGGTAGCTGATGCCGAGTGCCCACCTCACGGCCGGGCCTTCGCGGGAAGCGGGATCAGCTGATCTCCGCGAGGAACTTCTGCGCCTTCGTCTTCAGGTCGCCGCTGGCTTCGGCGATGACTTCCTGCGCGAGGCTGCGCGCGCCGTCGGCGTCGCCGATGGCGTTGAACTCCTCGGCGAGCGCCAGCTTGGTGGCCAGCGGGTCGTCGCTACCGTCGCCGGCTTCGGTGGGAATCTCCAGCTCGGGCATGTCCAGGCTGTCGGCCACCGGTGCGGGCGCCGAAGCGGCCGGGGCAGGCGCGGAACCGGGCAGGTCCAGCGACAGCGAGCCCATGTCGAACTCGATCATCCCGGAGTCCGCCGCGGGCGCGGGTGCGGCGGCCACGGGGGCCGGTGCCGCGGCGGGCGGGGTCAGGTCGAAGGCCAGGCCGTTGTCGGCGGCGACGGTGAGGTCGGGCGCGTCGAGTTGGATCGGCTCGGTGGACGCGGCTTCGGTCTTGGCCGTGCTGCTGAAGTCCATGTCCATCGGCGCGGCGACCGCCTGCAGCGGCTGCGTCCTGGAGAGCGCGCCGGGCACGAAGGTGGCGTCCGGATCCATCAGCGCGGGAGCGGGCTCGGCCGCGGCAGGTGCCGGGGCGGGCTCGTCACCGAGCGAGAAGTCGAGATCGAAATCCACGTCGACCGGGCCGGCCGCGGCGGCAGGTGCCGCCGTCGGCTCGGGCGAGGCTTCGAACTTGCCGGTGGACAGGTACGCGGTCTGCGCGCCGGCGGCAGCGGCCACCGCGGGCGCGACGGCCTGCGCCACGCCACCGGGCACCGGCTGGCCGCCGGGCTGGTACATCGGGTTCGACGGATCGAGTTCCTGGCCCAGTTCGCAGATCCGAGCCCACTCGGGACCTTCGCCATGCGTGAGCGTGTGCGCTTCGGCAGCCACCTGCTCGAAGGCCTTGGTGTCGCGGCGCTTGGCGTAGATCTCGAGCAGCTTGACGTGGATGGCGGCTCGCTGCGGGTTGATGCGCACCGCTTCCTTCAGGATCTCCTCGGCCTGCAGGTCGCGGCCGTAGGCGAGGTAGACGTCGGCTTCGGCGACCGGGTCGACGTCGCCAGCGGCGTCGAGCTGGCTGGGCGAATACACCATCGACGAGCCGCCCGTGGGCGTGCCCTCGGCGGTGTCGATGCGCTGGCCGCCGCTGGCGCCGAAGAACGAGTCCGGCTGCAGGCGGCTTTCCAGGAACGAGCTGTCGACCTGCGTGGCCTGGCGGCGCTGGCGCAGCTTCCAGGCGCCGAAGCCCAGCAGCAGGGCGAGCAGGCCGCCGAGGGCCGCGGGGACCAGCGGCTCGTCCAGCGCCTGGTCGAGGAGGGTCGGTTCCGGCTTCGGCGGCACGGCCGGCTTGCGGGCCGCCGCGGCCGGCTTGGCCGCCGGGGCGGTGTCCGGGGTCGCGGGAGCAACCGCGGCGGCGGGCGCCGACGCAGCCGTCGTGGCGGCCGGGGCACTGGCCGTCGAGGCTGCCGTCGTCGCGGTCGAAGGCGCGGACGCGGTGGTGGCTGCGGGTGCGGACGCGGTCACGGCCGGGGTGGTGGCCGGAGCCGCTGCGGGAGCCGACGCCGCCTTCGCGGCCGGAGCGCTGGCTGCGGCCTGCGTCCCTGCGGGCGTGCCCAGCGCGACCGCCGGGGTGCCCGGCTTGGCCGACGAGGCGGCAGCGGCAGTGCCGGCGGCCGGCGCGCTGGAGTTGCCCGTGAGGCCCTTCAGCTCGCTGAGGTTGCGATTCAGTTCGGCGATGCGGGTGGCCTGGTCCTGCGCGGCGCGATCGCGGGCGATCTTGTCCTCGCCACCCTTGGCCTGCACGGCGCCCTTGGACAGCGTGAGCTTGTCGGGAGCAGTGGCCGCGGGCTTCTTCTCCTCGACCTGGGCCTGCAGCTTGCCGCGGGTTTCGCGATCGGGACCCGCAACCGGAGCGGCGGGCACCGCTTCGGCGACCTTGCGACGGAATTCGTTGAAGTCGCGGCTCTGGGCGACCAGCGACTGCCGTGCTTCGGAAGCTTCGACCAGACCCGCCTGTTCCTGCGTCGGCATGTTCAGCACGGCGCCCGCGCGCAGGCGGTTGACGTTGCCGTTGACGAAGGCGTCCGGGTTGCTGCGCAGCATGGCGACCAGCATCTGGTCGAGCGACACGCTGGCCGGCTTGTTGGCGACCGCGATCTTGGCGGCGGTGTCACCGGACTGGACGGTGACCTGCTTGCCTTCGCCGGCGGGCGCGGCCGGTGCGGCGGCGGTCGACGGCTTGGCAGGCGATGCCGGCGTGCCGGCCGCGCGCTGGTCGCGGCCACTGGCTGCGCTGCGCGGCGGAACGGCAGACGGTTGCGCACTGGCTTGCGGCGGCAGCGGGGTCGCTTGCGCCGTCGTGGTGCCCTGGCCCTGGCGCAGCGCCGGCGGGTCGAAGAGCATCGTGAAGTCGCGGCGGATGCGGCCCGACGCCCAGTTGGTTTCCAGCACCACGTCCAGGAAGGGCTCGTTCACCGGCTTCCGGCCGGTCAGGCGCAGGAAGTAGCCGCCATCGCGGCGCTTCTCCAGCGTGACGACCACGTCGGACAGCGCGGGACTGAATTCGAGGCCCTGGGACTTGAACGTTTCCGGGTTCGCGATGGCCGCACGCAGGGTGGCGACCTCGTCCGCCGAAATCTCCGGCAGGTCGATGTCCGCACGCAGCGGTTCGCCCAGCGCCGACTGGACCGTGACACGGCCCAGCGCGAGTGCCTGTGCGTCAAAGGACGGCACCGACAGCAACGCGGCCGTGGCCAGCGCCACGGCTGTGGCTTGCCAGGATCGGGAGGGTTTGTGGTGAGTCCCCACTGCTCGTTCGGCGGGCAGTTTTGTTGTCTTCATGCGAACTGCGCCTTGCGGCGGAAATTGCTAAAACGACCTTAACATCAATGTCTTAGGGTGACAAGCTGAGACAAGGCTTGACGTCCCTTGCACTTTCCGCGGCACGGTTGAGCCCGCATTCATGTTGCCCGACCACAACGTGCTGTAACCAGTGGCTACAGCACGCCGGGTGCCCATCAGGACTCGAGCAGGATGCGCAGCATGCGGCGCAGCGGCTCGGCCGCGCCCCACAGCAGCTGGTCGCCGATCGTGTACGCGCCCAGGTACTCCGGTCCCATCGCCATCTTGCGCAGGCGCCCGACCGGGATGCCCAGGGTGCCAGTCACCGCGACCGGGGTCAGCTGCTGCAGCGTCGCCTCGCGCGTGTTCGGCACCACCTTCACCCAGGCGTTGTCGGCCGCGATCATGGCTTCAATGTCCGCCAGCGGCACGTCCTTCTTGAGCTTGAAGGTCAGCGCCTGGCTGTGGCAGCGCATCGCGCCGACACGCACGCAGAACCCGTCCACCGGGACCGCGGGCGTGCCGAAGCCTTCGCCCTGGCCGAGGATCTTGTTGGTCTCGGCGCCGGCCTTCCACTCCTCGCGCGACACGCCGCCGCCCAGGTCCTTGTCGATCCAGGGGATCAGCGAGCCGCCCAGCGGGACGCCGAAGTTCTCGGTTTCGGACGCGCCCATGGACTGCTGGCGCGCGAGCACCTTGCGGTCGATTTCCAGGATCGCGGACTTGGGATCGGCGAGCAGGCCCTTGACCTCGGCGTTGAGCGTGCCGAACTGGGTGAGCAGTTCGCGCATGTGCTGCGCGCCGCCGCCGGACGCGGCCTGGTAGGTCATGCTGCTCATCCACTCGACCAGCCCGGCCTTGTAGAGCGCCCCGACGCCCATGAGCATGCAGCTGACCGTGCAGTTGCCGCCGACCCAGTTGCGGCCGCCCTTGGCGAGCGCATTCCTGATCACCGGCAGGTTGACGGGGTCGAGCACGATGACCGCGTCGTCCTTCATGCGCAGCGTCGAGGCCGCGTCGATCCAGTGGCCGGTCCAGCCGGCCGCGCGCAGCTTGGGGAACACCTCGGTCGTGTAGTCGCCGCCCTGGCAGGTGATCACGACGTCGCAGCGCTTGAGCGCATCGATGTCGAACGCGTCTTGCAGAGTCGCCTCGTTCCTCGCCTGGGCGGGCGCCTTGCCGCCGGCATTGGAGGTGGAGAAGAACAGCGGCTCGACCAGGCCGAAGTCGCCTTCGGCCTGCATGCGGTCCATGAGGACCGAGCCGACCATGCCGCGCCAGCCCACGAGGCCGACCAGCGGTTGTTGTGCCTTGGAGAGTGCCATCGTCGTCACGCCTTTCAGTTGAATCCTGGTCCCCCGGCTCGTCTGGCCCGGGGGAGGCGCGCGACGAACCGGAGCTTGCTAGCCCTTGGTGGTTTTCTTGGTGATCGCGGCCACGACGGCGTCGCCCATGGCGCGGGTGCCGACCTTCGTGGTGCCTTCGGAATGGATGTCCGCCGTGCGCAGTCCCTGGGCCAGCACCGACTGCACCGCGGACTCGATGCGGTCGGCGGCTTCAGCTTGCTGGAGGGAGTAGCGGAGCATCATGGCTGCGGACAGGATTGTAGCCAATGGATTGGCCACGCCCTTGCCGGCGATGTCCGGCGCGCTGCCGTGGCTCGGCTCGTACAGGCCCTGCTTGCCGGCGTTCAGACTGGCAGACGGCAGCATGCCGATGGAGCCCGTGAGCATCGCGGCTTCGTCCGAGAGGATGTCGCCGAACATGTTGCCGGTGACCACGACGTCGAAGAACTTGGGGTTCTTCACCAGTTGCATCGCCGCGTTGTCGACGTACATGTGGTCGAGCGTCACGTCGGCGTACTGCTTGCCCACTTCGGTGAGCACGTCCTTCCACAGTTGCGAGGTTTCGAGCACGTTGGCCTTGTCGACGCTGGTGACGTGCTTGTTGCGCTTGCGCGCGGCGTCGAACGCGACGTGCGCGATGCGCTCGATCTCCGGGCGCGAGTACCGCATCGTGTCGAACGCTTCCTCGGCGCCGGCGAACGCGCCATCGGGCGAGGAGCGGCGGCCGCGCGGCTGGCCGAAGTAGATATCGCCGGTCAGCTCGCGCACGATCAGGATGTCCAGGCCCGCGACGAGCTCGGGCTTCAGGCTCGAGGCGTGCGTCAGCTGCTCGTAGCAGATGGCCGGCCGCAGGTTGGCGAACAGGCCCAGGTGCTTGCGCAGCCCGAGCAGCGCCTGCTCGGGCCGCAGGTGGCGTTCCAGCTTGTCGTACTTCCAGTCGCCGACGGCGCCGAACAGGATCGCATCGGAGGCCTTCGCGAGCTTCAAGGTCGCTTCGGGCAGCGGGTGGCCGTGCGCGTCGTAGGCGGCGCCGCCGACCGGCGCAGCCTCGACGTCGAACTTCAGGTCGAGCACCTTCAGCACCTTCAGGGCCTCGGCGACGATCTCGGGACCGATGCCGTCGCCGGGCAGGACTGCGATCTTCATGGGCGGATCTCTTTCTTCGATGGGGTGGCGCCGCTGCCGGCGAGCGCGGCGCGCAGGCGATCCAGCAGGGCAGGGTTGCGCGCGGGCCGTTGCAAGGCCAGCAGCGCGATGTTGTCGGCGAGCGTTTCCTCGGGATGCAACACGTAGCCGGTGTTGCCCCCGAGCCGCTGCAGGTAGGCCGGCAGCGCCTCGATGGGCCACCAGAGCAGCTGGCCGTCGCGGCGGACCGGCTGGCTCGGCTGGCCGTTCGTTCCCGGCGTGATCGCGAGCACGCGCACCTGCAGGACATGGAAGAAGCTTTCACCCGGGCGCAGCTGCGTGCGGCCCGCGACGAGGAGCGGCACGACCCACTGCCGGCCCGCGGGCGTGTCCAGCTGCATCGCGTGGCGCGAATGCGGCGCATCGGGATTGGAGATGCGCGCGTCGAGCCACTCGCGAGGCCACGCGAGGTCGGCGACGGGCTCGAAGCCCAGTTCGCGGTAGAGGCGCGTGGCCAGCTGCGGGTTCGCGCGCGAGGTGACGTGCACGATCTCGTGCACCAGCACGAAGGCGTCGCGCGGCCCCGCTTCGCCATCGCGCGGCATGAAGATCGCCCGGCCGCGCGTGTACGGCGCGCCGGCGGCATCGGAGCCGTCGGTGCACACGATCGTCACGGGCCAGGGGACCGGCAGGCCGATCTCGCGGATGCGGGGCAGCGCGGTGGCGGCCGCCGCGTTCCAGCGTTGCTGCTCCTGCTCGCTGCACGCATGGCCGGCCCGCGCGAGCGCCGCCTTGAACTCGGGAACGTCCACTGCGCCCGCGCTCCCGAGCGTTGCAGCCCGCTGGAACGGGCTCGTGGTGGCCATCCAGTCGTCGTCGGCCACGAGCGCCGCCCGCGCTTCGTCGGCACGGGCGAAACGCAACGCGCCCGGCCGTGCGTCCTGCGCCGACGCAGCGAACGACAGGACGGCGGCCAGCGCGGCCGCGGCGGCACGCAGGCGCATCAACGCGCGCCCAGCGTGTGCGCCAGCCAGGGCTTGGTCGCGAGGCGGTGCGCCTCGAACGCGCGAATCTTGTCGGACTGCCGCAGCGTGAGGCCGATGTCGTCGAAGCCGTTGAGCAGGCAGTATTTGCGGAACGGTTGCACGTCGAAGGGAATGGCGTCGCCCTGCGCCTTCGTGATCACCTGGCGGTCCAGGTCCACGGTCAGCTCGTAGCCCGGGAACGCATGCACCTCGTCGAACAGCTGCGCCACGACGGACTCGGGCAGCACGATGGGCAGCACGCCGTTCTTGAAGCAGTTGTTGAAGAAGATGTCGGCGTAGCTCGGCGCGATCAGCGCGCGGAACCCGTATTGCTGCAGCGCCCAGGGCGCGTGCTCGCGCGACGAGCCGCAACCGAAGTTCTTGCGCGCCAGCAGGATCGACGCGCCCTTGTAGCGCGGCTGGTTCAGCACGAAGTCCGGGTTGGGCTTGCGGCTGGCCGGGTCCTGGCCCGGGTAGCCCGGATCCAGGTAGCGCCACTCGTCGAACAGGTTGGGCCCGAAGCCCGTCTTGCGGATCGACTTGAGGAACTGCTTGGGGATGATCGCGTCGGTGTCGACGTTCTCGCGGTCCATCGGGGCGACGAGCCCCTTGTGGACGGTGAACTTGTCCATGTGTTTGCTCCTGCAGGGCTGGCCGATGCCGCCCCCTCTAGTCCGTCACTTCTTGGCCGCGTTCTCGATCGCGTTGCCGGCCTTCTGGATGTCCTGGCCGGCGCCCTTGATGGTGTTGCACCCGGCCAGCACGAACAGGCAGGCGAGCAGCGTGGCGATCGTTTTCTTCATGGAGCCTCCTCAGGCGAATTGACGGACATCGACGAAATGGCCGTGCACCGCCGCCGCCGCGGCCATCGCGGGGCTGACCAGGTGCGTGCGGCCGCCCGCACCCTGGCGGCCCTCGAAATTGCGGTTGCTGGTGGACGCGCAGCGCTCGCCCGGCTCGAGCCGGTCGGCGTTCATCGCCAGGCACATCGAGCAGCCCGGTTCGCGCCAGTCGAAGCCCGCGGCCTTGAAGATCTCGTGCAGCCCTTCGCGCTCGGCCTGTTCCTTCACCAGGCCGGAGCCCGGCACCACCATCGCGAGCTTCACGTTCTTGGCCACCTTCTGCCCGAGGCGCTTGACCACCGCGGCGGCCTCGCGGATGTCCTCGATGCGGCTGTTGGTGCACGAGCCGATGAACACCTTGTCGACGAAGATGTCCTGCACCGGCTTGCCGGGTTCCAGGCCCATGTAGGTCAGCGCGCGCTCGATGGCGCCCCGCCTGGAGTCGTCCTTCTCGGCATCCGGGTCCGGCACGCGGCCGTCCACGCCCGTGACCATCTCGGGCGACGTGCCCCAGGTCACCTGCGGCCGGATCGCGGCGGCGTCCAGGTCGACCACCGCGTCGAACCCCGCGCCGGGGTCGGACTGCAGCGTGCGCCAGTAGGCGACCGCCTGGTCCCATTCCACGCCTGTGGGCGAGAGCGGGCGGCCCTTCAGGTACTCGATGGTCTTGTCGTCCACCGCGACCAGTCCCGCGCGGGCGCCGGCCTCGATGGCCATGTTGCACACGGTCATGCGGCCTTCCATCGACAGTGCGCGGATGGCCGAACCGGCGAACTCGATCGTGTAGCCGGTGCCGCCCGCGGTGCCGATGCGGCCGATGATGGCCAGCACGATGTCCTTGGCGGTGACGCCGCGGGCCAGCTGGCCCTCGACGCGCACCAGCATGTTCTTCGCCTTCTTGGCCAGCAGCGTCTGCGTGGCCAGCACGTGCTCCACCTCGCTGGTGCCGATGCCGTGCGCGAGCGCGCCGAACGCGCCGTGCGTGGACGTGTGCGAATCGCCGCACACCACCGTCATGCCCGGCAGCGTCGCGCCCTGCTCGGGACCGATCACGTGCACGATGCCCTGGCGCTTGGACAGGAACGGGAAGTACGCGGCGGCGCCGAACTCCTGCATGTTCTTGTCGAGGGTCGTGACCTGTTCCTTGCTGATCGGGTCGTCGATGCCGTCGTAGCCGCGCTCCCAGCCGGTGGTGGGCGTGTTGTGGTCGGCGGTGGCGACGACGGAGCTCACGCGCCACACCTTGCGGCCGCTTTCGCGCAGGCCTTCGTACGCCTGCGGGCTCGTCACCTCGTGCACGAGATGGCGGTCGATGTAGAGGATGGCGGTGCCGTCCTCCTCGGTGTGGACGACGTGCTCGTCCCAGATCTTGTCGTAGAGGGTGCGGGCCATGGCGTGGTCCTGTTCGGTTGGATTCTAGTGGTCGGGTCTAGGCGGCCCGGCGATCGTCCAGCAGGGGATCGGCGGTGGCGCACAGGTGGTCGACGAGCATGCGCGCGGTGACGGGCAGCGCGTCGAAGTCGCGCGCCAGCAGGTCGATGTCGCGCACCGCCCAGTCGTCGCGCAGCGGCACGGCCTGCAGGTCGCCGACGCCGCGCAGCAGCTCGAAGGCGCGATCGGGCAGCAGGCCGATGCCCAGCCGGTTGTGGACCATGCGGCACAGCGCATCGAGCCCGGTGACGCGCACGCGCAGCGGGATGTCCTTGCCGGCGGCGGCAGCGGCGCGGCGCATCGCGACGTCGATCGCGCTGTTGCCGCTCATGCCGATCTGGTCGTGGTCCAGCGTGTCGGCGTACCAGACCGCGTCGTAGGCAGCAAGCGGGTGGCCGCGCGGCACGGCGACCACCAGGCGGTCCTGCCGATAGCGGCGCACCTGCAGGTCCGCGAGCGCGCCGGTCGTGTTGCAGATGCCGACGTCGGCATCGCCGTCGCGCACCGCGCGCACGACTTCGGCGCTGACGTGCTCCTCGAGATCGAGCTTGACCTGCGGATGCCGGCGCGCGAAGCCCGCCAGGTCCTCCGGCAGGAATTGCACGATGGCCGACAGGTTGGCGTGGATGCGCACGTGCCCGCGAACGCCCTGCGCGAATTCGCTCAGTTCGCCCTGCATGCGCTCGAGGCTGAAGAGGACCGAGCGCGCGTGGTGCAGGAAGGTCTCGCCCGCGGGCGTGAGTTCGACGCCGCGCGGGCGCCGATACAGCAACGGGGTGCCGAGGGCGGCTTCGAGGTCCGAGAGTCGCTTGCTCACGGCGGACGCCGCGATGAACTCCTGCCCCGCGGCGCGGCCGATCGACCCGGCCTCGCAGACGGCGACGAACAGCTGGAGGGACGTGAGGTCCAGCCGGCGCGCGAAGCTGCGTTCGGTGCTTTGCATTCGTCAGGGAAGAAGGTCGATGGCCATTCTCCCTCGGTGGCGATGCCCTCCCATCGCGGATGGAGATGGGTGTGGGCTCGTCCGGGCATGAAAAAGCCCGCCGGAGCGGGCTTTGTCCCAACGCGAAGCCGGATCAGCGCTGGGCGATCGGCTGCACGTCGCGCTTGGTGGCGCCGGTGAACAGCTGGCGCGGGCGGCCGATCTTGTACTCGGGATCGGCCAGCATCTCGTTGAGCTGCGCGATCCAGCCGACGGTGCGGGCCAGCGCGAAGATGCCCGTGAACAGGCCGACCGGGATTCCGATGGCGCGCTGTACGATGCCCGAGTAGAAGTCGACGTTCGGGTACAGCTTGCGCGAGACGAAGTACTCGTCTTCCAGCGCGATCTTCTCCAGCGACATGGCCAGCTTGAACAGCGGGTCGTTTTCCAGGCCCAGCTCCTGCAGCACCTCGTGGCAGGTCTCGCGCATCAGCTTGGCACGCGGGTCGTAGTTCTTGTAGACGCGATGGCCGAAGCCCATCAGGCGGACGCCGGAGTTCTTGTCCTTCACCTTGGAGACGAACTCGCCGATCTTGGCGACGCCGCCCATCTGCTGGATGTCCTCCAGCATGTTCAGCGCGGCTTCGTTGGCGCCGCCGTGGGCGGGACCCCAGAGGCACGCGACGCCGGCGGCGATGGCCGCGAACGGGTTCGTGCCCGAGCTGCCGCACAGGCGCACGGTGGAGGTGGACGCGTTCTGCTCGTGGTCGGCGTGCAGGATGAAGATGCGGTCCATCGCGCGCACCAGCACGTCGTTGGGCTCGTACTCCTCGCACGGCGTCGCGAACATCATGCGCATGAAGTTCGCCGAGTACGACAGGTCGTTCTTCGGGTAGATGTACGGCTGGCCGACGGAGTACTTGTAGGTCATCGCGACCAGCGTCGGCATCTTCGCGATCAGCCGGATCGCCGAGATCTCGCGGTGCTCGGGGTTATTGATGTCGGTGCTGTCGTGGTAGAAGGCCGACAGGGCGCCCACCAGGCCGGTCATCACCGCCATCGGGTGCGCGTCGCGGCGGAAGCCGCGCAGGAAGAACTGCATCTGCTCGTTGACCATCGTGTGGTTGGTCACGCGCGAGACGAAATCGGTCTTCTGCGCCTGGTTGGGCAGTTCACCCTTGAGCAGCAGGTAGCAGGTCTCGAGGAAGTCGCACTTCGTGGCCAGCTGCTCGATGGGGTAGCCGCGGTACAGCAGCTCGCCCTTATCGCCGTCGATGTACGTGATGGTCGACTGGCACGACGCCGTCGACATGAAGCCGGGGTCGTACGTGAACATGCCCGTCTGCGCGTACAGCTTGCGGATGTCGATCACGTCCGGGCCGATGGTGCCCTTGTAGACGGGCAGCTCGACGCTGGGGCTGCCGCTGGAGAACGACAGGGTGGCTTTGTTGTCGGCGAGTTTCATGGCGTTTCCTTGGGTGATCGGTGGGCGCGCTCAGCGCGAGCGCAGCAGCTTCAGCAATCCATGGACTTCGGGACGGTCGAGCTCGCCGGCGGGCTCGCGGCGCGACAGCAGCAGGTCCAGCAGGTCATTGTCGGCGAGTTGCATCAACTCCTCGAGCAACTCGCCCTGCCGAGCGGTGAGGGTCGCCGCGTGCCGCGAGAAGAAGCGTTCCAGGACGAGGTCGTTCTCCAGCAGCCCGCGCCGGCAGCGCCAGCGCAGCTTGCCGACGGCGTGATCGTCCAGGAGCGCTTCCGCCACGCGTGCCTCAGATGGCCCGGCGGACCATCAGCTCCTTGATCTTGCCGATGGCGGCCGTCGGGTTGAGGCCCTTCGGGCAGACGTCCGTGCAGTTCATGATCGTGTGGCAGCGGAACAGGCGGTACGGGTCCTCGAGGTTGTCGAGGCGCTCGCCGGTCGCCTGGTCGCGGCTGTCGGCGATGAAGCGGTAGGCCTGCAGCAGGCCGGCCGGGCCGACGAACTTGTCCGGGTTCCACCAGAAGCTGGGGCAGCTGGTGGAGCAGCTGGCGCACAGGATGCATTCGTACAGGCCGTTGAGCTCTTCGCGCTCCTCGGGGGACTGCAGGCGTTCCTTCTCGGGCGGGATCTCGTCGTTGACGAGGTAGGGCTTGATCGAGTGGTACTGCTTGAAGAAGTCCGTCATGTCGACGATCAGGTCGCGCACGACGGGCAGGCCGGGCAGGGGCTTGAGGACGATCGGATCCTTCAGCGTGCGCATGTTCGTCAGGCACGCCAGGCCGTTCTTGCCGTTGATGTTCATCGCGTCCGAGCCGCACACGCCTTCGCGGCAGGAGCGGCGGAACGACAGCGTCGGGTCCTGCGCCTTGAGCTTCATCAGCGCGTCGAGCAGCATGCGCTCGTTGCCCTCGAGCTCGATCTCGACCGTCTGCATGTAAGGCTTGGCGTCCTTGTCCGGGTCGTAGCGGTAGATCTGGAACGTGCGTTTCTGCATGGTGCTTCGAGGGAATCTAGGTGCTTTGGTGCCGCCGTGGAAGTCCGTAGGACAACGTACCGATCAGAACGTGCGCACCTTCGGCGGCACGGAGTCGACCGTCAGCGGCTTCATCTTCACGGGCTTGTAGGTGAGCGAATTGCCCTGGCTGTGCCACAGCGTGTGCTTCATCCAGTTGGCATCGTCGCGGCCGAGCGGCGCGACCGGGTCGTCGGCCGGCTTCTCGTAGTCGCTGACGGTGTGGGCGCCGCGGCATTCCTTGCGGGCGGCTGCCGACACCATGGTCGCCTGCGCGCACTCGATGAGGTTCTCGACCTCCAGCGCTTCCACGCGGGCCGTGTTGAACACCATCGACTTGTCCTGCATCGCGATCGCATTCACGCGTTCGCGGATGGCGGCGATCTTCTGCACGCCTTCGTCCATGCTCGACTGCGTGCGGAACACGCCCGCGTGGCGCTGCATGGTGGCGCGGATGTCGTTGGCCACGTCCTGGGCGTATTCGCCACCGGTGGCCGAGTCCAGTCGCGCGAGACGCTCTAGCGTGCGGTCCGCGGCGTCCTTGGGCAGGTCCTTGTGGGCCTTGGTGCGCGAGGCGAACTCGACGATGTGGTTGCCGGCCGCGCGGCCGAACACCAGCAGGTCCAGCAGCGAGTTGGTGCCCAGGCGGTTGGCGCCGTGCACGCTGACGCAGGAGCATTCGCCCACCGCGTAGAGGCCGTTGACCACCGCGTTGTGGTCGTCCGCGGTCTGCGTCACCACCTGGCCGTGGATGTTGGTCGGGATGCCGCCCATCTGGTAGTGGATCGTGGGCACGACCGGGATCGGCTCCTTGGTGATGTCGACGTTGGCGAAGTTGATGCCGATCTCGTACACCGACGGCAGGCGCTTGTGGATGGTCTCCGCGCCCAGGTGGTCCAGCTTGAGCAGCACGTAGTCCTTGTTGGGACCGCAGCCGCGACCTTCCTTGATCTCCTGGTCCATCGAACGCGACACGAAGTCGCGCGGCGCCAGGTCCTTCAGCGTGGGCGCGTAGCGCTCCATGAAGCGCTCGCCATTGCTGTTCAGCAGGATGGCGCCTTCGCCGCGGCAGCCTTCGGTGAGCAGCACGCCCGCGCCGGCCACGCCGGTCGGGTGGAACTGCCAGAACTCCATGTCCTCGAGCGGGATGCCGGCGCGCGCCGCCATGCCCAGCCCGTCGCCGGTGTTGATGAACGCGTTGGTCGACGCGGCGAAGATGCGGCCCGCGCCGCCGGTGGCCAGCAGCGTGGTCTTGGCTTCCAGGATGTGCAGGTCGCCCGTCTCCATCTCCAGCGCGGTGACGCCGACGACGTCGCCTTCGGCATCGCGGATCAGGTCCAGCGCCATCCACTCGACGAAGAAACTGGTGCGCGCCTTGACGTTCTGCTGGTACAGCGTGTGCAGCATCGCGTGCCCGGTGCGGTCGGCCGCGGCGCAGGCGCGCTGCACGGGCTTCTCGCCGTAGTTGGCCGTGTGGCCGCCGAACGGGCGCTGGTAGATGGTGCCGTCCGGGTTGCGGTCGAACGGCATGCCCATGTGCTCGAGGTCGTAGACCACGTGCGGCGCCTCGCGGCACATGAACTCGATCGCGTCCTGGTCGCCCAGCCAGTCACCGCCCTTGACGGTGTCGTAGAAGTGGTAGTGCCAGTTGTCCTCGGACATGTTGCCCAGCGACGCGCCGATGCCGCCTTGCGCGGCGACGGTGTGCGAGCGGGTGGGGAACACCTTGGACAGGACGGCGACGTTGAGGCCGGCGCGCGCGAGTTGCAGGGACGCGCGCATGCCGGAGCCGCCCGCACCGACGATGACGACGTCGAAGCGGCGGCGGGTGATGTTCTTGCTGCTGTAGGCCATTTGCTGTCGGCGCTCAGAGGCGCCAGAGGACTTGCAGGGCCCAGCCGGCACAGCCGGTGAGCCACACGATCACGAACACCTGCAGCACGAGGCGCAGGAACACCGGCTTGATGTAGTCCATCAGCACGTCGCGCATGCCGACCCACACGTGCCAGAGGAGCGAGGCGATGACGGAGAAGGTCAGCACCTTCATCCACTGCGCCGCGAAGATGCCGGCCCACTTGTCGTAGCCGATGGGACCGCGCGTGAGCAGCAGCTGGCCGAGGACCAGCAGGGTGAAGATGGTCATCACGACCGCGGTGACGCGCTGGCTGAGCCAGTCGCGCATGCCGTAGTGCGCGCCGACGACGGTGCGCTGCGAGCCGTAGTTGACGGGGCCTTGACGCTTGGGGACGCTCATGGGGATCTCTCGTTCAGTACAGGCCGAACAGCTTGGCCGCGAGCACGACGGTGAGGACGATGCTGGCGACCAGCACGACCTTGGCGCTCTTGCCGCCGAACTGCTTGGTCGTCGCCGCGTGGCTGACGTCCATCCACAGGTGGCGCACGCCGGCGAACACGTGGTGCAGGTAGGCCCAGATCAGCGCGAGCACGACCAGCTTGACGAACCAGCCCGGCACGAAGCCGAGGCCGTTGGTGAAGGCGGAACGGAAGCGCGCGAACGACACCTCGGAGGTGACGGACGTGTCGAACATCCAGATGATGAAGGGCAGCAACACGAACATCAGCATGCCGCTGACGCGGTGGAGGATGGACACCCAGCCCGGCGCCGGCAGGCGGTAGGTGGGCAGGTCGCGCAAGGCGTTGATGTTGCGGAATTCCGGCCGCTTCTGGGCTGTCTGCATGGGCGGGAGCTTTCTGGGGTCGCGTGTGCGAAATGGCGCGGGCGTGCCGCGGACAACACACGATTCTATTTCACTGCAACAAGCTGACACGGCGGTTGCAAGGGACTCGACAGGTCCGCCGGGTCACTTGCGCGCGCGCGGCGTTCACGCGAGCACGTTGCGGTAGTGGCGGTCGCCGGTGCGGTACAGGCCGCGCCGCAACTCCATGGGCAGGCCGTTGTAGGTCGAAGCGATGCGTTCCACGCTGAGCAGCGGCGTGCCCGGGGAGACGGCCAGCAACGCGGCCTGCTGCTCGTCGGCGGCGACGGCGCGGATCTTCTCCTCGGCGCGCACCATGCGCACGCCGAACTCGAGCTCGAACATCGCGTACGTCGGCCCGGGGTAGTCGGCCATCTGTTCGGCCGTCAGGCCCTTGAACGGGCCACCGGGGAGCCACAGGTCTTCCAGGATCGTCGGCACGCCCGCGAACGACAGCACGCGGCGCACCTGCACCACCGGCTCGCCGGAGCGCAGCGCGAGCGCGCGTGCGATGTCGCCGGTGGCACGCGAGCGCCGGCATTCGAGGATCGTGCGCTGCGCGGGGCCATTGGCATCGCGGTCGCCGCTGTCGGGCACGAGCCGCAGGAAGCGGTACTGCACGTGCTGCTCGGCATGCGTCGCGACGAAGGTGCCCTTGCCCTGGCGACGCACCAGCAGGTGCTCGGCCGCGAGCTCGTCGATGGCCTTGCGCACCGTGCCCTGGCTGACGCGGTAGCGCGCGGCCAGGTCGATTTCGCTGGGGATCGCCTCGCCCGGCTTCCACTCGCCCTGCTGCAGGCTTTGCAGGATCAGGTCCTTGATCTGCTGGTACAGCGGGCTGAACGCGGGCGTCGCCGGCAGGGCGCCGGCGTCGTCCGGGAAGGGCGGGGTGGGCATGGGTCCGGGAGGGCGTCCGAGGCCCGATCATATCTTCTATAAGACATAAGACAAATTGCCGCGCCAGGGTCGCCATGGGTACAATCACGGGCTGTCCCGCGAGGGCCTCGCCCCCGGCCGTGCGCCGCGGCGCGCTCCCAGGCTCCGCGCCGATTCGCAACCTTCCACCGGAGAACCTTCCATGTCCAAGAAGCCCGTCCGCGTCGCCGTCACCGGCGCCGCCGGCCAGATCGGTTACGCCCTCCTGTTCCGCATCGCCTCGGGCGAGATGCTCGGCAAGGACCAGCCGGTGATCCTGCAGCTGCTGGAGATCCCGGACGAGAAGGCGCAGAAGGCCCTCAAGGGCGTGATGATGGAGCTCGAGGACTGCGCGTTCCCGCTGCTGGCCGGCATGGAAGCGCATAGCGACCCGATGACCGCGTTCAAGGACACCGACTACGCGCTGCTGGTCGGCTCGCGTCCGCGCGGCCCGGGCATGGAACGCGCCGAGCTGCTGGCCGTCAACGGCGCCATCTTCACGGCGCAGGGCAAGGCGCTGGACAAGGTCGCCAGCCGCAACGTGAAGGTGCTGGTGGTCGGCAACCCGGCCAACACCAACGCCTACATCGCGATGAAGAGCGCGCCCTCGCTGCCGCGCGAGAACTTCACCGCCATGCTCCGCCTGGACCACAACCGCGCCCTGTCGCAGATCGCGGCCAAGGCCAAGGTCGCCGTGGCCGACATCGAGAAGATGACCGTGTGGGGCAACCACTCGCCGACCATGTACGCCGACTACCGCTTCGCCACCGTGGGTGGCAAGAGCGTCAAGGACATGATCAACGACCAGGCCTGGAACGCCGACACCTTCCTGCCCACCGTGGGCAAGCGCGGCGCCGCCATCATCGAGGCGCGCGGCCTGTCGTCGGCTGCCTCGGCCGCCAACGCCGCCATCGACCACATGCGCGACTGGGCGCTCGGCACCAACGGCAAGTGGGTCACGATGGGCATCCCGTCCAACGGCGACTACGGCATTCCCAAAGACGTGATGTTCGGCTTCCCGGTCACCACGGCCAACGGCAAGTACGAAGTCGTCAAGGGCCTGCCGATCGACGAGTTCAGCCAGGACCGCATCAACAAGACGCTGAAGGAACTGCAGGACGAGCAGGCCGGCGTCGCGCACCTGCTCTGACCTTGCACCCGCGCACCGTCCTTCTCGGCGCCCAGGCGCGCACCGGCCACCTGCCGGTGTGCGACCACTACAGCGGCGTCGAGGCGCGCATGCGCAAGAGCCTGCAGCTGCAGGCCGACATGGCCCGCGAGTTCGGCGCCTGCGTCTTCGACGTCACGCTCGATTGCGAGGACGGCGCGCCTGCGGGCGCGGAAGCCGACCACGCGAAGCTGGTCTCCGAGCTGGCGCTCGGCGCCGAAGAGGGCATGCGCGTCGCCGTGCGCGTGCATGCCGTCGACCATCCCGCCTTCGCGGACGACGTCCGCACCATCGTCGGCGGCGCCGGCGCGCGGCTGGCGCACGTGATGATCCCCAAGGTCGAGTCGGTGCAGGACATCGAAACGGCCGTTCGGGCCGTCGACGCGGCTGGCGCTCCCGCGCTGCCGCTGCATGCGCTCATCGAATCGCCCGCCGCCGTGCACCGCGCCTTCGACATCGCCTCGCACCCGCGCGTGCAGTCGCTCAGCTTCGGCCTGATGGACTTCGTGTCGGCGCATGGCGGCGCGATTCCCGAAGCCGGCATGGGCGTCGAGGGCCAGTTCACGCACCCGCTCGTGGTGCGCGCCAAGCTGGAGATCGCGTCGGCGTGCCACGCGCACGGCAAGGTGCCTTCGCACAGCGTGGTCACCGAGTTCAAGGACCCGGCCGCCATGCGTGCGGCCGCGCGCCGTGCGACCACCGAATTCGGCTTCACGCGCATGTGGAGCATCCACCCTGACCAGGTCCGTCCCATCCTCGAGGCGATGGCGCCGACGGGCGACGAGGTGGAACTGGCCGTGCGCCTGCTGCTGGCCGCGCAAGCGGCGGCGTGGGCGCCGATTTCCTTCGACGGCAAGCTGCATGACCGCGCCAGCTACCGTTTTCATTGGCAGGTGCTCGAGCGCGCCCAAGCCACCGGCCGGCCGTTGCCGGCCGGCGCGCGCGCGTGGTTCGACGCCGCCGCCTGACCCAGGAGTCCCGATTTGCGTCTTTCGCTGACCACCACCACCGCGCTGGCACTGCTGCTCGCGGCCCCTGCGTTCGCGCAGACGACCCCCAAGGCACCGGGCAAGCCGGCTGCGAAGGCACCGGCCGCCAAGGCCAAGCCGAAACTGGCCAGGAGCGCGCAGAAGGCGGTCGAGGAAGTCACCCCGATCGATGACGACCCGAACGTCAAGCTCACCGACGACGACCTCGAAGTCGCCAAGCGCGTGGACACCGGCGAGCTGCCGTGCGAACTCGGCGCCACGGTGAACGTCAAGCCCGCGCGCCGCGCCGGCCTGTTCGTCGTCACGACCAAGGGCTACCGCTTCCTGATGCACCCGGTGGAAAGCCGCACGGGCGCCATCCGGCTGGAAGACCCGAAGCGCGGCGCGATGTGGCTGCAGCTCGGGAACAAGTCGATGCTCATGAGCCAGAAGCTCGGGCAGCGCCTGGCCGACGAATGCCAGAGCCCGAAGCAGAAGGACATGGCCGAGGACCTGAAGCGCAACCCGCGCCCGAGCATCCTCGATGCGCCGCAGCCGGCCGCGTCGGCATCGCGCGAATCGCTGCCGCCCGGGACGCCCGCGTCCGCTGCACAGGGCCTGAACCTGCCGCCCGCGCCGCAAACGGTGCCCGCATCGGCTCCCACACCCGCCCCCACTTCGGCGCCCGCCGCGTCCCCGGCGTCCGCCCCGGCCCAGTGACCTGAATCGAGACCAGACGGAGAGACCACCACATGTTGCAGGACTACGTGAAGCATGTCGCCGAGCGCGCCGCGCTCGGCATCCCGCCGCTGCCGCTGAACGCGAAGCAGACGGCCGACCTCATCGAGCTGCTGAAGAACCCCTCGCAGGCCGAGGCGGATTTCCTGCTCGACCTGGTCACCCACCGCGTGCCGGCGGGCGTCGACGACGCCGCCAAGGTGAAGGCCAGCTACCTCGCGGCCGTCGCCCTGGGCAGCGAGAAGTGCATGATCATCAGCCGCGCCAAGGCGACCGAGCTGCTGGGCACCATGCTCGGCGGCTACAACATCAGCCCGCTGATCGACCTGCTGGACGATGCCGAAGTCGGCGCCGTCGCGGCCGACGCCCTCAAGGGCACGCTGCTGATGTTCGACCAGTTCCACGACGTCAAGGAAAAGGCCGACAAGGGCAACGCCAACGCCAAGGCCGTGCTGCAAAGCTGGGCCGACGCCGAGTGGTTCACCGGCCGCCCCGAACTGCCGCAAAGCCTCACCGTCACCGTCTTCAAGGTGCCCGGCGAAACCAACACCGACGACCTGTCGCCCGCGCCGGACGCGTGGAGCCGTCCGGACATCCCGCTGCACGCGCTCGCGATGCTGAAGAACAAGCGCGAAGGCGCGCCGTTCCAGCCCGAGGAGGACGGCAAGCGCGGCCCGATCAAGCTGATCGAGGACCTGAAGGCCAAGGGCCACCCGGTCGCCTACGTCGGCGACGTCGTGGGCACCGGTTCGTCGCGCAAGTCGGCGACCAACAGCGTGCTGTGGTGGACCGGCCAGGACATTCCGCACGTGCCGAACAAGCGCTTCGGCGGCGTCTGCCTGGGCGGCAAGATCGCGCCGATCTTCTACAACACGATGGAAGACGCGGGCGCGCTGCCGATCGAGCTGGACACCAGCAAGATGGAGATGGGCGATGTCATCGAGCTGCGCCCGTACGAAGGCAAGGCGCTGAAGAACGGCGAAGTCATCGCGACTTTCGAAGTGAAGAGCGACGTGCTGTTCGACGAAGTGCGCGCCGGCGGCCGCATCCCGCTGATCATCGGCCGCGGCCTCACCGCCAAGGCGCGCGAAGCGCTGGGCCTGCCGCCCTCGACGCTGTTCCGCCTGCCCAAGCCGCCGGTCGATTCCGGCAAGGGCTTCACGCTCGCGCAGAAGATGGTCGGCCGCGCCTGCGGCCTGCCGGAAGGGCAGGGCATCCGCCCCGGCACGTACTGCGAACCGAAGATGACTTCGGTGGGCTCGCAGGACACCACCGGCCCGATGACGCGCGACGAGCTGAAGGACCTGGCCTGCCTGGGCTTCTCGGCCGACCTCGTCATGCAGTCGTTCTGCCACACGGCCGCGTACCCGAAGCCGGTGGACGTGAAGACGCACCACGAGCTGCCCGCGTTCATCTCCACGCGTGGCGGCGTCGCGTTGCGCCCCGGTGACGGCGTGATCCACAGCTGGCTGAACCGCTTCCTGCTGCCCGACACCGTCGGCACCGGCGGCGACTCGCACACCCGCTTCCCGATCGGCATCAGCTTCCCGGCCGGCTCCGGCCTGGTCGCCTTCGCGGCCGCCACCGGCGTCATGCCGCTGGACATGCCCGAGAGCGTGCTGGTGAAGTTCAAGGGCCGGATGCAGCCCGGGGTCACGCTGCGCGACCTGGTCAACGCGATCCCGCTGTACGCGATCAAGCAAGGCCTGCTGACCGTCGCCAAGGCCGGCAAGAAGAACATCTTCTCCGGCCGCATCCTCGAGATCGAAGGACTGCCTGACCTGAAGGTGGAACAGGCGTTCGAGCTGTCCGACGCGTCGGCCGAGCGTTCGGCCGCGGCCTGCACCGTGCACCTGAACAAGGAGCCGATCATCGAGTACATCAAGAGCAACATCACCTTGATGCGCTGGATGATCTCGCAGGGCTACGCCGATGCGCGCACGCTGGCGCGCCGCATCGCCGCGCAGGAAGCCTGGCTGAAGAACCCGCAGCTGCTCGAGCGCGATGCCGACGCCGAGTACGCGGCCGTCATCGAGATCGACCTGGCCGAGATCGGCGAGCCGATCGTGGCGTGCCCGAATGACCCGGACGACGTGAAGACGCTGTCCGACGTCGCCGGCGCCAAGATCGACGAGGTGTTCATCGGCTCGTGCATGACCAACATCGGCCACTTCCGCGCCGCGTCCAAGCTGTTGGAAGGCAAGCGCGACATCCCGGTGAAGCTGTGGGTGGCGCCGCCGACCAAGATGGACCAGGCGCAGCTGACCGAGGAAGGTCACTACGGCGTGCTCGGCGTCGCCGGCGCGCGCATGGAGATGCCCGGGTGCTCGCTGTGCATGGGCAACCAGGCGCAGGTGCGCGAAGGCGCGACGGTCATGTCCACGTCGACCCGCAACTTCCCGAACCGCCTGGGCAAGAACACCAACGTGTACCTGGGCTCCGCCGAACTGGCCGCTATCTGCTCGCGCCTGGGCAAGATCCCGACGCGCGAGGAGTACATGGCCGACATCGGCGTGCTCAACGCCAACGGCGACAAGATCTACAAGTACATGAACTTCGACCAGATCGAGGACTACAGCAAGGCCGCCGACACGGTGCCCGCGTAAGCAGCGCCGCAAGAGCAGGAAAGGGCCGCACTCGCGGCCCTTTTTCCTTGCGGGAGCAGGGTTGCCCGGCGCTGGCTAGCATCCCCGCATGGCCTCCCCCGACCTGATCGTCCTGCATGAGCATCCCGAGTGGCAGAAGCCGCTCTTCGCCGCACTGCGCGCACGCGGCATCGCGTTCGAGGCGTTCGACGTCACGAAGGCGGCGTTCAGCAACGTGGATGCGCCGCGCGCGAAGCTGTACTTCAACCAGGCCAGCCCCAGCGCCTACCTGCGCGGCAACACGCGCGCGGTGCCGCTCGCGCTCGCCTACATGCGAACGCTCGAACGCCTCGGCGCGCGCGTTCTCAATGGCGCCGACGTGTTCGCGCTGGAGTTGAGCAAGAGCGTCCAGGCCACGTTGCTGCGCACGCTGGGCGTCGACACACCTCGATCGGTGACGTTCAACGACACGCGCGCCCTGCGCGAGCAGGCCCGCAACATCCGCTGGCCCGCGGTGCTCAAGCCCGACCAGGGCGGCAGCGGCGCCCGCATCCAGGTGGTGGAATCCTTCGAGGAGGTCGACGCCATCTTCGACCGCGACCCGTCGGTGTGGCAGCCCGACAACCTGTTCCTGCTGCAGGAGTACCTGCCGCACGACCCCGAATTCGGCATCGTGCGAATGGAGTTCCTCGGCGGCGAGTTGCTGTACGCCATGCGCGTCGTGACGCACGGTCGCTTCAACCTGTGCCCCTCGCCGGTGTGCAACCCGGACGACGGCGAAGGCATCTGCGAGATCCCGGACACGCCTGCGCCGCCGCCGGAGTTCTTCGCCTATCCCGAGGTGCCGCGCGAAGCGGTCGAGACGGCGAAGAAGATCGTGCGCGCGGCCGGCCTGGACGTCGGCGGCATCGAGTACCTCGAGACGCCGGATGGCCGCCGCGTCTTCTACGACGTGAACGCGAACTCGAACCTGCGCCCGTCGGTGGCCGAAGCGTTCGGCTTCGACCCGTTCGAGCGCGTCGTCGACTTCCTCGAGGCGCAGCTCGAGGCCGTCCCCGCCTGAGTGCGGTCGCGCGCCTCAGTGGGCGCCGACCGACACCTCGTGGTGCTCGCCCATCGTCGGGCGCTCGCCGCTCACGGCCGCCGCGGCCATCTTGAACAGCTGCGTCGGCTTGCTCTCCTTGACGTCCCAGTACTCGGCGCTGGTGATGTGCACCTCGACGAGTTCCAGGTCGGGGTCGCCGGCTCCCTTCGGGAACCAGGCCTTGGCCATCGGGTTGAACAGGCGCTGCTTGGCGTCCATGTCCTCGCTGATGGTCGCCGTGCCGGTGATCGACACGTAGTGGTCCTTGTGCGGGTCGCTGTAGGTGACGTTGACGTTGCCGTCCACGCGCAGCCGCGAGCCCACCTCGGTCGTGCGGCTGACGAAGAAGTACAGCACGCCCTTCTCGCCGAGCTCCTTGTTCTGGGTGGTGAGCGGGTGCGAGTGCAGCCCGCCGTCGGTGTGGCGGTGCGTCAGCATCCCGAAGCGGATGTCCTTGATCATCTCCCACAGCTTCTGCTGCGGCGTCTTGTCCTTGCTCATGGGCGTCCTCGTTGCGGTGGTTCGTTCCATGCTGCGGTCGCGTCGCGCCGCCGCGGGTCGGAAGCAGCCACGCTTTCCCGTGCGCGACCGCCGACACCGTGACGAACCTGACAGGAGAGGGCCAGCCCATCAGGGATGACCCTGAATGGTGCATGCCGGGTCCGCCGCATCATGGGTGAGCCATGCGCCACGCCGTCCCCCACGCATGAAACTCGTCAAGTCCGAAGCCGGCCAGAAGGTCCTCAAGGACCGCTCCGTGCCCCTGTCCCCGCGCCAGCGCGCGGCCTTCATCCTGTTCGACGGCAGCAAGACCGTCGACCAGGTGCTGGCCGCGACCAACGCGGTCGGCGTCACGCGCGACGACGTCGACTACCTGCTGCAGCTCGGGCTGCTCGAACTGCCGTCGGGGGCCGCGGCGCCGGACCTCGCACCGGCGGCCGCTGCCCCGGTCGCCGCTGCCCCGGTGGCCGCACCGCCGTCGCGGCCGAAGCCGCAGGAGCAGCCCGAGGCCGCTGCTCCCGCCGGCGAACGGACGCCGCAGGAGCGCTACCAGGCCGCGTATCCCATTGCGACGAAGCTCACGGCGGGCATGGGCCTGCGCGGCTTCCGCCTCAATCTCGCGGTGGAGCAGGCGATGAACTACCAGCAGCTGTGCGAGGTGGCCCCGCGCATCAAGGACGCCGTGCCGCCCGGCGCTTACCTCGAGCTGCACCGCGCGCTGTACGGCTAGGCGGGCAGCGACTCGCCGAGCCGGCGCAGCGCATTGGCCGTCTGCGCATCGGCCGGCAGGAAGGTTTCCAGCGTCAGTTCCTGCAAGGTCACGTCGACCGCGGTGCCGAAGACCGTCGTCGTGCTGAGCAGGTTCAGCACCTCGCCGCTCGCCGTCCTCAGCCGCAGTGGCAGCGCGATGCCCACGTGCTCGCCGGGCAGCTTGCCGTCGGCATCGTCCGGGGGAGCGGGCAGCGCGAGCAGTTCCTCCAGCAGCGACGCCAGCACGCCGTCGCCGGTGGCGTGCACCTGCTGCCGCAGGCGCTCCAGCAGGTGCCCGCGCCACTGGGCGAGGTTGACGATGGAGGAGGCGACGCCTCGCGGGTCCAGGCTGATGCGCAGCACGTTCACCGGTGGCGTGAGCAGCGCGGGGTCCGCGCCCGCCAGCAGGTGGGGCAGCATCCGGTTGGTCGCGACCAGGTTCCAGTGGCGATCGGCCGCCAACGCCGGCCACGGTTCGTGCGCGCGCAGGATCTGCTCCACCGCCTGGCGCGCGGGCGCGAGTTCGGGGTCGTCGAACGGCCGCTCGCGGTACATGGGCGCGTAGCCGGCGGCGACGAGCATCGCGTTGCGTTCGCGAAGCGGCACCTCCAGGCGCGCGGCCAGGCGGATCACCATCTCGCGGCTCGGTGCGGACCGGCCGGTCTCGACGAAGCTCAGGTGGCGCGTCGACACCTCGGCTTCCTCGGCCAGCGCCTGCTGGCTCAGGCGCCGGTGCTGGCGCCAGTGCCGCAGGTGGGCGCCGAAGGGCTGGAGGGACGCGCGGCGGGACGGCTGGAGGGCAGCTTGCATGGCGCCATGCTAGGGCTTGTGGCAGGCCCGTTCCATGACCTCGCACGTCATGGACCGGGCGCATGGGGGCACCGAGCATCCGGGCTCCACTTCCAAGGAGAGACCATGCAAGCTTCCACGACCCTCCTGCGCCGCGTCCTGTGGGCGGACGCCGCCACCTCCGTGGCCTGCGGGGTGATCCACGTCGCGGCCGTCGACACCTTGTCGCGCGTCCTGGCCTTGCCCTCGGCACTGCTCTTCGAGACCGGCCTGTTCTATCTCGCCTACGGCGCGCTGGTGGCGTGGGCCGCCAGCCGCGCCGAGCCGCCGCGGCCGCTGGTGCTGCTGTTCGCGTTCGGCAACATCGGCTGGGCGCTGCTGTGCGTCGCCGCGCTGGCCGGGCCCTGGCTGCACCCCAGCCTCGCGGGCGGCGCGTGGATCGCGCTGCAGGCGCTCGTCGTGTTCGCGTTCGGCGAACTGCAATGGTGGTGCAGCCGGCGTCCGCGTCACGCGCTGGCCTGAGCGGAGGGAGCGCGCGCCTTCTTCCTTCTTGTATGCTGTCCCGCTTCCCTTCATTGCATTCCATGTCGCGCGTCTTCAACTTCAGTGCCGGCCCGGCCGTCTTGCCCGAACCCGTGTTGCGGCGTGCCGCCGCCGAGATGCTGGACTGGAACGGCAGCGGCATGTCCGTGATGGAGATGAGCCACCGCGGCAAGGAATTCATCGCGATCCATGCCGAAGCCGAAGCGCTGCTGCGCGAGCTGCTCGGCATCCCGGGCAACTACAAGGTGCTGTTCATGCAGGGCGGTGCGATCGGCGAGAACGCGATCGTCCCGATGAACCTGATCGGGCGCACGGGCCGCGCCGACTACGTCTCCACCGGCGACTGGTCGGAGCGCTCGCTGGCCGAGGCGCGCAAGTTCGGCACCGTCAACGTCGCCGCGACCTCGCAGGACACGAACTTCACGCGCATCCCCGCGCGTGACACGTGGCGGCTGGACCCCGGCGCCGCCTACGTGCACGTCTGCTCGAACGAAACGATCCGCGGCGTGCAGTACCACTGGACGCCCGACACCGCCGGCGTGCCGCTGGTGGCGGACATGTCGTCCGACATCCTGTCGCGGCCCATCGACGTGTCGCGCTACGGGCTGATCTACGCCGGCGCACAGAAGAACATGGGGCCGTCGGGCCTGACGGTCGTGATCGTGCGCGACGACCTGCTGGGGCACGCGCTGCCGATCACGCCGTCCGCCTTCGACTACAGGCTGCAGGCGGAGCACGACTCCATGTACAACACGCCGCCGACGTACGCGATCTACGTCGCGGGGCTGGTGCTGCGGCACGTGAAGGACCTCGGCGGCCTGCCGGCGGTGGAGCAGCACAACCGTGCGAAGGCGAAGCTGCTGTACGACTTCCTGGACCAGAGCCGCTTCTTCCGCAACGAAGTGGCGCTGCAGGACCGCTCGCTGATGAACATCCCCTTCCACCTGAAGGACACGGCGCTCGACGCGGCCTTCCTGAAGGGGGCGCAGGACCGCGGCATGGTGCAGCTCAAGGGCCACCGCATCTCGGGCGGCATGCGCGCATCCATCTACAACGCGATGCCCATCGAGGGCGTGCAGGCGCTGGTGAAGTACATGCAGGAGTTCGAGCGCGAGCACGGCTGACGCGCGGCTGGCTCGGCGGCGCCCACGTTCCCACGACGGTCATCCCCCGGCGGCACAATGCTTGGCGACACGAACGACGGAGGACCGATGACGCACGCTTTCGAACGCACACGCCGGCAGTTCAGGGCCGGCACGAGGACCGGGCAGTTCTACTCGCTCCCGGCGCTCGCCGAAGAGTTCCCCAACATCCGCCGCATGCCGGTGTCCATGCGCATCGTGCTGGAGTCGGTGCTGCGCAATTGCGACGGCCTGAAGGTCACGCCCGAGCACGTGCGCGAGGTGGCCAGCTGGAAGGCCAACGCGGCGCGCACGGAGGAGATCCCCTTCGTCGTCGCCCGCGTCGTGCTGCAGGACTTCACCGGCGTGCCGCTGCTGGCCGACCTGGCCGCGATGCGCAGCGCCGCCAGCCGCCTGGGTCGCAAGCCCGGGACCATCGAGCCGCTGGTGCCCGTGGACCTGGTCGTCGATCACTCGGTGATGGTCGACCACTACGGCACGAAGGACGCGCTCGACCTGAACATGAAGCTCGAGTTCCAGCGCAACAAGGAGCGCTACGAGTTCATGAAGTGGGGCATGCAGGCGTTCAAGACCTTCGGCGTCGTGCCCCCCGGCTTCGGCATCGTGCACCAGGTGAACCTGGAGTACCTCGCGCGCGGCGTGCACAAGACCGCTGACGGCGTGTACTACCCGGACACACTGGTCGGCACGGACAGCCACACGACGATGATCAACGGCGTCGGCGTGGTCGCCTGGGGCGTCGGCGGCATCGAGGCCGAAGCGGCGATGCTGGGCCAGCCGGTGTACATGCTCACGCCCGACGTCGTCGGCTTCGAGCTCACCGGCCGCCTGCGTGAAGGCTGCACGTCCACCGACCTGGTGCTGACCATCACCGAGCTGCTGCGCAAGCACAAGGTGGTCGGCAAGTTCGTCGAGTTCTTCGGCGCGGGCACGCGCACGCTGGCGGTGCCGGACCGCGCCACCATCGGCAACATGGCGCCCGAGTACGGCGCCACCATGGGCTTCTTCCCGGTCGACGAGAAAACGATCGAGTACTTCCGCGGCACCGGCCGCGACAAGGAGGAGATCGAGGCGCTGGAAGCGTACTTCCGCGCGCAGGGCCTGTTCGGCATCCCGCTTGCCGGCGAGTGCGACTACTCGCAGGTCGTGAAACTGGATCTCGGCGACGTGACGCCCAGCCTGTCCGGGCCCAAGCGCCCGCAGGACCGCATCGAGCTCGGCAAGGTCGCGGGCACGTTCCGGACGCTGTACTCCAGGCCTTCGGCGGAGAACGGTTTCAACATGCCTTCGGAAACGCTGCAGACGCGCCACCTGTTGCACTCCGGCGGCGAGGAGCCGCTGGACAAGGTGCCGGCGAATCCGCCGGTCAGGCCGGCGGCGCTCGTGTCCGAGACCGAGATGGAATACAACAAGCCGACGCTCGCGTCGGCGCAGCACGAGGCGCCCTCGACGCCCACCGTCCGCGAAGACATCACCATCGGCAACGGCGACGTGCTGATCGCGGCCATCACCAGCTGCACCAACACGTCCAACCCCAGCGTGCTGCTGGCGGCGGGGCTGCTGGCGAAGAAGGCGGTGATGGCGGGCCTGCGCGTGCAGAAGCACATCAAGACGTCGCTGGCGCCTGGCTCGCGCATCGTGACCGAGTACCTGCAGAAGGCGGGGCTGCTGCCTTACCTGGAGCAGCTTGGGTTCACCGTCGCGGGCTATGGCTGCACGACCTGCATCGGCAACTCGGGCGACCTCGCGCCGGAGATCAACGAGGTGATCACCAAGGGCGACCTGGTCTGCGCGGCCGTGCTGTCCGGCAACCGCAACTTCGAGGCGCGCATCCATCCGAACATCAAGGCCAACTTCCTCGCCAGCCCGCCGTTGGTGGTGGCGTACGCGATCGCGGGCACGGTGCTGCGCGACCTGATGACCGAGCCGGTCGGCAAGGGCCATGGCGGCAAGGACGTGTGGCTGGGCGACATCTGGCCCACCACCGACGAGATCCACAAGTTGCTCAAGTTCGCCATGGACGGCAAGGCCTATCGCAACAACTACGCGAAGGTGAAGACCGAACCCGGCGAGCTGTGGAAGGGCATCCAGGGCATGAGCGGCGAGACCTACCGCTGGCCCACCAGCACCTACATCGCGGAGCCGCCGCTGTTCAAGGGCTTCACGCCGCAGCCGCCCGCCAACGACCCGGGCCAGGACATAGCGGTGCGCCAGGCGCGCGTCATGGCGCTGTTCGGCGATTCGATCACCACCGACCACATCTCGCCCGCGGGCTCCATCAAGGAGAGTTCGCCGGCCGGCAAGTGGCTGCTGGCGCACGGCGTGCAGAAGCCGGACTTCAACAGCTACGGTGCGCGGCGCGGCAACCACGAGGTGATGATGCGCGGCACCTTCGCCAACGTGCGCATCAAGAACCTGATGCTGCCGCCGCGGGCGGACGGCTCGCGCGAGGAGGGCGGCGTGACGCTGTACCGGGACGCGCAAGGGGGCACCGAGAAGATGCCGATCTTCGACGCCGCGATGAAGTACATGGCCGAGGGCCGTCCCACGGTCATCTTCGCCGGCGAGGAATACGGCACCGGCTCCTCACGCGACTGGGCGGCCAAGGGCACGCAACTGCTCGGCATCAAGGCGGTGGTCGCGCGCAGCTTCGAGCGCATCCATCGCAGCAACCTGGTGGGCATGGGCGTGTTGCCGCTGCAGTTCCAGGGCGAGGACAGCTGGGAGCGGCTCGGCCTGGACGGCTCGGAGTTCGTCGACGTGATCCCCGATCCGCAGCTGCGGCCGCAGAGCGACGCCAAGGTGGCGATCCGCAAGGCGGATGGAAGTACGCGGGAGATCACGGTCACGCTGCGCATCGACACTGCGATCGAGGTGCAGTACTACCGCCATGGCGGGATTCTTCCGTTTGTTCTCAGGCAGCTCCTGGCTGCCTAGGACTAAGCCGCGGCGCGCCCGAATCGCGCCGCGGCGGCGTCGGCGAGGAAGCGCATCGCATAGGCCGCCACGGGGGACGGCGTGCGGCCGGAGAGCGTGACGATGCCCAGGTGCGACAGCTGCTGCGGCAGGTCGCGCGGCAGCACCTCGTGGATCTCCTTGCGCTTGATGTCCTCGGCCAGCAGGTCCGCGCTGGAGATGATCACCGTGTCGCTGTCCAGCGCCATGCGCCTGAGCAGGTAGGTGTCGTCGCACTCCACCGCGATCGGCAGCTTGGCGTCCGGCGGCTGGCCCACCAGCTTGAGCAGGCGCGCGGTCGTGTCCGGCGGCAGCCGGCCGGTGGCGATGCCGTAGCCCAGCACGTCGGCCAGCACCACGTGGCGGCGCGCGAGCAGCGGATGCCCGTGCCGCACGTACAGCCCGCCCGGGATGGTGCCGATGCGCTGGATGTGGAACGCGCCGTCGCGTGGCACGTCCACCGTGTTGGCCACGAAGAACTCGTGCTCCTCGCGCCGCACGCAGTTGACCAGGTGGTGCGCGTTGTTCACGTGCACGCAGACGCGTACGCCGGGGTAGCGCTTGCGCACGTCGGCGAGCAGGGAAGGGACGATCGACGCGGCAGGGAAGGGGCCGGAGCCGAAGCTGAGGTCGCCGACGGCGCGGTCCCGGTACAGGAGCACGTCGCGTTCGAGGTTGCGGGTCTGCTGCAGCAGGCTGCGCGCGCGTTCGACGACGAAGGCGCCGGCGGGCGTGGGCTTGGCTTCCTGCGTGCCGCGGTCGAACAGCTTCAGGCCGAGCTCCGATTCCGCGGCCTGGATGCTGCGGCTGAAGGCCGGCTGGCTCAGGTGCACCCGTTCCGCCGCGCGTCGGAAGTTGCCTTCTTCCGCGAGGGCCACGAGGTGCTGGAGGCGGCGGATGTTCATCGTTGCGCCTGACGCATCAAATCTAGCAAAGCAATGCATCGGAAGCAAAAGCCCGCCACGGAATAATCGTGGACATGGCAGTACGAGCCGCCCGCGTCCCGCGGGCCTTTTTTTGGCCGCTTGCCGCGGCCGCAGGCAGGACCTCTCCCCCGTGAAACGCGATCCGCTTCCGCCTCCGCAGCCGGAAGGCGGCGCCATGCCGCTTGCAGGAGAAGTCGTCACTCGCATCCTGCGGGTGAGCCGGGCCCGCGTGGAAGGCTCGACGATGGAGCAGCTGTTCGCCGCCCGCCGGCGCGTCCAGGGCCCCTCGCGGGTGGCCGGCCTCTGCGGTGCGGTGCTGCACATCGCGGGCTGGTACGTGCTGTGGCAGGAAGGGCCCGAGGACGCGATCGAGGAGGCGTTGCGTACGTCGCTGCGCAAGGCGCGGCCGGACGTGCCGCGGCTGGTGCACCGTAGCGTCGGGCCTCGCACCCTGTCGGAGCCGCTGGCCGTCAGCACGACGCAGTGGATCGAATCGCCCGACGCGTTCGCTCGCCGCATCGACGCGGTCGCCGCGGCCGGCCTGGCCCCGCGCGAGACGTGGCGGGCGTTCGCCGAACCACCGACGCTGCCGGCGCCGCCCGAGGGCGCACCGGCCGGCAGCGTGGGCCTGCTCGCCTCGGTGGACGCGCGAGCCATCGAGACCGCACGCAACCTGGCCGGGCATTTCGAGCGGCCGCTGGTGTACCGCCGCTTCGCCGGCGCGGACCCGAAGACCACCGACGTGGGCATGGCGTACGTCGACCTCGCGGTCGGTGGCCGTTCGCTGCGCGTCCACGCCGCCGGCCGGCGCGTGTTCGGGCACCCGCTGGTGCAGTCCTCGATGGCGCGGCCCGGCCACGTCGCGCTGCTGGCCGGCAGCGGCGACCGCGCCGCATTGGACCTGGCGATCGGCATCTCCTCGTTCCTGGGGGCCGGCCCGCAGCAGCCGTGCGTCGACGTCGTGGGCGAGGTGCCGCTGGTGGCGGCCGGCCTGCGCGACGAAGTGCAGCGGCGCACGGGCGCGACGGCACGGGTGCACGAAGGCGCGTTCACCGACTCGCAGCTCGTCGCGTTGCTCCTCGGGCTGGTCCCCATGCAGGCCGGCTGAACCAGGCGGGCACAATGCCCGCATGGAGCAGGACGTGGTCGTCGCCGGCGGCGGCATCGGCGGGATCGCAGCGGCGATCGCGGTCCGCCGCGCCGGCCGTTCCGTGCAGGTGCTGGAGCAAGCCGCGGCCTTCGAGGAGATCGGCGCCGGCCTGCAGTTCGGCCCCAACGTCACCCGCATCGTGCAGCAGTGGCCCCAAGCCTGGAAGGACGTGCAGGCTGCAGCCGGCCGCCCCGGCGCGCTGCGCGTGCGCGACGCCGGCACGGGACGCGAACTCGGCCGGCTGCGATTGGGCGCGTCCTTCGCCGAGCGCCACGGCGCGCCTTACTTCACCATGCACCGCGCCGACGCGCACGCGGCGCTGCTCGCGCAGGCGCGCGCCGACGGCGCCGTGCTGCGTGCGGCCGAGCGCGTCGACGGCATGGTGCAGGCCGATGGCGGCGTGCGGGTGCGCACGGTCGCAGGGGACGAACTGCAAGCCGCTGCGCTGCTGGGCGCCGACGGCCTCTGGAGCCGCGTGCGCGACGCACTGCTCGGCGACGGCGCGCCGGCGTTCACGGGGCATCTCGCCTACCGTGCGCTGCTGCAGCAGGCCGACCTGCCGGCGGCGCTGCGCTCCCAGGACATCGGTGTGTGGCTCGCGCCGCGCATGCACGCGGTGGCATACCCCGTGCGCGCCGGCGAGGCGCTGAACCTCGTGTGCCTCATCGAAGGTCCGGCACCGGGCGACGCGAAGTCGTGGAACCACGAGGGGGTGACCGGCGCACTGCACGAATCGACGGCCGGCACGCACGCGTCCTTGCGTGGCCTGCTCGACGCGGCGACGCAGTGGCGGCTGTGGGCGCTGCACGCACGTGCGCCCGTGCGTTCCGCCGGCGAGATGGCGCGCGGCCGGGTCGCGCTGCTGGGCGATGCGGCGCATCCCATGCTGCCGTACCTTGCGCAAGGCGCCGGGATGGCGATCGAGGATGCCTGGACCTTGCAGCAGGCGCTGGCCGGGGGCGACGTCGAAGCGGCGCTGCAGCGGTATGCGACGGAACGCTGGCGGCGCTGCGCGCGCGTGCAGCAGCGGTCGCTGCGCAATGCGCGCATCTTCCACGCCGGTGGCCTGCTGCGCGTGGGGCGCGATGCCGCGATGCGTGTCGTGGGCGAACCGCTGCTGGACCTGCCCTGGCTGTACGGCGCGTGCTGAAGCGCGTTCAGAGATCGGTGCGCAGGCGCCAGATCTCCGGGAACAGCACCACGTCGAGCATCTTGCGCAGGTAGGGCACGCCGCCGGTGCCGCCGGTGCCGCGCTTGAAGCCGATCACGCGTTCCACCGTGGTCACGTGGCGGAAGCGCCAGAGGCGGAACGCGTCCTCCAGGTCGGTGAGTTCCTCGCCCAGCTGGTACAGGTCCCAGTAGCGGTCCGGGTCGCGGTACACCTGCAGCCAGGCCTGCTCCACCTGTGCGCTCTCCTCGTAGTGCTGCGTCCAGTCGCGCTGCGTGTGGCTGGCAGGAACTGGCAGGCCACGCCGCGCGAGCAGCCGCAGCGATTCGTCGTAGAGCGATGGCGCCTCGAACGCGGCGCGCACCTGCGCGTGCAGTTCGGCCCGGTGCTCGTGCGGCTTGAGCATCGCGGCGTTCTTGTTGCCCAGCGCGAACTCGATGCAGCGGTACTGCCAGCTCTGGAATCCGCTGGAACTCGCGAGGTAGGGCCGAATGGCGCTGTACTCGGCCGGCGTCATCGTCGCCAGCACGTCCCAGGCGTGCACCAGCTGTTCCATGATGCGCGAGACGCGCGCGAGCATCTTGAACGCGCTGCCCAACTGGTCGCTCGCGACGCACGCAATGGCCGCGCGCAGTTCGTGCAGCATCAGCTTCATCCACAGCTCGCTGGTCTGGTGCTGCACGATGAACAGCATCTCGTTGTGGTCGGGCGACAGCGGATGCTGCGCGTTCAGCACTTCGTCGAGATGCAGGTAGTCGCCGTACGTCATCGTGCTGCGGTAGTCCAGCTTCGCGCCTTCGGCGTGCACGATGTCCTCGGGGCGTGGGGTGGGGTCGCTCATTCAGGTCACCGCGTGGCGTTGCTGGAAGCGCGCCTGGCGCCACTCGTCCGACTCGAACACCTGCCGCAGGTGCTCCACCGCGTTCCAGGTGTCCTCGAAACCGACGTACAGCGGCGTGAAGCCGAAGCGCAGGATGTCCGGCGCGCGGAAATCGCCGATCACGCCGCGCGCGATGAGCGCCTGCATGATCGCGTACGCGCCTTCCTCACGAGCGAGGCACACCTGCGAGCCGCGGTCTGCGTGCTCGCGCGGCGTGACCAGCCGCAGGCCCGCATCGCCGCAGCGCTGTTCGACCAGGCCGATGAACAGGTCCGTCAGTGCCAGCGATTTCGCGCGCAGCGCCTGCATGCCGCCATGGGGCAGGCTGGCATCGAGCGCGTCGAGCCCGCAATCCAGGCCGACCATGCTGAGCACCGGCTGAGTGCCGCACAGGTAACGCGCGACGCCCGGTGCGGGCCGGTACTCGGGCGTGAACTCGAACGGCACCGCATGCCCCCACCAGCCGGCGAGCGGCTGCGAGAAGCGGTCGGCGTGCTTCGGATGCACCCACAGGAACGCCGGGCAGCCCGGGCCGCCATTGAGGTACTTGTAGCCACAGCCGATCGCGAAATCGGCCTGCGCCGCGTGCAGGTCGACCGGCACCGCGCCCGCGCTGTGCGCCAGGTCCCAGATCGCGAGTGCGCCGCCTTCGTGCGCGGCGCGCGTGAGCGCCGCCATGTCGTGCATGGCGCCGGTGCGGTAGTTGACGTGCGTGAGCAGCAGCACCGCGACGCGGTCGCCCAGCGCGGCGGGCAGTTCCTCCGCCTCCACAAGCCGCAGTTCGCAATCGCGTTCCGCGCACAGGGCCTGCGCGATGTAGAGATCGGTGGGGAAGTTGCTGCGTTCGCTGAGCACGACGCGGTGCCCGGGGCGGTCCTGCGCCGCGATCGACAACGCAGCGCTCAGCACCTTGTACAGGTTGGCCGACGTCGTGTCCGTCGCGACGACTTCGCCAGCTCGCGCGCCGATCCAACTGCCGATGCGATCGCCGACGCGCTGCGGCATCGCGAACCAGCCGGCGTCGTTCCACGAGCGGATCAGGCCCTGGCCCCACTCGTGCTCCACCGCCTTGGCGATGCGCGCCGCCGCAGCGCGCGGCAAGGGACCGAGCGAATTGCCGTCGAGATAGGTGACGCCGTCGGGCAGCACGAACAGGTCGCGCAGCGGGCGCAGCGGGTCGGCCGCGTCACGCGCGCGGCAGTCTTGCAGGGTGGTCATGGGGCTCGCAGCACCGCGCGCACCGGGGACGCGTCGGCGGTCATCAGCTTCAGGGGCAGGGCGATCAGCTCGTAGTCGCCTTCGGGCACGTCGTCGAGCACCAGGTTCTCCAGCACGCGCAGGCCGCGGCGGCGGATCACCTGGTGCGAGTCCAGCGTCTTGCTGTCCGCGGGATCGATGCTCGCGCTGTCGATCCCGACCAGGCGCACGCCGGCATCGGCGAGCCGCTCGATCGTTTCGGGCGCGAAGGCCGCGAGCGCGTCATCCCAGCGGTCGATCGGCATGCGCTCGTAGGTGCGCACGAGCACGCGCGGCGGCAAGTCGCGCACGGCGTGCGCGAGGTGCGCCCATGTCACCAGCGGCCCGCGCGCGATGGCGTGGATGACGCGACACGGTCCCAGATAGGGGGCGAGGTCGACACTGCCGATCGACGCGCCCAGCGGGTCGTAGTGCAGGGGCGCATCGGCATGCGCGCCGACGTGCGGCGACAGGGTCAGCGTGCTGACGTTGACCGGGCAGCCGGGGCCGATGGTGGCGGCCCATTGCTGCCGGTAGGGCGTGTCGCCGGGGAAGACCGGCGCTTGCGCGTGCACCGGCGGGGAAATGTCCCAGAGGCGTGGCATGGCGCGGAGTGTGGACCGGCTCGACGAGGCGTGGTGTCGGTTCGTTCCAACAGCACGCGCGAAATCAGCGGCGCGTCAAGCGTCGAGCGGCGGCAGACCATGTCGCGCACGCGCCCGCTCGCAGCCTTGGCTGCCCGGCTCGAGTTCGCGGCAGGGGTTGGGGCGCCACTCGTAGATGCCGCAGCTGGCGCGCTCGCCGACGCGGCCCTGGAACGCAGCGCAGCGCATCGGCACGTGGTCGGTGCCGCGCATGCGCATGGTCGCACCGGACACCTCGACGGCGAGCCCCGCCGGGACGGTGCCGCCCAGGTCCTCCATCTCGTGGACGGAGAAGTCGACGCGGTACGCGCAGCAGCAGGCGCCGCAGCTCATGCAAGCGTGGGAGGACGCTTCAGGCATCGTGTCGGCACCAGGCCTGGGGCGGCCGTTGGCAGGGTGCTGGATCGGCATCCAGCGTCACACGAAAGGACCCACGATGGAACTGCAGACCGCGCGCGCCATCCTCGACACGCTGGCGCAAGGCATCCACCCCGTCACCGGCGAAGTCATGCCCGAGGACAGCCCGTACAACGCACCGCCGGTGATCCGCGCCCTGTTCGCGGTGTCGCAGGCGCTGCAAGGCGCGCCCGCCGCGCCGCCCGCGCGCAAGCGCGAACGCGACCTGCCGCCCAACACCGGCAAGCCCTGGTCGGCCGACGACGACGAGGCGCTGCGCGCCGGGTTCGCCGCGGGCACGCCGACGAAGGACCTCGCGGCGGCGCTGGGCCGCACGCGCTGGGCCATCGAGTCGCGGCTGGTCAAGCTGGGAGAGATGACGCTTGGCGGCGCGCCGGCGGCGCTGGCCCGGCCCGCCCACTGACGCGACGGGGAGCCGCACCCGCTCCTAGCCCGTCACCTTGCCGAGCAGCAGGTACTCCATGAGTGCCTTCTGCACGTGCATGCGGTTCTCGGCCTCGTCCCACACGACGGATTGCGGGCCGTCGATCACCTCGGCGGCCACTTCCTCGCCACGGTGGGCGGGCAGGCAGTGCATGAACAGCGCGTCGGGCTTCGCGACCCGCATCATGTCCTCGTCGACGCACCAGTCGGCAAAGGCCTTGCGGCGTTCCTCGTTCTCGGCCTCGTAGCCCATGCTGGTCCACACGTCGGTGGTCACCAGGTCGGCGCCGCGGCAGGCGTCCATCGGGTCCTTGAACACCTTGTAGCTGTCGCGGCTGCGCACGCCGGCCACGTCCTGGTCGACTTCGTAGCCGCGCGGCGTGCTCAGGTGCACCTTGAACCCGAGCAGGTCGGCGGCCTGCAGCCAGGTGTTGGCCATGTTGTTGCCGTCGCCCACCCAGGCCACCACCTTGCCCGCGATCGAGCCGCGCTGCTCGATGAACGTAAAAATGTCGGCCAGGATCTGGCACGGGTGGAACTCGTTGGTCAGCCCGTTGATGACGGGCACCCGAGAATGCGCGGCGAAGCGCTCGATCTTGTCCTGGCCGAAGGTGCGGATCATCACCAGGTCGACCATGCGGCCGATCACCTTGGCGCTGTCCTCGATCGGCTCGGCGCGGCCCAGCTGGCTGTCGCCGGTGGTCAGGTGCACGACGCTGCCGCCCATCTGGTACATGCCGGCCTCGAAGCTCACGCGGGTGCGGGTCGAGGCCTTCTCGAAGATCATGGCCAGCGTGCGGTCGGCCAGCGGGTGGTACTTCTCGTACGCCTTGAACTTGCGCTTGATGATCGCCGCGCGCTCGAACAGCCAGGCGTACTCGCCGGCCGTGAGGTCGCTGAATTGCAGGTAGTGCCGGATCGCCATCGCCTCACTCCGCGAGCACGGCCTTCACCAGCGGCGCGAGCTTCGTGACCGTCTCGTCCACGTCGGCCTTGGTGAAGATCAGCGGCGGCAGCAGCCGCACGACGGTGTCCGCGGTCACCGACAGGAGCAGGCCCGCCTCGGCGGCGCGGTTCACCAGCACGCCGCAGGGGCGGTCGAGTTCCATGCCGAGCATCAGGCCCTGGCCGCGCACTTCCTTCACGCCGGGCAGCGAACCGAGTTCCTGCTCTAGCGACCGCTTCAGGTAGGCGCCGACGGTGGCGGCGTTCTCGAGCAGGCCGTCCTCTTCCATGATGCGGATCGTCTCGACGCCCGCGCGCATCGCGAGCGGATTGCCGCCGAAGGTGGTGCCGTGGTTGCCCGGCTGGAAGATGTTGGCGGCCTTCGGCCCCGCGACGACGGCGCCCACCGGCACGCCCGAACCCAGGCCCTTGGCGATCGGCATCACGTCCGGGCGGATGCCCGCCCACTGGTGCGCGAACCACTTGCCGGTGCGGCCCATGCCGCACTGCACCTCGTCGATCATCAGCAGCCAGCCGCGCTCGTCGCACAGCTGCCGCACCTGTTGCAGGTACTCGGCGCGCATCGGGTTGATGCCGCCTTCGCCCTGGATGGTCTCGAAGAACACGGCCACCACGTCCTGGTTGCCTTCGGTGGCGGACTTGAGGGCCCCGATGTCGTTCATCGGCACGCGGATGAACCCCGGAACCAGCGGGCCGAAGCCCTTCTGCACCTTCTCGTTGCCGGTGGCCGACAGCGTCGCGATGCTGCGGCCGTGGAAGGCCTTCTCGTACACCACGATCTGCGGGGCCTCGATGCCCTTGTCGTGGCCGTACTTGCGCGCCAGCTTGATGGCCGCCTCGTTGGCCTCCAGGCCCGTGCTGCAGAAGAAGGCGTTCGTCAGCCCGGACAGCTCGGACAGCTTGGCCGCCAGCTTCTCCTGGTTGGGCACGTGGTAGTAGTTGCTGGAGTGGATCAGCTTGGCGACCTGGTCCTGCAGCGCCGGCACCAGCTTCGGGTGGCCGTGGCCCAGCGTGTTCACCGCGATGCCGGCCAGCGCGTCCAGGTACTCCTTGCCGTTGACGTCCCACACGCGCGCCCCACGCCCGTGGGACAGGGCGATCGGCACCCGGCCGTAGGTGTTCATGGTGTGCGGCGAGGCGGCCTCGATGAATGCCATGCGTCGGTTCTCCTGGTGGCGTCGGCAATGAAAAACGGCTCAACGCGTGAGCCGTTGAGGCCCGATTCTAGGCACGTGCCGCGGCCCGGCTGGTTGCCGATTGCGCATCGCAGCGATGCCCCTGCGCGGCCGTGCGCGCCGGCCAGGCGGTCGGCCGTGAGTCTTCTATAAGAGTTAGAATTTCTGCTGCGTCGCAGCACGGGCGATCCCCGGCACCGGCGGCGCGCCAACCACCCGCGATGGCCACCTCTCCCCCCAAGCAGCTGCTGATCCAGGGCATCACCCGGGAAGGGCGCACCTTTCGCCCCAGCGACTGGGCGGAACGGCTGGCGGGCGTCATGAGCTCGTTTCGCCCCGGCGGCGCCGCTCCGGGCAGCCACCTGAGCTATTCGCCGTGGTGCATCCCGCGCATCATCGACGGCGTGAAGACGGTCGTCGTGCACTCCGACCTGCGGGCGCACGAGCCCATGGCCTGGGACTTCGTCATGAACTTCGCCAAGGACAACGACCTGGTGGTGAAGGAACACGAAGCAGGCTCGGCGCCCGCGTAGAAGGAATCCCGGCCAGCAAAGCAAAAAACCGCCCGAAGGCGGTTTTTTGCTTTGCTGGCAGCGCACCCGGTTCAAACGGCGGGCTTCAACGAAGCCCGGGCGGGTGCCTGAAGGGAATCAGGCGGCGGCTTGCGCCAGGGTCTTGACCTTGGCGGCGAGGCGGCTCTTGTCGCGAGACGCCTTGTTCTTGTGGAAGATGCCCTTGTCGGCGACGGAGTCGACGATCGCCTGGGCCTTGGCGAACAGTTCGGTGGCCTTGGCCTTGTCACCAGTGGCGACGGCCTTTTCCACGTTCTTGACGGCGGTGCGGTACTTCGAACGCAGCGAGGAGTTCGCGGCGTTGAGCTTGACGTCCTGGCGGGCGCGCTTGCGGCCCGACGCGAGGCGCGGGTTCTTCTTCTTGGGTTTGGCAGAGGCCATGTGAGTAATCCTTGGTGTCTGAGGATGTTGCCAGCAAAGCCCTCCATTGTACCCGCAAGCGGGGTCGGCCCCTGCTGACGAGCCTGGGGCAGGGCGCCGGGCGTCTCAGAGGGGCGACCAGCTGCGCGACCACTCGCCCGGGTTGGCGAGCACCCGCACGGCCTTGCCGTACACCTCGCGGGCGTCCAGGAAGCCCCAGACCCGCGAATCGGCCGAGTTGTCGCGGTTGTCGCCCAGCATCAGGTACTGCCCCGCCGGGACGGTGCAGGCCCAGGCCTGGCGCGACTCCACGCGGCAATGCGCCGGGTCGCCCTCCCAGGCCACCGGCTCCACGTGGGCGCCGGGCGCTCGCTCGGCCACCTTGATCGTGCGTTCGCGGCCGGCCGTTTCCTCGTGGACGAACAGCTGGCCACGGTCTTCCGGATGCCGCTCGGCGTCGCCATCCAGCTCGACCCGGAACGGCTCGCCGTTCACGCTGACGGCGCCCGCGCGGTAGCGCACCACGTCGCCCGGCAGGCCGACCAGCCGCTTGACGTACATCTGCGAGACATTGCCGGGGAAGCGGAACACCACGACGTCGCCGCGCTGCGGCTCGCCCAGCGGCAGCGCCGTGTTGGTGAACGGCAGGCGCGGACCGTAGGCCAGCTTGTTCACCAGCAGGAAGTCGCCCACGCGCAGCGTCGGCTCCATCGAGCCGCTCGGCACGCGCTGCCAGTCGGCCAGCGCGACGCGGCCGGCAAGCACCAGGCCCACGACGACGAACGCCTCGGCACCCCACGTCACCCAGAACGGCTTGCGTCCATCGGGCCGTGCGCGTCCGCGATGGCGCCGCGCGAGCAGCCAGCACACGCCGGTGATCGCGGCGAGGACCGAGAGGAATTCGAGGATGCCGAAGCCGATGGTCTGCATGGGCGGGGAAAGGGGAGCGGGGCACTATAAACTCGGCGCGCCGCGTGCCCCCATGAGCCTGTTCAAAGCCGCTTCGACCGTCTCGCTCCTCACGCTGGCGTCCCGCATCACGGGCCTGCTCCGCGACCTCCTGATGGCGGCCCTGTTCGGCGCGACGGCGCTCACCGACGCCTTCTACGTCGCGTTCCGCATCCCCAACCTGTTCCGCCGCATCTTCGGCGAGGGCGCTTTCAGCCAGGCCTTCGTGCCGGTGCTGGCCGCCACGCGCGAGAAGCATGGCGAGGCGGGCGCGAAGGCGATGGTGGACCACGTCAGCACCATCCTGCTGTGGACGCTGGTCGTGCTGTGCATCGTGGGCGTCGTCGGCGCGCCGCTGCTGGTGGCGGCGCTGGCCAGCGGGTTGCGGCAGACGCCGCACGCGTACGACGCGGCCGTCGTGATGACCCGCTGGATGTTCCCGTACATCGGCTTCATGTCGCTGGTGGCGTTGGCGGGCGGCATCCTCAACACCTGGAAGAAGTTCGCGGTGCCCGCCTTCGCACCGGTGCTGCTGAACGTGGCGCTGATCACGTCGATGCTGGTGCTGGTGCCGCTGTTCCGGCAGTGGGGCATCGAGCCGATCTACTCGCAGTGCGTCGGCGTGATGGTGGGCGGCGTGCTGCAGTTGGCCATCCAGATTCCCGCGTTGCGCTCCATCGGGCAGTGGCCACGGCTCGGCGCTTCGGTGGCCGCTTTGCGTGCCGCGTGGCGCGACGAGGGCACGCGGCAGGTGCTGCGGCTGATGCTGCCGGCGCTGCTCGGCGTCAGCGTCGCGCAGATCTCGCTGCTGATCAACACGCAGATCGCGTCCTGGCTGCAGCCGGGCAGCGTCAGCTGGCTCAATGCGGCCGACCGCCTGATGGAGTTCCCCACCGCGCTGCTCGGCGTCGCGCTGGGCGTCGTCCTGATGCCGCAGCTGGCGTCGGCGCGCGCGGCCGGCGACACGAAGCGCTATGGCGACCTGCTCGACTGGGGCCTGCGGCTGGTCGTGCTGCTGGCGGTGCCGTCCTCGGCCGCGCTGCTGGTGTTCGCGCAGCCGCTGGTGGCGACGCTGTTCCACTACGGTGCCTTCCAGGACCGCGACGTCGTGCAGGTGGCGTTCGCGCTCGGCGGCTACGGCACGGGCCTGCTCGGCCTGGTCGCGATCAAGGTGCTCGCCCCGGGCTACTACGCCAGCCACGACATGAAGACGCCGATGCGCATCGCGATCGTCGCGCTGGTCGCGACACAGGTGCTCAACGTGCTCCTGGTGCCGCGCCTGCAGCATGCGGGGCTCGCGCTGTCGATCGGCCTGGGTGCGCTGCTCAACGCGGGCTGGCTGCTGTTGGGCTTGCGCCGCCGCGGCAGCTGGACGCCGGCACCGGGCTGGCCGCGCTTCCTGCTGCAGGTGGTCGCTGCCACCGCGCTGCTCGCCGCATTCCTCGCGTGGACCGCGACGCGCTTCGACTGGCTCGCCATGCGCGCAGAAGCGCCGATGCGTGTCGGGCTGCTGGCCGCGCTGCTGGTGGCCAGCGCGCTGATCTACTTCGGCGCGCTCACGGCCGCGGGCCTGCGGCTGAGGCAGTTTGTCACGCGCTGATCGCGCCGCCCGCGGCTTGCCTTGACGGTGCCGGGCCGCTCCATTACAACGGCCCACATGGCCCTGCACTTCGACGTCCCCACGCCCCTGGAATATTTCCGGGCGCTGGTGCACGACGACGACCATTTCCCGCTGCTCGAAGCAGCGGCCAGCATCGCGCAGGACGAATACCCGGACCTCGACGTGCAGCAGGTGCTGGGCGACGTCGACCAGCTGCTCGCGCGCCTGAAGCGCCGCCTGCCGGCCGACGCGCCGCCGCTGCAGCGCCTGCGCGCGCTGAACCAGTTCTTCTTCCGCGACCTCTCGTTCGGCGGCAACGTCAACGACTACTGCGACCCGGACAACAGCCACCTGAACGTGGTGCTGCGCACCCGCCGCGGCATCCAGATCTCGCTGGCCGTGCTGTGGATCGAGCTGGCGCAGGGCCTGGGCCTGCACGCGCGCGGCGTGTGCTTCCCGGGCCACTTCATGATCAAGGTGAACCTGCCCAAGGGGCAGGTGGTCATCGACCCGTTCACCGGCCAGTCGCTCTCGCGCGAGGAACTCACCGAGCGCCTGGAGCCGTACCGCCGCCGCAGCGGGCTGGTCGAGGACTTCGAGGTGCCCCTGGGCCTGTACCTGCAGGCGGCGCCGCCGCGGGACATCATCGCCCGCATGCTGCGCAACCTGAAGGAGATCCACCGCGCGCAGGAGGACTGGCAGCGGCTCATCGCCGTGCAGGACCGCCTGCTGGTCCTGCTGCCCGACGCCTGGGCCGAGTACCGCGACCGGGGCCTGGCCCATGCCGAGCAGGGCCACATGGGCCTGGCGGTGCGCGACCTGGAAACCTACCTGCTCCACGCGCAGGACTCGCTCGACATCGACGCCATCGCCGACCGCGTGGCCGACATCCGCCGGGCGCAGAACAGCAACTAGGAGCCCGCTGCCGCGCAGGCTCCTAGCCCGCTCTGCGCGGGCGCGGCGCGGCGGCGCTGCAGTGACCGGCGATAATTTCGCCCCATGACTTCCAACGCAGCGGGCGCAGGCACCATCAGCTACGAGCAGGCGGGGGTCAACTACGACCTGATCGACCCGCTCAAGGTGGCCGCCCAGCGCGCGGCCGCCGCCACCGCCGGCCACCTGGCCGGCCACGGCTTCACCGAGGTGAAAGCCTCGCGCGGCGAGTCCGCTTACGTGGTCGACGTCGGCCCGTTCTACCTGGCCTCGATCGTCGAATGCCTCGGCTCCAAGGCGCTGGTCGCCGACGAGATGGGCAAGCTCACCGGCCGCAGCTACTACGCCGGCATCGCGCAGGACACGATCGCCATGGCGGTCAACGACCTGATCACCGTCGGCGCGACGCCGCTGGTGGTGCAGGCGTACTGGGCGGCCGGCGGCTCCGACTGGTTCGGCGACGCGCAGCGCGCGCAGGCGCTGGTCGAAGGCTGGAAGAAGGCCTGCGACACCTGCGGCGTGGCCTGGGGCGGTGGCGAGACGCCGGCGCTGGCCGGCATCGTCGAAGGCGGCCGCATCGACCTCGCGGCTTCGTGCACCGGGATCATCCAGCCCAAGGAGCGGCTTTCCGTCGGCGACCGCCTCGGGGCCGGCGACGCCATCGTGCTGCTGGCATCCAGCGGCATCCACGCCAACGGCCTGAGCCTCGCGCGCAAGCTGGTCGAGCGCCTGCCCCAGGGCTACATGACGCCGCTGGCCGATGGCTCCCTGTACGGCGAAGCGTTGCTCGCGCCGACGGTGCTCTACTCGCCCGTGACGGAGGCGCTCGAACGCGCCGGCGTTCGGCCGCACTACTGCGCCAACGTCACCGGGCACGGCTGGCGCAAGCTGCTGCGCCATCCCGCCCAGCTCACCTACCGCATCGACGCGCTGCCGCGCGTGCCGGAGGTGCTGCGTTTCATCCAGCAGCACGCGCAGCAGGACGACCGCGAGGCGTACAGCACCCTGAACATGGGCGCGGGCTTCGCGCTGTTCGTCGACGCGGCCGACGGGCAGAAGTGCGTGGACGTCGCGCGCGGCCTGGGCATCGAAGCCGTGGTCGCCGGCCGCGTGGAAGCAGGTCCCAAGCAGCTCCTCATCGAGCCGCTGGGCATCCGTTTCGGCGACGACGACCTGCAGCTGCGCTGAAACGCCCGCGATGGAGTTCACGCCGACCCAGAAACGCGCCGCCGCCTGGCTCGCGATCGCGGTGCTGGCGGTGCTCGTGCTGCGCCTGCTCGGCCCGGTGCTCACGCCTTTCGTGGTCGGTGCCGTCCTCGCGTACGCGCTCACCCCGCTGGTCGACCGCCTCGACGCGCTCGGGCGGGGTCGCGTGCCGCGCGTCGTGTCGGTGATCCTGGTCGAACTGCTGTTCGTCGTCGTGCTGGTGTCGTTGTTCCTGCTGGTCGTCCCGATCCTCGCGCAGGAACTGCCGCTGATGCGCCAGCAGCTGCCGGTGCTGTTCGACCGCCTGGACGGCACGCTGCGGCCCTGGCTCGCGCAGTTCGGCGTGCACGTCGCCTTCGACGTCGACAGCCTCAAGCAGCAGGCGGTGCGCCTGCTGCATGGCAACTACGAGAGCTACGCCGCGCGACTGATGGCGTCGCTGAAGGTGGGCGGCAGCGTCGTGGTCACGCTGCTGTTCAACGCACTGCTGATCCCGGTGGCGCTGTTCTACCTGCTGCTGGACTGGGACCGCTTCGTGCACCGCGTGCTGGAACTGGTGCCGCCGACGATGCGCCCGGCGGTCGACTCCTTCACGCACGAGGCCGACCAGGTTCTGGGCCAGTACCTGCGCGGCCAGTTGCTGGTGATGCTGACGATGGCGACGTTCTACTCGGTGGGGCTGGCGGCGTTCGGCCTCGACCTCGCGCTGCCCATCGGCATCTTCACGGGCCTCGCGATGTTCGTGCCCTACCTCGGGTTCGGCATCGGCCTGGCGACCGCGCTGCTGGCCGGCCTGCTGCAGTTCGCGTCGGCCAAGGCGCTGGTGATGGTCGCCATCGTCTACGGCAGCGGCCAGGTCATCGAAGGCTTCTATTTCACTCCGCGTCTCGTGGGGCAGCGCATCGGCCTGCACCCGCTCGCGGTGATCTTCGCGCTGCTCGCGTTCGCGCAGGTGTTCGGTTTCCTCGGCGTGCTCGTGGCGTTGCCGGCCAGCGCGGTGCTGCTGGTCGCCATGCGCCGCATGCGCGACGGCTACATGGGCAGCAAGCTGTACCAGGGCGGATGAAACAACTGGCCTTGCCCATCGCGATGGCCCGCGCACCGACGCTGGCCGATTTCTGCGCCGGCCCGAACACGCCGGCGCTGGAGCACCTGCGGCTGTGGGCCGGCAGCCCGACGCGCTCGCCGGTGCCCACGTATCTCTGGGGACCGAACGCCAGCGGCAAGACGCACCTGCTGCTGGCGGTGCGTGAAGCACTGCGCGAGCAGGGCGCCGCCGTCGGCTGGCTCGACCCTTCGATCGCCGAGCCGCCGTCCTTCGACGAGCGCTGGGCCGCGGTGCTGATGGACGACGTGCACCTGTACACCGCCGTGCAGCAGCACGCCGCCTTCGCATGGTTCGTCAGTGCGCAGCCGCTGCAGCGCGGCGTGCTGGCCGCGGGGCTGCTGCCGCCGGCCGACCTGAAGCTGCGCGAGGACCTGCGCACGCGCCTCGGCTGGGGCCACGTGTTCCAGCTGCAGGTGCTGTCCGAGCCCGAGCGCCGGTCCGTGCTGCGCCAGGCGGCCGACGCGCGCGGCGTGTTCCTGTCCGACGAGGTGATGGACTTCATGCTCTCGCGCTTCTCGCGCGACCTCGGCAGCCTGATGCAGCTGCTAGAGCAGCTGGACCTCTACGCGCTGCGCACGCAGCGCGCAATCACCATCCCGCTGATCAAGTCGATGCTGGAGAGCGAGTGACGACGACGAAGGTCGCTCTGTTCGACCTGGACCACACGCTGCTGCCGATCGATTCCGACTACGCGTGGGGCCAGTTCACGCTGGCGATCGGCTGGGCCGACGCGGTCGAATTCGCGCGCCGCAACGACCAGTTCTTCGCCGACTACCAGGCCGGGACGCTGGACGTGCACGCGTACGTGCGCTTCGCGACCGACGCGATCCGCCGCAAGGGCCGCGAAGCGTCGCTCGCCGCGCACCAGCGGTTCATGACCGAAGTCATCGGCCCCGCGGTGCGGCCGCAGGCGCTCGAGCTCGTGCGCAGCCACCAGCAGGCCGGCGACCTGGTCGCCATCGTCACCGCCACCAACGACTTCGTCACGGCGCCGATCGCGGCCGCGTTCGGCGTGGACGAGCTCATCGCCGTGCGGCTCGCGAGCGGCCCCGACGGCTGGATCACCGGCGAGATCGACGGCGTGCCCTCGATGCGCGAAGGCAAGGTGGTGCGCGTGGGCGAGTGGCTGCAGGCGCGCGGCCTCGACTGGGACCGCATCGAGGCGACCTTCTATTCCGATTCCATGAACGACGTCCCGCTGCTGGAGCGCGTGGACCACCCGGTCGCGACCAACCCCGACGCGCGCCTGCGCGCGCTGGCGGGCCAGCGCGGCTGGCGCATACTGGACCTGTTCGAACAACAAGCATGATCAAGCGATTCATCGACCGCCTGCTGGGCGGCACCGGGGCCAAGCCCCGCTTCGGCAAGCGCGAGGAAATCGGCCCCGAAGCCCACCGCATCGACCCGGCCCTGGTGGACGAGCGCGCCGTCAACGTGGTGCGCACCCTCAAGGAGGCAGGCCACGAGGCCTACATCGTCGGCGGCGCGGTGCGCGACCTGCTGCTGGGCCTGCGCCCCAAGGACTTCGACGTCGCCACCAACGCGACCCCCGAGCAGGTCAAGGGCCTGTTCCGGCGCGCGTTCATCATCGGCCGGCGCTTCCGCATCGTGCACGTGGTGTACGGGCGCGGCCGCGAGCACGAGGTGATCGAGGTCTCGACGTTCCGCGCCTACATGGACAACGCCGCCGCCGAGGCGGTGGCCGGAAACGAGAAGACCAGCAAGAGCGAACTGGCCGGCATGAAGCACGCCGTCGACGCCAGCGGCCGCGTGCTGCGCGACAACGTGTGGGGACCGCAGGAAGAGGACGCCACGCGGCGCGACTTCACGGTCAACGCGATGTACTACGACCCGGAGACGCGCACGCTGGTGGACTACCACGGCGGCATGAAGGACGCCGGCAAGAAGGTGCTGCGCATGATCGGCGACCCGGCCACGCGCTACCGCGAGGACCCGGTGCGCATCATCCGCGCCGTGCGTTTCACCGCGAAGCTGAGCGCGCTCGGCTTCAAGCTGGAAACGAAGACCGGCGCCGCCCTCAAGCCCTGCCTGCCGCTGCTCGGCGACGTGCCGCAGAGCCGGCTCTTCGACGAGATGCTCAAGCTGCTGCAGACCGGCCATGCGGTGGCGACCATCGAGCAGCTGCGCTCGCTCGACATGGCACGCGGCATCTACCCCTTGCTGGACCTGATCGTCGAGCGCGCGGACGTGCCGTTCGTGCGCGCCGCGCTGCTGGACACCGACCGCCGCGTGGGCGAGGGCAAGCCGGTCGCGCCGAGTTTCCTGCTCGCGTGCGTGCTGTGGTCCGACGTGCGCGACGGCTGGGCCGAGCGCCTGGCCCGCAAGGAGCATCCGTTCCCGGCGCTGCAAGGCGCCATCGACGACGTGTTCGATGCGCGCATCGGCGACGTGTCCGGCCGCGGCAAGCTCGCCGCCGACATGCGCGAGATCTGGATGATGCAGCCGCGTTTCGAGAAGCGCACCGGCAGCACGCCGTTCTCGCTGGTCGAGCAGCCGCGCTTCCGCGCCGGCTTCGACTTCATGCGCCTGCGTGCCGACGCGGGCGAGGTCGACGTCGTGCTGGCCGACTGGTGGCAGGAATTCAGCATCGCCAGCGACCAGGTGCGCGAGGACCTGCTCGCGCAGGCGCGCGAGGAGCAGCACAAGGGCGCGCGCCGCGTGCGGGTAGTCAGGCCGCAGGACAAGACGCCGTCCGCCGGCACCGTGGTGCCGCCGGAAGCGCCAGCCGACGAACCGGACGACACCGAAGCGGCCGCGCCAGCCGGCGAGGGCAGTGCGCCGGCGAAGAAGCGCCGCCGTCGCCGCCGCAAGCCGTCGGGTGGTGGTGGCGGGGCGGCCGCACCGGATGCGCCCGCGCCGGAAGGCGACTGACGCCCATGCGCGCCCCGGTCACGGCTTACGTGGGCCTGGGCGCCAACCTCGGCGATCCCAGCGCCGCGGTTCGCGCCGCGATCGAGGGCCTCGATGCGCTGCCGCAGTCCCGAGTCACTGCGCGGTCCTCGCTGTACCGGACGGCGCCCGTCGGTGCCACCGGGCCCGACTACGTCAACGCGGTGGCCGCGCTCGAAACATCGCTGACGGCGCCGGATCTCCTGGCGCAGCTGCAGCACCTCGAGCAACGCGCGGGCCGCGAGCGCCCGTACCCGAACGCGCCGCGCACGCTGGACCTCGACCTGCTGCTGTACGGCGATGCGCGCATCGCGAGCCCGCGCCTCGTCGTCCCGCATCCCCGCATGCACGAACGGGCGTTCGTGCTGCACCCGCTGGCGGAGATCGCGCCGCATCTCGTGCCGGCGGCATCGCTCGCCGCCGTTACCTCCCAGGTCATTGCAGGCCTTCCCTAGCGGGGCGAGCATGGGGCCTCACCACAAGGAGGACCCCATGACAGACACCGGACTCATCGCCGTCGCGTGCGGCCTGATCATCGGGCTGGGCGCCATCGGCGCCTGCCTGGGCATCGGCACGATGGGCGGCCGCTTCATCGAAGGCGCGGTGCGGCAGCCCGAGATGATGGAACCGCTGCAGGTGAAGATGTTCCTGCTCGCCGGGCTGATCGACGCCAACTTCCTGATCGGCGTGGGCGTGGCGATGATGTTCGTGTTCGCCAACCCGTTCAAGGGATAACACCGCTGCACGGCGGTGCCCGCCTCGGCGAGCATCCGCCGCGCATGCGGTCGACGTTCGCACCCTGGCTGGCCCTGGCCTTCGCGCTTCCCGCGTTCGGCCGGGACTGCGCCGACACCGACACGAGTTGCCTGCGGGACGGCTCGCGCCAGCACGTGGTCCGCGACCTCGACTACTGGCGCCCCATGCTGCAGAGGCCCCTCAGCGACCGCATCCGGCCGGCGCCCGCTGAGGTGGTCGACTACCTGGCGCTGGACAACCGCCTGAACGGATTCCCTGAGCGGCCGCGGTCCGCCACGCCGGACGCCGCGTTCCTTGCCGACCTGCGTCGCGCTGCGGACGGCATCCCCGCGCGCGTGTGGGACCTCGTGGCGCCGGGGCTCGCGGGCGTGCTGCTCGTGGACCGCCTGGGCAGCACCGGATTCACGTCCATCGTGCGGGATGCACAAGGGCGTGCCGTGGCCGCGTCCATCGTCCTGGATGCCGGCCTGCTCGCGGGACTCGATGGCAACGGCTGGGCGAGCTGGAAGGAGAACACGCCATTCCGCCGCGACGGCCTGCATCGCCTGAGCGTCCAGATGGAGCCCGAAGCATCGAACGAACGCGAGGCGGCGATCCGCTACATCCTGCTGCACGAACTCGGCCACGCGGCCGGCATCCTGAAGGGCGTCCATCCCGGGTGGGAAGCGGGCACGCTCCCGACGTCCCTGGCGCCGTGGCCGTTCCTGCAGGTGTCGTGGGCGGCCGACCGGAAGGGCCATCCCCATCCGCGCGACGGCCAGGGCTTCGCGCAGCGCGCCGACGTCGTGTACTACGTCGGCGCGAAGCTCGACATCGCCGAGGCGGCGCCCACCTACCGCGCGTTGGCTCGTACCTCGTTCCCGACCCTGTATGCGGCGACGAACCCGTGGGACGACTTCGCCGAGTCGTTCGCGAACTACGTGCACGTCGTGCTGTTGCGCAAGCCGTGGCGCGTGCAGTTGCGCGGCGTCGGTGACGACACGGAAACGTTCGACGCCTGCTGGGGCCTGCCGCGCTGCGAAGCGAAGGAACGGATGCTGCGGGCGCTGCTCGGCCCGTGAGCGCGCAGCGCGCCTAGAACCACTCCACCAGGCCGGACTGCTGCGCGCCCTGTGGGTTGGAGCCGGCGTCGCGCACGCGCTGCAGCGCGTCGTCGGTGCCCAGGCCCAGCGCCTTCAGCACGCACACTGCCGCGCTGCCGGTGCGGCCCATGCCGGCCGCGCAGTGCAGCAGGACGCTCTCGCCGGCGGCCAGCGACGACGCCACCTGCCGCACCTCCTGGCGAAATGCCTCGCGGTCGGGCGGCACGCCGAAGTTGGGCACCGGGACCTGGCGCCAGCGGAAGGGCAGTTCGCCCGTGGCCACCGCGGCGTGGTAGCGCGGGGACAGCGTCGCGATCTCGTCGCGCGGCGTGAGGCAGACGACCTCGTCGATGCGCAGCCGCGAGGCTTCGGCCAGGAACGTCGACCACGGCTCGAACCGCCCGGGCATGGACGCGAGCCACAGGCGGCCCGGGACGGCGGGAGGCAACGGGACGGAACGCAGGGGCATGCGCGCCATTGTCCCCGCGCGACCGGGACGCCGCCGCGGCGATGCCGTCCTACACACCGCCCGCGCCGCGGTTTCCTAGAGTGGACGGCAGACCAGGAGAGCCCATGACCAAGCCTGCTTCCGCCCCGGACGTGATGCCGCCGCGCGAGACGCCGCCGGACGATCCGGACCAGCGGCCCGACGGCAGCAACGAGACGATCCACCGTCCCGACCCCCGTGCCGCCGAGCACCCGGTGCGCGAGGAAGAGAAGAAGCCCCGCGGTCCCTACGTGACCGGCAATTCGTGAGGCGCGGCGCCGTCCGCGACCACCAGGTCGGTGCGCGCGCGGGCGACGCACGGAAGGAACCAGCCTGCGCGGCGCTCCTCCGCCAGCACGCCCGGCCAGTCCATCGGGTACGCGACCTGGCCCGTGACCAGCCGCCGCAGGCAGGTGCGGCAGGTGCCGTTGCGGCACGAGCTCGGCCAGGGCAGGCCGGCCCGCTCGGCGGCCAGCAGCACGGGCTCGCCCTCGCGGGCCTCGAACACGGTGCCGCCCTCGCGCACCTGCCAGTGGTGCGGGCCTCCGGATGCGTGGTCGTCGTCCATCGTCCGGCATCATAGGAAGGCCATGGCTTCCAGCTTCTTCGCACTCCTCGACGACATCGCCACGCTGCTGGACGACGTCTCCCTGCTGACCAAGGTCGCGGCCAAGAAGACCGCCGGCGTGCTCGGCGACGATCTCGCGCTGAATGCGCAGCAGGTGGGCGGCGTGCGCGCCGACCGCGAGCTGCCCGTCGTGTGGGCGGTCGCGAAGGGTTCGATCGTCAACAAGGCGATCCTGGTGCCGGCGGCGCTCGGCATCAGCGCGATCGCGCCCTGGGCCGTGCTGCCGCTGCTGATGCTGGGCGGCGCCTACCTCTGCTTCGAAGGGGCGGAGAAGGTCGCGCACAAGCTGCTGCATCCGGGAGGCGAGGAGGAGCACCGCAAGGAGCTGGAGCAGAAGCTCGCCGACCCGGCGACCGACGTGCTCGCGCTCGAGAAGGGCAAGGTGCGCGGCGCGATCCGCACCGACTTCATCCTGTCGGCCGAGATCATCGTCATCTCGCTGGGCACCGTCGCGGGCCAACCGCTGCTGACGCAACTGGCCGTGCTGGCCGGCATCGCACTGCTCATGACCGTGGGCGTCTACGGCCTCGTCGCGGGCATCGTGAAGCTCGACGATCTCGGCGCCTGGCTGCATCGCCGGCCGTCGGCATCCGCGCGCGCGGTGGGCGGCGGCATCCTGCGCGCGGCGCCGTGGATGATGCGGGCGCTGTCGATCGGCGGGACGATCGCGATGTTCCTCGTGGGCGGCAGCATCCTGGCGCACGGCGTGCCGGCCCTCGAGCACGCCATCGAGGGGGCCGCGTCGTCGCTGCCGCACGCGGCCGAAGGGATCGTGACGCTCCTCCTGCACGCGTGCGCGGGGCTGGCCGCCGGCCTGGTCGTGCTCGGTGTCGTCGAAGCCGTGCGGCGCGGCAGCGCGCGCCGCGCGGCCGCCTGAGTCCTACACCCCGCGGCGCACCGTGCTGGCCCCGCGCGCGGCGCGGCGCCCGTAGCCTGCGGGCATGAGCGAATGGATCGACCTGGTGCAGTGGCCCGCGATGGCCGCCAGCCTGCTCGCGGCCTGGCTGGTCGCATCCAACCAGAAGGCGCGGCGCAACGTGGGGTTCTGGGTCTTCCTCGCGAGCAACGTGTTGTGGGTCGCGTGGGGTTGGCACGACGGCGCGTGGGCGCTGATCGCGCTGCAGGTGGCGCTGGCCGTGCTGAACATCCGCGGCGTGCGCAAGACCGAGCAGCCGGCCCCGGCGGACGGCCGCCAAGCTCAGGCGTAGGCACGCTCCTACGGTCCCTCGCGCCGTTCGGCCGATGCGCGAAGTGCCTCAGCCGCGCATGATCGTTTCCAAGGCGGAAGGACCGCCGTGAAGGAGCCGCCGATGCCCAGCCTGCTGCCCACCCGATGGACCACCCCCGAGAGCAAATCGGTGCGTGTCGACGTCTCCCTGTTCGACGACGAGGACGCGGCGCTCGGATTCGAAGCAGCGTGCCCGGCGCTGCAACTCGAAGGCTGGAATGCAGTGGCGGGCGGTGCACAGCCCCAGGAGCCCGCACGTAGCTGAGCGTTTCGCACCCCTCGCGCTTGCCAGCAGCCGTCCTACAAGCCGTGCCGCTCTAGACTCACTTTGGCCCTGCAGGGGCCCCTCCTAATCTCGGTGCAGCCGGCCGGAAATGCCGGCCTTGTCACCAACAACCCTCGCGGGCAGTTCCATTAGGAGTTCACGATGAAGACGACTCTCACGATTCTCGCGGCCGCGGCCGCCATGGCTTTCGGCGGCTACGCCGCCGCCCAGTCGGGCTCCGGCTCCGGCTCCGCCTCCGGCGCGGGCACCTCCAGCAGCGGCACGGGCAAAGACAGCAGCACCAGCTCCACGGCCCCGAACGCGGGTGGCGACAAGGCCGGCTCGAGCAGCATGGGCGCCGGCTCTTCGTCGAGCACCCCCTCGTCCTCGTCCTCGAGCACCCCGTCGTCCTCCAGCAGCACGCCGAGCAGCTCCTCGAGCGGCTCGATGGGCGCATCGGGCTCGAGCACGCCGAGCAGCTCGTCCTCCAGCACGACGCCGAGCACCACGCCCGGCGCCAGCTCCTCCTCGTCCACCAGCACGCCGAGCACCAGCTCGTCGGGCATGGGCGCCTCGGGCTCGAGCTCCGGCTCCACCAGCTCGACGACCAGCAGCGACACCAGCGCTTCGCCCTCCACCTCGGGCAGCAGCTCCAGCATGGGCAGCTCGTCCGACACGACGAACAGCTCGAGCAGCAGCCGCGGCGCCCGCGCCGACCGCAACTAAGCAGCGGTTCGCTCCAAGCCAGGAGGGGCGGGTCCGCAAGGGCCTGCCCCTTTTCTTTGCCTCCACATCGCCTCGCACGTCCATGCCCCGCTGCAGTGCTTCCCCGTCCTCCATCCCCGTGCCCGCCCGCTGGATCGCCGCACCCCTGGCCGCCGCCTTGCTCGCCGGCTGCGGCTGGAAGACGGGCCAGCAGGTCGCGCAGCCCGTGGTGCCGACCGCCACCGTCGCCAGCAAGTCGCTGCTCCTGCCGGCGAGCGCGCGGCGCGCGGCGTCGCAACCCGTCGCGCTGAAGGGGACGGCGCCCGGGCCCGCGACGCACCTGGCGGACTTCGGTGGCCGCCGCGCATCGGCCGACGCGAAGCACGTCGCCAATTGGGTCGTCGATTCGGGCGACGCGAAGGGCCATGCGTTCGTGATCGTCGACAAGAAGGACGCGCGCGTCTTCGTGTTCGACCCCGAAGGCAAGCTGCTGAACTCGGCGCCCGCGCTGATCGGCGCCGCGGTGGGCGACGACCCCGTCCCGGGCATCGGCGAGAAGCCGCTCAAGGACGTGAAGCCGGAAGAGAAGACCACGCCGGCGGGCCGTTTCGTGGCCGAACCGGGCGTCAATGCCGGCGGCGAGGACATCGTGTGGGTGTCGTACGACCTGGCCGTGTCGATGCACCGCGTGCGCCCGCTGGTCAAGGCCGAGCGCCGGCTGCAACGGCTGGCCTCGCGCACGTCGAAGGACAACCGGATCTCGTTCGGCTGCATCAACCTGCCGGTGACGTTCTACGAACGCACCCTCAAGCCCACCGTGGCGCGCCACGGCGCGATCGTCTATGTGCTGCCGGAGACCCGGACGCCCCAGGAGCAGTTCGGCTCCTACGAGGTTGGCCAGTCGGCCCAAATAGCGACGCTGGCCCCGCGCAAGGCCGTGAAATAGGCACGGTCGCGCTCGGCAACCCAACCATTCGCACCCTCGTGCAGCGCTTCGGCTGGCCCAGCCGATAGCATTTCCCCTCAACTGAGCCGGACGGGACGCCCGCGGCTCGCGGCGCGCCCCGCGCGCCCGCAAGAGGGGACTCCATGCAATGGACACGCAGGGCCGCGCTCGTGGGCGCGGCATGGATGATTGCGTCCGGCGCCGCGCTGGCGGCGCCGCGAGACGCAGCGTTCGAGGCGCAGAAGCCGTCGGCAGACGCGCGCGAGATGGTGCAGTGGGTGCGGCACAGCGGTGACGCCGCGGGCCGGCCGTACATCGTCGTCGACAAGAAGGAAGCCCGGCTGTACGCGTTCGACGCGGACGGCCGGATGCGCGCGAGCACGGCCGTGATCCTCGGCGCCGAGCGGGGCGACGACAGCGCACCGGGCGTCGGCGACCGTGCGCAGACCGGTGCCTTCCGGCCCGGGGACCGCACGACGCCGGCCGGGCGGTTCGAGACGCAGCCCGGCATCAACATCCACGGCGAGCACGTCGTCTGGCTCGACTACGACGCAGCGCTCGCGCTGCACCGCTTGCGGCCAGGCCGGGCGCACGCCGTGCGCGCGGCGCGGCTGGCGGATTCGAAGCCCGAGCAGCGACGGCTGTCGCTGGGCTGCGTGGTGGTGCCGGTGCAGTTCTACCGCGACGTGGTCCAGCCGCTGCTCGGCCGCCGTGCCGGCGTCGTGTACGTGCTGCCCGAGACCTCCGAGGCCCGCGAGCTGATCACGCAGCTCTGATGCGAACGCCGCGCACCGCGGCGCTCAGGTTTCGATCCAGTGGTTCTCGGCGACCACGCAGCCGCTGATGCGCCACGTCTGGTCGGACTGCTGTTCCAGGGCGAACAGCGCGAGCCAGGCCTTGTCCTTCTCGTCCTTGATCTCGACCAGCTGCAGCACACTGCCGTCCTCGAACTCCGGCTTGTGGAAGTTCACGGCGGCCGGCCGGTAGACCATCGGGTAGGCGCCGCGCACCATCGACAGGAAGCGGTTGGAGCTGCCGATCTGCTGGCGCACTTCGGGCGTCGCGGTCGCGAACGCCTTCTCCGCATCGTCCACCGCCAGAGCGGACAGCTGCTGCACGATCACCTCGCGCACCTTCGCAGCCTCGATCTCGGACAGCGGTTGCGCGATCGCTTGCACTTGGGCGCCGAGGGCCGCGCACGCGATCGTGAGCGTGGCGAGCAGGCGGGCGGGGGACCGGATCATGGAAGGCTCCCGGGCGAGGAGGGATGGTTCCAGAGTAGGCAGCGGCCCTGGCGCGGCCTGTAGGTGGACCGCGCGGCACACCGTCGGACGCCCATCGCGCGTGCTGACGTCCTTCGCGGAGGGGCTGGCGCGCCCGTCGCACGCGCGGCGCAGGCATGAAATGGCCCACCGTGACCGCTGGACAATGTTCGTTCGTTTCGCGACCCTGGGGATGCGCGAAAGTCCGAGACCTGTCTCGTGGCGCGGTGCCGGTGGGCACGCTGCGAAGGATGGCGAGGACCCTGGCGGCGGGCCGCAGGCGGGCGTCGCGAGCGCGTGTAGGCGCCGCGGCGCCGGACGCGTCAGCGGGTGCGCGGCGCCGCGGCGTCCTTCAGCCGGCCGAGGATCAGCTCGCGCGTGGCGCGCAGGTCCGACGCGAACGGATTGGCCGAGTCGGCGGCCAGCGGTTCCAGCAACGCGAGCGCCTCGGCGTTCTGCCCGAGGTCGGACAGCACCTGCGCGAGGTTGTTGGCCACGATCGTCGAGTCCGGGTGGCGCCGGCGGGCTTCGCGCAGGACCGTCGCGGCTTGCGCCACGTCGCCTTGCGCATGCAGCTGGTTGGCCAGCCCGACGGCTGCGGCCAGGTTGTCGGGCCATCGCACCAAGGCGGTCGTGAACGCGGTGGTCGACGCGCGAGGCGACGCCACGCGCGCCATCGCGAGCACGGCGTTCATCCACGCGTCCTCGGTGGCGGTGGCGGGGATGCGGTCCGGCGCGACGGCGACCATCGCCCAGTTGCCGCCGGGGATCCAGCTGCGCTCGAACGCGGTGAACGAGGTGTCGAGCCGTTCGCGCGTGCCGGAATTCAGCCACACCGTGCCGCTCGGGTAGTCGAAGCCGGTCACCACCGCGTAGTGCCAGAGCGTCGTGACGGTGCCCACGTCCTGCAGCACGAGGACGGGGTTGCCGGCGGCGACTTCGCGCAGCACGTCCGCATAGCGCGGCGCGAGCACGTAGGGGATGCGGTCGTGGCGGCGCGTCGCGGCCAGCAGTTCGAGTTGCAGCGTGCCCTGGCGGCCCGGCAGCCACACCTGCGGCACGAGCGACTGCGCCGTCGCACGGGCGCCGCTGAACGCCAGCACGGTCGCGAGCGCGGCCGGCCCGCACTGGTAGTCGTCCTGGGGGAAGAAGGGCACGGCGGCGATCGACGTGCTCTGGGGCACGCCGGCCGGCCAGCCGGTGCGCAGGCCCACGGTCTGCGGGACCATTTGCGCGCAGCCGGCCGCCAGCGCCGCCAGCGCAAGCAGCGCCACGCGCAGCCCGTGGCGCGCGAGGCCGTCCCCGCCGTCGGCGCGCCGCATGCGGGTCAGCGGCGGAAGGCGAAGTACCAGATCGCCGCGGCGATCACGATGACGGCCAGCACGGTCCCGCCGTCGGCGCCGGCCGGCGCGGTGCGCATGTCGGCGGCGAGCTGCGCCACTTCGGCGTCGCTCATGGCGCCGATGCGCTCGCGGGCCTGTTGCGGGTCGACGCCCAGCGCCTGCAACTGCGACGACGTGTCCGCACGCGAGAGGGTGTCCAGCACGAACGTCCGCTCCGAGCGCGAGGTCTGCGCCTGCTCCGCGCCGATCATGCCGGCACCCGCGGCCTGGAACGAGAACGCGAACATCGACACGATCAGCGCACGGCACGTGGTCTTCTTCAGGTTCATGGCATCTCCTTGGAGGCGCGGGCCGCGGCGCGGCCCCGACGCGCGATCACTCTACGCCCGCGCTGGCCGCGCGGGGTGCGGGCTTGCCCGGGGGCGTCGCGGATGGGTTGCGAGCGGCCGTGCCGACCGCCACCGACGCGCGCCGACGCCGCGGGCCTACGGCGGCGCCCGCGCGCGCGACCTACGGTTGCACCATGCGACCCGTGTTCATCGTCCTTGCCGCGAGCGTTCTGCTCACCGCCTGCTCACCGCGCGTGCTGCGCACGCACGACGACCTGTGGGGCGGCGCCGAGGCCAGGCCGGATGCCGCAGCCTTCATGGGCTACCACGGCCCGACGGACCGCGAGCGTCCCACGCTTCGCTGAGCGTCAGTCGTCGTTGTCGCCGCCGAGCACGCTGCCCAGCAGGCCGCCGGCGCCGAACCCGCCCAGCACCGAGCCTTCCTCGCGCGAGCCGCCGCGCTGCGGCGCGGCCGCGAACACGCGCGAAGCGAGGCGCGAGAACGGAAGGCTTTGCAGCCACACCGTGCCCGGTCCCTGCAGGCGCGCGAAGAAGAGGCCCTCGCCGCCGAACAGGGCCGTCTTGATCTTGCCGACGTACTGGATGTCGAAGCCGACGCTGGGCATGTAAGCGACGACGCAGCCGGTGTCCACGAGCAGCGACTGCCCCGGCTGCAACTGGCGCTCGACGATCGTGCCGCCCGCGTGCACGAACGCGAGGCCGTCGCCATCGAGCCGCTGCATGATGAAGCCTTCGCCGCCGAAGAAGCCGGCGCCCAGGCGCTGCTGCAGCGCGATACCCAGCGACACGCCGCGCGCGGCGCACACGAACGCGTCCTTCTGGCAGATGAGCGTGCCGCCCAGCTGGCGCAGGTCCATCGCGAGGATCTTGCCGGGGTAGGGCGCCGCGAACGCGACGCGCTGCTTCTGCTGCGCCTGGTTGGTGTAGACCGTCGTGAACAGCGACTCGCCGGTGACCAGCCGCTTGCCCGCGCCCAGCAGCTTGCCGAGCAGCCCGCCGGACTGGTTGCCGCCGTCGCCGAACACCGTGTCCATGCCGATGCCGGCATCCATGAACATCATGCTGCCGGCTTCGCCGATCGCCGCCTCGCCCGGGTCGAGCTCGATCTCCACGAACTGCATCTCCGCGCCGCGGATCTCGTAGTCGATCACGTCCATCGCCATCGCCGTCTCCTGGAAGTCCGGCCGCGATGGTAGCGGCAGCGCCGCGGGGACTCAGCTCACTCGGTGTCGACGATGCTGGGGTCGCGGCGGATGGTGTCGCGCGCGCGGTGCTGGTGGCGGTCCAGCTTGCCGAACAGGTGCTCCAGGGCATGCAGCAGGCGCTGCGTCGCGCCGCGGAACGCTTCGTCCTGCGTGCCCGCGTGGTGCGTCGCGGTCACCGGGTCGTGCCCGGTGACGCGGGCCTCGAGCATGCAGCGGATGTCGCTGTCGCCGCTCTTGGCGCTGTTCGTGTCGCGCAGCTGCACCTCGACGCGCGTGATGTCCTGCGCGAAGCGCGCGAACTGCTCGTTGAGGTAGTCGCTGGCCCAGCGCTCGAGGCTGTCCTTGTTGTCGATGCCGTTGCTGGTGTTCACCTGGACCTGCATGGGCTCGTCCTTCTTCCTAGTGTTGGCCTGCGCTTCAGTGTCGCCAGCGCCCCGCGAGGGGGGTGTAGGACAATGGCGCCCAGTCATCCAACCGCTTTCGGACCTTCATGACCCTGCTGGAATCCATCGAGATCGAGACCGCGCCGCAGCCCACCGCGGCCGTCATCTGGCTGCACGGCCTGGGGGCCGACGGCAGCGATTTCGTGCCGTTCTCGCAGGAACTGCAGCTCGGCCCGGTGGGGCCGGTGCGCTATGTGTTCCCGCACGCGCCGGTGATGCCCGTGACCATCAACAACGGCTACCGCATGCGGGCCTGGTACGACATCCTGGGCAGCGAGCTCGTGCGGCGCGAGGACGAGGCGGGGCTGCGCAACTCGATGGCGCTGGTGGAGGCGCTGGTCGCGCGCGAAAACCAGCGCGGCATCGCCGCCGGCCGCATCGTGCTCGGCGGCTTCTCGCAGGGCTGCGCGATGGCGCTGCTCGCCGGCCTGCGTCACCAGGACAAGCTGGCCGGCATCGTCGGGCTGTCCGGCTACCTGCCGCTGGCCGCCACCACCGCGCAGGAGCGCAGCGCGGCGAACACGGCGACGCCGGTGTTCATGGCGCACGGCACGCACGACAACGTCGTGCCCGTCGAGCGTGGCCAGCAGTCGTGCGAAGCGCTGCGCGCGCTCGGCCACACCGTCGAGTGGCACACCTACCCGATGGCGCACTCCGTGTGCATGGAAGAAGTGCGGGACCTGGAAGCCTGGATGCTGAAGGCGCTGGCGCCCTGAACGGGGGCTCCGGAAACAGCTTCCAGCTTTCTAGACTTCGCCCCCGAAGCGCTTCGCGAGGTTGGCCAGGTACTTCTCGACCAGCTTCTCGAACTCGCCCTCGACCACCGGCTGCACCACCATCTTCATCAGCGCGGGCAGCGGCACGGACAGTTCGCCGTCGATCTTCAGCTGCAGGTGGGTGGACGTCTTCTTGTCGGTGATCTTCCAGCTGCCGCCGACCTGGGCGTTGCCGATGCCTGGCACGGGCTTCCACTGGACGCTGCCCTTGGCCTTGTTGCTCGTGTACTTGCTCGCGTACACGGTCTGGATGTTCACCTGCGCGGTGCCCACCTTGGCCATCTCCCACTGGTAGACGCCGTCGCCGAGGTCGGTGAGCTTGTCGACCTTGGGGAAGAAGGAGACCGACGCCGGCACGTCGGAGAGCACGTCGAAGACGTCGGCGGCCTTGGCCTTGACCTCCATCTCGTAGCCCATGGACACGGGCACCGTGATCGCCATGCGGGTCTCCTCGTCGTTGGTGTGCGGCGATTCTGCCACCCGCACCGCGGGTGGCACATGGATCAGCGCGCGGTGCGCATCGCCTCGGCGCGCGTGATCGCGAGCGCGGCCACCTCGACGATCACGTCGACGGCACGGTCCGCGGCATCGGTCGATGCGGTGACGCCCTGGCGCCAGTAGCGCGCGGCGACCTTGCGCGCGTGGGCCGCGTTGCGGCGCGTCTCGGCCGACAGTTGCGGGCGGGCCTGCGCGAACGCGCGGTCCCAGGTCGCGGCGGCGGCGCCGGCGATTCGGTCGCCACCGGTGCGGCAGGCGCCGACCGCGCCATGCGCGGCGGTACCGAAAGCTTCCACGCAGCGCGTGGCGGTCGTGCTGAAGTCGTTGCGGGTCATGGTCGTTCTCCTTGCAGTGCTCCGGGATTGTCCCGATGGCCCGTAGAGCACGCGACCTAATGCAGCCCCCATCGCTGGAGTGCCGCGTCTACCATGAAACCCTCGGCACCACGCCCTGCGGGTTCGTCGCAAAGGTGTTACCTTCGCCGCGTCCCGGTGCTGCCGGGGCACAACCGATGATGAGCCGCCTGCCCACCGCCCTGTCCCGCCTCGATGCCGAGCGCCTGCGTGCCATCCGCCGCGGCATCGAGAAGGAGAGCCTGCGCGCGACCGAGTCCGGTGCGCTGGCGCTGACGCCGCATCCGGCCGCGCTCGGCTCCGCGCTCACGCATCCGCACATCACCACCGACTACAGCGAATCGCAGCTGGAGCTCATCACCGGCGTCCATGCGACGCCGGAGACCTGCCTCGAGGAACTGCTGCGCGTCCACCAGTTCACGATGCGCGCGCTGGGCGACGAAATGCTCTGGGTGTCCAGCATGCCCTGCGTGCTGCCCGCCGACGAGAACATCCCGATCGGCCGCTACGGATCGTCCAACGTGGGCCGCGCGAAGAGCGTCTACCGAATGGGCCTGGCGCATCGCTACGGCCGGCGGATGCAGACCATCTCCGGCATCCACTACAACTGGTCGATGCCGGGCGTGGACAGCGAGGGCTACTTCGCGCTGATCCGCAACTTCCGCCGCCACGCGTTCCTGCTGCTGTACCTGTTCGGCGCATCGCCGGCGCTGTGCTCGTCGTTCGTCGAGGGCCGCGACCACGGGCTGCAGCAGCTCGCGCCCGGCACGATGTACATGCCGCACGCGACGTCCCTGCGCATGGGCCGCCTGGGCTACCAGAGCGACGCGCAAGCCAGCCTGGCGGTCAGCTACAACGGGCTGGAAGGCTACGCGGCGTCGCTGCACGATGCGCTGACGCGGCCCTATCCGGCTTACGAGGCGATCGGCATCACCAATCCCGGCGGCGAGTACAACCAGCTGGCCACCAGCCTGCTGCAGATCGAGAACGAGTTCTACGGCCCGATCCGCCCCAAGCGCGTCATCCTGCCGGGCGAGCGCCCGCTGCATGCGCTGCGCGAGCGCGGCGTCGAGTACGTCGAGGTGCGCCTGATGGACCTGGACCCGTTCCTGCCCGTGGGCATCAAGGCCCCGACGCTGCGGTTCCTCGACGTGTTCCTGCTGCATTGCCTGCTGGCCGACAGCCCGCCGGACACGCCGGCGGAAATCGCCGCGATCGGCCGCAACCAGCACCGCACCGCCGCTTTCGGCCGCGAACCGGGCCTGCAGCTCGAGCGCGGCAACGGCGAGATCGGGCTGGCCGACTGGGCCGATGAACTGCTCGCCGCGTGCATGCCGATCGCGCACTCGCTCGACGCGGTCCACGGCACCAGCGACCACGCGGACGCGGTCCGCTCGGCGCAGGCGCTGGTGCGCGACCCGTCGCAGCTGCCGTCCGCCCGCGTGCTCGACGCGATCCGGCGCGAGCACGCCGGATCGTTCGTCGGCTTCGTGCGCGCGCAGTCGCTGCAGTCCAAGGCCAAGCTGCTCGCGCTGCCCTTCGCCGCCGCGTCGCAGGCCCGCTTCGAGTCGCTCGCGCAGCAGTCGGTGCAGGACCAGAAGGACATCGAGGCCCGCGACACCCTGCCGTTCGAGGCCTACCGGCAGCAGTACATTGCGCCGGAACGGCTCGGCCTCGGCCGGGCGGCCGTGGCCCCGGCGCTCGCCGCGGTCTGAGCGCCGTCACGGCTCGTCACAGTTCAGCTACGGCCGCGGTCAACGCGGCCGTTGACGCTACCGTTGGGACACTGTCTCATCCATGGAGGGAGCCATGCACCAGAAGACCATCCGCCGCGCCGTCCTCGTCCTGCTCGCCGCGTCGCTCGCCGGCGGCCCGGCCTTTGCCGACAAGCCCGAGTGGGCCGGCAAGGGCGGCCAGGGCAACAAGCACAAGGGCAAGGGCAAGGACGACGACCACGGCAAGGGCCGCAACGAGGACCGCCGCGACGCGCGCGTCGGCCGCTATTTCAACGACCGCGACCGCAAGGTCGTCGCCGGCTACTACGAGCACGAGTACCACGGCAATGGCAAGAAGTGCCCGCCCGGACTGGCGAAGAAGAACAACGGCTGCATGCCCCCCGGCCAGGCCAAGAAATACGCCATCGGCCAGCCGCTGCCCGCGGGCGTCGTGTACTACCCGGTGCCGCAGCCGGTGCTGCTGCAACTGCCCCCGCCGCCGTCCGGCCACAAGTACGTGCGCGTGGCCGCCGACATCCTGTTGATCGCGGTGGGCACGTCGATGGTGGTGGATGCGATGGGCGACCTGCTGCGTTGAGCGCACGCCCCGCGAAGGAAGGCCGGCACTGCCGGCCTTCGTCGTTTCCGGGCCGGAATGCTGAGCTAAAGTCGTCCGCTTTGGCATTCCCGGAGAGCTTCGAGCATGGCATTGGATTTCAAGGGCCGCGTGGCCATCGTGACGGGCGCGGGCGGCGGCCTCGGGCGTGAACATGCACTCGCCCTGGCGGCGCGCGGAGCCCGCGTGCTGGTCAATGACCTGGGCGGCGCCGTCGACGGTTCCGGCGGGTCGTCCGCGGCGGCGCAGGCGGTGGTGGACGAGATCCGCCGTGGGGGCGGCGAGGCCATCGCCAACGGCGCGTCGGTCACCGATCCCGTGGCCGTGCAGGCCATGGTGCAGCAGGCGGTGGGCGCCTGGGGCCGCGTCGACATCGTCGTCAACAATGCGGGCATCCTGCGCGACAAGACGTTCGCCAAGATGGACCTGGCCGACTTCCGCCTGGTGCTGGACGTGCACCTGATGGGCGCCGTGCACGTCACCAAGGCCGCGTGGCCGCACATGGTGGCGGCCAAGTACGGCCGCGTCGTGATGACGACATCGTCCAGCGGCCTGTACGGCAACTTCGGCCAGAGCAACTACGGCGCCGCCAAGATGGCGCTGGTCGGGCTGATGCAGACGCTGGCGCTGGAAGGCGAGAAGCACGGCATCCGCGTCAACTGCCTGGCGCCCACGGCGACCACCCGGATGACCGAGCACCTGTTCCCGGCCGACATGCTGGACTCGTTCGGGCCGAAGTCCGTCGTGCCCGCCATGCTGGTGCTGGCCTCCGAGCAGGCGCCCACGCGCACCGTGCTGTGCGCGGGCGCAGGCGCTTTCGAGGCCGCGCACATCACGCTGACGCAGGGCACGTACGTCGGCACGGGGCCGGATGCGGACGAGCAACTGGCGGCGGCGCTCGATCGCGTGCGAGACCGCGACGGCGAAAGCGTGCCGCCGAACGGCTCGGCGCAGGGGGCGAACGAGTTCAGGCTGGCGAAAGCCGGGCGCTAGGGAGCCTGGGCGGTCTGCCGCCCAGGCCCCCAGGCCGTTCACAGCGGCCCGGGCATGGCCTTGAAGCCGACCCAGGCCGCGGCGATCACCGCATTCACGGGCACGGCCAGCGCGCTGGGCACGTAGAACAGCATCGACAGCAGCGGCGAGTCGAGCAGGAGCTCGACGACACCGCCCAGCGCGTAGAACGCCAGGCCCCACCACATCCAGCGCCACATGTAGGTGGGCAGCCACCGCGCCTGCTCGCGGTTGTAGCGCCACGCCGCCGCGCGCTCGAACAGCGTGCCGCGGCTGGTGTCGCGGAACAGCCAGCCGAAGAAGAAGTAGCGGTACAGCAGCGTGCTGAAGGTGGTCTCGTGCATGGCGGCGACCTGGTGGGGGCACCGCCAGTGTTGGGCCGCGAGGCCGCGCCCCGTGTAGGAACCGGCCCACAGGTGCCGTACGGCGCGACCGGGGCCGAGCGGCCCGCCCGCGTCAGCCGGTGCAGGCGGCGGCGCTGGTGCGGCGGAAGGTCTGGCCCCTGGCGAGGACCAGCGGACCGTCGCCACCCGTGATCTTCAGTTCGTCGCCCTGGCGTTCGAGGACCAGCGCGCCGACCTTGGTCGACTGCGTGCGGACCACGTTGCCTTCGACGGTCCCCTGGATCGTGCGCACGCGGTCGCGGCGCACGAGCTCGCCTTCGACGGCCTGGTCGCGCTGCTGCAGGCGCAGCGAGAACTCGTGCAGCGGGCCGCTGCCGCACCACAGGCCGCTGACCATTTCAGGAGCAACAGCCGGGGCAGGGGAGGGCGTGTCGGCCTGCGCGAGGGCCGGCAGCGCCGCGCTCGCAAGCAGGAAGAGGACGGGACGCAAATGCATGGAAGTCACCATAGCAGGAACGCCCCGCTCACGAGCGGCGTTGACCTTCAGCCGGGCAGCGCGGGCAGGCTCTGCAGGTACAGGTGCAGCGCGCGCACGTCGGTGTCGCTCATCTCGCGCAGCGACCCGAACGGCATCACCTTCACTTCGCTGCCATCCTTGCGCTTGCCCGCGCGGAACAGCGCCTGCAGGTCCTCCGCCGTGGCATAGCGCGGCAGTGCGGAGTCGGGTCCGGGGCGCAGCGCCGGTGCCGCGGGCCAGTCCGGCGGCGCACCGGGGATGCGACCGCCGGCGAGCTGCTCGCCATGGCAGCCGAGGCACATGTTGGCGACGTAGGCGCCGTGCTGCGCCGTCACGCCTTCGGCGATCGGAGCCTGCGGCGGCAACTGGTGGTCGATCTTGGCCGCGGCATCGCGCAGCACGCCGAAGCCGTAGGCCAGCCGCACCGGCAGGGGCAGCCGCAGTTCCGCGGCCGTGCCGGTCGCAGGCGGCATCGAGCGCACGTACGCCACCAGGGCCGCCAGGTCGTCGTCGGTGAAGCGGTTGTAGTCCTCGCTGGGCATGATCAGCAGCGGCTGGCCGCCCGGCTTGACGCCATGGCGGATGGTGCGCACCCAGTCGACCGGCTGGTAGGCCGCGACGACGTTGCCGGGCCCGGGACTGATGTTGGGCCCCTTGATGCGCAGCGCGCCGTCGTCGACGAACACGCGGCCCGCGCCGTTGGCGCCGTGGCAGTCCACGCAGCCGCGTGACTGGTACAGGTAGCGGCCGCGCTCGACCGCCTGTGCATCCGCGCGGTACGCGACGGCCTGCACGCGCACGTCGACCACGCGCTGCATGCGGTGGTCGGCCAACTGCACGCCGACCACGGCGGCGGCCGCCGCGAGCAGCACCATCACCCCGAGCGCGATTCCCGCGCGCTTCGCCCACTTGCGCATGACGTTTCCTTTCCGGCTTAGAATGAACGCAGCATCCAAAATTGGATGACTACTCCAAAAATGGATCTTACAAGCAATTTTGGCGGCCGGTCAATGGCGCCGCTGCCGCCGGTCCTGGCCCAGCGGTTCGTGGCGGCGCTGGGCACGGGCGGCAAGCGCGAGCGCACACGGGCGCAGCTGGTGCATGCGGCCGCCCACGTGTTCGCCGACCGGGGCTGGTCGCAGGCGACGATGGCGCAAGTCGCCGAGGCCGCCGGCGTGACCACCGGCACGGTCTACAACCACTTCGCGAGCAAGGAGGAGATCGCCGAAGCGCTCTCGCTGGCGCTGGCGGCCGCGGTCAACCAGGCCATCGTGGCCAGCATCGAACCCGTGAAGGATGCGGCGCAACGCATGGCGATCGGCCAGCGCCGCTTCGTCTGGCTGGCAGCCGAGAGCCCGTCGTGGGCCTGCCTGCTGCTGGAGATGGCCGCGATCGCCCCCCGCCACGTGCGCGAAGTCGAGCAGGACGCCTTGCGCGACCTGCGCCTGGGCGTGCGGCAGAAGCGGTTCAAGGTGCCGAGCGAGGAGAGCGCGATGGAGGTGGTCACCGGCGTCGTGCAGGCCGCGATGCGGCGCGTGGCCGCCGGCGCGGCGCCCCCGCGCCACGACGTCGCCTGCGCCGCCCTGGTCCTGCGCGCCCTGGGCATGGATCCCGCGGAGGCAATGGAGATCGCGCGCCGGCCGCTGCCGGACCTGCCGCCGTTCACGGGCTGAGCCACCCGCCCGGCGACAATCGACCCGATGTCCGGCCCCCTGCAGATCAGCAACCCGTCCAATTTCCGCGACCTGGCCGAGAACGTGCGCACGGTGCGCGTGCGGCCGCGCACTCTCTTCCGCTCCGACCACCTCGGGGCGCTCGACGCGCACGACGCCGCGCAGATCCAGGCGCTGGGCCTGCGGCGCGTGCTCGACTTCCGCGGCGTCCACGAGCGCACCTCGGCCGCCTGCTGCGTGCCGGGCGTGGACGTGCACTCGCTGGCGATCGAGCCGACCATCGTGCAGGTGCTGGCCCAGCTGGTGCAGGCCGGCCGCCGCCTCGACGAGGCTGACGTGGTGCACCACATGCAGGACACCTACCGCGGCTTCGTCCGCGGCAGCGCCCGGCGGTTCGCCGAGTTCTTCGAGCTGCTGCTCGCGTCCGACGAGCCGACCGTTTTCCATTGCACGGCGGGCAAGGACCGCACCGGCATGGCGGCGGCGCTGGTGCTGCACGCGCTGGGCGCGACGCGCGAGGAGATCCTGCGCGACTACCTGCTGACCAACGACCGCCTGAAACCGCCCACGATCGCGTGGAAGGGACTGGAGCCGCACGTCGCGCGCGTCCTCTGGGGCGTGCAGCCCGCCTTCCTGCAGGCGGCGTTCGACGCCGTCGAGCACGACTGGGGCGACGTCGACACGTTCCTCGCGCGCGCCCTCGGTGTCGGCGACGCGCAGCGTGCGCGCCTGCGTACGCTCTATACGGTCGGCTGACGCGCACGCCGCCGCGGCGCGACACGCAAGCGCGGCTGTTTCCTACTTGCGGGCACACGGCGCGGCCGACACGCGCGCCGCGCCCGCCACCGCACCATTGCATGCAAGAACCCGGCATCCAGCCGGGACCGCGAAGGAGTTGCCATGCGGGATGCGAAAGCCGCCGCGCCGAAGCGCAGGCAGGATGCAAGGGAGGGGACGCCATGGTGAAACTGCTGCCGGCACTGGCCGTGGCCCTGCCCGCCGTGGGCGTCGCGCTCTACACCGCCGCCATCGCGTACCTCTGGTTCCGCCAGGAACGCCTGCTGTTCGAGCCCGAGGGCCTGGGCAACGACGACCCGATCGCCACCGACCCCGACACGCGTGAGTTCTTCGTCGACGTGCCCGGCGCGCGCCTGTCGGTCGCGCAGCTGAAGCTGCCCCAGCCGCGCGGCGTCGTGTTCTACCTGCACGGCAACTCGGGCAACCTGCGCAAGTGGTTCGTGGAGCTCGATGCCTTCCGCGAGCTCAATTTCGACGTCGTGATGATGGACTACCGCGGCTACGGCAAGAGCAGCGGCCGCATCGACAGCGAGGAGCAGTTGCGTGCCGACGTGCGCGCGGTGTGGAACGCGATCGCCGGCCAGTACGAGGGCAAGCGCATCGTCGTCTCCGGCCAGTCGCTCGGCACCGCCCTCGCCGCGGGCCTGTCGGCCGAACTCTCCGATGCGGGCCGCACGCCCGACCTCACGATCCTGGTGTCGCCGTACAGCAGCATGCAGGCGCTGGCCGACGAGCTGTATCCCTGGGTGCCCAGCCGCGTGCTGCGCTACCCGCTGCACACCAAGGACCACGCGTGCCGCGTCAAGGGGCCGGTGCTGCTGGTGCACGGTGACAAGGACGAGCTGATCGGCTTCCACCACAGCGAAGCGATCCGGCAGGCGCTGCCGACGTGCCAGCTGCTGCGAGTCGAAGGCGCGGGCCATGGAGACGTGCACTGCTTCCCGTCGTTCCGCCAAGGCCTGGCGACGGCGCTCGTGGGCCTTGCAGGCCTCGCCGCGACCCCTGTCTCCTACGCGGCGACTGGCGAGGCACCGACAGCCCAGCCCGCCTGAGCGGCCGACCATGGCGGCGTTGCAAGGAGACCCGCCATGACCGACCAGAACCGCTCCAACGACGGCGTTCCGCACCAGGACGGCCGCCCCAACCCCGACGTCGAGCGCTACGCCACCGACGGGCAGTCCAATGCGCGCGGCAAGGGCGCGAGCGACCAGCAGGGCGAAGCGCCCCCGCGCGGCAAGGACTACGCCGGCGACGGCCCCGGCAAGGTGGGCCTGACCAGCGATGCGCAGCCTGACCTCGTCGCGCCCAGCGGCGTGAACGAGCGTGACCATGGCGCCGCCGACGACAAGCCGATGGGCGGCGGCTCGGTGAACCTGGACGACCATCCGGAGGAGCGCCCGCGCGGCAACACCGCGCGCACCGGCGGCACGTGGGACGCACGCGGCGGCGACAGCGGCGACGTCGACAAGGCGCCGGGTGCCGGCCTGTCCGACCACAACGGGCCGAGCGATCCCGACGCCAAGCGCTGAGCTGCGTGCCCGCCGTCCTACAGCCCCGGCAGAGGCATGCTGACAGGCGTGGCGGGCTCTGGTTGCCTAAAGTGCAGCGATGCGAGAGGACCCCACCAAGACCACGCCGGCTCCCCAGCCGAAGCCCGAGGACGAGAAGGCCGGCGCACGCGGCCCGCGCGACAAGCGCACCCCCGGCACCGACATGCAGTCCGAGGACTCCGGCACGACCGACAGCGGGCAGGCGCCCGGGCGCGGCACGCCGGCGCAATCGGCGATGAAGCAGGAACACAAGACGGACCAGGAGCCGGGCAGCGGCTCCTGACGCCCGTTCGACGGAGGACGAGCATGAGCGACACCCCACTGGACGCGCTGGAGCTGCTCGACGCCGAGCACAAGGCCGCGCGGGACCTGTTCCGCGCGTACCGCGAGCTGGCGGCGAACGACGCCCCCGAAGCCAGGCGCAAGGCGCTGGCCGAGCAGATCTGCATGGAGCTCACGATCCACGCCAAGCTCGAGGAGGAGCTCTTCTACCCGGTGGTGCGCGAGGCGATCCGCGACGACGACCTGCTGGACGAGGCCGAGGTGGAGCACATGGCGGCCCGCGACCTGATCGTGCAGATCCTGTCGATGGACCCGCACGAGGAGCTCTACGACGCCAAGGTGACCGTGCTGGGCGAGTACATCGACCACCACGTGCGCGAGGAACGCGAGGAGATCTTCCCCAAGGTGCGCCGCAGCGGCGTCGACCTGGCCCGCATGGCCGGGCTGCTGCGCGTGCGCCGGCGTGAGCTGGAAGCGGTGCCTGAGGCATTGCGCGAGGAACTGCTGGTTTCCGTTGCCTGAGCCGCGCAACGGCCGAGCCGCGGCCTGCGGTTGTCCTACAGGCTTCGACAGCCCCAGACGACAGCCCGGCGCTGATGGCTCTTTAGAGTGGTCCGCAGGCAGCGCGGGCTGCCGTTTTTCTCGCCCACATCCCTCCCTCCACGATTGACCAAGGAGTTCCCAGATGAACACGACCAAGATTTCGGCCACCACGCTCGCTCTCGTCGCTGCCGCTGCCCTGTCCCTGACCGCTTGCGGCAAGGGCGGCAGCGACTCCGCGACGACCGGCTCGGCGGCCAACCGCTCGAGCACCACGACGGGCAGCTCCGGCACCGGCAGCAGCACCGGCTCGATGGGCGCCAGCGGCAGCGGCTCGTCCACCGGCAGCCCGGGCACCAGCGGCTCGTCCTCCATGGGCAGCGGCACCTCCGGCAGCAGCAGTTCCGACAGCACCTCGCCCTCGAGCAGCTCCGGTTCGACCGGCTCGGGCGCGTCGGGCAGCAGCTCGTCCACGCCGTCGACCGGCTCGGGCAGCAGCAGCTCCAGCGGCACGTCCAAGTGATGCCGGTGCGCGTCCTCGCGGGCGCGCTTGTTGTCTTCGCCGCCGCGCTGGCCGGGTGCCAGCGCGGCGCCGACACGGGCGCTTCCAGCAGTCCCAACGCCCCAGGCAGTCCCGGCAGCGGCAACGCTGTCAGCAGCAGCGCGCCCCAGCAGGGTGAGAGTCCGTCGGGCCGCGGCTCTTCGGGCGCCGCCGGTTCGGTCGCGCATCCGGGTGCATCGGGCGGTGACGCTGTGCCGGGCACGTCCGGCAAGGGCATGGCCGACGCGTCGGGCCAGGGCACCTCGACTTCGCAACCGGGCACCGGCCTTCAAGGCGGCCTGGGTGCGAGCAACGGCACCAGCGCCATGGGCGCGGGTCCCGGCGCGCAGGATGCCGCCGCGCAAGGCAGCACCAACCGCACCTCGAACGGCTCGTTCGGGAATCGCCGTTAGGACGGCACCGTGATCAGCCGCGCTCCACGGGGCGCGTGCGATCGCTGCACCACTCGCTCCAGCTGCCCGCGAACAGCGCAGGTGCCGGCAGGCCCGCGAGCTCCATCGCGATCACGTTCGGCACGGCGCTCACGCCGCTGCCGCAGTACGCCACCACGCCGGCCGGGTCACGGCCTTGCAACAGGTCGTCGAACTCCGCACGCAACTGCGTCGCGGATTTGAAGCGGCCGTCGGGGCCCAGGTTGCTCGCGAACGGGCGGTTCAACGCGCCCGGGATGTGGCCGGCCACCGGGTCGAGCGGTTCGACTTCGCCGTGGTAGCGGGGGGCCGCACGCGCGTCGACGAGCGTCTGGCCAGTGCCGCCCAGCTGCTTCGCCACGTCGCTCGCTCCGACCAGCCGCCGCAGCGGCGGGCGCAGCCCGAAGTTCGACTGGAAGTGCGCGGGCTCGTCGTCCGTGTTCACGTGGCCGCCGGCATCGATCCAGGCCTGCCAGCCGCCGTCGAGCACCGCCACCGCGTCGTGGCCGGCCCACTTGAGCATCCACCACAGGCGCCCGCAGTAGTTCGCGCCTTGGCGGTCGTACACGACGGCCTGCATGTCGTTCGCGAATCCCACGCTGCTGAGCCATAGCGCGAAGCGTTCGCGGCTGGGCAGCGGGTGGCGGCCGCCCGACATCGCGTCGGGATGCGGATGCACCTGGCCGTCGTCGCCCAGCGTGGGGTGGTCGGACAGGGCGGTGTCCAGGTCCGCGTGCACCGCGCCCGGGATGTGCGCGGCCTGGTACTGCTCCAGGCCGCTGGCGGGACGCGCCAGGTCGAAGCTGCAGTCGAAGACCATCAGCCGCGCGCCTTGCGTGCGCAGTGCCTCGAGCTGGTCGACGGTGATGAGGGTGGTGAACGCCATCAATGCTCCTCGGCAGGTGCGTTCGGCGCGGCGCGGGCGCGCAGCGCGGTGGCCGCGATGCCGCTGCCGACGATCAACGCCATGCCCAGCCAGGCCATCGGCGCGATCTCCTCGCCGAACAGCACGACGCTGAAGAGGGCGCCGAACACGATCCCGGAGTATTGCAAACTGGCCACGACCAGCGTGGCACCGTGGCTGTAAGCGCGCGTCATGCACCACTGGCCGATCGACGCGAAGATGCCCACGGGGAGCAGCCACAACGCGTGATTCCAGTCCCACCGCGACAGGCCGAGGATCGCCATCGCGACGGCACCGGCGAGCGCGGAGCCGACGGCGAAATAGAACACGGTGCGCGCTTCCGGCTCGCCCACGCGGCCCAGCGCCATCACCTGCATGTACGCGAACGCCGAGACGATGCCCGACAGCAGCCCGACGACGCCCGCGAACACCTGGTTCTGGTCGATGGTCGGCCGCAACGTGAGCAAGACCCCCACGAAGCCGGTGAGCACCGCGAACGCGAGCGGGCCCTGCGTCAGTCTGCCCGCGCGCGGGTTCCACGCGAGGATCGCGCCGCCCACCAGGAAGGCGGCGATCCACACGCTGCTCATGTAGTTGAGCGTCATCGCGGTGGCGAGCGGCAGGCCCGCGATGGCATAGAACCAGGCGCCGAGCGACAGCACCCCGATCAGGCTGCGCCACGCGTGCATGCCCAGGTACTGGGTGCGCAGCGACACGCGCTGCCGGCGCGCGAGCAGCCACATGAAGACCATGCCCAGCAGGCCGCGCCAGAACACCAGCTCCGCGGCGTTGAACCACTCGGAGGCGATCTTCACGCACACCGCCATGCTCGCGAAGCCGAACGCGGCCAGCACCATCCACAAGGCTTGCATCAGGAATCCATCGGATAGGGACGTGCCAGCCACGGCTGGCGCAGCAGGCGGTCCTGCTCGAAACGGGCGATGCGGTCGCGGTGCACGAGCGTGGCGCCGATCCAGTCGACGTCCTCGGTGAGCAGCAGCTGCTCGCGGGGCGAGCACGGGAACTGCCAGCCTTGGCCGGCCGCATGCAGTTCACGCGCCAGCACGTCGATGCGCGCGTGAAGCACCTGCAACTGCGCGGCTGCGAACAACGCGTCGATCGCCGCGGGCGGCAGCACGATTGCTGCGACGCCGTTGAGCGCGCAGTTCTGCCGGAAGATGTCGCCGAAGCTGGGCGCGACGACGGCACGGAAGCCATGGTCGCGCAACGCCCAGACCGCGTGCTCGCGGCTGGAGCCGCAGCCGAAGTTCTCGCGCGCGAGCAACACGGTGGCGCCGCGCAGCTCGGGGCGGTTCAGCACGAAGTCCGGGTCCGGCCGCCGGCGCGCGTGGTCGCTGCCGAGGTCGCCCGGATCGAGGTAGCGCCAGTTGTCGAACAGCACGGCGCCGTAGCCGCTGCGCGCCGTCGAGCGGCCGTACTGCTTGGGGAAGATGGCGTCGGTGTCGACGTTGGGGCGGTCCAGCGGCACCACCGTGCCGTCGTGGCGGCCACCCGGGAAGGCCGGCATCAGGGCGCCGGGCGCGACAGCCCCATCTGCGAGCGGTACCACTCGTGGAAGTGCTGCATGCCGTCTTCCATCGGGCTCTGGTACGGGCCGGCGTCGTCGGCGCCACGGTCCATCAGCGCCTTGCGGCCGGCGTCCATGCGCAGCGCGATCTCGTCGTCCTCGACGCAGGTCTCCATGTACGCGGCCTGCTGCGCCTCGACGAAGTCGCGCTCGAACGCGGCGATCTCCTCCGGGTAGAAGAAGGACACCATGTTCAGCGTCTCCTGCGGCGAGATCGGGTGGAGCGTGGACACCGTCAGCACGTGCGGGTACCACTCCACCATGATGTGCGGGTAGTACGTGAGCCAGATCGCGCCGTACTTCGGCGGCTCGCCCTCGCGGAACTGCAGCAGTTCCTTGTGCCAGCGCTCGTACACCGGGCTGCCGGCCTTGCCCAGCCGGTTGGCCACGCCCACGGTCTGCACCGAGTAGTGGTCGCGGAATTCCCAGCGCAGGTCCTCGCAGGTGACGAAGTTGCCCAGCCCCGGGTGGAACGGGCCGACGTGGTAGTCCTCGAGGTAGACCTCGATGAAGGTCTTCCAGTTGTAGTGGCAGCGGTGCAGCTCGACGCGGTCGAGCACCATGCCGGAGAAGTCCAGGTCGGGCGCGACGCGCATGTTCGCGAGGTCGGTGACGATGTCGCGGCCGTTGTCCTCGAACAGCAGGCCGTTCCACTCGCGCAGCTTCCAGCGCTCGAGGTCCAGGCAGGGGTCCTGCGCGAAGTGCGGCGCGCCCAGCAGCGTGCCCGCGGGGCTGTCGTGGCCGCCGCTGTAGGTCCAGCGGTGCAGCGGGCACACGATGTTGCCGCCGGCGCCGGTGAGCGAGCCGCGCCCGCGCTGGATCACCGCCTGCCGGTGGCGGCAGACGTTGGACACGAGCTCGATGCCTCGTTGCGTGCGAAGGAGCATGCGTCCTTCGCCTTCCTGGGGCAGCGCGTAGTAGTCGCCGGGCTCGGGCACGGACAACGCATGGCCCACGTAACGCGGGCCGCGCTGGAACAACGTGGCCATCTCGCGGCGGAAGAGCGCCTGGTCGAAGTAGCCGTGGACGGGAAGTTGGCTTCGGGCCTGCTGGAGCTGAAGACTTAAATCAGACATATCACCTGACCTAGAGACTCCCCCTATGAAGGGGCAGGAAAGCGCTTGGTCCGGGGACGCGGGCGCGAAAGGGACGGGATTGTACCCGTGGGGTGAGCCGTGGCCGGGCCGCCTAGAATCGACCCTTTGCGCGCGCCACGATGTCCGACCCCGCCAGCCAGCCCCCCGCCAGTTACGAAGCCGCGCTCGAGGAGCTCGAGCGCCTGGTCCAGGTGATCGAGTCGGGCCAGCTGCCGCTCGAGCAGCTGCTGTCCGGGTACAAGCGCGGCGCCGAGTTGCTGGCGTATTGCCGCGGCCGGCTGGAAGCCGTGGAAACCCAGATCAAGGTGCTCGACGAGGGCACGCTCAAGCCGTGGACGCCGCAGTGACCCCCACGTTCGACCTGCAGGCCTGGAGCGCGCGCCACCTCGCCACCGTCGAAGAAGCGCTGTCTCGCTGGGTCGTCGCCGACGCCCCAGCGGGCCTCGGCGAGGCGATGCGCTATGCGGTGCTCGATGGTGGCAAGCGCCTGCGTCCGCTGCTGGTGCTCGCCGCGGCGGAAGCGGTGCACGGCAACACGCAGGCGGCCCTGCGCGCAGGCTGCGCGGTCGAGCTGATCCACGCCTATTCGCTCGTGCACGACGACATGCCGTGCATGGACAACGACGTCCTGCGGCGCGGCAAGCCCACGGTGCACGTGAAGTTCGGCGAGGCGCGCGCGCTGCTCGCCGGCGACGCGCTGCAGGCGCTCGCGTTCGAGCTGCTCGCGCCGGACGGCGATGCAGTCCCTCCCGTGGTGCAGGCGCGCCTGTGCCGCCTGCTCGCGCGCTCCGCGGGCCACGAAGGCATGGCGGGCGGGCAGGCGATCGACCTGGCCAGCGTCGGCCGCGCGCTCGACGAAGCGCAGTTGCGCGAGATGCACCGCCTGAAGACCGGCGCTCTGCTGCAAGGCAGCGTCATGATGGGCGCCGCGTGCGGCGACACCGACGCCGCCGCCCGGGACGCGCTGTCCGCTTACGGCGCCGCCGTGGGGCTCGCCTTCCAGGTCGTCGACGACATCCTCGACGTCACGGCCGATTCGGCCACGCTGGGCAAAACCGCCGGCAAGGACGCGCAGCACGACAAGCCGACCTATGTGTCGGTGCTGGGACTGGAGCGGTCGCGCACCTTCGCGCGCGAGCTGCTCGCGCAGGCGCTCGACGCGCTCGCGCGCACCGGCCTGCCCGACACGCGCGCGCTGCACGCGCTGGCCCGCATGGTCGTCGACCGCAACCACTGACCGGACGCATTTCCGCATGGCCTTGCTCGAGAGCATCCATTCCCCCGCCGACCTGCGCCGGCTGCCGCGCGAGCAGCTGCCGCAACTGGCCGATGAACTGCGGTCCTACGTGCTGGACAGCGTGTCGCGCACGGGCGGGCACCTCAGCTCCAACCTGGGCACGGTCGAACTGACGATCGCGCTGCACTACGTGTTCAACACGCCGCACGACCGGCTCGTGTGGGACGTGGGCCACCAGACCTACCCGCACAAGATCCTCACTGGTCGCCGCGAGCGCATGGCCACACTGCGCCAGCTGGGCGGCCTGTCGGGGTTCCCGCGCCGCGACGAGAGCGAGTACGACACGTTCGGCACCGCGCACTCGTCCACCAGCATCTCCGCTGCACTGGGCATGGCCGTCGCCGCGCGCCGCAAGGGCGAGGACCGCCGCGCGGTCGCGATCATCGGCGACGGCGCGATGACCGCCGGCATGGCCTTCGAGGCGTTGAACAACGCCGGCGTCGCCGACGCCGACCTGCTGGTGATCCTGAACGACAACGACATGTCGATCAGCCCGCCGGTGGGAGCGCTCAACCGCTACCTCGCGCAACTGATGTCGGGCCAGTTCTACGCCGCCACGCGCAACGTCGGCAAAAACGTGCTGAAGGTCGCGCCGCCGCTGTTCGAGCTGGCCAAGCGCTTCGAGGAGCATGCCAAGGGCATGGTCGTGCCGGCCACGCTGTTCGAGAAGTTCGGCTTCAACTACATCGGCCCGATCGACGGCCACGACCTCGGCTCGCTGATCCCGACGCTGGAGAACATCCGCCACCTCAAGGGCCCGCAGTTCCTGCACGTCGTGACCAGGAAGGGGCAGGGCTACAAGCTGGCCGAGGCCGACCCGGTCGCATACCACGGTCCCGGCAAGTTCGACCCGAAAGTCGGCATCACCGCGCCCGCCACGCCGCCCAAGACGACCTTCACGCAGGTGTTCGGCCAGTGGCTGTGCGACATGGCCGCGCAGGACGCGCGGCTGGTGGGCATCACGCCCGCGATGCGCGAGGGCTCGGGGATGGTGGAGTTCGAGCGCCGCTTCCCCGACCGCTACTTCGACGTCGGCATCGCCGAGCAGCACGCCGTCACGTTCGCGGCCGGCCTCGCGTGCGAGGGCCTGAAGCCGGTCGTCGCGATCTATTCGACCTTCCTGCAGCGGGCCTACGACCAGTTGATCCACGACGTGGCGCTGCAGGACCTGCCGGTGGTGTTCGCGCTCGATCGCGCGGGCCTCGTCGGCGCCGACGGCGCCACGCACGCGGGCGCCTACGACATTGCCTACCTGCGCTGCATCCCGAACGTCAGCGTGGCCTGCCCGGCCGACGAGAACGATTGCCGGCGGCTGCTGACCACCGCGTTCCAGCACGAGCACCCGGTGGCCGTGCGCTACCCGCGTGGCGCGGGCGTCGGCGCTGCGATCGAGCCCGGCCTGCAGCCGCTGCCGTTCGGCCGCGGCGAGGTGCGGCGCCAGGGCGCGCCCGGCGGCATCGCGATCCTCGCTTTCGGCACGCTGCTGTACCCGGCGCTCGAAGCCGGCACCCGGCTCGAGGCGACGGTGGCGAACATGCGCTGGGCCAAGCCGCTCGATCGCGAGCTCGTGCTGGAGCTGGCGCGCACGCACGACGCGCTGGTGACGGTGGAGGAGGGCTGCATCGACGGCGGCGCAGGCAGCGCGGTCGCCGAACTGCTGGCGGCCGAGGGCATCGCCAGGCCGATGCTGCACCTGGGCCTGCCGGACCTGTTCATCGAGCACGGCGACCCGGCCAAGCTGCTGTCGCTGCAGGGACTCGACGCCGCCGGCATCGAACGCTCGGTGCGCGAGCGTTTTCGCGACCAGGTGCCGCGCACGGCGCCCGCGCTCAAGGTCGTGAACTGACCGCGCGCCGAGGGGGCGGCGCGCCGGGGGGTTGCCCGCAGAGGGAAAACCCCTGAGTACCTTCGTGGGGTGCCCTTCCACAATGGGGACCGGCATTGCTGACAAAAAGCTGTCGACTTCAACATCCCCGAGAGGAGTTCCCCCATGGATCGTCGTGCATTGATCAAGAACGCAGGCATCGCCGGCGTGCTGGCCGCCGGTGTCGCACCCGCCGTGCATGCCCAGGCCGCCATCCGGTGGCGCCTGGCCTCCAGCTTCCCCAAGTCGCTGGACACCATCTTCGGCGGCGCCGAAACCTTCGCCAACGCCGTCAAGGCGATGTCGGGCGGCAAGTTCGAGATCTCGGTGCATGCGGCCGGTGAACTGATGCCCGCCTTCGGCGTGGTCGACGGCGTGCAGCAAGGCACCGTCGAAGTCGCGCACACGGCGCCGTACTACTTCTTCGGCAAGGACGAGTGCTTCGCACTGGGCTGCGCCATCCCCTTCGGCCTGAACAGCCGACAGATGACCGCGTGGATGTTCGAGGGCAACGGCCTGAAGCTGATGCGCGAGTTCTACGCCAAGTACAACATCATCAACTTCCCGGCCGGCAACACGGGCGCGCAGATGGGTGGCTGGTTCCGCAAGGAAGTGAAGTCGCTCAACGACGTCAAGGGCCTGAAGTTCCGCATCGGCGGCTTCGGCGGCAAGATCTTCGAGCGCATCGGCGGCGTGCCGCAGAACATCCCGGGCGGCGAGATCTACCAGGCGCTGGAGAAGGGCACCATCGACGCGGCCGAGTGGGTAGGCCCGTACGACGACCTGAAGCTGGGCTTTTCCAAGATCGCGCCGTTCTATTACTACCCCGGCTGGTGGGAAGGCGGTCCCGAGCTGGACTGCCTGGTCAACCAGAAGGCGTACGACACGCTGTCCGCGGAGAACAAGGCCATCGTGCAGGCCGCGGCTTCGCAGGCGCACGTCACCATGCAGGCCAAGTACGACGCCGTGAACCCCGGCGCGCTCAAGCAGCTGGTGGGCGGCGGCACCAAGCTGCGCCCGTTCCCGACCGACATGATGAACGCGTCGTTCAAGGCCGCGATGGCGCTGTACTCCGAGCTCAACGCCAAGAACGAGAGCTGGAAGAAGATCTACGCGGACTACGCCAAGTTCCGCGCCGAGCAGAACCTGTGGTTCCGCTTCACCGAGGGCACGTTCGACCGCTTCATGCAGGCCCAGAAGCTCTGAGGACCGGGCGGCACTGCCGCCAGGAGCCAAACAAAAGGCCGCCTTCGGGCGGCCTTTCCCTTTCAGGCACCAGGGTTTGATCCGTCAGTGTCCTGCAAGGGTTGGCGCCCTGTGGGGCTGATCATGCGCGCGGCGCCGGACCGTCCGGCTGCATGAACACGAGCACAGGAGAGACATCGATGGATCGCCGTTCCCTCATCAAGCAAGCCGGCATCGCCGGCATCCTCGCCGCCGGCGCCGCGCCGGCCGTGCACGCGCAGCAGGCCCTGCGCTGGCGCATCGCGTCCAGCTTCCCCAAGTCCCTGGACACCATCTACGGCGGCGCCGAAGTGTTCGCGCAGAAGGTCAAGCAGCTGTCGGGCGGCAAGTTCGAGGTGTCGGTCCACGCGGCCGGCGAACTGATGCCCGCGTTCGGCGTCGTCGACGGCGTGCAGCAGGGCACGGTCGAGGCGGCCCACACCGCGCCTTACTACTTCTTCGGCAAGGACGAGACGTTCGCCATCGGCGGCGCGATTCCCTTCGGCCTGAACAGCCGCCAGATGAGCTCGTGGACCTTCGACGGCAACGGCCTGAAGCTGATGCGCGAGTTCTACGCCAAGTACAACATCATCAACTTCCCCTGCGGCAACACCGGCGCGCAGATGGGCGGCTGGTTCCGCAAGGAAATCAAGAGCGCCGCCGACCTCAAGGGCCTGAAGTTCCGCATCGGCGGCTTCGCCGGCAAGGTGCTGGAGCGCATGGGCGGCGTGCCGCAGAACATCCCCGGCGGCGAGATCTACCAGGCGCTGGAGAAGGGCACCATCGACGCGGCCGAGTGGATCGGCCCGTACGACGACCAGAAACTGGGCTTCAACAAGGTCGCGCCGTTCTACTACTACCCGGGCTGGTGGGAAGGCGGCCTGCAGCTGGACCTGTACGTGAACCAGAAGGCGTACGACGCGCTGAACGCCGAGCAGAAGGCCATCGTCGAAACGGCGACCGCCTACGCGCACGTCGAGATGCAGGCCAAGTACGACAACAAGAACCCGCAGGCGCTCAAGCAGCTGGTGGGCGCGGGCGCCAAGCTGCGCCCGTTCCCGGCCGACCTGATGGCGCAGGCGTTCAAGCAGTCGATGGCGCTGTACGACGAACTGGGCAAGAAGAACGAGAACTGGCGCAAGGTTTACGCGGACTACGCCAAGTTCCGCGCCGACCAGAACCTGTGGTTCCGCTTCACCGAAGCCACGTTCGACCGGTTCATGCAGAGCCAGAAGCTCTGATATCCGCGGCGGGTCGTCACGGAGACCCCGTGACGCCCACCGCGCCGTAACATCGCCCGCACGCCCTGGTGCGCGCAGACTCAAGCACAAGGAACTCCCATGGATCGCCGTTCAATCCTGAAGAACGCCGGCATCGCCGGCGTCCTCGCCGCGGGCATCGCGCCCGCCGTCCACGCGCAGGCCGCCGTTCGCTGGCGCCTCGCCTCCAGCTTCCCGAAGTCGCTCGACACCATCTTCGGCAGCGCGGAGAAGTTCGCCTCCACCGTCAAGGCGCTGTCGGGCGGCAAGTTCGAAGTGTCGGTGCACGCCGCCGGCGAACTGATGCCGGCGTTCGGCGTCGTCGACGCCCTGCAGAACGGCACGCTCGAGATGGCGCAGACCGCGCCGTACTACTTCACCGGCAAGGATTCCATCTTCGCCTTCGGCTGCGCCGTGCCCTTCGGGCTGACCGCGCGCCAGATGGACGCGTGGATGGAGCACGGCAACGGCCGCAAGCTGATGGACGCGTTCTACGCCAAGTACAACATGAAGAGCTTCAGCGCGGGCAACACCGGCACCCAGATGGGTGGCTGGTACCGCAAGGAGATCAAGACGGTCGCCGACCTCAAGGGCCTGAAGATGCGCATGGGCGGCGGCCTGTTCGGCGAGGCGATGGCCAAGCTGGGCGTGGTCGCGCAGAACATGCCGGCCGGCGAGGTGTACCAGGCGCTCGAGAAGGGCACGCTGGACGCGACCGAGTTCGTCGGCCCGTACGACGACGAGAAGCTGGGCTTCAACAAGGTCGCCCCGTTCTACTACTACCCCGGCTGGTGGGAAGGCGGCGCCGAGCTCGAGTTCTTCGTCAACACGAAGGCCTTCGAGGCGCTCTCGCCCGAGAACAAGGCGATCGTGGAAGCCGCGACCCAGGTCGCCGCGCGCGACATGACGGCCAAGTACGACTCGCTCAACCCCACGGCGCTCAAGCGCCTGGTGGCCGCGAAGACCAAGCTCAAGCCGTTCTCCAAGGAGATCATGAACGCCGGCTTCAAGGCGTCGATGGAAGTCTTCGCCGAGCACGAGGCCAAGTCGGCCGAGTTCAAGAAGATCCACCAGGACATGCGCGCCTTCCAGCGCGACCAGTTGCTGTGGACCCGCTTCTCGGAGTACTACTTCGATTCCTTCATGGCGAGCGTCAAGGTCTGAGGCCGCGAGGGCCGCATGCACGAAGGGGTCCCGCGGGACCCCTTTGTCATTCCTGCCATGCGTGGAACAGGCCGCCCCGGGCACTTTGATACGCTCAGCAGTTCGCGGGCCCCCACAACCACCAACCATCCGGGCCCGGCCAACCTGAAAGGAAATCCATGAACCGCCTTGCCCTCGCCCTCGCGTGCGGCGCCGTCCTTGCCGGGTGCGCCACCCAGCCGACGACCGAGGCCTCGCGCAACGACGATGCCTACGTCCCGATCGGCAGCAACATCCCGCGCCGGGACAAGAAGCCCGAGGAACGCGCCGTGTCGCAGGTGCCCCCGGGCCAGTACATCCCCGGGCCGTCCATGCCGCGCTGACCGCCCCCCGGTGCGACGATCGAAAGGAGCCCTGCAGGGCTCCTTTCATTTGGCCGCCCGCGTTCCCATGAAAAAGGGCCTCCGATGGAGGCCCTTCGCACGCCTGCAGTGGCGGTTCACTTCTTGCCGGTGCCGAACAACTCGTCGAGTTTTTTCTGCTCGTCGTCGGCCGAAGGGACCTCCGGGACCGGCACTTCCGGTTCGCTCGCCGCGCCGGCCGGTGCAGAGGCGCCGGGAGCTGCCGGTGCACCGGGAGCGCCCGGGGTGGCGAACGGGTCGTTGTTGCCGCCGCCGAAGTCCTGCAGCACGGGCATGTCGATCTTGACCTTGTCCAGGTCGATCTTCTCTTCCTTGTCGCGCGACACGATGCCCGGGAACGCGATGATCAGGCCCACCATGACGACCTGGATGATCACGAAGGGCACGGCGCCCCAGTAGATCTGCATCGTGGTGACGGGCGCGATGGTCTTCTTCGTCAGCTTGTCCACGTACTCGCGGATCGGCGCGACGCTGCGCAGGTAGAACAGCGCGAAGCCGAACGGCGGGTGCATGAACGAGGTCTGCATGTTCACGCCCAGCAGCACGCCGAACCAGATCAGGTCGATGCCCAGCTTGTCGGCCACCGGCGCCAGCAGCGGCACGACGATGAAGGACAGCTCGAAGAAGTCCAGGAAGAACGCCAGGAAGAAGATCAGGATGTTGACGACGATCAGGAAGCCGACCTGGCCGCCGGGCAGGCTGGTGAGCAGGTGCTCCACCCAGCGCGGGCCGTCGACGCCCTGGAACGACAGGCTGAACACGGTGGAACCCACCAGGATGAACACCACGAAGCAGGACAGCTTGGTGGTGGTGTTCAGGCCCTGCTTGAGCAGCGAGAACGTCAGCCGCCCGCGCGCGGCCGCCATGATGATGGCGCCGAGCGCGCCCATCGCGCCGCCTTCGGTGGGCGTCGCGATGCCCAGGAAGATGGTGCCCAGCACCAGGAAGATCAGCAGCAGCGGCGGGATCAGCACGAAGGTCACGCGCTCGGCGATGCGCGAGAGCAGGCCCAGGCGCGTCACCTTGTTCACCACCGCGGCGACGAAGGCCAGGATGACGCCGAAGGCCATCGACACCACGATGGTCTCGTCCGTCGCCACCCGCACCGGCTCCGTCGAACCGCGCCACCAGGCGACGACATGGTCGTAGTACTCGCCCAGCCCGATGGCCGCGGCGGTACAGATGACCGTCAGCGCCACGAGCGAGGGCAGGCCGCTGCGGCCGTCGTCCTCGCGGATCGTGCGTGCCTCGATCGGCAGCGCCGGCGCGTTCTTCGGCTTGAACACCGCCACCGCGATCACGTACAGGATGTAGAAGCCGGTGAGGATGAAGCCCGGGATGAACGCGCCCTTGTACATGTCACCGACGCTGCGGCCCAGCTGGTCGGCCAGCACGATCAGCACCAGCGACGGCGGGATGATCTGCGCCAGGGTGCCCGAGGCGGCAATGACGCCCGTGGCCAGGCGGCGGTCGTAGCCGTAGCGCAGCATGATGGGCAGCGAGATCAGGCCCATCGAAATGACGGAGGCCGCGACGACGCCGGTGGTGGCGGCCAGCAGCGCGCCCACCAGCACGACGGCGATGGCCAGGCCACCGCGCAGCGGCCCGAACAGCTGGCCGATGGTGTCCAGCAGGTCCTCGGCCATGCCGCTTCGCTCCAGGATCAGCCCCATGAGCGTGAAGAACGGGATCGCCAGCAGCGTGTCGTTCTGCATGATCCCGTAGATGCGCAGCGGCAGCGCCTGCATCAGCGACTCGGGCAGCACGCCCAGTTCGATGCCGACGAAGCCGAAGAACAGCCCGCACGCGCCCAGGCTGAACGCCACCGGGAAGCCAAGCAGCAGGAAGAAGATGAGGCCCCCGAACATGATCGGGGCCAGGTTTTGGGTGATGAACGCCATCATGGTCAGACCTTGCCTTCCGCCTCCGCCAGGCGGCGGATTTCCTCGGCGAGCTCCTCCTCGGCCGACTTCTCGCCCTTCTTCACCGCCGGGTCCTCGATCAGGCCCATGGCGAAGGCGACGCGCTTGATCAATTCGGACAGCCCCTGCAGCAGCAGCAGGGCGAAGCCGATGGGCATCATCAGGTACACGGGCCAGCGGATCAGGCCGCCGGCGTTGGAGGACATCTCGCCGGAGCGGAAGCCCTGGAGGAAGAACGGCACCGCCATCCACAGGATCACCGCCGCCACCGGCAGCAGGAACACCACGAAGCCGAAGATGTCGATCCAGTTCTGCGTCTTGCGGGACAGGCGGCCGTAGATCACGTCGATCTTCACGTGCTCGCCCTGCAGCAGCGTGTACCCGGCGGCCAGCAGGAAGGACGCGGCGAACAGGTACCACTGCACTTCGAGGTACGCGTTCGAACTCATGTTGAACGCCTTGCGGACCACGGCGTTCACGCCGCTGATGATCGTGGAGCCCAGGATCAGCCAGATGATCCACCGGCCCACCTGGTTGGACAGCCAGTCGATCGCCCGCGACAACTTCAGCAAGGCCTGCATGGGGCTTGTCTCCGGAAAGGTTGGATGTGCGCCGACGAAGCAAAGCGGGCGCATGCCCGCGCACTTTCGTTCTAGGGAATTGTCGAACTGGACTATAAGGGGACGCTGACGCCTTCTTGACGCGTCCCGCTCCGTATTTACACGGGGTGCGGGCGAGTTGCCGCATTCTCCTCCCCATGCCTCACCCCGCACCCCCGCCGCCAGCCAGTGACGACGTCCGCCGCGCCGGCGCCGACCGGCTGTCGCTGGCGCTGATGGACGCGCGCAACCAGACGCTCGCGCTGCTGGCGCGCTGGGGCGAGTCATCGTTGTCCGTCCCCTGCCAGCTGGGACTGGAGCGCATCGAATGGCTGGCCGGGCACGTGGGCTGGTTCGCGGAGTGGTGGATCGGGCGCAACCCGCGGCGCGGCCTGGGCCGCCGCTGCCCGCCCGACGCGCCGCGGCTGCCCTCGGTGCTGCCGATGGCCGACCGTTGGTACCACCCGCTGCAAGCGCCGCACGCGAGCCGCTGGGACATGCCGCTGCCCGACCTGGGCGAGGTGCGCGGCTACCTGCTCGAGACCTTCGAGAGCACGCTGGACCTGCTGGAGCGCACCGCGGCCGATGACGAAGCGCTGTACTTCTTCCGCGCCGCCTTGGTGCACGAGGACCTGCGCGGCGAACAGCTGGTGCGCCAGGCGCAGGGGCTCGGCCTGGCGCTGCCCATCCCGCTGCCCGTGGCCGCCGCGATGCGCGAGCCGCTGTCCTTGCCGGCGACCCGCTGGACGCTCGGCACCGAGGGCTCCACGTTCTCTTTCGACGTCGAGCGTGGCCACGAGGAGGTCGACGTCCCCGAGTTCGAGATCGACGCGCAGCCGGTCACCTGGGGCCAGTACGTCGAGTTCGTCGCCGATGGCGGCTACGACCGCGCGGAGCTGTGGCATCCGCAGGGCTGGGCCTGGCTGCAGGCGCAGCCCGAGGGACGGCGAGCGCCACGCTACGTCGACCAGATCGCCGTTGGCAGCGGGGCCGTGCTGCAGGCGCACTTCGGCCGGCCGACGCGCATGGCCTCGCAGCAACCTGTGCTCCACGTGTGCTGGTGGGAGGCCGACGCCTGGACCCGGTGGGCGGGCCGCCGCCTGCCCACCGAAGTGGAGTGGGAGGTCGCGGCCACGCGCGCGGGCTCGCGCGGCTTCCGCTGGGGCGACGTGCACGAATGGACGGCCGGCACGCTGCGGCCGTGGACGGGCTACTCGCCGGACCCGTGGACACGCCACGGCGACTTCGACGCCGAGCCTCTGTTCGGCCAGGCGCGCGTGCTGCGCGGCGCGCCCTACATCTCCCGCCCGCGGTTGCGCTGGCCGCAGCGCCGCGGGTTCGCGCTGCCCGGCCGCGACGACCTCTTCACGGGATTCCGAAGCTGCGCCGTCTGACAGGCGCGCGTGCGGCGGGCCTACAGACCCCGGCGGGGCCGCCGCCCAGCATGCCTGCATGAGCGCTCCCGCGAGCACCCGAGCGGTGTGGAAAGGCGCGATCAGCTTCGGGCTGGTCCATATTCCCGTCGTGCTGTACAGCGCGACCGCGGACGTACGCCCGAAATTCAACCTGATCGATTCGTCCACCATGAGCCCGGTCGGCAACCGGCAGGTGAGCAAGACGACCGGCGAGGCGGTGCAGCGCGAGGAACTGGTCAAGGGCATCCAGGTCGAGGAAGGCCAGTACGTCGTGCTCTCCAAGGAGGAAATCCGCAACGCGCTGCCCAAGACGACGCAGACGATCGAGATCGAGGCGTTCGTGGATGTCGCCTCCATTCCCGCCGCTTTCTTCAACAAGCCGTACCACGTGGCCCCCGGCGCGCGCGGGCTGAAGCCGTTCGCGCTGCTGCGCGACGTGCTCGAGCGCACCGGCAAGGTCGGCATCGCGAAGGTGGTGATGTCGACCAAGCAGCACCTGGCGGCGCTGATGCCCTCGGGCGAGGGCCTGGTGCTCGAGCTGCTGCGCTGGTCGGACGAGGTGCGCGATGCGCCCTCGTCGACGCTGGGTGACACGGGCGCGGCGGCACCGAACGAGCGCGAACTGAAGATGGCCGAGCAACTCGTGAACGAGCTCGCGGGCGAGTGGAGCCCGGACCTGTTCCACGACGAGTTCCGCGAGAAGCTCCAGCAGCTGGTGCAGGCCAAGGCCGAGAAGGGCGACGTCGCGACCTTGCAGCCGCTGCCCGGCGAGGAAACGCCCGAGTCCAGCGCCGACGTGCTGGACCTCACGGAGCTGCTGCGCCGCAGCCTGCAAGCCAAGGCGCCGGCACCTGCGCCGGCGAGTTCGCGCCGCAGCAGTGCGGCAGCGAACGACGAGCCGGAAGCCGCGCCCCGCCGCAAGGCCGCGGCCGCGAAGACCACCGCGCGGGCGCGCAGCAGCGTCAAGGCCGCAGCGAGCAGTCCGCCGAGCGGCAAGCCTGCCGCGGGACCGCGGAAGAAAACCTAACGCGATCGCTTCGGGCGATCGAAGCGCCACCAGGGCAACTGCCGGTGGAGGCTCAGCACCTCCCCCGAGTGCCATGGCTCGTACCCGGCCAGGCGCGACAGTTCCTGTTGCCACGCGGTCGATGCCAGCACCTCACGCAATGCGCGCACCGGTGGTTCCTCCAGCACGGACTTGAGGCACACGAGGTAGTACTCCTCGTGCAGCAGCGGCACGAAGCCCAGGCCGCGGCTGGCTGCGGCTGCTTCGATGCCGAGGCCCGCGTCCGCGCTGCCCGACGCGATCGCTTCGGCGACGGCGGCATGCGACGGCTCTTCGCGCGTCCAGCCGCCGACCTGCCCGGGCGCGATACCCGCGTCCGCCAGCAGTTCTTCGGCCAGCACGCGCGTGCCGGTGCCGGGCGCGCGATTCACGAACCGGATGCCGTTGCGTGCGAGGTCCTGCAGGCTGGTGATGCGCAGGGGATTGCCGCGCGCCACGACCAGGCCCTGGGGCCGACGCGCGAACCCGAGCAGCTTGTGCAGCCCGGGCCGCAGCAGCGGCTGGTAGGTGCGCTGCGCCAGCGATCCCGGCGGCGACTGCGGCGGCACGTGGAAGCCGGCGATCGTGCAGCGGCCTTCGTTGAGCGACGCGATCGCATCGAGGCTGCCCATGAAGCGCACGTCGAGGTGCAGGCGGGCGGCGCTCGCGGCGCGGCTGCGCAGCAGCGCGACCGCGTCGTCATGGCTCGCGTGCACGGTGAGCACGTGCGCGGCATCGTCGAAGGCGACGGCGAACGCGCGCTCCAGGTCGGCGTGCAGCGCCTCGATCTGCGGTGCCAGCCGCGCCTGCGCCTGCCTTTCGGCCCACACCAGCTTGTCGGCGAACTCGGTCAGCCGCGCGGGCTGGCCCTTCTCCCACACGACCAGGCCCCGCCCGAGTTCGGCTTCCCAGCGTTTGAGTTCGCCCCACACGTGGCGGTAGGAATGGCCCAGCGCGGTGGCTGCACCGGAAATCGAGCCGTTCACGCGCACGGCATCGAGCAGTGCGATCAGCGGGTTGTGCAGCGCCGAGCCCGGCGCATGGGGGCCGGATGCGAGGCTGTAGGAGAGTTCGACGCGGCGCACGCGGCCGAGCATAAGCGCTATGTCGCGCCATTCATAAGTTGAAGAACGGATCGCGCATCGCGGCGAGCCTTCCTAGGATCGCTGCATCCGCGCAGGAGCCGCGGCACAGGAACACAGACCATGGAGTCCCTCCACCCGACGACCCGCCGTGCCTTCGCGGCCGCCGTGCTGGCCTTCGCCTGCGGCGCCTTCGCGCAGCAGGCGCCGACGACCACGATCACGATGGCGTCGACGACGTCCACCGAGCAGTCGGGCCTGTTCGGCCACTTGCTGCCCGCGTTCACCGCGGCCACCGGCATCGGCGTGAAGGTCGTCGCGGTCGGCACCGGCCAGGCCATCGACATGGCGCGCCGCGGCGATGCCGACGTGCTGTTCGTGCACGACCAGCCCGCCGAGGAGAAGTTCGTCGCCGACGGCTTCTCGCAGCGCCGCTACCCGGTCATGTACAACGACTTCATCCTCGTCGGCCCCAAGGCCGACCCGGTCGGGACGAAGGGCAGCGACATCGTGGCGGCGCTGCGCAAGATCGCCGCGGCCAATGCGCCGTTCATCTCGCGCGGCGACAAGAGCGGCACGCATGCGTCCGAGCTGCGCTACTGGAAGGCAGCCGGCGACCGCAAGGGCAGCGGCTACAGGGAATGCGGTTGCGGCATGGGACCGGCGCTGAACATCGGCGCCTCGAGCAACGCCTACGTGCTCGCCGACCGCGGCACCTGGCTCAATTTCAGGAACCGCGGCGACCTGGCCGTCCTCGTGGAGGGCGACAAGCGCCTGTTCAACCAGTACGGCGTCATGGTGGTGAGCCCGCAGAAGTTCCCACACCTGAAACCGGCGGAGGCGCAGAAGTTCGTCGACTGGGTGACCTCGCCTGCCGGCCAGGCGGCCATCGCCAGCTACAGGATCGGCGGCGAGCAGCTGTTCTTCCCGAACGCGAACGCGCGCTGACGCACGTCAGCGCACGAGCGCGGCGGACTTCACCTGCGCCCACGCGCGCTGGCCGGGCGCGAGCCGCAGCGCATCGGCCGCGCGGGACGTGATGCGCGCCAGCAGCACGCTGCCGCCGGCCTGCAACTGCACGACCACTTGCGACGGATGCGCGGACGCCGAGAGACCGGCGATCGTGCAAGGCAGGATGTTCTGGATGCTCGTCGTGCCGTCCTGGGCTGGCTCGATCGCGATGCTGACGTCGCGCGCCAGCACGCGCACGCGCACCGCACGGCCGGTGGGCACGCCATCGTCGCGCAGCCACAGCGCGCCACCGTCGAAGTCGACGCGCGCGAGGTGCCAGTGCGCGTCGACGGCGCCGATGCGCCCCTGCAGCAGCGCTGCGGCTTCCTCCTCGCGCGCGAAGGGCAGGTCGGCGCGTGCGAGCGTCGCCGCCAGCGGGCCGTGCGCGCGCACGCGCCCGTCCTCGAGGAGCACGACGGTGTCCGCCAGCCGCGCGACCTCGTCCGCGGAATGCGTGACGTACAGCATCGGCAAGCGGACCTCGTCGCGCAGGCGCTCGAGCCAGGGCATCACGTCGCCACGCCGTGCCGGGTCGAGCGCGGCGAGCGGCTCGTCGAGCAGCAGCAGCCGGGGCCGCGTGGCGAGCGCGCGGGCGATGGCGACGCGCTGGCGCTCACCGCCCGAGAGATCGTGCGTGTTCCGGTCGAGCAGGTGGCCGATGCCGAGCAGCGCGATCACGTCATCGAGTGCGATGTCGGGGCCACCGGCCGCACGCCGCTGCGCATAGGCCAGGTTGCCGCGCACGCTCAGGTGCGGGAACAGGCTCGCTTCCTGGAACACGTAGCCGACCGCGCGGCGCCACGGGGGCAGGAACACTCGCTGCGCATCGTCCTGCCAGGTCTCGCCCGCGACGCGCACGCTGCCTCGCGCGCGCTCCAGGCCGGCGACGCAGCGCAGCACCGTCGTCTTCCCGGAGCCCGAGGGGCCGAACAGCGCCGTGATGCCGTCGGCGGGCATCGGCAGGTCGACGTCGAGCGTGAACCCCGGGCGCTGCAAGGCGAGCCGCAGTCGCGCGTCGCTCATGGCCCCACCCGCGGCATGCGGCGCGCGAACAGCGCCAGGGCGAGCAGCACGGCGAACGAGAACAGCACCATCGCGAGCGCCAGCCCGTGCGCCTGCGCGTACTCGAGCGCCTCGACGTGGCCGTAGATCTGCGTCGACACGACGCGCGTCTGGCCGGGAATGTTGCCGCCGATCATCAGCACGACGCCGAACTCGCCGACGGTGTGCGCGAAGGCGAGGATCCCTGCGGTGAGGAATCCATGCCGCGCCAGCGGCACGGCGATGCTGAAGAACGCGTCGAGCGGGCGGGCACGCAACGTGGCGGCGGCTTCCAGCGGGCGCGGACCGAGCGCGGCGAAGGCGGCTTGCAGCGGCTGCACCGCGAAGGGCAGCGAATACAGCACCGATGCGACCACCAGCCCGCCGAAAGTGAAGGGCAGCAAGCCGAGCCCGAGGGCGTGCGTCGCCTGCCCGCCCCAGCCCTGCGGGCCGAACACCACCAGCAGGTAGAAGCCGATCACCGTGGGCGGCAGCACCAGCGGCAGCGCGACGACCGCGCCGACCACCGCGGCCCAGCGCGTGCGTGCACGGGCGAGCCACCACGCGAGCGGCGTCGCCAGCACCAGCAGCACGACGGTCGTGGTGAACGCCAGCCGCAGCGTGAGGCCGATGGCCTGCAGGTCGGCGGGATCGAGCGCGATCACGGTTCGTAGCCGTGCGCGCGCAGGATGGCGCGCGCGGCGGGGCCGCGCAGGTAGGCCAGCAGCGCGGCCGCCGCAGGCCTGTCCTTGCCGGGGAGCAGCAGCACGGCGTCTTGCCGCAGGGGCGCGTGCAGCGACGCCGGCACGATCCAGGCCGAGCCGCTGGTGAGTCGGCCGTCGAGCATCACCTGCGAGAGCGCCACGAAGCCGAGCGCCGCATTGCCGGTGCTGGCGTACTGGAAGGCCTGGCCGATGTTCTCGGCTTGCACCAGGCGCGGTTGCAGCGTCGCCGCCAGCCCGAGCTTGTCGATCGCCTGCAGCGCTGCCGCACCATACGGTGCGAGCTTCGGGTCGGCGATGGCGATCTTGCCGGTTCCCGGTTGCCGAAGCACGTCGCCGCGCGCATCGACCAGCGCGGCGTTCGCACTCCACAGCACGAGCCGCCCCGTCGCATAGGTGAAGTGCGTACCGGGCACCGCCAAGCCTTCGCGCTCCAGTCTTGCCGGCGTCTCGTCGTCGGCGGCCAGCAGGACCTGGAACGGCGCGCCGTTCTTCACCTGCGCGTAGAAGCGGCCGGTCGATCCGATCGACAGGACGGCGTGATGGCCGGTGTCCCGCTGGAACGCCGCGGCGATCTTCTGCATCGGCCCGGCGAAGTTCGCGGCGACCGCCACCGGCACGTCGGCAGCCGCTGCGCTCGCGCTGCCGAGCAGGGCGAGGGCGATCGTGGCGAGGCGGGCGAGCATGGGCGTGCGGAAGAGCAGGGGAGTGTACGCAGCCGCGTCTCGGCTTCCTCGAGGAGCCAACGCGACCGCAGCTGTTCCATTTTGAGAATTTCCCCGGGCCCGCCCCGGCGGTCAGGGTTTCGCCTAGCAGGAGGGGGCGGGCACGGGCGAAAAATGGCCCGGCCACCCCGGACAAAGGAGACAAGCATGCAGGTCGAATTCAAGGTCAACGGCCGCGCCGAGCGCATCGACGTTCCTCCCAACACGCTGCTGGTCACCGCGCTGCGCGAGACGCTGAGGCTCACCGGCACGCACGTCGGCTGCGACACCGCGCAATGCGGCGCCTGCACGGTGCTGGTCAATGGCCGCGCGGTGAAGTCCTGCAACACGCTGGCGGCGCAGCAGCAGGGCGCCGAGATCACCACCATCGAAGGTGTCGCCCAGCCGGACGGCACGCTGCACCCGATGCAGGCCGCGTTCAAGGAGTGCCATGGCCTGCAATGCGGCTTCTGCACGCCGGGGATGGTGATGAGCGCGCTGGACCTGTGCAAGCAGCACCCGAACGCCGACGAGGCGACGATCCGCGAGCACCTCGAGGGCAACCTGTGCCGCTGCACGGGGTACCAGAACATCGTCAAGGCCGTGAAGCAGGGCATGGCGGCCGGCGCCACCATCTGAAGGAGCAGCGACCATGGGTGCTTCCGATTTCGCCAAGCTGCCGCACATCGGCGAGAGCCTGCGCCGGCGCGAGGACATGCGCTTCCTCACGGGCGCCGGCCAGTACACCGACGACATCCAGCTGGCCAACCAGCGTTACGCCGTGTTCGTGCGCTCGCCGCACGCCCACGCCACGATCAAGTCGATCGACGCTTCGCGTGCCGAGGCGATGCCGGGCGTGCGCAAGGTGTTCACCGGCAAGGACATCGAAGGCAAGATGAACGGGCTGCCGTGCGGCTGGCTGATCACCAGCACCGACGGCACGCCGATGAAGGAGCCGCCGCACCCGGTGCTCGCGCAGGGCAAGGTGCGCTACGTCGGCGACCAGGTCGCGATGGTGGTGGCCGACACGCTGCAGGCCGCGCGCGATGCGGCCGAGGCGGTCGACGTCGACTACGAGCCGCTGCCCGCGGTCGTGGACATGCGCGAAGCCACCAAGGGGCCCGCGCTGCACGACGCGGCGCCGGACAACCACTGCTACAAGTGGGCGATCGGGGACAAGGGACAGGTCGATGCGGTGTTCGCGAAGGCGGCGCACGTCACGACGCTGAACCTCACCAACAACCGGCTGATCCCCAACGCCATCGAGCCGCGATCAGCGATCGGCGCCTACAACCGCGCCACCGACGACTACACGTTGTACGTCGCCAACCAGAACCCGCACGTCGAACGCCTGCTGATGACGGCTTTCGTGCTGGGCCTGCCCGAGCACAAGGTCCGCGTCATCGCGCCGGACGTCGGCGGCGGCTTCGGCTCCAAGATCTTCCTGTACGCCGAGGACGTGGCGGTCACCTGGGCTGCCAGGCAGCTCAATTGCGCGGTGAAGTGGACGGCGGACCGCAGCGAAGCCTTCCTCACCGACGCGCACGGCCGCGACCACGTCACGCGTGCCGAGATGGCGATGGACAAGGACGGCAAGTTCCTCGCGCTGCGCGTGCACACCGACGCCAACCTGGGTGCGTACCTGTCGACGTTCTCGACCGCGGTGCCGACCATCCTGTACGCCACGCTGCTGGCGGGCCAGTACACGACGCCACAGATCTACGTCGAGGTGGACGCGTGGTTCACCAACACGGCGCCAGTCGACGCGTATCGCGGCGCGGGCCGGCCCGAAGCGACGTACATGCTCGAGCGTCTCGTCTCGCGCTGCGCGTGGGACATGGGCCTGGGACAGGACGAGATCCGCAAGCGCAATTTCATCACCAGCTTCCCGTACCAGACGCCGGTCGCGCTGCAGTACGACACGGGCGACTACGTGGCGTGCATGGACAACGCGAAGAAGCTGGCGGAAGTCGACGGCTACGAGCAGCGCAAGCGGGCCAGCGAAGCCAAGGGCCTCAAGCGCGGCATCGGCTACAGCAGCTACATCGAAGCATGCGGCATCGCGCCGTCGAACATCGCCGGTGCGCTGGGCGCGCGGGCGGGCCTGTTCGAGTGCGGCGAGATCCGCGTGCACCCGACCGGCAGCGTGACGGTGTTCACCGGCTCGCACAGCCACGGCCAGGGGCACGAGACCACGTTCGCGCAGGTCGTCGCGGCGCGGCTGGGCATCCCGGTGGAGAACGTCGACGTCGTGCACGGCGACACGGGCCGCGTGCCGTTCGGCATGGGCACCTACGGCTCGCGCTCGATCAGCGTCGGCGGCGCGGCGATCATGAAGGCGCTGGACAAGATCGAGGCCAAGGCCAAGAAGATCGCGGCGCACCTGATGGAAGCCAGCGACGCCGACATCGAGTTCGCCGGCGGCGAATTCAAGGTCAAGGGCACCGACAAGAAGATCCCGTTCGGCCAGGTGGCGCTGACGGCGTACGTGCCGCACAACTACCCGCTCGACAAGCTGGAGCCCGGGCTGAACGAGACGGCCTTCTACGACCCGACCAACTTCACGTTCCCGGCGGGTACCTACATCTGCGAGGTCGAAGTCGACCCGCAGACCGGTGTCGTGCGCGTGGACCGCTTCACCGCCGTCGACGACTTCGGCACCATCATCAACCCGATGATCGTGGAGGGGCAGGTGCACGGCGGCATCGTGCAGGGCATCGGCCAGGCGCTGATGGAGCAGGCGGTCTACGACAAGGAATCCGGGCAGCTGCTCACCGGCAGCTACATGGACTACACCATGCCGCGCGCCAGCGACTTCCCAAACTTCCAGCTCGGCACCGTGTGCACGCCCTGCACGCATAACCCGCTGGGCACCAAGGGCTGCGGCGAAGCGGGCGCCATCGGCTCGCCGCCGGCGGTGATCAACGCCGTGCTCGACGCGCTGCACGACCTCGGGGTGCAGGACTTCGACATGCCCGCCACGCCCTCGCGCGTGTGGCAGGCCATCCAGCGCACCCAGGCCTGAGGAGGACACGACCATGTACGCATTCACCTTCGAACGGCCCACCACGCTGGCCGACGCGCAGAAGCTCGCGGGTGCCGGCGGCAAGCCGCTGGCCGGCGGGCAGACGCTGCTGGCCTCGATGAAGCTGCGGCTGGCCAGCCCCGAGCAGCTGGTCGACCTCACCGCGGTGCGCGAACTGGCGTTCGTGCGTCGCGAGGGCAACGCGCTCGTGATCGGCGCGATGTGCAAGCACGCGGAAGTCGCCGGCAATGCCGAGGTCAAGGCATCGATCCCGGCGCTGGCCGACCTGGCGGGCCAGATCGGCGACCGGCAGGTGCGCAACCTCGGCACCATGGGCGGCTCGGTCGCGAACAACGACCCGGCGGCCTGCTATCCGGCTGCAGTGCTCGCGCTCGACGCCACGGTGCACACCACCAAGCGCAAGGTCGCGGCCGCCGACTTCTTCCAGGGGCTGTTCACGACGGCGCTGGAAGAGGGCGAGCTCATCACGCAGGTCAGCTACCCGATCCCGAAGAAGGCGGCGTACATGAAGTTCCGCCAGCCGGCGTCCCGCTTCGCGCTCATCGGCGTGTTCGTCGCGCAGACCGACCAGGGCGTGCGCGTCGCGGTCACCGGCGGTGGCAACGGCGTGTTCCGGCACCAGGAACTGGAGCAGGCGCTCACGCGCAGCTTCACCCCCGAGGCGGCCGCCGGCGTGAAGGTCTCCGCGGACGGCCTGTCGAGCGACCTGCACGGCACCGCCGCGTACCGGGCCAACCTGATCGGCGTGATGGCGCAACGCGCCGTCGCCAAGGCCCTCGGCTGACGCAGGCGCGGGGCCGCCGCTATCCTGTGCGCGTGACCCCCGCCTCCATCGACGATCTGCTCGCGGGCCTGCAGGCGGCCGGCTACCACGCCGACCGCCGGCTCGCCACCGCCGCCTTCCTCGCGCTGCGCCTGCAGCGCCCCTTGCTGCTCGAGGGCGAACCGGGCGTCGGCAAGACCGAGCTGGCCAAGTCGCTCGCGCAGGTGCTGGGCCGCGAGTTGCTGCGCCTGCAGTGCTACGACGGGCTCGAACACCGCGACGCGCTGTACGAGTGGAACTACGCCGCGCAGCTGCTGCACATGCGCGCGGTGGAAGGCCGCGAGTCGGTCGACGAGATCGAGCGCGAGGTCTACCAGCCGCGCTACCTGATCCGCCGGCCGCTGCTGCAGGCGTTGCAGGCGCCGGCGCCGGGCGCGGTGCTGCTGGTGGACGAAGTCGACCGCGCCGACGAGCCCTTCGAAGCCTTCCTGCTCGAATACCTCGGCGAGTACCAGGTCAGCATCCCGGAGATCGGGACGGTGCGCGCCGTGGTGCCGCCGGTGACCATCCTCACCAGCAACCGCACGCGCGACCTGCACGACGCGGTGAAGCGCCGCTGCCTGTACCACTGGCTCGACTATCCCGACCGGGAGCGTGAACTGGCCATCGTGCGTTCGCGGGTGCCCGGCCTGGCCGATTCGCTCGCGCGGCAAGTCGCGGACTTCGTCAGCCGCCTGCGCAGCCAGCCGTTCGCCGATGCCTTCCAGCGCGTGCCCGGTATCGCCGAGAGCGTGGAGTGGGCGCGCGCGCTCGTGGCACTGGACACACTGGCGCTGGACCCCGAGGTGGTGACCGGCACCGCCGGCATCCTGTTCAAGCAGCGCGAGGACGTCGCGGCGCTCACGCACGAGCGCGCGACGGAGCTGCTGCGTCCCGAACCCGCCTGAGGCGCGCCATGCAGCTCGGCGACGCACGCACCGGCAAGATGGCCGACAACCTGGTGGCCTTCGGCCGCGCGTTGCGGCGCGCCGGCGTGCCGGTCGACAGCGCGCGCATCGCGCTGGCCGGTGAAGCCGCCACGCTGGTCGACGTCGGCCGGCGCGGCGACCTGCAGGCGGCGCTGGAATCCACGCTCGTCAGCCGTGCGCAGGACCGCGAGGTGTTCGTCGAGCTGTTCGACACCTTCTTCCGCGATCCCGACGTCGCCGCCAAGCTGCTCGCGCAGATGTTGCCCAGCGCCGAGGCGCCGGGCGAGCGCAGCAAGCAGCGGCCGCGCGTGCGCGAGGCACTGGCACCCGCCAAGGCGCCCGCCCTGGCGGCCACGAAGAGCGATGACGATCGCGTGGAGCTCGACGCCGCCATGACCGCGAGCGAGGAGCTCCGCCTGCGCCATGCGGACTTCAACGCGCTCGGCGCCGACGAGTACCGGCTGGTCGAACGCCTCGCGCGGGCGCTGCCGCTCGCGATGCCGGAAGTGGCGAGCCGCCGCACCGGTGCCGCGGGCCGCGGCACGCGTCCGCACTGGGCGCGCACGCTGCGCGACGCGGGTCGCAGCGGGGGTGAACTGGTGCGCCTCATCGAACGCCGCCGCCGCCGCCAGCGCCTGCCGCTGCTCGTGCTGGTCGACGTGTCGGGCTCGATGGAGCGCTATGCACGGCTGCTGCTCGCGTTCCTGCACGCTGCCACGCGTGGGCTGCGCCGTGACGTGTTCGCGTTCGGCACGCACCTGACCGACCTCACGCCCGCGTTCAAGCTGGCGGACACCGACGCGATGCTCGAGGCGGCCGGCCGCGCGATCGACGATTTCGCCGGCGGCACGCGCCTGGGCGAGTCGCTGGCGGCCCTGCACCGCGCGCATGGGCGGCGCCTCGTCGGCGGCCGCACGCTGGTGCTGCTGGTCACCGACGGCCTGGACACGGGCGAGCCGGAGGTGCTCGCGCGGGAACTCGATTGGCTGCGGCTGCACAGCCGCCGCGTGCTGTGGCTCAACCCGCTGCTGCGCTTCGACGGCTACCAGCCGCTCGCGCGCGGCGCCGCGGTGCTGCACCGGCAGGCGCATGGGATGCTTGCCGTTCACAACCTCGCACGGCTCGAAGAACTGGCGGCGGCCATCGCCGCCGTGATGCAACGCTGAAGGATCCACCATGGAGATGCAGGGCAGCCGCCAGCTGGCGGCCTCACAACAGGAAGCGTGGGAAGCGCTCAACGACCCCGAGGTCCTGCGCGCCTGCATTCCCGGCTGCGACAAGGTCGAGCGCGCCGGCGACGACCGCTTCACGCTGGCGATGTCGGTGAAGATCGGGCCGGTCGCCGCGAAGTTCACCGGCAAGATCCAGCTGTCGGACGTGCAGCCGCCGGAGAGCTACACGCTGGCGTTCGAAGGGCAGGGGGGCCCGGCGGGCTTCGGCAAGGGCACGTCGAAGGTCCGACTGACGCCGAATGCGCAGGGCTGTGAACTGGCGTACAGCGTGAATGCGCAGGTCGGCGGCAAGATCGCGCAGGTCGGCCAGCGGCTGATCGACGGCGTGGCGCGCTCGATGGCCGAGGAGTTCTTCCAGCGCTTCGACGCCGAGATGCAGCGGCGGCATCCGGCGCCTGCGACGGCGGGCGATGCGCCAGCATCCGTTGCGGCAACCGATCCGGCGGACGCCGCAGCCGTGGCGCCGTCGCGCGGCGGACTGTCCTTGTGGGCCGGGCTGGCGGCGCTCGCGCTGTGCATCGGCGCCGCGCTGTACCTGCTGCGCTGAAGGGGCGCCATGGAAAACCTCGACGTCCTCGTCCTGCGGCAACTGCGCGACTGGCGGCAGGCGGGCCAGCACGCGCTGCTCGCGACCGTTGTCCGCACGTGGGGATCGTCGCCGCGCCCGGTCGGCTCGATCATGGCGCTGGCCGAGGATGGCTCCGTGGTGGGCTCGGTGTCCGGCGGCTGCATCGAGGACGACCTCGTGTTCCGGTACAGCCAGGCCTATGCCGGCAAGGGCGACGCGCGCACCTTCCCGTCCGGCCCGCCCGCGTTCGTCAAGTACGGCATCACCGCCGACGAGGCGCACCGCTTCGGCCTGCCCTGCGGCGGCACGCTGGAACTGCTGCTGGAGCACGACCCCGATCCCGCGCAGCTGGACGCCCTCGTGCAGCGCCTGGAAGCCGGCCAGCTGGTGCGCCGCAGCGTCCGGCTCGCCGACGGCGTGGCCACGCTCGAGACGGCCGACACGCCCAGCGAGCTCACGGTCGACGGCGAAGAGATGGCCAACACCTTCGGCCCCGAGTACCGCATGCTGCTGATCGGTGCCGGGCAGCTGACCGAGTACCTCGCGACGATGGCGCTGTTCAGCGGCTTCGCGGTGACCGTGTGCGATCCGCGCGAGGAATACCGCGGCGCGTTCGACGTGCCCGGCGCGAAGCTCGTCACGGACATGCCCGACGACGTCGTGCAGGCGTTCCGGCCGGATCGCCGCAGCTGCGTGGTCGCGCTGACGCACGATCCCAAGCTCGACGACCTCGCGCTGCTGGAAGCGCTGGAGACGGACGCGTTCTACGTCGGCGCGATCGGCAGCCGCCGCAACAACGAAGCCCGGCGGCAGCGCATGGTCGAGCACTTCGGGCAAACCGACGAGTCGCTCGCCCGCCTGCGCGGACCCATCGGCATCTACATCGGCAGCAAGACGCCGCCGGAGATCGCCGTGAGCGTCATGGCCGAGATCCTGGCCGTGAAGAACGGCGCGCCGCTGCCGCGCGACCTGGACGTTGCCGAGGCCAAGAACCGTGCCGCCGTCGTGCCGAACGATCCCGGCGCCGAGGTGTGTGCGGTACCGCGCGTCGCCGACTGAGGGTCAACCCGGATACGGCCCCGTCGGCCGGGAGCTAACTTGCAGGCCTCACCGCACCAAGGAGATTCCATGCGCTACCTCCTGCTCGCCCTGGGCCTGGCCTTTGCCGGCACCGCCTGGGCGCACAACTGCCCCAACGAGATGAAGGCGATCGACGCCAAGCTCGCCACCAAGCCGCAGCTGTCGAAAGCGGACGCGGACAAGGTCGCGAAGCTGCGTGCCGACGGCGAAGCCGCGCACAAGGCCGGCAAGCACGACGACTCGATGAAGGCGCTGGGCGAAGCCAAGAAGCTGCTCGGCATCTGAGCGCCCCCGTGCGCCAAGGAAAAAGGCGCCCCGCGGGGCGCCTTTTCCATGCCGTGGCAGGACTCACATCTTGCGGTAGGCGTCGACCAGCTGCTGGCCCTCGGGGCCGGCCTTGTCCAGCCATTCCTTGAGCAGCGTGTCGCCGATCTTCTTCATGTCGGCCTTCAGCGCGGGGGGCGGCGGCAGGATCTGCATGCCGTTGGCCTTCAGCTTCTCCAGCGTCTCGCCGTTGGCCTTGCGGCTGGTCGCCCAGCCGCGCTTCTCGGCTTCGGCGCCGGCCTTCATCAGCGCGTCCTGCGTCGGCTTGTCCAGCGCGTTGAATGCCGCCTTGTTGACGATCACGATGTTCTTGGGCAGCCAGGCCTGCGTGTCGTACCAGTACTTCACGTGCTCATAGAGCTTGGAGTCCCAGCCGGTCGAGCCGCTGGTCATCATGCTTTCCGCCACGCCGGTGGCGAAGGCCTGGCTCAACTCGGCGGCCTGCACGGTCACGGGCTGGGCGCCCACGAGTTCGGCGATGCGCGACGTGGCCGGGTTGTAGGCGCGCCACTTCATGCCCTTGAGGTCGGCGGCCGAGTTGAGTGGCTTCTTGGAGTAGATGCCCTGCGGCGGCCACGCCACCGCATACAGCACCAGCATGCCCTGGTCGCCGAGCTTCTTCTCGAACATCGGGCGCTGCGCCTTCCAGAGCTTCTCGGCCGCTTCGTAGCTGTCGGCGAGGAAGGGCAGGGCGTCGGCGCCGAAGATCGGCCACTCGTTGGCGAAGTTGGAGACCAGGATCTCGCCGACCTGCGCTTGCCCGCCCTGCACGGCCCGCTTGATCTCTGGCGCCTTGAACAAAGACGCGCCGGCATGCACGGTGATCTTGAGCTTGCCGTTGGTGGCCTTGTCCACGTCCTTGGCGAACTGTTCGAGGTTCTCGGTGTGGAAGTTGCTGGCCGGGTAGGCGGCCGGCAGGTCCCACTTGGTCTGGGCGGCGGCGTGCGCGGTGAAGGCGAGCACCGCGGCGCCGAGGGCGTACTTGAAGTTCATGGTCGCTCCGGGAAAGGCGAAAAGGGGCCGGGGCAGGATACGAGCAAATCCCGCGCCAGCCGATGCGGTGTTACCCCAAGCGGGCGCGCTACATCTTCGACGGCAGCCAGGTGGCGATGCCGGGGAACCACCAGAGCAGCAGCACCATCAGGCACATGAGGAAGAAGAACGGCATCGTCACCTTCGCGATCCAGGTGATCTGCCGGCCGGTCATGCCTTGCAGCACGAACAGGTTGAAGCCCACCGGCGGCGTGATCTGCGCCATCTCGACGACGATGACGATGAAGATGCCGAACCACAGGAGGTCGACGCCGGCCGCCTGCACCGTCGGCAGGATGACGCCCATGGTGAGCACCACCATCGAGATGCCGTCCAGGAAGCAGCCGAGGATGATGTAGAAGACCGACAGCGCGACGATCAGCATGAAGGGCGTGAGCCCCAGCGAGCCGACCCATTCGGCCAGGTGCCGCGGCAGGCCGATGTAGCCCATGGCCAGCGTGAGGAACGCGGCGCCCGCGAGGATCAGCGCGATCATGCAATAGAGGCGCGTGGCGCCGAGCAGCGACTCCCTGAACGTCGCCCACGACAACGAGCGCTGCGCGGCCGACAGGATCAGCGAACCGACCACGCCGACGGCGGCCGCCTCCGTCGCCGTCGCCACGCCGGTGTAGATGGAGCCCAGGACCGCGCCGATCAGCAGCACCACGGGGATCAGGTGCCGGGATTCGTGCAGCTTCTCCATGAAGGACGTCGGCGCATCGGGCGGTGGCACGCGATCGCGATTCATCGCCGACCAGACGGCGAGGTAGCCGGAGAACAGGCCGGCCAGCAGGATGCCTGGCAGGATGCCGGCGACGAACAGGCGCGCGATGGAGACGTCGGCCGACACGCCGTACACGATCATGATGATCGACGGCGGGATCAGCAGGCCCAGCGTGCCGGCGCCCGCGAGCGAGCCGATGGTGATGTCGTCCGGATAGCCGCGCCGCCCGAGTTCGGGCAGCGTCATCTTGCCGATGGTCGCGCACGTCGCGGCCGACGAGCCCGACACGGCCGCGAAGATGGTGCAGCCGATGACGTTGGTGTGCAGCAGGCGGCCCGGCAGGCGGCTCACCCACGGCGCGAGCCCGCGGAACATGCTTTCGCTCAGCTTGGTGCGGAACAGGATCTCGCCCATCCAGATGAACAGCGGCAGCGCGGTGAGCGTCCAGCTGGAGGCGGAGCCCCACACCGTGACGGCCATCGCGTCGCCGGCCGGGCGCGAGGAGAACAGCTGCATGCCGACCCAGGCGACGCCCGACAGCGTGAGGCCGATCCAGACGCCGCTGCCCAGGAACGCGAACAGGGTGACGATCAGCAGCGTGGTGACGAGGACGTCATTCATTGTGCAGGGCCTCCGAGCTCTCGACGGTCGCGCGGCGCCCGCGCAGTTCGAGCACCCATTCGTCGATGAAGGCGACCAGCAGCACCAGCGTGCCCACCGCCATCGTGAGCTGCGGGATCCACAGCGGCGTCGCGTCGTTGCCGGTGGAGATGTCGTTGATGGACCAGGACACCCACGCCAGCCGCACCGAGTAGAACGTGAACAGGGCGGCCAGTGCGACCGCGGCGCTCAGGGCCCACATCTCCAGCCCGTGGCGCGCACGGCCCGTGAGGCGGCCGAGGATCAACGTGACGCGGATGTGCTCGTTGCGCTTGAGCGTGTGGGCCAGCGCGAGGAAGCCCGAGGCGGCCATCGCATAGCCGGCGTAGGCATCGGTGCCCGGCACGTGGAAATTCAACTGCCGGCTGACGATGGCCAGCAGCACCATGGCCAGCACGCCCACCATCGACAGCGCGGCCAGCCAGGCCGCGCCGTCATAGAGCAGATCCAGGAATCGTCGCATCGGGTCCCATCCTCGTTCCGCATCGTCGTGCGGCCGAGCCATTCTCGCTCAGGCATGCGGCGCCCCGCGGCGGCCGTGCACGCGCCGCCAACGAAAAAGCCGGGCGCAGGGCCCGGCTTCGGTGATGCGGGTGCGGCCACAGCCGCCACGATCACTTCTTGGCGCTGGCAGCAGCCTTCTTGGCGTCCGCCTTGGCTTCCTTGGCGTCGGCCTTCGCTTCGGCCTTGGCCTCCTTGGCGTCGGCCTTGGCTTCCTTCTTCTCCGCCTTGGCCTCGGCCTTGGCTTCCTTGGCGTCCTTCTTCGCTTCGGCCTTCTTGTCGTCGGCCTTGGCCATCGACTTGTCGTCCTTCTTCGTGGTGGTCGCCTTGTCGTCCTTCTTGGCCGTGGCAGCGGGCTTGTACGCGGCGCCGCCGACGGTCAGGCCGGCTTCGGAGAGGTTCTCGGCGCGCTTCTCGCCCACGCCCTTGACGCGAGTGATGAAGTCGTCCCAGCTCTTGAAGTCACCCTTCTTGCGCTCCGTGATGATGAGCTTGCTGGTGCCCGGGCCGATGCCCTTGACGCTGTCGAGCTGGGCTTCGGTGGCCTTGTTGACGTCGACGGCCGCCATGGCGAGCGCCGTGTACAGCATGGCCAGCAGCACGAGGATCTTCTTGAACATGAGCGTTCTCCTGATGGGAGTGGTACGGACCTGTTCAACGGCCTCGCACGCCGGCGGTTGACCGAGGTGATGCCGGGTCAACCCTGGCCGCCGAGCCACTCCATGTACTGGCGCACGCCGGTTTGCACATCCGCAAAGGCGTGGTTGCAACCCGCGCGGCGCAACGCCCCGAGGTCGGCCTGCGTGTGGCACTGGTACTTGCCGCGCAGCGCATCCGGGAAGGGGATGTACTCGATGAGTCCGGCGTTCGCGGCCGATTGCGCGGTGTGCTGCTTGCCCGTGAGGGCCGAGACGACCGCGGTGGCGACATCATTGAAGGGTTGCGCCCGGCCGCTTCCGAGGTTGAACAGGCCCTGCTTGTCCGCGTGGTCGAAGAACCAGAGGTTGACCGCCACCACGTCGTCGACGAACACGAAGTCGCGCTCCTGCTGGCCGGGGCCGTAGCCGCCGTACTCGCCGAAGAGCTTGACCTTGCCCTGGTCGCGGAACTGGTGGAACTGGTGGAAGGCGACGCTGGCCATGCGGCCCTTGTGCTGCTCGCGCGGACCGTAGACGTTGAAGTAGCGGAACCCCACCACCTGGTGCTGCGCGCGTGCGAAGTCGGTGCCGATCTCGCGCCGCAGGCGCTGGTCGAACAGCAGCTTGGACCAGCCGTAGACGTTGAGCGGGCGCTCGAACTCGGGCGACTCGGTGAACTGCGCCGAGCCGCCGTAGGTCGCCGCGGACGATGCATAGAGCAGGCGCGAGCCGCGCTCCTGGCAGGCGCGGAACAGGCCGCAGGACAACGTGTAGTTGTTGTCCATCATGTACTTGCCGTCGCTCTCCATCGTGTCGCTGCACGCGCCTTCGTGGAACACGGCTTCGACCGGGCCGAAGTAACCCTCGGCGAACGCGTCGTAGAAAAGGTCGGCGTCGACGTAGTCCGCGATGCGCAGGTCGGCGAGGTTGCGGAACTTGTCGCCCTGCGTCAGGTCGTCCACCGCGATGATGTCGTCGATGCCGCGGGCGTTCAGGCCTTTGACGATGTTCGATCCGATGAAGCCCGCTGCTCCCGTGACGACGACTCTCATGCAAACAACTCCTGGTACGTGACGGTGGCGGTGCCGAACTTGCCCACCACGATGCCGCCGGCGCGGTTGGCGATGGGCACCGCTTCGCGCAGCGGCAGACCGGCCGCCGCCATGGCTGCCAGCGTGGCGATGACGGTGTCGCCGGCGCCGGTGACATCGAACACCTCGCGCGCCTGCGCCTGCACGTGCAGCTCGCCTTGGGCGTCGAACAGCGTCATGCCTTCCTCGCTGCGCGTGAGCAGCAGCGCCTGCAGCCCGAGCTGCTCGCGCAGGCCGTGCGCGCGCCGGCGAAGGTCGTCCTCGCTGGACCAGCGGCCCAGCACGTCCTGCAATTCGGCGCGATTGGGCGTGATGACGCTGGCGCCGCGGTAGCGGGTGTAGTCCGACCCCTTCGGGTCGACCAGCACCACCTTGCCCTGCGCGCGCGCTGCTTCGATCATGGCGGGGATGTGCGCGAGGCCGCCCTTGCCGTAGTCGGAGAACAGCACGGCCTGGTGCGCCGGCATGAGCTGCCCGAATGCCTCGGTCTGCATCGCCAGCACCTCGTGGTCGGGCTCGTTCTCGAAATCCATGCGCAGCAGCTGCTGCTGGCGGCCGATGACGCGCAGCTTGACCGTGGTCTTCAGGCCGGGGTCGCGCTTCAGGTGCGTCGCGATGCCGGTGTCCTTGAGGAGGCGCTCCAGGCGCTGGCCGGGTTCGTCGTCGCCGACGACGCCGAGGAACGAGGCCTTGGCGCCGAGCGAGCTCACGTTGTAGGCCACGTTGGCCGCGGCCCCGATGCGCTCTTCCTCGCGGCTGACCTTCACGACCGGCACCGGCGCTTCGGGCGAGATGCGCTCGACGGCGCCGTGCCAGTAGCGGTCGAGCATCGCGTCGCCGACGACGAGCACGTTCGCCTGCCCGAGCTGCTGGGGAGTAGGTTGCATCAGAGTTCTTCCACGTGCCGCGGGGGATAACTGTCCCACGCCTGGCAGCCGGGGCATTGCCAGAAGTGTTGCTTGGCCTCGAAGCCGCAGGCCGCGCAGCGGTAGCGCAGCAGCGGCCGCGACGCGTGCTCCAGCGCGCGCTGCACCTTCGGGTGGTGCTGCTCGTGCTCGAGCCGTTCACCGGCCAGCCACTTCGTCGCGGCGACGAGGGATGGCTCGCGGTCGAGGTGGCGCGCGTACCAGTCGCGTGCCTCGCCCTCGGGCTGCAGCGAGACGATGGCTTCCAGCACGTCGAGCGAGGCGAGCTGGTCATAGCTCGCTTGCAGCAGGGCGAGCGCCTCGGCTTCGCGCCCCGCCGCGCGGCCGTCCTGGGCCAGCGCACGCGCGAGCAGGGGCACGGACGACGGCGACTGCTTCGCCAAGGCCATCAGGGTGTCGAACGACCGCTGCGGGTCGGCAGGCCGCTGCAGCGCGGCCAGTTCGAGGACCGGACGCGCGGACGACGGCGCGAGCGCCTTGGCTTCGCGCAGCAGGCGCTCGGCCTGCTCGCCCGTGGCCTGCGCCGCCAGTTCGCAGAGGTAGTGCGCACGGCGGCCGCTGAAATCCCCTTGCCCCGTGGCTTCGAGGCGCGCCGCGACTTCCGCAGCCTGCGCGAAATCGCGCGAGCGTTCGTAAATGGCCAGCAGCGCCAGGTTGGCCTGGCCTTCGAAGGCGCTGCCTTCGAGCTTGCGCAGCGCTTCCTCCGCGCGATCGAGCAGGCCGGCCTTCAGGAAGTCGAGTGCGAGGGCGTGCTGAGCGCGGTGGCGTTCGGCGCGCGAGAGGTCGCCGCGCGAGAGCAGGTGCTCGTGCACGCGCACGGCACGCTCGTACTCGCCGCGGCGGCGGAACAGGTTGCCCAGCGCGAAATGCAACTCCGACGTGTCGGGGTCGCTGCGCACCGCCTCGATGAAGGCGTCGATGGCCTGGTCCTGCTGCTCGTTGAGCAGGAAGTTCAGGCCGCGGAAGTATGCCTTGGGCGCCTGCCGGTTCTCGATGCGCAGCTGCCGCAGGTCCAGCCGCGAGGCCACCCAGCCGAGCACGAAGGCGATCGGCAGGCCCCACAGCAGCCAGCTCAGGTCAAAGTCCATGCGTCTCCAGCGAGCTCGGCGCGTGCGTCATCGGCGCGTCGCGTCGCGCCTCGCGGCGGTTGCGCCACCAGCGCGGCACCATGCCCAGCGCGCCGACCACCAGGCCGGCCGCGAAGGTGGCGAGCACCACCAGCACCATCGGGCCCGTCCAGGACGTGCCGAAGAAGAAGTGCACCGTCGCCGCCTGCTGGTTGTTCAGCGCGAAGGCGAAGAGGGTAAAAAAAATGGCTGCCTTGAGCAGCCACATGAGGTATTTCATCGCGCTCTCCGGTCCGGCGCAATTCTACGGTTGGGCAGGCCTCAGCGGCCTTGCTCCAGTTCCTTGGTGCGGGCGTCGACCGCCTCGCGCAGCGCCTTGCCCGGCTTGAAGTGGGGCACGCGCTTTTCCGGGATCTGCACCGATTCGCCCGAGCGGGGATTGCGTCCCAGCCGCGGCGGGCGCCGGTTGATCGAGAAGCTGCCGAAGCCGCGGATCTCGATGCGGTGGCCGCGCACCAGGGCATCGCCCATCGCGTCGAGGATCGCCTTGACGGCGTACTCGGCATCGCGGTGGGTGAGCTGGCTGAAGCGGGCCGCCAGTTCTTCGACGAGGTCGGAACGGGTCATGAAGGGGAAGTACGTGCCTGATCGATCGATCTGTTCAGTTGGGGACAGAGCACGCGGCGGGTCTTCGCCCGCCGGCGTGGCCTGTCCCGCAAGGCACTTACTTCTCCAGCTTCGCCTTCAGCAGCGCGCCCAGGTTGGTCGTGCCCGCGGTTTCGCGGGTGGACTGCTGGGACAGGTTGGCCATCGCACCCTGCTCGTCGGCCATGTCCTTGGCCTTGACGGACAGCTGGATGTTGCGGGTCTTGCGATCCACGTTGACGACCACGGCGCTGACTTCGTCGCCTTCCTTGAGCACGTTGCGCGCGTCTTCGACGCGGTCACGGCTGATCTCGGAGGCACGCAGGTAGCCCATGATGTCCTGGCCCAGGTCGATCTCGGCGCCCTTGGCGTCGACGGTCTTGACCGTGCCCGACACGATGGAGCCCTTGTCGTTCACCGACACGAAGGTCGTGAACGGGTCCTGGTCCAGCTGCTTGACGCCCAGGCTGATGCGCTCGCGGTCGACGTCGACGGCCAGCACGATCGCCTCGACTTCCTGGCCCTTCTTGAAGTTGCGCACGGCGGCTTCGCCGGTCTCGTTCCAGGACAGGTCGGACAGGTGCACCAGGCCGTCGATGCCGGCAGCCAGGCCGACGAAGATGCCGAAGTCGGTGATCGACTTGATCGGGCCCTTGACGCGGTCGCCGCGCTTGGTGTTCTGCGCGAATTCCTGCCACGGGTTGGCCTTGCACTGCTTCATGCCCAGCGAGATGCGGCGCTTGTCTTCGTCGATCTCGAGGACCATGACTTCGACTTCGTCGCCCAGGGACACGACCTTGGACGGGGCCACGTTCTTGTTGGTCCAGTCCATCTCGGAGACGTGCACCAGGCCTTCGATGCCCGGCTCGAGCTCGACGAACGCGCCGTAGTCGGCGATGTTCGTGACCTTGCCGAACATGCGCGTGCCCTGCGGGTAGCGGCGCGAGACGCCCATCCAGGGGTCGTCGCCCATCTGCTTGAGGCCCAGCGAGACGCGGTTCTTCTCGGTGTCGAACTTGAGGATCTTGGCCGTGATTTCCTGGCCGGCCTGCACCACCTCGGACGGGTGGCGCACGCGGCGCCAGGCCATGTCGGTGATGTGCAGCAGGCCGTCGATGCCGCCGAGGTCGACGAACGCGCCGTACTCGGTGATGTTCTTGACGACGCCGCGGACGATGGAGCCTTCCTTCAGGGTCTCCATCAGCTTGGCGCGCTCTTCGCCCATCGACGCTTCGACGACGGCGCGGCGCGACAGCACGACGTTGTTGCGCTTGCGATCCAGCTTGATGACCTTGAACTCGAGGGTCTTGCCCTCGTAGGGGGTCAGGTCCTTGATCGGGCGGGTGTCGATCAGCGAGCCGGGCAGGAAGGCGCGGATGCCGTTCACGAGCACCGTGAGGCCGCCCTTGACCTTGCCGGTCGTGGTACCGGTCACGAATTCGCCGGACTCGAGGGCCTTTTCCAGGGCCATCCACGAGGCCAGGCGCTTGGCCTTGTCGCGCGACAGGATGGTGTCGCCGTAGCCGTTCTCGATGGCGTCGATGGCCACCGACACGAAGTCACCGACCTGGACTTCGGTTTCGCCCTTGTCGTTCTTGAACTCGTCGACCGGCACGTACGCCTCGGACTTGAGGCCGGCGTTCACGACGACGAAGTTGTGCTCGATGCGGACCACCTCGGCGGTGATCACCTCGCCCTGGCGCATCTCGGCGCGTTGGAGCGATTCCTCGAACAGGGCGGCAAAAGATTCAGACATTCAGGTTCCTTGCAAGTCGCCAGGTTTCCACCGGCACCATTGCCGATGTTTCTAGGACTGGGACTGCGGGTGCGGCATGCGCCGCGGTTGGTTTCGGATCCGCACCGCCAGTGCGCTGTCGCGCGGAGGGGGCGTTGCGGGCCTGTGAGCCAGGGGCTCCTACTGCTTCACGGCCGCCGCGAACGGCTGCCGCTCGTCCCACCATGCGAGCACCTGGGCGACCGATTGCTCGATCGTTTGGTCCGAGTTGTCCAGCAGGAGGGCGTCCTGCGCCGGCTTCAGGGGAGCCACGGCGCGCTGCGTATCGCGTGCGTCGCGGGCCTCGAGGTCGGCGCGAAGGGTGTCGATTGTAACGGAAACACCCTTTGAAATCAATTGCTTATGCCGCCTCTCGGCCCGCCTGGCGGCGCTGGCCGTGAGGAACACCTTGAGCGGGGCGTCGCGGAAGATCACGGTCCCCATGTCGCGGCCGTCGGCCACCAGGCCGGGGAGGGTGCGGAAGCCCTGCTGCAGGGCGACCAGCGCCGAGCGGACGGCGGGCAGGGCCGAGACTTTCGACGCGTTCATGCCGGCATCCTCGGAGCGGATTGCCTCGCCGATGTCCTCGCCGGCCAGCAGGACGGTGCCGTCGACGAAGCGGATCGGCAGGTCCCGGGCGAGGCGGGCGATGCGCTGCTCGTGCTCGGGTTCCAGCGCCAGTCCGGCGCGCAGGGCGGCCAGTGCCGTGATGCGGTACAGGGCGCCAGAGTCGAGGTAGTGGTAGCCCAGCCGCCGCGCGGTTTCGGAGGCCAGCGTGCCCTTGCCGGACGCCGTCGGGCCGTCGATGCAGATGACGGGCACGTGGGGGGCGGGCACTTGCAGCACGGAAAACAGCGTCTCGAAGTAATCGGGGAAGGTCTTGCCCACGCACTGCGGGTCGAGGATGCGCACGGGCACGCCTTGGGCATTGCGCGCGGCCAGCGAGAAGCACATGGCCACGCGGTGGTCGTCGTAGGTCTGGATGCTCGCGGCGCGCCAGTCGGCGGGCGGCGTGACGCGCAGGAAGTCGGCGCCTTCCTCGACGCGCGCGCCCAGCTTGCGCAGCTCGGTGGCCATGGCCGCGATGCGGTCGGTTTCCTTCACGCGCCAGCTGGCGATGTTGCGCAGCGTGCTCGGGCCGTCCGCGAACAGCGCCAGCACGGCCAGCGTCATCGCGGCGTCGGGGATGTGGTTGCAATCGAGGTCGATCGCGCGCAGCGGCCACGTGCCTCGAGACACGTCGACGTGGTTGGGGCCGGCGGCGACGTGGCCGCCCATGGCACGCAGCGCGTCGAGGAAGCGGATGTCGCCCTGCATCGAAGCCTCGCCCACGCCCAGCAGGCGCAAGGGACGGGCTGGATCGGCAGCGATGGCGCCGAGCGCAGCGAAGTAGCTGGCCGAGGAAGCGTCGGCCTCGACATGCAGCATGCCCGGTGAGACGTAGCGGCTGCCGGCGGGAATGGTGAACCGTTGCCAGCCCTCGCGCCGGACCAGCACGCCGAAGCGCGCCAGCAGGTTCAGCGTGATCTCGACGTACGGCTTGGAGATCAGCTCCCCGTCGACGTCGACGACGACATCGGTGCGTGCCACCAGCGGGAGGGCGAGGAGGAGGGCGGTGAGGAACTGGCTGGACACGTCGCCGCGCACGCGGATCGGTGCGTCCAGGCGCAACGTGGGACAGCCGATGCGCAGCGGCGGATAGCCGGGCTGGCCCAGGTCCTCGATCGTGCAGCCCAGGGCGCGCAACGCGTCGACCAGGTCGCCGATCGGGCGCTCGTGCATGCGAGGGACGCCGCGCAAGGTGTAGTCGCCACCGAGCACGGCGAGCACCGCCGCCAGCGGCCGCATCGCGGTGCCCGCGTTGCCGAGGAACAGGTCGGCCTTGGGGCCGGGGCCGCGCGAGCCGAAACCGTCGATGGTGGCGGTCGTGCCTTCCACGTGCACGCCGCAGCCGAGCGCGCGCAGCGCATCGAGCATCACGCGCGTGTCGTCCGAGTCCAGCAGGTCGTGCAGCACCGTGCGGCCGTCGCACAGCGCGGCCAGCAGCAGCACGCGGTTGGAGATGCTCTTGGATCCGGGCAGCCGGACCTCGCCCGCCGCCGCCTCGAACGCGGGCAGGTCGAGGAAGGCGGTGGTGTACATCGGCCCTCAGCCCTTCTTCGGTCCCATCCGCCAGTTCGCGCGCAGCTGGCTGGCCTGGGTGATGAAGCCTTCGAGCGCGTCGGCGTTGCCGGCCTCGATCATCGCTTCCATCGCCTTCAGGGTGCGCTGGAAGACCTGCGATTGCTCGAGCAGTTCCTGCCGGTTGGCCAGCAGGATGTCGCGCCACATCTTGGGCTCGCTGGCCGCGATGCGCGTGAAGTCGCGGAAGCCCGGCCCGGCGAGGGTCAGGAAGTCCTCGGCGCGCGTCTGCGATGCGATGCCATTGACGAGCGCGAACGCGATCAGGTGCGGCAGGTGGCTGACGGCGGCGAACGCGGCGTCGTGCGCCTCGGGCGCCATCTGCACCACGTTGCACTGCAGCTTCTGCCAGACGTCGACGGCGCGCTGCAGCTGCTCGGGCTGCGTGCGGTCGATCGGCGTGACGATCACCTGCTTGCCGACGTAGAGGTCGACGTCGGCGTTTTCGACGCCCGAGACTTCCTTGCCGGCGATCGGATGGCAGGGCACGAAGGACCCGACGTGGTCGCGCAGCACGCGGCGGCCGGCGTCGATGACGTCGCGCTTGGTCGAGCCCACGTCCATGATCAGCATGTCCTTGCTGACCAGGTGGCGGATGGCTTTCAGCGTGGCTTCGGTGGCGGCGACCGGCACGGCGAGCAGCACGATGTCGGCGCCCGACACGGCCAGCAGGGCCGACGGCGCCTCGACGTCGATGACGCCCATCTGGCGTGCGCGCTCGGTGGTGGACGGCGACTTGCTGTAGCCCACGACCCGTTTCACCAGGCCCGCCCGCTTGAGGGCGAGCGCGAACGACCCGCCCATGAGGCCGCAGCCGATCAGACCCAACTGCTCGAACATCACCTGGTCTCCGTTGTCGTCGTTGTCGTTCAGTCGCCTGCAGGGTACGTGCCCAGCAGCTTGTAGAAAGCGGCGAGGCGCTGCAGGTCCGCCAGCGCGGCGGCGACGTGGGGCTGCGAGGGGTGGCCCTGCACGTCGATGAAGAAGAAGTATTCCCACTGTCCGGACTTCGCCGGGCGGGATTCGAAGCGGGTCATGGAGACGCCGTGCTGCTTCAGCGGCACCAGCAGGTCGTGCACGGCGCCGGGGCGGTTCGGCACCGACACGACGAGGCTGACGCAATCGCGCCCCGAAGCCTGCGGCGCGGCGAGCACCTGCGGCAGGCACAGCACGGCGAAGCGCGTGCGGTTGAACGCGTCGTCCTGGATGGCGTGGGCGGCGATGTGGAGGCCGAACTCGCTGCCGGCGCGTTCGCCGGCGATGGCGGCCCACTCGGGATGCTGCGCGGCCAGGCGCGCGCCTTCGGCGTTGCTGGCGACGGCGCGCCGCTCCACCTCGGGCAGGTGCTTGGACAGCCAGCCCTGGCACTGCGCCAGCGCCTGCGGATGCGCGAGCACCGCTTGGATGCCTTCCAGCGACCGGTCCTTGCGCAGCAGGTGGTGGCGCACCAGCAGGCTGATCTCGCCCACGATGTGCAGCGGCGAGGTGAGCAGCAGGTCCAGCGAGCGCGTGACCACGCCCTCGGTGCTGTTCTCCACCGGCACGACGCCGAAGTCGGCGGTGCCGGCGCTGGCGGCCTGGAACACCTCGTCGAAGCTCACGCAGGGCACGTGCTCGATGCTGGAGCCGAAGAACTGCACGGCCGCCTGCTCGCTGAACGTGCCCGCGGGGCCGAGGTAGGCGACACGCTGCGGCGCCTCGAGCGCCCGGCACGCCGACATGATCTCGCGCCAGATCGTCGCGACGTTGTCCGCCTTCAGCGGGCCGGCGTTGGCGGCCTGCAGGCCGTTGATGACCTGCGCCTCGCGCTCGGGCCGGAACACGGGCGAGCCCTCGGCCCGCTTGATCTCGCCGACCTCGTTGGCGAAGGTGGCACGCTTGTTCAGCAGCGCCAGCAGCTCGCGGTCGACGGCGTCGATGTCCGCGCGCAGCTGGGCCAGGGTGCGGGCCATGGCCTCAGGCTTCGCCGTTGCCGGGAGCGGTCGCGTCGGGGTCGCCCTCGGCGGCTTGCGCGTCGTTCTCGACGATGCGCTGCAGGCCGCTGAGCTTGGACCCTTCGTCCAGGCCGATCAGGGTGACGCCCTGCGTCGCGCGGCCGAGTTCGCGGATCTCCGCGACACGGGTGCGCACGAGGACGCCCTTGTCGGTGATCAGCATGATCTCGTCGTCCGCATGCACCAGCGTGGCGGCGACGACCTTGCCGTTGCGCTCGCTCTGCTGGATGGCGATCATCCCCTTGGTGCCGCGGCCATGGCGCGTGTACTCGCCGATCGGCGTGCGCTTGCCGTAGCCGTTCTCGGTGGCGGTCAGCACGCTCTGGGTCTCGTCCTCCGCCACCAGCATCGCGATCACGCTCTGCCCCGCGTCCAGCGCCATGCCGCGCACGCCGCGCGCCGCGCGGCCCAGCGGCCGGACGTCTTCCTCGTGGAAGCGCACGGCCTTGCCACCGTCGGAGAACAGCATCACGTCGTGCTTGCCGTCGGTGAGCGCCGCGCCGATCAGGAAGTCGCCATCGTCGAGGTTCACGGCGATGATGCCGCCCCGGCGCGGGTTGCTGAACTCGTCGAGCGTTGTCTTCTTCACCGTGCCCATGGACGTCGCCATGAACACGTAGTGGTCGGCCGGGAAGCTGCGGAACTCGCCCGTCAGCGGCAGCACCACGTTGATCTTCTCGCCCTCGGCCAGCGGGAACATGTTGACGATCGGCCGGCCGCGCGAGCCGCGCGAGCCCGACGGCACTTCCCACACCTTGAGCCAGTACAGGCGGCCCCGGTTGGAGAAGCACAGCATCCAGTCGTGCGTGTTCGCGATGAACAGCTGGTCGACCCAATCGTCTTCCTTGGTCGCGGTCGCCTGCTTGCCGCGGCCGCCGCGCTTCTGCGCGCGGTATTCCGACAGCGGCTGGCTCTTGACGTAGCCCAGGTGCGAAAGCGTCACGACCATGTCGGTGGGCGTGATCAGGTCCTCGGTCGCGAGGTCCTGCGCGTTGTGCTCGACGACGCTGCGGCGGGCGCCGACCTTGGTCTGGCCGAACTCGTGCTTCAGCGCGCCGAGTTCGTCGCCGATGATGGTGGACACGCGCTCGGGCTTGGCCAGGATGTCCAGCAGGTCGTCGATCTCCGCCATCACTTCCTTGTACTCGGCGACGATCTTGTCCTGCTCCAGGCCGGTCAGTCGCTGCAGGCGCATCTGCAGGATTTCCTGGGCCTGCGTGTCCGAGAGGTGGTACAGGCCGTCCCGGCCCATCCCGTACTCGCGATCGAGCCCTTCGGGCCGGTAGTCGTCGGCATTGATGACGCCCCCGTCGGCCTTGGCGCGGGTGAGCATCTCGCGCACCAGGGCGCTGTCCCAGCTGCGCGTCATCAGCTCGGCCTTCGCCACTGGCGGCGTCGCCGATTCGCGGATGATGCGGATGAACTCGTCGATGTTGGCCAGCGCGACGGCCAGGCCTTCCAGCACGTGGCCGCGCTCGCGGGCCTTGCGCAGGTTGAACACGGTCCTGCGCGTGACCACTTCGCGGCGGTGCTGCAGGAAGACCTCGACCAGGTCCTTCAGGTTGCACAGGCGGGGCTGGCCGTCGATCAGCGCCACCATGTTGATGCCGAAGGTGTCCTGCAGCTGCGTCTGCTTGTAGAGGTTGTTCAGGACGACCTCGGGCACCTCGCCGCGCTTGAGCTCGATGACCAGCCGCATGCCGGACTTGTCGCTCTCGTCCTGGATGTGGCTGATGCCCTCGATCTTCTTCTCGTTGACCAGCTCGGCCATCCGCTCCTGCAGCGTCTTCTTGTTGACCTGGTAGGGGAGCTCGTCGACGATGATCGCCTGGCGCTGGCCGCGGTCGATGTCCTCGAAGTGGCACTTGGCGCGCATCACGACGCGGCCACGGCCGGTGCGGTAGCCCTCCTTGACGCCGTTGATGCCGTAGATGATCCCCGCCGTCGGGAAGTCCGGCGCCGGGATGATCTCCATCAGTTCGTCGATCGACGCCTCGGGGTTCTTCAGCAGGTGCAGGCAGGCGTCGACGACCTCGTTGAGGTTGTGCGGGGGGATGTTGGTGGCCATGCCCACCGCGATGCCGCCCGACCCGTTGACCAGCAGGTTGGGCAGCTTGCTCGGGAGGACCAGCGGTTCCTTCTCGCTGCCGTCGTAGTTGGGACCGAAATCGACTGTCTCCTTGTCGATGTCGGCGAGCATCTCGTGCGCGATCTTGGCCAGGCGGATTTCCGTGTACCGCATGGCCGCCGCGTTGTCGCCGTCGACGGAGCCGAAGTTGCCCTGGCCGTCCACCAGCATGTGGCGCATCGAGAAGTCCTGCGCCAGGCGCACGATCGTGTCGTACACCGACTGGTCGCCGTGCGGGTGGTACTTGCCGATCACGTCGCCGACGATGCGCGCCGACTTCTTGTACGGGCGGTTCCAGTCGTTGTTCAGCTCGTGCATCGCGTACAGCACGCGGCGATGCACCGGCTTGAGGCCGTCGCGCGCGTCCGGCAGCGCACGCCCCACGATCACGCTCATGGCGTAATCGAGGTAGCTCCGCCGCATCTCCTCCTCGAGGCTGACGGGCAATGTTTCTTTCGCGAATTGGGTCATGCGGGAGGAGCTGGCGGCGGGACGTAAACGGGTGATTTTACCGTTCGCACAACGCTGTCGCGGGCGTGCAACAGAAGGCCGGGATTGAGGTTGCGTCCTACGGACCCGTCGGGGGGCCTACGTTGATTGTGTAAGGACGTGTGGCACAATCGACCGGACGGTTTTGGTGAATGGTCACCCGAAACGTAGCTATCTCGCAGCGCGGCTGCGGCTTTTTCCCCTCAAGAGGAGAACCATGAAGAAACTGAACGACGTGGCGTTGCTGTTCGCCGCTGCCGCGATGTCGACCGCCACTGGCACCGCGTTCGCGATGCAGCATGGCGGAATGCCGGCCAAGCCGACCGCTGCCAATGGCGGCAACCAGATCGACAACTGGCAAAACGGCACGGGCGAGTACGTCTGGAAGAACGGCACCAACGAACTGTGCTGGCGCGACGCCAACTGGACCCCCGCCACCGCTGCCCTCGGTTGCGACGGGGCCCTGCAGCCCACCGCTGCCCCGACGGCTGCCCCGACCGCCGCGCCGGTCGCTCCCACCGCCGCCCCGACGCCGCGCCCGACGCAGCCGCCGCCGGCCGCCACCAAGGTGACCTACGCCGCCGACGCCTTCTTCGACTTCGACAAGGCCGTGCTGAAGCCGGACGGCAAGGCGAAGCTGGACGACCTGGTCGGCAAGGTCAAGGACATCAACCTGGAAGTCATCATCGCCGTCGGCCACACCGACTCCGTGGGCGGTGACTCGTACAACCAGAAGCTGTCGGTGCGTCGCGCCGAAGCCGTGAAGGCCTACCTGGTCTCCAAGGGCATCGAGAAGAACCGCGTGTACACCGAAGGCAAGGGCGAGAAGCAGCCCGTCGCCGACAACAAGACCGCCGAAGGCCGCGCGAAGAACCGCCGCGTGGAAATCGAAGTGGTCGGCACCCGCGCCAACCGCTGATCGCTCCCGCGATCACGACCAAGGCCCCGCGACGCGGGGCCTTTTTCATTGCCCGGACGCCCTTGCGACGGCGCGTCGCGGGCGACAATCCGCGTCCATGACACACAGCAGCGTCAACGCCGACCCGGCCGAGCTGGCCAAGTTCTCCGAACTCGCCCACCGCTGGTGGGACACCGCCAGCGAATTCCGGCCGCTGCACGAGATCAACCCGTTGCGGCTGGGCTGGATCGAATCGATGGCGCCGCTGGCCGGCAAGCAGGTGCTGGACGTCGGTTGCGGCGGCGGCATCCTGGCCGACTCGATGGCGCGCCGCGGCGCCCAGGTGCTGGGGATCGACCTCGCGAAGAAGGCGCTGCGCGTCGCGCAATTGCATGCGCTGGAGGCCGGCACGCCCAACGTGCAGTACCGCGAGGTCGCGGTCGAAGCGCTGGCGGCGGAACAGCCAGGCGCCTACGACGTGGTCACGTGCATGGAGATGCTCGAGCACGTGCCGGACCCGTCGTCGGTCGTGCGCGCGTGCGCGACGCTGGTGAAGCCCGGGGGCTGGGTGTTCTTCTCCACCATCCACCGCAATCCCAAGTCGTTCCTGCAGGCGATCGTCGGCGCGGAGTACGTGCTGGGCCTGCTGCCGCGCGGCACGCACGAGTACATGAAGTTCATCCGCCCCGCCGAACTGGCCTCCGCCTGCCGCGCAGCGACCCTGGATTGGCAGGCGACGCGCGGCCTCAAGTACAACCCCTTCAGCGGCCGGTACTGGCTCAGCGACGACACGTCGGTGAACTACCTCGTCGCGACCCGGAAACCCTGACGTGTTCAACGACGTGCGTGCGGTGCTGTTCGACCTCGACGGCACCTTGATCGACAGTGCGCCGGACCTCGGCGCGGCCGCGGACCAGATGCGGGTGGCGCGCGGCCTGCCGTCGCTGCCGCTGGATGCCTATCGGCCGATGTGCGGCGCCGGTGCGCGCGGCATGCTCGGCGTCGCGTTCGGCATCACGCCCGACGCGCCCGGGTTCCAGGACCTGCGCGAGGAATTCTTCCGCAACTACGAGCAGCGCATGACGCGCACCACGCAGGCCTTTCCCGGCATCGCGAAGCTGGTGGAAGCATTGCGGGAGCGCGGCCTGGGATGGGGCGTCGTGACGAACAAGTCGATGCGATTCACCGGTCCGCTGACGGCCGCCATGCCGCTGTTCGCGACCGCGGGGGCCGTGGTGGGCGGGGACAGCACGCCGCATCCCAAGCCGCATCCCGCGCCGTTGCTCGAAGCCGCGCGGCTGCTCGGCCTGCAGCCGCGCCATTGCGTGTACGTGGGCGATGACGAACGGGACATCGTGGCCGGCAAGGCGGCGGGCATGCCCACTGTCGCCGCGACCTACGGCTACCTCGGCAGCACCCATGACGTGCGCGAGTGGAAGGCCGATGCCCACATCGCCGACCCGCTTGAATTGCTCGCGCTCTTGAATCGGGCCGATGCAGCCTAAAATACGTGCTCCTGGGGCTGCACTGGTTTCGACGTGGGTTCGGACACGCAGCAGGGCATGCCGAGGTTCAGTCACCTCGTTAATCCGCTGAAACAAACTAACTGCAAACGACGAACGTTTCGCACTCGCCGCTTAAACACCGGTGAGCCTCACAACAGTCGGCCTATGGGCTGGGCAAGGGGCGCAAGCTCCCGGCTGTGAGGGAATTTTCATAGGCTGGTCGCAGTCCGGGTGCCTTGGACCGCGACGAGACAATAGGGCACTGGCGGCTGGTGTAGCGTGCGTCTGCGCGATACCGGCGGCGAGATCCAAACCAGAGCGCTAAGCATGTAGATCTATGCGGAGAAGGCTTGCGGACGCGGGTTCAATTCCCGCCAGCTCCACCACTTTCCCTCGAAGGCCGCCGACAAGGCGGCCTTTCTTTTGGCCCGCGCTGCGTCCTACATGCAAGCGGCCACGTCCTACACGCAACCGCGGGGGCCGTTCCTAGATTGGCTTCGCGGCGACCCAGTGCCGCGACAAGCGAGACTGCAAGGACGAGTCATGCACCAATCCCCGCAGAAGCAGATCGGCACCCGCCGCGACCGCAACACGGTCTACGCGGCGTTCGACCTGGCGGACGACGACGACCGCCGCGTGCACCGCGTGCCGGTCCTGAAAACGCGCAAGTCACAGTGGCAGGACGATGCACCGCGCGGACAGCGCGGGCCTCGCCAGCACCCACGCGGCTGACCGGGCCGCCTGGCCGCGACAATGCGGCCATGCAATTGCAGCAACTGCTGTTCAGCCAGGGCTTCGGCACCCGGCGGGTGTGTGCCGGCCTGGTGGAGCAGGGCCTGGTCAGCGTCGAGGGCCGCGCCTGCGACGATCCTTTCGAGGACGTCGAGGCCGTCGACGGCCTGCGCTTTCGCGTGCAGGGCCAGGACTGGACCTTCCACGAGAAGGCGTACGTGCTGCTGCACAAGCCGGCCGGCTACGAGTGCTCGACGCGCCCGTCCGCGTGGCCGTCGATCATGACCTTGCTGCCCGCGCCGCTGCGCCAGCGGCCCGCCGGCGGCAGCCGCCCGGGCGTGCAGCCGATCGGCCGCCTGGACCAGGACACCACCGGTTTGCTGCTGCTCAGCGACGACGGCGCGTTCATCCATCGCGTGAGCTCGCCGAAGCACCACGTGCCCAAGGTCTATGAGGTCACGTTGCGCCATCCCCTCGAGCCGCGCGCGATCCAGCGGCTGCTGGACGGCGTCGTGCTCGATGACGATCCGAAACCGGTGCGTGCCGCCGCGTGCGAGAGCGACGCGCCGACGCACCTGCGGCTGACGCTCACCGAAGGCAAGTACCACCAGGTCAAGCGCATGGTGGCGGCCGTGGGCAACCGCGTCGAGGCGCTGCACCGGTCTCGCATCGGCGGGCTGGCGTTGTCGCCGGAACTGCCGTCCGGCCAGTGGCGCTGGCTGACCGGCGAGGAACGCGCCGCGCTGGGTCAGTCGACCGTGGCCAGGAACGCCTGAAGGAGCGCGAGCACCCGCTCGGGCTGGTCCTTGTGCGGCGAGTGGCCGCAGGCCTCGAGGACGTCCAGTTCGAACCGCCCCGCGGTCGGCGCGATCTCCTCGACCTGGCGCAGCGTGCCGTACGGATCGTCGACGCCCTGGATCGCGAGCACCGGGGCCGTGATGCGGCGGCAGTCGGGCCGGATGTCGAAGGCGCGGAACGCCTCGCCCAGCCAGACGTCGTTCCACTGCCAGAAGGCGTTGTCCACGTCCTGGTGGTAGCGCGCGAGCCGTTCGCGCAGGCCCTGCGCATAGGCATCGCGCGCCTGCTCGATCGAGCGCACCGAGACATCCTCCACGATGACGTGGGGCGCCATCACCACGCAGGCCGCGACGGGATGCCGGCTCGCATGGAGCAGCGCGATCGTGCCGCCGTCCGAGTGGCCGACCAGCACGGGCGCCTGCAGTCCCAGTTGCGACAGCAGTGCGGGAAGCGTCTCGAACGCCTCCTTGTGCATGTAGTCGGGCCCGTGCCGGCCCGCGCCGCGCACGTCGGGGATCGGGTCGGACGCGCCGTAGCCGCGCCGCGAGTAGACGATGCCCGGCCGGCCTGTGGCGGCGCAGGCACGCGCAGGCCAATCTCTCCACATCGCGACCGACCCGAGGCCTTCGTGCAGGAACACCAGCGGCGCCTTCGCCGCACCCCCTGGCAAGAGGCGTTCCACCTCGAGCCGGATCCCATTGACTTCGATCAACGCCATCGAACGATGTTACGAGAGGCGAGGGGACCGGGCACTACACTTGCGGGTTGCCCCGGAAGCCTTTCGTGATCGTTTCGTCCTTGCGTTCCTGCGCCGTCGCCGTGGCCGCCTGGCTGCTCGCCGCGGCGGGTGCCGCAGCCCAGCCCGCCCCCATCTTCGTGCTCAATTCGCTCGACGCGAGCGTGAGCATCATCGACCCGCTGTCCTGGAAGGAAGTGCGCCGCCTGCCCACCGGCAAGGAGCCGCACCACCTGTACCTGACCCCCGACGAGAAGTCGCTGATCGTCGCCAATTCGCTGAGCGACTCGCTGACGTTCATCGACCCGAGGACGGCGGAGATCCAGCGCGTCGTGCGCGGCACGCTCGACCCGTACCAGCTGCGGTTCTCGCCCGACATGAAGTGGTTCGTGACGGCCGCCAACCGGCTGAACCATGTCGACGTGTACCGCTGGGACGGCGCGAACCTGCAACTGGCCGCGCGCGTGCCCACCGGCAAGACGCCCAGCCACATCTGGATCGACACCCGCAGCACCACCGCCTACGTGAGCATGCAGGACAGCGACGAGCTCGTCGCCATCGACCTGGCGACCCAGGCGCTGAAGTGGCGGGTGAAGACCGGCCCCATGCCGGCGGACGTCTACGGCACCGCGGACGACCGCACGCTGCTGGTCGGCCTCACGGGAGGCGACGGCGTGGAGGTGTTCGACGTCTCCGGGTCGCTGCCGCGGCCGCTGCGCCGCATCAAGACCGGCGACGGCGCCCATGCGTTCCGCGCCGCCGGCGACAAGCGCCACGTGTTCGTCAGCAACCGCGTCGCCAACACCATCAGCAAGATCGACCTGCACTCGCTGCAGGTCGTCGAGAGCTACCCCGCGCCGGGTGGCCCGGACTGCATCGACGTGTTCGCCGGCGGCAAGATGCTGATGGTCACGTCGCGCTGGGCGCGCAAGCTCACCGTGATCGACACCGACGCCCGCAAGGTGGTCCGGCAGGTGGCGGTCGGCAAGTCCCCCCATGGCGTCTGGACCCTCGACCACGCGCCGCGTTGACCGGCGCCGGTTCGCCGCCGCAGTCGCCTGCGCCGCCCTCGCACCGGCCTGGTCGAAGGCGCAGGACCGCTCGCAGCCGCTCTACCTGACCTTCGACACCGGCCACATGGGCGTGGCCGGCCTCGTCGCCGACGTGCTGGCGCGCCACCAGGTGCCGGTCACGTTCTTCGGCGCGCACGAGCGCACGAAGGAGGGCGACGGCAGCCTGGGCGACCACTGGGCACCATGGTGGAAGGCGCGCGCGGCGGAGGGCCACGAGTTCGCGTCGCACACCTACGACCACGCGTACTGGCGTGCCGACCTGCCGGATGGACGCTTTCGCATCCGGCCGTCCGCGGGACCGCGGGAAGGGCAGGACCTCACCTTGGACGCTGCGCAGTACTGCGCCGAGATCGAGCGAGGCGCGCGGCGGCTGGACGTGGTCACCGGCAAGCCTTCGCTCCCCCTGTTCCGCGCTCCCGGCGGCAAGACCTCGCCGCGGCTCCTCGCCGCCGCGCGCGGGTGCGGCTGGGAACACGTCGGCTGGTCGCCTGCGGGCTTCCTCGGTGATGAACTTCCCAGCGAATCGGTGTCCAATGACCAGTTGCTGGCGCGCGCCCTGCGCAACGTGCGGGCCGGCGATATCCTGCTGGCCCACCTGGGCATCTGGTCGCGCAAGGATCCGTGGGCGCCGGCGGTGCTGGAGCCCCTGGTCACCGGCCTGAAGCAGCGAGGGTTCGCCTTCCGCACGTTGCGCGATCATCCGCGTTACGCCGGCTGGATCGCCCGCCACGCAAGGACCCGATGAACTGGATCGACACCGCCTTCGGCGCCGCGCAGCAATGGCTGTTCGAGGCGGCCGTGCAGCCGTCGATGTTCGCGCTCGGACTGGGCAACCTGCTGGAGGACGGCTACGCGGCCACCGGCTGGCTGCTCGTCGGCCTGCTGCAGATCGCCGCCATGCTGCTGGTCATCGCGCCGCTGCAGCGCTGGCGGCCCGCGCAGCCGATCACCGACCGCGGCGCGGTGCGCACCGACGTGCTCTACACGCTGGTCCACCGCCTGGGCCTGTTCCGCGTCGCGCTGTTCTTCACGCTGCAGCCCGTGTTCGACGGGGCCGTCGGCACGCTGCACGTCTGGGGCATCGGCGGATGGCACCTGGACAACGTGTGGCCGGGCGTCACGGACAACGCGCTGGTGGCGTTCGCGCTGTACCTGGTGGTGTTCGACTTCGCCGACTACTGGATCCACCGTGGCCAGCACGCGTTCCGCTGGTGGTGGAGCCTCCATGCGCTGCACCACTCGCAGCAGCAGATGACGATGTGGAGCGACAACCGCAACCACCTGCTCGACGACGTGCTGCGCGACACGCTGCTGGTCATCCTCGCGCAGGTGGTCGGCGTGCCGCCCGGCCAGTTCGTCGCGATCGTCGCCTTCACCCAGCTGAGCGAAAGCCTGCAGCACGCCAACCTGCGCTTGTCCTTCGGCCGCCTCGGCGAGCGGCTGTGGATCAGCCCGCGCTACCACCGCGTGCACCACAGCATCGGCATCGGCCATGAGCGGCGCGGCCGCGGCACCCTCGGTGGCCACAACTTCGGCGTGCTGCTGCCCTGGTGGGACATGCTGTTCGGCACCGCCGACTTCGACCACCAGCCGACGTCGACCGGCATCCGCGACCAGGTGGAACAGGGCCGCGACTACGGCCGCGGCTTCTGGTCGCAGCAGTGGCTGGGGCTCAAGCGCCTCGCCGGGCGCGGCTGAGATCCGATGCGCCTGTTCGCCGATTCGTTCTGGCGCGCCATTGCCTACTGCCTGCATCCGCGCGTCATCGGGCTGTCCTTCCTGCCCCTCGCCGTGGTCGTCGCGATGGCGCTGGTGCTCGGCTACTTCTTCTGGGCGCCGGCGGTCGACGGCGTGTTCCGCTGGATCGAGACGTCCTCGATGCTGTCTGCCATCGGCGAATGGCTGGGCACCATGGGAATGGGCGGCTTGCGCACCGTCATCGCGCCCCTGGTCGTCATCGCGCTGGCGACTCCGGCGATCGTGGTCGTCTCGCTGTTCGTGGTCGCGGTGTTCATGACGCCCGCGGTCGTGAGCCTCGTCGCGGACCGCCGCTTCCCGCACCTGGAGAAGCGGCGCGGCGCGTCGCTGGCGACCAGCGTCCTGTGGTCGCTCGGTTCGACGCTCCTGGCGCTGGTCGCGCTGATCGTCACCATGCCGCTCTGGCTGGTCCCGCCCCTGATCCTGCTGCTGCCGCCGCTGATCTGGGGCTGGCTGACCTACCGCGTGATGGCGTTCGATGCCATGGCCGAACACGCCAGCCGGGAAGAGCGCCGCACCGTCTTCCGCCGCCACCGGCTGCCCTTGCTGGCCATCGGCGTCGTGACGGGGCTGCTCGGTGCGGCGCCCAGCGTGGTGTGGGTCTCGGGCGTGCTGTTCGCCGCCGCGTTCGTGATCCTGGTGCCGGTCGCCATCTGGATCTACACGCTCGTGTTCGCCTTCTCGTCGCTCTGGTTCGGCCACTACTGCCTGGCCGCGCTCGAGCAGTTGCGGGCCGAATCGGCGCCGCCCGGGCCGGTAGCATTGCCGGATGCCCCAAGGTCCTGACTTCGGCCTCGTCATCGTCGGCGACGAGATCCTCTCCGGAAAGCGCGCCGACAAGCACCTCCCGAAGGTCATCGAGCTGCTCTCCGCGCGCGGCCTGCAGTTGTCCTGGGCCGAGTACGTCGGCGACGACCCGGACCGGATCACGGCGACCCTGAAGCGGGCGTTCGCCGGCGGCGGCGTGACGTTCTCCTGTGGCGGCATCGGCGCCACGCCCGACGACCACACGCGGCAGTGCGCGGCCCGCGCGCTGGATGTCCCGCTGCAGCTGCATCCCGAGGCCGAGGCCCTGATCCGGGAGCGCATGCAGGACGTCGCGCGAGAACAGGGCACGCCCTATGAACCCGATCGCGCCGACAACGTGCACCGCCTGAACATGGGCGTGTTCCCTCGGGGCGCGCTGATCATCCCGAACCCGTACAACAAGATTCCCGGCTTCAGCGTCGGCGACGTGCACTTCGTGCCCGGGTTCCCGGTCATGGCCTGGCCGATGATCGAGTGGGTGCTCGACGGCCAGTACTCGCACCTGTTCCGGCGCGGCGCCTATGTCGAACGGTCGGTCATCGTCTTCGGCGCCATGGAAGCCGCGCTCACGCCGCTGATGGAGGAGATCGAGCGCGCGCACCCGCAGGTGAAGGTGTTCAGCCTGCCCAGCGTGGACCATCCCCAGTACGGGCGTCACATCGACCTGGGCGTCAAGGGCGCCCCGGGGCCCGTCGCCCCAGCCTACGCCGACCTCGTCGCGGGCCTGAAGGGCCTGGGTGCCAAGCTGGGCCCCGAGCTGGTGCGTGGCGACAGCGCACAATGATGGTGCGAAGCTGAAAGGGCACCAAAGCGGTGCTTCCGCTCATCCGTTGCTGACAGCGTCCCGATGGGGAATGGCCGCCGCCATCCCCGACAATCGCGGGCTCCCTGCCGGTCCGGCCATGCACCAGCTTTGGCACAGAACCTGCATCCGGATCCGCCGCATCCCCCGACCAACCACCAACATCCAACGGAGAACCCCTGATGGCAGCCAAGACCGTCGCAGACGTGATGAAGATGGTGAAGGAGAACGAAGTCAAGTTCGTCGACTTCCGCTTCACCGACACCCGCGGCAAGGAACAGCACGTCACCGTGCCGATCTCGCATTTCGACGAAGACAAGTTCAGCTCGGGCCACGCGTTTGACGGCTCCTCGATCGCCGGCTGGAAGGGCATCGAGGCGTCGGACATGCTGCTGATGCCGGACCCGAACACGGCGAACGTCGACCCGTTCTTCGAAGAGACCACCCTGATCCTCACCTGCGACGTGCTGGAGCCGGGTGACGGCAAGGCCTACGACCGCGACCCGCGCTCCATCGCCAAGCGCGCCGAGGCCTACCTGAAGGCCAGCGGCCTGGGCGACACGGCGTTCTTCGGCCCCGAGCCCGAGTTCTTCATCTTCGACGACGTGCGCTGGGCGTCGGGGCCCAATGGCTGCTTCGTCGAGATCGACGAATACGAGGCGCCCTGGAACACCGGCAAGAAGATCGAGGGTGGGAACAAGGGCCACCGCCCGACCACCAAGGGCGGCTACTTCCCGGTGCCGCCGGTCGACAGCACGCAGGACATGCGTGCCGAGATGTCGCTGATCCTCGAGTCGATGGGGATCCCCGTCGAGGTGTTCCACCACGAGGTGGCGGGCGCCGGCCAGAACGAGATCGGCACCAGGTTCAGCACGCTCGTCGAGCGCGCCGACTGGTCGCAGCTGCAGAAGTACATCATCCAGAACGTGGCCAACGCCTACGGCAAGACCGCCACCTTCATGCCCAAGCCGATCGTGGGCGACAACGGCTCCGGCATGCACGTGCACCAGTCCGTGTGGAAGGGCGGCAAGAACCTGTTCGCCGGCGACGGCTACGCGGGCCTGTCCGAGTTCGCGCTGTACTACATCGGCGGCGTGATCAAGCACGCCCGCGCGCTCAACGCGATCACCAACCCCGGCACCAACAGCTACAAGCGCCTGGTGCCCGGCTTCGAGGCGCCGGTGAAGCTGGCGTACAGCTCGCGCAACCGCTCGGCGTCGATCCGCATCCCGTACGTCGCCAACCCGAAGGGCCGCCGCATCGAGTGCCGCTTCCCCGATCCGCTGATGAACCCCTACCTGGGCTTCGCCGCCATGCTGATGGCGGGCCTGGACGGCGTGGAGAACAAGATCCACCCGGGCGAGGCCGCCACCAAGGACCTGTACCACCTGCCGCCGGAGGAGGACGCGAAGATCCCGACCGTGTGCCACAGCCTGGACCAGGCGCTGGAGTACCTGGACAAGGACCGCTCGTTCCTCACCAAGGGCGGCGTGTTCAGCGACGCCATGATCGATGCCTACATCGAGCTGAAGATGACGGAGGTCCAACGCTTCCGCATGACGACGCACCCGATCGAGTTCGACATGTACTACAGCCTGTGACGCTGGCCGGGGCTGGATGCCAATCCAGCCGCGCGACGAAAGGGACGGCCAGGGCCGTCCCTTTTTCGTTGCAGGGGTGGGACTTTATGCCCCCGCAACGCCGTTTTCCGTTTGGAATCATGGGGTTGCTTGGACAACCTGAAGAGTTGCGCGATACTGCAAGGCCGTCCCCGAGCATGCCCATGCAAGGAGCACCGTCCATGAAGTCCGCGCTGACCACCGTTTCCTTCGCCCTGGCCTGTGGCCTGGCGGCCCCCCTCGCGCACGCGCAAGGGGGCAGCACCGTCTGGCGCTGCGGCAACACCTACACGAACGACGCCCGCGAGGCGCAGTCGGGTGGCTGCAAGCAGGTGGAAAGCCGCAACGTCACGGTCGTCGAAGGCACGAAGGTGAACAGCGCCAACGCCGTGCGCGTCGCCAACGTCAACCCGGCCGCGTCCGGCTCGCGCATCGATACGCCCGAGCAGAAGGCGCGCGATGCGGAAGCGCGCTCCATCCTCGAAGCCGAGCTGAAGAAGGCCGAGTCGCGGCAGGCCGAACTGGTCAAGGAATGGAACAAGGGCGAGCCCGAAAAGCAGGGCGCCGAGGGCCGCAACCACCAGAAGTACCTCGACCGCGTCGAGGAACTCAAGGCCAGCATGTCCCGCAACGAGAGCGACATCGCGGGCATCAAGCGCGAGCTGTCGCGCATGGGCCCCCCCACCGCCAAGCAGTGATCGCTTGAGCGCGCCAGCACCCGGCCGGGCGCAGGACCGCTTCCAGGCCTTCGACCTGCTCGCCACGCTGGTGGCCGTGGTGACGCCGGACGGCACCGTGCTGTTCGCCAACGCCGCGCTGGAGGATGCCCTGGGCACCTCGCGCCGCATGATCGAAGGCGCCAGCCTTCCCACCTTCTTCACCGAGCCGCAACGGCTGCGCACCGCCATAGAGGGCGCCGGCAGCAACGAGTACGCGGCGATGCGCTACGACGGCTGGCTGGTGCGCCACGGCGTCGACGCCCTGCAGGTCCACGTCGTGGTGGCACAGACGGAGAGCGCCGGCGAGATCGTGGTCGAGCTGCTGCCGCTGGAGCAGCAGGCGCGGCAGGAACGCGAGGAGCGCCTGCTGGACCAGGCCCAGGCCAACAAGGAATTGATCCGCAACCTGGCGCACGAGATCAAGAACCCCCTGGGCGGCATCCGCGGCGCGGCGCAGCTGCTGGAGATGGAGATCCAGGGACGCGACCTGAAGGAATACACGCAGGTCATCATCCACGAGGCCGACCGGCTGCAGACGCTGGTGGACCGGCTGCTCGCGCCGCACCGCAAGCCGCACGTGGTGGGCGACGTGAACATCCACGAGGTCTGCGAACGCGTGCGCTCGCTCATCCTGGCCGAGTTCCCGCGCGGGCTGTCGGTCGTGCGCGACTACGACACGTCGCTGCCCGAGTTCCGCGGCGACCGCGAGCAGTTGATCCAGGCCGTGCTGAACATCGCGCACAACGCCTGCCAGGCGCTGGCCGAGCGCATCGCGGCGGGCGACGCGCAGCTGGTCTTTCGCACCCGCGTCGCGCGGCAGGTGACTTTCGGCAAGCAGCGCTACCGACTGGCACTGGAATTGCATGTCATCGACAACGGGCCCGGCGTGCCCGACGCGATCAAGGACCGCATCTTCTACCCCCTCGTCTCGGGGCGCGAAGGCGGGTCCGGCCTGGGGCTGACGCTGGCGCAAACCTTCGTGCAGCAGCACCATGGCCTGGTCGAATGCGACAGCGTGCCGGGGAGGACGGATTTCAAGATCCTGATTCCATTGCCCTGACGCCAACTTGAGCAAAGACCCTACGAGGTGACAGCCCCCCATGAAGCCGATCTGGATCGTTGACGATGACCAATCCATCCGCTTCGTGCTGGAGAAGGCGCTGCTGCGCGAGGAGCTGCCCACCCGCAGCTTCACCAGCGCGCGCGAGGTGCTGCAGGCGCTGGAGGGCGCCAGCGACGACCAGGGCCCGCAGATCCTGGTCAGCGACATCCGCATGCCGGGGGGCAACGGCCTGGACCTGCTGTCCAAGGTCAAGGAGAAGCTGCCCGGGCTGCCCGTGATCATCATGACGGCGTTCTCCGACCTGGACAGCGCCGTCTCCGCCTTCCAGGGCGGCGCGTTCGAATACCTGCCCAAGCCCTTCGACCTGCCCAAGGCCGTCGAATTGATCCGGCGCGCGGTGGAGGAGAGCCAGCGCGAGGAATTCGCCGAGGAACGGCTCGCCGCCGCGCCCGAGATGCTCGGCCAGGCGCCGGCGATGCAGGACGTGTTCCGCGCCATCGGCCGCCTGTCGCAGAGCAACGTCACGGTGATGATCACCGGCGAGTCCGGCACGGGCAAGGAACTGGTGGCGCGCGCGCTGCACAAGCATTCGCCGCGCGCGGGTGGCCCCTTCGTCGCGATCAACACCGCGGCCATCCCGAAGGACCTGCTGGAGTCGGAGCTGTTCGGCCACGAGCGCGGCGCCTTCACCGGCGCGCAGACCATGCGCCGCGGCCGCTTCGAGCAGGCCGAGGGCGGCACGCTGTTCCTGGACGAGATCGGTGACATGCCCTTCGACCTGCAGACGCGCCTGCTGCGCGTGCTGTCCGACGGGCACTTCTACCGCGTCGGGGGCCACAACGCCGTGAAGGCCAACGTGCGCGTGATCGCCGCGACCCACCAGGACCTCGAGCAGCGCGTCAAGGACGGCGCGTTCCGCGAGGACCTGTTCCACCGCCTCAACGTGATCCGCCTGCGGTTGCCCGCGCTGCGCGAGCGGCGCGAGGACATCCCCATGCTCGCGCGCCACTTCCTGCAGCAGTCGGCCAAGCAGCTGGGCGTGGAACCCAAGCGCATCTCGGAAGCGGCGCTCGCGCGCCTGACGTCGTTCGCCTTCCCCGGCAACGTGCGCCAGCTGGAGAACGTGTGCCACTGGCTGACGGTGATGGCGCCCGCGCAGCTGGTCGAACCCAAGGACCTGCCACCGGAAGTGGCGGCCGCGCCTGCCGACGCGCCTGTTCCCAGTGCGACGCCTGCGGCGGCCCCGCAGGCATCCACTGCCCCAGCGGTCTCTGCGCCCGTCGTGGCCGGCAACTGGGAAGCCGGTCTCGAAGCCGAAGCCATGCAGTTGCTGCAGGCCGGCAACGTGGACGTCTGGGACCAGCTGACGCGCCGGATCGAGTCGCGCCTGATCCTGACCGCGCTTGCGCACACGCGCGGCCGCCGCATCGAAGCCGCCCAAAAGCTCGGCATCGGCCGCAACACCATCACGCGCAAGATCCAGGAGCTGGGACTCGAGTGAGCGTGCGGCGCTTGCGCGCCTGGTCTCAACGCAGAGGACGCAGAGGAGAGAGAGGTGACTGGGTGGCAGCGAAGCCATCCAGTGGCGGCTCTGTGTCCTCTCTCTTTCCTCTGCGACCACCGCGTCGAGCCGCGCGCAGCGCCTCGATGCCTAGATCTCCAGCGTGACCGGCGCGTGGTCGCTAGGCTGCTTCCACTTGCGCGGGACGCGGTCGATGGCGCAGGCCTTGACGTGGGGGCGCAGGGCCTCGCTCACCAGGATGTGGTCGATGCGCAGCCCGCGGTTCTTCTGGTAGCCGAGCATGCGGTAGTCCCACCAGCTGTAGCTCTTCTCCGGCTGCTCGAACAGGCGGAAGCTGTCGCACAGCCCCAGCCCGAGCAGGCGCTGGAAGTGCTCGCGCTCCTCCTTCGTGTGGTGGATCGTGTCGCGCAGGCCCTCAGGGTCGTACGAGTCGCGGTCTTCGGGCGCGATGTTGAAGTCGCCCAGCAGCACCAGCCGCTCGTGCTGCTTCAGCTCGTCGCAGAGGTGCGCGTTCATGCCACCCAGCCAGTTCATCTTGTAGGTGAACTTCTCCGTGCCCGGCGCCTGGCCGTTGACGAAGTAGCCGTTGACGATGCGCAGCGGCCCCAGCGGGCCGTCCACCGTGCCGGTGATGACGCGCGAGTTCTCGTCCGGGAAGTGCGTGATGTTGCGGGAGACGTCGCGCACCTCGGTGCGGCTGAGGATCGCGACGCCGTTGTACGTCTTCTGCCCGAACACGGCGCAGTGCGGGTAACCGGCGGCCTGCAGTTCCATCAGCGGGAACTTGTCCTCGGTGAGCTTCAGCTCCTGCAGGCACAGCACGTCGACCGGATTCGCCGCCAGCCAGTCCAGCACATGCTGCAGCCGCGCCGTCAGCGAATTGACGTTCCAGGTGGTGATCTTCACGGCGTCAGAAATGCAGGAAGGCGAGGGCGCCGATCACGGCACCGAGGGCGCCGACGCCGAACATGCCCCACTCGAGCCACTTCTTCTTCGTGAGCAGCGCGATGGCGGCCAGCGCGATCGACACCTGCAGCGCGGTGGTCGCCTGCGCCCAGCGATGGTGCTGGTGCATCTGCTCGTCGCTCTTCCTGTCCCAGTCCAGCGCTTCGGCTTCGAGCTTGTCGGCGGCCAGCTTGATCTCGGCCTTCTCCAGCTTGTAGCGCTCGACTTCCTTCTGGTACGCAGGCTTCCTGTCGTCGGCGACGAGCACCATCGCCAGTTCGGACAGGTTCTGCTTGCTGCTCTTGGCCTGGTAGAAGTTCCACTGGTTGGACGCTTCGGTCTTCTTGATCGCGGCGTTGTTCTTGTACAGGCCGGCGTTGGCCTGCGTGGAGCCGCCCATGTACGCGAAGATTGCGCCGACGGTGGCGATCACCGCCGTGAACATCGCGATCTGGTTGGTCATGCTGCCGCCGCCCAGACCGTGGTGCCCGTGCTCCGCAGCGTGCTGCTGGGCGTGCTCCAGTTCGTGGTCGTGCGGGCCGTGCACGTGGAAGCCGGCTCCTGACATGGGAATCCTCCTCGGGGAAAAGCCGTTGTTCTACCGCTCGAACCTGACGAAACTCAGGTGCAGGCCCGATGCGGCCTGGATGCGCTCGCGGGCGACTTCGCGCCAGTCGCCGCCAAGCGTGGGGGCGAAGGCATCGCCGTCGAAGTCCTGCTCGATCTCCGTCACTTCCACCACGTGCGCCCGCCTTTCGGCCTGGCGGTACAACTCGGCGCCGCCGATGATCCAGGCCTTCGGTTCGTGCGCGCAACTGGCCAGCGCCTGCTCCAGCGACGCGGCGCGTTCGGCGCCTTCCACGTGCCAGTCCACCTGGCGCGTCACCACGATGTTGCGCCGGCCCGGCAGCGGCCGGAACTTCGGCGGCAGCGAGTCCCAGGTCCTGCGGCCCATGATGACGGGTGCGCCGAGCGTCACGCGCTTGAAGTGCGCCAGGTCTTCGGGCAGGTGCCAGGGCAGCTTGCCTTCCTTGCCGATGACGCCATTGGCGGCGCGGGCGTAGATGAGGCCAAGCACCATGTCAGACCGCCACGGGCGCCTTGATGCCCGGATGGCACTCGTAGCCCACGATCTCGAAGTCCTCGAACTTGTAGTCGAAGATCGACGCCGGCTTGCGCTTGATCACCAGCTCGGGATACGGGAACGGCTGGCGCGACAGCTGCAGCTCGACCTGCTCGAAGTGGTTGTTGTAGATGTGGCAGTCGCCGCCAGTCCAGACGAAGTCGCCGACGCCCAGGTCGCACTGCTGCGCGATCATGTGCGTGAGCAGCGCGTAGCTGGCGATGTTGAACGGCACGCCCAGGAAGATGTCGGCGCTGCGCTGGTACAGCTGGCACGACAGCTTGCCGTCGGCCACGTAGAACTGGAAGAACGCGTGGCAGGGCGCGAGCGCCATCTTCGGCAGGTCCGCCACGTTCCAGGCGCTGACGATGATGCGGCGCGAATCGGGGTTCTTGCGGATCGTGTCGACGGCCTGCGCGATCTGGTCGACGTGGCCGCCATCGGGTGTCGGCCAGCTGCGCCACTGCACGCCGTAGATCGGCCCCAGGTCGCCGTCCTCGCGCGCCCACTCGTCCCAGATGGTCACGCCGCGGTCGCGCAGCTTGTTGTTGTCGCTCGAGCCCTCCAGGAACCAGAGCAGTTCGTGGATGATGGACTTGACGTGGACCTTCTTGGTCGTGACCAGCGGGAAGCCTTCGGCCAGGTCGAAGCGCATCTGGTGGCCGAACACGCTGCGCGTGCCGGTGCCGGTGCGGTCGGTCTTCGGGGTGCCATGCTCGTACACATGGCGCATGAAGTCTTCGTACTGGGAGCGGACCTGGCGCGTCATGCCGCCGATTATCCCCGCACCACCCGCCCCGGATTCAGGATGCCGGCCGGATCGAGGGCATCCTTCACGGCCCGCATCATCGACAGCGCCACGGGCGACTTGTAGTGGGGCAGCTTGTCCACCTTCAGCTCGCCGATGCCGTGCTCGGCGCTGATGGAGCCGCCGAACTTGTGCACCTGGTCGTAGACCAGCGTGTTCACCCGCTCCTCCTGCTCGCGCAGGAAGGCGGCCATGTCGCCACCTGCGGGCGCCTGGACGTTGTAGTGCAGGTTGCCGTCGCCCAGGTGGCCGAAGTTCACCAGTCGCACGCCGGCGATCTCGCGCTGGAGCACGGCATCGGTCGCGGCGCAGAACGCCGGGATGCGCGAGATCGGCACCGAGATGTCGTGCTTGATGTTCAGGCCTTCCTCGGCCTGCGCCAGCGGGATGCTCTCGCGCACGTGCCACAGCGCGTGGGCCTGCGCGATGTTCTCGGCGACGACGGCGTCGGTGGCGCAGCCGTCCTCCAGCGCGGCTTCCAGCAGCGCCTCGAACTGCGCGCGGGCATGCGCTTCGGATTCGTGGTCGGTGTTCTCCAGCAGCACGCCATAGGGCGTCTGGCCGAGGAACGGCACGCGCTGCTGCGGGTAGTGCCGGGCGACCAGCGACAGCGCAAAGTCGCCCATCACTTCGAACCCGGTGAGCCCGGAGGCGAGCCGCTTTTGCGCCAGCGCGAGCAGCCGCACCGCGTGCTCCATCGAGGGCACAGCGGCCCATGCGGTCAGCGTCGCCGCCGGCCTGGGATACAGCTTCAGCGTCGCCGCCGTGATGACGCCCAGCGTGCCTTCGCTGCCCACGAACAGCTGCCGCAGGTCGTAGCCGGTGTTGTCCTTGCGCAGGCCCGCGAGCCCGTCCCAGATTTCGCCCTGCGCAGTGACGACTTCCAGCCCCAGGCACAGCTCGCGCGCGTTTCCGTAGCGCAGCACCTGCGTGCCGCCGGCGTTGGTGGACAGGTTGCCGCCGATCGTGCAACTGCCTTCGGCCGCGAGGCTCAGGGGAAAGAGGAAGCCGGCGGCGTCGGCCGCTTCCTGCACCGCCTGCAGCACGCAGCCGGCCTCGGCGGTCATCGTGAGGTTCTCGCCGTCGATGGACCGCACGGCGTTCATGCGCTGCAGGCTCAGGACGACCTGCTTGCCGCTGGCATCCGGGACGCCGCCGACGACGAGCCCGGTGTTGCCGCCCTGCGGCACGATCGACGTGCCCGCGGCGGCGCAGGCGCGCACGACCGCCGCAACTTCGGCGGTGCTGCCGGGCCGCACCACGGCGAGCGCCTTGCCGCGCACGCGCCGGCGCCAGTCCTGCTCGTAGGCGGCCAGGTCGCCCGCATCGAGCACGTGGGCGGGCCCGACGCAGGAGCGCAAGGTGTCGACGAGGGAGGTCATGCAGGGTCCTTGTGCGACAGCCGGGTGCGCACGTGCAGCGAGCAGGCGATGAACAAGGCCAGCGTCAAGGCGACTTCGGCGCCGGCGAAAGCGCGGCTCGCGAGGCTGGCGTCGGTCGTGCACCGCACGACGCCCTCGGCGAACCAGGGCCACACGAGCAGCGACGTCCAGCGGTAGGTGTAGAGGCGGCGCTTGAGCAGCCCGGCGAGCGGCGCGCACAGCGGCAGCGCCTTGATTGCCCACCAGCTGCGGTGCAATCCGAGCTCCCACACGAGCAACACCGCGACCAGCGCCAGCAGCGATGCCACGGCCGCCCATCGCGTCGCATCGACCTTGCGCAGGTGGCTGTCTTCGGGGGTGTCCATGGGCGATGGCATCATAGCGGCCGATGAAGCTGGCTCCCCTGCTCGAGACGCTCTCGCGCTTCCCATGGGGGCCCGCCCTGCGCACGCTGCGCGAGCGCTTCCGCGAGGACCACCTGGGCCTCACCGCGAGCAGCCTGACGTTCACCACCACCATCGCGCTCGTGCCGCTGGTCACCGTCGCCCTCGCCGTGTTCACCGCGTTCCCGATGTTCTCCAAGCTGCAGGGCTCGCTGCAGGCCTGGCTGGTGCAGAGCCTCGTACCCGATTCCATCGCGCGCCAGGTGCTGGCCTACGTGAACCAGTTCGCCGGCAAGGCCAGCCGGCTGGGTGTCGCCGGCCTGGCCGCCTTCTTCTTTTCCGCGCTGGCCCTGGTGCTGACGATCGACAGGACGCTGAACGCGATCTGGCGCGTGCGCCGGCCGCGTCCGCTGGCGCAACGCGTGCTGATCTACTGGGCGGTGATGACGCTGGGCCCGTTGCTGCTGGCCGCGAGCATGACCATGACGTCGTACGCGCTGTATGCGTCGCGCGGGCTCGTGAGCGGCATCCCGGGCGGCGTGCAGTTCTTCATCGACCTGCTCGAATTCGGCGCCCTCGCCGGGGCGCTCGCGTCGCTGTACCGCTTCGTGCCGAACACGCCCGTGCGGTGGGCGCATGCCCTGGCCGGCGGCGTCGCAGCCGCGATCGGCATCGAGGTCGCCAAGCGCGTGCTGGCCTGGTACCTCGGCCAGGTGCCCACGTACAACATGGTGTACGGCGCGTTCGCCACCGTCCCGATCCTGCTGGTGTGGATCTACGTCGCGTGGACGGTGGTGCTGCTGGGTGCGGTCGTCGCGGCCTACCTGCCCGCCCTGCTCGGCGCCAGCCGGCGCGTGCCGGCGGCCCACGGCTGGCAATTCCAGCTGGCGCTGGAGGTGCTGCAGCAATTGCACCGCGTTCGCAACACCGCGCGGCGCGGCATGAGCATCGACGAACTGGTCGCAGCCATCGAAGTCGATCCGCTGCAACTGGAGCCGGTGCTGGAGACTCTGGTGCGGCTGGACTGGGTGGGGCGCCTCAACGAAGCCGAGGACGACGTCGCCACGCGCTACGTGATGCTGGCCGACGTGCAATCGACCGCGCTGGAGCCGCTGCTGCGGCACCTGCTGCTGCCGCGCAGCGACAGCACGAAGGGCCTGTGGGAAGCCGGACGCTGGTCGGGGCTGTACTTGAAGGATGTCGTCTAGAAGGGGATCTTCCCCGTCCAGATGTCCTTGTACATGACCCAGTCGCCCATGAAGCTGTAGAGCGGCCGCTTGAAGCTGGCGGGCTTGTTCTTCTCGAAGCCGAAGTGCCCGATCCACGCGAAGGCGTAACCGCACAGCAGTCCGACTAGCACCCACCACCAGGTCGCCGTGGCGATGGCCAACGCCACGCACAGGAGGCCGAGGGTGGAGCCCACGAAGTGCAGGCGCCGGCAGGTGCGGTTCGCGTGTTCGTTCAGGTAGAACGGATAGAACTCCGCGAACGAGTGCATCGAGCGGGGATCGGCAGCGTGGGTCGTGGCGTCCATGCGAATGTCTCCGTGTGCTTGTGCCTGCAGTTTAGGCGACCGCGAACGGCGCGTGCAGGAAGCCACGGAACCGCGCGCGGCCGCCGCGCTTCGGCACCGCGGTGAGCCGGTAGCCCGGGAAGCGGGCGAGGAACCGGCCGATCGCCACCCGGCCTTCCAGCCGCGCCAGGCTGAGCCCGGCGCACTGGTGGATGCCGAAGCCGAACGCCAGGTGCCGGTTGTTCTCGCGGCGCAGGTCCAGCACGTCCGGATGCTCGAACTGGGCCGGGTCGCGGTTGGCCGCGCCGATGCACAGCGTCACGAGTGCGCCTTCCGGCAAGTCGACGCCGCCGACGGTCACGGGCCGCACCGCGCGGCGGTTGCCGAGCTGGTTCGACGACTCGAAGCGCAGGAACTCGTCCACCGCCGTCGACAGCACCGGCTCCAGGGCCGCAGCGCCGGCGTCGCGCCCGATGGCGCCAAGCAGCCACTGCTTCTCCTGCGGCCACTCCTGCAGCGCCACCAATGCGTTGCCGATCAGGTTGGTCGTCGTCTCGTGGCCCGCGTTGAGGATGAAGATGCAGTTCTGCAGCAGCTCGTGCTCCGACAGCTGCTCGCCTCCTTCGCCGAGGATCAGCCGCGTCAGCACGTCGTGCTCCGGGTCGCCCGGTTCACGGCGGCGGCGCGCAACCAAGCCGCGCAGGTACTCCAGCATCTCGGTCACGCTGCGGTTGCCGCTCTCTTCCTGCTCCGGCGTGAGTCTGGGCTCGAGCGCGCCAAGGATCGCCAGCGACCAGTCGCGCAAGGGACCGCGTTCATCGTGCGGCACTCCCAGCAGGTTGCCGATGATCTCGACGGGGATCGCGGCGGCGAAATCCTCGATCAGGTCGCCGCCTCCGCGCTGCTCGATGGCGTCCAGCAGCCCGTCCACCAGCGTGACCAGGCCCGGCTCCATCTCCGCGATGGCGCGCCGCGTCAGCGCGCCCATGATCAGCTTGCGCACGCGCGTGTGCAGCGGCGGGTCGTTGAAGACGAGGCTGGTCGTGTGGTGCGCGAGCAGCGGCGCGCCTTCGCCGTACTTCGGCGTGAACTCGACCTTCTTGTCGGAGCTGAACGACTGCGCGTCGCGGTAGACCGCGCACAGGTCGGCGTAGCGAGTGAGGAACCACGAGCCGTCGGGCATGCGCCGCACCGGCTGCTGCTCGCGCAGCGCGGCATAGACGGGAAACGGGTTGTCGTAGAAGTCCCTCGGCAGCGCGCGCAGGTCGAAGCTCGCCGCGATCTCTCGCGCGCGTTCGGGGGCCATCGGGGGCGTGATCGCGTCCATCGTCATGCGTGCAGGAACTCCTTCAAGGCGCCGAGCACCGTGTCCGGCGCCTCGGTCATTTCGTGGTGGCCGGCCTCGACCGTCACGACGCGCACCTGCCTGCCGGCACCGCGCGCGGCTTCCACCAGCGGCTGCGCGGCCTTGGCCTGCGTCATCTGGTCCATGCGGCCGAGCACGAACAGCACGGGACAGGTGGCCTGCGTGATCGCCTGCAAGCCGTTCGCGTACTTGTCGCAGGCGACGAACCCGCGGTGGAACACGTTGACCTTCGGGTTGCTGCGCAGCACGCGGCGGTTGAGCGCCTTGCCCGCGCCCCAGATCCAGGTGCCCGGCCCGAGGGAGGAGGGCGGCGGCGCGAGCGTGGACCAGGAGAACACGCTGATCATGTGGATCGCCTTCTCCGGGTCGTGCTGGCTGGCCTCGAGCAGCGCCGGCGACACCTTCATCGGGAACGCCGTGCCCACCAGCGCGAGATGCGTGATGCGGTCCTTCAACCGCGCCGCGGCTTCCATCGCGATCAGTGATCCCCAGCTGTGGCCCACGAGCGCGGCTTTCTCCAGCTTCGCGGCATCCAGCAGGTCGCGCACGAAGTCCGCGGCTTCCTCGGTGGAGGAGGGCGCCTCGCCCTCGCTGCGGCAATGGCCGGGCAGGTCGACCGCCAGCACGTTCCAGCCGTGGTTGGCCAGGTAGCGCGATTGCAAGGCCCACACGCTGTGGTCGTTCAGCACGCCGTGCAGGAAGACGGCGGTCGGCTTGGCCGGATCGAACGCCTTGCCGCCGGTGTAGCAATAAGTGCGGTGGCCGCGGACGGCGAGTTCCATCTCAGCTCCCCGCCTTCTCGGCCGCCTTCAGCGCCCGCTTGAGGTCTTCGACCAGGTCGTCCGCGTCTTCCAGGCCGATCGACAGGCGGATCGTCCCCTGCGAGATGCCGGCCTGGGCCAGCGCTTCGTCGGTCATGCGGAAGTGCGTCGTGCTCGCCGGGTGGATCACCAGCGAGCGGCAATCGCCCACGTTCGCCAGGTGGCTGAACAGCTTCAGCGCCTCGATGAAGGCGCGGCCCTGCGCGCGATTGCCCTTGATGTCGAAGCTGAACACCGAGCCCGCGCCGCGCGGCAGCAGCTTTTTCGCCAGCTGGTGGCTGGCGTGCGACTCCAGCATCGGGTGGCCGACGCGCGCCACGAACGGGTGCGCCGCGAGGAACTGCACCACCTTCTCGGTGTTGCGCATGTGGCGTTCCATCCGCAGCGGCAGCGTCTCGATGCCCTGCAGGATGAGCCATGCCGTGTGCGGGCTCATGCTGGCGCCGAAGTCGCGCAGGCCTTCGCGCCGCGCGCGCAGCAGGAAGGCGCCGACCGTCGATTCCTCGGTGAACACCATGTTGTGGAAGCCGTCGTAGGGCGCGGTGAGCTCGCCGAACTTGCCGGACGCGTCCCAGTCGAAGCTGCCGCCGTCCACCACGACGCCGCCGATGACGGTCCCGTGGCCCGACAGGAACTTGGTGGCCGAGTGGTAGACCAGGTCCGCACCGTGCGCCAGCGGTTGCATGAGCCACGGCGAGGTCAGCGTCGAGTCGACCAGCAGCGGCACGCGCGCCTCGTGCGCGATGGCCGACACCGTCGGGATGTCCAGCACGTCGAGGCCCGGGTTGCCGACGGTCTCGCCGAACAGCAGCTTGGTATTGGGCCGGATGGCGGCACGCCAGCCGTCGATGTCGCCCGGCTGCACGAACGTGGTCTCGATGCCGAAGCGACGCAGCGTGTAGTGCAGCAGGTTCTGCGAGCCGCCATACAGCGCCGTGCTCGCGACGATGTGCGAGCCGGAGCCCATCAGCGTCGCGATGGCCAGGTGCAGGGCCGCCTGGCCACTCGCCGTGGAGATCGCGCCGATGCCGCCTTCGAGGGCGGCGACGCGCTGCTCCAGCACCGCGTTGGTCGGATTGCTGATGCGCGAATAGACGTGGCCCGACCGTTCCAGGTTGAACAGCGCGGCGGCGTGGTCGCTCGACTCGAAGACGAACGACGTGGTCAGGTGGATCGGCACGGCGCGCGCGCCGGTCGCGGGGTCGGGGGCCGCGCCGGCATGCAGCGCGAGGGTGTCGAAGCCGGGGTCGGAATGGCCGGGCATGGGGGTCTTCTCCTTCGTGTCCGCCCCGTGGGTGCGGACCGCGGGATTGTGGGCTATATTGGCTCGACGGCCCTCGTGGCCGCCACCCGAGGAGACAGGCATGAAGGTCAGCGACATCCTGCGCGTCAAAGGCAACACGCTCTACACCGTCGGCCCCGACGAGCCGCTCGCCACCGCCATTGCGACGATGGCGGACAAGGACATCGGCTCGCTGGTCGTCATGGGGCATGGCGACCTGGTGGGCATGCTGACCTTCCGCGAAGTGATCCAGTGCATCGTGAAGAACGGCGGCGTCGTCGGCGAGCGCCTGGTGCGCACGGCGATGGACGACCACCCGCTCACCTGCACGATGGAAACCGAACTGGACGAAGTGCGCCGCATGATGCTGGAGCGCCATGCGCGCTACATGCCGGTGATGGACCGCCGCATGCTGATGGGCGTCATCAGCTTCTACGACGTCGCCAAGGCGGTCGTGGACAGCCAGAACTTCGAGAACCGCATGCTCAAGGCCTACATCCGCGACTGGCCTGCCGCGGAAGACCAGCTGCCTTCCGCGTCGCTCTGAAGACCGCCTCCGGGGCTGCCGGATAATGGCACCCCATGAGCGGCAACACCTTCGGCACCCTCTTCGCGGTCACCAACTTCGGTGAATCGCACGGGCCGGCCATCGGGTGCGTCATCGACGGCTGCCCGCCCGGCATGGAGCTGTCCGAAGCCGACATCCAGCCCGATCTCGACCGTCGCCGTCCGGGAACCAGCCGGCACGTCACGCAGCGGCAGGAAGAGGACAAGGTCGAGATACTGTCCGGCGTGTACGAGGGCAAGACCACCGGCACGCCGATCTGCCTGTTGATCCGCAACACCGACCAGCGCAGCAAGGACTACGCCGCCGTTGCGCAGGCCTTCCGTCCGGGCCACGCCGACTACGCCTACCTGCAGAAATACGGCCTGCGTGACCCGCGCGGCGGCGGGCGGTCGTCGGCGCGGCTGACCGCACCCATGGTCGCTGCCGGCGCCGTCGCCAGGAAGTGGCTGCACGCCAGGCACGGCATCCAGTTCCGCGGCTGCATGCAGCAGCTGGGCGAGATCGCGATCCCGTTCGAATCCTGGGACCACGTCCCGCGCAACGCGTTCTTCGCGCCCATCGCTGACGTCTCGCACCTCGAGACATACATGGATGCGTTGCGCAAGGCCGGCGATTCGTGCGGCGCGCGCATTCGCGTGACGGCGACCAACGTCCCGCCGGGCCTGGGCGAGCCGCTGTACGACAAGCTCGATGCCGACATCGCATGGGCGATGATGGGCATCAACGCCGTCAAGGGCGTGGAGATCGGCGCCGGGTTTGCCAGCGTCGGGCAGCGCGGCACCACGCATGGCGACTCGCTGACGCCGCAGGGTTTCGCCACCAACAACGCCGGTGGCGTGCTGGGCGGCATCAGCACGGGGCAGGACCTCGAGATCTCGATCGCCATCAAGCCCACCAGTTCGATCCTCAGCCCGCGTGACAGCATCGACGTGCAGGGCCAGCCGGCGCAGGTCGTCACCAAGGGCCGCCACGACCCGTGCGTGGGCATCCGCGCGACGCCGATCGCCGAGGCGATGCTGGCGCTGGTGGTGATGGACCATGTGCTGCGCCACCGCGCGCAGAACGCCGACGTGCAGCCGCCGCTGCAGCCGATCCCGGCCTCGCTCCCCTGACCGGCCGATGACGGCCGCGCCACCGCCCGCGCGCCGGGCGCTCGTCCCGTTCGCCGCGCTGTCCGCGACCTACTTCGCGCACATCGGCTTCTTCAACCCGTACCTGCCGTTGTGGCTGAAGTCGCTCGGCCTGCCGATCGTCGTCATCAGCCTGCTGACGTCGGTGCAATCGTTCACGCGCGTGTTCGCGCCCTATGCGTGGGGCGCGCTGTCCGACCACACCGGCGAGCGCGTGAAGCTGCTGCGCTGGTCCGCGGTCGTCGCGCTCGTCGCGTCGCTGGGCCTGTGGTGGAACGGCGGCACCTGGTGGGTGGGCGTCGTGCTGCTGCTGATGTTCACGCACACCAGCTCGATGATGTCGCTCACCGAGGCCGCGATGGCGCACCTGGTCGCCGGCGACTGGGGCCGCTACGGGCGCGTGCGCCTGTGGGGCTCGGTCGGCTTCATGGTCACGGTGTTCCTCGCCGGAGCGTGGTTCGAGCGCTTCGGCATGGGCCACTTCCCGGGCTGGACGCTGCTGACGCTCGCGGCCGTGCTGGCGTGCACCTTGTGGCTGCCGTCCGCGCACGAGGAGCCGGTGCACGGCGCGGCACGCGGCGCGCCCATCGGCCCGGTGTTGCGCCAACCCGTCGTGCGGTGGTTCTTCGTCTCGCTGTTCTTCCACGTGATGGCGCACTTCGCCATCTACGGCTTCTTCTCGCTCTACCTCGACGCGCGCGGCTACGGCAAGGGAACGATCGGCCTGCTGTGGGCGGTGTCGGTGATTGTCGAGGTGGCATGGTTCTTCGGCCAGGGCCGCTGGTTGCCGCGGCTGCCGCTCACGCGCTGGCTGTGGGTGTGCGGCATCGCGACCGTGCTGCGCATGGTGCTCACGGGCTGGGGCGCAGCGTCGCTCGTCGCGCTTTTCCTCGCGCAGGCGCTGCATGCGCTCACCTTTGCCACGCACCACGCGACGTGCATCGCGATGGTGTCGGCGCACTTCCCGGGCCGGCTGCGCGGCCGCGGGCAGGCCCTGTTCACCGTCAGCGGCTACGGACTCGGCGGCGTCATCGGTGTCGTCGGTGGCGGTGCGGTCGTGTCGCGCTGGGGATTCCAGGCGCTGTTCGGTGCGGCAGCCGCGCTGGCCGTGCTCGCAACGCTCGCGGCGCGGCGAACTGATCAGCTGGAAAGCGCCGCAACTGCAGGCTGATGCAGCTGTTACGCATGCTGGTGGCTCATGAATCCATAGCAAGGTCCTGAGCACCGGCGCGGGGGAGGTCCGGCGTGAACGGGATGCGGCGCGGGCGCGCATTGCATGCGCAGGCCCGGGCACGCCGCGCGGGCGGCCGGAATCCCGCTACTCTGGGCCAGCAGTTCGATCACCCATGCTCAGCAGGACCGAACCCTCCCCGGCCGTGGCCTCCCCGGCTGCGACCGCGCTCTCCGGCAATGGCCGCGCGCGCCCCATGGACCTGCACGAGGCCGAGGAGCCGCTCCAGCTCGCGATCGAGGCCGGCAACCTGGGGCTCTGGCAGATCGACCTGGCCACGGGCGCGACGCGCTGGTGGCCAGGCATGGATCGCCTGCACGGCCTGCCGCCCGACGCGCCGACGCCCGACATCACCAACTACGCCGAGCGCATCCATCCGGAGGACCGCGAGCACTTCCAGCAGGCCTACCAGCAGTCGATCGCGGGCACGGGATGGCACCGGGTCGAGTACCGCGTCGTCTGGCCCGACGGCACGGTGCGCTGGCTCGAGGCCCGCGGCCGGGTGCGGCGCGACACCGCCGGCCAGCCGCGCTCCATGGCCGGCGTGTGCATGGACATCACGCGGCGCAAGCAGGTCGAGAGCGACCTCACGTTCCTCGCGCGTGCCAGCGAGGAACTGGCCGAGGTCGACGACTGGCAGTGCACGCTGGACCGCATCGCGCGCCTGGCCGTCCCTCGCTTCGCCGACTGGTGTGCCGTCGACCTGCTGCAGCCGGACGGCTCGCTGGCGCGCGTCTCGGCCGCGCACGTCGACCCCGCGAAGGTGCAACTCGCGCATGACCTGCACCGGTGCTATCCGCCGGATCCCGCCAGCCCCGCGGGCACGTGGAACGTGCTGCGCACCGGGCAGGGGCTGCTCGTGGGCCACATCACGGACGAGATGCTGGCCAACGGAACGTCCGACCAGGAGCTGCTGCGCATGCTGCGCGGCCTGGGCCTGCGCTCGTACATCGGCGCCCCGCTGACCGTGCGCGGGCGCACGATCGGCGTGCTGACCTTCATCACCGCGGAGTCCGGGCGCGAGTACGACACCGGCGACCTCGCGCTGGCCGAGGACCTCGCCCACCGCGCCGCCATCGCGATCGACAACGCGCAGTTGGTGGGCACCATGCGCGAAGCGGACCGGACCAAGGACGTGTTTCTCGCCACGCTGGCGCACGAGCTGCGCAACCCGCTGGCGCCGATCTGGAACGGGCTGTCGCTGGTGCGCCGTGCGCGGGGCGACCCGCAGCGCATCGAGCATGCGGTCGGCGTGATGGAACGCCAGGTCGGGCAGCTTGCGCGCCTGGTCGACGACCTGCTGGACGTGTCGCGCATCGGCACCGGCAAGATCGAACTGCACAAGGAAGCGACGAACCTGGTGCACGTGATCGGCGCGGCGGTCGAGATCAGCCGCCCGCACATCGAGGCGCTGCACCACAAGCTGTCGATCTCCTTCCCCGACGCGCCGACCGACATCGTGGGCGATCCCGCGCGCCTGACCCAGGTGTTCTCCAACCTGCTGAACAACGCGGCGAAGTACACGCGCCGCGGCGGCAAGATCGACGTGATCGTCGACGGCGATGCATCGGAGCTGCGCGTCGTCGTGCGCGACAACGGCATCGGCATCCAGCCCGCGATGCTCGGCAAGGTGTTCGGGCTGTTCACGCAGGTCGAGCAGCCGGACGACCGGCGCCAGGGCGGCCTGGGCATCGGGCTGTCGCTGGTTGAAGGCCTGGTGCGCCTGCACGGCGGCCGCGTCGAGGCACACAGCCGCGGCGAGGAGCAGGGCAGCGAGTTCATCGTGGTCCTGCCGCGCACCGCGCCGCCGGCGCCGCCGCGCCCGGCCGCCGATGCCGGCAGCGCGCCCGCACCCGGCACCGGCCCGCGCAAGCTGCTCGTCGTCGACGACAACGAAGACGCCGCAAGCACGGTCGCCGAGCTGCTCGGGATGTCGGGACACCAGGTCGCCATCGCGCACGACGGCACGGGCGCGGTGCGCCTGACGGCCGAGTTCCGGCCCGACGTCGTGCTGCTGGACATCGGGCTGCCCGACTTCGACGGCTACGAGGTGGCACGCCGCATCCGCAAGCTCGAGGGCGTGCGCCAGCCGATCCTGATCGCGCTCACCGGCTGGGGGCAGGAGCAGGACAAGCAGGCTGCACTGGCAGCCGGCTTCGACCACCACTGGACCAAGCCGGTCGACCCGGCGCGGCTGATGCAGCTGGGCGCGCCGCGGTAGGCGCCGTCCGACGCCATCGAGCCACGCGCAGCGACAGCGCTGCCGAGCGGGCTTCGCGAGCATGGGGGTTTCCAGACAAGGAGCACCCATGGCCGACAAACCGGGCGCGAAGGACGCCGCGATCGAGAAGCAGCGCGAGATCCAGCGCGAGCAGGACCGCAAGGACGAATCGAAGGGCAAGGGCGGCGGGGCGCCGCAGGACAAGCCGGTGCAGACCACCAACAAGGCGGCCGGCACCGCGGGCGGTCGCGACCAGCCCGGCCGCATGCCTGCCGAGCACCTGGAGAAGCCCGGCATCGAAGCGGAGATGGACCTCAAGCCGCGCTTCGAAGCGCCCGGCTACAAGGGCAGCGGCAAGCTCGAAGGCATGGGAACGATCGTCACCGGCGGCGACTCGGGCATCGGCCGGGCGGTCGCGGTGCTGTTCGCGCGCGAAGGTGCGGACGTTGCGATCGTCTACCTGGAGGCCGACGCGGACGCGCAGGAGACCAAGCGCTGGATCGAGAAGGAAGGCCGCCGCTGCCTGCTGCTCAAGGGCGACGTGAAGGACTCGGCGTTCTGCAACGACGCCGTCGAGCGCACCGTGCGCGAGTTCGGCAAGCTCGACGTGCTGGTCAACAACGCCGCCTTCCAGGAACATGCCGACTCGATCGTGGACATCACGGACGAGCGACTGGAAGAGACGATGAAGACCAACATCTTCGGCTACTTCTACATGGCGCGGGCCGCGGTGCCGCACATGAAGCAAGGCGCGTCGATCATCAACACCGGCTCGGTGACCGGCCTGCGCGGCAGCGGCTCGCTGCTGGACTACTCGTCGACCAAGGGCGCGATCCACGCCTTCACGATGTCGCTGGCCTCCAACCTGATCGAGAAGGGCATCCGCGTGAACGCCGTCGCGCCCGGCCCGGTGTGGACGCCGCTGAACCCAGCGGACCAGACGCCCGACAAGGTCGCGAAGTTCGGCCAGCAGACGGAGTTCAAGCGGCCCGCGCAACCCGAGGAACTGTCCCCGGCGTACGTCTACCTGGCCTCGCCCGTGTGCAGCAGTTACGTGACTGGCATCGTGCTGCCGATCACGGGGACCGTGGGGAGCTGAACACCGCTCCCGTCATTCCCGCGAAGGCGGGAATCCATCGCTTCCCCTCTTGCGACAGTCGTGAAAGCGATGGGCCCCCGCCTCCGCGGGGACGACGAAGAGTGCGGCTTCCGGCCTTCACTCGTAGGCCGACATCGGCACGCAGCTGCAGAACAGGTTGCGGTCGCCGTAGACGTTGTCGACACGGCCGACGGGCGGCCAGTACTTGGCGTGCCGGGCGATGTGGCCGGGTGTCGGTTCGTGCACGGCCGCGCCGGTCTCGCGCGAGTACGCGTGCGACCACTCGCCCTTGAGCAGCGCAGTCGCGGTGTGCGGCGCATTCTTCAGCGGGTTGTCGTCCTGCGGCCACTCGCCGCGCTCGACGCGGCGGATCTCCGCGCGGATCGCGATCATCGCGTCGATGAAGCGGTCCAGCTCCTCCAGCGTCTCGCTCTCGGTCGGCTCCACCATCAGCGTGCCGGCGACGGGGAACGACAGCGTCGGCGCGTGGAAGCCGTAATCGACGAGGCGCTTGGCGACGTCCTCGGCCGTCACGCCGCTCGTGTCCTTCAGCGGGCGCAGGTCCAGGATGCACTCGTGCGCGACGTGCCCGTTGGCGCTGGCGTACAGCGTGGGGTAGTGGTCCTTCAGGCGCGTGCTGATGTAGTTGGCCGAGAGGATGGCGACCTCGGTGGCCTGGCGCAGCCCCTCGGGACCCATCATCCGGCAGTACATCCAGGAGATCGGCAGCACCGCGGCATTGCCCAGCGGCGCCGCCGACACCGCGCCCACGCCGCCTTCGATGCCGCCGGCCGCATGGCCGGGCAGGAAGGGCACGAGGTCCTCGACCACGCACACCGGGCCGACGCCGGGGCCGCCGCCGCCGTGCGGGATGCAGAAGGTCTTGTGCAGGTTCAGGTGGCTGACGTCGCCGCCGAACTCGCCCGGCGCCGCGACGCCCACCAGCGCGTTCATGTTGGCGCCGTCGACGTACACCCGGCCGCCGTAGGAGTGCACCATCTCGCACAGCTCCTTGACCTGCATCTCGAACACGCCGTGCGTGGACGGGTACGTGATCATGATGCAGGCGAGCTTGTCCTGGTGCTGCTCGCACTTGGCCTTCAGGTCGGCCATGTCGACGTTGCCGTTGGCGTCGCAGGCAGTGACCACCACCTGCATGCCGACCATCTGCGCGCTGGCCGGGTTGGTGCCGTGCGCGGACGAAGGAATCAGGCAGACGTTGCGGTGCCCCTGGCCGCGGCTCTCGTGCCACGCCTTGATCGCCAGCAGGCCGGCGTATTCGCCCTGCGAGCCCGCATTGGGCTGCAGGCTGATGCCCGCATACCCGGTGGCCTGGCACAGCCACTCGCGCAGCTGCTTGTCCAGCTCGATGTAGCCGGCCAGCTGCTCGCGCGGCGCGAACGGGTGCACGTGCGCGAACTCGGGCCAGGTGATGGGAATCATCTCGCTGGTCGCGTTCAGCTTCATCGTGCAGCTGCCCAGCGGGATCATCGTGCGGTCCAGCGCGAGGTCCTTGTCGGACAGGCTGCGGATGTAGCGCAGCATGCCCGTCTCGCTGTGGTGCGTGTTGAACACCGGGTGCGCGAGGAACTCGCTGGTGCGGCGCAGTTCGTTGGGGATCATCGGCTCGATGCCCTTCTCGAACTCCGACACCGACGGGATGGCCTCGCCGTCCTTGGCGAAGATCTTCCAAACCAGTTCGATCTCGGCGCGCGTCGTCGTCTCGTCCAGCGAGATGCAGGTGTACTCGCCCCAGGCCTGGCGCAGGTTCGCGCCCAGGGCCACCGCCCGCTTCGCGATCTCCTGCGTGCGCTCTCCGGTCTTGAACGACAGCGTGTCGAACGCCGTCGCGTGGTGCATCCGGGTCGCTTCCCAGCCCAGGCGCTCGAGCCCCTTGGCGAGGATCGCGGTGTACGCCGCCACCCGCTGCGCGATGCGCTTCAGGCCCTGCGGCCCGTGGTAGACGGCGTACATGCTCGCGACCACGGCCGGCAGCACCTGCGCCGTGCAGATGTTGGAAGTCGCCTTCTCGCGCCGGATGTGCTGCTCGCGCGTCTGCAGCGCGAGGCGGTACGCCGGGTTGCCGTGGCTGTCGACGCTGACGCCGACCAGCCGGCCCGGCATCGAGCGCTTGTAGTCGTCGCGGCAGGCCAGGTACGCGGCGTGCGGGCCGCCGGCGCCCATCGGCATGCCGAAGCGCTGCGTGGTGCCGACGACGATGTCGGCGCCCCATTCGCCCGGGGGCACGATGAGCGTCAATGCCAGCAGGTCCGCCGCGAAGATGGCGGCCGCACCCTTGGCGTGGATCTTGTCGACTTCGGGCTTCCAGTCGTGCAGCCAGCCGCTGCTGGCCGGGTACTGGATCAGCGCGCCGAAGTAATCGCCCGCGACCGCCCGATCCCATTCCTCGGCGGAATTGGCCAGCACGACGTCGATGCCCAGCGGCTTCGCCCGGGTCTGCACCACTTCGATCGTCTGCGGGTGGCAGTCACCCGCGACCACGAACGTGTTGCTCCTGCTCTTGACGCTGCGCTTGGCCAGCGTCATCGCCTCGGCCGCTGCGGTCGCTTCGTCCAGCATCGACGCATTGGCGATCGGCATGGCCGTCAGGTCGCACACCATGGTCTGGAAGTTGACCAGCGCTTCCATGCGGCCCTGCGAGATCTCGGCCTGGTAGGGCGTGTACGCCGTGTACCAGGCGGGGTTCTCCAGGATGTTGCGCAGGATGACGCCCGGCGTCAGCGTGCCGTAGTAGCCCTGGCCGATGAAGCTCTTGGCGACCTTGTTCCTGTTGGCGATCGCACGCAGTTCCAGCAGCGCCTGCGCTTCCGTCGCCGGTGCCGGCAGCTTCATCTGCGAGGTGCGGGCGATCGAGCGCGGCACGATCGAGTCGACCAGCGCGCGCCGCGACGCCTCGCCGATCACCGACAGCATGTGCTTCTCGCCGGCTTCGTCGATGCCGATGTGGCGCGGGATGAATTCGGCGGGATTCTCGAGCTCGCCCAGGGGGAGGGCGGATTGCATCAGCATGCGTGGGGCTCCGAATGTGTCTACGTCGCAGGGCACGGGTTCGTCATCCCCGCGGAGGCCCCCGCGGGAATGACGATGGCGTCAGTTGTTCTTCGAAAACTCCGTGTACGCCGTCTCGTCCATCAGCCCGTCCAGCTGCGACGCGTTCGCCGGCTTGACCTTGAAGAACCAGCCGGCCTTCATCGGGTCGCTGTTGGCCAGCGACGGGTCGGCGCGCAGCGCTTCGTTCACTTCCGTCACCTCGCCGTCCAGCGGCATGTAGACGTCCGCGGCGGCCTTCACCGATTCGACGACGCCGGCGACTTCGCCCTTGGCGTAGGTGCGCCCCACCTCGGGCAGGTCGACGAACACGACGTCGCCCAGCGCGTCCTGCGCGTGCAGCGTGATGCCGACGGTGGCGACGCCACCCTGCAGGTCGATCCACTCGTGCTCTTGCGTGTACTTGACGGTCATGGCGCTTCTCCTGGTTGGTCTCTGTGGGGGTCAGCCGCGGTGGTAGCGCTGCGGCACGAAAGGCATGGGGGCGATTTCCATCGGCACGGCCTTGCCGCGGACGATGGCATTCAGGCGCGTGCCGGGGGCGGCATGCGCGACGTCGACGTAGGCCATCGCCACCGGCTTGTCGATGGTCGGGCCGAGCAGGCCGCTGGTGACCTCGCCGACCTTGCGGCCGTCCGCATCCTGCAGTTCGGTGTGCTCGCGCACGGGGACGCGTTCCAGCGCGATGAGCCCGACGCGCTTGCGCGCGACCGGCTGCGTGCCATCGAGCTGCGCCAGCACCTTGTCGGCGCCCGGGAAGCCGCCGGCGCGCGCGCCGCCGGTGCGTCGCACCTTCTGCATCGCCCAGTTCAGCGCTGCTTCGACCGGCGTGGTGGTCGTGTCGATGTCGTTGCCGTAGAGGCACAGCCCGGCTTCCAGGCGCAGCGAATTGCGCGCGCCGAGGCCGATCGGCTTCACTTCAGGCTGGTCGAGGAGGGCGCGAGCGAAGGCTTCGGCGCGATCGGCGGCGACGGAGATCTCGAAGCCGTCCTCGCCGGTGTAGCCGCTGCGCGTGATGTAGAGATCGCTGCCTTCCCAGGTGAACGCGCCACCGGTCATGAACACCAGCTGCTCGACGCCGGGAACGAGGCGCTTCACCGCGTCGACGGCCTTCGGTCCCTGGAGGGCGAGGAGGCCGCGGTCGAACATGGGCACGACCTTGCAGCGCGAACCGATGCGCTGCTGGATGAGCGCGAGGTCGCCGTCCTTGCACGCGCCGTTGACGATGACGAAGAGGTGGTCACCACGGTTGACCATCATCAGGTCGTCGACGATCGTGCCTTCGTCGGTCAGCAGCAGGCCGTAGCGCTGCTTGTCGACGCCCAGGCCGATCACGTCGACGGGAACGAGGGTCTCGAATGCGGCTGCGGCGTCCGGGCCCTCCAGCCGCAGCTGGCCCATGTGCGAGACGTCGAACAGGCCGGCGGCTTCGCGCGTCTGCCGGTGCTCGGCGATCAGCCCGGCAGGGAACTGCACCGGCATCGAATAGCCGGCGAAAGGCACCATGCGCCCCCCGAGTTCGAGGTGCAGCGCGTGCAGCGGCGTGGTCTTGAGGTCGGTGGCGGACAAGCGGCTCTCCAGGACAAGGGCGTGGGGGCCATGGTTTCGACCATGGGCGCCCTTGCTGTCCGCTTTACCTGAGAGATTCACCCGCGATGGGGCTTGCTCCTTCGGTGGGCCGGCCGCTGGGCCAAGCCTCTCTCCAGCAAGGAAACACCCCGTCGCCGGGGTGCTCGCCAGTCCTGGTGCCTGAGCGTTCGGCTTGCGCCTGCGCCTTCGGCGGCTCTTCGGGAGAGCGCTCTCCTGACGATGGAACGGATTGTAGCCACCGGCCGAAGCCGATGGCTCATGCGCAATGTGCTACTGGCCGATGTTCTTCGCGAGGAACTTCTCGACGCGGGTCCAGAAGTCGACGTTGTTCTTCAACTGGAACCAGCCGTGGCCCTCGTATGGGTATTCGATCCACTCGACGTTCGGGTTCGTCTGCATGACGGCATCGCGGAACGCAGTGCCGTGCTTCATCGGCACCCGGTCGTCTTCGCCGCCGTAGGCCAGCATCAGGGGCTGCCTGATCTTCGCCGCCAGCTGGATCGGCGACGTGGCCTTGATCTGGGCGGCGTCCTTCTCGCGGTCGGCCACGAGCACCGGCATGCCGTACTGCTTGTACAGCTCGCTGGAGTCGCTCCAGGTGATCGAGTACAGCAGGTCGATGTCGGTCACGCCGACCCAGTTGATGCCGCACTTGTACAGGTCCGGATCGTTGGCCAGGCCCATCAGCGTCGCATAGCCGCCGTAGCTGGCGCCCGCGATGCAGATGCGTTTCGGGTCCGCCATGCCCTTCTCGATGGCCCAACGCGTGGCATCCGCCACGTCGTTCTGCATGCCCAGGCCCCATTGCTTCCAGCCGGCCTTGAAGTAGCTGAAGCCGAAGCCGGTGCTGCCGCGGAACTCGGGCTCGAGCACGAGGTAGCCGCGCGACGCGAGGAATTGCGCGTCAGGCGACCAGTTCCAGGATCCACCACGCACGTAGGGGCCGCCGTGCACGAGCACGACCATCGGGCGAGGGCCCTTCTTGCCGTCCCGCGGGGTGGTGACCCACGCGGGCATGGACAAGCCATCGCGCGTCTTCAGCTTCACGAAGTCGAGCTGCGCCATGCGCGCGGGATCGACGGCCGGCCGGCTCTTGCCGATTTCCTGCAGCTTCCCGGTCTTGGTGTCGTACAGGAAGATGACGGTGGGCACCTGGTCGGAGTACGCCCGCACCAGGGCGATCGGCACCTCGGCACGCAAGGGGACGGAGATGACGTTGATGGTGGACGGCAGGACCTTGTCGATGTCGGCCTGCATCTTCTTCATGCCTTCGTCGACCCAGATCGTGCTGACCGCATCGGTTTCGTAGCGGACGCCGAGCACCTGGTTGCGCGACCGGATGATCACGGGCTCGAGGTCGAAGCCCTTGGCCTCGACCAGCGGATCGGCCGAGAAGGTCCGGGCCTTGATGTCGAAGGTGTACAGCGCCTTGAACTCATGCCCCTTGGGCTTGCGCACAACGTACGCCGTGTTCCTGTCAGCGAAGCCGACCACGTCGAGATCGCCTTCGCCCGCGAAGATGTCGTAGCTGCCGATGTCCTTCCACTCACCTGTCGCAGGATCGCGGACGTAGTTGGTCCCCTTGCCTTCGCGCGCCACGGTCGTGACGAAGCGGGGCTCGTCATCCGGGTCGAAGGTCCAGCCCCAGCCGCGCGAGAACGCCGGCAGGGGGGTCATGCGGCCGGTGCGGGTGTCCAGCTTGCGCACGAGGACGTGGTCCAGCTCGTAGTGGTTCGCCGTCTGCGGCATCGCCACGAAGATCGTGTCCGAGTCCCGCATCCAGGTCGTCCCGGCGAACGACGGCGGGTTGAAGTTCATCGTCCGTTCCGACGACGTGCCCATCAGGTCGCGCGGCTCGCCGCCGTCGCGGTCGACCGCGTACATCCCGCCGATGCCGGCGTAGTAGCTGTAGGTGCGCTCCAGGTCGCCCAGCCTGTAGATCAGGCGCTTGTCGTTCACCCAGATCGGGCCGACGACGTCGAGCTTGGGCGAGCCGGCCGCCACGAAGGGCTTCATCGTCTCCGTGTCGAGGATGACCAGCTGGGTGTGGTCGTCCTTGTTCTTCGCAATGATCGCCAGGTGCCGCCCGCTGGGCGACAGGACCGCTTCACGGATCGCCGGGCTCTCGAAGAACACCTGCACCGGGATCGGTTCCGGCGCTGCCGCCATCGCCCCCACTGCAGCCGCACCCAACGCCGCCAGCATCACGCCGCGGCGCGTCCACTCCCATGCCTTCATGCGCATCCTCCTTCGTGCTTGTTGTTGCGGAGGATTATCGCGGCTGCTGTCGAGCTGCCGAGAGGGAAAGCCTTGGTTTCCCGCCCTTGCGGGAATGCCAGGTGGGGCGCGAACTACATGTTCGTGTAATTGGGCCCGCCGCCGCCTTCCGGCACCACCCACACGATGTTCTGCGTCGGGTCCTTGATGTCGCAGGTCTTGCAGTGCACGCAGTTCTGCGCGTTGATCTGCAGCCGCTCGCCGCCCTGCACGCCCTCGTCGGCGACGAACTCGTACACGCCGGCAGGGCAGTAGCGCTGCTCGGGGCCGGCGAACTGGGGCAGGTTGATGCGCGTGGGAACCGTGGGGTCCTTCAGCGTCAGGTGCGCGGGCTGGTTCTCCTCGTGGTTGGTGTTCGAGATGAACACCGAGGAGAGCCGGTCGAAGGTGAGCTTGCCGTCGGCCTTCGGGTACGCAATGGGCTTGCACTGCGACGCGGGCTTGAGGTGCACGTGGTCCGGCTTGGCGCGGTGGATGGTCCACGGGATCGCGCCGCCCAGCAGCTTCTGCTCGATGCCCGTCATCAGCGTGGCGACGGTGCGGCCCTTCTTGAACCACTGCTTGAAGTTGCGTGACTTGTTCAGCTCCTTGTACAGCCACGACTTCTCGAACGCTTCCGGGTACGCGGTGAGCTCGTCGTGGCGGCGGTCGGCGCCGATCGCCTCGAACGCGGCTTCGGCGCACAGCATGCCGGTCTTGATCGCGGCATGGCTGCCCTTGATGCGCGACGAGTTCAGGTAGCCCGCGTCGCAGCCCACCAGCGCGCCGCCCGGGAACACGGTCTTCGGCAGTGAGAGCAGGCCACCCACAGTGAGCGCACGCGCGCCGTAGCCCAGGCGCTTGGCGCCCTTCGGGCCTTCGAAGTACCAGCGGATGTTCGGGTGCGTCTTGAAGCGCTGGAACTCCTCGAACGGCGACAGGTAGGGGTTGCTGTAGTCCAGGCCGACGACGAAGCCGATGGAGATCTGGTTGTTCTCCATGTGGTACAGGAACGAGCCGCCGTACGTCATCTCGTCCAGCGGCCAGCCCGCGCTGTGCAGCGCGAGGCCCGCCTTGTGGCGCGACGGATCGATCTCCCACACTTCCTTGACGCCGATGCTGTAGCTCTGGGGATCGCGCCCTTCGTCGAGCTTGAAGCGGCTGATCAGCTGGCGGCCCAGGTGGCCGCGCGAGCCTTCGGCGAACACCGTGTAGCGCGCGTGCAGTTCCATCCCGAGCTGGAAGTTCTCGGTCGGCTGGCCGTCCTTGCCGATGCCCATGTTGGCGGTGGCGACGCCGCGCACCGACCCGTCGTCGTTGTAGAGGACCTCGCCGGCCGGGAAGCCCGGGAAGATCTCGACGCCGAGTGCCTCGGCCTGCTGCGCCAGCCAGCGCACCAGGTTGGCCAGGCTGGCGACGTAGTTGCCTTCGTTGTGGAAGTTCTTCGGCAGCATCCACGTCGGCGTGCGCATGGCGCCGTTCTCGCCCAGGAACAGGAAGATGTCCTCGGTGACCGGCACGTTCAGCGGCGCGCCCTTGGCCTTCCAGTCGGGGATGAGCTCGTCCAGCGCGATCGGGTCGACGATGGCGCCCGACAGGATGTGCGCGCCGGGCTCGGACCCCTTCTCCAGCACGCACACCGACACCTCGCGTCCGTGCTGCTGCGCGAGCTGCTTCAGGCGGATGGCGGTGGCGAGGCCGGCGGGGCCGGCGCCGACGACGACGACGTCGTACTCCATCGCTTCGCGGGGGCCGTACTGGGCGAGGATCTCTTCGTGGGTCATCGGGATGCGTCCGGTGTGTGTGATAGCCTGCTCGCGCCGTGGCGCGGGGCCGCGCGGCGGTGCAGATTCTATGCGGCGCCCCTCGCGCGAGGCGGCCCGCCGCACGCATTAGGCAGGAGACCCTCGTGAGCTACAGCATCGATTTGTCGGGCCGTGTCGCCCTCGTGACGGGCGCATCCAGCGGCCTGGGCGCGCAGTTCGCGCGCACCCTCGCGGCCGCCGGTGCCGCCGTCGTGCTCGCCAGCCGCCGCATCGACAAGCTGAAGGAACTTCGCGCGCAGATCGAGGGCGCGGGCGGCGACGCGCACGTCGTCGCGCTCGACGTGACCGACACCACCAGCATCAAGGCGGCCGTCGCGCACGCGGAGACCGAAGTCGGTTCGATCGACATCCTCGTCAACAACTCCGGCGTCAGCACCACGCAGCGCCTGCACGAAGTGTCGGAGGACGACTTCGACTACATCTTCGACACCAACGTGAAGGGCGCGTTCTTCGTCGCCCAGGAAGTGGGCAAGCGCATGCTGGCCCGCGCCCGCGGCGCGGCGCCGGGCACCTTCACCGGCGGCCGCATCATCAACATCGCGTCGATGGCGGGCATCCGCCCGCTGCCGCAGATCGGTGCGTACGCCATGAGCAAGGCCGCCGTCATCCAGATGACCAAGGCGATGGCGATGGAGTGGGGCCGCTTCGAGATCAACGTCAACGCCATCTGCCCCGGCTACATCGACACCGAGATCAACCACCACCACTGGGCCACCGAGCAGGGCCAGAAGCTGGTGCAGATGCTGCCGCGCAAGCGCGTGGGGGCGCCGCAGGACCTGGACGCGCTGATCGTGCTGCTGGCGTCGAGCGAGAGCCATTTCATCAACGGCGCCGTGATCGCGGCCGACGACGGCTTCGGGATCTGAACGGGATGCCGCGGTTCGTCCTGCCCGAAGCCAAGAAGCTCGTCCACCGCATGCAGATGCCCATCCGCTGGGGAGACCTGGATGCGATGGGACACGTCAACAACACGCTGTACTTCCGCTACCTGGAAGTCGCCCGCATCGACTGGTTCCGCACGCTCGGCTGCCTGCCCGGCCCCCAGGGCACGGGGCCGCTGATCGTCAATGCGTTCTGCACCTTCCACAAGCAGCTGGAGTACCCGGGCGACATCGTCGTGACCACGTATGTCAGCGACCCCGGCCGCAGCTCCTTCGAGAGCTGGGCCACCATCGAGCGCACCGACGACCCCGGCGTGGTCTATGCGTCCGGCGGCGCGACCACCGTGTGGGTCGACTTCCCGAAGCAGCAATCGGTGCCGCTGCCGGACTGGTTCCGGAGCGTGCTCGCATGACTGCCGGGGCGTCCCTCGACGACATCAAGCAGCGCTTCCGGTCCGGCGACCGCGCGGGCGCCGTCGCCGCTTGCCAGGCCGCGTGCGAAGCCAACCCGCGCGATGCGGCCGCGCGCCGCCTCCTCGCGTTGATGCTCGGCATGACGGGCGAGATCGAGCGCTCGCTGCAGGCCTGGGGCGCGGTTCGCGACCTGGACCCGAACGACGTCGACGCACTGTTCAACATGGCGATCTGCGAACGCGATCTTGGCCGGCCGGCCCAGGCGCGCGAGCTGTTCGCCGAGTGCACTCGCCGCGCGCCGAAGCAGGCGGATGGCTGGGTGGGCCTGGCGGAGAGTGGGTTTGCGGCGGGTGCGTTCCAGGAGGCGTACGACGCCGCGCAGCGCGCGCTCGTGCTGCAGCCGAAGTCGGCACTCGCGTGGATGCTGCGTGGCCGCTGCGAACTGGCCGGCGGCCAGCCGCGTGACGCCGTCGCCAGCCTGGGCAGTGCGCTCGCCATCGATGGTGGGCTGGTCGATGCGCTCGTCGCGCGCGCCGATGCGCTGCGGATGCTCGGCGACGATGAGCGCGCGCTGGCGGACTACCGCGCCGCGCTGCGCCTGCGCCCTGGGCATGACGAGGCGGTGAAGAAGGCATCGGTCTGCCTGTCGTCGCAGGGCCGCGTCGACGAAGGCATCGACCTGTGTCGCGAAGCGCTCGCCGCGCGGCCGGACAGCCTCACCGCGCGCCTGGGCCTGGACTGGCTGCTGTCGCAGCTGGTGCCGCTGTGGCACGTGCCGATGATGAACGAGCGCGAGCGCAACCAGGCCTACCTGGACGGCATCGTCGCCGCGGTGCAGCCCGGTTGCACCGTGTTCGAGGTCGGCACCGGCTCGGGCCTGCTGGCGATGATGGCCGCGCGTGCCGGCGCGGGGCGCGTGGTCACGTGCGAGGCCGTGCCGCTGGTGGCGCGCACGGCGCAGCAGATCGTCGAGGCCAACGGGTTCGCCGATCGCGTGACCGTCGTGCCGAAGCCGTCGTACGGCGTGACGCTCGGCGACGAGTTGCGCGAGCCCGCGGACGTGCTGGTGCACGAGATCTTCTCCAGCGAGCTGCTGGGCGAGCACGTGCTGCCGGCGATCGAGGACGCCAAGCGGCGGCTGCTCAAGCCGGGCGGCCGCATCGTGCCGCCGCGCGCCAGCATCCTGGTCGCGCTGCTCGGTGGCGAGGATCTCGGCCGCGAACTGCACGTGGGCGAGTCGTTCGGCTTCGACCTGAGCGCGTTCAACGCCATCGTGCCGGGCAAGCGGCCGATCCACCGTGAGGACCTGCCGCGCGTGCTGCTGAGCGAGCCGGTGGCGGCGTTCGATTTCGACTTCGAAGCGAACGACACCTTCCCGCCCGACAGCAGGCAGTTGGTCGTGCCGGTCGCGCGCGACGGCCGCTGCTTCGGGATCATCCAGTGGATCCGTCTCGACTTCGGCGACGGCAATTCGTTCGAGAACCATCCGGGCTATGCGCGCCCGGTGGCCAGCTGGCAGAACACCGTCTACCGCTTCCCGACGCCGCGCGAGGTGCAGGCCGGCACGCAGGTCACCCTGCGCGCGATGCACGACCGCGAGCGGCCCTGGTTCGAGTTGGTGGCTTGATCGTGCGCGGCGTACTGCGCGCCGCTTCGTGAACTCCCAAACGCAGAAGTCGCAGAAGAAGCACAGAAACCACAGAAGAATTCATCAAGGAAGTCTTCTGCGACTTCCGTGCTTCTTCTGTGACTTCTGCGTTGAGCCCCGCGCAGCGGCTCCGACCTCCGCTCAGGGCGCGGCGACCGCAGGCGGCAGCGGCAACCCCCGCGCCTTCAGCACGTTGCGCACGCGGTCGGGGCGGTCGGAGATGATGCCGTCGACACCCCAGTCCAGCAGGCGGCCCATGTCGGCTTCCTCGTTCACCGTCCACGGGATCACCTGCAGGCCCAACGCCTGGCCCTGCTTCACGAGGTCGGGCGTCAGGGCCTGGTAGTTCGGCGACCACGTCGTCCCGCCAGCGGCCTTGACCATCGCTGGCACGCTGCCGTGCTGCGCCAGCGTGAAGCCGGCGCTGTAGATCGGGGAATCCAGGTTCGAGCCGCGCGGGGACTGCGTGGTCAGGTAGACGGTGCGCATGCGCGGTGCCAGCTTGTGCAGCACCTGCAGCGTGCGCCAGTCGAAGCTCTGGACCATCACGCGGTCTTCCATGCCGTGCGCGCGAATCACCTCCAGCAGCTTCTGCACGAACGGCTCCGGCTCCAGCGTGTTCTGCGGATTGCGCAGGTCGATCTTGGTCTCGATGTCGAACTGCACGTGGTCGGCCTTCAGCCGCTTGACCAGCTCGAACACCTCGGCCAGCTTCGGGATGCGCGTGCCGTCCACCGGCTGCTGGTCGGGGAAGGACTTCCCGTAGGAACCGCCGGGGCGCAGCCGGCCGACGTCGTACGCTTGCGTCTGCTCGTACGTGATGCTGCGGATCACGACCGGCGTCGTGATCCACTGCCCGTCGGCGCCACGCACGAGGTCCGGGTTCAGCGCGGGGTCGTGCGAGATGACGACCACGCCATCGGACGTGATCGCCGCGTCCATCTCGAGCGTGGTCACGCCCAGGCGCAGCGCGTGCTCGAACGCAGGCAGCGTGTTCTCCGGCCGCAGGCCGCGCGCGCCCCGGTGGCCCTGCAGGTCGATGGCGTGCGCGGCGAACGCGCAGGTGGCGAGGGTGAGGGCGAGCAGGCGGCGCATGGCGTCAGTCCATCCGGGCGCCGGACTTCTTCACCGCGTCCGCCCAGCGGGGCAGTTCGTTGCCCAGGAACTTCGCGAACTCGTCGGGGCCCAGGAACGCCGGGTCGGCGCCTTGCGTGACCATGCGCGTGCGCACTTCGGGGTTGGTCAGCACCTGGCGGAACGCGTCGCCCAGCTTCGCCTTCACGTCCGCCGGCAGGCCCGCCGGCGCCAGGAAACCGTAAAAGCCCACGACCTCGAAGCCCTTGATGCCGCTTTCGATGACCGTCGGCGTGTCGGGCAGCGCCGGGTTGCGCTCGCGGCTGGTGACGGCCAGCGCGCGCACCTTGCCTTGCTTGTGGTAGCTGGCCGCCTGCGGGATCGACTCGGCCATGAACTGCACCTGCCCGGCCATCAGGTCGGTGAACGCCGGCGCGCTGCCGCGGTAGGGGATGTGGACCATGAACAGGCCGGTGGCGTTCTTGAACATCTCCGGCACCAGGTGGCTGATGCCGCCGTTGCCCGCCGAGCCGTAGTTCACCTGCCCTGGCCGCGCCTTCGCGTAGGCGACGAATTCCGGCAGCGTGTTGATCGGCAGCTTGGGGTTGACAAGCAGCGCCAGCGGCTGCATCGCGGTGCGCGCGATCGGCGTGAAGTCGCGCAGGGTCTGGTACGGCAGCTTGGTGTACAGCGCGGGGTTGATCACCATCACGCCCGTGTTCGCCAGCATCAGCGTGTAGCCATCAGGCGCCGCCTTCATCACGTCCTGCGCGCCCACCGTCCCGCCGGCCCCGGCCTTGTAGTCGATGACGATCGGCTGCCCCAGCGCCGCCTGCAGCTTGTCCGCCAGCAGCCGCGCATGCTGGTCGAGCGGCCCGCCGGCCGGGAACCCGACGACGACGCGGATCGGCTTCTCCGGAAACGCGGCGTGGGCCAGGCCGCAGGTCGCGGCAAGGAGGAGGGCGAGGAGGCTCTTGCGCATGCCCGGGATCATACGGTCGGGCTGGGTGCAGCGACGACGCTTCGCTCGTCTTGTCTCAACACAGAGGGCGCAGAAAGGGGGCGGAAGGAAGTCGGAACAGACGAATCCCTGGAGATGCTTCTTCTGTGTCTTCTGTCCCCTTCCGCGTCTTCTGCGTTGAGAGATCCAGACGCGCAAGCGCCGCACAGCGTCGCGGGCGCGACGCGCTTGGGGCTTTCACGGTGCCTGGGCCATGCGGCCTTCGCTAGGCTCGTGCCATGGACCGTCCGCACCACCGCTTCTGGCCCAAGCGCCTGCCGTACAAGCTCAACCCGCCGCAGACCCCGCTGTGGGACAACCTCGCCATCAGCGCACGCCGGTACCCGGACAAGCCGGCGCTGGTGTTCTTCGGGCGGGTGCTGACGTGGGCGCAGGTGCGCGACGCGGCCGAGCGGCTGGCGGCGCGGCTGCATGCGCTGGGGGTGCGGCAGGGCGACCGGGTGATGCTGGACATGCAGAACTGCCCGCAGCTGATCGTCGCCCACTTCGCCATCCTGCGCGCCAACGCCGTCGTGGTCCCCGTCAACCCGATGAACCGGGCGGAGGAGCTGAAGCACTACATCACCGACCCGGATGCGAAAGTCGCGATCGCCACCGGCGACGTGGCGGCCGAGATCGTGAAGGCGGACGCACAACTTCCCGAAGCCGACCGCCTCGCGCATCTCATCGTCACGCAGTACACGGACGCGTTCGATGCATCGATCACCGGACCGGAGGCGCCACCCGAGGCCTGGCGCGACTGGCTGCTCACGCGCCACCCGCTGCCGGCGCTCGCGTCCGGCCAGGTGATGGCCTGGACCGACGCGCTGGCCAACGACCTGCCGGTCCCCGACCTCGAGGTCGGGCCGGCCGACCTGGCCGTGCTGCCGTACACGAGCGGCACCACCGGCCTGCCCAAGGGCTGCATGCACCCGCACCGCTCGCTGATGCACAACGCCGTCGCCAGCGCCGCCTGGGGCAACGGCACCGCCGAAGCCGTGGTGCTGCTGGTCGTGCCGATGTTCCACATCACCGGCATGGTGAGCCTGCTCCACTGCAACGTGTACCTGGGCTCGACCATCGTCCTGATGCCGCGCTGGGACCGCGAACTGGCCGGCCGCCTCATCTCGCGCTGGAAGGTCACCAGCTGGACCAACATCCCGACCATGGTCATCGACTTGATGGCCAGCCCGAACTTCGCGCAGTACGACCTGTCCAGCCTGCAGCACATCGGCGGCGGTGGCGCCGCGATGCCGCAAGCTGTGGCGCAGCGCCTGTTCGAGCAGTTCAACCTCAAGTACGTCGAGGGCTACGGCCTGACGGAGACGGCGGCGCCTTCGCACAGCAACCCACCCGACGCCCCCAAGCAGCAGTGCCTGGGCGTGCCGTTCATGAGCTGCGATGCGCGCGTGGTCGATCCGGACACGCTGCAGGAGATGCCAGTGGGCGGGCAGGGCGAGATCATCGTCTGCGGCCCGATGGTGTTCGACGGCTACTGGAAGCGCCCCGAGGCCACCGCCGCGGCGTTCATCGACTTCGACGGCAAGCGCTTCTTCCGCACCGGCGACCTCGGTCGCATGGACGAGGACGGCTACTTCTTCATCACCGACCGCCTCAAGCGGATGATCAATGCGTCCGGTTTCAAGGTGTGGCCGGCGGAGGTCGAGGCGCTGATGTTCCGCCATCCCGCGATCGCCGAAGCCTGCGTCATCTCCGCCAGGGACAGCTACCGCGGCGAGACGGTGAAGGCCGTCGTGGTGCTGCGCCCCGACCACAAGGGCAAGGTGACGGAGGAGGACATCGTCGCGTGGTGCCGCGAGAACATGGCCGTCTACAAGGTGCCGCGCATCGTGCAGTTCGCCGACGCGCTGCCCAAGAGCGGGAGCGGCAAGGTCATGTGGCGCACGCTGCAGGAGGCGGAGAGCCGCTGACGCCGCCAGCGGCCGGGCGCTACCCGCCCAGCATGTCCGTCACGCGCGAGGAGAGCTGCTCCAGCGCGAACGGCTTGGTGATCAGCTCCATGCCCTCCTCGAGCACGCCGTTGGTGAAAGCCGCGTTCTCGGCATAGCCCGTCATGAACAGCACCTTCAGCGCCGGGCGGCGAACGGCGGCAGCGTCGTAGACCTGGCGGCCGTTCATCGACGGCAGGCCGACGTCGGTGACGAGCAGGTCGATGCGCCGCGTCGATTCCAGCACCTTGAGCGCCTCGGCCCCGTCGCCCACTTCGAGCACGTGGCAGCCCAGGCCCTGCAGCACGTCGACGACGAGCGAGCGCACGACCTCGTCGTCCTCGGCAACCAGGACCACTTCGCCGCGCGTCGCAGGGTGCTCGCCGCCGACTTCCTGCAGCGGCTCCGGCGCGGCGGCATCGCCGCGGTGCCGGGGCAGGTACAGCTTCGCGCTCGTGCCCACGCCCGGTTCGCTGTACAGCCGGACGTGGCCGCTCGACTGCTTCACGAAGCCGTAGATCATCGACAGCCCGAGGCCCGTGCCCTGGCCGATCGGCTTGGTGGTGAAGAACGGGTCGAAGGCCTTGGCCAGCACGTCCGGCGGCATGCCGGCGCCCGTGTCGCTGACGCTCACGCAGACGTAGTCGCCGGGCTGCACGTCGTTGTGGCGCGCGTACGCCGCATCGAGCTGCTTGTTGCTGGTCTCGATCACCAGCGTGCCGCCGTTGGGCATGGCGTCGCGGGCGTTGATGGCCAGGTTCAGGATCGCGCTTTCCAGCTGGCTCGGGTCGCACAGCGTGGTCCACAGCGCCGGGTCGGTGACGACCGACACGCGCACGCCCTCGCCGACGGTGCGCCGCACCAGCACCTCGGTCTGCGCGACCAGCTCGTTGACGTTCACCGGCTTCGGGTCCAGCGGCTGGCGGCGCGAGAACGCCAGCAGCCGGTGCGTCATGCCCGCCGCGCGCTGCGCGGACCCCATCGCGCGCTCGACGAACTGGTCGGCGTCCTGCACCTTGCCGGCCCGCAGCTTCAACCGGATCAGCTCCAGCGACCCGGTGATGCCTTGCAGCATGTTGTTGAAGTCGTGCGCGATGCCGCCCGTGAGCTGGCCGACGGCTTCCATCTTCTGCGCGTGCCGCAGCGCCTCCTCGACGCTCTCGCGCTGGCGTGATTCCTCCTGCAGCCGGTCCAGCGCCTGCGCAAGGTCGCGCGTGCGGTTTTCGATGCGCTGCTCCAGGTGCGCGTTCAGCAGGCGCAGCGACTGCTCGGCCTCGATCTTGTCGGTGACGTCGTAGCCCTCGACGAAGATGCCGGTGATCTTGTGGCGGCCGTCGCGCAGGGGCTGGTAGACGAAATCGACGTACCGGGTCTCGGCGGCACCACCCGCCGCCGGCACCAGCTTCACTTCGACACCGCGGCCCACGTACGGCTCGCCCGAGTGGTAGACGCGGTCGAGCAGGTCGATGAAGCCCTGCCCGACGACTTCCGGCAGCGCCTCGCGGACGGTCCTGCCCTCGACGTCGCGACCACCGACCAGCTGCCGGTACGAGTTGTTGGCGAGCTCGAACCGGTGCTCGGGCCCCGCCAGCACGGCGAAGAAGCTGGGCGCCTCGTCGAACAGCGCCCGCAGGCGGTCGCGCTCGGCCAGGTGCTGCTCGAGGAGGGACGCGTTCACCAGGCTCGCGCCGACCTGGCCGGCGACCAGGCTCACGAACGCGAGCAGGTCCTCGGTGACGGCGCGGTACGGGTTCAGCGCCGCGACCAGCAGTCCGATGGGCGCGTCGGATCGGCTGCCGACGATGGGCACGACGTAGGCATGGCGCGGCGGCTTGTCCCAGCCGCCCGTGGGCAGGTCCGCCACGCCGTCCAGCGGCACGACGAAAGGCTCGCCGGACGAGCGCGCGCGCTGCGTGTCCCAGCGGTGGCCATCGCCCGGGTGCAGCGTCGCCACGGCCAGCGGATGGTCCTCGCCGATGCCCGCTGCGCAGGCCCGGCGCGCGACGCCCGTCTCGTCCATCAGGTACAGCAGCGAGAACGGCATGTCCAGCCGCGCGCGGCCGAGCGCCTCGCACGCGGCCTGCACCACGGTCGCCCGCGTGTCCGCCGCTGCCAGGCCGCTGGCCAGGTCACGCAAGGTGCCCAGCCGGCGCTCGCTGATCACCCGGTCGGTTTCCTCCGAGACGGCGCAGAACAGGCCCTCGACGCGGCCCGTGTCGCCCAGCAGCGGGCTGTACGAGAACGTGTGGTACGTCTCTTCCGGAAAACCGGAGCGGTGCAGCACCAGCAGCAGCGCGCGGTCCCAGGTCGCTTCGCCGCGCTCGTAGACCGACTCGATGCGGCCCTTGATGTCGTCCCAGATCTCCGGCCACAGCTCGCGCGTGGGCATGCCCAGCGACCGCGGGTGCTTGATGCCCAGCGTCGGCCGGTAGGCATCGTTGTAGAAGAAGTGGATCTCCGGGCCCCAGCCCAGCCACATCTCGAAGCGCGAGGTGAGCAGCAGGCGCAACGCCACCTTCAGCGCATGGGGCCATTGCTGCGGTGGGCCAAGCGGCGTGGAGGCCCAGTCGCGCTCCCGCATGAGGCGGGCCATGTCGCTCTGGCCGACGAAGATGCTTTCCAGGGACTCGCCGTTGCCTTCCTCGTTCTTGTTCTTCATGGTCGCGCCCGACTATACGGAACGCGCCAACACAACAATGCCTTGCTGGTGCTGACGAGGCAGGTCAGAGCGCGAATGGATCTTCGCGTTCGGCGAGGCGCCTGGCTGCGACCGTCCCGGCGGCGAGTCCCACCGCGAACGCCGCATACGCCGCCACGAGCGCCGGCGTGCTCACGCGGTGCTGGAAACCCGGCGTGAAGCGTTCGGGCGTGAGCTTCAGGTCGACGAACGCGGCAACGGCGCTGGTGACCGCGGATGCGGCGAGTGCCGGGCCGGGGTCGCGCAGTTGCGGCAGGTCCTGCGCGGCGCGCGCCTGCAGCACGGCCCAGAAGCTCGCGGCGAGGTGGTGCGTCAGGTAGCCCACCACCGTGTGCCGCCGGTCCGGGTGGTGCGCGTGCAGCGCTTCGGGCTGGCCCCAGATCCACTGGCTGGTCGCGTTCATCGGCGCGGCCGGCGAGGGGGTCTCGCGCGAGCCGGCGACCGCCAGCACCGCTGCCGACGCCATCGCGGCCAGCGACCCCGACAAGGCGGCTTCCTGCAGCGCGGCGGTCCATCGTTCGTCCATGCGCGCGAGTCTAGGGATGCACGCCGACGCGCAGGGCCCGGGATTGCAAAACGTGTCCGCCGCGCGGGCGCCCCTTGCCGCATCATCGACCGCCATGCGAGTGCTGCTCACCGGTGCGACGGGCCTCATCGGCGGGGCGTTGCTGCGCGCGCTGCTGCAGGCAGGCCACGAGGTCGCGTGCGCGGTGCGCGACCCGTCGCGCTTGCCGGTCCATGACTGCACGGCCGTGCAGGTGGACCTGGCCGCCGTGCCGGACGCCGCGTGGTGGACGCCGCGCCTGCAAGGCATCGACGCGGTCGTGAACGCGGTCGGCATCCTGCGAGAGCAGGGCACGCAGACGTTCGATGCCTTGCACCACCGCGCCCCCGCCGAGTTGTTCCGCGCCGCGGCCGCAGCCGGCGTGCCGTGCGCCGTGCAGGTGTCGGCCGTGGGCGCGGACGACGGCCGCATGCCGTACCAAGCGAGCAAGCGCGCCGCCGACGACGTGTTGCGTTCGCTGCCGCTCGCCGGTGCGATCGTGCAGCCGTCGCTCGTGTTCTCGCCGCAAGGGCCGAGCAGCGCGCTGTTCCTGCAGCTCGCCTCGATGCCGTTGCTGCTCTTTCCGCTGCGCGCTGGCATGCAGGTGCAACCGGTGCACCTGGACGACGTCGTCGCCGGCGTGCTGACGCTGCTGGCGGATCCGCCGCGGCGCATCGAGACGATCGCGTTCGTGGGGCCGCGCCCGTTGCCGCTGCGCGAGTACCTGTCAACCTTGCGCTTGCAGGAAGGGCTAGGGCGCGGCCCGCTCGTGCTGCCGATGCCCGCCGGCTTGTTCAAGCTCGGTGCCGCGATAGCCGGTCACGTGCCGGGCAGTTCACTCGACCCCGACACGGCAAGCATGCTGCTGAAGGGCAATGCCGCGCCGGCCGATCGCTTCGTGCGCCTGCTCGGTCGCGAGCCGCGCGACGTCGACTCGTTCATCGCGCCATCGCAAGCACCCGCGGCGCGTGCCCAGGCTGTGCTCGGCTGGACGCTGCCGCTGCTGCGCATCGGGCTGGCGCTGCTGTGGTTGTGGACGGCCGCCGTCTCCTTCGGGCTGTACCCGGTGGCGCGGAGCTACGAGCTGCTCGCCCGTGTCGGGCTGCACGGTGCGCTCGCGACGGTGGCGCTGCATGGCGCCGCCACGCTTGATCTGCTGCTCGGGGTGCTGACCTTGTGGGCGCCGGCGCGCTGGCGGCCGGCGGTGTGGCTCGCGCAACTGGGACTGATCGCGGGCTACACGCTGCTGATCACGGTTTTCCTGCCCGAATACTGGCTGCACCCCTACGGCCCGATGAGCAAGAACCTGCCGATCATCGCGGCCATCACCCTGCTGTGGGCGCTGGAGCCGCGCCGGCACTGATGGAGTACCTGGCCCTCAAGTGGATCCACATCCTCTCGTCCACCGTCCTGTTCGGCACCGGCGTCGGGTCGGCCTTCTACCTGCTGGCCACTACGCTGTCGCGGAATCCGCGCGCGGTCGCGACCGTGAGCAGCTGGGTCGTGTGGGCCGACTGGCTGTTCACCACGCCGACGGCGATCGTGCAGCCGCTGACCGGCTGGCTGCTCGTGCGCCATGCGGGGTTCCAGTGGTCGCAGCCATGGCTGCACGCGTCCGTCGTCCTGTATGGGGTCGCCATCGCGTGCTGGCTGCCGGTCGTGCGCCTGCAGTACCTGCTGCGCGACGAGGCGCAGGCCTGCGCGGCCGCCGGCGCGCCGCTGTCGCCACGCTATTGGCGCGTGTTCATCGCGTGGACGGCGCTCGGGTTCGTCGCGTTCGCGGCCTTCCTCATGATCTTCTGGCTGATGGTCGCCAAGCAGTGGCCGCTCGCACATGGCTGACGGCGTGCTCGACTGCCTGGTGATCGGCGCCGGCCCCGCCGGGCTGACGGCCGGCGTGTACCTGGCGCGCTACCGGCGCGGCGTGCTCGTGGCCGATGGCGGCGACAGCCGCGCGGCGTGGATCCCGCGCACGCACAACGTGCCGGCGTTCCCCGACGGCATTCCCGGACAGGAATTGCTGGCGCTGCTTCGACGGCACGCGGCGCGGTACGAGGTGCCGGTGGAGAAGGGGCGCGTCCAGGCACTGCGTGGCAGCGACGGCGCTTTCGAAGCCGATTTCAATGGCCGCGTGGTGCGCGCGCGCAAGGTGTTGCTCGCCACCGGCTCCGCGGACGTCGTTCCCGACATCCCGGGCGTCGAGGCCGGGCTCGAGGCGGGCAACGTGCGCTACTGCCCCGTGTGCGACGGGTTCGAGACCCGCGGCCAGCGCGTGGCCGTGATGGGTCGCGAACTGCACGGGCTGCGCGAATCGCTGTTCGTCTCCGGCTTCGACAACCGGGTGACGTGGCTGTCGCTCGGCACGCAGGCGCTCGTGGCGCGCGAGGATCTCGCGCGCCTGCGCGAGCGCGGCGTCCTGGTCGCCGACCAGCGCCCGCTGCACGTGCACGTGCAGCCGGGCGAGGGCGTGCACGTGGAGATGGAGGACGGCCGCCGGCTGGAGTTCGACGTGCTCTATCCCGCGCTGGGACTGAAGCACGCGTCGGGCCTGGCCACGGATCTCGGGGCGAAGGCGGAGGCCGACGGGCAACTGGTGGTGGACGACCACCTGCAGACGACGGTCGCGGGCCTCTACGCGGCGGGTGACGTCGCCGCCGGCCTCAACCAGATCGCCGTCGCCTACGGACACTCCGCGATCGCGACGACCGCCATCCACAACTGCCTGCCGCCGCCCTGAGGAGAGCGGCAGGTGGCGCGGTCACAGCGACAGCAAGCGCTGGAAGAACGAGCGGTAGCTGCGCAGCGCCATCCGCAGGTTCTCGGTGTCGGTTTCGCCGCCTTGGCCGATCCCCTGCTCCACGCGGGCGCGCTGGTCGGCGAAGCTGCCCGCCAGGCTCTTCATCACCTGCGCGACCAGTTCGTCGGCCTGCTGCACGGCCTGGCGCGGGTCGTCGACGAAGCCGATCTGCACCTGGTCCCAGCGGTCGCGGAACTGCGAGGACATCTCGGGCGGGAACAGCGCGGCCAGCGGCTCGCCTTGCGCGTCGCGCATGCCGGGATGCTGCTGCCCGCCGTCCATGCGCTGGCCGTCGTCGGGCGGCCGCGGCTCCATGCGGTCGGCCCGTCGTTCGGCACCGGCCACCAGTTCGGCGGTGCCCATGCGGTCGTGGTCTTCGCGGCTCATGATTGCGTCCTCATTCCATGGTGGTGGGCCCGGCCGCCGTCGCGGTCGTCGTCGCGCGTCTCGAGCAGTTCGGCGAACAGCGCGCGGTAGTGGATGACGGCCTGCCGCATGCCTTCGGTGTCGACCTGGCCGCGGCGGTCGCCGTCGGCGATCAGGTGCGCGGCGCGGTAGTGCTCCACGACCTGCGGGTGGTGCACCGAGATGTCGGCGGCGCGCTGCTCGAATTCACCCATCGGGTAGCCGCGGCGCTGCATCAGGTCGCGCACCAGCTGGTCGGCTTCGGCCAGCGCGCCGCGCGGGTTGTCGACGAAGCGCGCCTGCACGGCGCGCCACTGCTGCGTGAAGCGCTGCGCGTCGGTGGGGGCCAGCGGCACGATGTGCAGGTCCTCGACACGCTTCTGGCGTGCCATCAGCTCGGCTTCCGCCTTGTCGCGGCTGCCCGTGCGGGCCACCTCGCGGTGGTATTCGGGGCCGAAATACCTTTCGAGGTGCTGCGAGCGGCTGCGACGGCTCCAGAGCCAGATCGCCACCACGGCGAGGATCGCCACCAGCACCGCGACCAGCAGCAGCATGTTGTCGTTGCCGTCCACGGGACTCTCCTGGAAGTTGAAGTGCTTCCAAGCTAGGCCGGTGCGCGGCGGTCGCCAGCCGCCCTAGTCCCATGCGCGGGCCAGCCGTCGCTGATGGAACGGTAGGACCCGGCTCCTGCCGGGCAGCGCCCTCAGCGGCGGCGCAGTGACTGCGGGAACAGGTGGTCGATGGCCGCGAGCTGCTGGCGCGCCTGGGCTTCGCCCGAGTGCAGCGCGAGCACGGCCAGCAGGTCGGCGCGCAGGTACCACAGCGCTTCGCAGCCGTTCGCGTAGCGGATGCGCCGCCGCAGCGTGGTGAGCTGCAGCGACGGTGCATCGCTGGGCGGCAGCAGGTCCAGCAGCGCGTCGCGGATGGCGTCCTCGTCCCCGCCCTGGAACACCGTGTGGGGGCCGTCCACGCGCGGGCGCCCGAGCAGCGCGCGCAGGCTGTGCCGCGCCGTGGTGCGCAGGCTGCCCAACCGCGATGTCCGGATCTCCTTGCCCATCAACGTTCTCCCATGGATGGGATTGAACCAGCAGAGGCTGTCCGAGAGCTGTCAAAGACCCTTCAGCGTGGGCTCGTTTCGGCAGGCCTGACAGGGTTCCTGTGGGAAAGCGGGCGAATCGGCGTGTTCCTGCTTGACCCCGGTCAATTTCGCGACGCGAGGCTGTGGGTGGGGCGCGACAGCTAAGCTCGGGGCATGCGCCAGCTTTCCGACGTTCGTGACCGCTTGCGTGCGCTGGGCGCAGGGCCGTCGCACGAGCGCCGCGTGCTGCGCTTGTGGTCCAACGCGCTGCCGCAGGACAGCGGCTCGCGCGCCATCGAGGACTTCCTGCCGAAATCGTTGCGTGAGGGACTGCCGGCGGTCGAAGCCGAGCTGGCGGGGCTGGCCCGGCTCGTGTCGCGCCATCCGGGCGAGGACGGCTCCGAGCGCCTGCTGGTCGGTCTGGGCGACGGCCAGACCTGCGAGAGCGTGCTGCTGCCGCGCGGCGGCGTCTGCGTGTCCAGCCAGATCGGCTGCGCGGTGGGTTGCACGTTCTGCATGACGGGCCGCGAGGGCCTGGTGCGCCAGATCGGCAGTGCGGAGATCGTGGCGCAGGTGGCGCTGGCGCGCTCGCTGCGGCCGGTGCGCAAGGTGGTGTTCATGGGCATGGGCGAACCCGCGCACAACCTGGCGAACGTGATGGACGCGATCGACCTCCTCGGCACCGCCGGCAACCTCGGCCACAAGCAACTGGTGTTCTCGACCGTGGGCGACGAGCGCGTGTTCGAGCGCTTGCCGCGCGGCCCCGTGAAACCGGCGCTGGCGCTGTCGCTGCACACCACCCGCGCCGACCTGCGCGAAGAGCTGCTGCCGCGTGCACCGCGCATCGCGCCCCAGGACCTGGTGGAAGCAGGCGACGCGTACGTGCGCGCGACCGGCTACCCGATGCAGGTGCAATGGACGCTGCTGGAAGACGTCAACGACACCGCCGAGGAGCTCGACGGCATCGTGCGCCTGCTGCGCGGCAAGCATGCGGTGCTGAACATGATTCCCTACAACAGCGTGCCCGACCTGCCGTACCGGCGCCCCTCGTGGGAGAAAGCCGCGGCGATCGCCCGCACGCTGCACCAGCGCGGCGTGCTGACCAAGCTGCGCCATTCCGCGGGACAGGACGTCGAGGGCGGATGCGGGCAGTTGCGCGCTCGCGGCCGCACCGTGCCGATCGTGGCCGTCTGAAAAGCGGAGCGCGCGGTCTTTGCGCACGTGTCACAATCGCAACCGCTCCGGGGTGTACGCAACAGCGTGCTGAGATCCAGACCCGTGAACTTGAACCGGTTCAGACCGGCGTAAGAAGAGCAGCCCGCCTCCCGGCCCGTCGTGGCCGGCCGGCGTCCTCCTTCGGGGCATTTGCCGCTTCACCGCAGGAGGCCCCGATGCCCACCACCGCCCATCCGCCGCGCTACCCGCGCGTGCTGTCCATCGCCGGTTCCGATTCCGGCGGCGGCGCCGGCATCCAGGCCGACCTGAAGACGTTCGCGGCGCTCGGCTGCTACGGCATGACGGCGATCACCGCGCTCACGGCGCAGAACACCACCGGCGTGCGCTCCATCCATGGCGTGCCGCTGGACTTCCTCGCGGACCAGATCGACGCGGTCGTCGAGGACATCGGCGTCGACGCGGTGAAGATCGGCATGCTGCATTCGGCGCCGACCGTGCGCGCGGTTGCCGCCGCGATCGGCCGCCACCAGCTGCCCAACGTCGTCCTCGATCCGGTGATGGTCGCCACCAGCGGCGCGCGCCTGATCGAGCCCGACGCGGTGCAAGCCATCGTCACCGAGCTGTTCCCGCGCACCGCCGTCGTCACGCCCAACCTCGACGAAGCCGCGCTGCTGGTCGGGCGCGAGCTGCGCAGCGAGGACGACATGGACCGCGCGGCGCGCCAGCTGCTGGAACGCGGTGCGCGCGCGGTGCTGCTCAAGGGCGGCCACCTCGAAGGCGCGATGGTGTCGGACCTGCTGCTCGTCGCCGGCGCGGCGCCACGCTGGTTCCGCGGCCCGCGCATCGAGACGCCCAACACGCACGGCACCGGCTGCACGCTTTCGAGCGCGATCGCCGCGTCGCTGGCGCTCGGGATGGATCTCGAGGCGGCCGTCGCCCGGGCGCGTGACTTCGTCCGTGGCGCCCTCGAAGCAGGCGCGCAGGCACGGACCGGCGCCGGCAGCGGCCCGCTGAACCACGGCTTCGCGCCGGTCGCCCTGCAGGCCCGCTGATGCGCGAGTTGCCCGCGTTCCTGCAGCAGGCCGTCGAGCGGCTGCTGGCCTTCCTCGCGCAGGATGGCTGCACCGACGCGCAGTTCGATGCGATGGCGCTGGAGCTGTTCGCGCTGCAGTACGAGCACGACGAGGCCTACCGCCGCTTCTGCCAGCGCCGGGGCGCGTCGCCGCGCCGCGTGCAGTCCTGGCGCGACATCCCGCCCGTGCCGATCAGCGCGTTCAAGGACGCGACGCTCAGCTGCATCCCGCCGCCGGACTGCGAGCGCATCTTCATGACCAGCGGCACCACGCGCGGCGACGTGAAGGGCCGCAACCACCATCCGGTGATGGAGGTGTGGGACCTGTCGATGCGCAAGCACTTCGAGCAGCGCTTCCTCGGCGCCGCGCGCCGCCTGCCGATGGCGACTCTGTTCCCGTCGCACGAGCAACTGCCGAACTCGTCGCTGGCGCGGTACTTGTCGAATGCGGTGCGCGAGTACGGCACGCCGGGCAGCCGCAGCTTCGTGGACGTGCAGCACGGCCTGGACATCGCCGGCCTTCTCGATTGGCTGGCGAGCGCGCAGGCCGGCGGCGAGCCGGTCGCGATGCTGGGCGCGAGCTTCAGCTTCGTGCACGTGTTCGACGCGCTGGGCGAGCGCCGCATCCCGTTGCCGGCCGGCAGCCTGCTGCTGGACACGGGCGGCTACAAGGGGCAGTCGCGCGACGTGCCGCTGGAAGACTTCTACCAGCGCCTGTCGTTCGCGTTCGGCGTGCCGCGCGAGCGCTGCATCAACATGTACGGCATGACGGAGCTGAGCTCCCAGTTCTACGACGCGGGCAATGCCGTCGTGCCGTCGGTCAAGCACGCGCCCCACTGGGTGCGCACGCGGGTGGTGGATCCACTGACGGGGCGCGATGTGGCGCGTGGCAAGCGAGGTGTGCTGGCGCACTGCGATCTCGCCAATTTCAATTCGGCGACGGCGATCCTGACGGAGGACGTGGGGGTGATGGTTGAAGGTGGGGGGACGCCCCTCACCGCTCCCTCTCCCCGGGGGGGAGAGGGAGACCGCGAGCGCGTGGTCGGCGAGGGTGACTTCCACTCCGCCTTCCTCCTCCTCGGCCGCGCCGAAGGCGCCGAAGCCAAGGGCTGCTCGCTCGCGGTGCAGGACTTCCTGGAGGCGACACGCGCATGAGCGACGTGCTGCGCTTCCGCGCCGGCCATGTGCCGGGCCTCGACGCCGCGCAGCTGCGCTGGCAGGTGCTGCCGTTCTCGGCGCACGGGCAACGGCTGGAAGTCGAAGTGCCCGCGCTCGACGAAGTGCAACTCGCCGCCGTCGCGGCGCACGTGGAGCGCGCGGCGCGCGAGCAGCTGCAATCGCTGCGCGTCGACGAGATCGTCGGTGTCGTCGCCAAGGCGGCCGCGCGGCTGCTCGATCCGCAGGACCCGTTGCGCGGCCAGGCCGACGAGCTCCTGCCCATCGTGACCGGGCTCGATCCGGAGATGGTGCGGCTCGCGCTCACCGGCTACCTGCACGCCTTCCGGGCGCCGCAGTTGCAGCGGTTCGTCGCCGAGGATTTTGCCAACCCCAAGATGCTGGACGGCTTCCAGCCGGCGACCAAGGGCGGCGCGGTGCGTGCGGTGGGGCCCTCGCTGCTCGTGCACAGCTGGGCCGGCAACGTGCCGGGGTTGTCGATGTGGAGCTTCGTCGCAGGACTGCTGGTCAAGGCAGGCAATGTCGGCAAGCTCGCGAGCGCCGAGCCGGTCTTCGCGACTTTGTTCGCACAGGCGCTCGTCGACGTGCGCCCAGCATGGCGCGATGCCTTCGCCGTGCTGTGGTGGAAGGGCGGCGATCCGGTGGCGCAGGTGCTCTACCGCGAGGCCGAGGTGGTGCTCGGCTACGGCGGCAATGCGTCGCTGCGCGAGTTGCGCGAGCAGGTGCCGGTCACCACGCGCTTCCTCGCCTACGGCCACAAGGTCGGCGTCGCGCTGGTCGGGCGCGAGGCGCTGGACCGTCAACGCGGCCCGGCAGCCGCGCGCCTGGCGGCCCACGACGTCGCCCGCTACGAACAGCAAGGCTGCTATTCGCCGCACGTCGTGTACGTGGAAGCGGGCGGGGCGGTGTCGCCGCGCGAGTTCGCGCAGCACCTCGCGGCCGAACTCGCCGCGCAAGCGCGCCGGCATCCGCGGCGTGCGCTCGACCTCGGCGAAGCCGCCGCGCTCGCGAGCTGGCGGCAGTCCATCGAGTGGCAGGGCCGCGCCGAGTTGCTGGCGCATGACGAAGTCCACTGGGCGGTCGCGTTCGTCGATGGGGCGCAGCCGTTGGCGCCCGCGCCGGGCCAGCGGTGCGTCGTCGTCAGCGCCGTGAAATCGCTGGAGGACGTGCCCGGGCTGCTTGCGCCGCATGCGTCCGTGCTGCAGACGGCGGCGCTCGCCACGGACACGGACCGGCTGTATGCGTTGGCCGACGCACTCGGCGCTGCCGGCGTCACGCGCGTGTGTGCGCTGGGGTCCATGACGCAGCCGGAAGCGGGGTGGCACCACGACGGCCGATTCACGCTGGCGGACCTCGTGCGCATGGTCGAGATCGAGCAGGGCGCCGAGCGCGCCGCCGAGCGCGTCGGGCCGCACTGGCAGGAGGGCACGCCGTGAGCTTCCTGCAGCTGCGCGACGTGTCGTTCGGCTATCGCGGCTTCGCGCCGGTCGTCGACCGCGTGACCCTCGAGGTCGATGCGGGCAGCGTGCACTGCCTGGTCGGCCGCAGCGGCTGCGGCAAGACGACGCTGCTCAAGCTCGCCGCCGGCCTGCTGCCGCCCTCACGCGGCGGAGTGCTTTGGCGCGGCTTGCCGCCTTCCGACACGCGGCAGGTCGGCTTCGTGTTCCAGGCGCCGACGCTGCTTGACTGGCTGACGGCGCGCGACAACGTGCTGCTGCCGGTGTCGCTGCAGCGCAAGCCGACGGCCGCAGATGGCGAGGCAGCCGGCGCCTTGCTTGCCCAGCTCGGGCTCGGTGAACTCGCGCAGCGCCATCCGCGCCAGCTGTCCGGCGGCCAGCAGAGCCGGGTGGCGTTGGCGCGGGCGCTGTTGTTGCAGCCGCCGTTGCTCCTCCTCGACGAGCCGTTCGCCGCGCTCGATGCGCTCACGCGCGAGGAACTGCAGCGCGACCTGCTGCAACTGGTGCGCGCGCGCGGCACCACCGTCGTCTTCGTCACGCACGACATCCACGAGGCGGTGTTCCTCGGCGATCGCGTGTCGGTGATGGACCAAGGTCGCATCGTTCGAACCATCGACGTCGACCGCGCGGCCTCCGTGCGAGACAGCGCCGGCTTCGCAGCGGCCTGCGCGTCGGTGCGCGACGCGCTGGCCGGGGAGGGGGCGCTCGCATGAAGCGAATTGCCTCGTGGGCCCTGCTGTTCGGCGTGCTCGCCGCATGGGAAGCGCTGGCGCGCGCCATGCAGCTGTCCGCACTCGTGCTGCCACCCCCGACGCGCATCGCGCAGTCGCTGTGGAACGGCCTGGCCAGCGGCTACTTCTGGCCGCACCTGCGGACGACGACCTCCGAACTCCTGCTCGGCCTGCTGACGGGATGCGCCATCGGCTTCGGGGCGGGCGTCGTGCTTGCCGAAGTCCCGGCGCTGCGCAAGCTGCTCATGCCCTACGTCGTCGTGAGCCAGGTCGTGCCCAAGCTCGCGCTGATGCCGCTGCTGATCGTGTGGTTCGGATTCGGCGTCACGTCGACGGTGCTCGTCACGGCGCTGATCTGCTTCTTCCCGCTGCTGGAAAACACCATGACCGGCCTGGCGCAAGTGCCGCCGGAGCGGCTGGAGTTGTTCCGGCTGCTGGGCGCGTCGCCCGCGCAAACGCTGTGGCGTCTCAAGCTGCCCACCGGCTTGCCCGCGATCCTGGCCGGCGTGCGCATCGCCGTCGTGCTGGCGCTGGTGGGCGCCGTCGTCGGCGAGTTCATCGGCGCGAGCCAGGGCCTGGGCGCGCTGATCATCGCGGCGCAGGGCAGCATGGACACGCCGCTGCTGTTCGCCGTGCTCGTGCTCGTCTCGCTGCTCGGGCTCGCCGCCTACCAGGCCGCCGTCCTGCTCGAACGCAGGCTGCTGCGTCCCTACCACCTCGAAGGAACCCCGCCGTGATCGATCGCCGCCATGTCCTGCTGGCCGCCGCCGCGCTGCCCACGCTCTCGTTTGCCCAGGGGGCAACCGAGAAGTTCACCGTCGCCGGCTGGAACAAGCCGATCGTCGAAGTGATGCCACTGCTGGTCGACGCCGACAAGGGCTTCTACCGCGCGCAGGGGCTCGCGATCGACTACGTGCCCGGCGCGGGCGGCGGCGACGCGATCCGCAACATCCTCAGCGGCCAGGCCGACGTCGCCTTCACCGATCCCGGTTCGCTGTTCGCGGCGCTCGACAAGGGCGAGAAGCTGCGGGCGATCTACGACATCTACCCGCAGAACGTGTTCAACGTCGTGGCGCTGAAGAGCAGCGGCATCCGCAAGCCGGCCGACCTGAAGGGCAAGAAGGTCGGCGTGTACAGCCTGTCCAGCGGCACGCGGCAGAACCTGCTGGTGCTGCTGCACCAGGCGGGGCTGAAGGAGTCGGACGTCACCATCGTGCCGACCGGGCTGCTGAACTTCGCGCCGCTGCTGCAGGGGCAGGTCGATGCGACCGCCGCCACCGATACCGGCCTGCTGGTGGGCAAGCGCCGGGGCGTGCAGGACATCGAGGTGATCGAGGTCAAGGACCACCTGAACGTCTCCAGCGACCTGTTCGTGGTGCGCGAGGAGACGTATGCCAAACGCAGGGATGCGCTGCGCCGCTTCCTGCGCGCCTACCGTGACGCAGCCGCGTGGATGCTGGCGCAGCCGCAGGAAGCGGCGCAGCTGGCGACCAGGCGCGCCATCGACGGCAGCGATGCCGCGCTGAACCTCGAGATCGTCCAGGCGCGCAATGCGGCGACCGTGTCCGACCGCACGAAGCGCGAAGGGCTCGGCGCGCTCGACATCGCCTCGTTGCAGAAGGCGGCCGACGTGTACCGGCAGCTCGGGCTCGTGCAGGGCCGCATCGACATGGCCGCCGTGGTCGCCACCGACCTGCTGCCCGGGAAGGGAGCGGGCGCATGACGTTCCAGGGCAAGACCGTGCTCGTGAGCGGCGCGTCGCGCGGCATCGGCGCGGCCATCGCGCTGGCGTTCGCACGTGAAGGCGCCGCAGTGGCGGTGAACTACCTGCAGCAGAAGGACGCGGCCCATGCGGTGGTCGCCGGTTGCCGGAAAGCGGGTGGTGATGCCGTCGCGCTGCAAGCCGACGTCACCGATCCCGCACAGGCACGCTCGCTCGTGCAGCGCACGGTCGACGAGTTCGGCCGCCTGGACGTGCTGGTGAACAACGCGTTCGCGCCGTACAGCTTCGACCCGGAGCGGCGCGCCGCCTTCGGCGACCTCGCATGGCCGCAGTACCTGCAGCAGTTCGAGGGATCGGTCGGCGCCGCGTTCCACCTGTGCCAGGCCGCGCTGCCGCACCTGCGCGCACGGGCGGATGGCGCGATCGTGAATCTCGTGAGCGACCTGGTCGAGGACCCGGTCGTGCCGTACCACGACTACGCGACGGCCAAGACAGCACTGGTAGGTTTCTCGCGGCAACTCGCCGCCGAACTGGGACCCCAGGGCGTGCGGGTGAACTGCGTGGCGCCGGGCCTGGTGCATCCGACGGCGGGCAGCGCCGCGACGCGCGCGTCGTTCCGCGAAGCGATCATGCAGGCCACGCCGCTGCGCCGGCTCGCCCGGCCCGAGGACGTGGCGGGGCCGGTGGTATTCCTGGCGTCCGAAGCAGCGGCGTTCATCACGGGCCAGGTGCTGCTGGTCGACGGCGGGAGGGTGATGCGATGACGGTGCTGGTGGTTCCCCGGCAGGGGGAAGTGGTGGTCCGGGAGGACGTGCCGGCGGACGTGCACGCGAGTTGGTCGCTGGAGAGCGGCGTGCTGCGGACGCCGCATGCGAGCGGCGTCGTGCGCGGCGTGCGCGTGAATGCGCCGGAAGCACTGGCGCAGCGGTGGGCGGCCCAGATGCGGGCGGGGTTCGTGGCGGCGGATGCGGCGTTGCTCGCGGGGTGGAATGCCGGGGGCGAGTTGCCCATTCTTGGACGGGAAGCGGTGGATTCCCGCCTTCGCGGGAATGACGAAAGTCCCGTCGTCCCCGCGGAGGCGGGGAGCCATCGCTTCCAGCATTCGGGTCTCTATGCGATCGTGGATTCAGTTTCCCGCCTGCGGCAGGTGCTTGGCGCGGACATCCGCCTCACGCAGTTGCGCATCAAGACCCCGCACGACGCCGACGCGACCTGGTTCGCCTCCCTGCGCAACCAATTGCGCGACGGCATCTCGGTCGCCAAGGACGCGGGCGCGACGCTCTACGTCAACGACCACTGGCAGATCGCCGCGGAACTTGGCGCCGACGCCGTGCATCTCGGCCAGGAAGACCTCGGCCGCTTCACCGAGGCGCAGCACGCGGAACTCGCCGCCAGCCGCATGGCGCTGGGCGTGAGCTCGCATTCCGTATGGGAGCTGTGCCGCGCCCGCTCGCTGGCCGCCGCGTACATCGCCTGCGGCCCGGTGTGGCCCACGATCACCAAGGACATGCCGTGGCGGCCGCAGGGCCTCGACAACCTCGGCTGGTGGGCCGCGCACGCGGGCGCGCCCGTGGTCGCCATCGGCGGCATCCTCGAGCCGGAGCAAGTGCGGCTCACCGCCCGCGCGGGAGCCAGCGCGGTCTGCCTCGTGCGCGGGCTGGGTGACGATCCGCGGCAGGCCGTGCCGGCGTTCCAGGCTGCCTTCGACGAGGGCGCCGCGCAACGCACGCCTGCGCCCGACTGGCCGCATCCCTCGCTGGAGCCGCGCGCATGACGAAGCCGCTGCGCATCGGCATTGCGGGAGCCGGCCTGCTCGGGCGCCTGCTTGCCTTCGAGCTCGGGCGCGCAGGCCACGACGTGCACGTGCACGACCCGGCCGACGGCCCGCTGGCGCGTGGTGCCGCGGGCTGGACTGCCGCCGGCATGCTCAGCCCGGTCGCCGAACTCGAGACTGCGGACGAGCGCGTGTTCCGCTGGGGCCTGCGCTCGCTGGACCTGTGGCCGCAGATCGTCGCCGCGTTGCCGCAGCCCGTGGAGTTGCAGCGCGACGGCAGCCTGCTGCTCGCGCACCGCGAAGACCTGGGCGCCGCGCGCCGCCTGCTGGACCTGCTCGATCGCAAGGCCCCCGCCGGGCACCAGGCCGAGTCGCTGCCGTCGGAGGCGCTGCGAGAGCTCGAACCCTCGGTGCGCCCAGGCCTGCAGGCCTGGCTGCTCGCGGGCGAGGGCCGCATCCACACCGTGCAGGCGATGGAAGCGCTGGCCGCCGCGGCGACGAACACGACGTGGCATTGGACCAGCAGGGTGGACAGCGTCGAACCGCAGCGCCTGGTCACCGGCAGCGCCCGGCACGACTACGACTGGGTGTTCGACGTGCGCGGCCTCGGTGCGCGGCCGCAACTGCCGATGCGCGGCGTCCGCGGCGAGATCTTCTGGCTGCATGCGCCGGGCGTGGAGCTGCGCCGGCCGCTGCGCCTGCTGCATGCGCGCCATCGCGTGTACCTGGTGCCGCGCGCGCCCGACCTGGTGGTCGTCGGCGCGAGCGAGATCGAAAGCGAGGACCGCACGCCGGTGTCCTTGCGCACGACCGTCGAACTGCTGGCGGCGGCGCACAGCGTCGTGCCGGCGCTGGCCGAAGCCCGCATCGTGCATTCCGAAACCAACCTGCGCCCCGCCCTGCCCGACAACCAGCCGCTGCTGGACGTCGTGCCGGGCTGCACCCGCATCAACGGTCTCTTCCGCCACGGCTGGCTGATCGCGCCGGCGCTGGTCGAAGAGGCCCTGGAGTCCCTCGCATGATCGCGATCCGCCTGAACAACGACAGCGTGCAGCTGGACGAGGGCGCGACGCTCGCCGCTCTCGTCGCCAGGCTGGACAAGCCACCGGCCGCGCTCGCCACCGCCGTCAACGGCGACTTCGTGGCTCGCGACGCGCGCGAGCAGTGCGTGCTGCGCGACGGCGACGTCGTCATGACCTTCGAACCCATCACGGGAGGTTGACACCATGCCCTTCGACATCGGCGGCCGCACGCTCGAGAGCCGCTTCTTCCTCGGCACCGCCGGCTATCCCTCGCCCGAGGTGCTGCGCGAAGCCATCCGCGCGTCGGGCACGCAGGTGGTCACCGTCGGCCTGCGCCGGCAGCTCTCGGGCAACGGCCACACGAACGAGTTCTACAAGTCGATCCGCGATTCGGGCGCACACCTGCTGCCCAACACCGCCGGCTGCACGACCGCGCGCGAGGCGGTGACGCTGGCGAAGATGGCGCGCGAGATGTTCGGCACGCACTGGATCAAGCTGGAGGTGGTCGGCGACGACTACACGCTGCAGCCCGACCCGTTCGAGCTGGTGGTGGCCGCGCGCGAGCTGGCGGCCGACGGGTTCGAGGTGTTCCCGTACTGCACCGACGACCTCGTCACGTGCAACCGGCTGCTCGACGCGGGCTGCCGCATCCTGATGCCGTGGGGCGCGCCGATCGGCTCGGGGCAGGGCCTGCTCAATCCCACGGCGCTGCGCACGCTGCGCCAGCGCCTGCCCGACGTGCCGCTGGTGGTCGACGCCGGCATCGGGTCGCCCAAGGACGCCGTGCAGGCCATCGAGCTGGGCTACGACGCGGTGCTGGTGAATTCGGCCGTGTCGAACGCGCACGATCCGGCAACGATGGCGCGCGCATTCAAGCTCGCGATCGAGGGTGGCCGGCTCGCGTACGAGGCGGGCATCATGGCCAAGCAGGACATGGCCGTGCCCACCACGCCGGTGACCGGGCGGCCTTTCGTGCTCTGACGGGGGGGATGCCCATGCGCGTGCGCGACATGAACTGGATGCAACTCGAGGCCTTGCTGAAGCGAGGCGAGGACCGTGCCGTGCTGCCGCTGGGCAGCGTCGAGCAGCATGCGTACCTGTCGCTCGCGGTCGACGCGATCCTGGCGGAGCAGGTGGCCGTCGACGCCGCCGAACCGCTCGGCGTGCCCGTCTTCCCCGCGCAAGCCTATGGCTGCACGCCGACGTACATGGCCTACCCGGGGACGATGACGCTGCGGCTGGAGACGCTGCTGGCGGTGCTCAGGGACCTCGTCACGTCGCTGCACCACCATGGCTTCCGCCGCATCCTGGTCGTCAACGGGCATGGCGGCAACAACGGTGCATCCAGCGTCCTGCAGGAACTGCAGGCGCGCCTGCCCGGCGTGCAACTGCGCTGGCACAACTGGTGGGCGGCGCCGAAGACCATGGGCTTCGTGCGCGAGGTCGACCCGCAGGCGTCGCACGCGTCGTGGATGGAAGGCTTCGCCTCGACGCGCGTCCACGGCGTGCAGTTGCCCGAAGGGTCGAAGCCCGTCGTCGACTACGTCCGCATGGCGCTGATGGATCCCGTGACCAAGCGCGGCTACCTGGGCGACGGCTGTTACGGCGGCAGGTACGCGATGGACGAAGCGACGCTGGACGAGCTGTGGTCGATCGCGGTCGGGGAAACGCGCGCGGTGATCGAAGGGCCGTGGCTCTGAGCCATCCGCATCCAGCCCCGAGCCGGGTCGTCATTCCCGCGCAGCCGGGAATCCGAGGCTTCCGTCTCCGCTGCTCCGCGCATTACAGTGCGCCGACCACGGAGACTTCCATGCAGAACCCGCCTCGCATCCCCCGGCGCGCCCTGGCCGCCGTCCTCTGCACCACGATCGCCACCTTCGCGCACGCTGCCTCCGCACCGCCTGCAGCGGGCGAGAACGGCATGGTGGTCACGGCGCAGCACATCGCATCGCGCGTCGGCGTCGAGATCCTGAAGAAGGGCGGCAACGCGGTCGACGCGGCCGTGGCCGTGGGGTATGCGCTCGCCGTCGTTTATCCGGCCGCGGGCAACCTGGGCGGCGGCGGTTTCATGACGCTGCAGATGGCGGACGGGCGCAAGACCTTCATCGACTTCCGCGAGAAGGCGCCGCTGGCGGCCACGCCCACCATGTACCTGGACAAGGACGGCAACGTCATCAAGGGCGCGAGCACGCTGGGGCACCTGGCGGTCGCCGTGCCCGGCTCCGTCGCCGGCATGGAGTACGCGCTGGCCCGGTACGGCAGCAAGCCGCGCCGCGAGGTCATCGGTCCGGCCATCGCGCTGGCGGGGCAGGGCTTCACGCTGGAGCAGGGCGACGTCGACATGCTGCGCACCGGCACCGACGCCTTCCGCAAGGACGCGGCGACGGCGGCGATCTTCCTGAACAACAACGAGCCGTGGAAGGCCGGCGAGAAGCTGGTGCAGAAGGACCTGGCGCGCACTTTGCGCGCGATCGAGCGGGACGGCGCCAACGGTTTCTACCGCGGACCGGTGGCGCGGGCCATCGCCGCATCGAGCAAGGCCGGCGGCGGCCTCATCACCACCGAGGACCTGGAGAAGTACAAGGTGCGCGAGCTGGCACCGGTGGAATGCGACTACCGCGGCGTGCACGTCGTGTCTGCGCCGCCGCCCAGCAGCGGCGGCGTGGTGATCTGCGAGATCCTGAACATCCTCGAGGGCTACCCGATGCGCGACCTGGGCTTCCGCTCGGCGCAGGCGGTGCACTACCAGATCGAGGCCATGCGCCACGCGTACATGGACCGCAACAGCTACCTGGGCGACCCGGACTTCGTGAAGAACCCGCTCGAGCGGCTCCTCAGCAAGGACTACGCGGGCGCCATCCGCAAGGCGATCGACCCGCAGAGGGCCGGCATCTCCAACGACATCCGCCCCGGCACGCCGCCGCACGAGGGCAGCAACACCACGCACTACTCGATCGTCGACAAGGCCGGCAACGCGGTGTCGGTGACGTACACGCTCAACGACTGGTTCGGTGCGCGCGTCACCGCCGGCGGCACCGGCGTGCTGCTGAACGACGAGATGGACGATTTCACGGCCAAGGTCGGGGTGCCCAACATCTACGGGCTGGTGCAGGGCCAGGCCAATTCCATCGCGCCCGGCAAGACGCCGCTGTCGTCGATGGCGCCCACCATCCTCACCCGGGACGGCAAGCCGGTGATGGTGGTCGGCACGCCGGGCGGCAGCCGAATCATCACGACGGTGCTGCACACCATCCTGAACGTGATCGACTACGACATGACGCTGCAGGAAGCGGTGGACGCCCCGCGCTTCCACCAGCAGTGGCTGCCCGAGACGACCAACCTGGAGCGCTTCGCCGTCAGCCCCGACACGCAGGGCCTGCTGGAGCGCATGGGCCACAAGTTCGCCGGGCCGCAACCCGCGAACCACATCGCCGCGATCCTGGTGGGTGCGCCTTCCCTCGACGGCAAGCCCGTCGCCAACTTCAAGTACTACGGCTCGATCGATCCGCGCAGGACCACGGGGTTGGCGCTGGGGTACTGACGGCCCGCAAGGAGGATCGAATGGCCATCCAGCGCATGGACAACGTCGGCATCGTCGTCGAGGACCTCGATGCCGCGATCGCGTTCTTCACCGAGCTCGGTCTCACCCTCGAAGGCCGCATGCGGGTCGACGGCGAGTGGGCCGGCCGCGTGACCGGCCTGCACGGCCAGCGCGTCGAGATCGCGATGCTGCGCACGCCCGACGGGCACAGCCGCCTGGAGCTCTCCCGCTTCGACGCCCCCGCCATCGCCGAGGACCATCGCAAGGCGCCGGTGAACGCGCTCGGCTACCTGCGCGTGATGTTCGCCGTGGACGACCTGGACGATACGCTCGAGCGGCTGGCGAAGCTGGGCGCCACCGTGGTGGACGAGGTCGTCGACTACCAGGGCGTGTACCGGCTTTGCTATGTGCGGGGCGTGGAAGGAATCCTGGTCGGGCTGGCGCAGGAGATCCGGCGCGAGCTCGCCTGAATCACCACGAGGGGAACCATGACCCAAGTCTTCGTCAACATCGGCCTCAGCCTCGATGGCTACATGGCCCCGGAAGGGATGACCATGGATGACCCGAACTTCAAGGGCTGGGGTGCGAAGTGGGGCGCGATGATGGGCTGGCTGCTGAAGCAGCAGGCCTTCCGCGACCACCTCCAGTGGGGTCCCGGCGGCGAGACCGGCCCGGTCAACGACCTGGTGCGCGCCACCTTCGACCGCACCGGCGCCAACGTCATGGGCAAGCGCATGTTCGACCAGGGCGAAGTGGCGTGGCCGGAGGAGGCGCCGTTCCACACGCCGGTCTACGTCCTCACGCACGAGAAGCGCGAGCCGTGGGTACGCCCCGGCGGCACCACCTTCCACTTCGTCAACGACGGGCCGGAGCGCGCGCTGGAACTGGCTCGCGCGGCGGCCGGTGGCAAGGACGTGCGCATCTCCGGTGGCGCCGACGTCATCCAGCAGTACCTCGACCTCGGCGTGATCGACGAACTGGAGATCGCGCTGGCGCCGGTGCTGTTCTGCGGCGGCAGGCGCCTGTTCGAGAACATCGGCGAGCCGGGACCGCGGTTCCGCATCGAGAGCGTGTTCGCCGGGCCCGGCGCCACGCACCTGCGCTACGTGCGCCAGTGATGGGTTCGTCCATGCGGCCCCTGCATCCCCACGAGCGTCCGCTGGTCGATGCGCTCTTCGAAAACGCGGGGCTGCTGCCGCCGGTGACCGCCACGCTGGTGGCGGAGCGCGACGACGGCGGCATGGGCAGCCTGGCCTTCGAGCCGCTCGGCCGCCGCCTGGGCGGCACGGTCTCCGAGTGCCAGTTCACCGACGCCGACGGCGTCCTGGTCTGCGCGGCGCTCAACGTGGACGACGCCGGCTTCCCGCTCGAGCTCGACCTGTGGAAGGTGGACTTCGAGCCGCTGTTGCGCTGGCCGGAGAAGGCGCAACTGGTGCGCTGGTCGTCCGAGACGGGTCGCTGAGGGGAGGAGCCGACATGTTCTCCCACATCTTCGTCGGCGTCCGCGATTTCGACCGCGCGCTGGCGTTCTACCGCCCGGTGATGGCGGCCCTCGGCATCCCCGAGCGATTCTGCGAACCCGACCGACCCTGGGCCGGCTGGCAGACGCCGGGGTCGGTGCGGCCCTTGTTCCTGGTCGGCAAGCCCCATGACGGCCAGCCGCACGCGGCCGGCAACGGGCAGATGGTCGCCTTCACGGCGGCGAACCGCGCGCTCGTCGACGAGGTGTACCGGATCGCGCTGGCGCGAGGCGGCACGTCCGAAGGCGAGCCCGGCCTGCGCCCGCAGTACCACGCGTCCTACTACGGCGCGTACGTCCGCGACCCCGACGGCAACAAGTTGTGCGTGGTCTGCCATTCGGAGCCCCTCCCATGAGCAACGCCTACCTTGTCGGCAGCATCACCGTGAAGTCCCCACAGCACTGGGCCGAGTACACCAGCCGGGTGCCGGGCACGCTCGGCCCATGGGGCGCCGAGCTCGTCTTCCGCGGCAAGCAGGTGGCCGTGTTCGCCGGCAACGCGCCGCACGCCGACATCGTCGTGATCCGCTTCCCGGACGCGGCCGCGGTGCAGGGCTGGTTCGCGTCGACGTCCTACCAGGCGCTGATCCCGCTGCGCGAACAGGCGGCGGACGTCGACCTCGTCTGCTACCAGGCCTGACAGCCGTCAGCGCTTCGGCGCGGCGTTCGCCCGCACGGCAGCCTGCACCAGCGCCTTGAACGCCGCCGCATCGACGCGATCGCCCTCGCGGATGTCGAGCGCGCGGCGCGCGTTGCCGTCCAGGCTGGCGTTGAAGACATGCTGCGGATCGTCGAGCGCGGCGCCCTTGGCGAAGGTGAGCTTGACCTTGTCCTTGTAGGCCTCGCCGGTGCAGAGGATCCCGCCGTGGGACCAGACCGGCCCGCCCCATTTCCACTCCTCCACCACGCCCGGATCGGCCTCGTGGATGAGCTGGCGCATGCGGGCCAATGCTTCGCCGCGCCAGCCGCCCAGGGCGGCGATGCGCTCGTCGATCAGGTCCGAAGCGGGGCGGCCGGGCGCACCAGCCTTGGGCGTTGCGGGGCTCACGCGTCGCGCTGGATCAATTCGATCTTGTAGCCGTCGGGGTCCTGCACGAACGCGATGATCGTCGAGCCGCCTTGCACCGGGCCGGCCTCGCGGGTGATCCTGCCCCCGGCCGCGCGGATGCGCTCGCAGGCGCCAGCGACGTCCGGGACCCCCAGCGCGATGTGGCCGTACGCCGTGCCCAGCTCGTAGCTCGACACGCCGTGGTTGTAGGTCAGCTCCAATTCAGCATGGTCGGGATTCGTGCCGTAGCCGACGAAGGCCAGCGAGTACTTCTGCTCGGGCCGCTCGGTCGTGCGCAGCAGCTTCATGCCGAGCACGCGGGTGTAGAAATCGACCGACCTCTGCAGGTCGCCGACGCGGAGCATGGTGTGGAGGAATCGCATGGGACCATTATGTTCAGCTTTGCATAGGGTGCGCATCCAGCGCAACCGAATCATCTCCGTGCTCATCGCGGCCGTTGTTCACTGAACGTAGCTGGCCGTTACGTTTCTGTGTGAATCAACGAACGGACGGCGCGGCCGTTTCGCGGCAGTGTCGAGGCATGACTTCCGTGAACCCTGTCTCTGCTGCCGCCGTCGAGCCAGGGCCCGAGGCTGGTTGCGGCAAGGAACCGGCACCCGGGCATCTCTCCTGCGTGCAGGATTTCGATGAGGCGCGATGCAAGGCGCTGATGCGCGTGCTGACCTCCATCGTGTGGGTGGCCGACGTGGACGGCAGCTTCAACGCGCCGCAGGCGTCGTGGTCGGCCTACACCGGCCAAAGCTGGGGCGAGCAGGCCGGCTTCGGCTGGATGGACGCGGTGCACCCCGATGACGTGTCCGTGCTGCGCGAGTGCTACGTGCGGGCGCGGGAGAGCAAGGCGCCGTTCCTCGCGTCGGGGCGGCTGTGGCACGCGGGCACGGGGGCGTATCGCTACTTCGAGGCGCGCGGCGTGCCCATCGTCGACGCCCGCGGCGAGATCCGCGAATGGGTGGGCACCTGCAAGGACGTCGAGGAGCAGCGCCGCGCCGAAGTCGTGCTGCGCGAGGCGGGCCGTCGCAAGGACGAATTCATCGCCGTGCTGGCGCACGAGCTGCGCAACCCGCTCGCACCGATCCGCACCGCCGCCCAGGTGCTGCGGCTGCGCGGCGACGACGACATGCAGCTCACCTGGGCGCGCGGCGTCATCGAGCGCCAGGTGCAGCACATGGCGCGCCTGCTGGACGACCTGCTGGACGTCAGCCGCATCGGCCAGCAGAAGCTGGAGCTGAACGTCACCCGCGTCACGCTCGACGCCGTGCTCAACGCCGCCATCGAGCAGAGCCGGCCGCAGTGGGAGCAGCGCGGGCAGAAGTTCGACCTGAACGCGCTCGCGGGCCCGATCTACCTGAACGCGGACGCACCGCGCCTGACGCAGGCGTTCTCCAACGTCCTGAACAACGCCGCCAAGTACACCGACCGCGGCGGCCGCATCTCGCTCTCGGTCGGCGTCGACGGCCACCACGTTGTCGTCTCGATCCGCGACAACGGCGTGGGCATCAGCGCCGAGATGTTGCCGCGCGTGTTCGACCTGTTCAGCCAGGACAGCCTGGCGCGCCACCGTTCGCAAGGCGGGCTGGGGATCGGCCTGTCGGTCGTGCGCGAAGTGATCCAGAAGCACGGGGGCACGGTGCAGGCGTTCAGCGAAGGCCTGGGCCGGGGCAGCCTGTTCGTGGTCCGGCTGCCGGCGGAAGGGCGCGCGCGCTCGTCCGCGATGCGGCCGGCCAGCGGCGGGCTGCGCATCGTCGTCGCCGACGACAACCACGACGCCGCCGAAACCATGTCCGTGCTGCTGGAGATGCTGGGGCACGAGGTGCGCGCCGCGTACGACGGCGAGGAAGCGATCGAAGTGACCCGGACCTTCCACCCGCACATCGCGTTCATCGACCTGGGCATGCCCAAGCGGGACGGCTTCGCGGTCGCGCGCGAACTGCACGCGGCCACGCCGGGCACCATGCTGGTGGCCGTCTCGGGCTGGGCGCGCACCGATGACACGCGGCGCGCGGTCGAGGCCGGGTTCCGCCACCATCTCGTCAAGCCGGTCGAGTCGGACAAGCTGCAGGCCATCCTCACGACTGCTGCCGCGCTGGCCGAGGCGCAGGCGTGACATAAGGCACACTGCTCCGATGCGTCGGCGATTACCATCCAAGGATGACCTTCGGCCACGCCAGCGCTCCCAGCCTCCCCGCGAGCGCCGCGTCGAAGAACCTGTTCTTCCGGCTGCTGCCCGCGACGGTGCGCGCCGGCTGGATCAACCACCTGCAACTGGTGCACCTCGAGGCTGGGCGGCCCCTCCTGCCAGTCGCCGGGGGCGTGGCCTACGTCCATTTCCCCCTCGGGTCGGTCGTTTCGGTCTCGAAGACCACGCATGACGGCCGCGGCGCGCTGCTGGCCCTCATCGGCCGCGAAGGGCTGATCGGCCTCTCGGGGCTGATGGGTGGCCCGGTGCTCGATTCCATGCCCGACGTGCTGCTGCCCGGGCCGGCGGCGCGGGTGGACGCCGCGCTGTTCGCCGAAGCGTTCCACGCCAGCTGGCCCGTCAGCAACCTCGTGCTGCGCTATCTCAACGCCAGCTTCACGCAGGTCGGCCAGGCCGCGTATTGCTACCGCCACCACGGCCCGGAGGAATACCTGTGCACGCTGCTGCTGCGGCTGCAGGACCGGACGGGGCGGCAGTGCATCCACATGACGCAGGACCAGCTCGGCCGGCTCGCCGGGCTGCGGCGGGAGACCATCTCGCACGCGGCCACGCGCCTGCAGCACGCCGGCGTGCTGTCGTACCGGCGCGGCCAGATCGTGGTCGAGGACCGGAAGGCGCTGGAGGCGCATGCCTGCGACTGCTACCGGCTGGTCGAAGGGGCCTACCAGCGTGGCTACTTCGGCAACGAGAACCCCTGGGCCGAGCCGTTGCCGGCAGGCTGATCCAGCTCGATCCACACCGGCGCGTGGTCGCTGGGCTTCTCGCGCCCGCGGTGCTCGTGGTCCACGCCGGTCGCGCGCAGCAGCGCCAACGCGGCCGCGTTCAGCAGCAGAAAGTCCATGCGGAAGCCCGCGTTGCGCGCATGCGCGGCGGCATTCACCCAGAACGTGTAGATCCGGTCGGCCGGGTGCAGGTGCCGCGTGGCGTCCGTCCAGCCCTGCGCCAGCAGCTTCTCGTGCAGCGCGCGTGTCTCGGGCTGCAGCACCGCGTCGTGCTGCCACACCCACCAGTTGTAGATGTCGGCGTTGGTGGGCACCACGTTGAAGTCGCCGGCCAGCACCACGGGCTGCGACAAGCCCACCAGCGTGGCCGCATGCGCGACCAGGCGCTCGGACCAGGCGAGCTTGTAGAGGAAGTTCGGGCTGCCGGGCGGGTTGCCGTTGGGCTGGTACACGGACGCGATGCGCACACCGCGCAAGTCGGCTTCGAGATAGCGCGCCTGCAAGTCCGTCGGGCCGGCCGGCAAGCCACGCCGCACTTCCATCGGCGCCATGCCGCGCGCGAGGATCGCGACCCCATGGTGCGAAGGCTGCCCGTGCCAGATGGCGGTCCAGCCCGCGTCGCGCAGCTTGTCGCCGGGAAAGCGTGGATCGCTGGTCTTGATCTCCTGCAGGCAGGCGACGTCGGGCTGCGTCTTCTGCAGCCATTCGAGCAGGCGGGGCAGGCGTCCGTTGACGCCGTTGACGTTGAAAGTCGCGATCCTCACGCCGGCGGTGGCAGCACGATGGGCTCGCCGGCCGCCGTCGTGGGCACGCCCGGCGGCGTCAGCGCGCCCGGCCCATCGACGGCGTGCTGTTGCTGCCGCGCCGGGATGGCCTCGGTCCAGACCTGGATGTCCTCCGGCGTCATCGTGCTGGCCGGCGTCAGCCGGCCGTCGATGTAGCCGAGCTGCTCCACGTCGTGCAGGTACTGCTCGCGCGACAGCAGCGTGCCGGCGCACACGTGGGCGTCGACGGCCGGCGGCTGCGCGATCTCCGCGGCCAGCTTCTGCAGCAGGCGGTCCATCACCCAGGCCGGGACGCGGTGGCGCTCGCCGGGATAGATGAAGCCGAAGAGGGTCAGGTGCGCGAGCAGCACGCGCCAGTTGGGCCCGAAGCGTTCCAGCAGGCCGGCCCAGTCCAGGTGCTCCGCGTTCGCGTGCAGCAGGTGCGCGATGTCGGCGCCGTCGTAGCGCTCGCGCTCCATGATGAAGGCCTTGGACAGGAAGCCGTCTTCCATGTTGGCGATCTTCACCGGCACGCCCAGCACCTCGGCCTCCGGGTTGTCCTGGAACCAGAGGTCGTCGACCGGCGTGACGCCGTTGCCCGAGTTGTAGATCAGGTCGATGAAGTCCTCGCCCGCGTACACCTTGGCCAGCCAGTGCGGGTACGGCAGCTCGGTGCGCCAGCCCTCGGCGCGCACCAGGTCCTGCACGCGATCGAGGTGCTCGCGGCGGATGAACAGGTCCAGGTCCTTGGTGTTGCGCCGGATGCCGGTGAAGCACGCATGCGCGAAGGCGCCGCCCACCAGGAATGGGACGCCCGCATCGCTGAGCACCTGCAACGCGCGCCGGTAGAACGCGGCCGTGTCGGGGTGGACCTCTTCCTCGATGGATGGCGCGAGCGGGACGGTGCACATGGTCGTCTCCCCGTGTGGGTACTGCAAGGCACGCCAGTCTCGGTGAGCCGGGCCGTTCGCCGTGCGGAGAAGCAGCCCCATCGGTGGTCGGCATGCGCCTACAGCCGTGACGGTTGCTGGACGATGCACCCCGGCCGCGCCACGCGGCAGCATGTGGGACCGAATCCCGACCATTGGCATGGGCAAGTCCTCCACCACCGTCCGCTTCGCCGCCGTCGGCGACCTCCACGTCACCAAGGACTCGGCCGGCAAGCTGCGCGGCTTCCTCGCGCAGGCTTCGGACGCGGCCGACGCGCTGCTGCTTTGCGGCGACCTCACCGACTACGGCACGGCCGAGGAGGCCAAGATCCTGGCCGACGAGCTGAGCGCCGTCTCGGTGCCGATCGTGGCCGTGCTGGGGAACCACGACTTCGAGACCGGCACGCCGGAAGTGGTGTGCGCCACGCTGAAGAAGGCCGGCGTGCGCGTGCTCGATGGCGAGGCGTGCGAGATCGAGGGCGTGGGCATCGCGGGCGTGAAGGGTTTCGCCGGCGGCTTCGGCCGCGGCTCCCTGGGTGCCTGGGGTGAACCGGCGATCAAGGCCTTCGTGCAGGAAGCGCTGCACGAGGCGATGAAGCTCGAGTCCGCGCTGGCCAAGCTGCGCATGCGGCGGCGCATCGCGCTGATGCACTACTCGCCGGTGTTGTCCACCGTGCAGGGCGAGCCTGCGGAGATCCTCCCGTTCCTGGGCAGCAGCCGGCTGGAGGAGCCGCTTCTGCGCTACCCGGTGGACGCCGTGTTCCATGGCCACGCGCACCGCGGGACCATCGAAGGCCAGACGATCAGCGGCGTGCCGGTGTTCAACGTCGCGCGGCCGCTGCTGCTGCGCAAGCATCCCGACCGGCCGCCGTTCCGCCTGTTCGAGGTGCCGCGCGAGCCCGCCGACGAGCAGGAGCTCGTGGCCGCCAAGTGAAGCCCCTGCTCGCCGCCTGGCGCGGCCGGCCGCGCCGCGACACGGGGCAAGGGCGGGCGATCTTCGTCCTGGCGAGCGCACTGCTGCTGACGGCGATCGCGGCGCTGCTGTCGTGGCGCGTGGCCGAGGCGCGGCACGAAGCCGCGGTGGTCGCGGCGGTCGAAGCGGACCTCGCGCGGCTCGACCGCCGCATGACGTCGTCGGTCGCGCTGTTGCGGGCCACCCGTTCGTTCGTGCTGGCCGAAGGCGACGCCATCACCCCTCGCGCCTTCGGCCTGTTCGTCGGCGGGCTGCGGATCCGCAGCGACTTCCCCGGCATCCAGGGCCTGGCCTGGAGCCCGCGGGTGGGGCAGGGCGACACGTACCGCATCGAGCTGATCGAACCGATGGACGAGCGCAACCGCGCGGCGCTCGGCTACGACATGCACAGCGATCCGGTGCGGGCGGCGGCGATGGACCGCTCGCGCGACAGCGGGCGCTTCTCGGTGACGGGCAGCGTGGTGCTCAAGCAGGAGATCGACGCGCACAAGTCGCCCGGCTTCCTGGTCTACACGCCGCTGTACGAGCGCGGCGGCGTGCCGCAGACGCTGGAGGAGCGGCGCCGCCTGCTGCGCGGCTTCGTCTACGCCCCGTTCCGTGCCGTCGACTTCTTCGAGGGCGTGTTCGAGCCGGGCGTCGTGCGGCTGCACGCCGTGCACACGCAATCGGATGGCGAGCCCCCGCAGGTGCTGCATGGGTCCGAGGAGGCGCTCGCGCGCCCCGTGGCGACCCGGCGCATCGACTTCGGGGGCCAGGCCTGGCTGCTCCTCTACGCGCCCGGCACGGGCCGCGACTGGACCGACTGGGTCACGCCGGCGGGCGTGCTGCTGGCGGGGCTGCTGGTGTCGGTCCTGCTGTACCAGCTGACGCGCACGCAGGTCCACGCGCGGCGGCGGGCCGAGCTGCGGTCCAGCCAGCTCGGGCGGCAGGTGCAGTTCTCGCAGTTGCTGGTGGGCATCGTGTCGCACGACCTGCGCAACCCGCTGAACGTGATCCAGCTGAACGCCGCGCTGCTCGAGCGCGCGGGGCTGCGCGACGAATTCGCACGCTGCGTGCAGCGCATCCAGTCCAGCACCGCCATGAGCCTGCGCCTGATCCGCGACCTGCTGGACTTCACGCAGGCGCGGCTGGGCAGCGGCCTGCCCGTGGTGCGCACGCCCGGCGACATCGTGGAGATCGTGCAGCAGGCCGCCGACGCGGCGCGACTTGCGCATCCGGCGCGGCGCATCGAGGTGGACGCGCACGGCGATGGTGCGGGCACGTGGGATGCCGATCGCATGGCGCAGGTCGTGGGCAACCTCCTGAACAACGCGCTCGTCTACGGCGACCCCGACTCGCCCATCCACGTGTCGGTGCACGCCGAGCACTCGCGCGTGCGCATCGCCGTCCACAACGCGGGCGACCCGATCCCGCCCGCCCTGCGCGAAGCCCTGTTCGAGCCGCTGCAGCAGGGCGAGTCCACCGCGGGACGATCGGGGCGCAACATCGGCCTGGGCCTGTACATCGTGCGCCAGATCGCGCGCGCGCACGGCGGCGAGGTCCAGTGCCGCTCGACGCGGGACGAGGGGACGACGTTCACGGTCGACCTGCCGCGGGCGGAGGGAGCGGCATCGGTGTAGTCCGTCGAAGACGGACTCCCGAACGTAGAGGACACAGAGCAAGCGCAGAGGACGCAGAACGCAAAGGATTCTTCAATGGATTCTTCTGCGATCTCTGCGCTTGCTCCGCGACCTCTGCGTCAGGGAGTTCAACGCATCTCGACCACCAGGCAGGTCGTCGTCGCGTGCGCGTACAGCGTGCCGTCCGGGCCGTACAGGCGGCCCTCCGCCGTCGCCAGCTGCCGGCCGGCGTGCAGCACCTTGCCTTCGGCGCGCACGCGCTGCACCTTCGGGCCGATCGCGCGGACGATGTTGACGCTCAGCTCCGCCGTCGTGTAGCCGCGGCCGGCTGGCATCTTCGTGTGCACCGCGCAGCCCATCGCCGAATCGAGCAGCGTCGCGTACCAGCCGCCATGGATGCCGCCCATCGGGTTCAGGTGCGCGGGTCCCGGCGTTCCCTGGAACACGGCGCGGCCGTCCTCGGCTGCGAGCAAGAGGAAGTCCAGGGTCTTGGCGATGGTCGCGACCGGCAACTGGCCGGCGAGCATCGCCTCGAGCAACGCCAGGCCGCTGCGGCCCGCCACCTGCTCGGGTGTCGACACGCCGGGTCCGGGCCCCTTGTCGAAGATCGCCATCTGCTCGCGCTCCTGCGCCAGCCAGCGTTCCAGGTCATTGCCGTCCATCGCTCGTCCTTTCCAGTCACTTGCAGCTGCAATAGTTGCAGGTACACTAATTGCCATGGACACCGCCGTCAAGCCCCAGGGTTGCACCAACCTCAAGCTGCGACAGCTCGGCCGCCGCGTCGGGCAGCACTACGACGCCGAGATGCGCCGCGTGGGCCTGAAGACCACGCAGTACTCGCTGCTGTCGTTCGTGTGCAAGCTGGGCCCGATCCGGCCGACCGACCTCGCGCGCACGCTCGGCCTGCAGCCGTCGACGCTGAGCCGCAACCTCAAGCCGCTGGTCGCGGCCGGCTGGCTCGAGATGCTGCCCGGCGACGACGCCCGCAGCCTGCGCGTGGCGGTGACGCCCGCCGGCCGGGAGAAGCGCGCCGAGGCGCAGCGCCGCTGGCGCGTCGCGCAGGAGGGCATCAACGCCGCGCTCGGACCCCAGCGGGTCGTCGCGCTGCATGCGTTGATCGACGAGTGCACGGCGCTGCTCGCGCCGGTCGAGGACGAAGGGGACGTCGATGAGTGAAGCAAAAGCGCTCGTGCGCGCACCGGTGACGTGGCTCGTGCTGCTGGCCGCGGCCGGCGCGTTCGCGTTGACCATGGGCGTGCGCCAGACGATGGGCCTGTTCCTCTCGCCGCTGAACACGTCCACCGGCCTGGGCCTGGCCAGCATCAGCCTGGCCTTCGCCTTCGGCCAGCTGTGGTGGGGGCTCACGCAGCCCATCGCCGGTGCCATCGCCGACCGCATCGGCACCGGCCGCGTGCTGCTCGCGGGCGTTGCGCTGGTGGCGCTGGGGACCTTCATCACGCCCTACATGCAATCCACATGGGGGCTCGTCGTCGCGGTGGGCATCCTGGCCGCGGGTGGCGCCGGCATGGCCGGGCCGGCGGTGCTGATGTCGGCGACCACGCGCCTGGTGCCGCCACAGCACCGGGGCCTGGCCACTGGCGTCGTCAATGCAGGCGGCTCGACCGGGCAGTTCCTGCTCGGTCCCATTTCCGCCTCCCTGATCGTCGGCATCGGCTGGGTCGGCGCCATGCAGGTGCTGGCGGCGCTCGTGCTGCTCGCGTTGCCCGCCGCCTGGCTCCTGCGCGGCAACAACCAGCAGGCCGCGCCCGCCGGCAAGAAGCCGGTGACCACGCGCGAGGCCGCCGGCGAGGCGCTGCGCCACCCGGGCTTCCTGCTGCTCGCCACCGGCTTCTTCGTCTGCGGCTTCCACGTCGCCTTCCTCGCCACGCACCTGCCCGGCGTCGTCGCGGCCTGCGGGCTCGCGACGCAATGGGCCGGCTGGGCGGTCGCGGTCCTGGGGTTGTTCAACATCGTGGGCAGCCTGGCGATCGGCTGGGCCATCGGCCGCTGGCGCATGAAGTCGCTGCTGTCGCTGATCTACGCCGTCCGCGCCGTGGCCATCGTCGCCTTCCTGTTCGCGCCGAAGACCGGCCCGGTGGTGCTGGTGTTCGCCGCCGTGATGGGCATGACCTTCCTGTCGACGGTGCCGCCGACGGCGGGCCTGGTGGCGAAGTTCTTCGGGCCCGCGCACATGGCCATGCTGTTCGGGCTGGTGATGCTCACCCACCAGGTCGGTGGCTTCCTCGGCGCGTGGCTCGGTGGCACGGTGTTCCAGGCCACCGGCAGCTACGACGGCATCTGGATCGCCGACGCCTTGCTGGCCGTGGCCGCCGCGCTGGTCCACCTGCCGATCCGCGAAGCGCCGCTGGTGCCGCGCGCTGCCCCCGCCGCTGCCTGACTCCGCCACCATCCCCCGTTCGGGGAATGGGGCGGCCTCGCGCGCTCGGCGATGCTCCCGGCTCCATGCAAAGGAGTCCCATGTTCCGCATCCAGACCGCGCTCGCGGGCGCCTGCCTCGCCCTCGCTTCCCTCGCCGCCCACGCGCAGGTGGACGGCACCTACACGACCGGCACCGGCTACACCGTGGACGCGAAGTTCAGCGGCAACACGCTGGAGCTGTACGAGCCGTCGAACGGCAAGCGGTCGACGTACGTGCGCAATGCCCGCGGCGTGTACGAGTTCACCAATCCGGTCAACGGCATCGCGTACACGATGGAGTGGCGCAACGGCACGCTGTTCGCCAACAAGCCCGGCGCACCGGAAGCGAATGGCACCACGCTGCGGCGCGTCGGCACCGCCGGCGCAGCCACGCCGCAGACCCCCGGCGAGCGCGAGGGCCTGGAGCGCATCGCCAACCGCTACCTCGAGCGCTCCCAATCCGACCCGGCCAACGCGCAGGCCTGGACGTTCTGCGGCATGGCCGCGATGTCGCGTGCGCAGGGCGGGGACTCACAGGCGGTGCAGGCTGCGCAGGCGCTGCGCGTGATTGCCAACGCGCGCAGCAACCCGTGCCCGGACGCCATTCCCGCGGCCACCTGGAACGCTTCCGCACCCTGAGGCTGGCACACTGCGCGGCATGGAGTCCGTCTCTCGCCGCGCCTTCCTCGCAACATCCGCGCTCGCGGCCTGGCCCGCCCTGGCGGCCACCCCGTGGGCCGATCTGGAGGCCGCCTCCGGCGGCCTGCTCGGTGTCGCCGTGCTCGACACGGGCACGGGGGAACTGAAGGGGCATCGCCTCGACGAACGCTTCCCGATGTGCAGCACGTTCAAGTGGTTGCTCGCCGCCGCGGTGCTGCACCGGGTGACGCAAGGGCGCGAGTCGCTCGACCGCTCGGTGAGCTACACGCGCGAGGACCTCGCGGGCCATGCGCCGGTGACCGAAGCGCGCCTGGCGCAGGGGGCGATGAGCGTGCAGGCCCTCTGCGAGGCCGCGGTCGTGGAGAGCGACAACGGCGCGGCCAACGTGCTGCTGCGCGTCCTCGGCGGCCCGGCGGCGGTGACGTCGCATGCGCGCTCGCTCGGCGACCGCACGACGCGGCTGGATCGCATCGAGCCGGCGATGAACGACGTGCCGCCCGGCGATCCGCGTGACACGACGACGCCCCGCGCGATGGCGCGCTTGCTGCACCGGGCGCTGCTGCAGGAGGGCACGGACAAGACCGACCGCGCGCTGCTGCTGCAGTGGATGGAGAAGTCGACGACCGGCCGTGCGCGCCTGCGCGCCCAGCTGCCTCCCGGCTGGCGCGCTGCGACGAAGACCGGGACCGGGCCGCGTGGCACCACCAATGACGTCGGCGTGCTGTGGCCGGCCAGCGGCGCCGCACCGCTGGTGGTCGCGTGCTACCTCACCGGGTCCCCGAAAGACGGGTCCGCACGCGAAGCCGTGCTGGCGAGCGTCGGCGCCGCCATCGCTCGCGGCTGATCATCCCCAAAGGAAAAGCGCCCCGAAGGGCGCTTTCGTCCATGCGCGGTCGCGCGGCGCTCAGGCGCCGAACATCGCCTGGATCTCGCCGCGGAACGCCGGGTCGCGCGGATGCTCGCCGGGCTCGAGCGGGCCGGCTTCGCGCACGGTCGCCGCCGCCGCCGGCATGGCGCGGCCCCAATACAGCTGGCAGCGGGGCGCGTCCACCAGCCGCTTCAACGGCGCCGACGGGACCACCGGGTTGGTGATCGTGTCCCGCACGACGGGCACGTCCTGGGGCTCGCCGTTGCGCACGACGCGCAGGTTGACGGCGGTGCCGGCGTTTCCACGCACCTTGGCGGCGATGTCCTGCGGCTGGAGCGTCGCGACCGGTGCGCCGTCCACGGCCAGCAACTCGTCGCCCGACCGCAGGCCGGCGCGATGGGCCGGTGCTCCCGCCATGACGTTGACGAGCTTCACCGTCGAGCCTTGCCGTTCGAAGGACATGCCGACACCCACGAACTGGGTGAAGGTCTGCACGTTCGCGCGCACCGCCGGCGCTTCCAGCTTCGTGCTGCCCGTGCCCAGCCACAGCTGGCCCTGCAGCTGCTCCCATTCGCGGATGTCGGCCTGGGCTTGCGTGTTCTCGGCCATGCCCTGCGCGACGAGGCCGGCGAACATGCCGACCATGCCGAGGCCGGCCGCATCGCGATTGCCGGACAGCATCGCCACGTCGAGGCTGGCGGCGCCCACGGCCGTGGCGACGTTCGCGACACCTTCTGCGCCTTCGCGGAACGACGCTTTGCCTCCAAGCACGGCGTCGATCGGGCGGCCGCCGCGCGTCGTGGCCTGGAAGCCGACGTCGCCGCCGACGATGAACTTGCCCGGCACCGGCTTGCAGCCGTCGGCATCCGGGACGCATGCCCCCTGGACCTCGTACTTCGGCTCCTTCAGCACCGCCTCGTACTGCTGCCACTTGAGCAGCTCGCCGTACTTGCCGCCGCCGTACTTGAACGGGACGCGGCTGGTTTCGAACAGCACGAGCACCGGCTGCTCCGCGCTGATGCCGACGAACCCTTTGTCGACCTTCGCCGCCTGCTGCGCGAACTCCTTGGCCAATTGCTCGTTGCCGTCGCAGTAGCTCGCCCAGCCTGCCATGTAGGGCATCAGGCCGAAGTCGCCGGCATACGCCTCCGCTTCGGCGACGGTGTCCTGGTAGTCGGCCTGCTTGAACATCGCGCGGGCGTTCTGGAAGTCGCCTTTCGCCGCCCACACGATGCCGCGGTAGAAGTACGCCATCGCGCGCTCGTACGGCTCGCCCTTGAAGTCCTTGACCTTCTCGGCGGTCCACAGCGACTTGGCTTTCTGCGCTTCCGGGTTGTCGGCGTAGATCAGGTCGATGCGCGCGACCGCGGCCTCGAAAGCCTTCTCCGCCGTGTCGAGGTCTCCGGCCGACAGCGCCGCGAGCCCAATGCGCTCGAAGTTGAGCGTGGCGTTGCGCTCGCCTTCGATGAACAGGCGCTCGTACAGCGGGCGCATCTCGGCGCTCTTCGCGCCCGCGGCGAATGCCTGTGCCTGCGTCCGCAGGTCGGCGGGGACCGGCTTCACCGTGCCCCACCGTTTTGCCGGCGTGGCGGCGCGCTGCGCCGCTTCCTGCTGCGCGGCCTGCTGCTGCGCCTGCATCATGCTCTGGAGCAATCCGCCGAACTGGGCGTGGGCGGGCAGGGCGCAGGTGGCGGCGGCGGCCAGCGCGATCCTGGACAGGGCGCTGCACGCGCGCAGGGAAGGAGCTCGCATCGTCGTGGGTCTTTCTCGAAGGTTCGGATCCGGATGGAGAAGCGGCCGCACGAAGCGGCCGCCGATGGCTAGGGTGCGGAGGCCTCAGCCGCCGAACAGGCCCTGGAGTTCGCTGCGGAATGCCGGGTCGCGCGGATGCTCGCCCGCTTCCACCGGGCCGGCATCGCCGGCCAGCGACGCCGGGGCGATCGAGCGGCCCCAGTACAGCTGGCAGCGCGGCGCGTCGACGATGCGCGTGGCGGTCTGTGCGGCGCCGGCGTCGAGGGCCACGGCCAGCTTGGTCGCGGGCGACTTCGCGGGCGCGGTGCCCAGCCACACGGTGGAGGGCAGCTGCTCCCATTCGCGGATGTCGGCCTGCGCCTGCGTGCTCTCGGCCATGCCTTGCGCGACGAGGCCGGCGAACATGCCGACCATGCCCAGGCCCGCGGCGTCGCGGTTGCCGGACATCATCGCGACGTCCAGGCCGGCGGCACCCACGGCCGTTGCGACGGTGGCGACGCCCTCCGCACCTTCCTTGAACGAGGCCTTGCCGCCCAGCACGCCGTCGACCGGCCGGCCACCGCGCGTCGTGGCCTGGAAGCCGACGTCACCGCCGACGATGAACTTCTCGGCCTTCCAGTCGGTGTCGGCGGAAGCGGCCTTCACCATCTGCGCGGCGGGCGTCTCGTAGGGGGCCCACTTGAGCACCTCGCCGTACTTGCCGCCGCCGTACTTGAACGGCGCGCGGCCGGTCTCGAACAGCACCAGCACCGGCTGCTCGGCGCTCAGGCCCACGTAGGCCTTGTCGACCTTGGCGGCCTGCTGCGCGAATTCCTGCGCCAGCTGCGCGTTGCCGTCGCAGTAGCTGGCCCAGCCTGCCATGTAGGGCATCAGGCCGAAGTCGCCGGCGTACTGCTCGGCCTCGGCCACCGTGTCCTGGTAGTCGGCCTGCTTGAACATGGCCCGCGCGTTCTGGAAGTCGCCCTTCGCCGCCCACACGATGCCGCGGTAGAAGTACGCCATCGCGCGCTCGTACGGCTCGCCCTTGTAGTCCTTGACCTTCTCGGCGGTCCACAGCGACTTGGCCTTCTGCGCTTCCGGGTTGTCGGCGTAGATCAGGTCGATGCGCGCCACGGCGGCTTCGAAGGCCTTCTCGGCGGTGCCGACGTCGCCGGCGGCCAGGGCGGCCATGCCGATGCGCTCGAAGTTCAGCGTGGCGTTGCGCTCGCCTTCGATGAAGAGGCGCTCGAACAGCGGGCGCAGTTCCGGCGTCTTGGCGGTGGCGGCGAAGGCCTGCGCCTGGACGCGAAGTTCGCTGGGCACCGGCTTGACCGTGCCCCACTTCTTGGCCGGCTTGGCGGTCGCGCGCTGCTGCGCTTCCTGCTGCGCGGCCTGCTGCTGCGCCTGCATCATGCTCTGGAACAGGCTGCCGAACTGCGCATGCGCGGGCATGCAGGCGACGGCGGCGGCCGCCAGGGCGATCTTGGTCAGCGCGCTGGTGGCGCGCGAGGCGGTGGCTCGCATCGGGTACTCCTGGGTATTGGTCTTGCTGGCGGGACTCAGAGCGCGGTGCGCAGGCGGATCAGCGCCTGTTCGGCGACGTTGCGGGCCGAGTCGCCCGGCGTCACGGCCGGTGCGGCCACTTCGCGGAAGCCGCCGCGGGGATCCGCTTCGAACTTCGGGCCGGCCTTGGGCGCGGTGGATTCACCGGTGAGGTACCCCTCGGCGAGCACCACGCCGTCGGACAGGCGCTTGATGGAGACGTACGTGGCCCAACCCGTGGGCGCGGCGGCGTCCGGCGTGTTGAGCACTTCCATCAGCAGCTTGGCGTGCTTCGACAGCGCGTCGGTCTCGACCTGCTGCGTGTCGTGCGCGCCCTTGGACTTCGCGGCCGTCGTGCGCATGGTGACGTTGCGGTCGACCACTTTCACGCCGTTGGACGCCAGCGTCTGCATGAACGATGCGCGCATCTGCAGGTCGATGCGTTCGACCGGGCCGCTGCGCTCGCCTTGCGAGGACTTCACCTGGCCGGTGGTGATGGTGGTGCTGGAGAACGAGCCCCGCTCGGCCTGCGCCGCGGCGTAGCCGGGCACGCGCATCGCCTCGACGCGTGCCGCGCCGCCACGGACGTTGTCGATGGTCGTCTGCTGCGCGGTGGTCTGCTCCAGCATGTCCGTGAATTCACGGTTCCACAGCACGGCGATCGTCGGCCGGCCGGCGCGTGCGTACGCACTGCCGAACGCCGCGCGGTCGAACGTCGAGCCGGGGGCGGGCGCGACCGGCGCGGGCGTCACCACGTCGGGCATGCCCTTGCGGTACGCGCTCTCCGGGATCTGCGGGGCGGTGGTCTGGGCAACGGCGCTGGCGGCCACCAGCGACGCGCCGAGCAGTGCAAGGCGACGGTTCATGGCTGACTCCTTGGAAAGCCCGTTCAGCGGGCCTGCTGCATCGGGACCGTGTAGGTCTGTCCCGGTGCGAATTGCGACTGGCCGCGGTTGGCGTCGTAGATGTCGACACCCACGCTCCTCGTGGTGCCCGACACCGCGTTCTCGCCGTACGTGGCCTGGCCGCGCGGGGCCAGGTGCACGGTCTTCCACGCGCTCGGCGGCTCGGACTGGCCGCGGTCGCCGGTGAAGCGGGTGCGCATCAGCAGCACGACGTCCACGTCGGTGCAGTTCTGCACGGTGGTCTGCACGGCGGCCATGCCGGTGCCGGTGCGCGACGTCTGCATGTCCAGCACGCCGATCACCTTGGCGAGCTCGGGCGACTGCACGGACACGGCGCCGAGGTTCGGCTGGCCGACCTGCATGTCCCAGGTGCGGCAGCCCGCGAACGTGGGCGGCGTGGTCTGCTCCACGGCGCAGGCGCCCAGCAGGACCGCCGCGCCGGCGGCAAGAGTGAGGCTCTTGAACATGGTGCGGGCCCTTTCAGCGGTAGATGACGTCGTCCGCCGCGGCGCGGGAGAACTCGTAGATGCCGGACCAGACGATCTCGCCCGATTCCAGGTCGGTCATCTCGAAGGAGATCTGCGTGTAGCGCTGCACCAGGCCGCTCTTGGTGTTGCGGCTGTCCAGCGAATTGATCTTGCCGGAGAGGCGGTAGTCGGCGCCCAGCTGCGCCTTGGTCAGGCCGGTGGTGCCGACGTCGGTGGTGCCGCTGCGCTTGAGGGCACGCTCCTGCTCGATCATCGAGGAGTTCTGGCGGTTGATGAACTGCATGCGCTGGCGGGCGGCGCGGTTCAGGTTGACCATCAGCCGCTGCGTGATCAGGTTGCGGTTGATCGCCTGCGAGCTCTCGTTGACGAAATACTGGCTGTCGACGATGACGCGGGGACGCTTGCCCGTTTCCGCGAAGATCGGCTCGGCGAGCATGTCGCGCATCATCGAATCGGTCATCGCGACGATGTCCTGGCCTTCGACGCCGACGCCCGACACGGGGCCCTTGCGGCTGGGGTCGACGTCCATCGACGAGACGCCCGTGGCGTTCTGCAGCGGGGGATTGGTTTGGCACCCTGCCAGCGTGGAGACCAGCGCCAGGAGGAGGGCAGCGGAGCGGAAGTTCATGTCCGGGCAACCTGTTAACAAAACGTTGCGGAAGGTAACTGATGGCCCGGGGGCTGTCTACGGGTTTGCCCCGTGCCCCCCCAAACGGGGGACCCGCGCCGCCGCCTCGTGCGCACCGGGGATGCATCCCGGGACCGTGGGTCCCAGAGTCGCGCCGAAGGAGGTAACAAATGGACGAACGAACCGTGGCCGCAACGCACGAACGTGTGAACCATTTCACGGGCGTCGGGTGCGCGTTGCAGGGGTTGGCCCTGCTCGCGCCGTTCGCGCTCGGCGCGGGGTGGGGCGCCGCCGGCGTGTTGGTCGGCATCCCGGTCGCCATCGCCTTGTGGACGGTCGGCTCGAAGCACGCACTGACCTGGCGCTGCGGCCGCTGCAAGAACCCGCTGGCGTCGGACGACGTGCGCATCTGCCCGTCCTGCGGCGCGGCGCTGCACTGAGGCTCGACCCGCTTGCGGGTTCGCACGGCGCGGTCCACCATCGCGCTCCCGAGGAGAACCCCATGCCCACCCCACGTCCGGCGCGCACGCTCGTGCGCGGCAAGCAGTGGACCGCGCGCAAGTCGATCGACACCGCGAAGTTCGAGGCCATCGCCGGCGCCATCCTGGCGTCGCTCGACACCAAGCCCGTCCCGTTCGGGGAACTCTCGGCGCGCGTCGAGCGCCTGCTGCCCCGCTTCGACGGCTCGGTGTCCTGGTACACGATCACCTGCGTGCGCGAGCTCGAGGTGCGCGGCCAGGTCGTGCGGCAGGAGAACCCGGTGCGTTACCACCTGTCCGGCCGATGAGCGCGGACGACGACCTGCCGGCCCTGCCGTCCATCACGCCCGGCCGCTGGCGGCACTACAAGGGCGGCGAGTACGAGGTGCTCGGCGTCGTGCGCCACAGCGAAACGCTCGAACCGCTGGTGCTCTACCGCCCGCTCGGCCGCGACACCGGCCACTGGGTGCGCCCGTACGCCATGTTCTTCGAGACCGTGCCCGTGGGCGGCGAGCCGCGCCAGCGCTTCACCTTGCTGGAGCCGCAGGGCACGCCGCCGGGTTGAACCCGGTCGACCGCGGCACGCGAATGCGGCATCCTTGCGGCTTTCCACTTCGCCCGTCCCGATGACCCTCGCACGCCGCGCCTTGCTCCTGCTCGCCTTCGCCGCCACCGGCGCGTGGGCGGCCACCGGTCCGTACGACGAAGCCGCGGACGCGAAAGCGCAGGTGCAGGCGGCGCTGGCAGACGCGCAGCAGGCGAAGGTGCCGGTGCTGGTGGTCTTCGGCGCGAACTGGTGCCCCGACTGCCGCGTGCTGGACATGGCGTTCAAGGACGGCCAGTCGGCACCGTTGATCCAGAAGAACTTCCGCGTGGTCAAGGTCGATGTCGGCCGCTTCGACAAGAACACGGACATCGCCCAGCGGTATGGCGTGCCGCTGAAGAAGGGCATCCCGGCGGTGGCGGTGCTGGGTGCGGGCGGCAAGGTGCTGTACACGACCAAGTCGGGCGAACTCGCCGATGCGCGCGCGATGGGCGACAAGGGCATCTACGACTTCTTCACCAAGGTCGTCGCGCAGGCGAAGTGACGATGGAAGCGACGACCCGGCTGCCGATCGCGCGCCCCAGCTGGTGGGACTGGCTGCGCTGGGCCGCGGCGCTGGCCTTCAACGGCCTGGCGGCGTTTTTCTGGGCCCTGTTCGGGGCCGGTGCGGCCGCCAGTGGCGGCCATCCCGAGGGCGAGTTCCTGGTGCTGTGCGCCGCCGCTGCCGCGGTGCCGGCGGTGGTGTCGGCGGGCCTGGCGTTCAGCCGCCGCATCGAATGGGCGATCGCGTCCGCGTTCGCGACCATCCCGGCGCTGGTCGTCGGCATGCTCCTCTTCGCAGGTCTCGGCCGCTGACCGGCCGCTCGGCGCTCAGTGCGCCGCGAACGCCGTCTCGATCTCGTGCCCGATCGTCTCGGGCCGCACCGCTTCCAGCAACGCCGCCATCTCCGGGTCGTCCTCGTCGGACACGCCCAGCTTCTGCGCCATCGCGTGGATCAGCTTCAGCATCTTGGTGTTCTCCTGCTCGCACAGCAGGTCCAGCTGCAGTTCGAGCAGGTTGCGGCGCTCGGTCAGGCGCATCTCCTGGTTCTGGCTGATCAGGATGAAGGCGGACAGGAAGATCGCCTCCAGCGACACGCACAGCGTGAGGAACGTGAACGGGTACGGATCGAAATGCGGCAGGTCCGGCAGCGCGTTCCACGCGATCCAGCCGGCGAAGAACGCCGCATGCAGCCAGATGAAGGACATGCGGCCGCAGAACTGCGCGACCGGTTCGGCGATGCGTTCGCCCAGGTTGCGCTTGCGCTTGGACCACTGCTCCATCCGCCGGATGCGGTCGACGTTGCGGTGGATCAGGTCGCGTGCTTCCTTGCGGGCGCGGGTTTCACGATGCGTGGCGGTCATTCGGCACCTCCGGGGTCACGAGCCCGAAGCTTGCCATCATGTGGAAGTGATCGTCGTGCAATTGCGCTTCCATCGACGGGAGGCGGGCCAGGGGGATCCAGCGTGCTTCGGCGGCGTCGTCGCCGCCCTGCACGCGCGGCGGCGGCGCATCGCCGAGGTCGAAGAAGTACGTGTGCGTGATGACGCGCCCCCGCTGGCTGCGCTCGGGATGGTCGAACACCTTCACGCCGCGCAGCTTCTCGCGCGCCTGCCCGATCGTCAGCGGAATGCCGGTCTCCTCCACCAGTTCGCGCACCGCCGCTTCCTGCACGCCTTCGCGCGTCTCCAGGAAGCCGCCGGGAATCGCCCACAGTCCCTTGCCGGGCGCGCGACCGCGCCGCACCAGCAGCACGTGGCCACCCGCGTGCACCAGCGCGTCGACGGTCACGAGGATGACGGGGTAGGGCACCACCGACCAGATGCGGCGCTCCTTCCGGATCTGCCGCCAGTCGTCGCGCACGGTGGCGAAAGTGCCGCTGCGGATCCACTCGCGCAGGAACGCGGCGGCGTCGCGGGGCAGGTTGGCGTCCAGCGCCGCGAGCCCGCGCGACGGTTCCTCCGCGGCATAGAGCTGCTCCAGCCAGGCGCAGGCGGCGACGTCCGGATCGGTGCCGGCCACGCTGTCGAAGCGCCAGCCCGCCGGCAGGTCGTCCTCGTGCACTGGGGGCTCGCCCGCCACCACCCACTCGACGCCGCGCGCGCCGGAGGTGAGTGCGGCGAGGTCCTGCACCAGCCGCTGCCCGTCGTAGTGCTCGCGCACCGGCCGCACCTGCACGCGCTCCCGCTCGTCGTCGCGCAGCCCGGCCAGCAACATGCGCGCGCGCTCGTCCCAGGAAAACGGGTTCGCGGGCGTGGCGGCCTGGTGCGCGCGGCGCAGCGCGACGACGCAAAGTGGCGCACGTCCGAGCGCCGCCCGCACCAGCGCGAGATGGGCAGCCGTCGGCAGCACGAAACGGCCGGCGCACAGCGCGAGGGACGCGGAGGGTGTCATGCCGCGCCCGTCCACCACATCATTTCTCCACGAGGGTCTTGAGCGCGCCGGCCGCGTGGCCGGCCAGGCCGTGCGCGATCCAGTGGCGCGATTTGCTCGCCGGGTCCGGCTCGCACAGGTACATCTCACCCGCGGGCCGTGCACGCACGCGCAGGCCGGCCGAGCGCAACATGGCTTCGACGCCCGCGTGGTTGGCGACCCACCAGTTGCTCTCGTCGCCCGCGAAGCGGTGCTCGATGAAGGCCATCTTCGGCCAGCCCGGCGCGAGGAACGCGTCGCGCTCGTCCAAGGGACGGTCGCTCGTGTCCGCGGCCACGTCCTCGCCCGGCATCTCCAGCGTCTGGAACATGAGCAGCCGCCGGGTCTTCTGCGCCAGGATGTCCAGCGCCAGCAGCGGGTAGCGCAGGTGGTAGAAGACCCCCATGAACCACACGAGGTCGAAGCTCTCCTGCAGCGTGGCGACGTCGTAGACGCCCATCTGCCGGAACTCGACCTGCCGCTCGAGCCCGAACTGCCTCGCCGCCCAGCGCGCCTGCGCGAGGTACAGCGCCTCGACATCGATCGCCAGCACCGACGCACCGCGCTTCGCCAGCTCGAAGCTGTAGAAGCCCGCGTTGCAGCCGACGTCCAGCACGCGCCAGCCCGCCATGTCCAGCGGCAGGTGCGGCACGATGTCCAGCCACTTGAAGCGCGGGAAGTCGCCGCCGATGAAGCTGTCCGGCAGCGTCTGCACGCCGCCGGGGAGATGCAGGTTGTGGAACCAGGGGCCGAGCGCTTCGATCTTCCGCCGCAGTGCCGCCTCGCGCGGCGCGCGCGCCGCGCGTTCCAGCGTGTCCTGCTCCATCGTCATCGTGCCGGCTCCACCTGCAGGTCCAGCGCGTACCCCACGAGTTGCGCGGCGCGGTGCGCCGCCGTGTGTTCGGCCAGGATGCGCGCGCGCGCCCGTCGGGCCATCGCCTGGCGCTCGTCCTCGTCCATGCCGCGCAGCACGGCCAGCACTTCCGCCGGCGTGTGGGCCAGCACGATCTCGCGGCCCGGTGCGAACAGCGTCTCCAGCCCTTCCCAGCGGTCGCTGATGATCGGCACGCCACAGGCGGCCGCCTCGAACAGGCGCACGCTGGGCGACCAGCCGGCCGCGACCATGTCGGCGCGGGTGATGTTGAGCGTGAAGCGCTGGCGGTTGTAGAAGGCGCGGTGCTCCGCCGGCGGCAGGTGCGGGCGGTACTCGACGTTGCCCGGCCACTGGATGCTCACCGGGTACTGCGGGCCGGCGACGATGAAGCGGCCCTGCGCCCACTCGCGCGCGGGCTGCAGCAGCAGCCGGTCGACGCCGGGCTGGCGATCGTCGCTGTAGGTGCCCATGTAGCCGAGGTCCCAGGCCGCTTCCTGCGGCTCGGTGAAGTACAGGTGCGGATCGACGGAGCAGTACAGCACGCGCGCACGCGGCGAGCCGAACTCGCGCTCCAGGCGGCGCAGTGTCGGGCCGCCGGTGAAGGACAGGTACAGGCCGTAGCCGGCGACCTGGTCGGGCCGCAGGTAGTCGTGCTCGCCACGCGCCAGCCGCGCGAGCGTGACCGGCGTGTCGATGTCGTAGAAGGCCGCGGTGCCCGTCGCTTCGCGCTGCACCCAGTCGCCGACGGCCGCGCCTTCGGGCACGAACGAGCCGACGATGACCAGGTCGGCCGCGCGCACGTCGCCGGCGAACCGATCCTGCAGCTCGTCGCGCGTCGCGTAGAGCCCGGTGCGGCCCCACGGCGGGTCCGGCAGGTCGCGGTGGCTGGCGTACCAGGGCTTGTCGTGCTCGAGGAACAGCACGTCGTGGCCGGCGGCGACCAGTTCGCGCACCAAGGCCCGGTACGTGGTCGCATGCCCGTTGCCCCACGAGGACGTGATCGACAAGCCAAGGATGACGATGGACAGGCGCGTCATGCGAGCGTCTCCACTTCCGTGGCGCGGCCTTGCAGGACCTCGTCGAACAGCGCGGCCCGATGCGCATACGTGTGTTCGGCCAGCACGCGCTTGTACGCCGCCTGGCCTACTGCGCTGGCCCTGCTCGCGTCCAGCGCATCGACGATCGCGGCGACTTCGGCGCCGTCGTGCGCCACCAGCATCTCGGCCCCCGGCTCGAAGAACGTCTCCAGTCCTTCCCAGGCATCGGTGATCAGGCAAGCCGCGGCGCCCGCGGCCTCGAACACGCGCGTGGCGGGCGAGAACCCGTAGCGCGCCATGCTTTCGCGGCTGATGTTCAGCACCGCCAGCGGCGTGCAGTTGAACGCGTTGTGGTCGGCCGTGTAGACGTGGCCGAGGTTCTGCACGTTGGGCGGCATCGGCTTGTCGCCCCAGCCGCTGCCGCCGATCAGGAACCTGCGCTGCGGCAGGCGAGTGGCCGCGCGCAGGAAGAACTCCTCGACGCGTGCTTCGCGGTCAGGCAAGCGGTTGCCCAGGAAGCCGAGGTCGCCCTCGAAACTGGATTGCGGTGGCACCGGGTGGTGCGTGCTGGGGTCGAGCGCGTTGTAGATCGGCACGCACTCGCGCGCGCCAAAGCCGCGGTAGGCGCGCCGCACCGGCTCGCCGCCGCCGTAGGTCAGCACGAGGTCGTAGCGAGGAACCAGCGCGCGGAACGGGTCCCGCGCATCCGACTGCATGCGGTCCAGCGTGGCCGGCGCGTCGACGTCCCAGAACACGACCAGCGTGGACGGCCCCTGCAGGTCCAGGACCGCGCGTTCGAGCAACTCGTCATACACGCCGACGCCGCTGGCCTTCACCACCAGGTCGGCACCGCGCGCACTTTCCACCGTGCGCAACACCTCGGCTTCGTCCTGCGCGGAGTACACGACCACCTCGGCCCACGGCGGGTCGGGGATGTCGCGGTGCTTCTGCCGGTCGTACGCATCGGGCTCGTAGAAGGTCACGCGGTGGCCGCGCTCGTGCAATGCACGCACGATGCCGCGGTAGTACGTCGCCGCGCCGTTCCAGTAGGCCGACACGAGGCTGGAAGCGAAGAAGGCGATGTTCATCCGGGCTCTTTCATTCAGGCGGCGAGGATGGCGCGGGGCGCGCCCAGCTCGGCGTAGATGCCCAGCAGTTCGTCGACGCGATGGCTGCAGCTGTGGCGCGCCAGGATCGTCCGGCGGCCGTGGTCGGCGAGCGAGCGGGCCAGGCGCGGTTCGTTCAGCACGTTGCGCAAGTGCTCGCGCATCTGCGCGCCGTCGCGTGCGACCAGGAAATCCGCCCCCGGCTCGAACAGGCCCTCGACGTCGTCCCAGGGCGCGGACACCAGCGGGATGCCGCAGGCGAGCGCCTCGAACACGCGGATCGTCGGGATGCCGGGCAGCGCCTGCACGTACGGCCGTCGTGGCACGTGCACCGTGACGCCGTGGCGCGCGAAGACCGCCGGCGCTTCGTAGTTGGGCAGCCAGTTGCCGTAGGCGATGCCCGCGCCGCGCAGCGCGTCGAGCGCCTGCTGCGGATAGCGCACGCCATGCACCCTGGCCTTCAGGCCGAGGTCCTTCACCGGCCCCAGCAGGAATTCGTGCAGTTCGGCGGTGCGTTCGTCGTCGCCCCAGTTGCCGATCCACACCAGGTCGCCATCGCGGGCGCGCGCGGGGAGCGGCTTGAACATCCGCGTGTCCGCCGCCTCATGCCAGGTCCACGCGCGCTCCGCCCACCCGTGATGCCGGTACAGGTCGCGGATGACGGACCCGAAGGCGAGCACGCCGTCGTAGTGGCGCAGGTCGTAGGCGGCCATGCCCTGCGGCTCGGTCACGCTGCGGTGGTGCGTGTCGTGGAACAGCAGGCGGTAGCCGCCGTGGGCGCGCCGGTGCTCGCCGATGCGCTTCACCAGCGCGTGGTCGTTCCACTCGTGGACGATTACGAGGTCGGCGCGGTCCAGCGCGACGTCGAGGTCCAGGCGTGCGAGGTCGTAGGTGTGGCTGCGCAGGTGCGGGTAGGCGGCCGCGAATCCGCCCAGCGGCGCCTGGCCATGCTCGGCCACCAGGTTCCGCACGCTCCACGCGTTCGCGGGTTCGTACACCGCCACATCGTGGCCGCGTGCGAGCAGTTCCGTGCACACGCCGCGCAGGAAGTGCGCGTTGCCGTGGTTCCAGTCCGAGACCAGCGAATGGCAGAACAGGACTAGGCGCATTGCGCCTCCTCGACGAGCGGGGCGAAGACCGGCGAGAGGTCCGCGTAGGTCTGCAGGCAGGCGTCGGCCATCGCCTCCGTGGTGAAGTCCTGCGCGCGCTCGAGCGCGGCCAGCGCCAGTCGCCCGCGTGCGCCGTCGTCGCGGACCAGCCGCTGCAACGTCGCCCGCAGCGCGGCGTGGTCGTCGGGCGGGACATAGGTCGCCGCGTCGCCCCACACCTCGCGCAGGCTCGGAATGTCGCCCAGCACCAGCGCGCAGCCGGACAGCGCAGCCTCCAGCACCGACAGGCCGAATGGTTCGTAGCGCGCGGGATGGGCAAGGACCGACGCGGCGGCGAATTCGCGAGCCAGTTCGTGGGTGGCCAGCTCGCCCAGCGGCGTGACCGCGCGCGGTTCGATCACGCGACCGTCGGGCCGGGTGCACGAGCCGGCAAGGCGGACCGGCCACGGCAGTCCCGGCGCGACGGCGTCGAGCGCCGCGAGGTTCTTGGCGTCGTCCCAGAAGCGGCCCGCCGCCAGCACCACCGGGCGCTTGCCGCCGGGACGGAACAGCGCGGGACTGCGCCCGTTGGGCAGCACGCGCGCGCGCCGCAGCGACAGGCTGTAGTTGGGGGCGAGCGTGTCCAGCATCGCCTGCGTGGGCGCGGCAACGAGGTCGGCCCCGGACAGGCCCGCGGCGACGCGCGCGCGGTACAAGCCCCAGCTCGCCGGCGGCAGTTCGCCGTGCACGGCCTGCCACCAGGAGTAGACGCAGGAGTGCGCGACCACCACGCGCGGCGCGAGGAACGGCAGGCTGCCGAACGTGAACTGGTTCAGGTGCAGCAGGTCCGGCTCGACCTGGCGCTCCAGCCCGAGCAGCCACGCGCCGGCGAGCACCACGTCGTCCCAGGGATCGTCCATCCACTCCAGGCGCCACTCGCTGGCGTGCACCGTGACGCCCTCGCAACCAGCCACCTGCATGCGCTGGTGCGGCCGCATCGGCGCGCCCATCGTCGCCAGGTGCACGTCCACGCCGCGCCGGGCGAGCGCCCGCGCGAGATCCACCGCGTAGGTCCAGACGCCGCCGACGGTGTCGGCGGTCATCAGCACGGTGGGCCGTCGTTCAGCGTCCATAGATCGCATCCATCAGGGTGGCCACCTGCTGCAGGGATTCGATGGCGGGCTCGTAGCGGGCGCCGGCCTGCAGCCGCCGCGCCCAGTCGCACGCGGCGCGGCCGCCCCAGGCGTCCGGCGGCTGCGACAGCGTCGTCACCCGCGAGCCGTCGTAGCGCTCGGCGACGAAATCGAAGAAGGAGCCGTTGCGGTTGCGCATCGAGGCGCCGCCGCGCTCGCCATGGAAGTGCGCTTCGATGATCGCGTCGCGGCCGGCGGAAATCTCCCAGGAGCAAGCCAGCCGGATGGCCGTTCCCTCCGCCGTCTCGATCGTCGCGATGGCGTAATCCTCGACTTCGTCCGGTCGCACAGGCAGCCGCCGGCCGCGCGCGAACAGGCTGCTCGACACTTTCGCCGCCGGCGGTGCGCCCAGCACCCACAAGGCGAGATCGACCAGGTGCGTGCCCAGGTCGATCGCGCAGCCGCCACCGGCCAGCTGCATGTCGCGCGCCCACCCCTTGTTGGGGCCGTACGCGTTGTGGAACACCAGGTCGATCGCATAGACCTTGCCGATGGCGCCTTCCACGACCTCGTTGCGGATGCGGCGCATGGCTTCGGTGTGGCGGTACGACAGGTCGCAGCCGAGAAGCCGATCGGCCTCGCGGGCCGCATTGAGGATCGCCCGCGTTTCCTGCGCCGTGCGTGCGAGCGGCTTCTGGCAGAACACCGCGACCTTGCGCTCCAGCGCCTGCATCGCCTGCTGCGCATGCAGAGCACTGGGCGTGGCGATCACGACGCCGTCGAGCGTGTGCGCCAGCAGCTGGTCGAGCGTGTCGACGACGGCGGCCTGCGGCGCGAGCTCGCGCGCCTTGGACTGCACCTCGGGCGAGGGATCCGCGATGGCGACGACCTCGCACAGCTGCTCGTCGAGCAGCGCCTGCAAGCGGTGCTGGCCGATCCAGCCGATGCCGAGGAAACCGAGTCGGGGCAGGCTCATGCGAGCACCAATGCCTTCATGAACCCCTGCGGCCGCGTGCGTGTCAGCTCCAGCGCGTCGCCCAGCTTGTCCAGCGGCAGCCGGTGCGTGTACAGCGGTTCCGGGTCGAGCACGCCTTCTTCCATCAGCCGCACTGCTTCGTGCATGCCGTCGATGTAGGCCTGCGGGTCGCGCTCGTGCGCGTTGATGACGTCCAGGCCGCGCCAGTTCCACAGCTGCACGTTGACCTGCCGCATGCCGTCCTGGTGGTAGCCCGCGATCACCAGCCGGCCGCGGACGGCGCACATCTCGCTGGCCAGCTGCAGTGGCCATTCCAGGCCGGTGCATTCGATGACCCGTTCGCACCACCGCTCGCCGGTGAGCTGCTTCACCTGCTCGAGCACGCGATGGTGGTCGTCCATCACGACGGCGTGCTGCGCGCCGAAGCGGCGCGCGAACCCGAGCGAATCGGCGCGGCGCGAGACGGCGATCACGCGCGCGCCGGCATGCGTCGCCAGCTGGGTCAGCAGCGCGCCGAGAAAGCCGATGCCGACGATGGCCACCGCCTGGCCGGCGCGGATCTCGCTGCGTTGGAAGATGTTCACCGCGCAGCCCAGCGGCTCGCCGGGCACAGCCTTGCCGTCGAGCGAAGCCGGCAGCCTCACCACCGCCTTCGCGTCCGCGAGGTCGTACTCGGCATGGGCACGGTAGGTGAGGGCGGCGACGCGGTCGCCGACGGCGAGCCCCGTCACGCCGTCGCCGAGCGCGGCGACGCGGCCCCAGCCTTCATGTCCCGGGCCGCCCGCGTCCTGCGGGTACCGGAACCACTCGCGTCCTTCCCAGACCGGGATGCTGGACGCGCACACGCCCGAGCCTTCGAGCCGCAGCAGCACCTGGCCGGGGCCGGGCTCGGGACGGGCGGCGTCCTGCAACTGCGCGACCTGGGGCGCCGTGATCACGCATGCCTGCATCCGGTCGATCCTTCAGTGCACGGCGTGCAGCGGCGCCGGCTGCGGGCGGCGGTGCACCAGCAACCATTCGTACAGCCGCGCGATGCCTTCGCTGGCCCGCACGCGTGCGCGCCAGCCCGTGGCGTGCTCGTAGGCACGGGTGTCGCTCACGTAGTAGCGCTGGTCGCCGGTGCGCCAGGCATCGAACGAGGTCGCGGGGCGGCGGCCCGACAGCGCCTCGATGCGGTCGAGCAGGTCGAGCAGGCTGATCGTGTTGGCGGGCCCGCCACCGATGTTGAAGGCACGGCCCGCCAGCTGCTCCGCGTGCTGCTCGGCCAGCAGGAACGCGTTGACGAGGTCGTCGATGAACAGGATGTCGCGCACCTGCTTGCCGTCGCCGTACAGCGTGATCGCCTCGCCGCGTTGCGCGCGCAGGATGAAGTGCGCCACCCAGCCCTGGTCCTCGGTGCCGAACTGCCGCGGGCCGTAGATGCAGCTCATGCGGAACACCATGGTCAGCAGGCCGTAGCTGCGCGCGTAGTCCAGCACGTACTGGTCCGCCGCGCCCTTGGAGCAGCCGTAAGGGCTGTGGAAGTCGAGTGGCCTTGCCTCCGACACGCCACGCGCGCGGATGGCCAGGTCGGTCGGCTGGTAGTGCTGGTCCAGGCACTGCAGTTGCAGGTCGCCCAGGCCGCCGTAGACCTTGTTGGTCGACGTCATGAGCACGAAGGGCGGTACCGGGCGCGCGCGCGCTGCTTCCAGCACATTGAGCGTGCCCTGCGCGTTGACGAGGAAGTCTTCGCGGGGAAGGTCCAGGCTGGTGGTCACCGCCACCTGGGCCGCGAAATGGAACACCTGCGTGGTGCCGGCGACGGCCTGCGTCACCGCCTTCTCGTCGCGGATGTCGGCGATGACGACCTGCACCCGGTCGCCGTGCTGCTCGCGCAGCCACTGCAGGTTCAGCTCGACGCCGGGACGCGTGAGGTTGTCCAGCACCCGGACCTTGCGGCCGGACGACAGCAGGCGATGTGCGAGGTTGCAGCCGATGAAGCCCGCGCCACCGGTGATGAGCGTGAGTTGTTCGCTCATACGGTCAACCCCCGCCGGGCCAGTTCCGCCGCGGCCTGCGACACGCGGTCCACGGCGGCCTGCCCTTCCAGCCACGCGGCGAGTTCCGCCATGCCGTCCTCGATGGTCACCTGCGGCTCGTAGCCCAGCACGCGCCGCGCCCTGGAGATGTCGGCGAAGCAGTGGCGGATGTCGCCGACGCGGTACTTGCCGACGATCTCGGGCTCGATGCCCTGCTTGCCCATCACCTGCGCCAGCTTGCCAGCGACGTCACGTACCGTCAGCGGCCGGCCGCTGCCGATGTTGAACACGTCGCCGGTCGCCTGCTGCGACTCGAGCGCGAGCCGGCAGCCGCGCGCGACGTCGTAGACGCTGACGAAGTCGCGCTGCTGCAGGCCGTCCTCGAAGATCTTCGGTGCACTGCCGTTGAGCAGGCGCGACGCGAAGATGGCGAGCACGCCGGTGTATGGATTCGACAGCGCCTGCCGCGGCCCGTACGCATTGAAGAAGCGCAGCGCGACGGCCGGGAAGTTGTAGGCGCGGCCCGTCATCAGGCACATGCGCTCCTGGTCGTACTTGGACAGCGCGTAGATGGAGGCCAGCGCCGGCGGCTTCGTCTCCGGCGTCGGCACGGGCATGAGCACGCTGCCATCCGGCGCGTGCAGTTCCCAGTCGGCCTGCTTCAACTGCTCGAGCGATCGTTCACCGGCTTCGCAGGCCTGCCCAGCCGTGTTTCGATACAGGCCTTCGCCATAGAGGCTCATGCTCGAAGCGACGACGAGCTTGCGTCCCGGCTCCTGGATCATCTGCTCCAGCAGGACGGCGGTGCCGAGATTGTTCACGCGCGTGTAGTGCGCGAGTTCGTACATGCTCTGGCCGACGCCGACGGCGGCCGCGAAGTGGAACACCGCGTCGATGCCCTGCAATGCCTTGCGTACCGCTTCCTTGTCGCACACGTCGCCGACCTGGACTTCGACGTCCGGCGCGAGATAGTCGGGGCGTTTGCGCTGCTCGCCGTGCACCTGCGGATCGAGGCCATCGAGCACCCGAATGCGGTATCCGTTGGCGAGCAATTCGTCGGCCACGTGCGACCCGATGAAGCCTGCTCCGCCCGTGATCAGAACGTGTTTCATCTCGGCCGTACTTCCGGTTAAGTGCTCGATCCATGTTATGCAGGTAAGTACCTCGCGTGGCGATCCTTGGCAGCTCGGCAGAAGAAAATATTTGCAGTGATGAGCAGGAAACCTGCATCGCTGCGCACCCTCGCTGGCTACGATGAAGCAACCGGTGTTCGCGGCAGCGGGAAGGAGCAGTCCATGTCCAGGATCAGGGTGGCCATCATCGGCGTCGGCAACTGCGCGTCGTCGCTCGTCCAGGGCGTGCACTTCTACCGTGATGCGAAGGCCGACGAATTCGTGCCGGGCCTGATGCACGTGGACCTCGGTGGGTACCGCCCCGGCGACATCGAGTTCACCGCCGCCTTCGACGTCAGCGCGCACAAGGTCGGCCTCGATCTCGGTGCCGCGATCTACGCCGAGCCAAACAACACGATCCGCTTCGCCGACGTTCCGCCGCTGGGCGTCGAGGTGTCGCGCGGCATGACGCACGACGGGCTGGGCAGCTACCTGAAGGACGTGGTGCCCAAGTCCACGCGCAGCACCGACGACATCATCGGCATCCTGAGGGCGACGAAGACGGACGTCGTCGTGTCGTACCTGCCCGTGGGTTCGGAAATGGCGACCAAGTGGTACGTCGAGCAGGTGCTCGAAGCCGGCTGCGCGTTCGTCAACTGCATCCCGGTGTTCATCGCATCGCAGCCGTACTGGAACAAGCGCTTCGCGCAGCGCCGGCTGCCCATCATCGGCGACGACATCAAGAGCCAGGTTGGCGCCACCATCGTGCACCGCATCCTCACCGACCTGTTCCGCAAGCGCGGCGTGCGCCTGGACCGCACCTACCAGCTCAACTTCGGCGGCAACACCGATTTCCTCAACATGCTGGAGCGCGAGCGGCTCGTGTCCAAGAAGGTGAGCAAGACGCAGGCGGTGACCAGCCAGCTGGGAAACGCCATGGACGCGAAGGACGTGCACGTCGGCCCGAGCGACTACGTGCCGTGGCTGCAGGACCGCAAGTTCTGCCACATCCGCATGGAAGGCACCGGCTTCGGCAACGTGCCCCTGAGCGCCGAGGTGAAGCTGGAGGTGTGGGACTCGCCGAACTCCGCCGGTGTCGTGATCGATGCGATCCGCTGCGCGAAGATCGCGCTGGATCGCGGCATCGGCGGCGCGCTGAACGGGCCCTCCAGCTACTTCATGAAGTCACCGCCGCTGCAGTTCACCGACGACGAGGCGCGCGAATTGGTCGAGGCCTTCATTCGTGGGGACGAGCTCACGCTCAAGCCGCGCGCTCCTACGACCGCGCCCACCGACGAACCCAGCCCCGCCGAATCGCCGAAGGCCGCCTGACCCATGCTCGAAGCCGTCAAGTTCTGGAACGAGCCGAACAACAAGTCGCACTGGGACCTCGAGCTGGACCCGGGGTGGCCGAAGTTCGCGCAGATGGTGCAGCTGGCTGCGACGGCGGTGAAGGCCGAGAGCCCGTCGCTCACGCGCGTGCTCGGCGGCATCTCGCCGATCGATCCGACGTTCCTGACGCTGCTACGGGAGCAGGGCGCGCTGGCGGACATGCACGCGGTGGCCGTGCACGGCTTCCCGCTCGACTGGAACCACTGGACGATCCACGAGTGGCCGGAGAAGCTCGCCGAGATCCAGGCGGTGACACCCTTGCCGGTGTGGGTCACCGAAGTCGGCGTGTCGACCTTCGGTGCGGAGGAAGTCCAAGCGTGGGGCCTGAAGCGCACCGCCGAACTGCTGATCGGCCGCGCGCCGCGCATCCACTGGTATTCGCTGTATGACCTGCCCAAGGCCTGGCCGGCGACGACGCGGCACCGCGAGGCGGAAGGCTCGAGCTACTACCGCCACTTCCACATGGGCCTGCTGCTCGAGGACGGCACGCCCAAGCTGGCGGCGAAGCACTTCCACGAGTTCGCGCCCGAACTGGGCATCTGCCAGTGGTTCCACTTCGAGGATCACCGGCTCGAGGACGCGGTGCGGTGGCTCAAGCGCCTGGGCGTGACCAGGCTGCGCACCGGCCTCTCGTGGGCCGACAGCTTCCGGCCCGGCTGCGACGCCTGGTTCGACCGCCAGATGCAAGCGCTGGACGGCTTCGACGTCACGGTGACGTTCTGCTTCACGCCCGAGCAGCGCGGCCTGCAGCCGCACCACACCAGCGCGCCGCAGGTGCCCGAGGAGTTCGCCGAGTTCTGCGCGCGCATGGTGCGCCGGTATGCGCCGGCCCAGGGCGCGGCGGCCGCCGCCGAACCCGCGGGCGCGGCCGCCCTCGCGTGACCACCTTCCTGCTCGTGCGCCACGGGGCGCACGACTGGCTGGGCCGCGGCATCGCCGGCCGGCTCGGCGACGTGTCGCTGAACGCGCAGGGCTGGACGCAGGCCGAGGACCTCGTGCACCGGCTCGAGGGGCGCGAACTGCACGCCCTCTACAGCAGCCCGCAGCCCCGGGCCCGGCAGACCATCGCACCGCTTGCCGGCCGCCGGCGGCTGAAGGTGGAGGTGGCCCCTGCGTTCGACGAGATCGACTTCGGCGACTGGACCGGCCGCGAGTTCGGCCAGTTGCAGGGCGACCCGTTGTGGCAGCACTGGAACGAGCGCCGCGGCAGCGCCCGCCCGCCGAAGGGGGAAGCGTTCGCGGAGGTCCAGCAGCGCGCCGTGCACGGCGTCGAAGACCTGCGCCGCCGCCACCCCGGCCGCACCGTGCTGGTCGCTTCGCACGGCGACGTGATCAAGGCGATCGTCGCCACCGTGCTGGGCATGTCGCTGGACCTGCTCGAGCGGTTCGACATCGCCCCCGCCTCGGTGTCCGTGCTGGAAGCCGGCGACGGCTGGTTGCAGTTGAAGCTGTTGAACTGCGTGGCCTGACGTGGAGAGGCGCTGCGCGAAAGTGCCGCGCACTCAGCGTGGCGCGCGTGTGGCAGCAGCCGGCGCAGGCTCTTCGTAGGCTTCGTCGATCTGGCGCGCCAGCATGTCGGGTTCGGCCGCTTGCACGAGCACGCCGACTTCCGGGTCGTCGCCTTCCAGCGCGCCGACGCGGCGCGCGATTTCCTCCAGCAACAGCAGCATCTTCGAGTTCTCCTGCTCCGCCAGCAGGTTGATCTGCAGGTCCAGCTGGTTGCGCCGCTCGGACATGCGCATCTGGTAGTTCTGCGAGATCAGCACGAACGACGACAGGAAGATCGCCTCCACCGACGCCCACATGGTGAGGAACGTGAACGGGAACGGGTCGATGCGCACCTCCTCCGGCGCGAGCGTGTTCCACAGCACCCACGCGACCAGGGCCACGAAATGCGTGAGCACGAACACGATGTGGCCGCAGGCGCGCGCCACCAGGTCCGCCACGCGGTCCGCAAAGCTGCGCTTGCGGGTCTGCAGCTCGTCGAGGTGCCGCATCGCCTCCACGTTGGCGCGCGTGACGTCGGCGACATGCCGCGCATCAGGGGGCGGCGGCCTGCCCGGCGGCGCAGGGGCAGAGGTGGTCATCCGGCCACTGTGGATGCGGTGGCTCGCGCGGCGGGTCGGCCCGCGTCGCCGCTCGCTGTCGGCGCCCCCTGCAGGTCCTGCAGCCCGCCTGCGACGCGCGCGATGACGCCCTGCCAGTCGCCGGGTTCGTCCTGGCGGAACAGCCGCATGGCCGGGTACCACGGGGTGCGCGCCGGGTCGCCGCCCCAGCGCCAGTCGGCCTCATGCTGCAGCAGCAGCCACGTGGGCCGGCCGAGGCTGGCGGCCAGGTGGGCAGGCATCCCGTCGACGCAGACGACGACGTCCATGGCGAGCATCGCGTGCGCGGCGTCCTCGATCGCGTCCGTGCGCTGCCATAGCGGCTCGAGGGGCCAGCCCGCCGCGATCGGATCGAGCGCCGCAGGGCCTTGCTGCAGCGCGAACAGGCGCAGGCCGGGCATGTCGAGCAGTGGCAGCAGTTCAGCGAGGGGCAGCGACCGCGAGTGATCCCAGTTGCTGGCGGCCCAGAGCAGGCCGACGTGCAGCCGCCGGTCCTCGCGTTCGCGCACGCCGGGCAGCGGATGCACGTGTTCGGCCAGGGGCAGCGGCGGCGGCACGGTCCGCGCCGTCACGCGCATCGCATAGGCGAGCTCCATCACTTCGACCTCGAGCTCGTGCGCGGGCCAGTCCGGCCCGGCCCAGCCGTCGTGCACGGTGCCGATGCCCGGGACGGCGCGCAGCAGGCGAAGCAGGTGCGGCTGCGCCATCACGTGCGCTTCACGCGCCTGTTGCGCAAGCGCGGGCAGGAAGCGCGAGAACTGGAGCGTGTCGCCCAGGCCGTGCTCGCAGCGCACGAGCACGCTGCGATCGCTCAACGGGCTGCCATCCCAGACCAGGTGCCATGGTTGCCGTTCGAATCCGGGCCGTGCCTGCGCTTCGCGTCGCGGCCGTTCGAGAAGGTCGGTGTGGCGCCACGCCGCTTCCCAGTCGCCTGCGTGCATCGCGGCGGTCCAGCCGGCGGCGACCTGCCCGGGCGTGGTCATGCGGCGCCGCTCAGTGCCCGGCCTTCAGCATCGCGTCGAACCAGGTGATGGTGCGCGCCAGGCCTTCCTTCAGTTCGACGGTGGGCTGCCAGTCGAGCATCTCCCTGGCATGCCGGATGTCCGGTTGGCGCTGCTTGGGATCGTCCTGCGGCAGCGGCCGGAACACGATCTTCGAGGCCGAGTTGGTGAGGTTGATCACCTGCTCGGCGAGCTGCAGCATCGTGAACTCGCGCGGGTTGCCCAGGTTGATCGGGCCGGGCAGCGGGCCGTCCTTCTGCATGAAGCGCACGAAGCCTTCGACGAGGTCGTCGACGAAGCAGAAGCTGCGCGTCTGCTCGCCCTTGCCGTAGATGGTGATGTCGTCGCCGCGCAGCGCCTGGACGATGAAGTTGCTGACCACGCGCCCATCGTTGGGATGCATGCGCGGGCCGTAGGTGTTGAAGATGCGCGCCACGCGGACGTCGACGCCGTACTGGCGGTGGTAGTCCAGGAACAGTGTCTCGGCGCAGCGCTTGCCCTCGTCGTAGCAGCTGCGCACGCCGACGGGGTTGACGCGCCCCCAGTAGCTCTCGGGCTGCGGGTGGATGTCGGGGTCGCCGTACACCTCGCTGGTCGAGGCCTGGAACACGCGCGCGCCGCAGTGCTGCGCGAGGTTCAGCACGTTGATGGCGCCGTGCACGCTGGTCTTGATGGTCTGCACCGGGTTGTGCTGGTAGTGCACGGGCGATGCGGGGCAGGCCAGGTTGTAGATCTCGTCGACTTCGACCACCAGCGGCTGCGTGACGTCGTGCCGCACCAGGTCGAAGCGCGGATGGTCCAGCAGGTGCTCGATGTTGCGGCGCGCGCCGGTGAAGAAGTTGTCGACGCACAGCACCTCGTGGCCGTCCTGCAGCAGGCGTTCGCACAGGTGGCTGCCCAGGAACCCCGCGCCGCCCGTCACCAGGATCTGGCTTCTCCCGTTGTAGCGGCGCATGGGGCGGTCCGTGGATCCGGTTGTTCTTCCAACCTTTATAGGGACCTATTGCACGTGCGTGGTGCTTCCGGGCTCCTGCCGGGCAGGTTTATTTCGCGGTCGTGCCGCGCTTCCTGCGCGGCTCAGGCAGCCGAGCCGAGCAGCTGCAGGGTGCGCGCGTCCGGCGCGCCGGCGTAGAAGCGCGCGAGCACGTCGCGGAACAACGGCTCGGCCGGCGCCACGGCCGAGAACAGCGTGAGGCACGAACGCAGCTTCATGTCGTCGGGCGAACCGAAGATCGCGTGCGCGTCGCTGGTGGGCGCCTCGAGCAGGAGTTCGCAGCACTCGCGCAGCCTGTGGCCGAGCACGGGATGCGCGAGATAGGCGCGTGCTTCGTCGAGCGAGCGGATCGCATAGCGCTGCGCGGTCGGGCTGCTGCCGAGCCCGGCGAGCTGCGGGAACACGAACCACATCCAGTGCGTGCGCTTGCGGCCTTCGCGCAATTCCTGCACGGCGTCGGCCATCACGCCATCCTGCGCGGCCACGAAACGGTCCAGTCCGTCCTCGCGTTCCATGCGGCCACTGTAGCCGCGCGGGAGGGGCCCGCGCGGTTTGGGACAGAATCGAGGATTCCGGACCCACCCAGCACGCAGAGCCATGACCTACCCCAACACGCAACTCTTCATCGCCGGCCAGTGGCAGGACGCCGCGGACGGCAAGACCCTGGCGGTCTTCAACCCGGCAACCGGCAAGGAGATCGGCCGCGTCGCGCATGCGTCCACGGCCGACCTGGACAAGGCGCTGGCCGCCGCGCAGAAGGGCTTCGAGACCTGGCGCGACATGACGCCCGCCGCGCGCAGCGTGATCATGCGCAAGGCCGCCGGCTTCATGCGCGAGCGCGCCGAGGCGATCGGCCGCCTGCTGACGCAGGAGCAGGGCAAGCCGCTGGCGGAAGCCAAGGGCGAGGCGATGGCCGCCGCCGACATCATCGAGTGGTTCGCGGAGGAAGGCTTCCGCGTGTACGGCCGCACGGTCGCTTCGCGCTGGAAGCCCGAAGTGCGCCAGCTCGTGGTGAAGGACCCGGTCGGCCCCGTCGCCGCCTTCACGCCGTGGAACTTCCCGATCAACCAGGTGGTGCGCAAGGTCGGCGCCGCGCTGGCGGCGGGCTGCTCGATGCTGGTCAAGGCACCGGAAGAGACGCCGGCCGGTCCTGCCGAACTGATTCGCGCGTTCCACGACGCCGGCCTGCCGCCCGGCGTGCTGGGCCTCGTGTACGGCAACCCGGCCGAGATCTCCAGCTACCTGATCCCGCACCCGACGATCCGCAAGGTCACGTTCACCGGCTCGACGCCGGTGGGCAAGCAGCTGGCCGCGATGGCGGGCCAGCACATGAAGCGCGTGACGATGGAACTGGGTGGCCACGCCCCGGTGATCGTCTGCGAGGACGCCGACATCGCGCTGGCGGTGAAGTCCGCCGGCGCCGCCAAGTTCCGCAACGCGGGCCAGGTGTGCATCTCGCCGACGCGCTTCCTCGTGCACGAGAGCGTGAAGAACGAGTTCGCCAAGGCGCTCGCCCAGTACGCCGAAGGCCTGAAGGTCGGTGACGGCCTCGCCGAAGGCACGCAGATGGGCCCGCTGGCCAACCCGCGCCGCCTCACCGCGATGGCCGAGTTCCACGAGGACGCGGTGAAGAAGGGCGCGCAGGTGCTGACCGGCGGCGCGCGCATCGGCGACGCCGGCAACTTCTGGCAACCCACCGTGCTGGCCGACGTGCCCCTCGAAGCGAAGATCTTCAACGACGAGCCCTTCGGCCCCGTCGCCGCGATCCGCAGCTTCAGCAAGCTCGAGGACGCGATCGCCGAAGCGAACCGCCTGTCGTACGGCCTCGCGGGCTATGCGTTCACCAAGTCGCTGAAGAACGCCGACCTGCTGACCCGCCGCGTCGAAGTCGGCATGCTGTGGATGAACATGCCCGCCATGCCCAGCGCCGAGATGCCCTTCGGCGGCATCAAGGACTCCGGCTACGGCAGCGAAGGCGGCCCCGAAGCGCTCGAGGCCTACCTCAACGTGCGTTCGGTTTCCATCGCCAACGTTTGAGGCAGTGCGCCGCGCGGGCAGCGGAGGCGCTGCGCGCGGCTCGACACAGAAGTCACGGAAGAAGCGCAGAAGTCGCAGAAGGGATATCCAAGGATGTCTTCCTTCCGTGACTTCCGAGCGCCTTCCGTGACTTCTGCGTTTGGGAGTTCACGAAGCGGCGCGACTGCGCCGCGCACTCAGAACTGCGTCCCCATCGTCAAGTAAGCGCGTGGCGTGAGCAGCAAGTCCCCCTCGCTCGTCGTCGTGCCCGCCACCGGGTCGTCGTAGCGCCGCGTGCGACGGTACGGGGCGTCGGTGATGTTCTGCAGGCCGACGCGCCAGTAACCCAGGCCGGCCACCACGCCGCCGAAGTGCACATCCAGCGTCGTCCGCGGGCGATCGCGGCCGGTGCGGCCGGGGGAGGTGTTCAGGTCGGCGGCGCCGGTCACGTTCAGCGTGAAGCCGCCGAACAGCCCGCCCGAGCGGCGGATCGGCTTGGCGACGTTCAGGCTGCCGGTGTAGCGCGGCTGGCCCGGGATGCGCTGGCCTTCGTTCGCACCGCTCGTCATGCGCGAGTGCAGCAGGCTGAAGTTGGCGTTGAGCGTCCAGTCGCGCGGCAGCCCGAGCCAGGTCAGTCCCGTGCGCGCGTCGAATTCCAGGCCGGTCACCATCGCATCGCCCACGTTGGTCCGCTGCTCGAACCAGCGGCCGCCGGCCTGCGACACCAGCGTGCCGATGGCGTCCTGCACGCGGCGCACGAACAGGTTGCCGCCCGCCTGGCCTTCGTCGCCGAGACGCCGCTCGACGCCCGTGTCCAGGGCCCAGGTCGTCTCCGGCCGCAAGGCCGGATTGCCCACTGAGTCCGGGTTCAGCAGCGTGTTCGTGCCGGCACTCGGGTTCGTGCGGTCGATGAGGTCCCACACGCGCGGGTTGCGCGTGGTGCGCGCGAGGTTCGCGCGGTACTGCCACGTGGTGCCAAGCGGCTGGCGCAGGTGCACCGACGGCTGCACGACCGGAATGTGGCGCTCCACCGTGCCCAGGGTCGGGCCGCTGGTGGTGATGCGGATCGACTCGCCGCGCAGGCCGGCGGTGAGCGTGCCGCGCTCGCCCCACGCCCATTCGTCCTGCGCCCACAGCACGCCGCGTTCCAGCCGCGCATTGGCGCGGAACGGGTCGACGCCGGTGCGGGCGGTGTCGATGCCGAGCGTCCAGCGTTCGAGTTCGAAGCCGCCCATGCGCAGCAGCGGCGACCCGGTGGTCGAGACCTTGGACTTCAGGTTCACCACGTCCTCGCGGCGGCGGTCGTCGAACAGCGAGCCGGTGCCGGCGGACGCGCCGGTGAGCACCGAGCCGAGGCGTCCCAGGTGCTCGCGCGATCCGTTGCGCATGACGCTGGTCTCGACCTTGCTGCCATCGAACCCGTGCGTCCAGTCCATCGCGAAATGCGCGAAGTGGCGCATCTGGTCCTGCCGGTCGAGCGTGCCCACCGGTGTGCCGCCAGCTGCCTCGGAGGCGGTGCCCAGCGTGCCGCCGAAGGTGGAGCGGTTCAGCACGGCGGCCAGCCTGAGCTGGTCGCGCGGACCGAGCTTGCCGCTCACGCGCGGGATCAGTGCGTATTCCTGGCGGCGGTAGCGCGACACGCCGTCGCTGACCGTCGTGCCCGCGGGCCCGTCGACGCGCGAGTGCGAGTCCGAGCCGAGCACGACGCCGGTGCTGGAGGCGGCGAGGAAGTAGGCCCACGGCGATTCCGCCGGCTCGCCGGCCGGCGCGGGCGGTGGCGAGGTGAGGGGCCCGGTGCGTGAGAAATGGATCTGCGCCGCGTGGCGCCCCCAGACGGTGTTGTCGGTCACGCGCAGCGTCGTTTCACGCCGCACCGTCGCCTGTCGCAACACGATGTTGATCGTGCCGCCGGTCGCGCCCGAGAACTCCGCCGACGGCGAACGCACGACCTCGATGCGTTCGACCATCTCCGGCGGCAGCTGGTCGAGCGCGAGCTGCCCGCGGCCCGTCGCCTGCCGCTGGCCGTCGACCAGGATCTGGGTGGCGCTGCGTTCCATGCCGCGCATGCGGATCTCCACGCTGCCGTCCGCATTGGTGGTGGCGACCACGCCCGGCAACTGCCGCAGCACGTCGGCGATGGAGAACGCGCCGAGCTTCTCGATGTCGCGCCGGTCGAGCACGACCATGGAGCCGGGCGCGAAGAAGCGGTCCTGCAGGGCGCGCCGGCCGGTGACGTCGACCTGTTCGAGCTGCACGCCCTCGCCGCCGCCGTCCGGCCCTTGCTGCGCCTGCGCGGTGCCCAGCGTCGCCAGCACCAGCGCTCCCACGCGCCATGGGTGTCCCATGGATGCTCCTCGTCGTTGTGCCGGCATTGTGCCGTCCGCGCGGCGCGGTCCGGGGCCGGGCCCTAGCGCGAATTGCCTTTGCCGCCGGCGAGGCGTTCTGGGCCCAGGACCTGCCGTTCTTCATGGAGCGGCACGGCTACCTGGAGGCGCGATCTAGTTGACGGGGACCGTGTAGTTGAGCGTCATGCGGCCGCCGTCGACGACGACGATCTCGCCGGTGACGTAGCTGGCCGCGTCGCTGGCCAGCCAGGCCACCACGTCCGCGATCTCGGACGGCTCGCCGAGGCGCTTCATCGGCGTGCGGCCCAGGATGCGCGCGCGCGCCTCGTCGCTGGTGAGCACCGCCTTGGCGGCCAGCTCGGTGGCGATGGTGCCCGGCGCCACCGCGTTGACACGCACGCCCTTGTCGGCGAGCGCCAGCGCCATCACGCGCGTGAGCTGGTTGATGCCGCCCTTGCTGACGTTGTAGCTGCTGATGGTGGGGATGGCGAGCACGCCGTTGACCGAGCTCATGTTGACGATGGCGCCGCGGCCGGCCCTGGCCATCTCGCGCGCGGCGGCCTGGCCGGCCAGGAACGCGCCCTTCAGGTTGACGCGCAGCACGGCGTCGAAGTCGGCTTCGGTGACGTCGAGGAACTCGGCGGCCTTGAAGATGCCGGCGTTGTTCACCAGCACGTCCAGGCGGCCGTGCTGCTTGAGCGTCTGCGCGATGAGCACGTCCACCTGCGCCTTGTCGCCGACGTCGCAGGCGACGAAGGTGCCGCCCAGTTCGCGCGCCAGCGCCTCGCCGCGCTCGCGGTCGATGTCGGCGATGACGGGAACCGCGCCGTCGCGCGCGAAGCGGCGCGCACATGCCTCGCCGATGCCCTGCGAGCCGCCGGTGACGATGCACACGCGGCCCTGCAGGCCGAAGGACACGGTGGAGGAGGGCGTGGTCATGCCTGGATCGTACCGGTCCAGGCGCTCATGAACGCCTGCGCGCGACGCGTGAGCTCGTCGATGGCGATGCCGGGCTGGTAGAGCGCGGAGCCGATGCCGAAGCCGTCGGCGCCGGCGTCCAGGTAGGGCGCCAGGCGCTCGGGCGTGATGCCGCCCACCGGCAGCAGCAGCGTGTCCTTCGGCAGCACGGCGCGCCATGCCTTGACCACGGACGGTCCCATCATCTCCGCGGGAAAGAGCTTCAGGCCGGTGGCGCCGGCTTCGAGGGCGGTGAACGCTTCCGTCGGCGTCGCGACGCCGGGCAGCGAGGCGATGCCCAGCTCGCGGGCTTCGATGACGACGTCGGGGTTGATGTTCGGCGCCACCACCAGCGTGCCGCCCGCGGCCTGCACCGATCCCACTGCCGTCCGGTGCAGCACGGTGCCGGCGCCGATGCACGCCTGCGGAAAGGCCTGTGCGAGCGCCGCGATGCTGGCGTGCGGATCGGGCGAATTGAGCGGCACCTCGATGATGCGAAAGCCCGCATCGACCAGCGCCCGCCCGACGGGCACGGCCTCCGCCGGCGTGAGGCCGCGCAGGATGGCCACCAGTGGGCAGGCGTCGAACGCTTCGTCGAAATTCATTGGGTGGACTCCAGGGCACGCGCGATGTGGTGCAGGCCGCTCCAGGCCGGCTCCCCGGGCGGAACCACCGCGTGCAGGCCGTACGCGGACAGCCCGAGCTGGTAGCGCCGCGTGAGGGCGGGGTTGCCGACCACGACGGGATCGAGGCCGGTGTTGGCGAGGTCGCAAGCGCGCAGTTCCTCGCCGATCACCAGGCCCGACAGGTACGAAGGCGCCGCATCGGCCGCCAGCCAGTCGAACAGCGCCAGCGTGCGCGCGCTGAACGCGCCGTGCAGCAGGCCCTGCGCGCGACGCGCGTGCTGCACGCCCTGCAGGAAGGCCGCTTCGTCCAGCGGCCCGTCGTCCTCGGGCATGGTGCGCGCGAGGATCGAATGCCGCCGCAGCAGCCCATAGACCTCGCCGGTCATGAAGGTGGAGAAGGCGGCGAGGCGGCCGCCGCGCACATCGACCCACTTGCTGTGCGTGCCGGGCAGCACGAAGGTGCCGTCCTCCCGGCCGAGCAGCGCCAGCGCGCCCAGGACCTGCACTTCCTCGCCGCGCAGCACGTCGGGCAGGCCGCCGGTGTCGGTCGACACACCGGGCACGATGCCCACGCGCAGGCCGCCCGGCGCATCGTCGATCCATGCAAGGCGCGCTGCGAGGTCGGACGGGCCGGCGGGGCAGGGAGCGTAGGGCGCCTCGCGCCAGCCTTGGCGGCTGCCCACCATGCCGCTGGCCAGGCACAGCGTGCCGCGCGGCAAGGACCAGCGTTCGACCGTCGACGCGAACACCTTCGGGTAGCCGCCGGCGGAGACGTGCAGGATGCCCTGCGGCGCCTCGTGGTGGTCGAGGACCGTCCCGTCGGCGTCGAGCAGCGCGGCGCGCAATGACGACGTGCCCCAGTCCAGCGCGACCCAGCGGCTCACGCGAGGCCCCGCACGGCGTCCGGCCGCGGCAGCGGGTCGACGGCGCCCCAGCCCTGCACCGCGAGCGCGGCGGCGGCATTGGCGTAGCGCGCGGCAACCAGCGTGTCGTCGCCGGCCGCCAGGCGCGCGAGCAGGTTGCCCGAGAAGCAGTCGCCGGCGCCGGTGGCGTCGAGCGCATGCACGCGGTGGCCATGCACGTGGTGCAGCCGCCCGCCTTCGCTGACGACGCAGCCGTCGGCGCCGAGCTTGACGACGACCGTGCACACGCCGGCGCGGTGGGCGCAGTCCGCGATGGCCGCAGGATCGCTGGTGCCATGCAGCGCCGTCGCGTCCTCCAGGCTGGGCAGGTAGACGTCGCAACGCCGCAGCGCATGGTCGATCGCCTCGCGGGCGTGCTCGAGGGGCCAAAGCTTGGTGCGCAGGTTCGCATCGAGGCTGACGCGGGCGCCGCCGTCGCGCGCATGGCGCATCGCGACCAGCGTGCACTCGCGTGCATCGGGCGAGATCGCCAGCGAGATGCCGGACACGTGCAGGAATTTCGTCGAGCGCAGCACCTGCTGCACCTCGGGCCGCTCGATCCAGGCGGTGGTCATGCGCGAGGCTGCGGAGCCGCTGCGCCGGTAGCTGAACGAGTGGCCGCCGCAGCTGTGCGTCACGAAGTACAGGCCGGTCGGCGCGTTCGCGTCCTTCTCGATCGCCGAGGTGTCGACGCCTTCGGCACGCCAGAGGTCCAGCAGCAGCGCGCCGAACTCGTCGCCCCCGACACGCGACAGGTACGCCGCCCGCGCCCCGGCCCGCGCCGCCGCGATCACCGCATTGCTGGTGTCGCCGCCAAACCCCTGGAGCCACGCACGCTCCCCCGGCCGGGTCTGGTTGAACTCGACCATGCCTTCGCCGAGGGCGGTGACGTCGTACACAGGTTGCATCGTACTTGCCCGCCTTGTCATTTCCGGCTTCCGTCTTTGCCATTCCGGCGAAAGCCGGAATCCATGCGCGTATCACCGCGGTAGTGCTCGCGCGCGCCGGCGAGCGCGCCAGGCGATGCCTGCCGGGTCCTCATGCTCCGCCTCTCCGTTGCGCGGCCTCTCGCTGGCGCGAGCGCCTCTGCGAACAGTCGCGCTGTGCTTGGCGGGCGCGGGGCCGCGCGGTCCGGACTCGCTGTGCGCTGCGCGCACTGCTCAAACAGGGCCCGCGAGTCAGTAGGCAGCCAAAGAGGTTTGCTCCCGCTGGTCGCGCCCAGGCCCCGCGCCCGCGCGCGTCACTCCGACTCCGGAAATCGGACCCGGCAGGCACCGCCTGACGCGCCCGCCCGGAACCCGTGGCGCTTGTGCAGCGATGGATTCCGGCTTTCGCCGGAATGACAGGAGGGGAAGCCGCGGGTCCCCGCCTTCGCGGGGACGACGGGTATGGCTAGTGGTTGTCGCGCGGCACGAATGCGCCGCGCTTGCCGACCAGGAAGTCGAGGTCGACGCCTTCATCGGCCTGCAGCACGTGGTCGACGTACAGCTTCCAGTAGCCCGACGACAGCGGCGGCTTCGGGGGCGTCCAGGCCTGGAGGCGTTTCTGCAGTTCGTCGTCGGAGATGTGCAGCTGCAGCTTGCGGTTGGGGACATCGAGCTCGATCAGGTCGCCGTTCTGCACGATCGCGAGCGGGCCGCCGGCGGCGGCTTCGGGGGCGGTGTGGAGGACGACGGTGCCGTAGGCGGTGCCGCTCATGCGGGCGTCGCTGATGCGGACCATGTCGGTGATGCCCTTGCGCAGCACCTTGGGCGGCAGCGGCATGTTGCCGACCTCGGCCATGCCGGGGTAGCCCTTGGGGCCGCAGTTCTTCAGCACCATCACGCAGGTCTCGTCGATGTCCAGCGACTCGTCGTCGATGCGCTTGTGGAAGTCCTCGATGTCCTCGAACACCACGGCGCGGCCCTTGTGCTGCATCAGCGCCGGCGTGGCGGCGCTGGGCTTGATGACCGCGCCCCGCGGCGCGAGGTTGCCGCGCAGCACGGCGATGCCGGCCTTGTCCTTGAACGGCTGCTCCAGCGGCTGGATCACCTCGGTGTTGTAGTTCACCGCCTCGGCGATGTTCTCGCGCACCGTCTTGCCGCTGGCCGTGACGACGTCCAGGTGCAGGTGCTGCTGGATCTCCTTCATCAGCGCCGGCAGCCCGCCGGCGTAGCAGAAGTCCTCCATCAGGTGCTTGCCCGAGGGCTGCAGGTTCAGCAGGCAGGGCATCTCGCTGCCCAGCTTGTCGAAGTCCTCGATGGCGAGTTCGACGCCGATGCGGCGCGCGATGGCGATCAGGTGGATCACCGCGTTGGTCGAGCCGCCGATCGCCGCCAGCGTCTTGATGGCGTTCTCGAAGGCCTGGCGCGTGAGGATGGTCGACAGCTTCTGGTCGCTGTGCACCATGTCGACGATGCGGCGGCCGGCCATGCGCGCGAGCACGTTGCGGCGGCCGTCGACGGCGGGGTAGGCGGCGTTGCCGGGCAGGCCCAGGCCCAGCGCCTCGACCATGCTGGCCATCGTCGACGCGGTGCCCATCGTCATGCAGTGGCCGTGGCTGCGGTGCATGCAGCTCTCGGCCTCGAAGAAGTCCTGCAGCCGCAGCGTGCCGGCGCGCACCTGCTCACTCATGCTCCACAGGCCGGTGCCGGAGCCGAGTTCCTGGCCGCGCCACTTGCCATTGAGCATCGGGCCGCCGGACACGCCGATGGTGGGCAGGTCGACGCTGGACGCACCCATCACCAGCGAGGGCGTGGTCTTGTCGCAGCCCATGAGCAGCACGACGCCGTCGACCGGGTTGCCGCGGATCGATTCCTCGACGTCCATGCTCGCCAGGTTGCGGTACAGCATGGCGGTGGGGCGCAGCAGCGTCTCGCCGAGCGACATCACCGGGAACTCGAGCGGGAAGCCGCCCGCTTCGTACACGCCGATCTTGACCTGCTCGGCCAGCGTGCGGAAATGCGAGTTGCAGGGTGTGAGCTCGCTGAAGGTGTTGCAGATGCCGATGACGGGCCGCCCGTCGAACTGGTCGTGCGGCACGCCCTTGCCCTTGACCCAGCTGCGGTACGCGAACCCGTCGCGGTCCATGCGGCCGAACCATTGCTGCGAGCGCAGCTCTTCGGGTTTCTTCTTGCGGGGGGAGTCAGACATGGTGGCTCGATTGAAGCAGGAAAACGGACTGCCGAACGCAGAGGACGCAGAGCAAGCGCAGAGGACGCAGAAGAGACAAGAACAATCTTGTTGCCTTCTTCTGCGTCCTCTGCGTACTTCTGCGTCCTCTGCGTTCGGAAGTTCGGCTGTTTACTCTTTCACGGCGCCGGTCATGCCGGAGACGTAGTACTCGACGAAGAACGAATAGATCACCGCCACCGGCAGCGAGCCCAGCAGCGCGCCGGCCATCAGGGCGCCCCAGTGGTAGACGTCGCCCTCGACCAGCTCGGTGACCACGCCCACCGGCACCGTCTTGACCTCGGACGAGGAGATGAAGGTGAGCGCGTAGATGAACTCGTTCCACGACAGCGTGAACGCGAAGATGCCGGCCGAGATGAGGCCGGGCACGGACAGCGGCAGCACGATCTTCCACAGGATCTGCAGGCGGGTGGCACCGTCGATCAGCGCGCATTCCTCCAGCTCGAAGGGGATCGAGCGGAAGTAGCCCATGAGCAGCCAGGTGGCGAAGGGGATCAGGAAGGTGGGGTAGGTGAGGATCAGCGCCCACTTGGTGTCGAACAGCCCGAGCTGGAAGACGATGGCCGCCAGCGGGATGAACAGGATCGACGGCGGCACCAGGTAAGCCAGGAAGATGGACAGGCCCACCTGCTTGGAGCCGCGGAAGCGCAGCCGCTCGATCGAGTACGCGGCCATCACCGAAGCCAGCAGCGACACGAAGGTGGACACCACCGACACCACCATCGTGTTCCACAGCCACTCGGGGTACGAGGTGTGGAACAGCAGCTTGTTGAAGTGCGCCAGCGTCGGGTTGATCACCCAGAACGGGTTGCCCTCGCGCGAGAGCAGTTCGTTGTCAGGCTTGAACGACGTGATCGCCATCCAGTAGAACGGGAACAGCAGCACGAACACGAAGATGCCCAGCGGCAGCCACGTCACCACCATCTGGCGGGGCAGCGAGGTCAGGAACCCCATCCCCTCGTTGTCGTGGTCGACCTTGTTTGTCATTTGTCGCTGCCGCCTTGCTGCCACGCACGGCGCTGCAGCCCGAAGTAGGAGAAGAGGATGGACGCCAGCAGGAACGGGATCATCGCCACCGCGATGGCGGCGCCCTCGCCGAGCGCGCCGCCCGGGATGGCGCGCTGGAACGACAGCGTGGCCATCAGGTGCGTGGCGTTGAGCGGGCCGCCGCGCGTCAGCACGTAGATCAGCTGGAAGTCGGTGAACGTGAACAGCACCGAGAACGTCATCACCACCGCGATGATGGGCGTCAGCAGCGGCAGCGTGATGAAGCGGAACCGCTGCCAGCCGCTGGCGCCGTCGATGGCGCCGGCTTCGTACAGCGAAGGCGAGATGGTCTGCAGCCCGGCCAGCAGCGTGATGGCCACGAAGGGCACGCCGCGCCAGACGTTGGCCACGATGGTGGCGAACCGCGCGTTGTACGGGTCGCCCAGGAAATCGATGTAGGTGCTGATGAGGCCGGTCTTCACCAGCACCCAGCTGATGATGGAGAACTGCGAGTCGTAGATCCACCAGAACGCGATGGCCGACAGTGCGGTCGGCACGATGTACGGCAGCAGGATGACCGTGCGGAAGAAGGTCTTGAACGGGATCTTCTCGTTCAGCAGGATGGCCAGCCACAGGCCCAGCACGAACTTCACGATGCTGGCCACCACCGTGTAGAACAGGGTGTTGAACAGCGCGAGGCGGGTGACCGAATCGCCCCAGAGGAACTGGTAGTTCTCCAGGCCGATCCAGCCACCGCCGCGGCCGATCTTGGTGTCGGTGAACCCCAGCCACACGCCCAGGCCGAGCGGGTAGGTGAGGAACAGGAGGAGGAGCACCGCCGCGGGCAGCATGAACGCCAGCCCGAGAAAGTTGCGGTTGTTCTGCAGGCGGGCGGTCGACACGCGGAGGGGGTCCTTCCTCTACTGCTGGTGCGAAAAGGCGATCAGACCTTGTAGTAGCGCTCGGCTCGCTGGGCGGCGCGTTCCATCGCTTCCTTGGGCGACTTCGAGCCGCTGACGGCTTCGGCGACCATGTTCACGATGATGAAGTCGGCGCCGGCGCCCGCCGAGGCGTAGCCCAGCTTGCCTGCGTAGCCGGCGGGACGCATGTTCTTGACGGCGTCGCGGTACGGGGTGTTCTTCGGATCGGCCGTCCACACCGCGATCTTCGCGTAGGCGTCCAGCGGGGGCGCGACGTAGCCGCCGGCACCGGTGAGCCACGGGTCGAACTGTTCCTGCTCCATCATGAAGCGCACGAACTCCTTGGCGGCCTTCGGGTACTTCGTGTGCTTGAAGATCATCTGGTTGAAGAACAGGTGGGACTCGGTCGGCACGCCGACGGGGCCGACCGGGAACGCGGCGTGCTGGATGTCGGAGGCCATCTCCTTGACCTTGGGGTCGGTGGAGTTCTTGGCGGCGTAGTAGATCGAGATGCCGTTGTTGGTCACCGAGCACTGGCCGTCCAGGAAGGCCTTGTTGTTGTTCGGGTCCAGCCAGCTCAGCGTGCCGGGCACGAAGCTGGCGTACAGCTCCTTGCCGTACTCCAGCGCCTTCTGCGTCTCGGCGCTGTTGATGACGACCTTGTTGTTCTTGTCGACCAGCATGCCGCCGAAGGCCCACACCAGCCAGTTGCACCACAGGCCGTCGCCGGTGGCGTTGCCCAGCGCCATGCCGCCGGGGGTGCCCTTGTCCTTCAGGGCCTTGAACATCTTCAGGAAGCCGTCGGTGTCCTTGGGGAAGGCGTCGAAGCCGGCGGCCTTCACCTGGCTGCCGCGGTAGACCATCATCGACCCGGCGCAGCCCAGCGGCACGGCGATCCACTTCTTGCCGTCGGGGCGGCAGTAGGCCTGCGCGCCCTGGTACCAGCCGCCGTACTTCTTGCCCAGGTACTCGGCCAGGTCGGTGACGTCGACCAGCTTGTCCGGGTACAGGTTGGCGTCGTCGTTGGTCGACAGGATGATGTCCGGGCCGGCGCCGGTGTTGGCGGCCACCGCGGCCTTCGGGCGCACGTCTTCCCAGCCTTCGTTGTCCACGCGGACTTCGATGCCGGTCTTCTCGGTGAACTTCTTGACGTTCGCCATGTACGCGTCCTCGTCACCCTGCACGAAGCGCTTCCAGCGCAGCACGCGCAGCTTGGCGCCCTTTTCCGGCTGGTTGTTCCACTGCGCGCTGGCCAGGCCCGGCCAGAGCATCGGCACCGTGACGGCCGCCGCCGTGGCGGTCGTCTTCTTGATGAATACGCGACGGTTGTCGGACATGGTTGTCTCCTAGGGGGGTGGGAAAGCGCGCGGATCAGGCCGCCAGCCGGTTGCCGGTGGCCGCGTCGAACAGGTGGGCCCGCTGCGGGTCGGGCCGCAGGCGGATGACGTCCCCGGGGCGGAACGCGTGGCGGTCGCGGAACACCGTGGTGACCTCGACGCCGGCCAGCTTGGTGAACACCTGCGTGTCGGCCCCGGTGGGCTCGATGACGACGACTTCGGTGGGCACGCCGTCGGCGCCGGTGGCCAGTTCCATGTGCTCGGGGCGGGTGCCGTAGACGACGCTGCGGCCGTCCTCGACGCCGGCCGCGTTGTCCGGCACCGGCAGCGAGATGCCGCCGGCGAATTCGACGCGGGCGGCCCCCGCGGCCAGGCGGACCGTGCCGGGCAGGAAGTTCATCGCCGGCGAGCCGATGAAGCCGGCCACGAACTGGTTGGCCGGGTTGTCGTACAGCTCCAGCGGGCTGCCGGTCTGCTCGACGATGCCGTCGCGCATCACCACGATCTTGTCGGCCATGGTCATGGCCTCGATCTGGTCATGGGTGACGTAGATCGAGGTGGTCTTCAGGCGCTGGTGCAGTTCCTTGATCTCGGTGCGCATCTGCACGCGCAGCTTGGCGTCCAGGTTGGACAGCGGCTCGTCGAACAGGAACACCTGCGGGTCGCGCACGATGCAGCGGCCCATGGCCACGCGCTGGCGCTGGCCGCCCGAGAGCTGGCGCGGGTAGCGGTCGAGCAGCTGTTCCAGCCCCAGGATGGCGGCGGCCTTGCGCACGCGCTCGTCGATGAAGGCCTTGGACTGCTTGGCCAGCATCAGGCTGAAGCCCATGTTGTCGCGCACCGTCATGTGCGGGTACAGCGCGTAGTTCTGGAACACCATGGCGATGTCCCGTTCCTTGGGCATCATGTCGTTGACGACGCGCCCGCCGATGAGGATCTCGCCCTTGCTGATCTCCTCCAGCCCCGCGATCATGCGCAGCAGGGTGGACTTGCCGCAGCCGGACGGGCCGACCAGCACGCAGAACTGGCCGTCCTCGATCTCGATGTCGACCCCGCGGATGATGTGTGCGGGACCGAAGAACTTCTCCACACCCCGGATCTGGACGTTGGCCATTGCGTGCAGGCGACCTCTTGGTTGAACCGCGACCTTGTAGCACGCAGGCCGGCCATTCCGATCCGGAAAAACGCTGGGGTGCGGGGAAACCCCGGGGGCCCAATCCTCATATCGTCATACCTTTGGCTGCCTCGATGCCATGATCAAGAACGTCCACGGCAACACGGTCGACCACCTCGGCGCCGCCATCGTCGCCGGGCGCTGGGCCGCGGGCGCGTCGCTGCCGCCCGAGCCGGCGCTGTGCGAAATGCTGGGGGTCAGCCGCACCGTGGTGCGCGAGGCGGTCAAGTCGCTGGTCGCCAAGGGCCTGGTCAGCAGCGGTCCCAAGGTGGGCACCCGCGTGCAGCCGCCGGAGCAGTGGAACTGGTTCGATCCGGACGTGGTGGTCTGGCAGTCCCGCGCCGGCCTCAGCCGCGAGTTCCTGCGCGACCTGCAGGAGCTGCGCCGCATCGTCGAGCCGGCTGCCGTGCGGCTGGCCGCCGAGCGGGCGACGGCCGAGGACGTGGCCGGCCTGCGCGCCGCCTTCGAGGGGATGCGCAGCGCGGTCGAGGAGGGCGGCGACTACGTCACCCACGACCTCGCCTTCCACCAGGGCCTGCTGCGCGCGGCGCACAACCGCATGGTGGTCCAGATGAGCAAGGCGATCGGGGCCCTCCTGCGCACGAGTTTCGAGATTTCCACGACGCGCAAGGGCGGCCCGCGCGATTCGCTGCCGCTGCACCGTGCCGTGCTCGATGCCGTCGCGGGCCGCAACCCGGCCAAGGCGGAGAAAGCCATCGTCGCCCTCATCGACGATGCCCGCGAGGACATCGACATGGTGCTGGCCTCGCGCAAGCGCCTCCCGAAGCTGGACCAGCCGGCGCCCTGGCTGCGCGCCGAGACCTGAGGCGGCCCGGCTCGCCAGAACCCGCGCCCCACGGCGGGGTGCGAGCGATGCCGCGAATGCATCAACCTCGACGGGTCCTGCAACGGGGACGCACCTAAAATCATCAGGTGTCCATGGCGCACGGGCCCACGCGAAGGCCCGGCGCTCCCAGAGGGGGTCCGGCGGCGCCGGGTCCGCGTGCCGCCTGCCTTGCATCCCAATTGAACGACCTGTCCGTCCCGTCCGGGCGCAGCGACGACGCGCCCCAGGCGTGGCTGCGCTCGACCTCGCTGCTCGATCTCGATGACCCGCGCCTGCGGCTGCGTGCGCGTTCGCTCACCCAGCTGGGCAAGAACGACCGTGAGCGCGCGCTCGCCGTCTACGCCTTCGTCAAGCGGATGCCCTTCGCCAAGCCGCTGAAGCTGCACACGCGAACCGCGCGCGAGGTGCTCGATGCGGGCTGCGGGGACTCACCCGACAAGGGCACGCTCATCGTCGCGCTGCTGCGGCTGGCCGGCATCCCCGCGCGCCTGCATTGGTACGAGATGAAGGGCGACATCCTGCGCGGCCTGGTCACGCGGCTGGAAAGCGGCTCGCGACCCTTCGTGGAAGCCTGGATCGGCGAGCGCTGGGTGATGACCGACACCTACATCTTCGACGCGGCGTACATGGCCGCCGCGCGCCAGCGGCTGCGCGAGTACGGCTGGTCGCACGGCTTCGGCATCCACCGCGACGGCCATGCGATCTGGAACGGCCTGGACGGTGCGTACGTCAACTCGCTGCCGCCCGCGTCCGACCCGATGGTGCTGGCCGACCATGGCTGCACGCACGACCCGGCGCAGCGGATCCATTCCGACGCGTACCGCAGCCAGCACCACCGAGTGGTGCGGTCCATGCACTGGAACCTGCTCGCGCCCGGCATGCAGCGCGCCATCACCGACTTGCGTGACGGCCGGCCGCCCTTGCCCCCTTCGATCGAGCGCAGGGCTTCCTAGTCACCCTCGCGCTCGGCGCTTCGGGTGTCCGCCTTCATCAGCGCCGCTGCATCTGGCCCGACAGCATGACGTGCACGCCGTGCGCTTTCGGCACGGCTTCCAGCAGGGCGGCGGCGACGTCGGCGGCGGGGATGGCGCGGTAGTTGGCGGGGATCACGGGGCGCAGCCAGGTGCTGACCACGCGCGCGACCTTCTCGCCGCCGCGGCGCGGCTGCCCCAGGGCTTCGCGGTCGCCGACCAGGAAGGACGGCCGCGCGATCACCAGGCCCGGGAAGGCGAGGGCGGCGAGGGCGTCCTCGGTCTCGCCCTTGACGCGGTTGTAGAAGATCGACGAACGCGCATCGGCGCCCATCGCGCTCACCAGTCCCACGCGCAACGCACCCGCGGCCTGCGCCGCCTTCGCGACGGCCAGGTTCGCGTCGTGGTCGACCGCGCGGAACGCGGCCTGGCTGCCTGCCACCTTGATCGTGGTGCCCAGCGCGAGGTACGCCTCGTGCACCGGCGGCAGCATCGGCAGCGCGGTGAAGTCGACGACGTGGTGCGCGTGCTTGTCGCCCTGCGCCGCGAGCGGCCGGCGGCCCAGCGTGTGGACCTCGCCAACCAGCGGATCGGCCAGCAGTCCCGCGAGGATCTGCTGGCCGACAAGGCCGGTCGCGCCGGCAAGGAGGACGTTGCGGGGCGTCATGGCCCCATTGTGCGCTGCTGAGTGCGCGGCGCATCGCGCTTGCTCCGCGCCCTCTGCGTTGGGCCGCGCGCAGCGCCTCAGCGCGAAGCGCGCCGAGTCGGCTCAGCGACCGCCGTAGCGGGCGCCGCCGGTGCGCTGGCCGTAGCCACCGCCGCCACCGCCACCGCCGCCGCCACTGCGGCCGCGGTTCTTGCTGCGATTGCTGGCGCCCATGGTGTCGATGCTGGTGCGCGTCGGGTCGGGCTGGCCGTTGGTGTTCACGCGCTTGACGCCGGTCATGTCGCGGCGCGTCGGCAGGCTGGTGCGCAGCGGGTCGATGTTGCGCGGGATCCGGTCTTCGCCATCGTCACGGTCGTCGAAGTCCTCGCGCGGCGCCGCCGGCTGCGGGCGCAGCTGTTGCGGCGGACGCTGGCCATTGCCGTTGCCGTTGCGCCCGTCCTGGCGCGGGCCGCGCTGGCCAGTGCCGTTGCGAGATTGGCCGTTGCCGTTGGCCTGCTGCTGCGGCGCGCGCGCCGGGCGGTCGCCTTGCGGCTTGGCGCCGTCGCCGCGCTTGCCGCGGCCACCACCGGCGTTGTCGCCCTTGTTCTCGCGGATGCGCTGCATCATTTCCTGGCGCGCGGCCTTGGCAGCGGCGGCCATCACGTCGCGGCTCGGCGGCTTGCCCGCGCCGCCCCACAGCGTCTGGCGGCCCATCGCGATGGGCTCCGCGCGCTCGCCGGGCTCGGGGCCGAAGCCCTCGATCGTCTCGACGCGGATCTCCTGCTTGGTGAAGCGCTCGATTTCCTGCATGAAGCCTTCCTCGTCCAGCGAGACGAGGCTGACGGCCTGGCCTTCCTTGCCCGCGCGGCCGGTGCGGCCGATGCGGTGCACGTAGTCCTCGGGCACGTTCGGGATCTCGTAGTTCACCACGTGCGGCAGGTCGTCGATGTCGATGCCGCGCGCGGCGATGTCGGTGGCGACCAGCGCGCGGATCTCGCCGGTCTTGAAGCCGGCCAGCGCCTGCGTGCGTGCGCCCTGGCTCTTGTTGCCGTGCAGGGCCATCGCGGTGACGCCGTTCTTGTTCAGGAATTCGGCGACGTTGTTGGCGCCGAACTTGGTGCGCGTGAACACCAGCACCTGGCTCCAGTCGTGCTGCTGGATGATGTGCGCCAGCAGCTGCTTCTTCTTGCCGCGGCCGACCGGGTGCACGTGCTGGGTGATGCGCTGCACCGTCGTGTTGCGCGGTGTGACCTGGATGCTACGGGGATCCCGCAACAGGTTGTTAGCAAGGTCACGAATCTCATCCGAGAACGTGGCCGAGAACAGCAGGCTCTGCTTCTCTTTCGGCACCAGCGCCAGGATCTTCTTCACGTCGTGGATGAAGCCCATGTCCAGCATGCGATCGGCTTCGTCCAGCACGAGCATCTCGACGGTGGACAGGTCCAGGTTGCCGTGCTGCTGCAGGTCCAGCAGGCGGCCCGGCGTCGCGACGAGGATGTCGACGCCCTTGCGGATGCGGTCGATCTGCGGGTTCATGCCCACGCCGCCGAAGATCACGGCCGACGTCAGCGGCAGGTACTTGCCGTAGGTGCGCACGGACTCTTCCACCTGGGCGGCGAGTTCGCGCGTGGGCGTCAGCACGAGGGCGGCGATGCCGTCCTTGCCGAACTTGTTGGTCTTGCCCTGGCCCTTGGAGAGCTTGTGCAGCAGAGGCAGCGTGAAGGCCGCGGTCTTGCCGGTGCCGGTCTGTGCGCCGGCAAGCAGGTCATGGCCCTGGAGCACGGCGGGGATCGCCTGGGCCTGGATGGGCGTGGGGGTTTCGTACCCTTGTTCCCGCACGGCCTTGAGGATGGCGGGGGCCAGATTCAGTTCGTCAAAAGTCATCGTAGAGCGCCTGGCTTGGCGCAAAGCATCGGCCCGGTGGCATGACGCGACGGTCAGTGCCAAGTCAGTCGGGAGCAGATGAGTTGGGATCGGGAGGTGGCCGGGCCTGTGCTGGCCGGCGCTCCCCAGCGGATTCGCTGAGCCCCGGGGACGACTGCAGCCCGCGGGGAAGACGCATTGTCTCATGCTTCTCACCGACGAGCTCGGTGGCCATAATCGGCCCACCATGGCGAAGGCACTCAAGCTCAAACTCGGTGTCGCCGACGACCCGACGGCCCTGCAACCGTCGCTGAACGATTGCCTCTCGACGGTCCTGCAGCAGGCCGAGCACCTGATGGCCGAAGTGCTGCAGGGGCTCGTCAAGGGCACCGCCCCGGTCGGCCCGCAAAGCGTCGCCGCCTTCCAGCATCCCGCCACCAAGGTCGCCGTGCTCGAACTCGAGCGCGCGGCGCCGGCGGTGAAAGCCACCTTCCGCAAGGAACTCACGCGCATCGTCTACGAAGGCGGCGGCAAGGACCAGGTGCAGACCGAAGTGCTGCGCTACGAGGACCTGCAGCTGTTCGGCGACGACGAACTGGACCAGAGCATCGAGGTCGCTCGCGCGCAGCAGGAGGTCTCGCTGGCCGTCGACGACGTGCTGCCCACGGTCGATGCGCTGGTCAGCACGCTCATGGGCTGGCGCACCATCCAGCCCGGCCTGAACCCGATCCGCCCCGAGGTGTTCGTGCGCGCGATGCAGGCGACGCTGGCCGGGCACGTGAAGGACACGCAGTCGCGCGAAGTGATCATCGCGCCCGCCGGCGGCCTGCTCGGCGCGAACCTTCGCCGCCTGTACCGCGAGGTCGGCGACTGGCTGCTGTCCACCGGCGTGGAACCCGGGGTGCCGCTGGGCGGCCCCAAGCTGCACGGCCCCGGCGGCACCACGCCGGCGATCGGCGCGATGGCCAAGACCATGCTCAACCTGGACCGGCTGCGCAAGCTGCTGGCCGGCGACTTCGACGCGCCCAAGGGCAAGCAGGAGTTCCTGCACACGGTGCCCGCGTCGTTGTCGATGCTGCAGGAACTCAAGCAGGTCGACGCGCTGGTCAAGCGCCTCGAGCAGCGGCCCAAGCCGACCACCGCGCCGCAGCCGCCGGTCGACATGCTGGCGGAGGCGCCCAAACACGAAGCGGCACCCACCGCGCGCCTGGGCCATCAGCTGGGCGAGGAAGTGCTGCGGCTGATGTTCGACACGCTCGCGCAGGACCAGCGCCTGCTGCCCGCGCTGAAGGAACAACTGCGCGTCTTCGAGCCGGTGGTGGCGAAACTCGCCCAGCAGGACTCGCGGTTCTTCGCCGACCGCACGCATCCGGCGCGCCAGTTCCTGGACAAGATCACCCAGCGCAGCCTCGCGTTCAAGAGCGAATCCGACGAAGGCTGGCGCCGCTTCATGCAGACGGTGCAGTACGCCGCCCACTGGCTCACGACCAGCAAGGTCGTCGACGGCGACACCTTCGGCGAACTGCTGGACCATGTGCAGTCGGTGTGGAGCGGCCACGACAGCACCGTGCGCCAGCGCCGCGAGGAAGCGGCCCGCGCGCTGCTGCACGCCGAGCAGCGCAACCTGCTGGCGCAGAAGCTCGCGCAGGACTTCGAGCAGGCCTGCCACGGCCTGGACGTGGCGCCCTTCGTGCAGGACTTCCTGCGCGGCTCGTGGGCGCAGGTCGTCGCCGAGGCGCAGCTCACCTGCACCGACGGCTCGGATGATCCGTTCGGCTACCGCGCGCTGGTCGAGGACCTCGTGTGGAGCGTGCAGAAGGCCACCGCGCAGCGCCATCGCGCGCGCCGCCTGACGCAGATGGTGCCGGGCCTGGTCGACCAGCTGCGCGAAGGCCTGCAGCGCATCCACTATCCGGCCGAGCTGAGCCAGCGCTTCTTCGACAGCCTCGCCACCGTGCACGCCGCCGCGATGCAGGGAGCGGAGGACGAGGACGCGCAGCGCGCGGCGCAGGTCGTCGAACGCCAGCCCGCGCAGGCGCCCGTGGAGGAGCCCTGGCTCGCGGACGACGAGGCGCAGGAATCGGGCTGGCATTCGGTGCTGCCCGAGGACCTGCTCGAAGCGGTGGTCGAAGCGGCGCCGGCCTCGCCCGAGCCGCATCCGGCCGGCGAGCTGCGCACCGGCACCTGGGCCGAACTGATGGTGGAAGGGCAGTGGACCCGCGTGCAGCTCACCTGGGCCAGCCCGCACGGCACGCTGTTCATGTTCACCGCGCTCGCGGGCACCGCGCACTCGATGTCGCGCCGCACGCTGGACCGCCTGCGCTCGCAGGGGCTGCTGCGCGTGGTCGCCGAGCGCAACGTGGTCGACGACGCGCTCGACCAGGTCGCCAAGGCGGCGCTCAAGAACAGCCTGGACGGCAAGCAGGGCTGACCGGCCGATGGCCGCGCGTCCGCTGCGCCTGGTCTTCGCCACCGTCGGTTCGCGCGGCGACGTGCAGCCGATGCTCGCGCTGGCTCTGCATGCGCAGGCCCGCGGCCACCACGTCACGCTGGCGGCGCCGCCCGACTTCGGCGACGGGGTCCGTGGCCGCGGCGTCGCGTTCCAGGAGCTCGGGCGCGACATGCAGTCGTTCCTGGCCTCCCATCCCGAGGTGATGACCGGCAACTCGCGGCAGATGCTGCGCGTCGTCGAACGCTACTTCGCGGAGGAGGTGCCCAGGCAGGTGCGGCAGCTGGTCCCGGTGGCGCAGGTGTCCGACGCCGTCGTGTGGGCAGGACTGGCGGGATCTGCCGTCACCGTCGCCGAGAAGCTGCGCATTCCCGCCATCGGCATCCTGTACACCAGCAGCGTGCTGCCCTCGGGCGACCACCCGCCGCCGTCGATGCCGCTGTATGGCGCGCCGCGCTGGGTGAACCGGCTGCTGTGGGCGATCGACCGGCGCGTGGGCGAACGTGCGTTCGGCACGCCACTGCACGCGGTGCGCGCGGAGCTCGGGCTACCCAGGCGCAGCGTGCGCGAGCAGCTGTTCGACAACTCCGACTTCATCCTCGCGGCCGACGAGGGACTGTTCCCGCTGCCTTCGGACTGGTCCCGGCCGATCACGCGCAGCACGTCGATCTTCCTGGACGACCCGCGCGAGCTCGATGCCGACCTGCTGGCGTGGCTCGATGCGGGCGAGCCGCCCGTCTTCGCCGGCTTCGGCAGCATGAGCGGCCCGGGTCCGCAACGCGCCGCTCGCGCATTCGTCGAGGCGCTCGCCGCCGGCGGACGGCGCGGCCTGGTCGGCTCGGGCTGGGCGGGTGTCGGCGCCGACCTGCCCACGGGCTGGCGCCGCGTCGGCGACGTGCCACATGCCAAGCTGTTCCCGCGACTGGCGGCCGTGGTCCACCACGGTGGGGCCGGCACGACGGCGGCGGCCTTGCGCGCGGGTGTGCCGCAGGTCGTGCTGCCGCTGTTCCTGGACCAGCACCACCATGGCCATGCCGTGCACCGGGCGGGGCTGGGGCCGAAGCCGATGCGCATGGAACGCGTCACGGCGCCGCAGCTCCGGGCGATGGTGGAGACCGCGCTGCGCGTGCCGACGGCAGCGCTGCAGGCCGCCGCCCGGCGGCTGGCGCAGCGTGACGCACGGGCCGAGATCGTCGACGCGATCGAGCGCCGCGCCGGCTGAGCCGGCCCCGATCCGCCACGCGGCGGATAATGGCCGGTTTCGCTGAGCAAAGAACAGTTCCCGCACACCATGGCCCAGTACGTCTACACCATGAACCGCGTCGGCAAGATCGTGCCGCCGAAGCGGCAGATCCTGAAGGACATCTCGCTGTCCTTCTTCCCCGGCGCCAAGATCGGCGTGCTCGGCCTCAACGGCTCGGGCAAGTCGACCCTCCTAAAGATCATGGCCGGCATCGACACCGAGATCGAGGGCGAAGCCACGCCGATGCCGGGCCTGAAGATCGGATACCTCCCCCAGGAGCCGCAGCTCGAGCCCGGGCAGACCGTGCGCGAAGCCGTCGAGGGCGGCATGGGCGAGGTCGCGTCGGCCAAGCAGCGGCTGGAGGAGATCTACGCCGCCTACGCCGAGCCGGACGCCGACTTCGACAAGCTGTCGGAAGAGCAGCAGAAGCTGGAAGCGGTGATCGCCGCCGCCGGCGCCGAGGGTGATTCCGAGCACATGCTCGAGATCGCCGCCGACGCGCTGCGCCTGCCGCCGTGGGACGCCGTCATCAAGAACCTGTCGGGTGGCGAGAAGCGCCGCGTCGCGCTGTGCCGCCTGCTGCTGTCCAAGCCGGACATGCTGCTGCTCGACGAGCCCACCAACCACCTGGACGCCGAGTCCGTGGAATGGCTGGAGCAGTTCCTCGCGCGCTTCCCGGGCACCGTGGTGGGCATCACCCACGACCGCTACTTCCTGGACAACGCCGCCGAGTGGATCCTGGAACTCGACCGCGGCCGCGGCATCCCGTGGAAGGGCAACTACAGCACCTGGCTGGAGCAGAAGGAAGCGCGCCTGGAAGCCGAGCAGAAGGGCGAGGAAGCGCACGCCAAGGCGATGAAGCGCGAGCTGGAATGGGTGCGCAAGAACGCCAAGGGCCGCCAGTCCAAGAGCAAGGCGCGCCTGGCGCGCTTCGAGGAACTGAGCGACATCGACTACCAGCGCCGCAACGAGACCAACGAGATCTTCATCCCGGTCGCCGAGCGCCTAGGCAACGAAGTGATCGAGTTCGAGAACGTCTCGAAGTCCTTCGGTGATCGCCTCCTGATCGACAACCTGAGCTTCAAGGTGCCCGCGGGTGCCATCGTCGGCATCATCGGCCCCAACGGTGCCGGCAAGTCGACGCTGTTCAAGATGATCGCTGGCCGCGAGCAGCCCGATTCGGGCACCGTGAAGATCGGCAAGACGGTGCAGATGTCGTTCGTCGACCAGAGCCGCGACGACCTTTCCGCGGAGAAGACGGTGTGGGAAGACGTCTCCGGCGGCCTCGACATCATCAACGTCGGCAAGTTCCAGATGGCCAGCCGCGCGTACTGCGGCCGCTTCAACTTCAACGGCGGCGACCAGCAGAAGAAGGTCGGCACGCTGTCGGGGGGCGAGCGCGGCCGCCTGCACCTGGCCAAGACGCTGCTGCAGGGCGCCAACGTGCTGCTGCTGGACGAACCCTCGAACGACCTCGACGTCGAGACGCTGCGCGCGCTGGAAGACGCGCTGCTGGAGTTCGCGGGCAGCGTGATGGTCATCAGCCACGACCGCTGGTTCCTCGACCGCATCGCGACGCACATCCTGGCGGCCGAAGGCGACTCGCAGTGGGTGTTCTTCGACGGCAACTACCAGGAGTACGAAGCCGACAAGAAGAAGCGCCTGGGCGAGGAAGGTGCCAAGCCCAAGCGCGTGCGGTTCAAGGCGCTGAAGTAAAGCCAGGAAGCGATGGATTCCCGCCTGCGCGGGAATGACGCCTGGCCGTCGTCCCCGCGGAGGCCGGGACCCACCGCTTCCTTCCGGTGCTCAGCAGGGCGCCGCGGCGCTGCCCACCGTGGTGCCGCCGCTGCTGGGCGTGCCGGCGCCGGCGCCCATCGAACCGCCGCTCGCGCCAAGCGTGCTGCCGCTGCCGGAACTGCCGGTCGTGCCGGCGCTGCTGCCCATCGTGGTGCTGCCGGGGGTGGAACTGCTGCCGCTCGCGCCCATTGTCGAGCTCGCGCCGGGGCTGCTGTCCGCGCTTCCGGTGCTGCCGCCGCCCACGCCGGCCGTGGTGCTGCTGCCGGTGCTCGCGCCCGGCAGGTTCGACGAGCTGCCGGCACTGGCGCTGGCGCCCGGGGTCGCATTCGATCCGGTGCTGCCCGAGGCGCCCATCGTCGAGCCCGTCGTGCTGCCCGCGCTGGCCGTGTTCGCGCACCCGGTGTTGCCCATCGTGCTGCCGGTCGCCATGCCGCTGCTCGCGCCGGGCGACGTGCCCGTGCTGGGGCTCGTGCTGCTGGTGTCGCCCGAAGCGCCCGTCGTCCCGCCGGTGCCCGCGCTGCCCGTGGAGCCGCTGGTCTGCGCCACGGCCGCCGTGCACAGCGCCGCCGCGGCGGCGAGGATGCTGAGGTGCTTGCCCAAGGTCATCTGGAGTCCTTTCGAGGTTGCGAAGCCTTGAAGGCGGCAATCCGCATGCCTGCTGGGCGTCTGGAACGCTGCGCTATAACGGTCGGAAGAGTTCGCCGCCATGGCGACCGACAGCGTCACCACCGCCAACTCCACTTACCGCGCCTGCATCAAGGAAGCGGGTGCCGAAGGCCGCGAGCTGATGCTCGCCGCGATCCGCCGCGCGCGCGAGTCGCTGGGCCTGCGCTCCGGGCGCGCCCGTGATGCGGCCGGGCGGCAGCGGCTGCACGAAGCCGTCGCCCTGCTGGACCGGCACGAAGTCGCGCTGGCCGCCGCCTACCCGCAAGCCTTGCTGATCGAATTCGCGGGCGCGATCGCCGATGCCGGTGCGCGCGGCAAGGGCGGCGCGCTGAGCTTCGCGGACCTGGAGCTGGTCGACGACGACCAGGTGCAGGAATCGGTCGAAGTCGTGCGCACGCAGCAGGCCGTGGCTCTGGAGCGTGCTGCCGCACACGACACCCGCCGCCGCTGCACGGCTGGCGCGCCGCCTGCCGGCGCTGCTCGAGACCTTGCAGGCCGGGCTGAAGTCTGCCGGCTATGCGCAGGTGCAGGTGCGCCGGTTCCTGGACCGCCTGGGCGACCTGCACCAGCGTGCGCTGAAGGGCCAGGCCGCGGTGCCGTCCGAAGGCGACGTGCGTTCGCGCGGCCGCACCGCGGTGGAGCAGTTGCTCGGCCCGATGCTGGACCCGGACGCGTGGATCGCGCCGGCGGAGGCGCAGGACTCCGGCTTCATGGATCCGTCCACGCGCGCGCCGCTGTTCCAGGCGACGCAGGCCGGCTTCGCGACCACGTCGGCCGCCGCCACCGCCGGCGCCGTGTTGCCGCTGGCGCTCTCGGTCGGGCACTGGGTCGAACTGCAGCAGGAGGGCGGGCACGTGCTGCGATGGCAGTTCACGTGGGCCAGCCCGCACGGCACGCTGATGCTGTTCACCGATGCCGCCGGCAAGACGCACTCGATGACGCCGCGGCTTGCGCAGGCGATGGCCGAGGCGGGAACGATGCGGCTGGTCGCTTCGGGTGCGGTGGTGGACGGCGCGCTGGACGCCGTGGCCGACGCCGCGCTGCGCAACTCGCTGGATACCTTCAGGCCCTGACGGTGTTCGCCAGCCGCGAGCGCACCAGGTCGATGTTCGACCGCAACGCGTACAGCTCGTCGGCATAGGACAGCGGCACGTTCACCCGCGCGACGCGATGCTCGAGCGCGTCGAGTTCGCGCGCGAGCTCGGGTGCGTTCTCGGGCTCCTGCGCGCGCCGCTCCTCGATGTCGCGCAGCTGCGCGTACCAGCGGAACACGCGCCGGCGGATGCGGAACGTGTACAGCGGCGGCACGATGCGCGACAGCGGCAGCAGCACCGCGATGATGATGCCCAGCGCCAACCACATGCGCTCGACCAGGTTGGCCAGCCAGAACGGAAGGTAGCGCTGCAGGAAAGGCATGCCGCCCTGGATGGCGCGCTCGGCCTCGCGGGCCACCGGGAATTCGGACTGCTCGATCGACGGGAACGCGCGCGCCCGGTTGAACCAGCCGGCCGACCCGTGCAGGTTGCGCGCCGCCTGCGCGAACAGCTGTACCAGCGCCGGGTGCGTCGTGTCGCGGGAGAGGAGCGCGGTCGTCGTGGCGACCAGCCGCACGTCCTGCGGCGGCAGGTCGCGCGCCAGGTCGACGATGCCGCGCGGCAGCACCACCGGCGCCAGGAACGGCAGCCGGCGCGAATAGGCCTCGTTCTGGGCGAAGTCCATCAGCTTGACGCCCGGCGTCAGCAGCAGCATCTGCACCATGGCCGATTCCGGCGCGGAGGCGAACACGATGGCGTCGATCTCGTGGTTGACGAAGGCGACGGTGGCCGGCGTTTCCTCCAGTTGCGACACGGTGATCGCCGACAGGTCGATGCGGTTGGCCTCGAACAGCTGCCGCATCAGGCGGGGCACGCCGCTGCCGCGGCCGCCGGTGTTCACGCGCAGGCCCGCCAGGTCGCTCAGGGTATGCAGCGTGCCGTCCTGCGCCTTCTTCTTCGCGGCGTCTTCCCAGTAGAACAGCCACACCGGCTCGAGGAACAGGCTGCCCAGCGACTGCAGGCCGGCCGTGCGCTTGGCCACTTCCTCCTCGCTGCGGCCCGACGTCGTGCCGCCCTGCACGAAGCCCAGGTCGACCTTGCCCTCGCGCAGCATGCGTGCGTTCTCCGAGGAGCCCGCGGTGGGCACCAGGTCGACCTGGATGCGGTAGCGCGCCAGTTCGGCCTGGTAGCGCTTGCCGAACTCGTCGTACGCGCTCTGCGCAGGGCCGGTCGCCAGTCGCACGCGCTTGGGCGGATTCGGGTCGAGCCACAGGTACGCGAGCACCAGCAGGGCGATGGCCAGCACCGCCACCGGCCCGGCGGAGATCAGCAGGTCGCGCACCGACACGACCGTGTCGCGCACGGCCTGGGTCATCTTGCGGCGGGCAGGTCGCATGCGGCAGGAAGGTGTAGCGAGCCGAGGGTGAGGCTGCGCGCCGTGAGCACGGCGCGCACCGTGGCGCGCGCGACGGCTTCCGCAGCCAGTGTCGCCAGCAGCAGCATGTCGGGGGGGCGTCCGCTGGTGCCGGTGCCGAGGGCGAACAGCGTGTCGCCGTCGAGCATGGTGTGGGCCGGGCGGATCGCGCGGGCGAAGCCGTCGTGGCCCGCCATCGCGAGGCGCTGCGCCTGCGCCTTGGTGAGCACGGCGTCGGTGGCGACGACGCCGATCGTGGTGTTGGTGCCGGCCAGCAGCCGCCGCGGCGCTTCGCCGGCGAGCAGGGCGGTGCGCGTGTCGCGCAGCGCGCGGCCATCGGGCGTGCGCGCGCCGGCGAGCAGCGTGCCGGTCTCGGGATCCAGCACGTCGCCGACCGCATTGCACGCGACCAGCGCGCCGACCGTGAAGCCGCCGGCGCGAACCGAGGCGGTGCCGATGCCGCCCTTCATCGCGAGGTCGAGGCCGAACACCTTGCCGACGACGGCGCCCGTGCCCGCGCCGACGCAGCCTTCGGCGGGTGGCTGCGCGGACGCTGCTTCGCAGGCCGCTTCGCCGGCGGCCGCATCGGGCCGGATCGACGCATCGCCGACGTGCAGGTCGAACAGGACCGCGGCCGGCACGATGGGGACGCGCGCGACGCCGACGTCGAGGCCGATGCCCTGGCGATCGAGCCAGAGCATCACGCCGCCGGCGGCGTCGAGGCCCCAGGCGGAGCCGCCGGACAGCAGCACCGCATGCACGCGGTCGACGAGGTTGGCGGGAGCGAGCAGGTCGGTTTCGCGCGTTCCCGGCGCGGCGCCGCGGACATCGACGCCGCCGACGGCGCCGGCCCGCGCGAGCACCACGGTGCAGCCGGTGGGGCGCTGCGTGGCGGTCCAGTGGCCGACCTCCAGTCCCGCGACGTCGGTGATCGCGCCAGCGGGCGGGGAAGCGGAAGTCATGCTTGGCATGGCGCAGCCCATCATAGCCGTCAGGTCGGGTGCAGGACGTGTCCCACAGATCCAGCGCGTCGGCACCGACATTCGCCCAACGCTGGGCTTCCTACAGTGGGCGGAGTACCGGCGGCCGCCGGCCCACCACGAACACCACGGAGCAAGCGATGAACAGCGAGACCAGCAACCAGAATCCCTTCCCGACCAGCGCCAGCCAGGGTGGCGGCGCCGACTCGGGCAAAGTGCAGCGCGTGGCGCAGAAGGCTCACGAGGCGATCGACCGCCTGCAGGAGTCCATCGGCACGGGCAGCGACAAGATGATGGGCTGGCAGCAGGAGTACGGCGACATGGCGCGCGAGCAGGTCCGCGCCAGCCCGATCGCCGCCCTCGGCGTCGCGTTCGCCGTCGGCATCGTGTTCTCCAAGCTCTTCATGCGCTGAGCTCAGCTGGCGCATGAAAAAAGGCCGGGCGATGCCCGGCCTTTTCGTTGGGAGTGCGCGCTGGTCAGTCGCGCACGCGGATCTTGCCTTCGCGCACGAAGCGGTCGAACTCGTCGCGCGTGATCGCGGCGGAGTTGGGTTCCCCGTCCTCGACCCAGCCCAACGTGGCGCTGTCGTCCGCCAGCTCGATGTCGACCGGGCCGTCCGGGATCGGCAGCAACATGCCGTCGCCTGCGCGAAAGCTGACGTCGCCGTGGATGAGGGCTTGCTGGGACATGGCGTGCTCCTTTCGTCTGTCCGTGTGGCCCCATTGAGCCAGCAGGACAAGCCGATTTCTGTCAGCGGATGCCTCCAGGCGGTGCGAGCGGCGGTTGGGTTCGCGCGTGCGCCGGGATGGAATCGGGAGGAAGCTCAACGCAGAGGTCGCAGGGCAAGCGCAGAGACCGCGGAGCAGCGACCGTCGTCCCCGCGGAGGCGGGGACCCATCGCTTCCACGAGTGGGCCGTGAAGTCGGAAGCGATGGATTCCCGCCTCCGCGGGAATGACGACGTTCGGCAGCGCCGCCCGCGCTAGCGCGAGTAGCCGCCGTCGTCCTTCGTGCCCTTGCGGCCGCTCTCCTGCCACGCAGTGCGTTGGCCCACCAGCGCCGCGAGTGCTTCCAGTTCCTCGTCGGTGTGGTTGATCGCCTTGGCCGGCGTGAGCACACGGCCGTCCCTGGGTTGCACCTCGCCCCAGAACGCCTGGTGGTAGGTCGACCGCGACACGAGGCGGTCGGGGCCGGCGGCCATGTCGACCACGCCGTAGCAGTTGCAGAAGTAGCTGCGCATCTGCTGCTCGGGGAACACCTCGGTGTAGACGCCCGTGCCGCGGATGCCCGCGGTGAGCGTCGGCGTGACGATGCGGCGCGGTTCGCCCTTGCCCCAGACGCTGGCCACCGCGCCGGTCACCAGCCGCAGCAGGCTCACGGCGTTGAGCGTGTTGCCGCGCTCGACCTGCAACCGCGTGTTCTGCCGCACCTGGAAGGCCGCACTGCCGATGACGAACACCAGCGTGCTGCCCGGGCCGGTCTGCAGCTCGTCGCCGGTCTGGATGACGGTGTCGCGCGTGACCGGGAGGCCATTGAGCGTGGCGTCGCCACGCAATTCAACGATGTTGCTGCGCCGCTGCGCGAACGCGCTGCCGAACCCACCTGCGGCGGTCCAGGCGGCGGCGGCTTGCAGGAAGCCGCGGCGCTGGAACCAGAGGACTTCCGCTTCGGTGCGTCCTTGCAGGTGGTGCTGGGTCATGGCGATGCTCCGTCGAGGGGCTGGGAAGTCCCTGGGGCTGGGTCCGCGGTGAAGCTGTCGCGGAAGGTGAAGTAGGTCGACGCCATCATCATCGACGCGACGGCGATCAGCAGCGGCCCGGCGACGAACGCGCCGCCCAGCGGACCGACGGCCTTCGCCAGCACCAGCAGCACCCCCATCGCCAGGGCGACGACCGCGGACCAGGCCAGGCCGAAGGTGACGAAGGCGCCCAGGTTGCGCCACAGCGCGACGACGCTGAAGAACAGCGCCTTGGTCGCCGGCACCCCGTGCCAGTGCGACAGCGCCGGCGCATAGCAAAAGAGGATGCTGACAGGCAGCTGCACCAGCGTGGCCACCAGCCGCGCCGGCGTGAACAGCAGCAGCGGGTCGTCCTCCGGCGCCTGCGCCGGCATCGGGAACAGCAGCGACACGCCCAGCACCAGCACCAGGATGATCAGCGCGTGCGCCACCCCCAGTTGCAGCAGCACGCGCGTGCGCTCGCGCCCCTGGCGAAAGCCTGCGAACAGGCGGCTGGGCAAGGCGATGCGGCCTTCGGCGGCGTCACGCGTGGCCACCATGAAGCCCAGCGCGCCCGCGGGCACCAGCACCAGCGCGAACCCGAGGCCGACGACCGGGACCATGGCCAGCAGGACGATGCTGAACCAGTACATGAAGAACAGGCCCGAGAACGCGAGCGGCTGGCGCGCGAAGGTCTGGATGCCGAGACGGACCCAGGCGATGCCGGTGCGCGGCGGGACGACGAGGAGTTTCATGGAGGGACGCTGGGCAGGGGCCCCGCAGCGCGGAGCCTGGCCAATTTAACGCATCGACCGGTCCGCGCTCTCAGGCGGCGACCGGGTGCTCGACGCGGTGGCGCAGGACGCGCTCGAAATGCGAAGGGTCGTGCGGCTGCAGCAGCGAGGCCTCGCGCGGCAGGTGCAGGTCCCACAGGCGCGAGATCCAGAAGCGCAGCGCGCCGGCGCGCAGCATCGCCGGCAGCAGGCGCCGCTCGGCGGCCTGCAGCGGACGCACGCGGTCGTACGCGTCCAGCAGCGCGCGAGCACGCACGTCGTCGTGCGCGCCCGTGGCCAGGTCGATGCACCAGTCGTTCAGGCACACGGCCAGGTCGAACAGCCAGGTGTCGACGCCGGCGAAGTAGAAGTCGAACAGGCCGGTGAGCGCGCCCTCCTGGAACATCACGTTGTCGCGGAACAGGTCCGCGTGCACGGCGCCGCGCGGCAATGCGGTGGCCGCGGACGAGGCCGCAATGTGGTTCTGGTAGGCCAGTTCGCTGCGCAACAGCGCGGCCTGCGCCTCGTCGACGAAGGGCAGCACCACGGGCACGGTCTCGTTCCACCAGGGCAGCGCGCGCAGGTTGGGCTGCGTCAGCGGGAAGTCGCGCGCGGCCAGGTGCATGCGCGCGAGCATCTCGCCGACGGCGGCGCAATGGGCGGCGGTGGGCTGCAGCTCGCTGCGGCCGGCCAGCCTGTCGACGATGGCCGCGGGCTTGCCGCACAGCAGGTGCACCAGGTCGCCGGCAGCGTCGGCCTGCGGGTCGGGCACCGGGATGCCGTGCTGCGCCAGGTGCTTCATCAGGCGCAGGTAGAACGGCAGCTGCTGCGCGGTGAGCCGCTCGAACAGCGTCAGCACCCACTCGGTGCGCTGGCCGTCCTGCTCCGTCGTGGCGAAGTAGTTGGTGTTCTCGATGCCGCCCTGGATGCCGCGCAGCTCGACGAGGTCGCCCAGGCCCAGCCGTGCGAACAGGCTGCGTGCGTCGTCCTCCGGAACCTCGGTGTAGACCGCCATCGCGCGCGGCGGCTCAGAACTTCAGGACGGTCCAGGAACGCGTGCCGCCCGTTTCCGAGCTGCCACTGCGGTCCTGGCGATCGCGCTGCCGGCCCGGCTTCGTGGGCTCGACCTGGTACTCGGGCACGTCGGCCTTGGGCTGGACGGTGATGGTCTGCGTCTGCCCGCCCACGCGCAGTTCCTCGATGCGGCTGCCGGCGTCCTCGTGGACGATGCGCTCGATCTTCTGGTTGCGCCGCCCCGGCGCGGCCGGGTCGTCCTGGGCATGGACGGCCGCTGCTGCGGCGATCAGGGCGAAGGCAAGGGCGGAGCGCATGGGCTTCATTGTAGGCCCGGCACAATCAGGGCATGAGCGACAACGAAGCGACCGGCCACCCCAAGACGCTGCTGCTGGTGGACGGATCGAGCTACCTGTACCGCGCGTTCCATGCGATGCCCGACCTGCGGGCGGTGCCCGGGGATCCCACGAGCCCGGCCACGGGGGCGATCCGCGGGATGATCAACATGATGCAGAAGCTGCGCAAGGACGTGCGCGCCGACTATGCGGCGTGCGTGTTCGACGCGCCGGGAAAGACCTTCCGCGACGACCTGTACCCGGACTACAAGGCCAACCGCTCGCCGATGCCGCCCGAGCTGCGCACGCAGATCGAGCCGATCCACGAAGTGGTGCGCCTCCTCGGCTGGAAGGTGCTGAACGTGCCCGGCGTGGAAGCCGACGACGTGATCGGCACGCTGTCGTGCATGGCGACCGCGCGCGGACTGCGCACCGTCATCTCGTCGGGCGACAAGGACCTGTCGCAGCTGGTGAACGAGCACGTGATGGTGATCGACACCATGAACGACAAGGTGCGCGACCTGGCTGGCGTCGAGGCCGAGTTCGGCGTGCCGCCGCGGCTGATGGTCGACTACCAGGCGCTGGTGGGCGACAGCGTGGACAACGTGCCGGGCGTCGACAAGGTCGGGCCGAAGACGGCGGTCAAGCTGCTGACCGAATTCGGTTCGCTCGACGCGCTGATCGAACGCGCGGCGGACGTGAAGGGGGCCGTCGGCGAGAACCTGCGCAAGGCGCTCGGCTGGCTGCCCACCGGCCGCGAGCTGCTGCGCATCAAGCAGGACTGCGACCTACAGGACCACATCCCCGGCCTGCCGGAGCTGGAGGACATCCGCATCGGCGGGCAGGACGTCGAGAAGCTCAAGGTCTTCTACGAGAAGTACGGCCTGCGTGGCCTGGTCAAGCAGCTGGAGGCGCACGACGTCCCGCCGGAACTGCTGGAGGAGCACCGCTCGCAGAAGAAGGTCGGCGCGGGGCCCGGCCCCGGCGGCCTGTTCGAGGAGCCGGACCTGTCGGGGCTGTCGCGGGCGACCAACCTCCAGTACGAAACCATCATCGCCTGGGAGCAGTTCGACGCCTGGCTGCCCAAGCTGCTGGCAGCCGACCTGGTGGCGTTGGACACCGAGACCAATTCGCTGGACGAGATGCAGGCCGAGATCATCGGCCTGTCGTTCTCGACCGAGCCCGGCGTGGCCGCGTACATCCCGCTGGCGCACAGCTACGCGGGCGCGCCCGACCAGCTGCCGCGCGACGAGGTGCTCGCGCGCCTGAAGCCCTGGCTGGAAGACGCCTCGCGCGCCAAGCTGGGCCAGCACGTGAAGTACGACCGCCACGTGTTCGCCAACCACGGCATCGAGGTGCGGGGCTACGTGCACGACACCATGCTGCAAAGCTACGTGCTGGAAGTGCACAAGCCGCACTCGCTGGCGTCGCTGGCCGAGCGGCACCTGGGCCGCAGCGGCATCGACTTCGAGACCATCGCCGGCAAGGGCGCGCACCAGATCCCGTTCCAGCAGGTGCCGATCGACAAGGCGGCCGAGTACTCGTGCGAGGACTCCGACCAGTGCCTGGACGTGCACCAGTGCCTGTGGCCGAAGCTGGAACGCGACCCGAAGCTGAAGTTCATCTACGACCTGGAGATGAAGAGCAGCGAGACGCTGTTCCGCATCGAGCGGCACGGCGTGCTGATCGACGCCGGGCTGCTGGCGCGCCAGAGCCACGAGATGGGGCAGCGCATCCTGCAACTGGAAAAGGAAGCGCACGACCTCGCCGGCCAGCCATTCAACCTTGGCAGCCCCAAGCAGATCGGCGAGATCTTCTTCACCAAGCTGGGCCTGCCGGTGGTGAAGAAGACCGCGAGCGGCGCGCCGAGCACGGACGAGGAAGTGCTGGAGAAGCTGGCCGAGGACTACCCGCTGCCCGCGAAGATCCTCGAGCACCGCGGCCTCTCCAAGCTGAAGGGCACGTACACGGACAAGCTGCCGCAGATGGTGCATCCGCGGACCGGGCGAGTGCACACGCACTATGCGCAGGCCGTCGCGGTGACGGGCCGGCTGTCGTCCAACGATCCCAACCTGCAGAACATCCCGGTGAAGACGGCCGAGGGCCGCCGCATCCGCGAGGCCTTCATCGCGCCGGCCGGGCACCGCATCGCCAGCGCCGACTACAGCCAGATCGAGCTGCGCATCATGGCCCACCTGTCGGAGGACCCGGCGCTGCTGCGCGCGTTCAACGAAGGCCTGGACGTGCACCGCGCCACGGCCAGCGAGGTGTTCGGCGTCGAACCTGCCCAGGTGTCGAGCGAGCAGCGCCGCTATGCGAAGGTCATCAACTTCGGCCTGATCTACGGCATGAGCAGCTTCGGGCTGGCGCGCAACCTCGGCATCGAGACCAAGGCCGCGGCCGCGTACATCGACCGCTACTTCCAACGCTATCCCGGCGTCAAGCAGTACATGGACGAGACGCGCGCGTCGGCCAAGGAGCGCGGCTACGTCGAGACCGTGTTCGGCCGCCGGCTGTACCTGCCCGAGATCAACTCGCCCAACGGCCCGCGTCGCGGCGGCGCCGAGCGGCAGGCGATCAACGCACCGATGCAGGGCACCGCCGCCGACCTGATCAAGCTGTCGATGGTTCGCATCCAGGACCTGCTCGACCAGCAGGGCAAGGGCACGAAGATGATCATGCAGGTGCACGACGAACTGGTGTTCGAGGTGCCCGAGGACGAGGTCGAGTGGGTGCGTGCCGAGGTGCCGCGCCACATGGCCGGCGTGGCCGAACTGCGCGTGCCCCTGCTCGCGGAGATCGGGATCGGCGAGAACTGGGAGAAGGCGCACTGACGCGCGTGCGGCCGCGCACGTGAAGGAGTTGGCACCGCCGAGCCCTGTGCCCGGCCGCTGGCGCTTTCGACAGCGCCGTGACAGCCCCCGACCGTATGATCCGCGCGTCCATGGCGAAGCCTCCCACTCCCAACCCGTTCGTTCCCTTCTTCCCGGGGGATCGCGCGACCGCGCCGATGGCGCTGGAGGAGGAGAGCGAGTCGGCCTGGCAGCGGTTCCAGGAGTTGCACGACGCGCACCAGCAGCCGTTCGCGCCCACCGAGCCGGCCCAGGCGCCCACATCGGCGCGCAGCTTCATGGCGACGCAGCCGCTCGACCGCGCATCGACGCTTCCCGCCAAGCCGGCCCCCGTGTCGCGCAGGACGCTCACGCTCGACCAGGTGATGGTGCTCGCGCGGCGCAACAACCGCGCCTGCCCGATGCCCGGTGCGTGGGCCCAACTGGTCACGCTGTTGCCGTCGCGCGAACAGCGCGGCAGCACCATCGCGCCGCCGCCGCCCATCGACGGCCCGGCATGGGGCGCGGTCTCACCGATGCAGAAGCGCCTGCGCCTGCGCGACCAGATCGAATGGGCCGAGCAGGCCGGCGTGCTGGCGGTCGTGCACGACTTCCTGGCCGCCCTGCCCGAGGAGCAGTGGCTGCACATGTGACGCTGCGCGGCCTTCGCCGCGGCTTCGTCTCAATGTGTGTAGCGTGCTTGTGGCCCCTGCGGCCCACGCCTATAACGGGGCGCGTGTTCAGGGTGTCTGCGACGCCACCACCGACAGGTCCAGCGGCGTGGCCCACGGGTCGCCTGCCATGCCGGCGATGACCCCGTAGAACAGCGAGCACGTCACGACGACCGCTGCCAGTGCGGCGGTCGCCCGCAGCAACGACGAAAGCGGGGACTCTGGGTCATGGTGCATGGTGGAACTCCTTGTCGGTGGCCAGCAAGCGTGGGCGGCACCCGCTGAAGGCGCATGAAGGCGTGCTGAATGGAGCTGAATCGTCCTGAGCCCGTGCATGCGTGGCGGTGCGGCGACCTCGTGATCGACCCGCACCGGCGCGCGGTGCTCCGCGGCGGCCATCCGTGTCCCCTTGGTGCCCGCGCGTTCGACGTGCTGGTGGCGCTGGTCGAGCGCAGCGACCGCGTCGTCGGCAAGCACGAACTGCTCGACCTGATCTGGCCCGACAGCGTGGTCGAGGAGAACAACCTGCAGGTCCACATCAGTGCGCTGCGCAAGCTGATGGGACCGGGGGCGATCGCCACGGTGCCCGGCCGCGGCTACCGCTTCACCGCACCGGTGCAGCCGTCGCACGCCGCCGGCTTCGCGTGGCACCAGCGTGCCGGGTCGCCGGTGCTGGCGCTGCGCCCCCGCTTCTGCGCGTTCGTCGTCGCCAGCCTCGATGGCTTCGTCGCGCGCGAGGATGGCGGGCTGGACTGGTTGCAGGAGGCCAGCACCCGCATGCCGCCCGGCGAGGATTGCGGCTACGGCGCTTTCCTCGACGGCGTCGACATGCTCGTGATGGGCCGCCGCACGTTCGAGCGCGTGCGCTCGACGCCGCCGTGGCCGTACCCGGCCAAGCCGGTGCATGTCCTCAGTCGCAGCCTGGACGGCGTGCCGGCCGGGCCCGCGGGCGACGTGACGATCAGCGCGGAGCCGCCGGGCAACCTCGCGAAGCGCCTGCAGCAGCAAGGCATGGGGCGGGTGTCGGTCGACGGCGGCAAGACGCTGCTGGCCTTCCTGCGCGAGGGCCTGCTGGACGAACTGGTGGTGACGACGATCCCCGTGCTGCTTGGGCGCGGCCGCCCGCTGTTCGGGCCGGTGGAACGCGACACCGCGTACACGCACGCCGGCACGCGCACCTGGCCGTTCGGGTTCGTGCAGTCGACGTGGCGGCGGGCTTGATCGGCGGAAGGGATTTCGCAAGACGCGCACACCGGCGCCTTCGCGCCGCCGTCGTCCCCGCGGAGGCGGGGACCCATCGCTTCCCCGATCAACGAGGATGGAAGCGATGGATTCCCGCCTTCGCGGGAATGACGGGCGTGAGCGCTGACCCTAGAGCAGCCCGCGCGCCAGCACGGCCGCGCGCACGTCCGCCGGCCCGCGCACGAGCACGGCGTCGATGCCGAGCGCCTTCGCTGCGTCGACGTTGTCCTGCAGGTCGTCGAAGAACAGCACCTCGCCCGGCGCCAGCGAGAGCACGTCCAGCACGTGGCGGAAGCTCTCGGGCGACGGCTTGCGGTGGCCGATCTCGTGCGAGACGAACACGCGGTCGAAGCGCGGCAGCAGCGCCGGGAACACGCGGCCGATCGCGTCGACGTGCGTCGCGTTGGTGTTCGACAGGGCATGGCACGGCACGCCGCGGGCACGCAGCGCGTCGATGACGTCCAGCGTCTCCGCGATCTCGTGCAGCAGGATCGCGTTCCAGCCCGCCTCGACGTGCGCGTCGTCGCACTGCAGGCCGAGCGTCTCGCGCAGATGCCCGAAGTAGCCCGCAGCGGGCAGGTGCCCGGTCTCGTGGCGGCGGAACGGCTCGTCGACGACGAAGCGTCGGCGCACCTCGGCTGGGGGATGCACCGAGCGCGCGGCCCAGTGCGCGAGGGCGGGTTCCCAGTCGACGTGGAGGACGACGTTGCCGAGGTCGAAGAGGGTGGCGTGGAGGGGCATGGGCCGACTCTACAGGGCCAGGAACGCCGCACGATGGACAGTTCCAGCGAGGAACGGAGCTCAGCGCCGCTGGTAGAACGTGAATCTTCCAATCTTGCGGACCGGATGCAAGGACGCCAACTCCCGTCCGAAGGCAGGATCCTGCGAGAGGTAGTCCAGGAAATCGAAGTCGTCCGGCATCTCCCGGGGATGGTTTTCGACGATGACGATATCGGGGCGATTCCTGACGAAATCCTCCACGAGAGTGGCACGCAGACGCTTCTCGGTTCCGTGTTCGTGCTGCAAGATCGACGCGGAGAGCAACTGCATGACCGGCAGCCGCGATGCATTGCTGTTTCCCGGCAGCGTGACGAGCGGGTAGATGGTGCGGACCGTGTTCGATAGGACAACGATCTTCCCTCCGCCCAGCTCCTCGACCAGGGGCCGGAACGCAGGAAGAAAGGGGTTCGCCCTCAAGGCGAGGAAGGGCGTGGCGGCGAGCAAGGCCGCGTTGGCAAGGACGACGACCGTCGTCAGGGTGCCGGTGGCCGTCAAGCGCGACACGGCCGCTCCGAGTGCGAGCAGCGAGATCGCGAAGAACGGGTACCAGTGGTAGCTCCAACCCTTCGCTTGGGTCGCTGCGGAGAGCGCGAAGCCCAGTGCCGCGCAAGAGAGCACCGAGGCCGATGCTGGACGGGCGTTCCGCGCGATCAGCGACGCGAGCAGGCACCCGCATCCCAGTTGGAAGTTGAACTCGTGCAGGAATGCCCACGGGGAAATGCCGAGGAAATTGAACGCGTAGATCTTCGCCAGCATTCCCGCCATCGCGATGTATTGGGGGGCGATCAGGGCGACAGCTGCACCGTAGACCGCAAGAGATCCGGCGAACGCGATGATGGTGGCCTTGCATGGCCGCTTGTTCAGGAGCAGCCATCCTTCCACAAGCATCGGGACGAGCAGGAAATGAGGTTTGATGAGAAGTCCCATGGCTGCCGGCAGCGCGACGCCGAGACGCACGCCCCGCGCGGGCGGGGTGCCCTGGAAGCGCAGCATGGCGGTCGCGATGTACGGGAGCGATGCCAGCAGGGCGAGGTGTTCACGCTGGCCGAAGTCGTACGCCGCCGCCGGAGCCGCCGCTAGCCAGACCACGAGGCGCAGGGACGAACCTGCCCGCAGGAGGCGTGCGGTGGCGACCACCGAGCCGGCCGCAGCCAGGATCACCACGACCCGGAACAGGTCGCCGATGTTCAGCCGGAGCAGGTCGGCGGCTGCTGCGAAGGGAATCCCGATCCAGGCGATCAGCGGTGGGCTCACGTCGATGACGTCGACGTAATGGCGGGCGCCGAGCCGAATCTGGTCGCTGACGGACAGTAGCCATGCGACATCGTGGTTGATCGGATACATGAACACCGATACGGCACCCATGCAGATGCAAGCGACGAAGAGCGCATCGGCTTCGATGCTGTAGTTCACGGGGCGGGCGAGGCTCGCGCTGGATTCCATGGCGAGTCCATTACACCGCCGACCGGCAGGCGAATGGATGGGTGAAATGTCCTGCGTCGAGCGACCCGCCGCTGGTGTCGTGCGGGCTGGGGACATCTGTCATTGGTCGGGCATGACATGTCTGCGATGCAACTCGCGGCTGGGTCATGCGCAATGCAGGAATGAAGCGACTCTTCGCCGTGCCCGGTGACACCGTTCCAAAGTCTTCCTCGGCGGAGGGCAGGTCACCGGGGACGCGAGAATTGGTCGACGCCTACAGATGCGCCATCGGGCGGGACGCCGCATTCCATGCGTTCGTGGCTGCCTATGCCGCGGCTGCGTTCCTGTTCGCCGGCACTCTGGGTGTTGCCCAGAAGCTCGCCCCGCTGACTTATGTGCGGCCGATTGCAGCGCTGCTGCCGTTCGGTCTGTGGTTGATCGTGGTCCTGCAGGCGTTGCGAGCGTTGCGCTCGCCAACACCCTTGCTGGACTGGCGCAACAAGCTCCTGGCCATCTTCAACCCGGAGGTCTCCGCCGGCCTGCTGCTCTTCGGCAGCCTTTCGGTTTTCATCGGTGTCTTCTCCTCGGTGAAGACGATGCTGCCGGATGTCACGCCCTTCTTTGCGGACCCGTTCCTGGCGGGTGTCGACCGTGCCCTGCATTTCGGGCGGGATCCGTGGACGTTGACGCTAGCCGTCCCGATGCTGACGAATGCCCTCGAACTCCTGTATGCAGTCGTGTGGGGGGTGGTCCTCACAGGCTCGATGCTGGCGGTGCTTCTGCTGCCTCAATTGAGGCAGGCCCGCAGGCAGTACGTGTGGACTTTCCTCCTGACCTGGCCATTGCTGGGGAACGTGCTGGCCTGTGCGTTGCTTTCGGCTGGCCCGACCTTCTATCAGCGGGTGACCGGCGGGCACCAGTTCGCGAGCATGGTGGACTATCTCCAGCAGCACTCGATCCTGCAAAAGCATGCCCGCGAGTTCCTGTGGAACATGTACGTGAGCGGCGATGTCGTGGCCGGCGCGGGGATCTCGGCATTCCCTTCGATGCACGTTGCCACGACAACCTTGTTCCTGCTGCTGGCGACCCATGTCAGCCGCACCTGGATGTGGGTGGCGGGAACGTTCCTCCTGCTGATCCTTGTCGGCTCGGTGCACCTGGGCTGGCACTACGCCGTGGACGGCTACTTCTCGATCGCCGCGACGGTCCTGGTCTGGTGGATGGTTGGCCGGACGCTCGCCTCCAAGTCGTGAGGTCGGCGAAGGAATCCGCGGCACGAGAGGCGACGGGATCACCCGCCTGCAGCGTCAAGCCGCCTGGCGGGTTGATCATTTCGGTCCCGCCAGCGTGTCGGCGACGGTCTCCGGAAGCCATCGCCGGTGGTCGATGCGGATCGGGCGCGCGCCATGCGGACGCGACTTGCGCTTCGCCGCCCCTGCCCGCCGCTGCAAGCCTTCCGGCTTGGCCACGGTCTCGATCAGGTAGCGCGGCCGCTTCTTGCTCTCCATGTAGATCTTGCCGATGTACTCCCCCAGCATGCCGACGCAGAACAGTTGCACGCCGCCCAGGAAGAAGATCGGGAGGATCGTGGATGCCCAGCCGGGGACGGCCTCGGCCAACGTCAGGCGGACGGCCAATGCCCAGCCCGCCAGCCCGACGCATGCCAGCGACAGTCCCATGCCCACCACGGTGATGGCCCGCAACGGCGCGATCGAGAAGGACGTGATGCCGTCCAGCGCGAACTCGATCATCCGGCGCAGCGGGTACTTGGACACCCCGGCCCGGCGCGGGCGCCGGTCGTAATGCACGGCGCAGCTGCGCAAGCCCAGGAGGGGAACCACGCCTCGCAGGAACAGGTTGATCTCGCCGAAGCGCTGCAGGTAGTCGATGGCTCGCCGGCCGAGAAGGCGGTAATCGGCGTGGTCGAAGACGGTCGGCACCCCGAGTGCGGACAGGAGCCGGTAGAACCCGCGGGCCGTCACGCGCTTGAACCAGCTGTCGCTGTCACGCCGCGCCCTCACGCCGTACACGACCTCGCAGCCCTGGAGATAGGCGTCGACCATCCGTTCGATCGCGGTTTCGTCGTCCTGCAGGTCGGCATCGATGGTTACCACCGCGTCCGCACGCGAGCAAGACATTCCCGCCAGCAGCGCGTTCTGGTGGCCGCAATTGCGGCTCAGCTTCACGCCGGTCACGGGCGAGCCGCCCTGCACCCAGGCCTCGATCAGCTGCCAGGTGGAATCGCGGCTGCCGTCGTCGACAAACACGATGTGGCTCCGAGGAGAGATCTTCGCCTTGGCGACCAGCGCGGCTCGCACGGCGAGGAGGCGGCTGCATGTCTCGCACAGCACGTCCTGTTCGTTGAAGCAGGGAACCACGATCGACAGGATCGTCGATGCTGCTGGCATGGGTGCAACCTGCATGGCCGGACTCAGGCGGCGACGAGGAACAGCCCGAGCAGCACTAGGCCGGTGCCGGCTGCACTGCGGGGGGACAGTTGTTCGCCCAGGAGCGCCAAGGCGAGGAGATTGACCAGGACGTACGTCAGGGCGGTGAACGGGTACAGCGCGGTCAGCGGGACCTCGGCCAACGCGCGGATCCAGGACAGCGTGCCGGCCGCGTACAGCAACAGCCCGAGCAGGATGCCGGCATTGAGGAAGTCGGCGACACCGCTCCGGCCCGCCGCGCCCCACTTGAGGCTGACCTGGCCGAGTGCTGCCAGCACGGCCCCGAGCACCGCCAACGCGAGCATCGGCGCCTTCATCGGTGCTGCTCCTGGATGACGGCGCGGACCCCGTTCAGCAGTGCATGCTTGGCGCGCGCGAGGCGGGTCACGAGCATCGGCGACAGCATCGAGAGCAGCCGTTTGCGGGCGCGGTACGGGAGCGGCGAAACGTCCGGCAGCGGGGTCCCGGCGGGCACACGCTTCGCCCGCACCGCATCCGGCAGGCCGCCGATCGCGTCATGGCGGACGAACAGGAGAAGGTTGTAGCGGTACCAGGGTTCCACCGTCGCGGCGCTGTCGCGCAGCCAGGGACGCAAGCAGTCGAACACGGCATAGCCGCGAGACTGGAACAGGCCGCGCCATTCCTCGGCAGGGCGCTCGTTGATGTGGTTTTCGCCCCCCTGTCCCGGCGCGGCCGCTGAGAACAGGACCATCGGCGAGTGCGCCACGAGGTTGTCGACGAGCGTTCCGCTGGCGGCAGGCGGCAAGTGCTCGGCGACTTCCAGGCATTGCACCAGCCCGAACTGGCGTCCGAGACGGAAGGGGCTTGCGACGTCCAGCGGACGGAAGTCGCCCGGGTCGAACAGCAGCTGGCTCGCGGGCACGTAGTCCCCGTCCACGCCGACGCAGTCCCTCACGCCATTCTCGCGCCACGCCGCCACCCACGCGCCGGCGCCGCAGCCCACGTCCAGAACGCTGGCCGGTCGCAGGTGGTCCAGGGCGAGCGGCACGACGACCGAGGCCGACGAGGACGACCCCACCTGCTGGTAGGCGTAGAAGCTGGCCGGGTATTGGTAGCGATGTATCACGGCTGGTTCCCCTGTCGCTCGTCGCGGGCGTGGACGACTGCGGTGCTGTCGGCGTAGACGCGGCGCCATCCCGGCATCCGGTCGAGCGCTGCCACGGCCGGCTGGCCCACGGGAAAGATCGTCCACGAGATTGCGTACTTCTCCAGCAGGGAAGGCAATGCGTCGCTCGTCGCGAGATCGGCGGCATCGGCGTACTGCCGGATGAACTGGTCGCGAAACAGGTCCGAACGGCCGTCGATGAAGTCCGGAATGCCCGAATAGATCAGGAACCCGCCCCAGGCATAGGAGTTGAAGACCGGTCCGGCGATGCCGGCTTCCTTGACGGCTTTCAGCGCCCCCACCGGCGCCGCGGATAGCGGCAACTGGACGGGCCGGGCGCGGGCCAGCGCGGCCGAGGCGCCAGCCACGACCACGGCCGCGACGGCCGCAGCCCAGATCCCGGCGGGCTGCGCTAGGCGTGCCAGCAGCGCATCCGCGCGAGCCGGCCGGCCCGGCGTGGGACTCGCCTGCCGCCATTGGGCGCCGAAAGGACCGGCGACGATCAGCGGGCTGATCAGCCCGAGCAACTCGATGCTGCGCAGATGCTTCAAGGCCAGGTGCACGAAGCCAAGAAGCAGGACCAGTCGCAGCGCTGGAAGGCGAAGGCCCTGGTGCAGGACCAGTGCAAGCCCTCCGAGCAACCAGAGTTCCAGCGCCTGGTACTGGTGGAAGTTGGGCGACGCCCATTCCGCCACGCGGTCCAGGGCGTACGCATCTTCGGCCAGGACTTGCCACGTGAACAGGAACCCGGCGGGCCCGTTCGGGGTCAGCGAGGCGCAGCCCACCGCCGCGAGCAGGAAGGCACCCCAGGAGAGCGCAACCTGCCGCCGGCCCCGGGCGCCTGGCGCTTCGAGCACTGCCTCGACGGCGAGGAACGCGGCGACCGCGATCCCCAATGTGAACCCGCCATGGGCATTGGCCCAGACCCACATGACGGGCAGCAGCCACGGGGACGGGGCCCGCCTGAGGTCGCGTGCATGGAAGATCCCGACCATCCAGGCGACCAGCAGAGGCATCGCGACGATGTGCGGCCGGGCCAGCAGGTGGCCCGCGACCATCAGGAGGGCCACGAACGAGAAGAGCAGAGCGCGCAGCGGTTCGACGTTCCTCAGGAGGGCGCGCGTGAGAAGCGCGATGCTGGTCCCGAAGCAGAGTGCGGTTACGGCGATGACCCCGTCCCATCCCGCGGCATCGTGGGCGGCGGCAAGGACCACCTGGGACAGCCATTCCTGCGCCGTCCATGGCGCGCCGGGCATGCTGTGCGAGAACGGGTCCTGCAAGGGAACGGCCAGGTGCCGCAGGATCCATTGCCCGGTCGCGACGTGGGAGAAGGTGTCCCCGTCGAGCAGGAGCTTCTGGTTGACATGGCCTTGGTACAGCGCGAAGAGGCTGGCGTAGGCCCCGGTCAGCAAAGTCCACGACGGGAGCCACGCGGGGCGGGAGGGAAGCCCGGCATGCACGCCGGCGGGCACGGGGACCTCGAGGTGCTCCATGCCGCTCACCGGCCACGAGTCAGCATCGGCAGGACCGTCCGGATGATGGTGATCAGGGCCGGCCCCAGGACGACCATGATCACGGACGGGAAGATGAACAGCACCAGCGGGACCAGCATCTTGGTCGGGATCTTGGCTGCCCGCTCCTCCGCGGCCACCTGCCTCTTGTAGCGCAGGTCGTCCGAGAACACGCGCAGCGAGTCGGCGACGCTGGTGCCGAACTTGTCCGCCTGCGTGAGCATCGTGGCGAAGGTGCCGATCTCCTCGATGCCGGTGCGCAGGGCCAGGTTGCGCAGCGCCTGCTCGCGCGTGCCGCCGGCGCGCATCTCGAGGTTGGTCAGGTGCAGCTCCTCCGCCAGCGCCACGCTCTTGCGCCGGATCTCCTCGGCGACCTTGACGAGGCCCGCGTCCAGCCCCAGCCCCGCCTCGACGCAGACGAGCATCAGGTCGGCGGCGTCCGGGAAGGTTTCGAAGATCTCGCGCTGGCGTTCCTTGCGCTTGAAGTGGACGACGAGGTTCGGCAGGTAGCAGCCGAACAGGGCGCTGACCAGAACCACCAGCAGGAGGGTCAGTCCGGAGGCGGTGCCGAAGGTGCGCAGCAGCACGAAGGTCAGGCCGGCGAAGAGCAGGGGCAGGGCGGCCTTCGCACCGAAGTACAGCATCCGCGCGTCGTCGCGGCGGAAGCCGGCGTTGAGGAATCTCTGGCGTAGTGGCGAGTTGGCCCAGTCACCGCGCGGGGCCGCGAGCCTCGCGAACGGGCCGGCCACCCTGACGAAGGTCTCGGTCCAGGTCGAGTCGGGCGCGGCCGGCGCGAACCCGCTGAGGCGCCGCTGGGTGCGCGTCGGCGTGTAGTACGCGACGGCGGCCGCCGCGGCGAGGACCACGCAAAGGAAGACGAGCGCGGAGATGACGATCATGGCTGGCCTCCTAGACCCGGATGCGGACGATCTTGCGCATGAGCACCGCGCCCAGCGCCATCAGGACCAGCATGTACTTGACGATCGTGATGCCGAGTGGATCGGTCCACAGCACGCTCATGAACTTGGGGTTGGCCAGGTTCAGGACGAACGCGAGGGCGAACGGCATCAGTCCGAGGATCCAGGCGGACAGCCGGCCTTCCGACGAGAGCACCTTGACCTTGGCCAGCAGCTTGGCGCGCTGGCGGATCAGGCTGCTCAGGCCGGTGAGGATCTCGGTCAGGTTGCCACCGGACTCGCGCTGGATCAGCACCGCGACGACGAAGTAGCGCAGGTCGGTGATCTGGACGCGTTCGCTCAGGTTCGTCAGCGCCTGGTGCATGGAGACGCCGAAATTCATCTGGTCGTGCACGGTGCGGAACTCGCCCGCGATGGGCTCCGCCGTCTCCTCCCCGGCCATCTTCAGCGCCGCGGTGAATGCATGGCCGGCGCGCAGCGCGCGCGTCATGAGGTCCAAGGTGTCGGGGAGCTGCCGCTCGATGGTGGCCAGCCGGCGCGACCGCGCACGCAGCACGTACAGCAGCGGCAACGAGCCGGCAACGGCGGCCATGGCGGGCTTGAGGAATCCCGAGAAGTTGATCAGCTGGTCGGCCAGCGTCCACCCGACGACGGTGCACCCCACCATCGCCAGCAGCACGCCGGAGACCGTCCAGCTCAGCCCCGACTGCTGCAGCATGCGATCAAGGTGCCGCATCCGCGGCATGCGCTGCAGTGTCCGCTCGAAGGCGGGCAGCTCGCTCAGCATGCGCTGTTTGAGGAGCTGGCTCTGCCCGCTGCGGTCCCTGGTCGCGGCCAGCGACGCCAGGCGTCGCTTCAGGCGGGTGGCCTCCGCGCCCCTGGACGATCTCCAGAGCAGGTACAGGCTCTCGATCAGGAGCAAGGTGGCCGTGAAGGCGAGCACCACCAGCACCAGGAACTCGTTGTTGCCGAGGTTCTGCATGGCGCCTCCCTCACTGCAGCCGCCGCTGCGGGTCGAACATCCCGTCGGGCAGCACCACCCCGAACGCGCGCAGGCGGTCGCTGAACTTGGGCCGCACGCCCGTGGCCTGGAAGAAGCCCTCCACCAGGCTGTCCTTGCCGATGCCGGTCTGCCGGAACGTGAAGATCTCCTGCATCGTGATCACCTCGCCTTCCATGCCGGTGATCTCCTGGATGCTGGTCACCTTGCGCCGGCCGTCGATCAGGCGGAGCACCTGCACGACCACCGTGATCGCCGAGGCAATCTGCTGCCGCGCTGCCTTGTGCGGCAGGTTCAGGTTCGCCATGCCAATCATGTTCTCCAGTCGCGCGATGGCGTCGCGTGGCGTGTTGGCGTGGATCGTGGTGAGCGAGCCCTCGTGGCCGGTGTTCATGGCCTGCAGCATGTCGAAGGCTTCCGCTCCGCGCACCTCGCCAATGATGATGCGGTCGGGGCGCATTCGCAGCGCGTTGCGCACGAGGGCGCGCTGGGTCACCTCGCCCTTGCCCTCGATGTTCATCGGCCGGGTTTCCATGCGGACCACGTGCGGCTGCTGCATCTGCAGTTCCGCCGCGTCCTCGATGGTCACCACCCGCTCCACCTCCGGGATGTAGCCGGACAGGATGTTCAGCAGCGTGGTCTTGCCGGCCCCCGTGCCGCCGGAGATCAGCATGTTGACCTTGGACTTGATCAGCCCCTCGAGCATCAGCGCCATGTCCGGCGTCATCGTCTTGAGCGAGTCGCCGATGAGGTTCTCCATCTTCAGCGGCGTGCGCCCGAAGCGGCGGATCGACATCATCGGCCCGTCCAGCGCGATCGGCGGGATGACGGCGTTGACGCGCGAGCCGTCGGGCAGGCGGGCGTCGACCATGGGGCTGGATTCGTCGATGCGGCGGCCGACCAGCGACACGATCTTGTCGATGATCCGCAGCAGGTGCTTCTCGTCGGTGAACGTGACGTTCGTCAGCTCCAGCCGGCCGCGGCGCTCGACGTAGATCCGGCTGTACGAATTGACCAAGATGTCCGAGACGGTGGGGTCGGCCATCAGCAGTTCCAACGGGCCGAAACCGAGCATCTCGTGCTGGATGTCGCGGATCAGGGTCCCGCGCTCGGCGTCGTTGACGACGGCCTGCTCCTCCTGCAGCAGGCGCTCGACCATCGTCGCGATTTCCTGGCGCAGCGCGTCCGGCGACAGCATCTCCAGCGCCGACAGGTCGAACTTGTCCAGCAGTTTCAGGTGGATGCGTCCCTTGATGGCCTTGTACGAATCCGCCGCGGGCGCGGGCGAGCCGGCCGGCGTCGGCAGCACGGGCTCGGCGGCGGCGCTTCCGCCATTGAGCTTGGCGCGAAGGGTCAGCATGCCGGCGTTGCCCGAGGACGTGGTGGCGATGGGCGGGATGGACGACATCAGGCTCTCCGGAAGAGGCGCCCGAGGAGGCCGCGAGCGTCCTCCTGGCGCGGGCTCAGGGATTGCGCGAAGTCCACGAGCGCCTTGGCTACGCTGCTGGAACGCGCGGACGTGGCGATCGGGTCGGCGTGGTTGATGGACGCGCTGACGTCCTTGTACGCGTTGGGCACGGTCCGCACGGTGAGCCCGCCGAGGGCCCGCTGGATCTCCTCGACCCCGATCTCGGCGGAACGCTCGAAGCGGTTGACGACCAGTTCGGAGCGTTCGGCCGGGTAGCCGAGGGCCCGGAACGCGTCCAGCATCCTGCGCGCGTTGCGCAGGTCCGCGAGGGACGACTGCATGACGCCGAAGATGCGCCAGGCGTGGTCGAAGGCCCGGATCGCGATCGTGTCCAGGTTCCGGGCCACGTCGACCACGACGAAGTCGTAGTTCGCGACCGCGACGTCCAGGATCGCCTCGACGTGCTCGGGCTTGACCTCCACGCCCTGCGCCATGTCTTCGGGCGCGGAGAGGACGCTGTAGTTGGGGGCGACCTTCACCGTGCTCGCGGCGAGCAGCGAAGCGTCGAGGCGCCCGATGTCGCGCGCGACGTTCGCGATCGTCGACGTGGCCGAGCCGTCGTGCACGAAGGACAGCGCGTCGCCGAACTGCAGGTTCAGGTCGACGAGCAGCACGCTGCCGCGCTCGGCGAGCTGCCAGGCGAGGTTGGTCGCCAGGAAGGTCGCGCCGCTGCCGCCCTTGCACGGCACGAAGGCGAGGACGCGGCCGGTCTTCTGCGGCGAACTGGCGGCCAGCTTGCTCTCGATCCGGTCGAGCGCGGCCTCGAGCGCCTCGCGCGGTGCGGGCGACGGCAATACTTCGCGCACGCCCGCCCGCATGGAGTTGATCAGGAACTCCGGCGTGTGGATGGAGCACATCAGGAGGACGACCGTGCCGGGATGGCGGGCGGTGACGTCCTCGACGTGCGACAGCTCGGCGACGTCGCAGCAGATGCCGTCGACCAGCATCACGTCCGGCCGGTCGCGGTCGGCGATGTCGCGCATTCGGCTCTTGCCGCCTTCGTGGAGCACGACGGCGTGGCCCCGGCCCTCGGCGACCTGGCGGATGTCCTGCAGGTGGCCGGGGTGGGGCGAGATGGCTGCGATCTTCATGGGATTTCCTTGCTCACGGGCAGTACGTGTCGGCGTTGGGATCCTGGCGCATGTCCTCGCGCGTCAGGTAGGTGGCGAAGTCCGGCATCGGGATCGCTCCGACGCGGGCCAGGCCGGCGATGGGTGACATGAAGTTGTAGTTCATGCCGGTGACGCTCACTCGCACGCCGACGCACGTGGTGGGGCTGCAGCCCGGCGGGTCCCACGCGACGTTGGCGGTGGTGATCTGGGGGACGAGTGCCTGCATCCTCGCGACGACCGCGGGCGCATTGCCGGTGTTGCCGCAGACGGCGGCGTAACGCGCCCCCGCGCGCGTCGCCTCGCTGGCCGAGCTCCAGGCGAACATCATCCGCGCGAAGTCGAGGATGGCCAGCATGACCGCGAGGAAGGCGATGAGCACCAGCGCGAATTCGACCGCGGTGGCACCGTGCTGCCTGATCTTCATGGTGCGCTCCTCAGGGGGCGGGCGCCGGCGGCGGTCCGAACGCGCTGCGCATCGTGGCCGTGATGTCGGAAAACACGATGGGGGGAAATATCACGCCGAAGGCGGTCGTGAACATGGAGCGGAACTGGTAGCCGGTCACGCCGACGCGCACCGTGTTGATGATCGGCGTGGCGCCGGCCTGGTCCCACTGCGGCGCCATGACGTTGGCCATCGTCAGGTTGCGCAGCAAGGGCCTCGCTCCCTGCCCCGGCTGGATCGTCCCGTAGACGATGAGGTTCGCGGCTTCGGCCTGGTGCGTGCCCACGTTCTGCGTCGCGAGGTAGCGCGCGGCCACGCGCACCGACTTGGAGATCGCCTGGTACTCGTACAGCGCGCGGCCGAACTCCGTTGTGGTGAACGTCAGGACCAGCAGGAAGGGCAGGATGAGCGCGAATTCGACAAGCGCCACGCCACCTTGCTTGTTCTTGCGCATTGGAGCCTCCTAGCGGACGAGGACGGGAACGAGGGGCCCCGCGGCGCCGCCGGGCAGGCCCGCGGTGGTGCAGGGGCTGGAGGGGCTCCCGGCCGACCCGATGATTTCCAGGCGCACGTCGTCATTCGGCCCGCTCATGGGGTGCAGCAGCAGGATGCACAGGTAGTCCCTCACCCTGTTGGCGTCGTCGAGGACGGGCACCGTCGCAATGCGGCGGTCGGAGGACCCGTAGCGGGCGTACTCGCCGTTCGCGCCCGGCGTCGCCACCACCTGGAAGCTGTTCAGCTGGTTCTGCGTGTTGTAGACGATCGTGCTGCCGTGCCGGATGTCGGTGCCGATGTCGTCGTACGAGGCGTTGACGCTTCGCTTGGTGGCGAAGTTCTGCGCGGAGGCATGCGAGGCCGCGGGATTCGGCGTCCCGTTCCAGGCGCAACAGTAGACGGTCGTGCTGCCGTCCGCCAGCGTGATGGGCGTCGCGTTGGTCCAGTTGCCGGCCGGTGACGCGTTGCGCGGCCTGTAGGAATAGCCGGAGTAGTCCGGGCGATGCAGCTGGTGGTCGACGTTGTTCTTGTAGATGCCGAACCGGTAGTTCCAGACCGTGTCGACGCCGGTCTTCGCGCCCGGCGTGCCCAGCTGGTCGCCGATGCGCGTGTTGCACACGCCGCCTTCGAGCTGGTCCTTGGTCGCGCGCGCATTGGTGCTGCCGTCCAGGTTGTACCAGCCGAACTCGCCGCTGCCGGGGTTGCGGGTGCCCCAGACGATCACCCACTGGCCCGGCACGAAGCCGTACAGCGGTGGCGAGCCCGCGCCGGCCTTTACGGCCACGGGGATCGGGCAGGCGGTCTGCGAACTTCCGCGTTTCGCGATCGCCCGAGCGCCGACGTCGTGCGTGGCCGGGAACGTGGCGAAGTCGCCGGAGAACGCGGCCATCGCGCGAAGGAGCCACAGGCGCACGTCCGGCTGCACGTGGGAGCACTCCGCATACGTCGCGGCCGCGTCGCTCGTCGTCAGCGTGAACGAGGTGTTGTAGAACGTGATCTCGGCGTCCGTGACCTTGCCTTTGCCGTCCCACGTGGGCGACTGCAGGTTCACCGAGTTCAGGTTGGCGGCCGTGATGCCTGCGCTGCGTGCGCGGTTGACGGCATTGGGCTGCAGGTCCAGTTCCTGCGCCGCCGACAGGGCGCAGCTGTCGAGGGCCGTCTGCAGTTCCGTCTTGACGATGAACAGCCGCCCGAAGTCGAGGGCGAATCCCATGAAGCCAAGCAGGAACAGCAGCATCAGGGCCATCGTGATGATGGTGGCCCCGCGTTGCTGGTGGCGACGGGCTTTGCGGTGCATGGCTGCCCCCACGTGGTGGAGGGTCCCCGGCGGTGCCGGGGCCCTCGACCGGTGTGGCCTTACGCGCAGGCCGAGCCGTTCGTGAGGCAGGTGCCGACCCGGGTGATGAAGTCGGCGAAGTTGCTGCCGGTCAGGTCGCGCAGTGCGACAACCAGTGTGATCGAGACGACCGCGATGATCAGCGCGTACTCGATGACCTGGGCGCCTTCTTCGTCCTTGCCGAAGGCCTGCACGGTTTGAATGAGCTTGTCCATGAAACACCTCTTGAAAGTTGAATGGAAGGGAAAAAGAATGGATGGAAGTTCAGGTTCGTCGTTGGCATGGCTTGTCGTGCGGCGTCCTCCTTTCCGACGGAATCCGTCCCGGTGGTTGTCGATGCGGCGCGATCAGCGCGCCGCGCCCGTGGCGATGCTTCCGCCGATGTTGATGACGTTGACGGGCGGTGGCGGCCTCTTGAAGGAGTCCTGGTAGCGGTCGCCCGCGTTCTTCGCCGCCGCCCCATCCATGCCCTGCACGTCGTTGGTGCTGGGCTGCGGGTTGAGCGTCTGCGCCAGCCTCGCGTTGCGTACCGCATCGCCGAAGCGCAGGTCGTAGTTGGGCGTCGGCGAGATCGCGCAGCCGGCGAGGAGCGCGGCTGCGGCGAGGATCAGGGGAGGGCGGGTCATGGGGTCTCCAGTTCAAGGACGGGTGGGCGCGGGCGCGGCTGCGGGCGGCTGCGGGGCGACGGGTTGCGGCGCGGGCGCCGGGGCCTTGCCTTCGCCGGAGCCATTCCAGACCGCGTCGCCGTAGGTCGGCGCCACGTGGTTGTCGGTCGGCAGGGCGACCGGCGCGGTCAGCGGCTTCACCAGGTGCGGCGTGACGACGAACATCAGCTCGGTCTGGTCGGTCTGGAACTCCGTCGAGCGGAACAGCGCGCCCACGACCGGCGCTTCGCCCAGACCGGGGAATTTGTCCAGTGCCGCGGTCATGTTGTTCTTGATCAGGCCCGCGACCGCGAAGCTCTGGCCGTCGGCGAGCTGCACGGTGGTGTCGACCTGCCGTGCGGTGAGGCTGGGCAGCACGGAAGTCACTCCGCCCACCGTCGTGAACGGGCTGCCGGTCTGGGACAGCTCGGACACCTCGGAGACGACCTTCAGGTTGATGCGGCCGTCCAGCACGGTCGGCGTGAAGCGCAGGCTCACCCCGAAGTTCTTCTCCTCCAGCGTGATCACGGGCGCGCCGTTCGCGCCCGTCGACTGCGCGACGGGGATGAAGATGCGGCCGCCGGAGAGGAAGCTGGCCGGCTGCCCGCTGATGGCCATGATGTTCGGCTCCGCCAGCACGCGCACGATCCCGTCGTTCTTGACCGCGTCGAACCCGGTGACGGAGGCGTTCTTGCTGATCGTGGAGGGCTTGAAGGAGATGAGGCCGTCCGAGTCGATGGCGATGCCACCCGCCGTCGCGGTTGCCGATCCCGCCGAGTTGGCCGCGCCAGCGGTCGCCGTGCCGCCGATCGCGGTCGCGGCCAAGGCCCCGCCGAAACGGGCTGCGAGGCCCGGGGCCCCGCCGATGATCCCGGACAGCAGGCTGATGCTGCCGTCCTGCGAACGCACGGCCCGCGTGAAATCGAGCCCGAAACGGCTCAGCAGGGTCTTGCTGACTTCGGCGATCTTCACCTCGAGCATCACCTGCTGCGGCGCCGTGACGCGCATCATGTTCACGACCTTCTTGCCGTCGCCGTAGGCGCCCGCGAGGCTCAGCACGTGCTCAAGCTTGATGGCGTCGCTCACGGCTCCGGTCAGCACGATCGCGTTGTCGGCGCCGCGGACTTTCACGCCCGACTCCTCTGGCATCAGCTCGGACAACTTCGCCTGCAGCGTGCCGGGGTCGATCGTGACGACCAGGTCCTTCACGATGCAGCGGCCGTCGTTGGCCTGGAGGATCACGTTCATCGAGCCGGTGCGGCGGCCGAGGAAGAACAACTCGGTGGGGCTGAGGAGCGTGACGTCCGATTCGGCGACGCCGTCGGATCCGCCACCCGTCTGCGAGCCTTGCGCCGGTGCGCCGGGGGCCGGTGCGCCGGGTGCCGGCGCGCCAGGGCCCGCGGTGCCCGGCCGGGTGGGCGCGCCATCAGGCCGACCTGCACGGCTGCCCGCGGTGCCGCCGACGATCAGCCGCGCCACCGGGAAGGGAAGGCGCACCACTTGCGACTTGCCCAGCATCAGCGACATCGGTGGGTCCACGACGACGTTGGTGCAGGGGCGCACCCTCGCGTCACCCGCGCCTGCATTGGTCCGCGCGGCGCGGGCGGGCGCCGCGCGCGCGGCGGGACGCTCGGCGGTGTCTGCCTGGGCCACCACCACCGGCCGGAGTTTTTCTTGCTGCGCACCCTGCCTGGACTGCGCGACGTCCGGAGCCGCCGGCGGTGCGGCTGCTTCCACCTGGGCAGGACCCGCGGCCACCAGCACGACGTCCGCCGCCTTGGGTCGCTCCGGTTCCAGTACCGGCCCAGCCGTCGCGCGGCGGATGAACGGGGGCTGCCGACCACCGTCCGTGGGGGCCTCGGCCTGGGCCGGAGCGAAGCCGGCGGCGAGCGTTGCGGCCAGCAAGGCCGGAGGTGCGTAGCGCATGTGGATCTCCCTGAGCGTGTGTTCGTGTTGTTGCGATCCGTGCGCAGGCCTAGAAGCACTGCGTGGCGCTCGCCGCGTTGCGGATCACCTCGACGCAATCGCGTGGCGCCGGCGCCGGCGCCGGCCGCGGACGCGGGGCCGGGGCGGGCGGCGCCTTGGCGACGACTTCCTTCATGCCGAGGAGCTGCGCGCGCGTGACACCGGCGGTGGCCAGCTTCGCGCCATCGAGCTGGTTGCGCAGGACGAGCGACAGCGTGCCGACGCTGCGCGCCAGGTCCAGCTTCTCCGCATCAGCCGGGCTCAGCTCGAGCGTGACGGCATTCACGACCTTGGGCTTCAGGTCGTCGCGGCTCGCCTCTTGCGCGACGGCGAGGACCAGCACCTTCTCCAGGACCAGCCGGCTGATCGAGTCCTGCCGGTTGCTGGCGTGCTCCTGCTGCATGTTGACCATCACGTCGACGTAGTTGCCCGGCAGCGCGAAGCCGGCGACGCCCACCACGTCATTGACCCGCACCGTCATGGCCCGCTTCCCCTCCGCGATGACGGCCGAGAGCCCGCCCTTCGTGCCGACCGGCGCCAACTTGCGTTCGACGATCGCGTCACCGCGGAGCACGCCAACCTTGACGACGCGGTCCTCGAGCGCCTTCAGGTCGCTGAACGCGCCGGGCGGCATCGAGCCGCTCGGCCAGTCGACCAGGTTGACCATCTGCGAGTTGATCCGGCTGCCCAGCTCGATGTCGACCGCGGCGACCGCGACCTTGGACGAGAGGTTCCCGCGCTGCGCGACCCAGCGCGCGGCGTAGAGCGCGGCGCCCAGCCCGAACAGGACGGCCAGGACCAGCAGGACGAGGGCTTTGGCATTTCGCATGGGACGCTCCTGGAGGTGAAGGGGATCTCAGGTCAGGCCGAACTGGCGGGCGAGCAGGAAGGCGGAGGTGCCGATGCAGATGCACAGCCCGTAGGGCAGCTTGCCCACGGAGGCGGCCGGCGATGCCAGGGGCTGGCGCACGGTGCCGGCCGGCGTCCGAAGCACGCCGACGATGAAGTACACGTTCTGCAGGAGCCGCCCGAGCGAGCCTTGCCAGGCCGCGACCAGCAATGCGGCAACGCCGCCCGCCATCGCGACATAGGCGAGCGCATGCAGCGTCGGCAGCGGACCCAGGAACGCGCCGACAGCGGCCATCAACTTGACGTCGCCAGCGCCCAGCACGCGAACCAACCAGAGCGGCAGCAGGAGCACCAGGCCGACAAGCGCGCCGACGACCGAATCGCCCACCCCTTGCGTGATTCGCGGCGCGATGCTCGCGCTCACCAGCAACCCGCAGACCATCCCGCTGACCGTCAACCAGTTCGGGATCCGCATCGTGCGCACGTCGATCACCGCCGCCGCCACGAGAAGCGCAATCAGCAACCCCGTGCGCGGGTCCAGCACCAGCATCGCCAGCAAGTCCAGGAAAGCTCGGAGTTCGTCCATCGGGTGGGTCTTTCGTTGCGACCCACTCTAGGCAGCGGCCCTAGCCGCCGCATGGCTTCCATGTCCCGGGACGGGTGGTACAGGTGCCCCGCGCTCGGCAGGTGCTCAGTCCAGTTCGGACAGGCGGGCGTGGTGGAGGCGCAGCGCGACGCCGTCGGTGTCCGGGTCGATGGCGCGCTCGACGCGTACCACCTCGCCGGCGGCGGTGAACTTCAGGCCGACGGGCGGCACGGCGAATTCGAGCCGCACCCAGTCATCGAACGGGGTGCCTGCCGGCACGATGAGGTACAGGCCGCCCCGGCTCACGTCACGGGTCTGCGCGGGCGTGCCATCGGCCAGGACGACCGGCAGCTGGATCGCCTCGCGGGGGGTGAGTCGGCGCTCTGTGGCCATCATCCGGATTGTTGATGGTGGACCTGCGCCGGTCATGGGCGGTTCCCACGCCGCGGGCCAGCGAAATGTCCTGCCCCTGCGCATCCGTGGCGCAGCGGTTTGTCATGCGCGGCGCATCTCGACAGCAACATTTCGCATGCGCTACGTCTGCAACGCAATGCAAATGGGTTACGCGAAAGCCGATGTTGTTCGTAGGATGGCTCCGACTTCAACGCACGAGACAGCCATGCACATCGATTCCAGCTTGCATGTGATTCAGGTGATGGTCGTCGCCCCCGCGATGCTCGCGTGGGGATTGGAACGGTTGATCCAGTCGGGCCGGCCGCAATTCGAGGTCGCAGGCGTCGCGTGCGGACGCGAAGAGGCGGAAGACCTGTTGCGACGGCAGAAGCCGGACGTCGTCGCGCTGGACCTCGACGCCGGCTACGGCAACGAAGCGCTGGCGGAGTTGAAGGCGATGAGTTCCGCGTCCTTCGTCGCGCTCACCTCATCGAGCGACACCGCGATGCTGGACCAGGCGGTCGTCGCCGGCGTGCGCGGCATCGTGCGCAAGAGCGACCCGCCCGGGGCGCTGCTCAAGGCGATCGAGCGCGTGCAGGCGGGCGAGCTGTGGATCGACCGCGGCGCGGCCGGCCGCATCTTCATGGAGCTGGCCCGGCGCAACACGCGGCATGCCAACGACCCCGAGCAGATCAAGATGGCGACCCTCACGACGCGCGAGCGCCAGCTGATCGCCGCCGTCACCAGCGACGCGTCGGCACCGGGCAAGACGATCGCGCGGCGGCTGTCGATCAGCGAGCACACGCTGCGCAACCACCTGAGCTCGATCTACGGCAAGCTGGGGCTGTGCAACCGCGTCGACCTGTACGCGTACGCCACCCGGCACGGGCTGAACCAGCACTGAGCTGCGCACAAGCGGAGTGGTCGTCATTGCCGCGGAGGCGGGAATCCACCGCTTCCGCGTCCTGCCGTCGCGTTCAATGGAAGCGATGGATCCCCGCCTTCGCGGGGATGACGGAAGAACCTATTTCCGCTCCGACCACTGGACACCGCCGGTGGCCCAGTCGTGGCGCTTGATGTCGAACAGCAGGATGTCGACCGCCTCGGGCTTGCTGCCCAGGGTGTCGACCACGGCCTGCGTCAGCGCCTGCACCAGCGCCTTCTTCTGTTCGAGGGTGCGGCCTTCCAGCAGTTCGACGCGCAGCGTGGGCATGGGGATTCTCCTTCTCGTGGCAAAGTGGCGATCGTAGCGGCCCGTATAGTCGCGCCTGCCGTTGACCCAGGAGGAGAGCGTGGCGCGCGAGGAACCGAGGACCGATCTGCCGGCGTGGCCGGAGGGCGCGCGCGCATGACGCTGCTGGCCATCCTGCTCGCCACCCTGGCCGCCGGCATCGGCAGCGTGTGGATCGCCGCCGGCCTCATGCGCCTGCCCGCCGATCTCGCGCACGCGCAGGACAGCGGGGCGCAGCACCTGCTCAGCCTGGCGGCCGGCGCCTTGCTCGCGACCGCGTTCATGCACCTGCTGCCGGAGGCGTTCGAGCACGGCACGGGCGCGCAGCCACTGTTCGCCACGCTGCTGGTGGGCGTCGTGTTCTTCTTCCTGCTGGACAAGGCCGAGCTCTGGCACCACGGGCATGAGCACCACCACGGCCATGACCATGACCATGCGCACCACCACGCGCACGACCACGAGGGCGCGCGCCACGGCCACGCGGCGCCGCGCTCCGGCGGCTGGGCCGTGCTGGCGGGCGACAGCGTGCATTGCTTCGGCGACGGCGTCCTGATCGCGTCGGCTTGCATGGCGGACCTGCGGCTGGGCCTGGTGGCCGCCGTCGCCGTCCTCGCGCACGAGGTGCCGCACCACATCGGCGACCTCGCCGTCGTGCGCCAGAGCACCGGCCGTTCGGCGCTGGTGAAGGTCTCGCTCGCCGGTGCCGTGACGCCGCTGGGCGGCCTCGTCGGCTGGTGGCTCGTCGGCCGCCTCGACGGCCTGCTGCCGTACCTGCTCGTCGTCGCCGCCAGCAGCTTCATCTACGTGGCGCTCGCGGACCTGGTGCCGCAACTGCAGCGGCGCCTCGGTGCGCGCGAGACGATCACGCAAGTGCTGTGGCTCGGCGGCGGCATCGTGCTGGTCGCCCTCGTGGGCCAGCTCGTGCACGCGCACTGAGCGCCCACCGCTTCCTACAGCTTTCGGTCCGCCGTCCGACACCCGTCGGGACGGCACGGTCCTACTGTCGTCCATTGGGGCGTGGCGCCATCGCGCCCGCACGCACGACAGGAGAACCGACATGGCATCACGGGACTGGGACGACGCCGAGCGCCGCCAGGGGCGCTGGCAGCAGCAGGACGACAACCGCAACTCGCAACGCGACGAAGGCCGCGGCGGCGCGCAGCGCGGGCAGGGCGGCCAGGGCAACCAGGGCGGTGGCTGGGAGTCCGCACGCGGCTACGGCGACATGGGCTCCCAGCAGTCGGGCGGCTACGGCGGCTACGGCGGTGAGCAGCACGGCCCGGCGCGCGAAGGCGGCGCGGGCGGCCAGCACGGCTACGCGCGAGGCGGCGCCGAGTACGGTGGCGAGTTCAGCGGTGGTTGGGGCCGCGGTGGACAAGGCGGTTACGGCGGCCAGGGCGGCTACGGCGGGCAAGGTGGCTATGGTGGCCAGGGTGGCTACATGGGCGGCCAGAGCGGTGGCGGCGGCTGGGGTCCGGCGCAGCAGCACCAGCAGGGGCGCCCGGGCCACGAAGAAGGCATGCGCCACGAGCAGGGCTACGGGCAGCAGTACGGCCAGCCTTACGGGGGCATGGGCGCGCAGTACGGGCAGGGTGGCACCGGCAGCAGCTACGGCCAGGGCGGCTACGGCAGCCAGGGCGGGCAGTGGGGCGGCCAGCAAGGCCAGTCGGCTGGGCCACAGCACCAGCAGGGCATGCACTCGCAAGGCCACTGGGGCCAGGGCGAGATGGGCGGCCAGCACTTCCAGGGCGGCTACCCGCAGGGCACCGGCTGGCAGGCCGGCCAGCAGCCGTACCAGCGCGGTGGCGCGCAGGGCTACGACCCGATGCAGCAGCACCACCACGACCCGGACTACCACCAGTGGCGCGAGGAGCAGATCCGCAACCTCGACAACGATTACCACACGTGGCGCCAGGACCGGTACCGCAAGTTCTCCGACGAATTCAACAGCTGGCGTGCCAGCCGCAGCGGCGGTCAAGGGCAGAACACCGGCGTGCCGGAGCGCGGTTCCACCGGCGGCAACTTCGGGCCCACCGGCGGCGCGACGGGCTCGCAGCAGGGCCAGGGCTACGGCGGCGGCTCGCAGCAGCACGGCGGCGCGACCTCGCACCAGGGCAGCGGGGCCAGTGGGGCCGGCGGCTCGGGCGGCGGCGACCTGCGCGGCTCCAGCGGCACGGGCTCGGCGGGCAGCACGATGAGCGGATCGTCGTCCGCATCGACGGGCCAGCAATCACAACCCGGCGCCAGCACCGCCAGCGGCAGCAGCAACCCGGGCACGCCGGGCGCGGGCGGCCGCAAGTGACGAACGACAACCGATTCCAGACCGGCGGTGGAACCACCGCCATCCACAACCAAGGGAGCTTCTCCATGCGCATCCACCACCCCCTCTCCGCCGTCGCCATCGCGATGGCCCTGTCCGTCGGCGCCGCCCAGGCGCAATCGCAGCCCGCGGCGCCGCAGGCCCAGTCGTCCGGCAGCGGCGGCGCCGGCAGCTCGATGACCGGCGGCCGCTCGGCGCCCGCCGCCCAGAAGGGCGAAGGCACGCAGCAGCGCGAGACCAGGAAGGACGACAAGCTGGCCAGCAGCGACCGCAAGTTCGTCGAGAAGGCCGCCGGCAGCGGCATGTTCGAGGTCCAGGTGTCGCAGCTGGCGACCTCGCGCGCCGGCAGCCCGGACGTCAAGAGCTTCGCCGGCATGCTGGTCGACCACCACACCAAGGCCAACGACGAACTCGTGCAGCTGGCCAACGCCAAGGGCGTCGAACTGCCCGCCGCGCCGCCGCGCGCCATGCGCAACGAGATCGACAAGCTGGGCAAGAAGAACGGCCAGGAGTTCGACAAGGACTACGTCCAGAACGTCGGCATCAAGGCCCACGAGAAGGACATCAAGGAGTTCGAGAAGGCCAGCAAGGACCTGAAGGATCCCGAGCTGAAGGCCTGGGCGACCAAGACGCTGCCCCAGCTGAAGGAGCACCTGGCCGCCGCCCAGAAGCTGAAGGCCGGCGGCGACAACGCCGCCATGGGCGCCGGCAAGGCGCACGACACCGGCAACCACAGCGGCGCGTCGACCAAGACCGGCGGCGGGAACGGCGCGAACAAGTCGGGCAGTTGAGATGCGAGCGCGGCGGAGCCGCGCAGCGCGTGTCATCCCGGCGAACGCCGGGATCCATCCATGACCAGGAAGTGATTTGTCATTCCGGCGCAAGCCGGAATCCATGCCGGATCGAGCATGGATTGCGGGTCAAGCCCGCAATGACAAACTCGTCCTCCGTGTTTTCTCTGCGTCCTCTGCGTTGAGCCGCGCGCAGCGCTCCACACGTGATGCGCGCAGCATCCCAGCAACGCGACAGCGTGAAGGGTCACGCCCGCCAATCCCCCGAACGCACAAGGTCAGCCGTGCCGTCCAACAATGGCGGTGCGGCAGTCGCAAGTGGCAGGAGCAGGTCGTGGGCAAGCGTGCAGTGGGCGTGGTGGTGGCGGGTCTCGCGGTCGGGGCCTTGCTGGTGGCGCGTGCGGTTCGCGCACAGGAGCCCGCGCCGGAGCCGGTCGCGCCGCTGGCCGATCCGCCCAAGCCGGCCGTCGCAGGCCGCGCCCTGGCGGCCGCGTCGGTGCCGGCGGTGCGCCGCGTCCCCGTGATCTCCTATGCGCCCGAAGCGGCGGCCAGCGCGTCGCGCCTGCCGCCGGAAGAGCGCGCGGCGCGCGTGTTCCTGCGCAGCGTGGCGCTCGCGGCCACCATCGAAGCCGAAGCCAGCCGGATGGCCATCGTGCGTGCAAATGCGCCCGCGGTGCGTTCGTTCGCCATCGACCTGCTGCAGGCGCACCAGGCCGCCGAGCCCGAGTTGCTGCGGCTGCTGCACTCGCGCGAGATGGCACCGCCGCTGATGGACATCGGCCAGCGCAAGGCGCTTCAGCGGCTGGCCAAGGCGAGCGGCGCGAAGTTCGACCGTGAGTACCTCGACCTCGTGCTGCCGCGCCAGGCCCGTGACGAGGTGGAGCAGTACGAGCGCGCGCTTCACGCCATCACCGACCCGGTGCTGCGCGCGTGGATCGAACGCCAGCTGCCGCTGCTGCGCGAGCAGCTCGCGATGGGTGACCGGCTGGGGCCCGTGAAGCGGACCGAAGCGGTCGCGCGGCGCTGAGCGTCAGCGCGCCGAGTAGCCGGCGACGCGCCAGCGGCCGTCCGGCTCGTGGACGGTGGTCACCACTTCCTCCACCGCCCGGTTGTCGAAGCGGGTGACGAACAGCACGGTGACGTACTCGCCCTTGGGCTTGCCGGGCAGCTCGGTCTTCGACACCACGTTGCTGGGCGTGCGCTCGACCATCGTGCCGACGTCGCCGCGCACCTTCGGGATGCCGTCCATCCACTTGTCCAGCGGCACCGCGTTGCGGAACATGCTGGCCGACGTTTCCCAGGCACGCCCCCAGTCGCGCCGGTCCAGCAGCGTGAGCCAGCCAGCAGCGGCGGCGCTGGCCAGGGCCTCCTGCTCCGACGTCGCCGCGGCCTGCGCCGCGGCGCTGGCCGCGGCCGCGGGCGCCGCCGCAGGGGCGGGCGCCGGTTCGGCCGTCGCGGGGGCGACCTGGATGCTGGGGCGCAGGCCCGTGCCCGACATGGCGGTCAAGCCGGACGGGGCGCTGGCCGCAGCGCGGGGCAGCTTGGCCTGCGCATGCGCGCCGGCGGCGAGCAGCAGGGCGAGGGCGGCGACGGGACCGCGGAGCCAGGAACGACGGATCACTTGCATCCGACCGAGTCTAGCGGGCGCGGTTCCCGGCCCCGCTCAGCCTTGGCCGAAACCGCCGCCACCGGGCGTGTGGATCTCGAACACGTCGCCGGGTTGCATCTCGGCCGAACCGATGTGGTCCAGCGGCTCGACGCTCCCGTCCGCGCGCACGACGCGGTTGATGCCGACCTGGCCCGGCTGGCCGCCGGCCATGCCGAACGCGCCGTGGTGGCGGCCGTTGGACAGGATGCTGGCGGTCATCGGCTCGAGGAACCGCACGCGGCGCACGCCGCCGTCGCCGCCGTGCCAGCGGCCCGCGCCACCCGAGCCGGCGCGAATCGCGTAGCTCTCCAGCCTGACCGGGAAGCGGAACTCCAGCACTTCGGGGTCGGTGAGCCGGGAGTTGGTCATGTGCGTCTGGACCACGCTGGTGCCGTCGAAGCCGTCCACCAGCGCACCGCCCGGGTCGTACACGCCGCCCGCGCCGGAGCCGCCGGAGATCGTCTCGTAGTACTGGTGGCGGGCGTTGCCGAAGGTGAAGTTGTTCATCGTGCACTGGCCGGCGGCCATCACGCCCAGCGCGCCGAACAGCGTGTTGGTGATGCAGGTCGAGGTCTCGACGTTGCCCGCCACCACCGAGGCCGGCGGGTTCGGGTTGAGCATCGAGCCGGGCGGGATGATCACCTTCAGCGGCTTCAGGCAGCCGGCGTTCAGCGGGATGTCGTCATCGACCAGCGTGCGGAACACGTACAGCACCGCCGCCATGCAGACCGCGGTCGGCGCGTTGAAGTTGTTCTGCTGCTGCGGCGAGGTGCCGGTGAAGTCGATCGTCGCGCTGCGCTCCTGGGTGTCCACGCGGATCGCGACGTGGATCCGCGCGCCGTTGTCCAGCGGCAGCGTGAACTCGCCGTCCTTCAGCCGCGTGATCACGCGACGCACCGATTCCTCCGCGTTGTCCTGCACGTGGCGCATGTAGGCCTGCACGACGTCCAGCCCGAACTGGCCGACCATGCGCCGCAGTTCCTGCACGCCCTTCTCGTTGGCGGCGATCTGCGCCTTCAGGTCGGCCAGGTTCTGCTGCGGGTTGCGGCTGGGGTATTTGCCGGACGCGAGCAGCTCCAGGATCTCCTTCTCGCGCAGCGTGCCGCGGTCGACCAGCTTGACGTTGTCCAGCTGCACGCCTTCTTCCTCGATGCGGGTGGAGAACGGCGGCATGGAGCCGGGCGTGGTGCCACCGATGTCGGCGTGGTGGCCGCGCGAGCCGACGTAGAAGGTGGGCCGTTCCTCGGCGTCCAGGTACACCGGCGTGATCACCGTGATGTCCGGCAAGTGCGTGCCCCCGTGGTACGGGTCGTTGAGCACGTACACGTCCCCCGGCTGCATCGTTCCCGCGTTCTCGCGGATCACGGTCTTGATGCTTTCGCCCATGGACCCCAGGTGCACCGGCATGTGCGGCGCGTTGGCGATCAGGTTGCCTTCGGCGTCGAACAGCGCGCACGAAAAATCCAGCCGCTCCTTGATGTTCACCGAGTAGGCGGTGTTCTGCAGCTGCAGCCCCATCTGCTCGGCGATGTTCATGAACAGGTTGTTGAACACCTCCAGCAGCACCGGGTCGACGTGGGTGCCGGCGGCGTAGCGCGCTTCGCGCGGCACCTTGCGCTCGAGCACCAGGTGGTCCAGCTCGGTCAGGCGCGCGGACCAGCCCGGCTCGACGACGGTCGTCGCGTTCTTCTCCGCGATGATCGCCGGCCCGTCCAGGCTGTCGCCCGGCCGCATGTCTTCGCGCACGACCAGCGCGGCTTCGTGCCAGCCCTCGCCGGAATGCATCCGCACCGTCTCGCGCCGCGGCACGTCGCGCGGCGGCTGCAATGCATGGCGCTGCTCCTGCGGTGCGTCTCCGGGCAGCACGGCTTCGACCGACACCGCCTCGACGATGAGACGCTTGCCCTGCATCAGGAACGCGAACCGGCGCCGGTACGCCGATTCGAAGGCGGCGGTGATCTCGCTCGCGTCGCCGAAGGGCACGACCAGCGCGGAGTCCGTGCCTTCGTAGCGCACATGCACTCGCCGGTTGACGGTGATGCCATGGCCGTCGCCGTGTTGCGCCGCCAGTTCGGCGCGCGCGGCATCGGCCAGCGCGTCGAGCTTGCCCGCGACGCTGCCCAGCGAGTCGCCGGCCAGCGGCAACTCCACCGCCTGCTCGCGGATCACGTTCTGGTCCGCCAGCCCCATGCCGTACGCGGACAGCACGCCGGCCAGCGGGTGCACGAACACGCGCGACATGCCCAGCGCATCCGCCACCAGGCAGGCGTGCTGGCCGCCGGCGCCGCCGAAGCACTGCAGCGTGTAGCGGGTGACGTCGTAGCCGCGCGCGACCGAGATCTTCTTGATGGCGTTGGCCATCTGCTGCACGGCGATGGCGATAAAGCCTTCGGCGACGTCCTCGCGCGAGCGGCCGGTGCGCTGCGCGATCTCGTCGAACTTCGTTGCCGCCGCTTCCAGGCTCAGCGCCTCGTCGCCACGCGGGCCGAACACTTTCGGGAAGTGGTGCGGCTGGATCTTGCCGAGCACCAGGTTCGCGTCGGTGACCGCGAGCGGGCCGCCGCGCCGGTAACACGCGGGTCCCGGGTTGGCGCCGGCGCTCTGCGGCCCGACGCGGAAGCGCGAACCGTCGAACTCCAGGATCGAGCCGCCGCCGGCCGCGACGGTGTGGATGCTCATCATCGGCGCGCGCATCCGCACGCCGGCCACCTGCGTCTCGAACTCGCGTTCGAACTCGCCCGCGAAGTGCGACACGTCGGTCGACGTGCCGCCCATGTCGAAGCCGATCACCTTCTCCTGCCCACCCAACTGGGCCGTGCGGGCCATGCCGACGATGCCGCCGGCGGGGCCGGACAGGATCGCGTCCTTGCCCTGGAACGCATGCGCGTCGGCCAGGCCGCCGGACGACTGCATGAAGTAAAGCGGGACGCCCGGCATTTCCGCCGCGACCTGGTCGACGTAGCGACGCAGGATCGGCGACAGGTACGCATCGACCACTGTCGTGTCGCCGCGGCTGACGAATTTCATCATCGGGCTGGTCGTGTGCGACGCGCTCACCTGCGTGAAGCCGATCTCGCGCGCGATGCGCGCGGCAGCCTCCTCGTGCGCGATGTAGCGGTAGCCGTGCATGAACACGATGGCCGTGCTGCGCAGGCCGTCCGCATGGGCGGCCTGGAGTTGCTTGCGCAAGTCGTCCTCGTCCAATGGCTGCACGACGTCACCGTGCGCGCCGATGCGCTCCTGCGCCTCGACGACGCGTGCGTACAGCAGCTCGGGCAGGACGATGTGGCGGTCGAACAGGCGCGGGCGGTTCTGGTACGCGATGCGCAGCGCGTCGCGGAAGCCGCGCGTCGTGACCAGCAGCGTCGGCTCGCCCTTGCGTTCGAGCAGCGCGTTGGTGGCGACGGTGGTGCCCATCTTCACGCACTCGACCTGCTGCGACGGGATCGTCTCGCCGTCGCGCAGGCCCAGCAGGTGGCGGATGCCGGCGACGGCCGCATCGCGGTACTGCTCGGGGTTCTCGGACAGCAGCTTGTGGGTGACCAGCGTGCCGTCGGGCTTCCTGGCGACGATGTCGGTGAAGGTGCCGCCGCGGTCGATCCAGAACTGCCAGCGGGAGGAAGAGGGGGCTTCGGCCATGCGGCCGACTTTAACGCGCGCTGTTCAGGCGAGGGCCTGCAGCAGGCGCCGGTTCACCTCGGCCGGCTCCTCGTGGTGCAGCCAGTGCGTGGCGTTCGGGAACGGCACGAGCTCGCCGTGGCGGCACAGCGCCAAGCCGGCATCCGCGAGCCCGCGGTCGAGGAACCGGTCGCGCTCGCCCCACAGCACGGTCACGGGGACGTCGATCGGCAGCGCCGGCGTCGGTGCTTCCCACGGGATCGCCCGGTACCAGTTCAGCATCGAGGCCAGCGCGCCCGGTTGCGACCACTGCGCTTCGTAGGTGCGCAGCAGGTCCTCGTCGAAAGCGCCCGTGTTGGCCGATGCCGTCAACGCGTGCCGCAACCACGCGTGGTCGCCGGCGCGCAGCAGCAGTTCCGGCACGAAGGGCACCTGGAATGCGCCGATGTACCAGCTGCGCAGCAATTGCGTCGGCCGCCGCAGCGCGTGCAGGCCCACCGTGCCCGGGTGCGGGCCGTTCATCACGACCACGTGGCGCAGCCGGTCTGCATGCGTGGTTGCGAGCCGCCACGCGATCGCCGCGCCCCAGTCGTGGCCGACCACGGACCACTTCGTCGCGCCGACGGCATCGGCCAGCGCGATCGCGTCGCGTGCCAGCAGGCCGAGCCGGTACTCGAACAGGCTGGCCGGCTTGGACGAGCCCGCGTAGCCGCGCTGGTGCGGCGCGATCACGTGGTAGCCCGCACCGGCCAGTGCCGCGATCTGCCGCCGCCACGCATCGCCCGATTCGGGAAAACCGTGCAGCAGCAGGACGAGTTCGCCGCTGTCCGGACCGCCCACCAGCGCCTCGAGACGCTGCCCGTTGACGTCGTACGTGCGCGTGCGCATGCACCAATTGTGGTCGTCGACGCTGCGTGACGGGTGCGGTCGCCACGGTCGCGTTGCGCGGGAGCTAGAGTCGCGTCATGCCTTCGTCGCCCTCCGCCGCCACCGCCGTGCGTGCCGTCGCCGGCCGCACGCCGCTGGTGTTCGACTCGCCCCACAGCGGTACGCATTACCCGGACGATTTCCGCTGCAATTGCCCGCTCGATGAGTTGCGCCGCGCCGAGGACACGCACGTCGAGAAGCTCTACGACTTCGCGCCCGGCCTGGGCATCGCCTGGATTGAGGCGCTGTTCCCGCGCAGCTACCTGGACCCCAACCGCAGCGAGCGCGACATCGACCCGAGCCTGCTCGACGGCCCCTGGACCGGCCCGATCGAAACCGACCCGTCGCAGCTGGCCAAGATCCGCCTGGGCAAGGGCCTGGTGTGGAAGAACACCGACGATGGCCGGCCGCTGTACGACCGCCTGCTGGCGCCCGCCGAGGTGCAGCGGCGCATCGACACCTGCTGGACGCCGTACCACCAGGCCGTGGCGGCCGCGATCGACGCGGCCCATGCGCGGCACGGCTACAGCATCCACCTGGACTGCCACTCGATGCCGTCGGTGGCCGGGCCGTACGCGACGGAGCACCCGGGCGTGGCGCATGCCGACATCGTGCTCGGTGACCGCGATGGCTCGACGGCGGACCCGCAGCTGACCGAGCGCCTGGCGGCGTTCCTGCGCGAGCGCGGCTACGACGTCGCGGTGAACTTCCCCTACAAGGGCGTGGAACTGATCCGCCGCTACGCCGACCCGGCGCGCCACCGGCACGGCATCCAGGTCGAGATCAACCGCAAGCTGTACATGGACGAGCAGAGCCTGGAGCTGTTGCCCTCATGGACGAAGCTGCAGGGCGACCTGCGCGCGATGTCCGAGTGGCTGTTGAAGGTGGACCCCCGAACGCTGTCATTGCGGGCTTGACCCGCAATCCAGGTCCACGAAGCTTGTCATTGCGGGCCTGACCCGCAATCCATCGTCGGGGTCGCACGGCGATGGATCCTGGCTTTCGCCGGGATGACAGCCACCGCGCTCACGCGCTCAGGCCGTCACTTCTTCTCTTTCGGCACCCGCCCCATCAGGAAGAACTCGGGGTTGGGCTGCATGTTGGAGAAGCTCGCGATGCGGTTGGACAGGCCGAAGAACGCGGTGATCGCGGCGATGTCCCAGATGTCCTCGTCGGTGAAGCCGTGCTCGTGCAACGGCTGGAAGTCGGCGTCCTCGACCTCGTGCGAGCGCAGGCAAACCTTCATCGCGAAGTCGAGCATCGCGCGCTGCCGCGGGCTGATGTCGGCCTTGCGGTAGTTCACCGCGACCTGGTCGGCCACCAGCGGCTTCTTCTCGTAGATGCGCAGGATGGCGCCGTGCGCCACGACGCAGTACAGGCACTGGTTGGCCGCGCTCGTCGTGGTGACGATCATCTCGCGCTCGCCCTTGGTCAGCCCGCTCTCGCGGCCGACGGTCTCGGGCGTCATCAGCGCGTCGTGGTACGCGAAGAACGCGCGCCATTCGGCCGGCCGGCGCGCCAGCGCGAGGAACACGTTCGGCACGAAGCCGGCTTTGTCCTGCACCTCCAGGATGCGGGCCTTGATGTCCTCGGGCACTTGCTCGAGGGTGGGGGCGGGGTAGCGGGTGGTCATGGCCGCAACGATAACCGCACCTCCAGATTCGTCATTCCCGCGGAGGCGGGAGTCCACCGCTGCGGCGCTTCATCCCCGGCGGAAGCGATGGGTCCCCGCCTCCGCGGGGACGACGGAAATCAATCGTCCCGGTACATCTTGCGCAGCAGCCGCAGCAGCGTCTTGTGCTCGCTGGGGGAGAGCCGGCGCGCCGCGTGCGCTTCCAGCTCGGCGGCTGTGCGCTCGGCTTGCCGCATCATCTTCTGGGCCGCGGCCGTGGGATGCAGGCCGGTGGCGCGGCCATCGCGCGGATGCGGCATGCGTTCGATCAGGCCGCGCTTCTCCAGCCCGCCCACCAGGCTCACCAGGTTGGGCGGCAGGATGCCCAGCGTGGTGCACAACTGCCGGGAGGTGATGCCCGGGTTGTGCACGACGAGGGACAGCACCGAGAAGTCGACCGGCCGCAGCTTGTAGACGTCCATCCGCTCGAGGAAGACCTCGATGACGGACAGCGCCGCGCGGCGCGCGTTGTAGCCGAGCAGGCCTTCCAGGAAGGTCGTGTCGACCTGCTCGACGACGGGCGGCTCGTGCCTGGCAGCCGTGGCGGGACGCGGCATCGCGAATCAGGAATCCGCGGTGAAGCCGATCTTCTTGACCAGCGGGCCCCAGCGCGTCATCTCGTCGTGCTGGCTCTTGGCCATCTCCTGCGGCGTGGAGCCCTGCGCCACCAGGCCCATGAGGGCGAGCGAGTCGACCACGCTCTTCTCCTTGAGCGCCTGGCCGATCGCCTGGTGGGCCGACGCGATCACGTTGGCGGGCGTGCCGGCCGGCGCATAGAAGCCGAACCATTCCTCGGTCGTCAGGTCGCCGAAGCCTTGCTCCGCGTAGGTCGCGACATCGGGCGTGAACGGCGTGCGCTGCGCGCCGGAGGTGGCGAGGATGCGCACCTTGCCGGCGCGATGGTTCGCCAGCGCATCGCCGGTGGGCGTGGAGCACGAGGCGAGCGTGCCGCCGATCATGTCGGCCACCGCCGGCGCGGAGCCGCGGTACGGCACGTGCTTCAGGTCGGTGCCGGTGTTCAGGCCGAGCAGGGCGCCCAGGAAGTGCGGCGTCGAGCCCGCGGCGGGCGAGCCGTAGTTGGCCTTGTCCGGATTCGCCTTGGCCCACGCGAGGTAGTCGCGCACCGTCTTCACGCTGGCCGGCACCATCGGGCCGACGCTGAGGGCGTGGGTCATGATCGCGGCGATCGAGACCGGCGCGAAGTCCTTGACCGGGTCGTAGCTGAGCTTCGTGTAGATGTGCGGGTAGATCGACATCATCGAGTACGGCGTCAGCAGCAGCGTCGTGCCATCGGGCCTGGACGCCTTCACCACTTCGCACGCGATGCGGCCGCCAGCGCCCGGCTTGTTCTCGACGACGGCCGCGTTCTTCGTGTACGCCGTGCCGCCCATGCGCTCGCCGACGCGGCGCGCGGTGGCATCGGCGGTGCCGCCCGCGGGGAAGCCGTTGACGATCTTCACCTGCTCGAACCCTTGCGCGCGCAACGCGGGCGCGACCGCGGCCAGCAGGCCGAACGCGGCGGAGGACTGGACGAACTGTCGACGGGTGCTCATGGATGTCTCCTGGTCGTGGGGAAAGCAATCAATCGGGGCTGCCGGGGGCGCGGGCCGCCCCCAGGTAGGTGTCGATGACGCGCGGGTCGCTCGCGAGGTCGCGGGCGGCGCCGTGCATGCGGATCTCACCGGTCTCCAGCACGTAGCCGTGGTCGGCGACTTCGAGCGCGGCGCGGGCGTTCTGCTCGACCAGCAGGATCGACACGCCCTGTTCGCGCAGGTGGCGGATGGTCTGGAAGATCTCTCGCACCACCAGCGGTGCGAGGCCGAGGCTGGGCTCGTCGAGCATCAAGAGCTTGGGCTGCGCCATCAGCGCGCGCCCGACGGCCAGCATCTGGCGCTCGCCGCCCGACAGCGTGCCGGCCAGCTGCGCGCGGCGTTCCTTCAGGCGCGGGAACAGGGTGTAGACGCGCTCCAGCCCGTCGCGCCAGCCCGGCACCTTCAGCCGCATCGGCCGATAGCCGCCCAGCACCAGGTTGTCCTCGACCGGCATGGTGGAGAACAGCTCGCGGCGTTCGGGCACCAATGCCAGGCCGAGCATCACGCGCTCTTCCAGCGTCGTGTCGGAGAGGTCGTGGCCATCGAAGGTGACCTGGCCGCGGAACGGCAGCAGGCCCATGAGCGCGTTCAGGGTCGTCGACTTGCCCGCGCCATTCGGGCCGATCACGGTGACGACCTGGCCGGCGGCGAGTTCGAAGCCGAGGCCGGCCAGCACCTCCGCCCGGCCGTAGCCGGCGTGCAGGTCGCGCACTTGCAGCAGCGGGGCGGCCATCAGTGCTCCGTTCCCAGGTAAGCCGCGCGCACCGCGGGGCTGGCCTGCACTTCGGCGGGCGTGCCTTCCATCAGGCGGGTGCCGAACTCCATCACGACGATGCGGTCGGTGAGGCCCATGACGAATTCCATGTCGTGCTCCACCAGCAGCAGGCTCATGCCCCCGTCGCGCAGCTGGCGCAGCACGGCGGCCAGCGCCTGCTTCTCCTTGTGGCGCAGGCCGGCGGCGGGTTCGTCCAGCAGCAGCAGGGCGGGGTCGGTGCACAGGGCGCGCGCAATTTCCATCAGGCGTTGCGGCCCGAGCGCGAGGTTGCCTGCGAGTTCGTGCATGCGGTCGGCCATGCCGATGCGCGCCAGTTGCCGCTCGGCTTCCGCGAACAGCCGCCGTTCCTCGTCGCGGTCGATCCGCAGCATCGCGCGCACGGTGCCGGCGCGGCCACGCAGGTGGCCGCCGAGCGCGACGTTCTCCAGCACGGTCATGTCCGGGATCATCTTGACGTGCTGGAAGGTGCGCGAGATGCCCAGGCGGGCGATGTCGCGCGAGGGCATGCCGGCGATCGAGCGGCCGCGCCAGCGCACGTCGCCGGCGGTGAGCGACAGCACGCCCGTCACGAGGTTGAAGGTGGTCGACTTGCCGGCGCCGTTGGGGCCGATCAGGCCGACGATGTCGCCGGCGCGAATCGAGAACCCGACGTCGTTGACGGCGACCAGGCCACCGAATTCCTTGCGCGCCTTGTCGACATCGAGCAGGGGCTCGCCGTGCACCGGCTTGTCGCGAGCATCGAGCGCGGACGCGCCGTCCCAATCGCGGCGCCCGTCCGCGCGAGGCAGCCGGCGCACGATGAAGGTCCACAGGCCGTCGGGCGCGTACTTCAGCACCACCACCAGCACCACGCCGAACACGATGGTCTCGAAGTTGCCGCTGGTGCCGATCAGGCGCGGCAGCAGCACCTGCAATTGGTCCTCGACGATCTTCACCACCGCGGCGCCCAGGAACGCGCCCCACACATGGCCGACCCCGCCCAGCACCGCCATGAACAGGTATTCGATGCCCTTGCCGAGCGAGAACGGCGACGGGTTCACCGTGCGCTGGAAGAACGCGAACAGCCAGCCCGACACGGCGGCCAGCACCGCGGCCAGCACGAAGACCGTCAGCTTGGCGCGGAAGGTGGAGATGCCCATCGCCTCGGGCATCGTGGCGCCGCCCTTGAGCGCGCGGATCGCGCGGCCGGTGCGCGAGTCGAGCAGGTTGGCGCAGCCCCAGGCGGCCAGCAGCGCGAGCAGCCACACCATCACGTGCAGGCCGCGCCCCGTGCCCAAGTCCTGGCCGAAGACGGACAGCGTCGGCACGCCCAGGAGGCCGTCGTACTTGCCCAGCCAGTCCATGTTGGCCATCGTGTAGTTGAGCGCCAGGCCCCAGGCAATGGTGGCCAGCGGCAGGTAGTGGCCCGACATGCGCAACGTGATCGCGCCCAGCAGCAATGCCGCGGCGATCGCGAGGCCGACGCCGATGACGAGCGCGAGCCACGGTGACGCCGCCAGCTTCACGGTCATGAACGCCGCGGTGTACGCGCCGACGCCGACGAAGGCGGCCTGGCCGAAGGAGGTGAGGCCCGCGACGCCGGTGAGCAGCACCAGGCCGAGCGCGACGAGCGCATAAAGGCCGATGTAGATCGACTGCGTGATCCAGAAGTCCGGCACCGGCAGCGCCGGCAGCAGGAGCATCAGCGCCGCGAAGGCGGGGAAGGCGAAGCGCCGCAGGGCAGCCATCAGTGTTCGTCCCCGTGCGGGTCGCGCAGCGAGCGCCAGAGCAGCACCGGCAGGATCGAGGAGAACACGATCACTTCCTTGAACGCGCTGGCATAGAAGGAGCCGAAGCTTTCCAGCAGGCCGACGCCCAGCGCGCCGACCAGTGCCAGCGGGTAGCTCGCGAGGCCGCCGAACACGGCGGCCACGAAGCCCTTGAGGCCGATCAGGAAGCCGCTGTCGTAGAACACGGTGGTCGTCGGGCCGATCAGCAGGCCGGACAGCGCGCCGATGAAGGCGGCCATCGTGAAGGCAAGGCGGCCGGCGGCGCTGGACGAGATGCCCATCAGGCGTGCGCCGGCGCGGTTGACGGCGGTGGCGCGCAGCGCCTTGCCGGTGAGCGTGCGGCCGAAGAACAGCCACAGCGCGACGATCAGCGCGATGGACGCCGCGAAGATGATCAGCGTCTGGCCGCTCAGCGACAGTGCGCCGGCGGAAAAGCGCTGGTCCCAGAAGCTCGGGTTGCGGAAGCCTTCGGCGCCGAAGAAGAACAGGCCGAAGCCCACCAGCGCGAAGTGCACGCCGACCGAGACGATCAGCAGCACCAGTACCGACGCGTCGGCCAGCGATTCGTAGGCGAGCCGGTAGATCAGCGAGCCGAACGGCGCGACGAGGGCCAGAGTCAGCAGCGCCTGCACCGGCAGCGGGAAATTGCGCGGGGCCGCCCACACGGCCACGGCCGACGCGAGCACCGGCCACGCCAAGGTGCGGAAGGCGCCGATCGCCAGGCGGCGCGGCGGGACGTGGTGCCGGACGCCGTTCCACAGGTCGCCCAGCACCGCGAGCACGGCCAGCACGAGCAGGAACCACACGGTCCCCGGCACCTTGCCGGCCTGGAAGAGGGCGAGCGTCAGCGCGCCGAAGGCGACGAACTCGCCCTGCGGGATGAAGATGACGCGCGTGACGGCAAACACCAGCACCGTGGCCAGCGCGAGCAGCGCATAGACGGCGCCGCTGGTCAGCCCGTCGAGGGCGAGGATGCCGGCGATGGAGAGGTCCATGGAATCTCGTTGGCCGCTGGCGCGGCGCTATGGATCCCGGCCTGCGCCGGGATGACATCCTTCAGCGGGCGGCGTCCGCCGCCCGCCGCGGATTCACTTCTCGACGACGAACTTGCCGTCGACCACCTTGAGCATCACGCCGGTCTCGTTCGTGTAGCCCCAGTGGTCGTCCTTGGTCCAGTTCATCACGCCGTGCGCGAACACGGTGCGGCCCATGGTCTCGAAGGCGTCGCGCAGCGCGGCGCGGAACTCGGGCGTGCCCGGCTTGGCCTTCTGCTTGGCGATGGGCACGGCCTTCTGCAGCGCGATGGCGGCGTCGTAGCTGTGGCCGGCGAACTGGTTGGGCGGGCCGAACTGCTTCTCGTAGTTCGTGTAGAAGTCGATCGCCACCTTCTTCGACGGGTGGCTGTCCGGCAGCTGCTGGCCGACCACCGCGGGGCCGGAGGTGACGAAGGTGCCCTCGACGGCCTTGCCGCCGATGCGCATCAGGTCGCCGGTGGCGGCGGCGTGCGTCTGGTAGACCTTGCCCTTGTAGCCGCGCTCGACCAGGCCCATCTGCGGCATCGCCGCGCCGGAGCCGGAGGCGACCACGACGATCGCATCGGGATTCGCGGACGTGAGCTTGAGGGCCTGCGGCGTCACGCTGGTGTCGGTGCGCGCGAAGCGCTCCGTGGCCACCAGCTTCATGCCGTTCTTCTCGAGCAGCGGCGTCAGCGCCTTGAGCCACAGCTCGCCGTAGGCGTCGGTGTAGCCGAGGAAGCCGATCGTCTTGACGTTCTGCTTCTTCATGTGCTCCACCATCGCGTGGGCCATGACGTCGTTGCCCTGCGGCAGGCGGAACAGCCAGGGGCTGTCGCCGCCCACGGGCGATGCGGACAGCTGCACCGTCTTCGCCTCGGTGGCCACCGGGGTCATCGCGCCGGCGACGGGCGTGAGGCAGGAGCCGATGATCAGGTCGACCTTGTCCTCGGTGACGAAGCGGCGCGCGTTGCTCACGCCCTTGCCCGGGTCGGACGCGTCGTCGAGGATGATCAGGTTGACCTTCTCGCCCGCGATCTCCTTGGGGAACAGCTTGAACTGGTTCTGCATCGGCAGGCCCAGGCCGGAGCCGGGGCCCGTCAGCGACAGGCTCACGCCGACGTTGATGTCGGCCAGCGCTGCGCCGGCGGCCGCGAGGGTGACCGCGGCGGCGATCAGGGTGCGGGCGAGTTTCATGTTCGTCTCCTGGTTGAAATCGGTCAGCGCGGCGCCATCCGCAGCGCGCCATCGAGGCGGATCACCTCGCCGTTGAGGTGCTGGTTCTTGACGATATGGCAGGCGAGCTGGGCGAACTCTTCGGGTTTGCCCAGCCGCGGCGGGAACGGGATCGAGGCGGCCAGCGACTGCTGCACCGGCTCGGGCAGTTCCTTGAGCAGCGGGGTGGCGAACAGGCCCGGCGCAATGGTGCACACGCGGATGCCGTGCTGCGCCAGGTCGCGCGCCATCGGCAGCGTCATGCCGACCAGGCCGCCCTTGGATGCGCTGTAGGCCTGCTGGCCGACCTGGCCGTCGAACGCCGCGATCGAGGCGGTGAACAGCATCACGCCGCGCTCGCCGCCGTCGAGCGGCGGCAGCTTGGCGCAGGCGGCGGCGAACAGGCGGGCGGCGTTGTACGAGCCGACCAGGTTCACGTTGATCACGCGCGCGAAGTCGTCCAGCGGCGCGGGGCCGCCGTCCTTCTGCACCACCCGCTTGGCACTGCCGATGCCGGCGATGTTCATCAGGATGCGAGCCGGGCCATGCTTCGCCTCGGCTTTCGCGAGCGCGGCCTGCATGCTGTCGGTGCTGGTGATGTCGCACTGGCAGGCAATGCCGCCGATGTCCGCGGCGACCTTTTCCGCCAGGACGGCGTTGACGTCGAGCACGGCGACCTTGGCGCCCAGCCGCGCCAGCTCGCGCGCGGTGGCCTCGCCCAAGCCGGAGGCCCCGCCGGTGACCAGTGCGGCCTGTCCCTGGATGTTCATGCGGCGGTTCCTTGCGGCTTGACGGTGAGGGGCAGGCGCTCCTCGTGGAACGCCTGCACCAGGGCGGCCCGGTGGTGCAGTACCGCGCGCTGGTTGATCGAGCCCTTGTCGGTGACCTCGCCCTTGTCGATCGAAGGCGGTTCGTGCAGCAGGTGCAGCCGCGCGACGCGCGTCGCGCTTCCGGTGGCCGCTCGCGCCAGCTCGTCGGCGACCTTCCGGAAATGCGCCTGCACGGGCGCGCTCTCCAGCACCTGCTGCAGCGAAGCGCCATCGTCCAGGCCCGCGAGCTGCCGCACCTTGGGCGTGGGGATCAGCAGCGCGCCGACCTCGTTGCGGTTCTCGCCGGTGACGACCGCGTCCTGCACGTAGGGCGCCCCGGCCGCGATGATCTTCGCGCGCAGCGGCCCGACGCTGACGAAGGTGCCGGTGGCGAGCTTGAAGTCCTCGGCGATGCGGCCGTCGAAGCGCAGGCCCAGGTGGTGGTTGCTTTCGTCGATCCAGCAGACCGCGTCGCCGGTGCGGAAGAAGCCTTCCTCGTCGAACGCTTCCGCCGTCGCCTCGGGCGCGCGCCAGTAGCCGGGCGTGATGTTCGGCCCCTTGTAGCGGACCTCGGTCTTGCCGTCGACGGGCACCAGCTTCAGCTCCATGCCGGGGCAGGGCAGGCCGATGTCGCCGGAGCGCACCTGCGGATTGGTGATGAAGATGGCGAACGGCGACGACTCGGTCATGCCGAGGCCGGTGCCCATCACGATGCGCTCGCCGAGTTCGGCTTCCTGCACCTCGTGCAGCAGGTCCCACACGGGCTGCCCGAGCGCGGCGCCGGCGTAGAAGAACATGCGAACGCGCGACAGCAGGTTGCGGCGCAGCGCGGCGTCGCTCTTCATCGCGTGGGCGATGGCCTCGAAGCCGGTGGGCACGTTGAAGTAGACGGTGGGCGCGATCTCGCGCAGGTTGCGCAACGTCTCGGCCATCAGCGCAGGCGTCGGCTTGCCGTCGTCGACGTACAGCGTGCCGCCATTCGTGAGCACCAGGCCCACGTTGTGGTTGCCGCCGAACGTGTGGTTCCACGGCAGCCAGTCCACCAGCACCGGCGGCTCCTCGGTGAGCACCGGCATCGACTGGCGCATCTGCTGCTGGTTGGCGCACCACATGCGGTGCGTGTTGATCACGCCCTTGGGCAGCTTGGTCGAGCCGCTGGTGAACAGGAACTTGGTGATCGTGTCGGGGCCGATCGCCTGCATCGCGGCGTCGACCGTCGTCGGCTCGGTGTCGAGCATCCCGCGCCAGGGCGTGACGGTGCGCCCGGGCAGGTCGCCCGCCGCGAGCACGACTTCGACGTCGGCCGGGACCGTGGCCGCGATGGCCTTGCCGTAGCGCGCGGCATCACTGGCGAACACCAGGCCCGGCGTGAGGGTGCGCAGCACGTGGCGCAGCTTGTCGAAGTCCTGGCTGATGGTGGAGTAGGCCGGCGACACCGGGCAATGCGGCACGCCGGCGTACAGGCAGCCGAGCGCGAGCAGCGCGTGCTCGAGGCCGTTCTCGCTGAGGATGGCGACGGGCCGCTCGGCCGACAGGCCGCGATCGACCAGCGCCTGGCCGATGCTGCGCGCGGCCGCGAGTGCCTGGCCGTAGGTGATGCGCTGCCAGTCACCGGTGCTGCCGTCGGCGCGCTTCTCGCGACGGGCGATCAGCAGGCGGTCGGGGTCCTGCGTCGCCCAGTGCACGAGGCGTTCGGTCATGTGCTGCGCGGGCGGTTGCAGGTCCTGCTCGGCGCGCAGGTAATGCACGCCGCCTTCGCCCGGTCGCAGGTGCGCGCGCGTGACGCCGAAGGCGAGCGGGCGGTAGCGCGGGGTGCCGGCGGCGCTCATGCCTTCTTCACCTTGTCCGCGCGGCCTTCGAGGAAGGCGCGCACGCGTTCCTTGGCTTCGGGCGCGCTCTGCACCACGGCGGACATCAGCGCTTCGGTGAGGAAGCCCTGGTCGGCGGGCTGTTCGGCGATGCGCGGCAGCGCGTGCATCAGCGCATAGTTGGTCAGGGGCGCGTTGGTCGCGATGCGTGCGGCGATCTCGAGGGCCTTGGCCAGCGCTTCGCCCTTGGGCACCAGGTACTGCGCGAAGCCGGCACGCTCGCCGTCCTGCGCGTTGTAGACGCGGCCGGTGAGCATCATGTCGGTCATGCGCGCGACGCCGATCAGGCGCGGGATGCGCACCGAGCCGCCGCCGCCGACGAAGATGCCGCGCGTGCCTTCGGGCAGCGCGTAGAACGCGGTGTCGTCCGCCACGCGGACGTGGCACGCGGCAGCAAGCTCGAGGCCACCGCCGACGACGGCGCCATGCAGCGCCGCGACGACCGGCACGCGGCCGTACTGCACCTCTTCCAGCGCGGCGTGCCACATGCGCGAGTGGTGCATGCCCTGGCCGGCGTCGCGCTCCTTGATCTCGGACAGGTCGAGGCCGGCGCAGAAGTGGTCGCCTTCACCGTCGAGCACCGCGGCGCGGACGCTGTCGGGCAGGCCGAGGAAGGTGTCGCGGATCGCGGCGACGAGCCCATCGTTGAGCGCGTTGCGCTTGGCGGGGCGGGCAAGGCGCACGACGGCGATGTCGCCGCGCAGCTCGGTGTGCAGGTCGGGGTGGGCGGTCATGCGGGACAACTCGGGGTTGGGCGGATTATGGTTATCGCGAATAATCAAACAGCCTCCGGAGTTACCCTGCCCATGGACCACGCCAACCTCATCGCCATCGACATCCACACGCACGCCGAGGTGAGTTGCTGGAACCCGTTCGACAACTACGGCGAGGAGTACGACCGCGCCGCCGACAAGTACTTCCGCAGCAGCCGGCGGCCGACCATCGCCGAGACGATCGCGTACTACCGCGAGAAGAAGATCGGGCTGGTGATGTTCACCGTGGACAGCGAGTCCAACCTGGGCCGCCGCCGCATCCCGAACGAGGAGATCGCGCAGGCCGCGCGCGAGAACGCGGACATGATGATGGCGTTCGCCAGCATCGATCCGCACAAGGGGAAGATGGGCGCGCGCGAGGCCGAACGCCTGATCGCCAAGGAAGGCGTGAAGGGCTTCAAGTTCCACCCGACGGTGCAGGGCTTCCATCCGTACGACCGGATGGCGTGGCCGATCTACGAGGTGCTGGACGCGCACAAGATGCCGGTGATCTTCCACACCGGCCACTCGGGCATCGGCTCCGGCATGCGTTGCGGCGGCGGCCTGCGTCTCGAGTACAGCAACCCGATGCACCTGGATGACGTCGCGATCGACTTCCCCGACATGCAGATCGTGATGGCGCACCCGAGCTTCCCGTGGCAGGACGAGGCGTTGTCCGTCGCCACGCACAAGCCCAACGTGTGGATCGACCTCTCGGGCTGGAGCCCGAAGTACTTCCCCAAGCAGCTGGTGCAGTACGCCAACACGCTGCTGAAGGACCGCGTGCTGTTCGGCAGCGACTACCCGCTGATCACGCCGGAGCGCTGGATGAAGGACTTCGAGGAAGCGGGGTTCAAGCCGGAGGTGATGCCGGGGATCCTCAAGGGCAACGCGGTGCGGTTGCTGGGGCTGGCCTGAACTCTCGTCGTCCCCGCCTGCGCGGGAATGACGAAGTGGACGCAACTCAAGCGCACGCACCACCTTCGCGCATGCGCTCCAACGCCGAGCGCATCGACGCAAGTCCATGAAACCGGATGGGTTGCAGCAGCGACGGGATGACGCACCCATTCGCGCGTCGCGCGAGGCGTTCTGCAGGTGCGTCTTGTGCCGCAAACACGCGCGCCGCGCAAGCGTCTTTACGCGACGCGCGCGCCGTCTTTCTCACTCGCGTGGCATGCGCCGACAGGGCATTCACCGAGCAACTTTTCCGCTTCAATTTCCTCTATGGTTCACCTACAGTGAAGTCCGACGTTCACCTACACCTCGTGCATGCCTGAGCAACACCGCTGCAGTAAAGTGTTTTGGACGTCACCGGCGCGCAGCGACCCGCGCAGCCACCGGCAACCGTAGCCCAAGGAGTTCCCTCATGGATGTGGTTCGCAATTTCCTGGCACGTTACGAACAGACGCGCGAGGAGGAGATGTCGCTCGAGGAATACCTCGAGCTGTGTCGCAAGGACCGCATGGCCTACGCCACCGCCGCCGAGCGCATGCTGGCGGCCATCGGCGAACCCGAGATGATCGACACGCGGCACGACTCGCGTCTGTCACGCATCTTCGGCAACAAGGTCATCCGCGTCTATCCCGCCTTCAAGGATTTCTACGGCATGGAGGAGCCGATCGAGCAGGTCGTCTCCCACTTCCGCCACGCCTCGCAAGGCCTCGAAGAGAAGAAGCAGATCCTGTACCTGCTGGGGCCCGTGGGCGGCGGCAAGTCGTCGATCGCCGAGCGCCTGAAGCAGCTGATGGAGCAGGTGCCCTTCTACGCGATCAAGGGATCGCCGGTGAACGAGTCGCCGCTGGGCCTGTTCTCCAACGACGAGGACGGCCCGCTGCTGGAGCAGCAGTTCGGCATCCCGCGCCGCTACACGCAGCGCATCATGTCGCCGTGGGCCGTCAAGCGCCTCGAGGAATACGGCGGCGACGTCCGCAAATTCCGCGTCGTCAAGCGCTATCCGTCCATCCTCAAGCAGGTCGGCGTCGCCAAGACCGAGCCGGGCGACGAGAACAACCAGGACATCAGCTCGCTGGTCGGCAAGGTCGACATCCGCAAGCTGGAGTCGTTCGCGCAGGACGACACCGACGCCTACAGCTACTCCGGCGGCTTGTGCCTGGCCAACCAGGGCCTGCTGGAATTCGTCGAGATGTTCAAGGCGCCGATCAAGGTGCTGCACCCGCTGCTGACGGCCACCCAGGAAGGCAACTTCAAGGGCACCGAAGGCTTCGGCGCGATCCCGTTCGACGGCATCGTGATGGCGCACAGCAACGAGTCGGAGTGGAAGGCGTTCAAGAACAACAAGAACAACGAAGCCTTCCTGGACCGCATCTACATCGTCAAGGTGCCGTACTGCCTGCGCGTCACCGAGGAAGTGAAGATCTACGACAAGCTGATCCGCAACTCCTCGCTCAAGGACGCGGTGTGCGCCCCCGGCACGCTGAAGATGATGGCGCAGTTCTCGGTGCTCACGCGCCTGAAGGAGCCGGAAAACAGCAGCATCTTCAGCAAGATGCTGATCTACGACGGTGACAACCTGAAGGACACCGATCCCAAGGCCAAGAGCTACCAGGAGTATCGCGACTACGCCGGCGTGGACGAGGGCATGACGGGCATCAGCACGCGCTTCGCGTTCAAGATCCTGTCCAAGGTCTTCAACTTCGACAGCAACGAGATCGCCGCCAATCCGGTGCACCTGATGTACGTGCTCGAGCAGCAGATCGAGCGCGAGCAGTTCCCGGCCGAGACCGAGCAGAAGTACCTGGCCTACATCAAGGAGCACCTGGCCACGCGGTATGCCGAATTCATCGGCAAGGAAATCCAGACCGCGTACCTGGAGTCCTATTCCGAGTACGGCCAGAACATCTTCGACCGCTACGTCACCTACGCCGACTTCTGGATCCAGGACCAGGAGTTCCGCGACACCGACACCGGCGAGATCTTCGACCGCGCGGCGCTGAACGCCGAACTGGAGAAAATCGAGAAGCCCGCGGGCCTGTCCAATCCCAAGGACTTCCGCAACGAGATCGTCAACTTCGTGCTGCGCGCGCGCGCCAACAACGGCGGCAAGAACCCGGTGTGGACCAGCTACGAGAAGCTGCGCACCGTCATCGAGAAGAAGATGTTCTCCAACACGGAGGACCTGCTCCCGGTGATCAGCTTCAACGCCAAGGCCAGCGCCGACGAACAGAAGAAGCACGAGGACTTCGTCAACCGCATGGTGGAGAAGGGGTACACCCATCGCCAGGTGCGGCTGCTCTGCGAGTGGTACCTCCGCGTCCGCAAGAGTTCCTGATGCAGTAACCAGCCAACCGGAGCACCAGCGCCCGTGGCTTCCCTACCGAAACCGGAGCGCTCGTCGCTCCACCAGGTCATCGACCGCCGGCTGTCCGGCAAGAACAAGTCGATCGGCAACCGGGAGCGGTTCCTGCGCCGCTACCGCGAGCAGATCAAGGAAGCCGTGCGCAAGGCCGTCGGCGACCGCTCGATCCACAACATCGAGGAAGGCGCCGACATCTCGCTGCCCAAGCGCGACGTGTCCGAGCCCGTCTTCGGCCACGGCCCCGGTGGCAGCCGCGAGATGGTGCACCCGGGCAACCAGGAATACGTGCGCGGCGACAAGATCCCGCGGCCGCGCGGCGGCCAGGGCGGCGGGGGCGGCAGCAGCGCGTCGCCCGACGGCACCGGCGAGGACGACTTCACCTTCCGCATCACGCGGGAGGAGTTCATGAACTACTTCTTCGACGACCTGGCGCTGCCGCGGATGATCCGCACGCAGCTGCTCGCGGACGTCCCGGAGTGGAAGTACCGCCGCGCCGGCGTCGTCAGCGAAGGCAACCCGACCAGCCTGCACATCGTGCGCTCGATGCGCACCGGCCTGGCGCGCCGCATCGCCATGGGCGGCGACGCGCGCCGGCAACTGAAGCGCGCCGAGGAACACCTGGCGCTGCTGCAGTCGCGGCCCGACACGCCGGCGCGCGAGATCGAGGCGCTGCAGGCCGAGATCGAAGAGTTGCGCCAGCGCCTCAAGCGCGTGCCGTTCCTGGACCCGTTCGACCTGCGCTACCGCAACCGCGTGCGCGAGCCGCTGCCCACCAGCAAGGCGGTGATGTTCTGCCTGATGGACGTCAGCGGCTCGATGGACGAGGCGCGCAAGGACCTGGCCAAGCGCTTTTTCATCCTGCTGTACCTCTTCCTCACGCGGCACTACAAGCAGACCGACGTCATCTTCATCCGCCACCACACGCAGGCGCAGGAGGTGACCGAGGACGAGTTCTTCCACGCCACCGAAAGCGGCGGCACCGTGGTGAGCAGCGCGCTGATCCTGATGAACGAGATCATCCGCGAGCGCTACATGGGCAGCGAATGGAACATCTACGGCGCGCAGGCCTCGGACGGCGACAACTGGCAGCAGGATTCCAGCAAGTGCCGCGAGATCCTCGACGGCAAGCTGCTGCCGCTGGTGCGCTACTTCGCGTACGTGCAGGTGGCCGACGAGGACCAGAACCTGTGGGAGGAGTACACGCGCGTGCGTGATTCCAACGTCAACTTCGCGATGCAGAAGATCGTGACGCCGGCGCAGATCTTCCCGGTGTTCCGCGACCTGTTCAGGAAGAACCCGATCGGGGTGCCGGCGACATGACGAACCCCGCCGCCGTCACCCCCTCCGATCTCGGCCGCAAGCCGCGCCTGCCGCAGGCTTCGGACTGGACCTTCGAGCTGATCGAGGAGTACTTCACCGCCATCCGCCAGTGCGCGGAAAGCTTCAAGCTGGACACCTACCCGACGCAGCTGGAAGTGATCTCCGCCGAGCAGATGCTCGACGCCTACGCGTCCGTCGGCATGCCGGTGAACTACCGGCACTGGTCGTTCGGCAAGCAGTTCATCTCCAGCGAGAAGAACTACCGCCGCGGCCACATGGGGCTGGCCTACGAGATCGTGATCAACAGCGACCCGTGCATCGCCTACCTGATGGAGGAGAACACGCTGCCCATGCAGGCGCTGGTGATCGCGCATGCCTGTTTCGGCCACAACTCCTTCTTCAAGGGAAACTACCTGTTCCGCATGTGGACGGACGCGTCGTCGATCATCGACTACCTGGTCTACGCGCGGCAGTACATCAGCGAGTGCGAGGAACGCCACGGCCTCGACGCGGTCGAGGAAGTGCTGGACGCCTGCCACGCGCTGATGAACTACGGCGTCGACCGCTACCGCCGGCCGCAGAAGATCAGCATGGTCGAGGAGGAGATCCGCCGCAAGGACCGCGAGGCCTACCTGCAGCAGCAGGTCAACGACCTTTGGCGCACGCTGCCGCGCCAGGCCGGCAAGCAGGAGAAGAAGGAGAAGCGCCGCTTCCCCGAGGAGCCGCAGGAGAACATCCTGTACTTCATCGAGAAGAACGCGCCGCTGCTCGAACCGTGGCAGCGCGAGGTGGTGCGCATCGTGCGCAAGGTGGCGCAGTACTTCTACCCGCAACGGCAGACGCAGGTGATGAACGAGGGCTGGGCCACGTTCTGGCACTACACGCTGCTCAACACGATGTACGACCAGGGCCAGCTGGGCGACGGGCAGATGATGGAAATCCTGTCGTCGCACACCAACGTGGTGTTCCAGCCGCCGGTGACCGACCCGCGCTATTCGGGCATCAACCCGTACGCGCTCGGCTTCGCGATGTTCACGGACCTCAAGCGCATCTGCATCGACCCGACGCCCGAGGACCGCGAGTGGTTCCCCGACTTCGCGGGCAGCGGCGACTGGCTGAAGACGCTGGACTACGCGATGCGGCACTTCAAGGACGAGAGCTTCATCGGCCAGTACCTGTCGCCCAAGCTGATGCGCGACTTCCGCTTCTTCAACATCGTCGACGACGCCAGCCAGCGCGAGCTGGAAGTCGCCGCCATCCACGACGACCTGGGCTACAAGCGCGTGCGCGAGGCGCTGTCCAAGCAGTACGACCTGAACTGGCGCGAGCCCAACATCCAGGTGTGGAACGTCAACCTGCGCGGCGACCGCTCGCTGACGCTGCGCCACACGCGCCACAACGACCGGCCGCTGGACAACGGCGCCGAGGAAGTCGTCAAGCACGTCGCCCGCCTGTGGGGCTTCCGCGTGCGGCTGGAAAGCGTGGACAACCACGACCGCGTGCTGCAGCACTGGGAAGTGACGCCGCCGCAGGCGCACCACTGAGGCCTGGCGGGGGCCGACGTGACCGTCGTCGAAGGCGCGGTGTGGACGGTCGGCCATTCCACGCATTCCTTCCCCGGGTTCCTCGCCATCCTGCAGGCGCACGGCATCGAGACCGTCGCCGACGTCCGCCGCTTCCCCGGCTCACGCCGGCATCCGCAGTTCGGCGGTGAAGCGCTGGCCGCCTCGCTGGAAGCCAATGGCATCGCGTACCACTGGTTCACGGAACTCGGCGGCCGCCGCCGCCCGGACTTCGAAGACGAAGAGGGCAGCGGCTGGCGGCATCCGTCCTTCCGCGCCTATGCGCAGCACCTGCAGTCCGACGAGTTCGCGCGCGGGTTGGCGGCGCTGCTGCATGTGGGGCAGGCGACGCGCACGGCCGTCATGTGCTCGGAGCTGCTCTGGTGGCGCTGCCACCGGCGGCTGATTGCGGATGCGCTCGTGGTGAGCGGGTGGGAGGTGACGCACATCCTTGGGGTGAACGAGGAGAGTGCGCACCGGGTGGCGGCGCCGGCGGTGATGGAGGGGGAGGGGCTGACCTATGTCGCGGCGAAAGCGGGATGCCGCTGCTGAACCCGCGCGTCAACGAACGCGGCACTCTGCGCCGTCTCAAGGCGATCGGTGCAGGCGCGGCGCGGACAGCGCTTCCAGGCTTTCCGCGATGGCGGCTTCCACCGCCGGCCATCGACCCGCGACAGGGCTCGCGGCGAGCTGCTTCTGCAGCGCCCGCAGGTCCTTCACGCTGGGTGCGACGCGGACCTGCGCGATCGCCGCGGTCGCGTTCCCGGCGCGCAGGAGCGCGACGATCTTGCCGGGCCAGGGGGAGGGTGATGCCAAGGTCGATCCATGAAGTTCGTGGACAGGCTGCCACACCGGTCGCGGCCGCGTCAATGCGAAAGGGGGGCCACCGCTGCACACGCCGTTACGTGTGAGACACGCGGGGGCGGTGAGCTTCGCCCACGATGGGTCAGGAGCCGCCATGAACCCCTTTGCCATCGACCCCGGCCAGCGCCCGCCGCCTGGGAACACACCCAACGAAGCCCGAATCCGGAGGCCCGCATGAGGGCGACCGCGCTGCGGGCCGTGCACACGCTCGACAAGAGCGACATCCTGCAGGTATCCAACGACGCCCGCTTCTTCCACGTCACGGAGGTCGAGCGTGTGAGCCCCGAGCAGGACGCCCGCTACAAGGTGATGCTGCGATCGGCGGACGGCGACTCCCGCATCACCCTGGTGCGGGAAGGCCGCGAGATGGTGCTGGCGGTGCCGCGGCCGCCGATCCCCTTGCGCCGGGCGTGGTAGGCGAACGCGATGGACCACGACGATGCTGCCCAGCCCCTGAAGGTCGCGATCGAGTTCGCCCGCGCCGAGGAAGCCGAGGCGCTGCGCCGGGCCTACCTGCTGCGCTCCGACGGCGTCGAGCAGGTCGCGTTCCGGCGCGCGGTCTGCGAAGCGGTCCTGCAGCATGCCGAAGTGGTCCGCCTGCAGCTGGCGCTCAGGCACTGCACGCACTAGCAGGTCACCGCCGCCGCCACGCTGCATCGGAACGGCGCCTTGCGCCTTGGAGATCGAAATGAACCTCAACCCCCTCCGCCTTGCGGTCGCCGCGGCCGCGTTCTGCGCGGGGACCGCGCCGGCCGCCGATCGGGCACCGCCTGCGCACGACGCGGTGAGCGTCGACCTGTCCCGTCTCGCGCCAGCGATGGCGCAGCGCATGAACCTGGACGAAAGCAGGATGCCGCTGAGCCTGCTCGTGCCCGCCGCGGTGGCGGCCGAAGCCTGCGCCGTCCCCGTCGCCCGGATCGCCCCGGCCGGCTGCCAGGCGTCAGTGCACTCCGGTGCGCTGGATCGCGTGCTCGCCGCGAGGATGGAGGCGGACGCGCCGTCCCCCGACGAACCGGCCCGCGCGCGCCCCTGAGCACCGCGCAACGCAAGCGCCCGGCAAGACAGCCCCTTCGTTCAAGCCGGCGAGGCGCCGGTGCCGAACAATCGTGCGCACTGGAGCATGCGCATGAACCTGGTTCGCCGATCGATCACCGTCCTGGCCGCCCTCCTGCTCTCGCAGGCCGCACGGGCGTCCATGGGACTTGCAGAGCTGCCGGCCGATGCCACCTCCGGCCCGGTCACCGTCTTCTACCCGGCCGAAGCCGCTGAATCCCGCGTCGAACGCGGCCCTTTCCACTTCGCAGCAGCGGCGGACGCGCTGCCCCTGGCAGGCAACCGCCGCCTCATCGTCATCTCCCACGGTTCTCCCTCGTCGCCCTGGGTGCACACCGACCTGGCCCGCGCGCTGGTCGATGCCGGCTTCACGGTCGCGATGCCCGAGCACGAAGGCGACAACGCCCGCAGCCATCCCGACTCGGGGCCGACCAGCTGGAAGCGGCGGCCGCTCGAGGTGAGCCGCGCCATCGACCGCCTCGTGCGGGAACCGCGGTGGAGCAGGGCGCTGGACTTCGACGCGGTCGGCATGTTCGGCATGTCCGCCGGCGGGCACACGGCACTGGTGCTGGCGGGCGGCCGCTGGTCGCCGTCGCGCTTGCTGGCGCATTGCCAGGAGCATCTCGACGAGGACTTCCACACTTGCGCCGGGCCGTCGTTCGCGCTGAGTGGCGGCCTGCTCGACGGGCCGAAGAAGGCGGTCGTGCGGACCGTCATCGGCTCGAAACTGGCAGACCCGACCAGCTACGGCCACGTCGATCCGCGCATCAGCGCGATCGTCGCCGGCGTGCCGTTCGCGGCCGACTTCGACCTGGAGTCGCTGCGCCAACCGGCAGCGGCCCTGGCGATCGTTTCCGCCCGCCGGGACAGCTGGCTGGTTCCGCGATTCCACAGCGACGCCGTGCTTGCCGCGTGCCAAGGCTGCTTGCACCTGCTGGACCTGCCCACCGGCGGCCACGGAGCGCTGATCAGCCCCTTGCCGCCCGACCTGTCCGGTGACGTGCGGTCGCTCGTCGCCGACCCGCCGGCGTTCCGCCGCGACGTGGAAGTGCCGAAGCTCAACGCCGCGGTGACGGCGTTCTTTCGGCAGCGCTTGCTCAGGTGAGGGGGCCGCCGCTCACCATCCACGGCTTGCCGAACCTGTCGGTGCACATGCCGAAGGCCTCGGCCCAGAAGGTTTTCGCCATCGGCATGGTGACGTTGCCGCCCTCTGCCAGCTTGTCGAACACGCGCCGCGCCTCGACCGCCGTCGGGTACTGCAGCACCAGCGAGAAGCCGCCGGGCTGCTGGTACATCGCCGGCGGCGAGTCCGAAGCCATCAGCGTGCGGCCGTCGGGCAGCGAGAGCGCACCGTGCATGACGTGGTCCGGGTTGATGGGGCCGCAGGACGGGTCGGCCGGCATCGGCGACTGCCCATAGGTCATCAACGCCTGCACCTTGGCGCCGAGCACCTGCTCGTAGAAGCGCAGGGCCTCGGCGCAGCGGCCGTCGAAGAAGATGTAGATGTCGAGCATTCGGGTCTCCTGGTGGGCGACGGGACGTCCGTCTGCCGCTACGACGTTCGACCCAGGCTGGAATCGACAGGGCGCGCTGCGAATCGGGGTTTGTCCGAGGCCGCCAGGCGAGCACGACCGGGCGCAGCCGGGCAGCATCGGGACCATGGACCTCATGACCGGATTCCCCCCGCCCGCGGACCAGCGGGCCACGCTGGCCAACTGGCGCACGCCGCCCTTCAACCGCTGGGCCTTCCATCACGTCAGCGAGCTCGTGCCGTCGGCGTTCGTGCGCGGCGCGGCGAGCGCGACCCCTTGGCAGCTCGAACCCCGGGATCTCGATGGATTCCGGCTCGAGCACCGCGGCCGCCACTTCGACTTTCGCGGCTGGCTCGACCAGACGTTCACCGATTCGTTCGTCGTCCTCAGGGACGGCAAGCTCGCCTTCGAAACCTATGCCGGCGGCCAGGACGCCGCGACGCCGCACATCTGGATGTCGGTGTCCAAGTCCGTCCTCGGACTGGTCGCCGGCATCGCGGTGGGTCGCGGTCAGCTCGACGTCGACGCGCGGCTGGAAACGATCGTCCCGGAGTTGGAGGGCAGCGCCTTCGCCGGCGCCACCGTGCGCGACGCGCTCGACATGCGCGTGGGCATCCACTTCGACGAGGACTACCACGCGAGGTCGGGCCCGATCATCGAGTACCGCAAGGCGCACCTCTGGGATCCGCTGCCCGTCGGCGAGCAGCCATCCGACCTGCGCAGCTTCCTGTGCACGCTGAAGGAGCGCGATGGCGAGCACGGCGGCCGCTTCCACTACGTCTCGCCCAACACCGACCTGCTCGGCTGGGTGCTGGAACGCGCGACCGGCACGCGCTACGCGGACCTGGTGAGCGACACGTTGTGGAAGCCGATTGGCGCCGAGCGCGACGCCTACATCACGGTCGACCGGTTCGGCGCGCCGCGCTGCGCGGGTGGGTTCTGCGCCACCCCGCGCGACATGGCGCGCCTGGGCCGGCTCTTCGTCACCGGCGGCCGGCAGGGCAGCGAACAGGTCGTCCCGGAAGCCTGGATCCGCGACATCGTCGGCTTCGATGGCGAGCAGGCGTGGCAGGCCGGCGACTTCTTCGACCTGTTCTCCCGCGCGCCCATGCACTACCGCAGCAAGTGGTACGTGCTGCACGGGCCGCAGCCGCTGGTGTTCGGCGTCGGCGTGTTCGGCCAGCACCTGTTCATCGATCCCGCCGCGGACCTCGTCATCGCGATGTGCGCCTCGCAGCCGCTGCCGCTGGACGAGAGTTTCGTCGCGCTGACGATGGCAGGCGTGGAGCAGCTGCGCGCCATCTTCCAGTGAGGCCATGTCCGCCGCCCGCCTCGCCGTGCTGACCGCCCTGGTCATGCTGGCGTTCGCCGGCAATTCGCTGCTCTGCCGCCTCGCGCTCAAGGGCACCGCCATCGACCCGGCCAGCTTCACCGCCGTTCGCATCGTGTGCGGTGCCGCGGTGCTGGTGGCGATCGCGCAGTGGCGGCGCGCACCCGCGCACCGCGCCGGGACGTGGACGGCGGCGTTCGTCCTGTTTGCCTATGCCGCGACGTTCTCGTACGCGTACGTGTCGCTCACTGCGGGCACGGGCGCGCTGCTGCTGTTCGCGGCCGTGCAGGCCACGATGATCGGCTGGGGCGTGTGGCGGGGCGAGCGCCTGGGCCTGGTGCAAGTGGGTGGCCTGGTGCTGGCCGCCGGCGGCCTCGTCGGGCTGGTATTGCCCGGCCTGTCGGCGCCGCCGCTGGGCGCGTCGCTGCTCATGATCGCGTCCGGCATCGCCTGGGGCGCCTATTCCCTGCTCGGCAAGGGCAAGGGCGATCCGACGCAGGTCACGGCCGGCAATTTCCTGCGCGGCGTGGTGCCCGCCGCGGCCCTGGCACTGCTCACGCTGGCGTCCGCCACCTGGGACCCGCGCGGCGTCGCCTACGCCACTGCGTCGGGGGCGCTCACGTCGGGGCTTGGATACGTACTCTGGTACTCGGTGTTGCCCAGGCTACGGGCGACCAACGCGGCCATCGTGCAGCTGAGCGTGCCGGTGATCGCGGCGTTCGGGGGCGTGCTGTTCCTGTCCGAAGGGCTGAGCTTGCGGCTGGCGCTGGCGTCGGTTGCGGTGCTGGGCGGCATTGCGCTTGTCATCGCGGCACCGCGCCCGGCACGCCCTGCCTGACCGCTGTGCAGCGGGATGGATTCCGGTTAGCGCCGGAATGCCTGGTCGGGGGTGTCCTTGCGGTTGTCGAGAATCGCCTCGCTCGTTCGTCGTGCTGGCGGGCGGGTCCGATCGGGGCCCGCTCACCAGCAACAAGGAAAGGCGACATGAAACTGCTTCTGACCTCCGCAGGCATCCACAACCCCAGCATCCGCGAGGCGCTCGTCGGCCTGCTCGGCAAGCCCATCGCCGACAGCCATGCCCTGTGCATCCCGACGGCGGGCTATGGCCATCCGATGATGTCGCCGCTGCACTCCTGGCGCTTCGTCAGCGGCCAGGAGGCGCGGTGCCCGATGACCGAGCTCGGGTGGAAGTCGATCGGCTTGCTGGAGCTCACGGCGCTGCCGACCTCATCTCGCGAGCGCTGGACGTCGTGGGTGCGCGAGGCCGACGTGCTGCTGGTCAACGGGGGCGACGCGCTGTACCTGGCGTACTGGATGCGGCAGTCCGGCCTGGCGGACCTGCTGCCGGCGCTCGAGCGAACGGTCTGGGTCGGCCTGAGCGCCGGCAGCATGGTGATGGCGCCGCGCGTCGGCGACTTCTTCATCGAGGCCAGGCCGCCCCTCACGGGCGAGGACCGCGCGCTGGGGCTGGTCGACTTCTCGATCTTCCCGCACCTGGCGCATCCGGACCTGCCCGACAACTCGATGGCCAATGCGGAGCGCTGGGCCGCCGACATCGGCGGTCCGGCCTACGCCATCGACGACGAGACGGCGATCGAGGTGGTCGACGGCCGCGTGCGCGTGGTGTCCGAAGGCGCCTGGAAGTACTTCCCGGGGTGAAGCGTGATCAGCGCGGCAGCGCGTCGTGCACGGCCTGCTTGAACCGCGGCCAGTAGGGCAGGCCGGAGCCCAGGTAGCGCTGCGTCATCAGCACCAGCCCGAACTTGTCCTTGGGCGCGAGCATCCAGCGCGTCGCCGACATGCCGCTCCATTGCACGTCGCCGGGCTCCGCGGCCGGATCGGCGTCGGTGCGTTCGCGGAACACGGAAGCAGCGAAGCTGTGGCCGCGGCCGGGCAGGGTGGAGTCGGGGAACGCCATGGGCATTCCCGGCGGCAGTTGGTCCAGCGTCACGTAGCGCATCGTGTCCGGCTGCAGCAGAGGGGCGCCGCCGCGGGCCAGCGCCTGCACCAGCCGCGTGTAGTCGTCCAGCGAGGACACGAGGCCGCCACCCGGATTCAGGCGCGCCACCGGCTTGCGGTAGGCGCCTTCGTAGGGAAGGTGCTCCGCGTTGCGGAGCCCCGGTTTGGACGGGTCGGCCGCATCGCCGACGTAGTGCGTGGCCAGCCGGTGCTGCTGCTCCGCCGGCACCCAGAAGGCCGTGTCCCTCATGCCGAGCGGCTCGTACAGGTGCCGCTGGAAGTACTGGTCCAGCGGCAGGCCCGACACCACTTCGACCAGGCGCCCCACCACGTCGGTCGACACGCCGTAGTGCCACGCCGACCCGGGCTCGAACAGCAGCGGCAGCGTGCCCAGCGCGTCCATCTGTTCCGCCAGCGTCGTGAACGGGCTGCTGACCTTTGCGGCGGCGTAGGCGCGGGCGATCGGCGTCTGTGGTGCGAGGAAGGAGTACGTGAGGCCCGCGGTGTGCGTCAGCACGTGGCGCACGCGCACCGGTTCGCGCGCGGGCTTGGCCGAGTCGAGCGGCGCGTCGGGAGCGGCCAGCACCTGCAGCTTCGCGAGCGCCGGGATGTAGTCACCCACCGGGTCGTCGAAGCCGAACTTCCCCTGTTCCCACAACTGCAGCGCCGCGATGCTGGCGAGCAGCTTGGTGCACGAGAAGATGCGGAACAGGTGGTCCTCGCGCATCGGCTCGCGGCGCTCGAGGTCCGCGAAGCCGACGCAGCGGCGGGCGACGACTTCGCCGCCGCGGATGATCGTGTAGTTGAAGCCGGGGAAGCGGCCGCCGTCCACTTCGTCCTGCAGGGCGGCGTCGATGGTGTCGAACTGCATGGACGAACTCTAGCCGCATCGGCGTGGTTCAATGTGCTCCCAGGAGACATGCACGCTGGGTTGGCAGATCGCATGCGGGGAGGGGACATGATGGGACTTCGTCGTTGGTGGTGCTGCTGCGCCGTGCTCTGCATGCTGCTGGCTGGCTGCACCCAGGCCAACTTCCTCGATTCGATCGCTACGCACGACCAGCAGTCGGCCGCGCGCACGACCATCGACCAGCTTCGCGCCCGCAACTTCATTGCGATCGAACCGACCCTGGACCCGTCCGTGTTCGGTGCCGAGCCGCGCGTGCTGCTGCAGGAGATGGCTGCGCACGTGCCTGCGGAAGCCCCGAAGTCCGTCAAGCTCATCGGGGCCTTCAGGCAGATCTCCAACGGCGTCGAGCGCCTGAACCTGTCGTTCGAATACGAGTACGCGAGCAGCTGGATGCTGGCGAACGTGGCGACCGAAAGCCGGGCGGGCCGTCGCACGATCATCGGTTTCAACATCTACCCGCGGACGCAGTCGCTGGAGGACGAACACCGCTTCCGTCTGGCGGGCAAGCCGCTCCCGCACTACCTGGTGCTGGCGGCCGCCGTCGCCGCCGGCGCCTTCTCCGTCGCGGTGGCCGTCGTGTGCCTGTTCACGCGCGCGCTTCCACGCCGGTGGCTGTGGACGCTGGCCAGCCTGGTGGGGCTCACACAGTTCGCGTTCAACTGGACAACGGGGCAGTGGGACTTCAAGCTGTTCTTCTTCAACGTTCCGCCCGTCGGTGCTTTCGCTCCCGTCTACGGTCCGTGGATGGTGACCGTGGCGCTGCCGGTCGGCGCTGCGATTGCGCTCGTCAAGCGCGCGCGGGCGCTTCGTCGCGCGGCTGCCCCGTCCTGAAGCTAGGGCTTCACGAACCGCAGCACGAATTCGTCCTTGGGCATGGCGGGCTCCGGCGTCTCGCGGTCGCGCGGGTCGTTGGGGTTGCGCAGGAAGTCGCCGCGGCGCTCGAGGCGGAAGCCGGCAGCTTCCACTTCGCGCACGACGAACGCCTCCTCCACGCGGTGCAGCGTGCCCGATTCGGAGATGCCGGTGCCGGGACGGCCCGAGTGGTCGGCGATGACGTAGCTGCCGCCGGGCTTGAGCGCCTCGAAGACGGCGCGATTGAGCCTGGTGCGATCGACGCCCATGTGGCCGAAGTCGTGGTAGTTGAACATCAGCGTCACGAGGTCGAGGCGGCCATGCGCTTCCGCCGGCACCGGGTCGTCGAACGGCCGCACCACCGGCACCAGCACGCCCGCGAGTGCGGGGTTCGCAGTCCGCTGCGCGAGTGTCGGCATCGGCGCCGGTCCGGTGCTGGTGGGAGGGGGCGGCGTCGGTGCATTGGCCGGCGGCGGCAGGCGTTGCGCGTACACCTTGCCCGAAGGCCCGACCGCGCGCGCCAGCAATTCACTCGTGTAGCCGCGTCCCGCACTGATGTCCGCGACCACCATCCCCGGCTGCACGCCGACGAAGGCCAGCGTCTCGACCGGCTTGCGGCGCTCGTCGTTGCGACGGTCGGCGGCCGCGCGGTCGGGCGCCGCGACGATCGCCGCGTAGCGCGCAGGGTCGACGGGAGGCGCCGGGGGCGGCGGCGTGGTGCAGGCGGCCAGCAGGCACGCGAGAAAGGCGGTGGTGACGAGGCGCATGGGAATCTCCTGGTCGGTGGGGACATTGTGCGGCTTCGTCATTCCCGCGAAGGCGGGAATCCACCGCGTCCGCCTTCGATCGCGATTCGAGTGGAAGCGATGGGTCCGCGCCTCCGCGGGGACGACGGACCCAGTCGTAGACTGTCGGCAGCCCGTCCGCCATGTCCCACCCGCCCGCAGCCCCCTACCGCGGCGATTTCATCGCCTGGCCGGGCGTGTGCGGCTTCATCGGTGAAGGTGGTGCCGGCGGGCCGGCGATCCAGCCGCACGCGCACTACGCGATCCAGCTGGCTCTGGGCGCACCGAAGGGCTTGCGCGTCCAGCACGGCCGCCACGCCGAGTGGCAGGCGTGCGCCGGCGCGCTGGTGCCTTCACGATCGACCCACACCATCGACGTCACCGCCTGCGAATTCAGCCTGGTGCTCTTCATCGAACCCGAAACGCCCGCCGGCCGCGCGCTGGCGGCGCGCCTGCAGGGTCGCCCCGAGCTGTTGCCCGATGAGGTCCTCGCCTGCAGCGACCGCCTGGCCCATGCGTGGCGCGTCGAGCGCAGCCACGACGCGGTGCGCGAGGTGTGCACGCAACTGCTGCAATCGCTGTCCGGGACGGCGGCGCCGCAGCCTTCGGACCCGCGCGTGCTCGCGGCCATCGAACGCATCCACCAGCACGTCGTCCAGCCCATCACGTTGCCGGAGCTTGCGCAGGCCGCGCACCTGTCGCCCGGCCGCTTCCGGCACCTGTTCGTGGAGCAGACCGGCATGCCGCTGCGCACCTACGTGCTTTGGCGGCGGCTACTGCACGTCTGGACGCTGCTCACCGAAGGTGAATCGCTGGCCGGCGCGGCGCACGCGGCGGGCTTCGCCGATTCCGCGCACCTGTCGCGCACCGCGCGCACCATGTTTGGCCTGCCGCCGTCCGTGTTGCAGGTGAAGGGGCCGCTCAGCACCGCGCGACGGGAAGCGGCGCTTCAGCGAGCCACGACGACAGGACCCGTCAGCGTCTGGAGGAAGGCCGCCAGGTCGGCCACATCCGCCGGCGACAGCTGAATCGGCCGCCGCTCGGCGTGCTGCTCGCCGGGCCGCGCGAGTTCGCTGTGGCCCAGCACCGCCTTCGGCGACTCCGCGTAGTGCTGCACCACTTCACGCAGCGAGGCGAACTGCCCCGCGTGCATGTACGGCGCGCGCTCGGCGACGTTGCGCAGGCTCGGCGTGCGGAAGGCCGCCAGCTGCGCCGCATCGTCGGCCGCGAGGAACTGCAGCTCGCCGCATTGCCCCGGCTTCGCATCGCTGTAGCGTCCCAGGCAGTTGAACTCGTCGGCCAGCAGCTTCTTCACCCCGTCGGCGCGGCCGCGATCCGGCTTCGCGCGATCGAGCGGCGGAACGCCCGTGTTGTGGAAGGCGTGGTCCGTCATCAACGGGCCGTTGTGGCAGGTGACGCACTGGCCCTTGCCGAGGAACAGCCGCAGCCCGCGCACCTCCTGCTGCGACAGCACGTCCTGCGCGCGCGCATCGCCGCTGACCGTCGCCTGCGCGTACCGGTCGAAGCGCGACTCGCCGACCGAGATCGTGCGTTCGAAGGCCGCGATCGACTTGCCCATGTTGGCGAACACGCGGTTCACGGCGTCGCGCTTCCCGGGTGCCAGCGCATTCCAGGCGGCGCGTTCGGCGTCGGTGCCGTTGGGGGACGCATCGGCCGGCAACGCGGCCAGGTCGGGCAGGGGACCGAACACCTGCTGGTACTGCGCGCGGTATTGCTCCTGCACCAGGCGCACGAAGCGCACGCGGTTGCCGCCGTGCTCGGCGGCGTCTTCCAGCGGGCCGAGCGCCTGCGACCACGCGCTGTCCTTGCGCCCGTCCCAGAACAGGAAGGGCGAGTGCATCGCGCCGGCCACCGGCATCGTGCGCCGCTTGCCGGTGCCGACGCCCTGGCCGAGCGGGCGCCCGTCCTGGAACTGCTTGTCGGCCGAGTGGCAGCTGGCGCACGACACCTGGCCGTTGCGGCTCAGGCGCGTGTCCTCGAACAGCGCGCGGCCGAACGCGGCGGCGTCCGTGCGCTGCTCGTAGGCGTTGGACGTATCGGTGCGGCGCGGCCCCGCTTCCTTCAGCCGCATCGACGCGAGCAGCGCCACCTCCTCGGCGTTCCAGCGATCGCGCATTGCGGCACTGCCTGCCGATTGCGCCGCGACCGCCGTCACGACGAGGGCAGCGAGGAGGGCGAGCACCCTGGCGGCCCAAGGCAGGCGCACGGTGAACGCGGCGCGGTTCATTGCCGCACCGTGGGCGGGTTCACGACGGTGTTGAACGTGACCTGGTCCGCGCCTTGCGGGCCGCGGATGTCCAGCTTCACTTCCCACCAGCCCGTCATGCTGAACTTCATGCCCTCGAGCTGGTAGGTGCCGTCGGCGAGTTCGCGCGTCACGCGCGGCTTGGTCGGCAGGCCGTGGCCGTGCTGCGGCATGCCGCCGTCCACCGCGAAGGTGGCGCCGTGCACCGGCTGCCCCTGCGGCGTCGCGAGCTTGACGGTCCAGCTGTGCATCTGGTTGATCGCGGGCGCCTGCGCGGGCGGCACGAGCGCCACGCGGTAGGTGCCGGCCTTCGTCGGCTTGTCGAGCGCGAGGTCCAGGTCCTTGGGCGTCGCGCAGCCCGCAACGGCGAGGGCGGTCGCCGCGACGACACCGGCGATCGCCGCCGCAGCGGCGTCGCGCCAGCCGTGGCGCGGTGCCCCGCCACCCGCGGCTTCGAGCGCCTGTTGCAGGTCCGGCGCGATCGGCATCGGCTTCCAGCCCGGCACGTCGGCGCCGCCGGTGTTGCCGCGGGGCACGAAGCCGATCGCAGTGAGCAGCGCGGCGCCGACGAGGCGCCAGCCCTGGCCGAATGTTTCCTGCCCGAGGCCGTGGCGGACGGCGAAGCGGGCCATGCGCCAGTGCACCCGCACGTGCTCGATGGTGGCGGGCTGGCCGAGCACGTGCGCGCGCTCGAGGTGGCGGAAGGCGGTGTCGAACTGGCCGCGGGCTTCGGCGGCGACGGCCGCGTCGAGTTCGGCCTGCACGAAGGGGCGGATGCGGGTGGCGAAGGTCGTCATGGGTGTGCTCCTGGGGTGGGGATTCGATGCCCAGGAGTCTCCGCCGCGCGGGCGCGCGGGTCTTGAACGCAGCGGCTGCCCGCGCAGCCCTTTCGTTCAAGCGCGGGCTACAGGTTGGTCTGGTCCGCCGGTGTCGACGCAGGCAGGGTCACGCCTTCGCCGCTGCCGTCCACCAGCGGCGCCCGCCAGTCCAGGCCCGTGGTGAAGCTGGTCATCGTCAGCGACCCCATGGCGCCGCCGGTCACGAAGGGGTGCGACGTCTCGCCCGCCTGCGCGCAGAGGCCCGCGAAGTAGTAGAGCGGCATGAAGTGCTCGGGCGTGGGTGCGCTCATGGCGTAGTCCGGATGCCGCGGCGCGTCGACCAGCGCGGCGGGGTCGATGGCCATCACGCGCTGGACTTCCGCATCGAACCGCTCGGCCCAGTCGAACGCGCCTTCCGGATGGCGCCGGTCCATCCGCCGCAGGTTGTGCACGACGTTGCCGCTGCCGACGATGAACACGCCGCGTTCGCGCAGCGGCGCCAGGGCGCGCCCGATCTCGACGTGCCGCTCGGGCGGCTCCTCCGCATGCAGCGAGAGTTGCACGACGGGGATGTCGGCATCGGGGGCGACGTGCGCGAGCACGGACCATGTGCCGTGGTCCAGGCCCCAGCTCTCCTGGTCCAGCACCACGTGCTTGGTGCCGAGCAGCCCCTCGATCTCGCGCGCCACGTCCGGCGCGCCCGGGGCCGGGTAGTCGAACTCGAACAGTTCGCGAGGGAAGCCGTAGAAGTCGTGGATGACGCGCGGCCGTTCCATGGCCGTCACGGCGGTGGCCTTGATGAACCAGTGCGCGGAGATGCACAGGATCGCGCGCGGCCGCGGGAGGCGCCGGCCCAGGTCGCGCCAGGCTTCCGTGAAGCGGTTGCGCTCCAGCGTGTTCATCGGGCTGCCGTGGCCGATGAAGGCGGCAGGCATGCGCAGCGGTGTCGCTTGCGTCGTGGCTTCCATGGCGAACCCCTCGTGCCGATCGTGCTGGCGGCGCTGGCCAGTCTACGGCTGCGACACGATGCGCGACAGGGCGCCATGGTGGGCCAGCTCACGCAACAGGACCACGTCGGCGACCCGCTCGGGGTCGCTGGCCTGGCCGCGTGCCACGGCCTCATGCATGCGGGAGAACTCGGCTTCGACCTGCTCGACCGTGAGGCCCCCGTCCACACCGGACAGCGCGCGAGCGCGGCCGCACGGGTCGTGGAGGCGCAGCTCGAGCGAGTGCAGCCGGCGCGCGAACGGCATCAACCAGTCCTCCGAGCGCTCGATGGCCATTTCGATGCCCGCTTCGCGCAGCCGGTCGCCCGCGGCGGGCAGGAGGACGGCAGCGCCGCCTTCGAGACGCGACACGACCTCGCCGTCGAGCCGCAACTCGTACGCATCGGGCAGCAGGCAGAGGACCAGGTCGGGCATTCATCGGCCACTCTACATCGCGCGCCGCGGGCGCATCGCCACCTGCTACGCTGGCCCGCATCCATGGACGACAACCAGATCCAGCCGCCGCCGTCCTTCGTGGTGCTGTTCACCACCCCCGGCGGCCACCGCCTCACCGAACCGATGGCGCACGTGCGCGAGCGCTACGAGCTGTGCGAGGACATGGCGCAGATGCTCACCGAGCAGGCCGGCACGCTGCAGTTCAAGACCGGCGGCAGCGAGCGCGACGTGCTGTCGGCGATCGCCCAGGCGCTGTCGGGCGACGAGGCGCCGCTCGATGCCGGGGAAACCGGCTGGGTGCTGTCGCGGCTGGCGGAGCTGCTGGGGTGGGAGCCGTTGCCCCCAGCACCGGACCGCTGAGAATCGTCGACCCCGCGGAGCCGGGGACCCACCGCTTCCATGCATTCGAAGCCGGAAGCGGTGGATTCCCGCCTCGGCGGGAATGACGGATCAGGGCGTCTCGACGCGCCCGTCCGGGTGCCGCGCGAAGCGCTTGATCTCCGGCCCGTGCACTGGCGCAGGCGTGTCCCACGGCCAGCCGCCGAACTGCGTGCGCTGGTAGTCGCGGAACGCCTGCATCACCTGCTCCTGCGTGTTCATCACGAAGGGGCCATGCTGCGCCACGGGCTCGCCGATCGGACGGCCCTGCAGCAGCAGGAGTTCGGCGCCCTCGCTGCCGGCCACCAGCTCCACGGACGCGGACGCCGTGAGCTCCAGCCCCGTCGCGTCGGCCACCTGCGTGCCGGCGACCTGGCCCGCGCCACGGAACAGGTACAGCACGCGCCGCGTTCCCGCGCCTTGCGACGGCGGCAGCGTCCAGCGCGCACCGGGCTCCATGCGGATCGTCCAGATCGCGACGTCGGCGTTCTCGCGCGAGGCCCAGGAGTCCTTCGGCGGCGCCAACGGCCGACCTGCGCCGTCGAGCGCACCCGCGACCACGCGCACGTGGGTCGTGCGGCCGGCGTCGTCCTTCGCCGCCAGCTCCGGGATGTCGCCGGACCAGAACATCGTGAACGCGGGGTCGGCCAACTTCGACGCGCCCGGCAGGTTCAGCCAGATCTGGAACAGCTCGGCCGGGTTCGGCGCGTCCTCGCGCAGCAGCGGGAAGGTCTCCGAGTGCACGACGCCGCGGCCCGCGGTGAGCCACTGCACGTCGCCCTGGCCGTAGCGCGCGGCGGCGCCGAGCGAGTCGGCGTGGTCGACGTAGCCGCTGCGCATCACCGTCACCGTCTCGAAGCCTCGGTGCGGGTGGCCCGGAAAGCCCGGCACGTCCTCGCCGTGGTACATGCTCCAGCCGTCCTTGCCGCTGAAGTCAGCGCCGATCGAGCGGCCCTGCAGCGAGGCGTTCGGCCCGAACTTGCCGTTGCCGGCCGGGTAGTGGTCCACGTGGTGCACGCAGAACAGGAACGGGTCGAGGGTGGGCCACACGCCGGGGCCGAGCGCGAACTGGCGGAGGATGGGGGAAGTGGTCATGGGTGGAAGATAAGTGCTGCGGGGCCGGCGACAAGTCCTGCCGGTGGAACGCTGAGTTCCGCGGCTAGAAGCGCTCTTGCGGCGCGAGGTAGCGCCACTGTCCGGCCGGCAGCGCGGCCATCGGCACGCGGCCGATGCGGATGCGGCGCAGCGACGTCACGCGCAGCCCGACCTGCTCGCACATCCACGGCACGACCTCGGGGCGGATGTTCTTCAGGGCGAAGCGCAGCCGCTGCTCGCTCTGCCAGCTCACCTTGGCCGGCGGAAGGCGCTGGCCTTCGAACAGCAGGCCGCCGCCCGACAGCCGCTCCAGGCCACCCGGCGCGATGGTGCCGTCGACCTGCACGACCAGTTCCTGCTCCAGCAGCGCCGCGTCCTCGCGCAGCTTGCGCACGATGCGCCCGTCCTGGCTGAAGACGCACAGGCCTTCGGCGGCGGGGGGCAGGGGCAGCAACTCCTGCAGGCCGACCGCATGGCTCTTGAGGCGGCGGATCCCGGACGTGTCGCCGTCCCAGTGGGCCGAGGCGGCCAGCAGCGCCAACGCGTCGGCGGTGGCAATGCCCGCCGGCTTGTGCAGCAGCATCGTCGCGGGCATCGGCGGTTGCAGCTTTGCCTTCGGGTCGACCTCGACGCGTTGTCCGGGCAGCACGCGCGCCTGCGGTTCCTCGACGATTTGCCCATCGACGCGCACCCAGCCTTCGGCGACGTACTGCTCGGCCTCGCGGCGCGAGCAGGGCACGAGGGCGGCGACGACCTTGGCGATGCGTTGCGGTTCGTCAGCCATGGGCCACCGCCGAGAAGAAGGCCAGCTTGTCCGCGCGCGGCAGCGCCTTCAGGCGCAGTTCCGCGCGCAACGCGTCCCCCTTGTTCGGGTACTCGCGGGCCGCGAGAACGCGCAGCGGCGGCCGCGCCCGCGTGAACTTCGCGCCGGTGCCCCAGAGGTGCTGGAAGAAGCGCTGCTCCACGTCGCGCGCGATGCCGGCGTAGTACACGCCGCCCTCGCACTCGAGCAGGTAGAGCCAGTAGGGCAGGTCGGCTTGCGCGCGCGGTTCGTCCATGGCCCGCATTGTCGCGGGCGAGGCGGCTCGTTCAGGACGGCCCGTAGCCGGGCTTCTTGTACAGCCGGTCCATCGCGGGGGCGATCTCCGGTTTGTAGACCTGCTGCATCCACTCGGCAGACGCGACCTCCTCGATCGCGACCGAGATGGAGTCCTCGGTGGAACCGCAGTTCTTCTGCAGCGCCGCAACGATGTCGCGCGCGAGATCGGCCTTCTGCTGCTCGCTCCGGCCCGGCCAGAGCTTGACGACGACGTGGGGCATGGAACCTCCTGCTGGGGCGCGCAGCATCCCATGCCGGGCTCCGGCTGTCGAGCCGACGCAGCGCCCCGCGGCGCCGACGCCCTTCCCCGGCCGATGCCTACAGGCCGGCCCCGCCGTCGCGTTCAAGCTTGCCCGTTTCGCGCTCAGAAGCGCGAGGACCCCCATGGATTCCAACGACGACCTGTCCATCAGCAGGCGCAACCTCCTGCTCGCCAGCGCGGCCACGGCCGCGGTGGGCGTGCCCGCCGGCTCGGCCGCGCAAGGCGTACCGCAGCTGCAGGAGCCGCCACTGTCCACCGCGCGCGTCACGCTGGACGTGAACGGCACTGCCCGCACGCTCGAGCTGGACACGCGCACCACGCTGCTCGACGCACTGCGCGAGCACATGCACCTGACGGGCACCAAGAAGGGCTGCGACCAAGGCCAGTGCGGGGCCTGCACGGTCCTGGTGGACGGCCGCCGCGTCGTCTCGTGCCTCACGCTGGCGGTGATGAACGAAGGCGCGAAGGTGACGACGATCGAGGGCCTGGGCACGCCGGCCAGGCCGCATGCCCTGCAGGCTGCGTTCGTGAAGCACGACGGCTTCCAGTGCGGCTACTGCACGCCGGGACAGATCTGCTCGGCGGTCGGCATGCTGGACGAGGTCAAGCGCGGCGTGCCCAGTCATGCGGCCGAAGACATCGTCGCCAAGCCGCTGCTGTCGGCCGCCGAGTTGCGTGAGCGCATGAGCGGCAACCTCTGCCGGTGCGGCGCGTACTCGAACATCGCCGAAGCGATCGGCGAGGTCGCGGGAGCGAAGGCATGAAGGCGTTCAGCTACGAGCGCGCCGCCACGCCGGCGCAGGCCGCCGCCGCGGCAACGAAGCCGGGCGCGAAGTTCGTCGCCGGCGGCACCAACCTGCTGGACCTGATGAAGCTGCAGATCGAGGCGCCCGTGCACCTGGTCGACATCAACGGCGTCGGCCTCGACAAGATCGAGCGCACGCCCGACGGCGGGCTGCGCATCGGCGCGCTGGTGCGCAACGCCGACCTCGCGACCGACGCGCGCGTGCGCAAGGACTACGGCGTGCTCGCCCGCGCGCTGGTGGCCGGCGCTTCGGGCCAGCTGCGCAACATGGCCACCACCGGCGGCAACCTGCTGCAGCGCACGCGCTGCCCCTACTTCTACGACACCAACATGCCGTGCAACAAGCGCGTGCCGGGCAGCGGCTGCTCGGCGATCGGCGGCTTCAGCCGCCAGCACGCGGTGGTCGGCTCCAGCGATGCCTGCATCGCGACGCACCCGAGCGACATGGCCGTCGCGATGCGGGCGCTCGACGCCAGCGTTGAGGCAGTGAACGCGGCGGGCCGCATGCGCGTGATCCCGATCGCCGATTTCCACAAGCTGCCGGGCAGCACGCCGCACATCGAGACGGCGCTGGAACCCGGCGAGTTGATCACGGCTGTCACGCTGCCCGAGCCGGTCGGCGGGCGGCATCTCTATCGCAAGGTGCGCGACCGTGCCTCGTATGCGTTCGCGCTGGTGAGCGTGGCCGCGATCGTGCAGAAGGACGGCACCGGGCGCGTCGCCCTCGGCGGTGTCGCGCACAAGCCGTGGCGTGTGGAGGCGGCCGATGCGCTGCTGCCGCGCGGATCGAAAGCGGTTGCGGATGCGCTGTTCAATGGTGCGCGACCTACCGAGCAGAACGCCTTCAAGTTGCCATTGGCCGAGCGCACCATCGCCGCCGTGCTGGAGCAGGCGAGGGGCCGCGCATGAAGTTCGACACCCCCGCCACCACCAACCCGATCGACCAGGGCAAGGTCGTCGGCCAGCCGGTCGACCGCATCGACGGCCTGCTCAAGGCCACCGGCACCGCGCCGTACGCGTACGAGCGCCACGACGTGGCGCCGAACGCGGCCTACGGCTGGATCATCGGCGCCGCCATCGGCAAGGGCCGCATCAAGTCGATGGACCTCGACGCGGCGCGCCGCGCGCCCGGCGTGATCGCCATCGTCACCGCGCAGGACGCGGGCCCGCTCGGCAAGGGCCGGCGCAACACGGCCAAGCTGCTCGGCGGGCCGGAGATCGACCACTACCACCAGGCCGTCGCCGTCGTCGTGGCCGAAACCTTCGAGCAGGCGCGCGCCGCGGCGTCGCTGGTGCGCATCGACTACGAGCGCACCGACGGCCGCTTCGACCTGGCCAAGGGCAGGGACGGCGCGATCGAGCCCGGGAAGGAGGAAGCGGACACGGCGGTCGGCGACTTCGCCGGCGCGTTCGCGTCCGCCGAAGTGAAGGTCGACGCGACCTACACCACGCCCGACGAGTCGCACGCGATGATGGAACCTCACGCGACCATCGCGGCGTGGAACGGCGACCAGCTCACCGTGTGGACCTCGAACCAGATGGTCGACTGGGGCCGCACCGACCTGGCGGCCACGCTGAAGATGCCCAAGGACAAGGTGCGGCTGGTGTCGCCCTTCGTCGGCGGCGGGTTCGGCGGCAAGCTGTTCCTCCGCGCCGACGCGCTGATGGCGGCGCTGGCCGCGCGCGCCGCGCGGCGGCCGGTGAAGATCGCGCTGCAGCGGTCGCTGATGCCGAACAACACGACGCACCGGCCGGCGACCATCCAGCGCGTGCGCATCGGGGCTCGGCGCGACGGCACCATCACCGCGATCGCGCACGAGGCCTGGTCGGGCGACCTGCCGCAAGGCGAGCCCGACAGCGCCGTGCACCAGACGCGCATGCTGTACGCGGGCGCCCATCGCATGACCGCGACGCGGCTGGCCACGCTGGACCTGCCGGAATCGAACGCGATGCGGGCCCCCGGGGAAGCCACCGGCCACATGGCGCTCGAAATCGCGATGGACGAACTCGCGGAAGCGCTGGGCATGGACCCGGTGCAGCTGCGCATCAGGAACGACACGCAGGTCGTGCCCGACTTCACCGGCGGGAAGGCCAAGGACGACCCGCAGGGGCAGAAGGGCGACTCGTCCAAGGGCGGCGAGCCGCGCGCCGGCCATCCGTTCTCCAAGCGGCAGTTCGTGCAGTGCCTGCAGCTCGGGGCCGAAAAGTTCGGCTGGAACAAGCGCGTCGCCCAGCCGGGGCAGGTGCGCGATGGCCGCTGGCTGGTGGGGCTGGGCATGGCGGGCGCGTACCGCGGGGCGCCGACCACCAAGTCGGCAGCGCGCGTGCGGCTGGATGCGCGCGGCATGGTCATCGTCGAAACCGACATGACCGACATCGGTACCGGCAGCTACACCATCCTCGGCCAGACCGCCGCCGAGATGCTGGGCGTGCCGCTGCGCAGCGTGTTCGTGCGCCTGGGTGATTCGGACTTCCCGGTGTCGTCCGGGTCGGGCGGGCAATTCGGCGCGGCCAGTTCGACGGCGGGCGTGTACGCCGCCTGCGTGAAGCTGCGCGAGGCGATCGCGCAGCGCATGGGCGTCGACCCGGCGGCCGCGAGCTTCGTCGATGGCCAGGTGCGCGCGGGCAGCCACAGCGTGGCACTGCGCCAGCTGGCCGCGCAGGGCGAACTGGTCGGCGAGGACGCGATGGAGTTCGGCGAGCTGTCCAAGAAGACGCAGCAGGGCACCTTCGGCGCGCACTTCGTCGAGGTGGGCGTGGATGCGTTCACGGCCGAAGTGCGCGTGCGCCGCATGCTGGCCGTCTGCGCCGCCGGCCGCATCCTGAACCCGAAGACGGCGCGCAGCCAGGTGATTGGCGCGATGACGATGGGTGTCGGCGCCGCGCTGATGGAGGAACTGGCGGTCGACAAGCGCCTGGGCTTCTTCGTCAACCACGACCTCGCCAGCTACGAGGTGCCGGTGCATGCGGACATCCCGCACCAGGACGTGATCTTCCTCGACGAGGTCGATCCGATGGCGACGCCGCTGAAGGCCAAGGGCGTGGGCGAACTGGGCATCTGCGGCGTGAGCGCCGCGGTGGCGAACGCGATCCACAACGCGACCGGCGTGCGCGTGCGCGACTACCCGATCACGCTGGACAAGATCCTGCGCGGGCGCTCGCCCGTGGCCTGACGCCGTCGCGTGCGGCACACTGGCGGCGCCGGCCACGCGGCCGGGAAGGGGATCGCGCATGCGCCGCTGGTTCGCCCGTTTCCTGGTCACCCAGCTGGTGCTGGCCGTCGTCGCGGTGGTGGTCGCCTGGTGGATCCTGCAGCAGCCGCCCTTCGGTGCACCGATGGAGGGCGCCCGCCTGGCCCGCGCGCAGGCCAATCCGCAGTGGCGCGACGGCCGCTTCGTCAACCTCGAGCCCGAGACGCCGACCAGCCTGGCGTCGATGGGCGACTACCTGGTGCGCCAGTTCTCCGGCGACGAGGTCCGCGAGCCGCCCAAGCCGCTGCCCATCGTCGCCGTCGACAAGGCGGCGCTGGCGGCGCCGCCCGCAGCGAGCGGCTTGCGCGCGTTCTGGCTCGGGCACGCGAGCACCTTCGTCGAGATCGACGGCCAGCGGCTGCTGCTCGATCCGGTGTTCGCCGATGTCGTGTCGCCGTTGCCCGTCGGGCCGCACCGCTTCCACGAGCCGCCGATCGCGCTGGCCGACCTGCCCAAGATCGACGCCGTGCTGGTCTCGCACGACCACTACGACCACCTGGACATGGACACGGTGCAGTTCCTTGCGCAGCGCGGCACGCGCTTCTTCGTGCCGCTGGGCATCGGCGCGCACCTGCAACGCTGGGGCGTGCCGCCGGCGCAGATCGCGGAGCTGGAATGGTGGCAGGAAAGCCGGCTCGGTGAAGTACGCATCGTCTCGACGCCGACTCGGCACTACTCGGGCCGCGGAATCAACGACCGCAGCGCCACGCTGTGGACCAGCTGGTCGGTGGTCGGGCCGCAGCACCGCTTCTTCTACAGCGGCGACACCGGCTACGCGAAGGTGTTCCAGGAGATCGGCTCGCGCTTCGGGCCGTTCGACATGGCGTTCGTGAAGATCGGCGCGTACGGCCCGGGCCAGTCGTGGACCGACATTCACATGACCCCCGAGCAGGCGGTGCAGGTGCACCGTGACGTGCGCGGCAAGCGGATGGTCCCGGTGCACTGGGCGACGTTCAACCTCGCGTACCACGACTGGGACGAGCCGATCCGCCGCACGGGGGCTGCGGCCTCGAAAGCGGGCGTGGAACTGGCGACGCCGCAACTGGGCGAGTGGGTCGACGTCGGCCAGCCTCCGCCGACGGTGCGCTGGTGGGAGCAGGTGCGCTGAGCGCCGCTCAGTGCAGCCCGGTGGCACGCCACCCGAGCAGCACGATGCAGGCGATCCCGAGCAACAGCGACAGCGCCTTCCAGAACAGCACCGGATCGCGTTCGGCCAGCGCTGGCTTGCGGAGGGTCGGTGCATGCGGGGGCGGGTGGCTCAGCGCATGCACGAATTCGTCGGCATCGGCAAAGCGTCGCGAGGCATCGGGATGCAAGGCCTTCACCAGCGCGTCGTCGATCCACGCGGGAACGTCCGGCCGCAGCGGCCCCAGCGGCCGGTAGCGCATGCGGCGCTGCGCGGCTTCGCTGCGGTCGCGCGCCATCGTGGTGTCGTACGGCAGCTGGCCGCACAGCAGGTGGTAGGCGAGGGCGGCGAGCGAGAACAGGTCCGACCGCGCCGAGCCCGGCGCACCACGCAGGCATTCGGGCGCCATGAACTGCAACGTGCCTTCGACGCGGCCGTCGCCGTCGCGATCGTCGTGCAGCCCCGCGACCTGCACCGAGCCGAAGTCGATGATCCGCGCCGTGCCCGTCGCGTCGACGATCACGTTCTCGGGCCGCAGGTCGCCGTGCACCATCGCCAGCCGGTGCAGCGCGCGCAGGCCGCGGGCGAGTTGCGCCACCAGCGAACGCACGGAGTCCAGCGCGGGCTTGGGATGGTCCAGGCGCCACTGCGCCAGGGTCGGTCCTTCGAGGTACTCGAACGCGACGTACAGGCTGCTGCGCGGCTGGTCGAGGCGGCGCGGCTGCAGCAGGTGCGGGCTGGAGACGCGCCGCGCGACCCATTCCTCCAGCAGGAAGCGCTCGCGCCAGCGTGCGTCGTCCCCGGCTTCGGTGGACGGCACCTTGAGCGCGACCCGCTCCTGCGTCGTCTCGTCCACCGCGAGCCAGACGTGGCTGCGCGCCGACGCGTGCAGCGGCCGCACGATGCGCAGGCCGTCGACCAGCATGCGGGGCGATAGCTCGGGCGGCAGGGGCAGGGCGGCGGCGAGTTGCTGCAGCTCGCTGCGCTCGGCCGCCGGCACCTGGTCGATGCGCACGATCTGCGCGGTGACATTGTCGTCGCTGCCGGCGTCCAGCGCCGCCTGCACGATGGCAGTGGCAGCCGCCTGCGGGTCCGCATGCGAGGCGAGTAGCGCCGCAATCGCGCCTGGCCGCAGGAACGCATGCACGCCGTCGGTGGCCAGCACGAACGTATCGCCCTCCGCCAGCGGCAGCATGCGGTGGTCGATCTCCACCTGGTCCGCGATGCCCAGCGCTCGGCCGAGGTAGGTGCGGCCGCCGCCGGCAGGCAGGCTGTGGTCGATGGTGAGCGGCTCGAGCGACGTGCCGTGCAGCTGCCACACGCGCGCATCACCGACATGGAAGACGTGCGCGGTGCGTCCGTGCAGCACCAGCGCGCTGAAGGTGCACACCCAGCCGCGGTCCTTGTCCCAGCGGCCGGCCCCCTGCTGCGTCTGCGCGAACAGCCAGCTGTTGATGGCCGCCAGCACGCGCTGCGCCGAGTGGCGGACCGACCAGGCGTCCGGCGTGCAGTAGTAGTCGTCGAGGAAGCCGGTGACCGCGCACTGGCTGGCGAGATGGCCCGCCTCGCTGCTGCTGATGCCGTCGGCCAGGGCGACGACCACGCCCTTCGCCGACAAGGCGGCACCGGTGGGAACGGCGGCGCCGCAGCAATCCTGGTTGCCGGGCTTGCGGCCGGCGTCGCCGTGCTGGCCGACGCGCACCCGCAGCCCGGTGGCCGCCATCAGGCGACGCGCTTGAGCAGCGCCGCGCCTTCAGTGTCGCGCTTGGGCGCCGTGCGCAGGTGCGTGGCGTACAGCGTCAGGCCGGTGAATGCGAGGCCGCCCACCAGGTTGCCCAGCACGGTGGGGATCTCGTTCCAGACCAGGTAGTCGAGGATCGTGAAGTGCGCGCCGAGCAGCAGGCCCGAGGGGAACAGGAACATGTTCACGATGGAGTGCTCGAACACCATGTAGAAGAACAGCATGATGGGCATCCACATCGCGATGACCTTGCCGCTGACGTGCGTGGAGATCATGGCGCCGACCACGCCGGCCGAGACCATCCAGTTGCATAGCATGCCGCGGACGAACAGCGTCAGCATGCCGGACGCGCCGTACTTCTGGTAGCCCAGTGTGCGGTTTTCGCCCACCACGCCGATCGCCTTGCCGACGGCGTTGGGCTCGGTGGAGAAGCCGTAGGTGACGTAGATCGCCATCATCACCGCGACGGTGAACGCGCCGGCGAAGTTGCCGCAGGCCACCAGGCCCCAGTTGCGCAGCACGCCCTGGAGCGTGACGCCGGGCCGCTTGTCGATCAGCGCCAGCGGCGCCAGCACGAACACGCCCGTGAGCAGGTCGAAGCCGAACAGGTAGAGCATGACGAAGCCGACCGGAAACAGCACCGCGCCGAGCAGCGGCTGGCCGGTCTGCACGTTGATGGTGACGGCGAACCAGGCCGCGAGCGCGAGGATGGCACCGGCCATGTAGGCACGCACGAGCGTGTCGCGGGTCGACATGAAGATCTTGGATTCGCCGGCATCGACCATCTTGCTGACGAATTCGGCGGGCGCGAGGTAGGCCACTTGGACACTCCTTGAAAGGGAGAAGGACAGGAAACGGCGTGCGACCCGGTGGCTGGATGCACTGCGCTGTGCATCGGGGCGCACGCCGTTGTGCGCTGGTGGCGACGGCTCATCGCCGCGCCGCAGTGGCCGAGATCGGATGGGTTCTCGCAAGCACCGTGCCAGTCGCCGGGGCCCGGCCGCGCTGTCCTGCCTGGGGCACGATGCACGCGCCGGGTGCGGGAAGACCGCCATGCGCGCGCCCCGCGCCCCGCGCCGGGGCGCTCTACACTCCGGCCTTTCGTCGTTCCGGCAGGAGTTCCATGACCCCCACGCGCAAGCCCGTCACCCTGCACCGCCTGCGTGCGATGCACGGCGACGGCGAGAAGATCAGCATGCTCACGTGCTACGACGCGACCTTCGCGCGCGTGCTCGACGATGCCGGCGTCGACTGCCTGCTCGTCGGTGATTCGCTGGGCATGGTGCTGCAGGGCCACACCAGCACGGTGCCGGTCACGCTCGAGGAAATGGCCTACCACGTGCGCTGCGTCGCGCGCGGCAACCGCACCGCCTGCGTCATCGGCGACCTGCCGTTCGGCAGCTACCAGTCGTCCATCGCGCAAGCGATCGACAGCGCGTCGGCGCTCATGCAGGCGGGCGCCCACATGGTCAAGCTCGAGGGCGGCGGCTGGACCGCGCCGGTCGTGCGCGCGCTGGTCGAGCGCGGCATCCCGGTCTGCGCGCACCTCGGCCTGACGCCGCAATCCGTCCACGCGCTGGGCGGCTGGCGCGTGCAGGGCCGCGAAGAGAGCGGCGCGGCCACGCTGATGGCGCACGCGAAGGAACTGGCCGACGCCGGCGCCACGATGCTGGTGCTGGAACTCGTGACGTCGGCCGTCGGCACCGAGGTCACCAAGGCGATCGGCATTCCCACCATCGGCATCGGCGCCGGCCCCGACTGCAGCGGCCAGGTGCTGGTGCTGCACGACGCGCTCGGGATGGCCGAGAGGCCGGCGCGCTTCGTGCGCAACTTCATGGCCGAAGGCGGCGGCATCACGGAAGCCGCGCGCCGTTACGTCGCGGCGGTGAAGGATGGCAGCTTCCCGGAGACGGGCACGCACACGTACTGAACCGCATGCGCATCGTCCACACCCTGCCCGAATTGCGCGAAGCGCTGTCCGCTCACCGCGCGCCGGCCGTCGTGCCGACCATGGGCAACCTGCACGCCGGCCACCTGGCGCTGGTGAAGCAGGCCAAGCCGCTGGGCGACGTCACCGTGGCCAGCATCTTCGTCAACCGGTTGCAGTTCCTGCCGCACGAGGACTTCGACCGCTACCCGCGCACGCTGCAGGCCGACGCCGCGCAGCTGGAATCGGCGGGCTGCGACCTGGTGTTCGCGCCGGCGGAGGACGAGTTCTATCCGGAGCCGCAGACCTTCAAGGTGCATCCGGACCCGAAGCTCGCCGACATCCTGGAGGGGCAGTTCCGTCCCGGCTTTTTCACCGGCGTGGCGACGGTGGTCACCAAGCTGTTCATGGCCGTGCAGCCACGCTTCGCGGTGTTCGGGAAGAAGGACTACCAGCAGCTGATGGTGATCCGCCAGCTGGTGCGCCAGTTCGCGATGCCCATCACCATCGTGGCGGGCGAGACGCAACGCGCGGACGACGGCCTGGCGCTGTCATCGCGCAATGGGTACCTCTCTGCAGCCGAGCGCGCCGAGGCCGTGCAGCTGTCGCTGGCGTTGAAGCGCATGGGCGAGCAGGTGCGCGCCGGCGTCGATGTCGGGCGCGTGGAAGTCGAAGCGATGGCCGCCCTCGAGCAGCGCGGCTGGAAGCCCGACTACATGGTCGTGCGCCGCCGCGACGACCTGCAGGCGCCGGCCGCCGGCGATACGTCGCTCGTTGCGCTCGGCGCCGCCAAGCTGGGCGCCACGCGCCTGATCGACAACCTGGAGTTCTGAAGCGGCACCCTACACTGGGGGCCATGCCTTCTCCCGATCCCGCGCAGCCCCCGGCGCCCAGCGCGCCGCAGCCGCTGGCAGGCGTCCGCGTCGTCGAATTCACCCACATGGTCATGGGGCCGATCTGCGGCCTGGTGCTCGCCGACCTCGGCGCCGAGGTCATCAAGGTCGAGCCGGTGGACGGCGACCGCACGCGGCACCTGCTGGGCGCGGGCGCCGGCTTCTTTCCGCTGTTCAACCGCAACAAGAAGAGCATCGCGTTGGACCTGCGCACGCCCGAAGGGGTGGAAGTCGCTCGCAAGCTGTGCGCGGGCGCCGACGTCGTCGCCGAGAACTTCAAGCCCGGCACGATGGTCAAGTACGGGCTGGACTACGCCAGCCTGTCCGCCACCAACCCGAAGCTGGTGTACGTGAGCCTGAAAGGCTTCCTGCCCGGCCCGTACGAGCACCGCACGGCGCTCGACGAGGTGGTGCAGATGATGGGCGGGCTGGCGTACATGACCGGCCGCCCGGGCGATCCTCTGCGTGCCGGATCGAGCGTGAACGACATCATGGGCGGCATGTTCGGCGCCATCGGCGTGCTCGGCGCGCTGCTACAGCGGGGCATCACGGGCCGCGGCATGGAGGTGCAGAGCGGCCTGTACGAGAACAACATCTTCCTGGTGGGCCAGCACATGATGCAGTTCGCCATCACGGGCCAGCCGCCCGCGCCGATGCCCGACCGCATCTCGGCCTGGGGGGTGTACGACGTGTTCACGGTGAAGGACGGCGAGCAGATCTTCCTGGCGGCGGTCAGCGACGCGCAGTGGAAGGTGTTCTGCCAGGCGTTGGGCTTCGACGACCTGCTGGCGGACGCGGCCTACGCCACCAACAACAACCGCGTGCGGATGCGGCCCACGATGATGCCGATCCTGCGCGAGCGGCTGGCGCAGCGTACGGCCGACGACCTCACGCGGATCTTCGAAGCGCACGGGCTGCCGTTCGCGCCGATCCGCAAGCCCGAGGAGTTGCTGGACGACCCGCACCTGCTGGCCACCGGTGGCCTGGCCGACGTGCGCCTGACCGATGGTCCCAAGGCGGGCGAGATGGCCAAGGCGACGCTGGTGCCGTTCACGCTCGATGGCCAGCGGCTCGGCGTGCGCATGCACCCGCCGCAGATGGGCGAGCACGGCGACGAGGTGCTGCGCGGGCTCGGGTATTCGGACGCGGACATCGAGCGGCTGCGCGCGCAGCACGTGGTCGGCTGAGCGCTGGCTAGCATCGCGGCTTCACGACAGGAGGGCACCATGGACAAGCGACACTTCCTCGGCACGCTCGCCGCCGGCGCGGCGCTGCCGCTGGCAGGCGAGGCGGCGCCCCGGCTCCCGGGCAACAAGGGCCCCACGCTGCTCACCGTCACGGGCGCGATCAACCGCACGAACCGCGGCCCCTTCGACGGCGTGCTGGACCAGATGATGGCCAAGCAGAAGCTCGCCTTCGACAAGGCGTACGCGTTCGACTTCGCCGCGCTGGCTTCGCTGCCCGCCGTCACGATCCGTCCGACGCTGGAGTACGACAGCAAGGTGCACCAGTTGAAGGGACCGCTGCTGGCGACGGTGCTGCGAGCCGCCGGCGCGACGGGCAGCAACGTGCTGATGCGAGCGGTCGATGGCTACGCGCCCGGCATCAGCGTCGCCGACGCACAGAAGTACCGCTTCATCGTCGCCACGCACCTGGACGGCAAGCCCATGCCGCTCGGTGGCCTCGGCCCGCTGTGGGCCGTCTACGAAGCCGACCAGTTCCCCGAGATGGCCGCCAAGCCCGTCGACCAGCGCTTCGCGCAGTGTCCCTGGGGGCTGTACCACGTGGAAGTGAAGGCCTGAGGTTCACACTGGTTGTCCTTGCGGGCTTGACCCGCAATCCACGCGAAGGGGCGATAGCCCCGCATGGATTCCGGCCTTCGCCGGAACGACAACCGCCGGCGTCCTGCCACGCGCCGGCTCGTTCGTCAACGCCCTGCATGCGTGATGACGCGCCGCGCGCGGCGCGCGACAAACGCGACTGTCTTCACAAGGAGCGACAGACGCATGCAAACCATTGAATCGAGCACCTTGCGCCGGCGCGGCTGGCTGGCGCTTTGCATCGGCTCGCTGCTCGCCGCGTGCGGCGGCGGCGACCCCGGCACCGCCGTGTGGGACCAGGTCGCGTGGAACGACGCCACCTGGCAATGAGAACCATCGAACCAGGAACATCCACCATGCAAGTCCCGCACATCTTTTCCCCCGGCTTCCCGTCCAAGGCGAACGAAGTCAACGAGAACTTCGCCGCGCTGGCCGCAGCCATCACCGACCTGGAGGCGCGCGTGGCCGCCGTGGAAGGCGCCGCGCCGATCCCGGGCAAGTACTTCCTCATGGGATACCAGACCGGCCTGATCCCGGGTGGGCCGGGCGGCGCCGTCATCGAAGGCATCGTCTACACCGGCAACCTGACGCTGGGTGACGGCACCACCTCCGGCAACGTGTCTGCGGCGATCACCGAGTCGAAGAACGAACTGCACATCAGCCCGAGCGGGTCGGGGCGGCAGTTCGTGCAGACGCCGGAAACGATCGAAGGCAGCTGGAACACCACCAGCGGCGCCGCGCTGGCGCTGGTCATGCCCAGCGATCCGGGCCAGCCGCCGCGCACGCTGCGCTTCGCGCGGGGCGCCGGCCGCCTGTTCATCGGCAACCACCTGAACGCTGGCGACGGCTCCAGCGTGATGCTGTTCCTGATCCGCACGGGCAACCTCTGATCCGGCCGCGGGAGCGCTGGGGGCCGAATGCGAGCGGCGCATCGTGGCCTGGCCCGCCAAGCGCGGCGGAACGCGTCGGTGCGGTGCCGACGCACCGGAAGGCAGCCGTCCTGCCCAAGGTGCCGCCAGGTGCGGGGACGATGGACGGCGATGAAGGCAGAACGGTTCAGCAATTTCCACGCAGGCTTCTTCCAGTCGATCGACGACCCTTGCTGCATCCTGCAAGTGACCGCGTCCGGGGCGCTTCGCTTGGTCGAAGCCAACCCGGCGTTCACCGACGAGGCACTGCTCGAGGACGCGCAGTGGCACCACGTGCTGCACGAAGTCGCGGTCGGCTGCGGCGAGTTGCGCTTCTGCCTGCGCCGTGGCCCAGCCTGGATCGAGGCGCATGCATTCCGGCTGCAGGACGGTCCGGAGCCCGTGCTGGGCTTGCGCCTGCGCGACGTGACCCAGCAGAGCATCGGCGTGGAGAAGCTGATCGGCGCCCGCCGCATCGGCACGGTGGGCGTCCTCGTCTGGGGCGAGAACTTCGGGCTGGTCGACGTCAACGAGGGCTTCCAGGCCATGAGCGGCTTCAGTGCCGCCGAGGCGATCGGCAAGACCTGGCAGGAGCTCACCCCGCCCGAGTTCCACGAAGCGTCCTGGGACGCGGTGCGCCAAGTGCTGACGCTGGGCGAGGCCGTCCCGTACGAGAAGCAGTACTACCGCAAGGACGGCTCGCGCTGGTGGGGGCTGTTCGCCCCGCGGCGCATCGGCGACAAGGTCGTGGAGTTCGTGCTCGACGTGACGGAGCGGCGCAACGCGGAGGAAGCGCTGCGCGACGCGGGCCGCCGCAAGGACGAATTCCTGGCGACCCTGGCGCACGAGCTGCGCAACCCGCTCGCGCCGATCAAGAACGGGCTGCAGATCCTTCTGCGCACCACGCCGGCGGAAGCACCGGCGCAGCGCACGCTGCACGTGATGGACCGGCAGCTCGACCACCTGCTGCGGCTGGTGAACGACCTGCTGGACGTCGCCCGCATCAGCGCGGGCAAGGTGCGCATCGTGCGCGAGGTCGTGTCCATCGGCGACACGGTCGCCCGCAGCGTCGAGGCCGTGCAGCCGCTGGTGGACGCGCGCGGCCACCGGCTCACCGTCGTCCTGCCGTCGCACGACGTTCTGCTGCAGGGCGACCGGGACCGGCTGGCCCAGGTGTTCTCGAACCTGCTGTCCAACGCGGTGAAGTACACGCCGCCGGGCGGCGCGATCCGCATCGAGACGTCGGTGGACCAGGGCGAGGTGTGCGTCGCGATCAGCGACACGGGCGTCGGCATCCCGCCGGAGCAGCAGTCCGCGGTGTTCGAACTGTTCACCCAGGTCCGCGGCCACCAGCCGCATTCCGAAGGCGGGCTTGGCATCGGCCTGGCGCTGGTGCGCAGCCTGGTGGGCATGCACGGCGGCCGGGTGGAAGTGCGCAGCGGGGGCGTGGGGCAGGGCAGCACCTTCACCGTGTGCCTGCCCAAGCCGGGCGCGCCGCCGCCGTCGTCGGGCGACGCCGCGGACGATGCCGACCCGGTCAGCTCGGTCCCGCCCCGGCGCATCCTGCTTGCGGACGACAACGTCGATGCCGTGGAGATGCTGGCGAGCCTGCTGCGCTCGGCGGGGCACGAGGTCGTGACCACGTTCGGCGGACACGAGGCCGTGACGGCCGCGGCGTCGTGGCATCCCGAAGTGGCGTTCCTCGACATCGGCATGCCCGGCGTGGACGGCCTCGAGGCTGCGCGCCGCATCCGCGCCCATCCCGGGCTGGCGGACGTGCGGCTGGTGGCGCTCACGGGTTGGGGCCAGGTCGCCGATCGCGAGCGCACGCGCGTCGCCGGGTTCGACCTGCACCTGGTCAAACCGCTCACGGCCGAGGGATTGCGAGCCGCGTTGTCGATCGCCGCCGGCGTGGACGAGCCTGCGCCGGCGTGACGCTCAGGCGGTGCGGATCACCGTGATGTGCTCGGTGCCGCTTTCGGGCAGCCACACCTCGCCCTTGCGCCCGAGGATCTGGCGCACGTTGGCGCCATCGCGCTCGAGCGCATGGCGCTCGAACTTCTCCGTCTTCGGGTCGAACGAGTAGATCGCGTTGCCGGCCCACTCGCTGATCCAGGCGATGTCGCGATCGTCCACGTACACCGCGTACACCTGCGTGCGTTCGCCCGGCGGCTTCCACGCCTTCCAGCTGTTGTTGCGCGGGTCGTGCATCGACAGCTGGCCGCTGTTCCATTCGCTGACCCAGAGGCGGCCCTGGCTGTCGCTCCACACGCGCCGCGCGCCCTGGTCCTTGGTCGGCGGCTCCACGACGTGCACCTCGCCGGTGGCGCGATCGATGCGCGCGATGTGCGATCCCGCGAGCGATGCGTACCAGACGTCGCCCGACGGCGTGCTGGTGATGCCGTACGCGCCGCGGCCGCGCGGCGCCGGCCTGGCCATCACCTGGCCCGTCTTGACCGCGACCTTGCCGATGTAGCCCGACTGGCCGGTGAACCACAGGTCGCCGTTGCCGTCGAAGGCGCAGGTGTTGAGGTTGGTGTACCCCGTGCCTGCGGGCAGCGGGTACAGCGCCACCTTGCGGTCGGGCCAGGTCACGCGCGCAATCGCGTTCTGGCCGCTGTCGGTGATCCACGCGGCCTTGTCCGGCCCCTGGACCACGCCGTGCGGGGATGAGCCGCTGCCCAGCGGGATGAGGTCGGTGCGGCCGGTCGATGGCTCGAACCAGCCGAGGTGGCCGGTCGCCTGCGCGGTGAACCACACGCCGCCGTCGGGCGCCGGTGCCACGTCGTGGATGCCGGTGCGGCGATGGGTCGCGAGCTTCCAGCTCTGGAGCTTGCCGGCCGCGTGGGCCGGGGCCGCGATGCCGGCCAGCGGCCCGAAGGCCGCGATCGCCAGCAGGTCACGCCGGTGCAGGGACATGGCGCCTCCTAGATGAAGGCGCATTGTGTCGCCGCAGCGGCGCTTCGTCATCCGTGGCGAGGTGTCAGCCGAGCTTCGCCAGGATGTCGCCCATCTCGTCGCGCGTGAACGCGCGCATCGTCTGGAAGCGCACGTTGCCGGCCTTGCCGATGGTCAGGCCGAACGTGGCGAAGGCCTTCTCGTCCGGCGCCTCCCACAGCACGACCATGTCGTACTTGCCCTGGGTCCAGTGGATGGATTTCATCTCGATGCCGGCCTTCTTGGCCTGCTCGCGCACCGCGTCGGCGCGGCTGGTGGTCTCGCGGATGCCGCGCATGCCCTGCTCGGTGAACTTGCCGAGCGTGATGTAGGTCGCCATGGCCGTCTCCTGCAATGAGGGGCGGCAACTCTAGGTCACGGGAGGCGAAAGGCAAGGGACAAGCGCCTTGCGCCTGTCCCGCCGGAACCCACGCCGCCCATCAGTAGCGGTAGGGGTTGCGCGGGCGCCGGTCGTAGCGGTCCGGCACGCCATCGCCGTCACGGTCGCGCTGGTGGTAGCGCGGCACCGGTTGCTGGTACACCACCTGCGGCTCGGCCGGCACCGGCACGTAGCCGACGCAGCCTGCCAGCACCGAAGCGCCGGCCACGGCACCGATCAACAGAATCGTTCGTCGCATGAGAGCCTCCTTTGTGGAGGCCCCATTAGGGCAGCACGAAGTGAACCGCACGTGAACCGCAGTGCAGAGCTTTGGACTGCTGCCGTTCCGAAGGACGCGTTCGGGCGGCGTTAGCGGCCGCCCCAGACTTCCTCGGCCGTCTCGACCACGAGGCGCAGCTTGTTGCGCTGGTCCTCGACCGCGATGTTGTTGCCGTGCACGGTGCTGGAGAAGCCGCACTGCGGCGACAACGCCAGTTGTTCGAGCGGCGCGTGCTTCGCGGCTTCGTCGATGCGGCGCTTGAGCGTGTCCTTGTTCTCCAGCTGGCCGAACTTGGTCGTCACGAGGCCGAGCACCACGGTCTTGCCCTTGGGCAGGTAGCGCAGCGGGCGGAAGTCGCCGGAGCGGTCGTCGTCGTACTCCATGAAGTACGCGTCGATGTCCATCTCCTTGAGCAGCGCTTCGGCGACCGGCTCGTAGTTGCCCTGCGCCGCGAACGTGCTCTTGAAGTTGCCGCGGCACAGGTGCATCGCCAGCAGCATGCCCTGCGGCTTCTGCGCGACGACCTTGTTGATGAACTTCGCGTAGCGGTGCGGCAGTTCGTCGGGATCGTCGCCGCGCTGGCGCGCCGCCTCGCGCATCTTCTCGTCGCACAGGTAGGCGAGGTTGGTGTCGTCCATCTGCACGTAGCGGCAGCCGGCCGCGTAGAGCGAGCGCAGTTCGTCGCCATAGGCCTGCGCGACGTCGTCGTAGAACGCGGGATCCAGCTCCGGATAGGCGTCGCGGCTGATGCCGGCGCGGCCGCCGCGGAAGTGCAGCATGGTGGGCGAGGGGATCGTCACCTTTGGCGTGTTGCCGGCGGCGACCTGCGACTTCAGGTACTCGAAGTCGGCCTTCTGGATGTCCTTGGCATGCCGCACCTTGTCGACCACGCGGATCACCGGCGGCGCCAGTTCCTCGCTGCCATCGGGCTTGCGGATGGTGACCGGGATGTCGGTCTTGACGCCCCCGAGCTGCTCGAGGAAGTCGATGTGGAAGTAGGTGCGGCGGAACTCGCCGTCGGTGATGCTCTTGAGGCCGATCGATTGCTGGAACTGCACGATCTCGGCGATCGCCTTGTCTTCCACTTCGCGCAGTTGCTGCGGCGTGATCTCGCCCTTGGCCTTCTTCTCGCGGGCTTCGAGGAGGTATTGCGGGCGCAGGAAGCTGCCGACGTGGTCGTAGCGGGCGGGCAGGCTCATCATGGTGGTGCTCCGGTGAGGGGACGCATGGTATCCGGCATGGCGAGGGCATGGATATGCCTAAACTGGATAGCTGATAGACCCCGGCCCGGCTTGGCCGCGTCGCGATGGCGTGACCAGAATCCGCACCGAATCGCGCGCCCGCGCGAGGGCCGACCACGAGGAGACCTCCATGCACAAGCGAACCGTCCTGCACGCTGCCGTCGCGGCGGCGCTGCTGTCCACCGCCGGCCTGGCCGGCGCGCAGCAGGCGCCTTTCAAGATCGGCCTGATCCTGCCGATGACCGGCCAGCAGGCCACCACCGGCCGCCAGATCGAAGCGGCCGCGAAGCTGTGGATGGCGCAGAACGGCGACACCGTCGCGGGCCGCAAGATCGAGCTCATCGTCAAGGACGACACCAGCCTGCCGGACGTCACGCGCCGCCTGGCGCAGGAGCTGGTGGTCAACGAGAAGGTCGACGTGCTGGCCGGCATGGGCATCACGCCGTCGGCCATGGCCACCGCGCCGATCGCCACGCAGTCGAAGACGCCGCTGGTGGTGATGGCCGCCGCGACGTCCAGCATCACGGAAGCCTCGCCCTTCATCGTGCGCACCAGCTTCACGCTGCCGCAGGTGTCGGTGGCGCTGGCCGACTGGGCGCCCAGGAACGGCATCAAGAACGTCGTCACGCTGGTCACCGACTACGGCCCGGGCCTGGACGCCGAGAAGTTCTTCAAGAGCCGCTTCGAGTTCAACGGCGGCAAGGTGCCCGAGTCGCTGCGCGTGCCGCTGCGCAACCCGGACTTCGCGCCCTTCCTGCAGAAGGTGCGTGACCTCAAGCCCGACGCGCTGTTCGTGTTCGTGCCCTCGGGCGCGGGCGCCGCGGTGATGAAGCAGTTCGGCGAGCGCGGCATGGACAAGGCCGGCATCAAGCTGATCGCCACGGGGGATGTGACGGACGACGACCAGCTCAACGACATGGGCGACGTCGCCCTGGGCGTGGTCAGCTCGCACCACTACTCGGCGGCGCACCCGTCGGCGGCGAACAAGAAGTTCGTCGAGGCCTTCCAGAAGGCCAACAAGGCCATGCGCCCGAACTTCATGGCCGTCGGCGGCTACGACGGCATGCGCGTGATCTACGAAGCGCTGAAGAAGACCGGCGGCAAGGGCGGCGGCCAGGCGCTGGTCGACGCCATGAAGGGCCAGATCTTCGAAAGCCCTCGCGGCCCCGTGTTCATCGACGCCCAAACGCGCGACATCGTCCAGAACGTCTACCTGCGCAAGGTGGAGAAGAAGGACGGCCAGCTGTGGAACGCCGAGTTCGACGTGATCAAGGATGTGAAGGATCCGGGGAAGTCGAAGTAACGCGCTGCTTGTCATTGCGGGCTTGACCCGCAATCCATCGCTGCGCCCCCGGAACGCCCGGGGGTGCTGAGGACTGGATGCCGGGTCGAGCCCGGCATGACAATGGTTCCCCATGCTCACCATCCTCTTCGACGGCATCGCCTACGGCATGCTGCTGTTCATCCTGGCCCTGGGGCTGGCGGTGACCATGGGGCTGATGAACTTCATCAACCTCGCGCATGGCGCGTTCGCGATGGTGGGTGGGTACATCACCGTGCTGCTGATGCAGAAGGCGGGCGTGCCGTTCCTCCTCTGCCTGCCGCTCGCGTTCCTCGGGTCGGCGCTGCTCGGTGGCGTGCTCGAACGCACGCTGTACCGGCCGCTGTACCGCAAGCCGCACCTGGACCAGGTGCTGTTCTCGATCGGGCTGACCTTCATGGCCGTCGCAGCGGTCGACTACTTCGTCGGCTCGACGCAGCAGATCCTGCACCTGCCCGACTGGCTGCGCGGCCGCACCGAACTCGGCGAGGGCGCGTGGACGCTGGGCATGGGCCACTACCGGCTGTTCATCATCGCGGTGTGCGCGGCGCTCACCATCGTGCTGCAGGCGGTGCTCACGCGCACGCGCTTCGGTGCGCGCCTGCGGGCCTCGGTCGATGACCAGCGTGTCGCCGCGGGCCTGGGCATCAACGTCAACGTGGTGTTCCTCTCGACGTTCGCGTTCGGCAGCGGCCTGGCGGGGCTGGGCGGCGCTCTCGGCGCCGAAGTGCTCGGCCTCGATCCGGCGTTCCCGCTCAAGTACATGATCTATTTCCTGATCGTCGTCGCCGTCGGCGGAACGTCATCGATCACGGGGCCGCTGTGCGCGGCGCTGCTGCTGGGCATCGCCGACGTGGCGGGCAAGTACTACATCCCGAAGATGGGCGCGTTCATCGTCTACACGCTGATGATCGTCATCCTGGTCTGGCGGCCGCAGGGGCTGTTCGTGCGGCAAGGGGGCAAGGCGTGAACCCGCAGCGTTCGCTGCTGGCTGCGTCGCGCTGGCGCTGGTGGGAGCCGCTGCTGTGGATCGCGGCGTTCGCCGCGCCCTTCGTGCTGCCGCGGCACGCCGCCATCGTCAACGAGATCGCGATCACGGCGCTGTTCGCACTGTCGCTGGACCTGATCCTGGGCTTCACCGGCATCGTGTCGCTGGGGCATGCGGCGTTCTTCGGCTTCGGCGCGTATGCGGCGGCGCTGCTGGCCAAGCACTTCATCGGCGATCCGCTGGTCGGCCTGGCCGTGGCGGTCGCGGGCTCGACGGTGCTCGGGGCGATCTTCAGCTTGACCATCCAGCGCGGCACGGATCTCACGCGGCTGATGGTCACCCTGGGCGCGGCGCTGATCCTGCTGGAGCTGGCGAACAAGCTCGACTGGCTCACCGGCGGCGCCGACGGCTTGCAAGGCGTGACCATCGCGCCGCTGCTCGGGCGCTTCGAATTCGACCTGGCCGGCAAGACGGCCGCTTGCTACTCCCTCGCCGTGCTGCTGGTCGCGTTCCTGCTGCTGCGCCGCCTGGTGCGCTCGCCCTTCGGCGCCACGCTGATGGCGATCCGCGACAACCGGCTGCGCGCGATGGCCATCGGCATTCCGGTCGCGTCGCGCCTGTCCGCCGCGTACACGATCGCCGCCGGCCTGGCCGGCGCCGCCGGCGCGCTGCTGGCGCAGACCACCGGCTTCGCGTCGCTCGACGTCTTTGCCTTCGACCGCTCGGCCGACACACTGCTGATCCTGGTGGTCGGCGGCACCGGCTGGCTGTACGGCGGCGTGCTGGGCGCCGTGGTGTTCAAGCTGCTGCAGGACCTGCTGTCGTCCATCACGCCGCAGTACTGGACGTTCTGGCTGGGGCTGTTCCTGGTGGTGCTGGTGCTGGTGGGACGGGACCGGCTGCTGAAGCCGTGGACGTGGGTGAAGGGGAAAAAGTCCGCGACATCGGGGCGGAGCCATGCCTGACCACGTCCTCACCTGCGAGCGCCTCGTCAAGCGCTTCGGCGGCATCACGGCCACCGACGACGTGACGCTGCGGCTGGAGCGCGGCGCGCGGCATGCGCTGATCGGGCCGAACGGCGCCGGCAAGACGACGCTGGTGAACCTGCTCACCGGCGTGCTGGAGCCGACCTCGGGCCGCATCGCGCTGGAAGGCGAGGACATCTCCAAACTGGCGCCGCACAAGCGCGTGCACCGCGGCCTGGTGCGCACGTTCCAGATCAACCAGCTGTTCCCGTCCATGACGCCGCTGCAGACGCTGGCGCTGGTCATCGCGCAGCAGCGCAGGCAGGGCGCGCGGTTCTGGCAGCCGCTGGGCCGTGACGAAGAAGTGGTGATGCGCGCCAGCCAGTTGCTGGAGCAGTTCCGCCTCGCCGAGGTGAAGGACGTCCCCACCGAGCACCTCGCGTACGGCAAGCGCCGCCTGCTGGAAATCGCGATCGCGCTGGCATGCGAGCCGCGCGTGCTGCTGCTGGACGAACCCGTCGCGGGCGTGCCGGCCGGGGAACGCGAGGACATCCTGCAGACGGTCGCCGCGCTGCCGGCCGACGTGTCGGTGCTGCTGATCGAGCACGACATGGACCTGGTCTTCAGCTTCGCGCGCCGCATGACGGTGCTGGTGAACGGCGCGGTGCTGACCGAAGGCACGCCCGACGAGATCGCGGCCGATCCGCGCGTGCGCGAGGTCTACCTGGGCCACGGCGAGGAAGCGCATGCCTGAACTGCTGCGCGTCGACGGCCTGTCCGCCGGCTACGGCGAAGCCGTGGTGCTGCAGGACGTGGCGTTCTCGCTCGACGAAGGGGAGACGCTGGCGCTGCTGGGGCGCAACGGCACCGGCAAGACGACGCTGATCAACACGCTCGCCGGCGCGACGCGCCAGCATGCCGGCACCTTGACCTTGGCCGGCGCGGCCTTGCACAAGCTCGCGCCGCACCAGCGCGCCGCGGCGGGCATCGGCTGGGTGCCGCAGGAGCGCAACATCTTCAAGTCGCTGACCGTGCACGAGAACCTCGCGGCGGTCGCGCGGCCCGGCAAGTGGACGCCCGACGGCGTGTACGCGATGTTCCCGCGGCTGGCCGAGCGCAAGGGCAACCTGGGCACGCAGCTCTCGGGCGGCGAGCAGCAGATGCTGGCCGTCGCCCGCGCGCTGGTGCTGAACCCCAGGCTGCTGCTGCTCGACGAGCCGCTGGAAGGCCTGGCGCCGATCATCGTGGAGGAGCTGCTGCGCGCCATCCGCCGCATCACCCGCGACGAGGGGCTGTCGGCCATCATCGTGGAGCAGCACCCGCAAGCGATCCTCGCCATCTCCGACCGCGCCGTCGTCCTGGATCGCGGCACCGTGGTCCACCGCGGGAGCGCGACGGAGTTGCGTGCCGACCAGGCACTGCTGGACCGCTTGCTGGGCGTGGCTCGCTGAAAGCGGGGGCAGAACAGCCGAACGCAGAGGACACGGAGCAAGCGCAGGGAACGCAGAAGAATTCAAAGAAAATGGTTGAAATGCTTCTTCCGTGTCCTCTGCGCTTGCTCTGCGTCCTCTGCGTTCGGATGCCCGCCTTCCACCCATGTTCGATCGCCGCACGCTCCTGATCGCAGCCACGCTGCCCCTCGTCGCCCGCGCGCAGGACAGGTTTCCGGTGCGACCGCTGCGGCTGGTCGTGCCGAATGCACCGGGTGGCGCGGCAGACATCACGGCGCGGACCATTGGTCAGGCGATCGGTGCCACGCTCGGCCAGCCGGTCGTGGTCGACAACCGGCCGGGCGCCGGCGGTGTCGTCGCCGGTGAGCTCGTCGCGCGCGCGGAGCCGGACGGGCACACGCTGCTCCTCGTCTCCAGCGGCACGGCCGTCAGCGCCTCGCTGTTCAAGTCGCTACCGTTCGATGCGCTGAAGGACTTCGCGCCCGTCTCGCTGCTGGCGACCTTCGACCTCGTCCTCACGGTTGCCGAGGGCGGCCGCTTCGGTTCGCTGCAGGACCTGCTCGCGTGGGCGCGCGCCAACCCGGGCAAGCTGAACATCGGCACGCCGCAAGTCGGCACCACGCAGCACCTGGCGGCGGAGCTGTTCAAGGCCAGCGCCGGCATCGACGCGCAGGTGGTGCCGTTCAACGGCACGCCGCCGGTGATCACCGCGGTGCGGGCCGGGCAGGTCGATGCGCAGGTCGACATCCTCGGGCCGCTGCTCGGGCAGATCCAGTCCAGGGCGCTGCGCGCCATCGCCGTCTTCGGTGACAAGCGCGCGCCGCAACTGCCGCAGGTGCCGGCCGCGCGTGAAGCGGGCGGCTCGCTCGCGACCTTCCAGGCCAGTTCATGGAACGGACTTGCCGTGCCGGCGCGCACGCCGGCCGCGATCGTCGACCGCCTGAACGCCGAAGTGAACAAGGCCCTCGCGCTGCCCGACGTGCAGCGCAAGCTGGCCGACCTCAACCTCCGACCGCAAGGCAGCACCCCCGCGCAGCTGCGCGAGCACCTGGCCGCCGACATCCGCCGCTGGTCCGACGTGATCGAGCGTGCGCGCATTCCCAAACAGTAGGACCCCACCATGCAGATCCAACGCATCGGCCTCATCGGCTACGGCGAAGTCGGCAAGATCTTCAGCGCCGGCCTGAAGGACAAGCCCGGCATCCAGCAGGTCGCCGCCTGGGACCTCAAGTTCACGCAGGCCGCGCAGCGCGAGCGCGAACTGGCGCATGCACAGCAGGCCGGTATCACGGCGCAGCCGTCGATGCAGGCGCTGTGCGAGGCGAGCGACCTCGTGATCTCCGCCGTCACGGCGTCGAACACACTCGCGGTCGCGCGGGAGGCCGCGCCCTTCCTGCGTCCTGGCACGGTGTTCCTCGACCTGAATTCCGCCTCGCCGGGCACCAAGCAGCAAGCCGCTGCGTTGGTCGATGCGCGCGGCGCGCACTACGTGGAGGCGGGCGTGATGACCTCGGTGCCACCGTACGGCATCCGCGTGCCGATGCTGCTCGGCGGCGCACAGGCGCAAGCGCTGGCGACCTTGCTGCAAGGCTGGGGCATGGACGCGAAGGCGGTGTCACCCAAGCTGGGCGTCGCGAGCGCGATCAAGATGTGCCGCAGCGTGATGATCAAGGGCCTGGAGGCGCTGGTCATCGAGAGCTATTCGACGGCGCGCCAGTACGGCGTCGAAGACCACGTGCTGCCCACGCTGGCCGAGACCTTCCCCTCGATCGACTGGCCGCAGCAGGGTGCGTACTTCTTCAGCCGCGTCGCGCAGCATGGCAAGCGCCGCGCCGAGGAGATGCGCGAATCGGCCACCACCGTGCGCGAGGCGGGCTTCGAACCCTTCATGGCCAGCGCCATCGCGCAGAAGCACCAATGGGTCGCCGACGCGGCCGCCGCCGGGGTGTTCCAGGACGTGCCGAAGGACGCGCCCTGGCAGGCCTATGCCGATGCGCTGATCGCCGCGCGCAAGAAGGGCTGATGGGATCGGTCCTCGCGATCACCGGGCCGATCTACCTGGTCCTCGCGGCGGGCTACGTCGCCACGCGTGGCGGGCTGTTCCAGCGCGCCGAGATGCGGATCTTCGGCAAGTACGTGATCCACCTGGCATTGCCGGCGCTGCTGTTCAACGCGCTGTCGCAGCGCAGCGTCGGCGAGGTGCTCAACCCCGTGTTCATCGTGGCCTATGCGGGCGGGGCGCTGGTCGCGATGGCGTTCGGCATCGTGTGGGCGCGCAAGGTCACCGGCAAGTCGATCTCCGCGTCGGCGATCAGCGGCATGGGCATGTCGTGCCCGAACAGCGGCTTCATCGGCTTCCCGCTGGTCGCGCAGCTGTTCGGCGGCGCGACGGCGGGCGTCGGCCTGGCGCTGGCGATGATCGTGGAGAACTTCCTGCTGCTGCCCTTGGCACTGGCCATCGCCGACAGCGACACGGGCGACGCCCCTGCGGGCAGCACGCGTGGCGAGCGCATTCGGGCCGCGCTGGCGCAGTCGGGCCGCGGCCTCGTGCGCAACCCCATGATCCACGGCATCGTCGCCGGCTTCGTGTTCTCGCTGTTCGGCTGGCAACTGCCCGAACCAGTCGCGAAGGCGGTCAACCTGTTCGCGATGTCGACGGCGGCCGTGTCGCTGATGGTGATCGGCGGCTCGCTGGCGGGCATCCACATCGGCAGGCTGTGGCGCGACGTCACCGTGATCGCCCTGGGCAAGCTGCTGTTCCATCCGCTGGCGACGCTGGCCTTGGTGTGGCTGCTGCCGCCGATGCAGCGCGAGCTGCAGGTGGCCGTCGTCGTGATGGCCGCCGTGCCGATGCTCGGGATCTACCCCATCCTCGCCCAGAAGCACGGCCACGACTCGATGGCCGCGGCGGCGCAGCTGGGAACGACGGTGGCGGGGTTCTTCACGTTGACCGGGCTGGTGTGGGCGTTGCGCGGGTGAAAGCGAAGGAGACTTGTCGTCACCGCGTTCGCGGGAACGACGAACCAGGACAGCCGCTCGCGGCAGGCCGCCTGTTCCCTCAGAACATCAGCGCCACCACGTACACCCCGATCATCATGAAGGCCAGCACGAACTTGGCCAGCATGCCGGCCATCAGGCCGAGCCAGGTCGAGATGCCGACGTGCAGCGCGCGCCCGTGGTCGCGGCGGGCCAGGTACTCGCCGACGGCGGCGCCCACCAGCGGCATGATGAAGATGCCCACGATCCCCATGAACAGGCCGGCCACGGTGCCGACCGCCGCGCCGACGATCGCCTGCTTGCTGGCGCCGGCGCGCCTGGCGCCCAGCATCGCGGCGACATAGTCCATTGCCCACGCGAGCAGGGCCAGCACCACGACGACGCTGACGGCGAACCAGCCGACGCGGGTGAAGTCGTCGATCCAGGCGCCCAGCAGGATGCCCGCCAGCACGAGCAGCGTGCCGGGCAGCGCCGGCAGCACGATGCCCGCGAGCCCCGCGGCGATCAGCACGGTGCTCAGGAGCCACAGGACGTTGGTGTTCATGGCGCAGGCACTCTACCTGCGGCGGCGCGCCGGCCGGCCGTCACTTGGTCCACAGGAGCCATGCGGTCGTCCAGCCGACGGCCAGCGCGAGCAGGGGGATCGGCAGCAGCCAGCGCAGGTGCCGCAGCGGCAGCGCGAGCAGCAGGCCCACGGTCAGCAGCGCGGTCGGGTCGGGGAGGGCGCCCGCGACTTCGGCTCGCGTCCAGCCATGTCCCGCGAGTGGTGCGAGCAGGGGGGACGCCACCGCAGCGGCGGCGGCGATGACGAGTCCCGCCTGGCGGCGTCCGCGCGAAGGCGCCGGGCCGGCCGCGCTGCCCAGGGCGAGCAGCAGCACGGCCTGCACCGCGAAGGCGGCGGCCATCCACGAGGCGCCGGTGTTGATGGTGGAAAACCGCTCCCACAGGAACGCCCACGCGACCCAGATCCACGCGAGGGCCGGCACGGCGGTGATCGCGCCCTGCAGCGTCGATCCGCGCACCGCCGTTGTCGCGACGAGAACGACGGCCGCCAGCACGAGCAGCGGCTGCAGCGGCCACAACTCCATGTTCCAGCCATCGACCAGACGGCCCCAGCTGCGGGCCGAGAACATCAGGAAGTCCGACGGCCGGTAGGTCCACCACTCGGACATGGCTCACAGGCGCGTGATGTGGCGCGCGATGCGCTGGCGCGTCGCCTCGTCCGGCAGCGGCTCGCTGGCCGCCGCGAGGTTCTCGCGCACGTGGGCGACGCTGGTGGTCGCCGGGATCGCGCACGTCACCGCCGGGTGGCTGACGATGTGCTTGAGCACCAGTTGCGCCCAGCTCGTGCACTGCAGGTCGGCGGCGAAAGGCGGCAAGGGGTGGCGTGCCAGCCGCCGCAGCAGGTCGCCTTCCTGGAACGGCCGGTTCACCAGCACTGCGACGCCGCGCTCGCGCGCCAGGGGCAGCAGGCGTTCGTCGGCCTCGCGGTCCACCGGGTTGTAGGTCAGCTGGATGAAGTCGAGGCGCTGCCCGCGCAGGATCTTCTCGAACTCGGCGTGGCGCCGGCCTTCGGAGGTCGTGATGCCGACGTAGCGCACGCGCCCGGCGCGCTTCATCTCCTGCAGCAGCGGCAGCTGGCGCTCCCAGGCCAGCAGGTTGTGGACCTGCAGCAGGTCGAAGCGCGGCACCTGCCAATGCTGGCGCGACGCTTCCACCTGCGCCTCGCCGTCGCCCGAGGTCCAGACCTTGTCGGCGGCGAACAGCGCCTTGGGCATGCCCAGGCCCCGCACCGCCTCGCCGACCACGGGCTGCGACGAGCCGTACATGGGCGACGAGTCGATCAGCCGCCCGCCCGCGGCGAAGAAGGCCCGCACGACGTCGGCCGACTGCCGGCGCCCCACCGGGTCGCGGCCGACGTTGAACGTGATCCAGGTGCCCAGGCCCACGAGCGGCAGCTGCTCGCCGGTCGAGGGGATCGGCCGCGCCAGCGGCGCAGCGTCGGCCGCGCCCGCGAGCACGGGCCAGCCCAGCAGCGTGAGCGCGGTGCGGCGGCGCATGCGGCAGCGTAGCAGCGCCCGTGCCGGGCGTGGGCCGACGGGGAGGAATCGGACGCGACAGCCGTCGTCTTCGCGGAGGCGGGGACCCATCGCTTTCATGGCGGCGTCGAACGCGGAAGCGATGGATTCCCGCCTTCGCGGGGATGACGAAGAAGGCCCCCGCGGGAATGACGAGCTAGGCGTGCGGCACCACTTGCGGCGCCGTGTCGCGGATCAGCTTGAGCGTCGCTTCCTGCACCGGCGTGGCAGGGCGCTGCAGGCTGGTCGCCAGCGACAGCCGGATGTGCATCGGCGGCGACCCGATCTGCTGCGCGGTGAACGCCGACGGCCGCGGCGAATGGAGCAGGGCGTTGCGCGAGAGGATCGCGCAGCCGGCGCCGTCGCGCACCAGGTCCAGGATCGCCTGCACGCCGTCGATCTCGAGCGCGACCTCGGGCTTGCGGCCGATGGCGGCCATCGCGGACTCGACGTGCATGCGGATCGCGTTCGGACGCGTGGGGATCACGAGCGGCAAGCCGGCGACGTCGTCCAGCGTCACCGGCCCGGGCGGCGGGTCCTCGTGCAGGCCGGGCGGCCGCGCGCGCACCAGCAGCAACTCCTCGTCCATCAGCGCCGTCGCATCGAGCTCGCGCGTCGTCTGCGCGTTGTAGAGGACCGCGATGTCGAGGCGGCCGCTCACCAGGCCGGCTTCGAGCGAGTGGGAGAGGCCTTCGCTGATCGAGAGCCGCGCGTCCGGCATCTGCTCGCGGAACGCGCGCGTGAGCGGCACGGTCAGCACGCGCGCGACGCTGTTGGGCAGGCCGACGGCGACGCGGCCCGACAGGCCACCGCGCAGGCGCCCCAGGTCCTCCTTGGCGCGCTGCACCTGGTGCAGGATGCCGCGGCCATGCTCCAGCAGCGTCTTGCCCGCTTCGGTGGGCACGGCGCCGCGGCCGTTGCGCACCAGCAGGGTCTGGCGCAGCTCGACTTCGAGCAGCCGCACCTGCCGGCTCAGGGCGGGTTGCGCCACGTCGAGCTCGATGGCAGCCCGCGTGAAGCTGCCGAGCTCGGCCACGCGAACGAAGTACTCCAGCTGCCGCAAATCCATGCCCAAAGTGTAGTGGGGCCCTGCAGCCATGCCCCTTTGTTCTAGCTGATAGCCGGGGCCGGAACTTGGCCCGGCGGGGGGCGCCGCCCAGAATGCGTCCATGCTGATCCCCTTGCGAGGCATCTCGTCGATGGCGACGCGGGCCGTCCTGGCCGAACTCGCCGTCGCGTACGAGCGCCAGACGACCTGCCCGGTGCGGATCGAATCGGTCGGCGGCGTCGACGCGGCCAAGCGCGTGCAGGCGGGCGAGACCTTCGACGTCGTGCTGCTCGCCGCGGAGGCCATCGACAAGTTGCTGGCGTCTGGCCACGCCACGGGCGCGCGCGTGGACCTGTTCCGGTCCGAAGTGGCCGTCGCCGTGCAGGCCGGCGCAGCGACTCCCGACATCGGCAGCGAAGACGCGTTGAAGGCCGCCGTGCTCGCCGCGCCCACCATCGGCTATTCGACCGGCCCCAGCGGAACCGCATTGCTGAAGCTGTTCGAGCGCTGGGGTATCGCCGCCGAGATGCAGGCCCGCACGGTGCAGGCGCCGCCCGGCGTGCCGGTCGGCTCGCTCGTGGCCGACGGCAAGGTGGCGCTGGGATTCCAGCAATCCAGCGAACTGAAGGACCTGGCCGGCATCACCGTGCTCGGCGCGTTGCCCGACCCGGTGCGCATCACGACCATCTTTTCCGGCGCGGTGTGCGCGACCAGCCAGCAGGCGCACGCCGCGCAGGACCTGCTCGCGTTCCTCGCCTCGCCGGCGAGCACCGACATCAAACGACGGCACGGCATGGAGCCGGCCTGACCCCGAGGAGAGCGAAAGAATGATCATCGACTGCCACGGCCACTACACGACGGCGCCCAAGCCGCTGGAAGAGTGGCGCAACCAGCAGATCGCCGGCATCAAGGATCCGTCCGTGATGCCCAAGACGAGCCAGCTGAAGATCTCCGACGACCAGATCCGCGAGTCGATCGAGGCGAACCAGCTGCGCCTGATGAAGGAGCGCGGCAACGACCTGACGCTGTTCTCGCCGCGCGCCAGTTTCATGGCGCACCACATCGGCGACTTCCAGGTGTCCAGCACCTGGGCGGCGATCTGCAACGAGCTTTGCTTCCGCGTGTCGCAGCTGTTCCCGGACCACTTCGTGCCGGTGGCGATGCTGCCGCAGTCGCCGGGCGTGGACCCCAAGACCTGCATCCCGGAGATGGAGAAGTGCATCCGCGAGTACGGCGCGGTGGGCATCAACCTGAACCCGGATCCGTCGGGCGGCCACTGGACGTCGCCGCCGTTGACGGACCGCCACTGGTACCCGATCTACGAGAAGATGGTCGAGCACGACGTGCCGGCCATGGTCCACGTCAGCACCTCGTGCAACGCGTGCTTCCACACGACGGGCGCGCACTACATCAACGCCGACACGACGGCGTTCATGCAGTTGATCCAGGGCGACCTGTTCAAGGACTTCCCGCAACTGCGCTTCATCATCCCGCACGGCGGCGGCGCGGTGCCCTACCACTGGGGCCGCTACCGCGGACTGGCGCAGGAGATGAAGCGCCCGCCGCTGGACACCCACGTGATGAACAACGTGTTCTTCGACACCTGCGTGTACCACCAGCCGGGCATCGACCTGCTGAACACCGTGATCCCGGTGAAGAACGTGCTGTTCGCCAGCGAGATGATCGGTGCCGTCCGCGGCGTCGACCCGACGACGGGCAACTACTACGACGACACCAAGCGCTACATCGACGCGTCGACGATCCTGTCCGCCGCCGAGAAAGCGGCGATCTTCGAGGGCAACGCGCGCCGCGTGTTCCCGCGGCTGGACGCGCGATTGAAGTCGCGCGGGCATTGAACCTGGAGCATCCATGTACGAACTAGGCGTCGTCTATCGCAACATCCAGCGCGCGGACCGCAAGGTCGCGGACCAGCTGGCGCAGTACGGCACGGCCACGGTCCATGAGGCGCTGGGGCGCGTCGGGCTGCTGCAGCCGTCCATGCGCCCGATCTATCCGGGGGCGCAGGTCTCCGGCACGGCGGTCACGGTGCTGCTGCAGCCGGGAGACAACTGGATGCTGCACGTCGTCGCCGAGCAGATCCAGCCGGGTGACATCGTCGTTGCCGCCTGCACGGCGGAGAACACGGACGGCTTCTTCGGCGACCTGCTCGCCACGTCGTTCAAGTCGCGCGGCGCCCGTGCGCTGGTCATCGACGCCGGCTGCCGCGACGTGAAGACGCTGCAGGAGATGGGCTTCCCAGTGTGGTCCAAGGCGATCAGTGCCAAGGGCACCGTCAAGGCAACGCTGGGCTCGGTGAACATCCCGGTCGTCTGCGCCGGTGCGCTGGTGCACCCGGGCGACGTCATCGTCGCCGACGACGACGGCGTGGTGTGCGTGCCGGCCGCGATGGCGCAGAAGACGCTCGACGCGGCCGCCGCGCGCGAAGCCAACGAAGGCGAGAAGCGCGCCAAGCTGGCATCCGGCGTGCTCGGCCTCGACATGTACAAGATGCGCGAGCCGCTCGCCAAGGCCGGCCTGCGCTACATCGACTGAGATGGCCCGCACGCGTCGCCTTCTGCTGCTGTCGTCCGCGCTGCTGCTCGCGGCCTGCGCGTCCGCGCCAGCCGTCGACCCGATCCTGAACCATGCGCTCGCGCCGACCGGCACGCTGCGCGTGGGCGTCGCCGCCGGCGCACCGGCGGCCTTGACCCGCGACCTCGGCGAGGTGCTGGCGGGCGAGATCGGCGTGCCGCCGCAGGTGGTGGCGTTCGATCGCGCCGCGCAGGTCGTCGACGCAATGAAGGCCGGGCAGGTCGACTTCAGCTGCCTGGAAGGCGGCGAGCCGCGCGCCCGCGACGTCGACTTCGCGTACCCGCTGGTGCGACTGCGCAGCGGATTCCTCGCGATGGCGATCCCGAAGGGCCGCGACCCGGCCGCCGTCGCCTACCTGTCCCACCTGGGCGAGCGGCTGCGCTCGGACGGGCGCCTGGCCGCCATGGTCGCGCGTGCCGGCCTGCGCGGCGCGACGACGACGATCCACTGAGCCTCACCAAGCGAACGAGATGACCCAAGGCAAACCCACCAGCGGCGGTTTCGAGAAGACGCCCGGCTGGCTCGACTGGTACGACGGCCCCAGCCAGCCGCGCTTTCGCGTGCCGGCCGGCAGCGTCGACGCGCACTGCCACGTGTTCGGGCCGGGTGCGCAGTTCCCGTATGCGCCCGAGCGCAAGTACACGCCGTGCGACGCGAGCAAGGAACAGCTGTTCGCCCTGCGCGACCACCTGGGATTCGCCCGCAACGTCATCGTGCAGGCCACCTGCCATGGCGCGGACAACCGCGCGCTGCTCGACGCGCTGCAGTCGTCGGACGGCAAGGCTCGTGGCGTCGTGACGGTCAAGCGCACCGTCACCGACGACGAATTGCACCTGATGCACGCCGCCGGCGTGCGCGGCGTGCGCTTCAACTTCGTCAAGCGGCTGGTGGATTTCACGCCCAAGGACGAATTGCTGGAGATCGCCGGCCGCATCGCGCCGCTGGGCTGGCACGTGGTGATCTACTTCGAGGCGGTGGACCTGCCCGAGCTGTGGGACTTCTTCACCAGCCTGCCGACCACGGTGGTGGTGGACCACATGGGCCGGCCCGATGTCGGCAAGCCGCTGGATGGCCCGGAGTTCGGCCTGTTCCTGAAGTTCATGCGCGAGCATCCCAACGTGTGGAGCAAGGTGAGCTGCCCGGAACGGCTGTCGGTCAGCGGGCCGCCCGCGCTCGACGGCCAACAGGCCGCGTACAAGGACGTGGTGCCGTTCGCGCGCAAGGTGGTGGAGACATTCCCCGACCGCGTGCTGTGGGGCACCGACTGGCCGCACCCCAACCTGAAGGGCCACATGCCCGACGACGGCTTGCTGGTCGATTTCATCCCGCACATCGCGACCACGGCCGACTTGCAGCGCAAGCTGCTCGTGGACAACCCGATGCGCCTCTACTGGCCGGAGGAGGCCTGAGATGCCCCTGGACAAACCGTACAAGGACGTGCCCGGCACGACCATCTTCGACGCCGAGCAGAGCCGCAAGGGCTACTGGCTGAACCAGTTCGCCATGTCGCTGATGAAGGCCGAGAACCGCGAGCGCTTCAAGAAGGACGAGCGCGCCTACCTGGACGAATGGTCGATGACCGAGGACCAGAAGCAGGCCGTGCTGGCGCGCGACATGAACCGCATGATCGCGCTGGGCGGCAACATCTACTTCCTGGCCAAGATCGGCGCCACCGACGGCAAGAGCTTCCAGCAGATGGCCGGCTCGATGACCGGCATGACGGAAGAGGAGTACCGCAACATGATGATCGCCGGGGGCCGCGACCCCAAGTGGGGCAGGGAACTGTGAGCCCCCACGCTCCTCACTTCGTGTACTCGCTGCCCCCCGAGGGGGCTTTTGCCTCCTAGAGGCGGCTCGTCGGAGGCAAGGAAATGGCCCGAATCACCGCATCCGTCTTCACCTCGCACGTGCCGGCCATCGGCGCGGCGATGGATCTGGGCAAGACCGCCGAGCCGTACTGGCAGAAGGTCTTCGCCGGCTACGACTTCAGCCGCCAGTGGATGAAGGACAACCAGCCCGACGTCGTGCTGCTGGTGTTCAACGACCATGCGACGGCGTTCAGCCTCGACATGATCCCGACCTTCGCCATCGGCACGGCCGCGCACTACAAGGTAGCCGACGAAGGCTGGGGGCCGCGGCCCGTGCCCGACGTCGAAGGAGCGCCGGAGCTCGCCGCGCACATCGCGCAGTCGGTGATCCAGCAGGACTTCGACCTCACGCTGGTCAACAGGATGGACGTGGACCACGGCCTGACCGTCCCGCTGTCGCTGCTGTGCGGCCAGCCGAAGCAGTGGCCGTTCAAGGTCATTCCGTTCGCGGTGAACGTCGTGCAGTACCCGGTTCCCAGCGGCATGCGGTGCTTCCGCCTGGGGCAGGCGCTGCGCAAGGCGATCGAGTCCTTCGACGAGGACCTGAACGTGCAGGTCTGGGGCACGGGCGGCATGAGCCACCAGCTGCAGGGCCCGCGCGCCGGCCTGATCAACAAGGAGTGGGACAACCGCTTCCTCGACCGGCTGATCGACGATCCCGAAGGACTCGCCTCCGTGCCGCACATCGACTACGTGCGGGAGGCGGGCAGCGAGGGGATCGAGCTGGTGATGTGGCTGATCGCGCGCGGCGCGATGGCCGATGTCGCCGGTGGCCCGAAGCCGAAGCTGCGCCACCGCTTCTATCACGTGCCCGCGTCGAACACGGCGGTAGGGCACCTGATCCTGGAGAGCTGACTCGGTTGTCATTGCGGGCTCGACCCGCAATCCATGCTTGCATCGGCATGGATTCCGGCTTCCGCCGGAATGACAAGCCGGTTATTTCACCAGCAACACCGGCACGTTGGCTTGCGACAGCACGCGCTGCGCGACGCTGCCCATCACCGCGCGGCCCAGCGGGCCGTAGCCGTGGGTGCCCATCACGATGAGGTGCGCGCCTTGCTTGGTCGCACCGGCGACGATCGTTGCCGCGGGCTCGCCGACCTTCCAGTCGCAACGGAACGCGATGCCCTTGCGCTCCAGGTACTTGCGGATCGGCGCCAGCACCTTCTCGGCCTCCTCCCGCTGGTAGTCGTTCGCCATGGCGGCGCCGACCATCGTGCGCACCCGCGGCGGCAGCGCGGGCTGCACGTTCAGCACCAGCAACTCGTCGTCCGGGCCGGCCAGCGATTCATGGGTGGACAGGAAGGCGAGCGCCTTCTTGGTGAACTTGCTGCCGTCGGCCGCGAAGAGGATGCGCATGGGATCTCCAGGGTGGTTTCAGAAATTGACGGTGGCCAGCTGCTCGGCGACGATGCAGGACCAGCCGGGGTGGCGCTCCTCGATGTCGCGGCGCAGGCTGTCGGCGGCCACGGGCTCGCCATGGACGAGGTGCACGGACCGGGGCGCGTGCGGCAGCCGGTCCAGCCAGTGCAGCAGCTCGCCCCGGTCGGCGTGCGCGGACATGGCGCCCAGCGAGGCGATCTCGGCGCGGACCGGGACGTGCTGGCCATGGATCTTCACGTCGCGCAAGCCCGCGGCGAGCGTGGCGCCGCGCGTGCCGGCCGCCTGGTAGCCGACCAGCAGCACGGTGTTGCGGCGGTCCGGCAGGAAGGCCTCGAGGTGGTGCACCACGCGGCCGCCGGTGGCCATGCCGCTGGCGGACACGATCACCGACGGCATGCGCAGCTCGCGCAACGACATGGATTCCTCGACCGACTGCACGAAGCGGGCCTGGTGGCACATCGCCTCGCACGCCGCGTTGTCCAGGCGGTGCTCGTCACGGTACTTGGCGTACAGCTGCGTGACGTCCGTCGCCATCGGGCTGTCGAGGAACACCGGCAGGTCCGGCGGGATGCGTCCCTGCCCCTTCAGGCGCGCCAGCAGGTGCAGCACCAGTTGCGCCCGCCCGACGGCAAACGCAGGGATGACGACCATGCCGCCGCGGGCCGCCGTGCGCACGACGACGCGCGCGAGCTCGTCCTCCGGCTGGACGTCCTCGTGGTCGCGGTCGCCGTAGGTGCTCTCCATCACGACATGGTCGGCCGCCGGCGGTGCGTCCGGCGGCTCCATCAGCGGGTCGGCGTTGCGGCCGAGATCGCCGGAGAACAGCACGCTGCCGCCGTCCCACGCCAGGTGCACGCTCGCAGCGCCCAGGATGTGTCCTGCGCGGACGAAGCGTGCCTTCAGGCCGGGAACCGGCGTGAACGGCTCGTCGAAGCGCACCGCTTCCAGCAGCGACAGCGACGCCCGCGCGTTCGCTTCCGTGTACAGCGGCAGGGCCGGGCGGTGCTTCGACAGGCCGTGCCGGTTGGCGTAGGCCGCGTCTTCCTCCTGCAGGTGCCCGGAATCGGGCAGCAGCAGGCCGGCGAGGTCGCGCGTCGCCGGCGTGCAGAACACCGGCCCGCGGAAGCCGTGCTTCGCGAGCGCGGGGATGTAGCCGCTGTGGTCGATGTGGGCGTGGGTGAGCACGACGGCGTCGATCGAGGCGGGCGGCACGGGGAAGGGCGCCCAGTTGCGCAGCCGCAGCTGCTTGAGGCCCTGGAACAGGCCGCAGTCCACCAGCAGCCGGCGGCCGCCGTGCTCGAGCAGGAAGCGCGACCCGGTGACCGTGCCGGCGCCGCCGAGGAAGGTGAGCCGCATGGGATTACCTCAACACCAGCACGGGGACGGTGGAGTGCGTCAGCACGTGCAGCGTCTCGCTGCCCAGCAGCACGCGGCCGATGCCGCGGCGGCCGTGCGAGGCCATCACGACCAGGTCGCACTCGTACTTGGTCGCCGCCGCGATGACGCTGTCGGCAACCAGGTCGGACCGCAGGATGACGCCGCGCGCCTTCACGCCGGCCGCGTCGGCCTGCGCCGCGGCCTGGTCGACCAGCGCCTGGCCCTGCTCGCCCCACTGCCGCTCGATGCGGGCGATCTCGCCGTGCTCGTACGCGATCGCGCCTTCGAAGTAGCTGGTGGGGTAGAGCGGCACGACGTGCAGGACGACCAGCTCGGCACGCATCGCCGTCGCGAGGTCGATTGCGGCCTGCAGGGCCTTGGCCGAGAGGTCCGAGCCGTCGGTGGTGACGAGGAGGCGTGAGTACATGGCAGGTCTCCGGATGCATGAAGCGTAGGCGCGTGTCCCGGGGGATGTCTTGATGCAAATCAACTCCTCCGTGCGCCGGCGCACCTACGCTCGCCTGCATGGTTGCTTCGACCGTCCCCCTGCCGCTGCCCGCTGCTGACCTTCGGGCGGCGCCCGAGCCCGCGGACTGGGAGGCGTTCAGCCGCCCGCTGGCCGGCCGCGAGGGCTGGTGGGAGTCGTACATCGCCATCGACGGCATGCACTGCGCGGCCTGCACGCTCACCACCGAGCAGGCGATCGGCGCCGTCCCCGGCGTGGAATCGGTGCAGGTCAACGGCGGCAGTGCCACGGCGCGGGTGGTCTGGACACCGAACCGCTGCGCGCCGCAGGCCTGGTTCGACGCGCTGGCGCGCGCCGGCTACAGCGGCTTGCCCGCGGGGGACGAACTGGCGGCCGTGCCGCGCCGCCAGGCGCAGCGCCGGCTGCTGTGGCGCTGGCTGGTGGCGGGCTTCTGCATGATGCAGGTGATGATGTACGCGACGCCTGCGTACATCGCCGCGCCGGGCGAGATCACGCCGGACGTGCAGGCGCTGCTGCGCTGGGCGTCGTGGATGCTGACCGTGCCGGTGCTGGCGTTCTCCTGCTGGCCGTTCTTCGCGTCGGCGCTGCGCGACCTGCGCCACGGCCGCATCGGCATGGACGTGCCGGTGGCGCTGGGCATCCTGATCGCGTTCGGCGCCAGCAGCCTCGCGACCATCGATCCGACGGGGCCGCTGGGGCGCGACGTCTGGTACGACTCGGTGGCGATGTTCGTGTTCTTCCTGCTGTCCGGCCGCCTGCTCGAACAGCGGCTGCGCGACCGCACGGCCGGCGCCCTGGATGCGCTGATGCGGCGCGTGCCGCCGACCGCCGAGCGGCGCCGTGCGGACGACGGCAGCTGGGAACGCGTCGCGGTCCGCCGGCTGCGCGTCGGCGATGTCGTCCGCACGCTGCCCGGCGAGGCTTTCGCCGCCGATGGCACGGTGCTCGAAGGCAGCAGCCGCGTCGACGAGGCCCTGCTCACGGGCGAATCGCAGCCGGTGGCGCGCGCCACGGGCGACGCGGTGATCGCCGGTAGCCACAACCTGGCGGCGCCGCTCGTGCTGCGCGTGGACCGCGTCGGCGGGGACACGCGCTTCGCGGGCATCGTCGCGCTGATGGAGCGCGCCGCCGTCGACAAGCCGGCGCTGGCGCGCGCCGCGGACCGCATCGCGGGGCCGTTCCTCCTGGGGGTGCTGGTGGCCGCCGCCGCGGCGGCCGCGGCGTGGTGGAGCACCGATCCCGCGCACGCGATCGACATCGCCGTCGCCGTGCTGATCGTGACGTGCCCCTGCGCGCTGTCGCTCGCCACGCCGGCCGCGACGCTTGCGGCCGCAGGCGCGCTGGCGCGGCGCGGCATCCTCGTGCGCCAGCTGGACGCGTTCGAGGCCGCGGCCCGCATCGACACGGCGGTGTTCGACAAGACCGGCACGCTCACCAGCGACCGGCTGGCGGTCACCGGCATCCGCTCGCGGGCCGGCGTCACGGGCGACGAGGCACTGCAGGTCGCGGCGGCGCTGGGCGCGCAGTCGCTGCATCCGGTGTCGCAGGCGCTGGTGCGCGCCGCGGCCGGCAGCGTCGAGACCGCCACGCAGGTGCATGAAGTGGCGGGCCAGGGCGTCGAAGGCGTTGTCGCCGGCCGCGGTGTCGTGCGGCTCGGCTCCGCCGGCTGGTGCGGCGTGGCCGACGACGCGGACGGCACGCAAGTCCACCTGGCCGACGCCCCCGGCTGGCTGGCGACGTTCACGCTGGACGAGCCGCTGCGCGACGACGCGCTCGCTGCCGTCAGCGACCTTCAGGAGCGCGGGGTGGACGTGCACCTGCTGTCCGGCGACCGACCCGCAGCCGTCCAGCGCCTGGCCGCACGCGTCGCCATCGTCGACGCGCGTGGTGCCCAGTCGCCCGAAGACAAGCTCGCGCAGGTCGCCGACCTGCAGCAGCAAGGCCACCGCGTCGCCATGGCCGGCGACGGCCTGAACGATGGCCCCGTGCTCGCGCGCGCCGACGTGGCATTCGCGATGGGGCAGGGCGCGCCGCTGGCGCAGACGCGGTCCGACTTCATCGTGCTGGGCGGACAGCTCGCCGCCATCCCGGCCGTGCTGGCGCTCGCGCGCCGCACCCGCCGCGTCGTGCGGCAGAACCTGGCCTGGGCCGCCGCCTACAACGCCATCTGCGTGCCGCTCGCGCTCGCCGGCTGGATGCCGCCCTGGCTCGCGGGCCTGGGCATGGCGCTCAGCTCGCTCGCCGTCGTCGCCAATGCCGCGCGCCTGGCGCGAGCCTGACACCATGGACATCCTCTTCCTCCTCATCCCCCTGTCCGTCGGCCTGGGCCTGCTGATCCTCGGCGCGCTGGCGTGGGCGGTGTGGCGGGGTCAGTTCGAGTCGCTCGAGGCCGAAGGCGAACGGATCCTGCGCGACGAGAGCTGAAGGCGGACTCCCGAACGCAGAGATCGCAGGGCAAGCGCAGAGGACGCGGAAGCAGACCATTGAATGATTCTTCTGCGATCTCCGCGCTTGCCCTGCGGCCTCTGCGTTCCGGAGTTCTTGCCGGCTGCGAACGAGCCACTTGACGTGCATCAACCCGACCGGGGCGCCGCGACGGGACACTGCCAAGGTCACGATCAAAGGCTCCCGATGGACGACAACAAGCAAGCAGCGGCGGTGGCGTACACCGACACGGTGGTGCGCCAGTTCTCGCTGATGGCGGTGGTCTGGGGCGTGGTGGGCATGGCCGTCGGCGTGTTCATCGCGGCGCAGCTCGCCTGGCCGGAACTCAATTTCGGCATTCCCTGGCTCAGCTACGGGCGCCTGCGCCCGCTGCACACCAACGCGGTGATCTTCGCGTTCGGCGGCTGCGCGCTGTTCGCCAGCAGCTACTGGTGCGTGCAGCGCACGTCGCACGTGCCGCTGTTCCTGCCCAAGCTGGCGTCGTTCACGTTCTGGGCCTGGCAGGTGGTGATCGTGGCCGCCGCCATCAGCCTGCCGCTGGGCTACACGCAGGGCAAGGAGTACGCGGAACTCGAGTGGCCGATCGACATCGTGATCGCGGCCGTGTGGATCTCGTACGCGATCGTCTTCTTCGGCACCATCGGCAAGCGCAAGGTGCGCCACATCTACGTGGCCAACTGGTTCTACGGCTCGTTCATCATCGCCATCGCGGTGCTGCACCTGGTGAACAGCGCCGCGATCCCGGCCGGCTGGATGAAGTCGTACAGCGCGTACGCCGGCGTGCAGGACGCGATGGTGCAGTGGTGGTACGGCCATAACGCCGTGGGCTTCTACCTCACCGCCGCCTTCCTCGGGATGATGTATTACTTCATCCCGAAGCAGGCCGAGCGCCCGGTCTACAGCTACCGGCTGTCCATCGTCCACTTCTGGGCGCTGATCTTCACGTACATGTGGGCCGGCCCGCACCACCTGCACTTCACCGCGCTGCCGGACTGGACCCAGTCGGTGGGCATGCTGTTCTCGCTGATCCTGCTGGCGCCCAGCTGGGGCGGGATGATCAACGGGATGATGACGCTGTCGGGCGCGTGGCACAAACTGCGCGACGACCCGGTGCTGCGCTTCATGATCGTCGCGCTGTCCTTCTACGGCATGGCGACCTTCGAAGGCCCGCTGATGTCGATCAAGACCGTGAACGCGCTGTCGCACTACACGGACTGGACGGTCGGCCACGTGCACGCCGGCGCGCTGGGCTGGGTCGGCCTGATCACGATGGGCACGCTGTACTACCTGATCCCGCGCCTGTTCGGCCAGAAGAAGATGTACTCGGTCCCGGCCATCGAGCTGCACTTCTGGATCTCCACCGTCGGCATCGTGCTGTACATCGCCGCGATGTGGATCGCCGGCGTGATGCAGGGCCTGATGTGGCGCGCGGTGAACACCGACGGCACGCTGACCTACACCTTCGTCGAATCGGTCAAGGCGACCTATCCCTTCTACGTGATCCGCGTCACCGGCGGCCTGCTGTACCTGGCCGGGATGCTCGTGATGGCATGGAACACGTGGATGACGGTGGCGGGCGGCCGCGCGGTGCGCGTTCCCGTGCCGATGCCCCAGGCGGCCTGAAGCGAGACACCAAGCCATGAGCACTTCCAACACCCCCACCGGTTTCACCCACGAGCGGGTCGAGACCAGCAACTTCCTGATGATCGTGCTGATCCTGCTGGTCGTCGCCGTCGGCGGCCTGGTGGAGATCGTCCCGTTGTTCTTCCAGAAGTCGACCACGCAGGCGATCCAGGGCGTCGAGCCGCCCACCGCGCTGCAGGTGGTCGGCCGCGACATCTACGTGCGCGAGGGTTGCTACAACTGCCACTCGCAGATGATCCGGCCGCTGCGCGCCGAGACGCTGCGCTACGGCCACTACTCGGTGGCCGGGGAATCGGTTTACGACCACCCGTTCCAGTGGGGCAGCAAGCGCACGGGCCCCGACCTGGCGCGCGTGGGCGGCAAGTACTCGGACGAGTGGCACCGCATCCACCTGAACAACCCGCGCGACGTGGTGCCCGAGTCGAACATGCCGGCCTACACCTGGCTGGAGAAGACGCCCGCGGACCACGCCAGCGCCGCCACGCACATGAAGGCGCTGCGCGCCGTCGGCGTGCCGTTCACCGACGAGCAGGTCGCCAAGGCGGCGGCCGAGGTCAAGGGCAAGAGCGAGATGGACGCGCTGGTCGCGTACCTGCAGTCGCTCGGCCTGGCGCTGAAGTGAGAGGGAGCCGGGACATGGACGTCAACACCCTGCGCATCCTGGCCACGCTGGCCTGCTTCGCCACCTTCATCGCCATCCTGGCCTGGGCGTATGCCCGGTCCAACCGCGCCCGCTTCGAGGAAGACGCGCGCATCCCCCTGCTGGACGACTGATCATGAGCGACTTCACCGCGAATTTCTGGTCGGTCTACGTGGCCGGCATCACCCTGGCGGGCATCGTCGCCTGCCTGCTGCTGCTGTGGATCACGGCGCGCAAGAAGATCGTCTCGGCGGCCGACAACACCACCGGCCACGTCTGGGACGAGGACCTGACCGAGATGAACAACCCGATGCCGCGCTGGTGGATGTGGCTGTTCGTCATCACCGCCGTCTTCTCGCTGCTGTACCTGGCGTTCTATCCGGGCCTGGGGACCTACCAGGGCAGCCTCGGGTGGTCGTCGCGCGGCGCCTACGACGCCGAGGTCGAGGAAGCCAACCGCCAGCTCGCGCCGCTGTACGCGCAGTTCACGGCGCGCAAGGTGGAGGAAGTCGCCGGCGACGCGGCCGCGATGGCCATCGGCGAGCGGCTGTTCATGAACAACTGCGCGCAGTGCCACGGTTCCGACGCGCGCGGCAGCAAGGGCTTCCCGAACCTCGCCGATGCCGACTGGCTGCACGGCGGCACGCCCGACAAGATCGTCGAGACCATCAACGCCGGCCGCCAGGGCGCCATGCCCCCGATGGCCGCGGCCGTGGGTTCCGCCGACGACGTCAAGAACGTCGCCAACTACGTGCTGTCGCTGTCCGGTGCGCCGCACGACTCGCTGCGCGCCCAGCTGGGCAAGAGCAAGTTCACAGCCTGTGCCGCCTGCCATGGCATGGACGGCAAGGGCAACCCCGCGATGGGCGCGCCCAACCTCACGGACGACGTCTGGCTGCACGGCTATGGCGAGCAGGCCATCATCGCCATGGTCAACAACGGCAAGACCAACGTCATGCCCGCCCAGCACGGCAAGCTGACCGACGCGCAGATCCACGTGCTGGCGTCGTATGTGTGGGGGCTGTCGAACAAGCCGGTGGTGGTGAAACCCTGAGGCGGCCTTCCGTCGTCCCCGCGGAGGCGGGGACCCATCGCTTCCACCTCGTGAGCGTCGGGAAGACGGAAGCGGTGGATTCCCGCCTCCGCGGGAATGACGTGGGACTGATCTAGCGCAAACACGGCATCCCGGGTGGCGCGCACCATCGTGGTGTCCACCATGCAGCACCAGAAAGTCATCCCCATCGTCCCCGTGCCGGCCGCGCCCGAGGAGACCGTGTCGCTCTACGAGGCGCACAAGAAGGTCTATCCCCGCAGCGTCACGGGCCTGTTCGCGCGCTGGCGGTGGGCGTTCGTGTGGCTGACGCAGATCGTGTTCTACGGGCTGCCGTGGCTGTCGTGGGGCACGGAGAACGGCAGCCGGCAGGCGGTGCTGTTCGACCTGGCGGCACGGCGCTTCTACCTGTTCGGGGAGGTGCTGTATCCGCAGGACTTCATCTACCTCACGGGCCTGCTGGTCGCCAGCGCGCTGCTGCTGTTCCTGTTCACCGCGGTGGCGGGGCGGCTGTGGTGCGGCTTCGCGTGCCCGCAGACGGTCTACACGGAGATCTTCCTGTGGATCGAGCGGCACGTCGAAGGCGACCGCCCGCAGCGGCTGAAGCTGGACGGCAGCAGCTTCAGCACCGAGAAGCTGGTGAAGAAGTCGTTCAAGCACCTCGCGTGGATGAGCGTGGCGATGTGGACCGGCGTCACGTTCGTGGGCTACTTCACGCCGGTGCGCGAACTGGGGATGGAGTTCCTGCAGACGCGCATGGACTCGTGGGAAGTGTTCTGGGTGTTCTTCTACGCCGCGGCCACCTACGGCAACGCCGGCTTCCTGCGCGAGCAGGTGTGCAAGTACATGTGCCCGTATGCGCGCTTCCAGAGCGCGATGTTCGACAAGGACACGCTGATCGTCAGCTACGACGCCGCGCGCGGCGACCCGCGCGGCACCCGCGGCCGCCGCGACGACTTCCAGGCCAGGGGGCTGGGCTCGTGCATCGACTGCGGGCTGTGCGTGCAGGTGTGCCCGACCGGCATCGACATCCGCAACGGCCTGCAGTACGAGTGCATCAGCTGCGCCGCCTGCGTCGACGTGTGCGACACGGTGATGGACAAGATGGAGTACCCGCGCGGGCTGATCCGCTTCAGCACGCAGCAGGCGCTGGACAAGGGCTGGACCGGCCGCGACATCGTGCGCCGCGTGCTGCGCCCGCGCATCCTGGTCTACGCGACCGTCCTCGCCGCGCTCTGCATGGGCCTGGCGATCAGCCTGGCGCTGCGCACGCCGCTGAGGGTGGACGTGGTGCGCGACCGCGCCTCGCTGGCGCGCATCGTGGCCGGCGGCAAGCTGGAGAACGTCTACCGGCTGCAGGTGATGAACGCGACCGAGGAGACGCAGCGCTACCGCATCGGCGCGGAAGGCCTGCCGGGCCTGGCGATCGCCTCGGACGACGAGGTGAGCGTCGGCCCGGCCGAGTCGCGCTGGGTCGCCGTGCGCCTGCAACTCCCGTACGGGGCCGCGCCCGCGGGTTCGCACGCCATCCATTTCACGATCGAGGGGCAGGGCGGGGCGCACGTGCGCGAGAAATCCGTCTTCATCGTCCCGCGCTGACCCGAGGAGACTCCATGCCCCGCCCGACGCAATCCACCTCCCTCCCCGAGCCCTGGTGGCGCCATGGCCTGGTGTGGCTGGTGCTGTCCGGCCCGATCGTGGTCGTGCTCGCCTCGATCGTCACCTTCTGGCTGGCCGCGCACGGTGCCGACGTGCTGGCCGACGACGCCCGCCCGCGCGCCCCGGTGCAGCGCCAGGCCGTGCACGAGCGAGCACTGCTGCCGGCGCAGCAGGCCCGCAACCACGCGGCCACGCCCGCGGCCGAAGCGCCCTGAATCGCCATGCTCGCGCGCAAGATGCTCTGGATCGCCTGGCCCGCGTTCCTCGCCGCCTGCCTGCTGCAGGCGCTGGTGTTCGCGCTGGTCGACCCGCACGACGTGCAGTGGCTGCACGGGACGCTGGCGTGGTCGCGGCAGGCGGTCCATGCCGTCGCGTTCTTCGCCTTCTGGGTCATCAGCATGGGGGCCTGCGCGCTGACCACGCTGCTGCGCCTGACCCCGAACGAGGTGAACCAGTGCCCCTTCGCCCCTGCGCGCCGGCCGCCGGGCTGCCCGGGGCAGGTGGACGTGCGCGACGCCTGACCGGCGGTGGCCGACCCGGCCCGCGGCGGCGGTGCTGTAAATTCGGCCGGCCATGCCCTCCCGGTTCCACCATGCCGACTCCGAAGGCGTCGCCGCCCGCCTGGCCGGCCTCCTCGATTCCGCCATGGACGGCATCCTGTCCATCGACGAAGGCCAGGTCATCGTCCTGTACAACCGCGCCGCCGAGAAGATCTTCGGCTGGACCGCCGCCGAGGCGCTGGGCCAGCGGCTCGAGATGCTGCTGCCCGAACGCCACCGCGCCGGGCACGCTGGCATGGTGGCGCGCTTCGGGACCACCGGCGTCACCACCCGCCGCATGGGCGACGGCACCACGATCACGGGCTTGCGCAAGGACGGCAGCGTGTTCCCGATGGACGCCTCGATCTCGCAGCTGGACACGGGGCACGGCAAGGTCTACACGGTGATCCTGCGCGACGTGTCCGAGCGCGTGCGGGCGCGCCAGGAACTGGCCGCGTTCGCCGCCGAGGCCAGCGGCGTGCGCGAGCAGGAGAAGAGCCGCATCGCGCGCGAACTGCACGACGAGCTCGCCCAGTCGCTCACTGCGCTGAAGATGGACACCATCTGGGTGCGCGACAACCTGCGCGCGGATCCCACCGCCGCGGCGGCCAAGCTCGATGCGATGGTCGCGTTGCTCGACCAGAGCGTGGCGTCCACGCGCCGCATTGCCGCCGACCTGCGCCCGCTGGTCCTCGACGACCTGGGCCTGGCTGCCGCCATCGAGTGGGTGGCCCACGGCTTCCAGCAGCGCACCGGCGTCCCGTGCGAGCTGGACATGGACGAGGATCTCGATTTGCCGGAGCCGTACGCGACGGCCGTGTTCCGCATCGTGCAGGAATCCCTGGCGAACGTCGCCAAGCATGCGCAGGCCAGCAAGGTGCAGGTGCGCGTCGCGCAAGAGGGCAACCGCATGGTGCTCTCGGTGCAGGACGACGGCCGCGGCTTCGTCACCGGCGAGCCGCGCAAGCCGCAGTCGCTGGGCCTGGCCGGCCTGCGCGAGCGGGCGCAGCTGCTCAGCGGCGAGGTGCGGGTGACCAGCGCGCCGGGCGAGGGCACGCGCGTCGAGGCGCGCATTCCCGTGCAGGAGGCCGCATGACGATCCGGCTGGTGCTGGCCGACGACCACGCCATCGTGCGCGAGGGCCTCAAGCGCATCGTCGGCGACGTGGGCGACCTGCAGGTGGTGGGCGAAGCGGCCGACGGCACCGAGGTGATGCAGCGCGTGCGCGAGCTGGACTTCGACGTGCTGGTGCTGGACCTGTCGATGCCGGGCCGCAGCGGCATGGAGCTGATCAAGCTGGTGAAGGCCGAGAAGCCCAGGCTGCGCATCCTGGTGCTGTCGATGCACCAGGAGACGCAGTACGCGGTGCGCGCGATCAAGTCGGGCGCCAGCGGCTACCTCACCAAGGAAAGTGCGCCCGCGCAGCTGGAGCAGGCGCTGCGCAAGATCGCTGCCGGCGGCGCCTACGTCAGCACCGAAGTGGCGGAGCAGCTCGCGCTGGGCGCGATGCCCGGCGGTGCCGCGGCGGCGACCCACGAGGCACTGTCGGACCGCGAGTTCGACGTGCTGCGGCGGTTGGCGATCGGCGACTCGGTCACGGACGTCGCCAGCGCGCTGAACCTGTCGGTGAAGACGGTGAGCAGCCACAAGGCCAACGCGATGGCCAAGCTGGGCCTGCACAACCAGACCGACCTGGTGCGCTACGCGCTGCGCCACGGGCTGATCGAGCCCTAAACCAGCCCCTCGGAATTTTCCGAGCCGGGTTCGGAGCGGCCGCAGCCGCGAACCGGAATCCACCGAGGCGGCGTTTCAGCCCGCGCCGATGGCCGCGACCGCCCTCGGCCGGCACAGTGGAGCCCATGCCCAGCGCCACTGCCGCCACCCCCCTGCGAGTGTTCCTCGCGGACGACTCCGGCCCGATCCGCGCCCGCGTCGCCCAGCTGCTGTCGGGCCGCGAGATGGCCGTCGTCGGCGAAGGCGCCACGCCGCAGGCCTGCATCGACGGCATCCTGGCCGCCCACCCCGACGTCGTCGTGCTGGACGTGCAGCTCGAGGGCGGCACCGGCCTGCAGGTGCTGCGCGCCGTGCGCGAAGCGCAGCCGGGCATCGAATTCGTCGTGCTGTCCAACAGCGCCAGCGAGCCGTACCGCCGCCGCTACCTCGGCGCCGGCGCCCGCTGGTTCCTCGACAAGAGCAGCGAGTTCGACCAGCTCGCCGCCGCGCTCGCCGCCACCCGTCACTGATCCTCCGGAGCCTCCATGACCGCCGCCACCCTGTCCCAGCCCAGCACCGTCCCCGTGCAGTTCACGCCCCGTCCCGCGCGCGGCGCGCCCGCCACGCTCACCACGGCGTGCTCCAGCTGCCACCTGAAGGAGCTGTGCCTGCCTTGCGGCATGAGCGGCCCGACGGTCGATCGCCTGGACGGGCTGCGCTTCGCCCGCCGCCGCGTGAAGGCGGGCCAGCCGCTGTACCGCGCCGGCGACGCCTTCCAGTTCATCTACGCGGTGCGCAGCGGCACGTTCAGGTCCAGCCTGGCCGCCGCCGACGGCCGCGAGCAGGTCAGCGGCTTCTCGATCGCCGGCGAACTGCTGGGCCTGGACGGCCTCGCGCAGGGCCGCCACGCGAGCACCGCGACCGCGCTGGAGGACGCCGAGATCTGCGCGATCCCGTACGACCACCTGATGGAACTGTCGACCGGCAGCCCGGACCTGCAGAAAGCCGTCGGCCGGCTGATGAGCCGCGAGATCGTGCGCGAGCACGGCCTGATGCTGCTGCTGGGCAGCATGAACGCCGAGGAGCGCCTGGCCGCCTTCCTGCTGAACGTGTCGCAGCGCATGAAGGTGCGCGGCTGGTCGCCGAGCGAGTTCCACCTGCGCATGTCGCGCGCCGAGATCGGCAGCTACCTGGGCATGAAGCTGGAGACGGTCAGCCGCACCTTCTCGGCGTTCGTGCAGCAGGGGCTGCTGGAGGTCGACAAGCGCCACATCCGCATCCTCGACCTGGAGCGCCTGGCGCGCACCGTCGAATCGCGCGTGCACTGAGCGCGGCGGCTTGATGCTTGTCAACACGCACGCCCCGCTCGAGGCGCAAAGTGGCACCGTGACCACCGACACCCCCGCCGTCCTCCCCGCCGAGATCCTGCGCCGCTTCGACGTCAACGGGCCGCGCTACACCTCGTACCCGACCGCCGACCGCTTCGTGGAGGCGTGGGGGCCGGCCGACCACCACCGGATGCTGGAACAGCGCCGCGACGGTGCGACCGCCGCCTTGCGCCAGCCGCTGTCGCTGTACGTGCACATCCCGTTCTGCGAATCGATCTGCTACTACTGCGCCTGCAACAAGATCATCACGCGCCAGCATGGCCGCGTGCAGCCGTACCTGGAACTGCTGGAGCGCGAGGCGCGCCTGCACACGGACGTGATCGGCACCGGCCAGTCGGTGAGCCAGCTGCACCTGGGTGGCGGCACCCCCACCTTCCTCGGCGACGAGGAGTTGTCGCAACTCGTGGCCATGCTGCGGCGCCACTTCGACCTGGTCGCCGGTGGCGAGTTCTCGGTGGAAGTGGACCCGCGCACCGTGACCCGCGAGCGGCTCGCGCACCTGGCGCGCCTGGGCTTCAACCGCCTGAGCTTCGGCGTGCAGGACTTCGATCCGCGCGTGCAGCAGGCCGTGCACCGCGTGCAGCCGTACGAGCAGGTCGCCGAACTGGTGGACGCTTCGCGCGAGATCGGCTTCGAATCGATCAACGTCGACCTGATCTACGGCCTGCCGCTGCAGACGCCCGAGTCGTTCGCGGTCACGCTGGAGCGCCTGCGCACGCTCCGCCCGGACCGCGTGGCGCTGTATGGCTATGCGCACCTGCCCGAGCGCTTCAAGCCGCAGCGGCGCATCGTGCCGGCCGAACTGCCCGATGCCGCGTCTAAGCTGGCGATGCTGTCGCAGTCGATCGACGCGCTCGCGCACGCCGGCTACGTGTACGTCGGCATGGACCACTTCGCGCTGCCGGAGGACTCGCTGGCGGTCGCCAAGCGGCAGGGCCGGCTGCACCGCAACTTCCAGGGCTACAGCACGCAGCCTGACAGCGACCTGGTCTCGCTGGGCGTGTCCGCCATCAGCCGCATCGGCGCCAGCTTCTCGCAGAACGCGAAGACGATGGACGAGTACCGCGACCTGCTGGACCAAGGCCAGCTGCCGGTGGTGCGGGGCCTCGCGCTGGACCGCGACGACCTCGTGCGCCGGGCCGTGATCATGGGCCTGATGTGCCAGGGCCAGGTCCTGTTCGAGGACATCGAGCTGGCCTGGCTGGTGGACTTCCGCAGCTACTTCGCCAGCGAGCTGCAGCGGCTGCGCGACATGCAGGCCATGGGCCTGGTGACCGTGGACGACACCGGCATCCAGGTGACCGCCGCCGGCTGGTACGTGGTGCGCGCGATCGGCATGGTGTTCGACCGCTACCTGCAGTCGGACCGCCAGCGCAACCGCTTCTCGCGCATCCTCTGATGGCCCTCGGCCTCGCCACGACCGCGTTCGTGATGGGGCTCGCGGGCGGCCCGCACTGCGCGGCCATGTGCGGCGCGGCCTGCGCGGGCATTGCACGGGCGGGGCAGGGCAACGTCGCGGCACGGGCGCGCGTGTTCCAGTTCGGGCGCATCGTCGGCTATTCCGCCGCCGGTGCGGTCGTCGCCTCGGGAGCGCAGGCGCTCGGCTGGCTGGCGACGCAGGCTGCGGCGTTGCGGCCTGCGTGGACGCTGATGCATCTCGCCGTGCTGGCCTGGGGCCTGGTGCTCCTGGTGCAGGCACGGCAGCCGGCCTGGCTGGATGGCTTCGGGCGTGGCGTCTGGACGCGCGTGCGGCCCGGCGTCGGCGCGCGCGGCGGTGCGTTCGGGGCCGGGGTGCTGTGGACGTTCATGCCGTGCGGGCTGCTGTACTCGGCCCTGCTGGTGGCGTCGCTGGCCGATGGGCCGGTGCAGGGCGCCGCCACCATGGCGCTGTTCGCGATCGGCAGTGGGCTCGGGCTTTGGCTCGCGCCGAAGCTGTTCCTGTGGCTGGCGGGGCAGGGCCATCGCTGGCGGCAGGTGGGTGGCACTCGCCTGGCTGGTGCGTTGCTGGTCGGCGTCGCCGTGTGGGCCTTGTGGGCGGACACGCTCCGTCGCATCGCGGTGTACTGCGGGCTATAAGCCCTTGTTCTAGCTGTTAGCCCCCGGCGCCGGTTCCGGTCGCGTTGGGCCGCGCCGCACAATCGGCGGAACAAGGAGAGTTCCATGACGCAACCGCTGCGCATCGCGCTGGCCGGCGCCGGCGCCTTCGGCCAGAAGCACCTCGACGCCCTGAAGCTGATCGACGGCGTGCAGGTCACGTCGGTGATCGGCCGCGAGCTGGACAAGACCAGGGAGGTCGCGTCCAAGTACGGCATCGGCCACGTCGCGACGGACCTGGCCGCGACGCTCAAGCGCGACGACGTCGATGCGGTGATCCTGTGCACGCCGACGCAGATGCACGCGTCGCAGGCGATCGCCTGCCTGCAGGCCGGCAAGCACGTGCAGGTGGAGATTCCGCTATGCGACAAGCTGTCGGACGGGCAGGCGGTGGTGGACCTGCAGAAGAAGACCGGCCTGGTCGCGATGGTGGGCCACACGCGACGCTTCAACCCCAGCCACCAGTACGTGCACCGCAAGATCGCGGCCGGCGAGTTCCACATCCAGCAGATGGACGTGCAGACGTACTTCTTCCGCCGCACGAACATGAATGCGCTGGGCCAGCCGCGCAGCTGGACCGACCACCTGCTGTGGCACCACGCCGCGCACACCGTGGACCTGTTCCAGTACCAGACTGGCAGCCGCGTGGTGAAGGCGAACGCGATCCAGGGCCCGATCCATCCGGCGCTGGGCATCGCGATGGACATGAGCATCCAGCTGCAGGCCGGGAACGGCGCCATCTGCACGCTGTCGCTCTCGTTCAACAACGACGGCCCGCTGGGCACGTTCTTCCGCTACATCGGCGACACCGCGACGTTCATCGCGCGCTACGACGACCTGTTCAACGGCAAGGACGAGAAGATCGACGTGTCCAAGGTCGATGTCTCGATGAACGGCATCGAGTTGCAGGACCGCGAGTTCGTCGCCGCCATCCGCGAGAAACGCGAACCGAACGCGAGCGTGGCGAAGGTACTGCCTTGCTACGAGGTGCTGCACCAGTTGGAGCAGCAGCTGCAGTAGATGTCATTCCGGCGAAAGCCGGAATCCATGCTCGTCCTCGCACCGGTGCTGCTCGCGCGAGCCGGCGAGCACGTCAGGCGGCGCCTGCCGGGTCCTCATGCTCCGTCTCTCCGTTGCGCGGCCTCTCGCTGCCTCTGCGAACAGTCGCGCTGTGCTTGGCGGGCGCGGGGCCGCCGCGGTCGGCTCACGCGGAGGACATTCGCCCAACGGAATGCACCTCGGCGCGAGCCCGGGGCGAAGGGCGCTTGGGCGACGGTCGGCGGCGCATGAGCATGGATTCCGGCTTTCGCCGGAATGACAAAGGCGGAGGCGATCGATCCCCGCCTTCGCGGGGATGACGGAACGGGGCGGCGGGTACAATTCATGCCGAGGCGCTGGGGGGCGCCTTCCCGCACAAGAGGCTCTCACCCTCGTCACAAGTCTTCACGACCTGGCAGTCCATCCTGTTTCGTCGGCCCCCTGCGCGGGAACGGGCCACATGCGAAAAGGAACCTGTCATGGTGTTTCCCACCACATCCCCTTCCGATCGCGCCCGCCGGCGCGAACTGGCGCGCGGCGCGCGCGATGCGTTTCCGCCCATGGGCGTGTACGCGATCCGCAACCTGGCCACGGGCGACGTGCGCGTCGCTTCCAGCCGCAACGTGCCGGGTGCGATCAACCGCTTGCTGTTCGAGCTGCGCCAGCGAGGCCACCGCGACCGCGCGCTGCAGGGCGCCTGGAACCGCCTGGGCGAGCAGGGCGTGCGCGTCGACGTGCTGGAGATGGTGCGCGAGCGCACCGATCCCGCGTTCGACCACGACGCCGAACTCGCGGACCTGCTCGCGCTGTGGACGCAGGAATTCGCGGCGGGAGGTGTGCAATGAGCGCGCTCGCGTTTTGCCTCGGCCTGCACCGGGCCGGCGCAAGCCTGCAACGCAAGCTCGACGAGGACCTCGGCTTCTTCCACGGCATCGGCTGGGACGACTTCGTGCTGATGTCGCTGCTGGACACGTGTCGCGACGGCGTGCCGCTCGCGCAGCTGGCGCAATCGCTGCGCATCAGCCCATCGGCAGCGCTGCGCCGCCTGCCGCCGCTCGAGAAGACCGGCCTCGTCGCGCGCGAACGCAGCGGCGGACTGCGCGCCGTGCTGCGCCCGGGCGGTGCCCGCCTGGTGCGCGAAGCGCGCGAGACCGCGGCGGCGATCTGCGAGCAGGCGCTGCGCGGCGACACCGCGCTGCCCACCGCAGCCGGCCTGCTGGAGCGCCTGGCGACGAGCCCGGCGCTGCGCACCGCATGAGCGCCGCCGTCGAGGAGCTGAAGACGCGCGCCCGCGTGCGGCTCAATGCAATGCGCCGCGAGGGCCAGGACGGCAAGCTGCGCGAGCAACTGCACGAGGTGGCAGGCGAGGTCGGCTTCACGCAGTGGGAGCACGCGCGTCGCGTGCTCTCCGGCGAAGCGGTTGCCGGCGAGGACGTCGGCACCTTCTGGTATGCGCCGCGCACCAGTTCGTACCTGAACGAATGGTTCGCGGACCTGGCGCAGGCGCTGGCGGCCCATGCGCGCTCGCGTGGCGGCGTGCTGCTGCCGTACAAGCGGCAGTTCGTGATCGTGCAGCCGGACTTCCTCCGTGAACTGGCACTCGATCCGCACGACCCTGCCATCGCAGAAGCGGGCCGCGATCTCGTGCGCGCGTACGGATCATCCGCATGGCACGCGCTCGCGGCGCAGCGGGTGCGGGCGCCGCGCTCGAGCTTCGAAGGCGGCTAAGCTTCCCGCATGCAACAGCGAACCATCGGTCCCTTCACCGTCCCGGCCATCGGCCTGGGCTGCATGAACCTGAGCCACGCCTACGGGACGCCGCCGTCGGCGGAGCAGGGCGAGCGCGTGCTGCTCGCCGCGCTCGACGCCGGCGTGACGCTGTTCGACACGGCGGCGCTGTACGGCTTCGGCGCCAACGAGACGCTGGTCGGCCGCGTGCTGAAGGCGCACCGGAGCGACATCGTCCTGTGCAGCAAGGGCGGCCTGGCCGGCGTGACGGGCGACGATGGCGTCACGCGCCGCGTGATCGACGGCCGTCCGGAGGCGCTGCGACGCAACTGCGAGGACAGCCTGCGCCGCCTGCAGACCGACGTCATCGACGTCTACTACCTGCACCGCTGGGACAAGCAGGTGCCGATCGAGGAGAGCGTCGGCGCGATGAGCCGGCTCGTGGAGCAGGGCAAGGTGCGCCACCTGGGCCTGTCCGAGGTGTCCGCCGCGACGCTGCGCAAGGGGCACGCGGTGCATCCGATCACAGCGCTGCAGACCGAGTACTCGCTGTGGACGCGCAACCCCGAGATCGCGGTGCTCGACGCCTGCCGCGAACTGGGCGTCACTTTCGTGGCGTTCAGCCCGGTCGCGCGCGGCTTCCTGTGCGATGCGCTGCACGACGTCGGCACGCTGGACGCGAAGGACATCCGCCGCTCGATGCCGCGCTTCGCGCCCGACCACTACGCCAGGAACCTGGCGCTGCTGCCCGGCTACAAGGCGCTGGCGCGCGAGGCGGGCTGCACGCCGGCGCAGTTGGCGATCGCGTGGCTGCTGCACAAGGCGCCGCACATCCTGCCGATCCCCGGCACGACGTCGGTGGAGCACCTGGACGAGGACCTCGCAGCGGGTGACATGAAGCTCGACGCGGGCCTGCTCGCGCGCCTCGAAGAGCACATCAACCAGCGCACGGTGAGCGGCAACCGCTATTCCGAGCAGGCGCGCCGCGAGGTCGACACCGAGGAATTCCCCGGCGACTGAAGGGCCGGATGCGCGCGGCCGGGTGGCGTGCTACGGTGGCCTTCCGTTCGATCCACAGGAGAGCCCCATGGCCGCCATCCACGATCTCGCGAAGGATTTCGTCCGCCTCTGCCAGGAAGGGCAGTTCGAGGAAGCGGGCAAGCGCTACTGGTCCGACCGCATCGTCTCGCTGGAGCCGATGGAAGGGCCGATGGCCCGCAGCGAAGGCCTGCAGGCCGTGCTGGCCAAGGGCGAGTGGTGGTACCAGAACCACGAGATCCACCAGGTCACCAGCGACGGGCCGTACGTGCACGGCAACCAGTTCGCCGTGAAGTTCATCATGGACGTCACGCCGAAGACGGGCGACGCCGCCGGCAAGAAGCTCCACATGGAGGAGATCGGCCTCTACACCGTGCAGGACGGCAAGATCACCGAGGAGCGGTTCTTCTTCGGCGGCTGAACGCCTCAGTGTCTCTCCGCCGCCGCCGCCGTCAGCATCTGGTCGGTCTTGGCGATCGCCATCGCGGACAGCAGGAAGGTGATGTGGATCACCGTCTGCGCGATCAGCACGCGGTCGCTGTAGTTGGCCGCGTTGATGAAGGTCTTGAGCAGGTGGATCGAGCTGATGCCGATGATCGCGGTGGCCAGCTTGACCTTCAGCACCGACGCGTTGACGTGGCTCAGCCACTCGGGCTGGTCGGGGTGGCCTTCCAGGTTCATGCGGCTGACGAAGGTCTCGTAGCCGCCGACGATCACCATGATGAGCAGGTTGGAGATCATCACCACGTCGATCAGCGCCAGCACCACCAGCATGATCATGGTCTCGTTCAGCGACGTGACCTCGGCGCCCGGGCGGTAGCCGATGCTGTTGATCAACTGCTGCAAGGCGGCCTGGCTGCCGGCGGCGGCCTCCACCAGGTGCCACAGTTCGAGCAGGAAGTGCACGACGTACACGCCCTGGGCCACGATCAGGCCCACGTACAGCGGCAGCTGCAGCCAGCGGCTGGCGAAGATCATGGAGGGCAGGGGGCGCAGGGGCGAGTGCGGGCCCTTGGTGAAATTGGAGTCGGCCATTGGTTCTCGTTCGAAGGTGCGCGCGGATTGTAGGTTTCCCCAGTGGCCGCTCCGTGAACCGCCGCTCCTTAGTAAGCTCCAAGCCAGTCAGAGCCCTGTAAGTGCCTGATTCGACAGTCCGCCCCGAACATCCGGAGACCAAGCCATGAGCGCCATCGAATCCGTCCTGGTCGAAAACCGTGTCTTCCCGCCGCCCCCGGCCGCCGTCGACGGCGCCCGCATCGCCGGCATGCCCGCCTACGAGGCGCTGTGCAAGGAAGCCGAGCGCGACTTCGAGGGGTTCTGGGCCCGGCAGGCGCGCGAGAACGTGCAGTGGACCAGGCCGTTCACCAGGACGCTGGATGAATCGAACGCGCCGTTCTACAAGTGGTTCGACGACGGCGAGCTCAATGCGTCCGCCAACTGCCTGGACCGGCACGTCGGCACGCCGGTGGAGAACAAGACCGCCATCGTGTTCGAGTCCGACGACGGGCAGGTCACCAACGTCACGTACAAGGACCTGCTGGCGCGCGTCAGCCGCTTCGCCAACGCGCTGAAGGCGCAGGGCATCCGCAAGGGCGACCGCGTCATCATCTACATGCCGATGACGGTCGAAGGCGTGGTCGCGATGCAGGCCTGCGCGCGCATCGGCGCGACGCACTCGGTGGTGTTCGGCGGCTTCTCGGCCAAGGCGCTCAACGAACGCATCATCGACGCCGGCGCGGTGGCGGTCATCACGGCGAACTACCAGATGCGCGGTGGCAAGGAGCTGCCGCTCAAGGCCATCGTCGACGAGGGCATCGGCATGGGCGGCTGCGACACGCTCAAGACGGTTCTGGTGTTCATGCGCACGCCGACCCGGTGCGAGATGGTGGCCGGCCGCGACAAGACCTTCGACGAGGTTCTGAAGGGCCAGCCGGACCAGTGCGCGCCGGTGCCGGTGAATGCGGAGCACCCGCTGTTCATCCTCTACACCTCCGGCTCCACCGGCAAGCCCAAGGGCGTGCAGCACTCCACCGGCGGCTACCTGCTGTGGGCCAAGCTCACGATGGACTGGACCTTCGACATCCGGCCCAAGGACGTGTTCTGGTGCACGGCCGACATCGGCTGGATCACCGGCCACACCTACGTCGCCTACGGGCCGCTGGCCGCCGGCGCGACGCAGGTGATGTTCGAGGGCATCCCGACCTTCCCGCACGCGGGCCGCTTCTGGCAGATGATCGAGAAGCACAAGGTCACCGTGTTCTACACGGCGCCGACCGCGATCCGTTCGCTGATCAAGGCCAGCGAGACCGACGAGAAGGTGCACCCGAAGAACTGGGACCTGTCGTCGCTGCGCATCCTGGGCAGCGTCGGCGAGCCGATCAATCCCGAAGCGTGGATGTGGTACCACCGGAACGTCGGCAACGAGCGTTGCCCGATCATGGACACGTTCTGGCAGACCGAGACCGGCGGCCACGTCATCACGCCGCTGCCTGGCGCGACGCCGCTGGTGCCCGGCTCGTGCACGCTGCCGCTGCCCGGCATCATGGCCGCCATCGTCGACGAGACCGGCAAGGACATCCCGAACGGCTCCGGCGGCATGCTCGTGATCAAGCGCCCGTGGCCATCGATGATCCGCACCATCTGGGGCGACCCGGAGCGGTTCAGGAAAAGCTACTTCCCGGAGGAGTTGGGCGGCAAGACCTACCTGGCCGGCGACGGCGCGGTGCGCGACGCCAAGACCACCTACTTCCGCATCACCGGCCGCATCGACGACGTGCTGAACGTGTCGGGCCACCGCCTGGGCACGATGGAGATCGAGAGCGCGCTGGTCAGCAAGACCGACCTCGTGGCGGAAGCCGCCGTGGTGGGGCGCCCCGACGACCTGACCGGCGAGGCGATCTGCGCGTTCGTGGTGCTCAAGCGCCCGCGCCCGACCGGCGAGGAGGCCAAGCAGATCGCGACCGAGCTGCGCAACTGGGTGGCCAAGGAGATCGGCCCGATCGCCAAGCCCAAGGACATCCGCTTCGGCGACAACCTGCCCAAGACCCGCAGCGGCAAGATCATGCGCCGCCTGCTGCGCAGCATCGCCAAGGGCGAGGCGATCACGCAGGACACGTCGACACTGGAGAATCCAGCGATTCTCGAGCAGTTGGCGGAGCGGCTTTAAGGCGGGGACTTGTCATTGCGGGCTTGACCCGCAATCCACACGAAGGTGCGCGAGCGCCGCATGGATTCCGGCGGTCGCCGGAATGACAAGGCTGGCCGCCCGGGCCAGCGCCTCACCTCAGCGTCAGCACCCAGGCCGCCAACTTCTTGGCCTCGGGTTCGGTGACCTGCGTGTTGGGTGGCATGGGGTTGGGGCCCCAGGCGCCGCTGCTGCCCCTGAGGATCTTGCCGGCGAGCATGTCGGCGGCATTGGGCTGCGACGCATAGCGCGCGCCGATGGACCTGAACGAGGGGCCGAGCACCTTGTGCTCGACGGCGTGGCAACTCAGGCAGTTCTTGCTGGTGGCCAGCGCGAGGTCGGCGGACGCGGGCGCCGCGGCCACCGCGAGCAGCAGTGGCAGCAGGACCCGCGCGCCGGGTGTCATTTCTGCGTCAGCACCCAGGCCGCGAGCTTCTTGGCTTCGGCCTCGGTCACGTTGTTCGGCGGCATGGGGATGGAGCCCCACACGCCGGAGCCGCCCTTCTGGATCTTGGCCGCGAGCTTGTCGGCTGCGTCCTTCTGGCCGGCGTACTTGCCCGCGACGTCCTTGTACGAGGGGCCGACCAGCTTCTTGTCGACGGCGTGGCAGGACATGCAGTTCTTGGACTGCGCGAGGGCCAGGTCCGCCAGGGCGGGGCCGGCAACGGCCATCGAGGTGGCCAGCACGAACAGGGCACGTTTCATGGAAGGACTTTCCTGTGGTTGCGTTACGATGCTCAACGTCATTGTAGTGAGGGCAGTTGACCCGCCAGGAGCGCTGTCCTCGGAGCCCCGCCAAAGGGGCGCGGAGAATCCGGCATGTTGTTCCTGGGCATCGGCCTCATCCTGCTCGCACTCAAGTACTTCGAAATCGATCCGGTCGCGGCCTGGTCATGGTGGGTCGTTCTGTCTCCCTTCGCCCTCGCCGTCGCCTGGTGGTCCTGGGCCGACTGGTCCGGCTACACCAAGCGCCGCGCGATGGACCGGGAGAACGCCCGCAAGCAGGCTCGCCTGGACAAACAACGAGAAGCTATCGGCATCGTGAAGCGCAAGCGCTGAACGAACGCTGAATGGCCCCGGCGCCCGGGGCCGCGGGTCTCCTAGCCCAGTTGGACGTGCTTGCGGTGCAGCGGCACCAGCGCCGGCCCTTCGGCCACCGTCCCGTCGGGGCGGAACCGGCTTCCGTGGCACGGGCAATCCCAGCTCGTCTCGACGCTGTTCCAGCGCACCTTGCATCCCATGTGCGTGCACACGGGTGAGACGGCGAACAACTCGCCATCGGGTGCGCGGTAGGCCGCGAAGGTCTCGCCCCCTGCCTCCACGATCGCGCTGTCGCCAGGAGCGAGGGACGACAGGTGCTCGTGCTGCGGGCGCGTCAGGTAGTCCTTCACCAGCGTGCTGGCGGTCGTGAGGTTCTCCTCCACCAGCGTGCTTGCGCCCTTGGCCGGCGTGAAGCGTCCCGGCTCGCACCGCTTGCCGAAGGCGTCAGGCTGCCCCGAGATCTCGGCGGCCAGCAGCCGTGCCGCTACCGTGCCCCAGGTCAGGCCATCGGTCGAAAAGCCGGTCGCGATGAAGCAGCCGGAGTGGTCGCGCCCGATGTAGGGCAGGCCGTGGTGGGAGCGGTAGTTCTGCGCCGACCAGCGATGCCGCGTCGGCCCGGGCTGCAGCATCTGCGTGGCGAGCGTCTCGACGGCCAGCAACGACGCCTTGGCGTTGTGCACGCCGACCTTCTGCTCCGGGCCGGCGGCGATGACGTAGCGGCGACCCTCATGCGCCAGCGTGCGGATCGACAGGCCTTGCTCGCCCGACCACCAGAAGATGCCCGGCCCCGGATCCGTCGCGCCCATCTCGAAGGCGACGACGTATTCGCGGTGCACCGGCATCTCGGCGTGGACCAGGTGCACGCCCTTGGGCGAGTGCGTGGCCAACACGATCTCGGCGGCCTTCACGGAGCCGGTGGCCGTGGTAGCGACGCGCGCCTTCGCATCGAGCTCGATCACGCGCGAGTGTTCGTGCAGCGAGGCGCCCGCCTTCGCGGCACGCTGCGCGAGCGCCAGCGTGTACGCCTGCGGCTGGAACTGCGCCTGGTCCTCGAGCACCATCACCGGTCCGCGCGGTTGCGGCAGGCCGGGCCGCACGCCCGCTTCGTCGAGCCGCGCCAGGCAGCCGAGTTGCGCCAGCGCCTGCTGCTCCGACTCGACGTCCGCATTGCCGTCCAGGTCGCGCGACCACAGCACCAGCGGGCAGCGCGTGAAGTGCGCGTTCGGCAGGTCGCGGCACTGCTGCTCGATGAAGTCGATCGCCGCCTTGCGCTGCTGCACCACCTCGCGGGCGACGGTTTCGTCCCATGTCGACTGCACGGACGAGATGCCGTCGGTGGTCGTGACGTAGAGGTTGCCCGTCGAGTGCCCCGTCGTGCCGCCGCCGATCTCGTCCGCTTCCAGCAGCACGACCTTGCGTCCCTGCTGGGCCAGCAGCAGCGCGGTCGTCACGCCCGTGATGCCGCCCCCGACGACGAGCACGTCGCACTGCACGTCCGCCTGCAGCATGGCGAAGCCGGCGCCGGTCGCGGTGGCGCGCCAGACGGATGTGGTGTCCATGGGGTCTCCTGGGTGGAAACCGATGCTAGGACGGGGCTTCGGCGCGGCTTTGTAGGACAGGTGCGCAGCGCTGTCGCGCTGCTGGCAGCCTCAACGCAGAGGACGCAGAAGGCAGACAGAAGCCACAGAGAAGACAACGATGATTTCTGCGTTGAGAAACGGCGCGCAAGCGCCGCCCAACTCAGAAAGCGTCCAGCACCGCGCCCTTCGACGCGCTGGAAGCATTGAACGCGAACTTGGCTTGCACGCCGCGGGTGTAGCGCGGGGCGGGTGCCTTCCACTTGGCGCGGCGCTTGGCGAGTTCGGCGTCGTCCACGTTCAGCTGCAGCTTCAACTGGTGCGCGTCGATGGTGATGGAGTCGCCTTCGTTCACCAGCGCGATCGTGCCGCCCGCCGCGGCCTCGGGTGCGACGTGGCCGACCACCATGCCCCAGGTGCCGCCTGAGAAGCGGCCGTCGGTGATCAGGCCGACGCTCTCGCCGAGGCCGGCGCCGATCAGCGCACCGGTCGGCGCGAGCATCTCGGGCATGCCAGGGCCACCCTTGGGACCGAGGTAGCGCAGCACCATCACGTCGCCGGCCTGGATCTTGCCGTCGAGGATCGCCTGCAGCGCCGACTGCTCGTCGTCGAACACGCGCGCCGGGCCGGTGATCACCGGGTTCTTCAGGCCGGTGATCTTCGCCACCGCGCCTTCGGGTGACAGGTTGCCCTTGAGGATCGCGAGATGCCCCTGCTCGTACATCGGGTCGTCGATCGGGCGGATCACCTCCTGCCCCTTCGGCGCCTGGTCCGGGATGTCCTCCAGCGTCTCGGCGATCGTCTTGCCGGTGATGGTCATGCAGTCGCCGTGCAGCAGGCCGGCGTTGAGCAGCAGCTTCATCACCTGCGGGATGCCGCCGGCGCGGTGCAGGTCGACCGCGAGGAAGCGGCCCGACGGCTTGAGGTCGCAGATCACCGGCGTCTTCTGGCGGATCCGCTCGAAGTCGTCGATGGTCCACTCGACGCCGGCCGCATGCGCGATGGCCAGGAAGTGCAGCACCGCGTTGGTCGAGCCGCCGGTGGCCATGATCACGGTCACGGCGTTCTCGATCGCTTTCTTGGTGACGATGTCGCGCGGCTTCAGGTCCTTCTTGATCGCCTCGAGCAGCACCTTCGCCGATTCCTTGGCCGAGTTCTGCTTCTCGTCGTGCGGGTTCGCCATCGTGGAGGAGTAGGGCAGCGACATGCCCATCGCCTCGAACGCCGAACTCATGGTGTTGGCGGTGTACATGCCGCCGCAGGAGCCGGTGCCCGGGATCGCGCGCTGCTCGATTTCCTTCAGGTCGCCGTCGCTCAGCTTGCCGGCGGCGTTCTGGCCGACCGCCTCGAACACGCTGACGATGTTCAGGTCCTGGTCCTTCCACCGGCCGGGGAGGATGGTGCCGCCGTACACGTAGATCGACGGCACGTTGGCGCGCAGCATGCCCATCATCCCGCCGGGCATGTTCTTGTCGCAGCCGCCCACCACCACGACGCCGTCCATCCACTGGCCCTGCACGCAGGTCTCGATGCAATCGGCGATGACCTCGCGGCTGACCAGCGAGTACTTCATGCCCTCGGTGCCCATCGCCATGCCGTCGCTGATGGTCGGCGTGCCGAAGATCTGTGCGTTGCCGCCGGCTTCCTCGATGCCCGCGACCGCCGCGTCGGCCAGCTTCTGCAGGCCGCTGTTGCACGGCGTGATCGTGCTGTGGCCGTTGGCGACCCCGACCATGGGCTTGCCGAAATCCTTCTCCTGGTACCCCATGGCGTAGTACATGGAGCGGTTCGGCGCGCGCGCCTTGCCCTGGGTGATGTTGTCGCTGCGCAGGTGCAGGCGGATCGGTTGCTCGGCCATGGCTTGTCTCCGGAAGGGGGAGCCAGTCTACGGGTGCGTGCTGATTCGCTCCAATCCATTTTCCAGCAGCGATTAATATGCGCGGCGTATGAGCAAGCCCGTCGTGGAGTTGCGCCTGTGGCGCCAGTTCGTCGCCGTCGCCGAGACGCTGCACTTCGGCCGCGCCGCCGTGCGGCTGCACATGACGCAGCCGCCGCTGACGCAGGCGATCGCGCAGCTGGAAAGCGTGCTCGGCGTGCGCCTGTTCGACCGCACCAAGCGCAGCGTGCAGCTCACCGACGCCGGCGCCGCGTTGCTCGCGCCAGCGCGCGACCTGCTGTCGCGGGCTCAGGCCCTTCCGGCGACCGCCCGTGCGGCGGCATCGGGCGACGCGGGCCGGCTGCGCCTGGCGTTCGTCTCGACGGTGGGCTACAGCTTCCTGCCGCGCTGGGTGCGCGAGTTCCGCGCCCAGCATCCCGGCGTGCATCTCGAGTTGCTCGAGGCCACGGCCGACGTGCAGTTGCCGGCGCTGGAGCGCGGCGACCTCGACGCGGGCTTGCTGCTGCATTCGCCGGGCTTCGCGCCGGCCGGCTTCGAGCACCTGCGGATCTCGCGCGAGCCGCTCGTGCTGGCGCTGCCCGAGCCGCATCCGCTGGCCTCCGCGCGGTCGGTCTCGCTGCCGCGCGTGCTCGCCGAGCCGCTGGTGATGTTCCCGCGCCGCATCCTGCCGTCGCTGCACGACGCGGTCTTCGGGCTGTACCACGCGGCCGGGCGCGAACCGCAGGTCGCGCAGGAGGCGATCCAGATGCAGACGATCGTCAATCTCGTGTCCGCCGGCCTGGGCATCGCGTGGGTGCCGCAAAGCGTGCGCGAGTTCCAGCGGCAGGGCGTCGTCTATCGCTCGCCGCCGGGACGCGCCGGCGTGCCGCAGTGCGAGACCACGCTGGCCTGGCGCGGCGCGGCGGCGGGACCCCTGGCGCGCTTTGTCGAGTTCGCGCGCCGGCAAGCCTCGGCGCACTGACTGCGCGGCACAATCGCCGCATGGTTCTCCAGTTCCCGCAGATCGACCCGATCGCCTTTCGCGTCGGCCCGCTGGCCGTGCACTGGTACGGCATCACGTACCTCGTCGCGTTCGGCCTGTTCCTCTTCCTGGCGCACCGCCGCTTGCGGCACGAGCCGTATGCGTCGATCCAGGGGCCGGGCGCCTGGAGCCGGCGCGACATCGACGACATGCTGTTCCTCGGCGTGATGGGCGTCATCGTCGGCGGCCGCCTGGGCTACTGCCTGTTCTACAAGCCGGCGTACTACGCGATGAACCCGCTGGAGATCTTCGCGGTGTGGAAGGGTGGCATGAGCTTCCACGGCGGCATGCTCGGCGTGATCCTGTCGCAGGTCTGGTTCTCGCATTCGCGCCGCAAGCCGTACTGGCAGGTGATGGACTTCGTCGCGCCGTGCGTGCCGCTCGGTCTGGCGTCGGGTCGCGTGGGCAATTTCATCAACGGCGAGTTGTGGGGCCGGCTCGCCGATCCCTCGCTGCCGTGGGCCATGGTGTTCCCGCAGGCGGGCCCGCAACCGCGGCATCCGTCGCAGGTCTACCAGTTCCTGCTCGAGGGCGTGCTGCTGTGGGTGCTGCTGTGGATCTACGCGCGGCGCAATCCGCGCGAAGGGCAGGTGTCGGCCGCGTTCCTGGTCAGCTACGGCTTCTTCCGCTTCGTCGCCGAGTACTACCGCGAGCCCGACGCGCACCTCGAATGGCTCGCGCAGCAGACCGGCCTGTCGATGGGCCAGTGGCTGTGCGTGCCGATGATGGTCGCCGGCGTGCTGCTGTGGGTCTGGGCGCAAAAGCGGCAGCCGCGCGCCCTCGTGGCGCGCTGACCGTCGTCGGCCGTCGGCGGGCCCCGACGCACCCGCGACAACGAACCCGTCGTTCCCGCGGAGGCGGGAACCCACCGCTTCCCGGCCTTCGTGCGAAGCGAAGCGATGGATGCCCGCCTTCGCGGGCATGACGGAGAACACCGCGCACCATGGCCCTGTGAGGACGGCAAGCAACGCGACCGCGCCGCCGTCCCCGTGTTTACCCGCGAGAGTGCTTGCAAGCCGCGCCCAAGTCCCCATAATTACGCGTAATTACGAAACCTGCACCATGCGTCTCGTCCACAGCTCGCTCCACCAGGAAGTCGCCGACCGCCTGCGCGAGCGCATCTTCGACGGCGGGCTGGCGCCCGGCGTATTCGTCGACGAGATCGCGCTGTGCGAGGACATGGGCATCTCCCGCACGCCGCTGCGCGAGGCGCTCAAGGTGCTGACGGCGGAAGGGCTGGTGCGGCACGAACCGCGGCGCGGCTGCTTCGTGGCCGAGGTCACCGAGCAGGACCTGGACGAGATCTTCCCGGTCATCGCGCTGCTGGAAGGGCGTTGCGCGCACGAGGCGGCGCTGCATGCGAGCGACGCCGACCTGCAGGAACTCGAGGCGCTGCACGACAAGCTGGCGCGCAGCGCGAAGACGAAGCGCATCAACGACTACTACGCGACCAACTTCGCGATCCACGAGGCGATCATCCAGCTGGCCGGCAACCGCTGGCTCGCGCAGGTGATCACCGACTTGCGCAAGATCGTCAAGCTCGCGCGCCTGCAGCAGCTGCACGCGCCGGGGCGGCTGGAGCAGAGCCTGTCCGAGCACCTGGCGGTGTTCGCTGCGCTGAAGGCCCGCGACGCCGAAGGGGCGGAAGCGGCCATGCGCACCCATCTGACACGGCAGCGCGGTGCGCTGCGCGACCTGTCCCGCGGCCAACGCACGAGGATCGCTTCATGAGAACCGAATGGATGTCGCGCAGCGTTTCGTTCCTGCGCCCGGGGCTCGAAGCCAAGGCCGTCGCCTCGGCCGAAGCCGTCGCGCCCGCGGTGCCGCGCACGACGCGCGAGCGGCTGCAGGCGACCCTGCGGCGCAACCAGGAAGCGCTGTCGCCCCGCGTCCTGCGCCGCACGCTGTCCGAGCTGCAGGCCATCGTCGATCCCCGCATCAGCGAAGTCGAGGCTTCGCGCCGGGCGTGCGAGTTCGCGCAGTGGTACGTCAAGGCCGGCGCCGAGGAGCGCCGCGACTGCTGGCTGCTGATGGCCGAGCAGTTCGCGCCCGACGCGCAGAAGGCCAAGGCCGCGCGGGTGCAGTACGAAGCCGCCATCGGCACGACGGATGAAGCCGCCGCGGAGATCCGCCTGCGTCGCGCGATGCTGTCGCCGCGCGCGCGCCTGCTGCAACGCTTCGCCGGCTACCCCGAAGGCGTGCGGTTCCTGGTCGACCTGCGTGCCGAGCTGCTGCCGCACCTGAAGTCCGACAAGCGCCTGCTGCCGCTGGACGCGGAGCTGGAGCACCTGTTCTCGACCTGGTTCGACGTCGCGTTCCTCGAGCTGCGCACGCTCAGCTGGGACTCGCCCGCGTCGATGATCGAGAAGTTGATCAAGTACGAGGCGGTGCACGAGATCCGCAGCTGGTCGGACGCGAAGAACCGGCTGGACAGCGACCGGCGCTGCTACGCGTTCTTCCACGCGCGGCTGCCGGACGAGCCGCTGATCTTCGTCGAGGTGGCGCTCACCACCGAGATCAGCGCCAGCATCGAGCCGCTGCTGGACGAGAGCGCCGCACCCGCGGACCTGGCCAAGGCGACCACCGCGATCTTCTATTCGATCAGCAACACGCAGACCGGCCTGCGCGGCGTGAGCTTCGGCGACTCGCTGATCAAGCACGTGGTCGAGACGCTGAAGGCGGAATTCCCGCGGCTGAAGACGTTCGCGACGCTGTCGCCGATCCCGGGCCTGCGCGCCTGGATGCAGAAGCACGCGCCGGCGGACCTGCTCGCGCACCTGGACCAGCCGCTCGCGCTGCCGCCGAAGTCGCCGCACCGCACGCAACTGCTCGCGTGGGCGGCACGCTACCTCGGGCGCGAGATGGACGGCGGGCGCCCGGTGGACCCCGTCGCGCGGTTCCATTTGGGCAATGGGGCCCGCGTGGAACGCCTGAACTGGGGCGCCGATCCCTCGCCCAAGGGCTTGAAGCAGTCTTATGGCCTCATGGTGAATTACCTGTACGACCCCAAGCGGCTGGACAAGCACCGCGCGATGCTGTCCGGCGGGCAAATCCCGATTTCAGGCGCCATCGAAGACCTGTACGGTTGAGCCCTTTCCCGACAGCTTTCCAAGCACAACAGGAGACATCCCCAATGCAGAAGTCCGGCATCAACCGGCGCGACGTCCTGCGCGCCGCCTCCCTCGCCACCGTCAGCCCGTTCGCGTTCGCGCAAGGTGGCAGCGGCTGGCCGACCAAGCCGGTCATGATGGTCGTGCCGTTCCCGGCCGGCGGCGGCACCGACGCCTTCGCCCGCCCGCTGGCGGCGCAGTTCGCCAAGCAGACCGGCAAGCAGCTGGTGATCGACAACAAGGGCGGCGCCGGCGGCACCGTGGGCGCCACCATCGCGTCACGCGCGGCGCCGGACGGCTACAACCTGTTCATGGGCGCGGTGCACCACACCATCGCCCCGTCGATGTACCCGCGCCTCGACTACGACCTCGAAAAGGACTTCGTGCCGATCACGCTGGTGGCCAGCGTGCCGCAGGTGGTCGTCGTCAACCCGAAGCGGATCGAGTCGAAGGACTTCAAGTCGTTCCTGGACCTGATGCGCCGCAACCCGGGCAAGTACAACTACGGCTCCGCGGGCAGCGGCACCTCGCACCACCTCGCGGGCGAGTTGTTCAAGCAGCAGACCAAGACCTTCATCACCCACATCCCGTACCGCGGCGCCGGTCCGGCGCTGCAGGACCTCATCTCGGGGAACGTCGACATGATGTTCGACGGCCTGGGCTCGTCGGCCGCGCACATCAAGGGCGGCCGCATCAAGGCGCTGATGGTATCGGGCAACAAGCGCAACGCCGCGATCCCCGACGTGCCGTGCGCCGCCGAAGTGGGCCTGCCGGACTACACCGTCACCACCTGGTACGGCCTGTGGGCGCCCAAGGGCACGCCGGCCGACATCACGGCCCACGTCGCCGACGAGATCCGCAAGGCGATGCAGACCGACGAACTCAAGGCCATCTGGGCGCAGCAGGGCGCGGAATTCCCCAACCTGTCGCAGCAGCAGTTCGGCCAGTTCGTCTCCAGCGAAGTCAAGCGCTGGTCCGCGGTCGTCAAGGCCTCGGGCGCCAAGCTGGACTAAGGGCCGCCATGCCAGGAGAGGTCCGCCTCGCGGGCGAAGGCCCGGTCGCGCGGGTGGTCCTCTCGCATCCGGGCAAGCTCAATGCCATGTCCCGGGCGATGTGGCGCCAGCTGCGCGAGATCTTCGTGCGGCTGCAGGCCGATCGCGGCTGCCGCTGCATCGTGGTCGCGGGCGAGGGCGACGCCTTCTGCGCCGGCGGCGACATTTCCGAGTACGAGCAGTTCCGCTTCGACGAAGCGTCGCTGCGCGCCTTCCACGAGGACGACGTCTGGGGCGGCCTGTCCGCCGTGCAGGACTGCGACGTGCCGGTGGTGGCAGCGATCCGCGGCGCCTGCATGGGCGCCGGCGTGGAGATCGCCAGCTGCTGCGACATCCGCATCGCGTCGTCCGAGGCCAGCTTCGGCGCGCCCATCGCGCGCCTGGGCTTCCCGATGGCGCCGCGCGAGGCGCAGGTCGTGGCCGCCGCCGTCGGCGAAGCCACGGCGCGGCAACTGCTGCTGGAAGCCGCGGTGCTCGACGCCGCCGAGATGAAGGCGCGCGGCTTCGTGCAGCACCTGTGCGATCCCGCGAAGGTCGAGGCCCAGGTGCAAGCCGTCACCAGCCGCATCGCCTCGCTCGCGCCGGGCGCGGCGCGTGCCAACAAGCGAACGTTGCGTGCCGTGCGCGACCGGCACGATCCCGCGCGGCGTGACGCCGCGCTGCAGGAGCTGGCCGGTGCGTATCGCTATGCTCCCGACCCCGAACACCGGGAAGGCATCGCCGCCTTCCTCGCCAAGCGCAAGCCCGACTTCCGATGACCGCCAACGCCAACCTGTTCGCCGCGCTGCGCGCGGCTTTCCCTGCCGACCTCGATGCCACCGCGGTCGAGACCGACGACGAACTGCGCTACAGCTGGCGCGACCTGGACCGCGCCAGCGCAATGCTGGCCAACCTGCTCGACTCGCTCGACCTGCCGGCCGGCTCGCGCATCGCGGTGCAGGTCGACAAGTCGGTCGAGGCGATGCTGCTGTACCTGGCCGTGCTGCGCGCCGGCCATGTGTTCCTGCCGCTCAACACGGCCTACCAGAGCGCGGAGATCGAGTACTTCGTGCGCAACGCCGAACCCGCGGTGGTCGTGTGCAGCCCGAAGAACTTCGGCTGGGTCAGCAAGATCGCGTTCCAGGCCGGCACGCGCAACGTGTTCACGCTGGGCGACGACCGCACCGGCTCGCTGCTGGACCGCGCCGCGGTGCAAAGCGACGTGCACCAGGCCGTGCAGCGCCAGGCCGACGACCTGGCGGCCATCCTCTACACCAGCGGAACGACGGGGCGCAGCAAGGGCGCGATGCTCACGCACGGCAACCTGCTGTCCAACGCGCAGGTGCTCAAGGATTACTGGGGCTGGACCGAAGGCGACGTGCTGGTGCACGCGCTGCCCATCTTCCACGTGCACGGCCTGTTCGTCGCCATCCACGGCGCGCTGCTCAATGGCAGCCGCATCCTGTGGCATGCGAGGTTCGATCCGAAGCGCGTCATCGCCGACCTGCCGCGCGCGACCGTGTTCATGGGCGTGCCGACGCTGTATGTGCGCATGCTGGCTGAAGCAGCGCTGACGAAGGAGCAGTGCGCGTCGATGCGGCTGTTCATCGCGGGCTCGGCGCCGCTGCTGCCGGAGACGTTCAACGCCTGGCGCGAGCGCACCGGCCACACCATCCTCGAGCGCTACGGCATGAGCGAGACGATCATGCTGACGTCCAACCCGTACCGGACGAAGGACGGCGAGCGCCGCCCCGGCACCGTCGGCTTCCCGCTGCCGGGCGTGGGTCTGCGCGTGTGCAACGACCAGGACCGCGAAGTGGCGCAAGGCGAGATCGGCGGCATCCAGGTGAAGGGGCCGAACGTGTTCAAGGGCTACTGGCGCATGCCGGAGAAGACGGCCGAGGAGTTCACCAAGGACGGCTGGTTCAAGACCGGGGACGTCGGCAAGATCGACGACCGCGGCTACGTGCACATCGTCGGCCGCAGCAAGGACCTGATCATCAGTGGCGGCTACAACGTGTACCCGGCCGAGATCGAGGGCTACATCAACGAGATGCCCGGCGTCGCCGAGAGCGCGCTGGTGGGCGTGCCGCACCCGGACTTCGGCGAAGTGGGCGTGGCGGTCGTCGTGCCGAAGGCGGGCGCGCAGGTGCAGGCCGACGCCGTCGTCGCCGCGCTCAAGTCCAGGCTCGCCAACTTCAAGATCCCCAAGAAATGCTTCGTGGTGCCGGAGCTTCCGCGCAACACCATGGGCAAGGTGCAGAAGAACCTGCTGCGCGAGCAGCATCGTGACCTGTTCCGGTAGAGCTCCCGGGAAGCGCTGCCGAGGCTAGACTGCCGAGGTGCGTCCGTTCTTCGAACCGGCGAGCATCCGGGCCCGCCTGGTGCTGCTCGTGCTCTGCGTGTGGCTGCCGGCGGTCGTCGGGCTGGCCTTGCAGGCCTTCGACGGCTACACGCGCGAGAACAAGGCGCTGCGCGACGACCTGCGCGACCAGGCCGAAGCCCTGAGCGCGGCCATCGACGCGGAGCTCCTGCGGCGCCAGTCCCTTGCGCTGGCCCTCGCGGCGTCCCCCGCCTTGCGGGCGAACGACCTCGAAGCGTTCCAGGCCGAGGCGGCCACCGCCGTGAAGGACACGGGCGATGCCGTGGTCCTGGTCGATCGGCGGACCCAGTTCTTCTACACGCGGCGCCCCGACGAGGGACCGGTGGCGCGCCCCGTCGATGCGCCCTTCGTCGAGTCCGGGGCCGCCGTCGCCTTCATCCCGCAGGCGCCGGTCTCGGGCCGGCCGCGTGTCTCGGTGTACGTGCCGGAAGCCGGCCACCAGCCGCCGCGCTATGACGTCGGCATCCCGTTCCCGCTGGAGGAGATCCAGCGCCTGATCCAGCGCCAGCGCTATCCCGAGTCCAGCATCGCGTCTGTCATCGACGCGCAGCAGCGCGTCATGGGGCGGCTGCGCGACAACGAGCGCTGGGTGGGCACCCAGGCCAGCTTCACCCCGCTGCGCCAGCTGGCGCAGCGCCGCGCCAGTGGCTTCATCGAAACGGTGACGCTGGATGGCGTCCCGTCGCTGACTTACCTGGCGTCGCCCGGCAAGCACGGCTGGACCGCTGTGGTCGCGCAGCCGCTGTCGATGCTGACCGCCACGGCGTGGCGGCTCGCGCTGCAGACCGTCGCCACGTCGGCGGCGCTGCTGGCCATCGGCCTGGCGATCGCGCTGGTCGCCGCGCGTCGCATCAGCGTGCCCGTTCGCGCGCTCGAAGCTGCCGCGGGCGAACTGCTGGCGCAGCGCGTCCCCGGGCACCTGCACACCGGCGTGCGCGAGATCGACGGTGTCGGCGCGGTGTTGCACGACGCGGGCGTCCGCGCCCGCGAATCGGAGCGCGTGCTGGAAACGCGCATCAACGCCGCGGTCAGCGAAGCGCGCCAGGCGGAAGCGCGCCTGTTCGAGGCGCGCAAGCACGAGGCGATCGGCCGGCTCACCGGCGGCGTCGCGCACGACTTCAACAACCTGCTGCAGACCATCTCCATCGGCATCCAGGTCGTGCAGCGGTCGGTGCCCGAAGGGGCGTCCTCGCGCGCGCTGCAGGCCGCGCTGGCGGCCTGCACGCGTGCCGCCGACCTGGTGCGCCAGATGCTCGCCTTCGGCCGCGCGCAGCAACTGCGCCCGCAGCCCGTCGATCTCGCCGACCTGATGCTGCGAAGCCGCGAACTGACCGGCAAGGCGGTGGGCGAGCGCATCGAGTTCGGCGCCGACATCCAGCCGGGCCTGCCCGCGGTGCTGGCGGATCCGACGCAGCTGGAACTGGCGCTGCTGAACCTGGTGTTCAACGCGCGCGATGCGATGGCCGACGGCGGCAGGATCCTCGTGCGCGCGCGCACCGCGTCCGCCAGCGTAGCGGGGCTCGAGAGCGACATGCAGTTCGTCCGCATCGACGTGCAGGACACCGGGCACGGCATGGACGCGGACACGCTGGCGCGCGTGTTCGAGCCTTACTTCACGACCAAGCCGGTCGGCGCGGGCAGCGGCCTGGGGCTGCCGCAGGTGCAGGCGTTCGCGCGGCAGTCGGGCGGCGAGGTGCGCATCGCCAGCTCGAAGGGAGTCGGCACCACGGTGAGCATGTTCCTGCCGGTCGCTCTGGGCGCCGACTTGCCCGAGGCCCTGGAGCCGGCCCGCGGGCGTCGCTCGACCCGCGCGCTGCGTGTGCTGATGGTGGAGGACGACATCCTGGTGGCGTCCGTCGTGCCGCCGGCGCTGGAGCACGAAGGGCACCAGGTGACGCTGTGCCGCACGGCGGACGAAGCGCGGCAGCTGCTCGCGCAGGGTTTCGGCGCCGACGTGCTGTTCACCGACGTCGTCATGCCGGGCACGATGACCGGCCTGGAGCTCGTCGCGTGGTGCACGGAGAACCGGCCCGACGTGCCCGCGCTCGTGGCGACCGGCTACTCGGCGCGGCCGCCGGACGGGGCCTGGAAGCTGCTGCGCAAGCCGTACGCGATCGAGGACCTGCTGGACGCCCTCGACACCGCCACGGCCGAGGGCCAGCCGGCCTGAACGCCCGGCGTCGGCTCAGGCCTGCTGCGACGCGATCTGCCGCAGCGCCTGCTCGAACGCCTCGGGCGGCTGCCCGCCCTGGATCAGGTACTTGTCGTTGACGACGACCGAGGGCACGGCCTGGATGCCGCTTTGCTGCCACATGCGCTCGGCCGCTCGCACCTCGTTGGCGTACGTGCCTTGCTCGAGCACTTCGCGCGCCTGCGCCATGTCGAGGCCGGCGCCTTGCACGGCATCGAGCAGCACGGCGGGGTCGGACACGTTGCGCGCTTCGGTGAAGTAGGCCGCGAGCAGCGCCTTCTTCAGCCGCACCTGCGCATCGCCATCGAGCGTGCCGGCCCAGTGCAGCAGCCGGTGCGCGTCGAAGGTGTTCCACACCCGTCCGCGACCGGCCTTGCGGAAGTCGAAGCCGACCGCCGCACCGCGCTCGACGATCGCGGCCCAGTTGGTCGCCTGCTGCTCGGGCGTCGAGCCGTACTTCTGCGCCAGGTGCTCGCCGATGTCCTGGCCTTCCGGCCCCATCTGCGGGTTGAGTTCGAACGGTTGCAGATGCAGGTCGGCCCGGACTTCGCCGTCCAGGCGCTGCAGGGCGGTTTCCAGCGAGGACAGCCCTACGGCGCACCAGGGACAGGCCACGTCGGACACGACGTCGATCTTGAGGGTGGCGGTCATGCGGTGATCGTAGTGCGCGCGCAAAGGCCCTGCGTGCCGTGAGCCAGGCCCGCACGGCCGGGCAGAAAGATACCCGCCGGGCGGCGCGCGCAGGTTCCAGTCAGCTTCCACTTTGCACAATCGGCGCGTTGGTGCATGGCTCCCCTTCAGGTGGGAAAAGTGCTTGGCCTGAACATGCACCAATGTTCAGACACCCCCGCGGGCGCAGGCCCCGGGGGTCTTTTTCTTGCCGTCAGCCCAGGCTGGGCAGGCCCTTGCGGTGCAGGTCCGCGCGCGTGAACGGCTTGGTCCGCCCGCTGAGCTTGAGCGACACCCTGGTCACGATCTCGTGCGAAGGCAGCAGCACCGGCTCGTGCGGCATCAGGCCGAGCCACAAGGCCAGCACGCCGGCCAGGACGGGCGGCAGCGTGAACTCCGCGCCTTCCCGCAGCGCGTGCATGGCCGCGGCACTGGCCAGCGCACCCAGCGTGAAGCCCAGCACGATCTCCGACGGCGAGTGGGCATCCACGCGGACGCGCGACACCGCCACGAGCGCCGCCAGCGCATAGGCGAAGGCGATCACGACCGCGCGCAGGCGGGGGCGGCCGCGGCCCATCAGCGCCCAGGCCAGCATCGGGTACACGGCCGCCGCGAACATGGCGTGGCCGGAGAAGCCGGTGAAGTCCAGGCTGGCGATGCCCAGCCCGAAGCCGAGGAAGGCGATCTTGGACGCAGTGGTCACCGCGACCGCGATGCCCAGCGGCAGCACCCACGCGGCGGCGGCGCGCCACTCGCGCGTGGTGGCCAGCAGCCCGACGGCGATGAGCGCCGCGCAGGGCAGCAGGATGCCGGCTTCGCCGAAGCGGGTGATGGTGGTCCAGAACGGGGAAGCAAGGTGCGCGTGCATGCCGGGCCGAATGCTACCGGCCCCAGGGGGCCGGCAGGGCGCTCAGCGCTTGGCGCGCGCCAGCAGCTGCTCCAGCACGTCGATCTCGGCCGGCTTGACCAGGTGCTCGTCGAAGCCCGCGTCGCGCGTGCGCTGCCGGTCTTCGGTCTGGCCCCAGCCGGTCAGCGCGACCAGCAGCATGCGGCCGCGCTGCGGGTGCTGTGCCAGGCGCCGCGCGACTTCGTAGCCGTCCATGCCGGGCATGCCCAGGTCGAGCAGCATCAGGTCTGGCATCAAGGCATCGACCGCGGTGACCGCGTCCGGCCCGCCGTACACGACACGCGTGGTGGCGCCCATCATCTCGAGCATGTAGGCCAGGCTGTCGGCGGCGTCATGGTTGTCGTCGACCACCAGCACCGACGGCCCCGCGGCCGGTGCCGCGCGCTCCGAACCTTCGCTCGACGGGTCCGCACCGCCCGCGCCTCCCGTGACCGGCAGGCGCACTTCGAACGTGCTGCCCTTCCCATCGCCTTCGCTGTTCGCTCGCACGGTGCCTCCATGAAGTTCGACCAGGCTGCGCACGATCGACAGGCCGATGCCCAGGCCGCCCTGCGCGCGCGCCGCCGACCGGTCGACCTGCACGAAGGGCTGGAAGACTTCCTCCAGCATCTCGCGCGCCAGGCCGATGCCGTTGTCCTGCACCTGCACGACGGCGAAGTGGCCGTCGCGCCAGCCGCGCAGCGCGATGTGGCCGCCGGGCTCGGTGTACTTGGCCGCGTTGTTCAGCAGGTTGCTGAACACCTGCCCCAGCCGCAGCGGGTCGCCGTCCGCGCACTGCCCGGCGAGGTCGTCGACCTCCACGTGCAGCGAGTGGCGCGCGGCGTCGACCACGGGGCGGCTGCTCTCGGCCGCGGCATGCAGCACGTCGGCCATGTCCTGCGGGCTGCGCTGCAGCACCACCTTGCCCGAGGTGATGCGCGACACCTCCAGCAGGTCGTCGACCAGCCGCACGAGCTGGTCGATCTGCCGCTTCATCATGGCCTGCACGCGCAAGCCGCCGTCCGGGCCGCCGCCCATCGCGAGCAGCTGCACCCCGTTGCGCAGGGGCGCGAGCGGGTTGCGCAGCTCGTGCGCGAGCGTGGCGATGAACTGGTCCTTGCGCCGCTCCACCTGCTGCAGCGCGGCGTGCGCCTGCGCCAGCGCCTCGGCGTTGCGCTTGAAGTCGTCGATGTCGGTGGAGGTGCCGTACCAGCGCACCACGCGGCCGCGGTCGTCGCGGATCGGCACCGCGCGCGTGAGCCACCACCGGTAGACGCCGTCGCGCGCGTTGCGCACCCGGAACTCGCTCGTCATGGGCTGTCCCGTGCCGAGCGCGTGCCGCCACAGCTGCATCATCCGGTCGAAGTCGTCCGGGTGGACGACGGCGGTCATGTCGGCTTCGGTCGCGGTCGGTCGCCCCGTGTAGCGCTCCCACTGCTGGTTCAGGTACAGCATCTGGCCGTGCCGGTCCGCGACGTAGACGATCTGCGGCATCGACTCGGCCATCTCGCGCAGGCGCCGCTCGCTTTCGCGCTGGCGCTGCTGCACGGTGGCGCGCTCGAATGCTTCCCAGCACCGTTGCGCGACGGCCTGCACCAGCGCCGTCTCGTCCTCGGTCCAGGCGCGCGGCTGCAACTGGTGCGCCGCGATGCAGGCGACGATGCGGCCGGACCGCAGGATGCCGGCGGACAGGCTGGCCGCGATGCCGCGCTGCCGGTACGTGGTGCGCTGCTCGCCCAGCCGCTCGTCCTGCTGCACGTCGGCGACCACGAACGGGCGCCCCTCGCGGTACAGCCGCAACTGGTCCGCGTGGAAGTGCCGCAGCCGCATGCGCGACAGCCGCGCCGGCGTGATGCCGTCGGCGTGGAACTCGCCGTGCAGCGTGACGCTGTCCTGGCCCTCGTCGACCAGCGCCCAGATGCAGCGGTCGGCGCGCAGGTGCTCGCCGAGCGCGCCCACGGCGGCGGTCAGCACCTCCCCGGGATCTTCCAGCTGCTGCAGCAGCTGGCCCAGCTCGGACAGGAAGCGCTGGCGCTCCTCGCCACGGCGCAGCGACTGCTCCATCAGGCGGCTTTGCAGGACGTCGCGGAAGTAGAACGACAGGCCACCGGAAGCCACCGGGTACACGCTGCACTCGAACCAGCCGGCCAGCGAGTGGTAGGGACCGTCGACCTTCTGCGGCTCGCGCTGCGCCATCGCGCGGCGGAACGGCTGCTCGAAGGGCGAGCCGAGCAGCTCCGGGAACAGCTCCCACAGCGGGCGGCCGAGCAACATGTCGCGCGAGCGGTCGTAGATCGCCTCCGCCGCCGCGTTCACGTACGTCATGCGCCAGTCGGCGTCCACCGCGATGAAGCCCTCGCCGATGCTCTCGAGCACCTGCTGCACTTCCCCGCGCAGTTGCTGCTCGCGCTGCATCGCTTCGCTGCGCACCTGCGACAGGCGCAGCAGGCCCGACACGCGCGCGAGCAGCTCGCGGGCCTGGAACGGCTTGACCAGGAAATCATCGGCGCCGGTGTCCAGCGCCTCCAGCCGTGCCTCGTCGCCCGCATTGGCCGACAGCATGATCACGGGCAGGGTGGACGTGGACGCGTCCGTACGCAGGCGCCGCAGCAGCTGCAGGCCGTCCATGCGGGCCATCATCACGTCGGTGATCACCAGGTCGGGCACGTGCTCGGCGATGCGCTGCAGCGCCTGCCAGCCGTCCGAAGCCGTGCGCACGTCGTGCTCGCGTCCCAGCAGCCGCTGCAGGTAGCCGCGCATGTCGGCGTTGTCATCGACCAGCAGGACGTCGGCACGCTGCCGGATGCCGGGCCGCGCGTCGAGCGGCACCGATGGTTCCTCCACCGCGAGCGCGTGGGTCGACGACGCATCGCTGCCGAACCAGGCCTCCACGTCGTCAAGCCAGCCACTGGGCGGCGACAGCTGCGCGGCCGCGGGGCTGTGGTCGACCTGCTCGTGCGGCAGGTGCGCATGGCCGTAGGGCAGTTCGAGGCTGAAGGTGCTGCCGGCGCCCAGCCAGCTTTGCACTTCGGGCGCGGCGTGGTGGATGCGGGCGAGTTCGGCGACCAGCGCGAGCCCGATGCCCGAGCCCTCGATGCTGCGGCCCTGCGCGCCTTCGACGCGGTAGAAGCGCTCGAAGACATGCGGCAGGGCGGCTTGCGGGATGCCAAGGCCGGTGTCGGTGACCTCCAGCCGTGCGCCGCCGCCGGTGTCACGCACCCGCACGCGCACGCTGCCGGCGGGCGTGTACTTGATGGCGTTGGCCAGCAGGTTGAAGACGATCTTCTCCAGCATGGCGCGGTCCACGTACACGGGCCGGGGCAGCGGCGGGCAGTCGACCTGCAGCTCGAGCCCGCCGCGCCGCGCGGCCGAATCGAAGAAGCTCGCCAGTTCGGCGACCGCGCGGGCGAAGTCGATCGGCTGGAACTGCGCTTCCATGCGGCCGGCTTCGATGCGCGAGAAATCCAGCAGCGTTTCGACCATGCGCTGGAGCCGGCGGCCGTTGCGCTGCGCGAGTTCCAGCGCGCGGCGCGTCTCGCCGTCGGCCGGGCCCGCTGCCAGCAGGTCGGCCAGCGGTCCCAGCATCAACGTGAGCGGCGTGCGCAGCTCGTGGCTGACGTTGGAGAAGAAGGTGGTCTTGGCGCGGTCGAGCTCGGCGAGCGACGCGGCGCGCTGCTGCTCCTGCTGCAACGCGCGCGCGTCCGCGATCGCACTGCCCACGCGCTGTGCCACGAGCGCGAGGTAGTCGCCGTACTCGGGGTCGACCGGACGGCGCGGGTTGAGCCCGAAGACGAGGAAGCCGCCGGGCCCCGCCGCGTCCGGGGCGGGCAGCGGCACCACCATCGCATCGAGCACCGGCTCGGGCCAAGGGCCGGCGTCGACCAGGGCGACGCGATCGATGCGGTCGACGTGCTGGGGCTGCCGCGACGCGGCGACGTCCAGGAACGGCCACGGGCCGTCGGCGTCGAGCGCCTGCAGCTGCGGCGCGAGCGCCGAGCCGGCCACGGCGCCGGTGCTGGCGACGAGGCGCACCGCGCCGCCTTCTTGCAGGTAGAACAGCACGAAGGGCAGGTCGTGCGCGTTGCCCGCCAGCGCGGCCGCCGCGGATTCGCAGGCATGCACGGGATTGCGCGAGTCGAGCACGGCCGCCGAGACCGCCCCCAGGCTCTTCAGGCGGCGCTCGCCGAGCACGCGCTGCGTGTCGTCGGTGCAGGTGCAGAACACGCCGCCGACCTCGCCGTCGTCGTCGAAGCAGGGGCTGTACGAGAAGGTGAAGTAGGTTTCCTCGGCGTAGCCCTTGCGCTGCATCACGAGCAGCACGCGGTCGTTCCAGGTGGACGCGCCGCGCCGCAGGACGGCTTCCGCCTGCGGGCCGACCACGTCCCAGATTTCGGCCCAGGTCTCGCGCGCGGGCCGGCCGAGCGCCCAGGGATGCCGCGGACCGAGCGCGTCGATGTAGGCGTCGTTGTAGATCGCGACCAGCTCCGGCCCCCACCAGATGAACATCGGGTACCGCGAGCCGATCACCAGGCGCACGGCGCTCTTCAGGCTCTGCGGCCAGGTTTCGGCCGCGCCGAGCGGAGTCGATGCCCAGTCGAAGCCGGAGATCGCCGCCGCCATGTCGCTGGCGGCGATCGCCTCGGCGCGGGCCGTCGGGCCGGCGAGCAGCGACGCGGGCGGCGCGACGGGGCGCACGGGTGTCACGGGCTCGGCTCGGAGGGACTCGCTCATGGCTGGAAGGGTGGTGGCAACCGCCGCGTGGAACAGCTATTGAGCCTCGGCGCGGGCGGCAAATCAAACGTGCAGCGCGCTCGCGGCGCCGCTAAGGATGAGCCGGCCGGCGCCGGAGCTTCACTGCGTGGAGGGGCGGGTTCCCATGGCGTCGCGCCAGGCCTGCGCGACGATGGACGAGCACTCGACGGACTGCTGCCAGCCGGCCAGCATGAAAGCCGCCTGGACGGCGAAGAACTCACCGGGGTTGGTCGCCAGGCGCAGCTTGCGCGCGGCCTCCTGTTGCAGCAGGCCGGTGCTCTGCGCGATGTGCTGCTGCACGTCGCTGCCGGCACGCACCATGGTGTCCGCCGCGCGGGTGAGCGCGGCCAGGGGCTGGTCCTGGCGGGTCGTGCGGGCGGTGGGGCGGTCGCGTTCGACGCGCGAGGTGGTCTTGCGGCTTCCGTTGCGGGCCATGTCGTCTCCTCGGTCCTGCGGGGAGAGGCAGTCTAGGCAGTCGGCAACTCAGCCATGAACCCGACAGTGCAAGAAATTGTTGTGGTGCGCTGCCGTGTCGCCAGCGCGGCCGTTCAGGACGCGGCCCGCACCACGTAGCGCACGAAGTCGTCGGCTTGCGTGAAGCTGTCGTACAGGGCCCGTGCCGGCGCGTTGTCGCGGCGGGTCATCCAGTACAGGCGGGCCCAGCCTTCCGCACGCATCGCATTGCGCAGCCACTCGAGCAGGGCGCGGCCGACGCCACGTCCCCGCGCTTGCGCGTCGACGAACAGGTCTTCGAGGTAGCACACAGGCTGCGTCTCCCAGGTGTTCTCGTGCACCACGCAGTGCGCGAAGCCCACCACCATGCCGTCCAGCTCCGCGACGATGCACATCACCGCCGAATCCGGATCGAGGATGCGCTTCCACGTGCGCTGCGTCACAGCGTCGGGCACCTTCGCCTCGTAGAAATCGCAGTAGTCGCGCCACAGGCGGCGCCACGTGGATTCGTCGTTGGGCAGCAGCGAGCGGATGACGAGCGACATGCGGGCATTGTGCCCCGCCGCCTCAGCCGAGCAGGCCCGCCAGGATTTCGTAGGAGCGCAGGCGCGCGGCGTGGTCGAAGATCTGCGAGGTCACCATCACCTCGTCGGCTTGCGTGCGCTCGATGAACTCGCGCAGGCCGCGCCGCACCGTGTCCGCGGAACCGGTCGCCGTGCACGCGAGGACGCTGTCCAGCATCGCCTTCTCGGCCGGCGCGAGGTGGTTCGCGTAGCCGGGCAACGGCGGCGGGAGCGGCGTCGGCCGGCCGGTGCGCAGGTTGACGAACGCCTGCTGCATGGAGGTCGCCAGCAACTGCGCCTCGGCGTCGGTGTCGGCGGCGAAGACGTTGAAGCCCAGCATCACGTGCGGCTTGTCCAGGAACTGGGAAGGCTTGAAGGTGGAGCGGTACACCTCCAGCGCGTCCATCAGTTGCGCAGGGGCGAAGTGCGAAGCGAAGGCGTACGGGAGGCCCAGCATCGCGGCGAGCTGGGCGCCGAACAGGCTCGAGCCGAGGATCCACACCGGCACCTTGGCACCGCGTCCGGGCACGGCACGGATCACTTGCCGCGGCTCGTCGGAGAGGAAGTCCAGCAGTTCCACCACGTCGTGCGGGAACTGGTCGGGGTCGGTGTCGAGGCGGCGGCGCAAGGCGCGGGCCGTCGCTTGGTCCGATCCCGGTGCGCGGCCCAGGCCCAGGTCGATGCGACCCGGATAGAGCGCCTCGAGCGTGCCGAACTGCTCGGCGATCACCAGCGGCGAGTGGTTGGGCAGCATGATCCCGCCGGCGCCGACGCGGATCGTGCGCGTCTGCTGGGCCACGTGCCCGATCAGCACCGCCGTCGCCGCGCTGGCGATGCCCGGCATGCCGTGGTGCTCGGCCAGCCAGTAGCGCCGGTAGCCGAGCGCCTCCGCGTGCTGCGCCAGCTCCACGGTGTGGCGAAACGATTGGGCGGCGTCGCCGCCCTGGGTGATCGGTGCAAGGTCGAGGACGGAGAGCGTGGCCATCGGTGGCAGATGGGGACGTTGGGAGCAGTCGCAAGGGCACTTCCACGGTGTCATTCCGGCGAAAACCGGAATCCATGCTCGTGCTGGCACCGGTGCGGCTCGCGCGAGCCGGCGAGCGCATCAGGCGGTGCCTGCCGGGTCCTCATGCTCCGTCTCTCCGTTGCGCGGCTTCTCGCTGTCGCGAGCGCCTCTGAACTCGCGCCCAGGCCCCGCGCCCGCGCGCATCACTCGACCATCGAAAATCGGACCTGCGGGCACCGCCTGACACGCTCACCGGATCGCGCTTCGCCCGCGGCTTCTTCCGGCAGGGCGCCACTGGCGCTCTCCTTCCGCTTCGCACTCGGCGCGGGTCCAAAGAGCAGCTTGGGCGACCGATGTTGCACTGGCAGGCACGGATTGCGGGTCGAGCCCGCAATGACATTCGCCGCTCTGGGTTCAGCGCGCCAGCTGCCGCGCCAGCAACACCGCCGCGTGCACCGCTTCGCGCTGGGCGCCGTCGTGGATCTGGTGGCGGCAGCTGGTGCCGTCGGCCACGACGATGGCGTCAGGGGACTGGCGCACGGCGGGCAGCAGGCTCAGTTCGGCCATTGCCATCGACACGTCGTGGTGCGACGCCTCGTAGCCGAACGCGCCGGCCATGCCGCAGCAGCTGCTTTCGATCAGCGAGGGCTTGGCACCCGGGATCAGTTGCAGCAGCTTCATCACCGGCGACACGGCGTCGAACGCCTTCTGGTGGCAGTGGCCGTGCACGAGGATCGGCCGGTCGACGGGGCGCAGCTTGGCCTGCAGGCCATCGAGTTGGCCGGCGGCGAGTTCGCGCGCGAGGAATTCCTCGAGGAGGAGGGCGCTGGCCGCGATCGCCTGCGCGTCCTCCCCAAGGCCCAGTGACAGGTGCTCGTCGCGCAGCGTGAGCAGGCACGAGGGCTCCAGGCCGACGATCGCAATGCCGCGGCGGGCGAAGTCGGACAGGGCGGCGACGACTTCGCGTGCCTTCGTGCGAGCCGCGTCCACGTCGCCGACCGCCAGGTGGGTGCGCCCGCAGCACAGGTGCTTGCCGTCGTCCTGCTGCTTGGCGGCGACGTGCACCGTGTAGCCGGCTGCTTGCAGCACTTGCAGGGCAGCGGTGGCATTCGCGGATTCGAAGAAGCCGTTGAACGTGTCGACGAACAGCACGACCGGCTTGGCGGCCGCGAGCACTTCGTCGCGGGTCGCTGTCCCGTGCGGCTGGTTGAAGAAATGCTGCGACTGCCATTCGGGCAGGCTGCGCCGCGCCGAGAAGCCGAGCAGCTTCTCCCCGAGCCAGGCGAGTGGCGGAATGCGGTTGCGCAGGTTCAGGAGGCCGGCGAACTTCGCAGCGCTGCGCGCGTAGTCCGGCAACCCCGCGATCAGCTTGTCCTTCAATGACCGGCCATGCTTCGCATGCCAGTGATGCAGGAATTCGACCTTCATCTTGGCCATGTCGACGCCCGTGGGGCAATCGCGCTTGCAGCCCTTGCAGGACACACAGAGATCCAACGCATCGCGCACCGCGGGTTGGGCCAGGCCTTCCGGCCCCAGCTGCCCCGACACCGCCAGCCGCAGCGTGTTGGCGCGCCCGCGCGTCAGGTGCTGCTCGTCGCGCGTGACGCGGTAGCTCGGGCACATCGTCCCGGCGTCGAACTTGCGGCAGTGCCCGTTGTTGTTGCACATCTCCACCGCCTTGGCGAAGCCACCGGCGGGATCGCCACCGGTGCCGGGCGCGGTGGTGCGCTCGGTCATCGGGTCGTTCTGCACGTCCCACGCACGCCAGTCGAGCGCGGGCTGCAGCGGGATGACCTTGTACGAGGGCGGGAAGCGCATCAGCCGCGTGTCGTCCATGCGCGGCGCGTCGACGATGCGGCGCGGGCAGAACAGCGCGTCCGGATCGAACAGCCGCTTGATCTGCGTGAAGGCTTCGGTCACCTTGGGGCCGAACTGCCACCGGATCCACTCGCCGCGGCACAGGCCGTCGCCGTGCTCGCCGCTGTAGGCGCCGCGGTACTGGCGCACCAGCGTGCTGGCTTCCTCCGCGATCGCGCGCATCTTCGGCGCGCCTTCGCGCCGCATGTCCAGGATCGGGCGCACGTGCAGCGTGCCGACCGACGCATGCGCGTACCAGGTCCCGCGCGAGCCGTGCCGGCGGAACACCTGCGTGAGGGCGTCCGTGTACTCGGCCAGGTGCTCCAGCGGCACGGCGCAGTCCTCGATGAAGCTCACCGGCTTGCCGTCGCCCTTGAGGCTCATCATGATGTTGAGGCCCGCCTTGCGCACGTCCCACAGCGCCTTCTGCGCCGTGTCGTCTTCCATGCGGACCACGGCACCGGGCAGGCCCAGGTCGCCCATCAGCTCGACGAGCCGATCGAGGTGCTTGACCAGCGGTGCCTTCTCGGCGCCGGAGAACTCCACCAGCAGCACCGCGTCGGGCTTGCCGATCACCGCGCCGCGCACGACCGGCGCGAACGCCGGGTTCTGCAGCGCCAGCTCGATCATCGTGCGGTCCACGAGTTCGACCGCCGTCAGCGTTCCATCGCCCAGCTTCACGATGTGCTGCGCCGTGTCCATCGCCTTGTAGAAGGTCGGGAAGTTCACGACGCCCAGCACCTTGGCCTTGGGCAGCGGCGACAGCTGCAGCGTGAGGCTGCGGGTGAGGGCGAGCGTGCCCTCGCTGCCCACCAGCAGGTGCGCCAGGTTCACCGATCCGTCCTGCGTGTACGGCTTGGGATTCTGGTTGCGGAAGACGTCCAGGTTGTAGCCGGCGACGCGGCGCAGCACCTTCGGCCAGTGCGCGTCGATCTCGGGCGCCAGGCCCTCGGCCATCGCTCGCACCTGCTCGCCCATCGTGCGCACCCAGCCCGTCGATTCCTCGAAGCGGCCGAAGCGATGCAGCTGGCCGTCGGGCGTCCAGGCTTCCATGCCCAGCACGTTGTGGACCATGTTGCCCCACGCGATGCTGCGGCTGCCGCAGGAGTTGTTGCCCGCCATGCCGCCGAGCGTGGCCTGCGCGCTGGTGGACACGTCGACCGGGTACCAGAGGCCGTGCTGCTTCAGCTGCGCGTTCAGGTGGTCGAGGACGAGGCCGGGCTCCACCACCGCCGTGCGCGCCTGCGGATCGACCGCCAGCACCTTGCGCACGTGCCGGGAGTGGTCGATGACGAGGCCGGCGCCGACGGTCTGCCCGCACTGGCTGGTGCCGCTGCCGCGCGGGACGATCGGCACGCGCAGGTCGCGGCAGATGTCGATGGCGGCGTGCACGTCTTCCGCGGTGCGGGGCACGAAGACGCCGACCGGCATCTCCTGGTAGATCGAGGCGTCGGTGGCGTAGCGGCCGCGATCGGCGGGGGTGAACAGCACCTCGCCCTGCGTCTCGCGCGCCAGGCGCTCGGCCAGGCGGCCGGCCACCTCGTTGCTGATGGCGGCGACGCGTTCGTAGGCGGAGCCGGCGGCTTCGCGCGCCACCGACACGGGCAGCGGCGCGTTCATCGCGCCCCCTGGCGCTGGGGCGCTCGCGCGGCCTCGAGCTGCTCCAGCACGACGGCCAGCTTGTTCTGCAGGTGCGACGCGAGCACCTCCCGCATCGCGGCGACGTCGCGCCGCGCGAGCGCTTCGATCATCTTCTCGTGTTCCTGCATCGCGGCCGCCCACTTGGCGCCGTCCTGGTTGGAGCGGAAGCGCAGCGCCTGCAGCCGCGCGTTGATGCGGTCGTAGGTGGCGCTGAGCACCGGGTTCTTGGCGGCCGCGTTGATGGCGCGGTGGATCCGTGCGTTGAGCCGGTAGTAGGCGGACAGGTCCTGCCGCGTGTAGGCCGCCAGCATCTCGTAGTGCATGGCGCGGATTTCGGCGAGCTCCTCGTCCGTGATGCGCTTCGCGGCCAATTCGCCGGACAGCGCTTCCAGGCCCGCCATCACCTCGAAGGTGTCGCGCACGGACTGCTCATCCATGGACACGGCGACGGCGCCGCGGTGCGGCAGCAGCTCGACCAGGCCTTCGGCGGCCAGCCGCTTGATTGCTTCGCGCAGCGGGGTGCGCGAGCAGTCCAGCGCCTCGCACAGCTGCCGCTCATTGAGCTTCGCACCCGGCGGGATGCGGCCTTCCACGAGCATCTGGCGCAGGCGCAGGGCCACCTGCTCGTGCAGGCTGCCGCGCGGGATGGCGATCACGTCGGCGGTCATGGGAACGATTTTGTATGCAAAAAAGCCTAGTGTCCAACCCCGAGTCTAGGGCGATTTCCGCTTGACGCGGCCATTTTGTATGCAAAACTGGCACCCATGCTGACGCTCGACTTCCATCCCACCGGACGCCATTTCCTGTCCATCCCGGGGCCCTCGCCGGTGCCGGACCGCATCCTGCGGGCGATGAGCCTGCCCACCATCGACCACCGCGGCCCCGAATTCGCGGTGCTCGGCAAGCGCGTGCTCTCCGGCATCCAGCAGGTGTTCCGCACCCGGCAGCCGGTCGTCATCTACCCGGGCTCGGGCACCGGTGCATGGGAAGCGGCACTGTGCAACGTGCTGTCGCCCGGCGACGCCGTGCTGATGTACGAGACCGGCCAGTTTGCCGCGCTGTGGCACAAGATGGCCGTGCGCCTCGGGTTGAAGACCGAGGTGCTGGGCCTGCCCGGCGCCGAGAACTGGCGCCGCGGCGTGCAGGCCGACCTGATCGAGAAGCGCCTGCGCGCCGACACGCAGCACGAGATCAAGGCCGTCTGCGTCGTGCACAACGAGACGTCGACCGGCGTCACCAGCGACATCCAGGCCGTGCGCCGCGCCATCGACGCCTGCAAGCATCCCGCGCTGCTGCTCGTGGACACCATTTCCGGGCTCGGCTCGGCCGAGTACCAGCACGACGCCTGGGGCGTGGACGTGTCGATCTCCGGGTCGCAGAAGGGCCTGATGCTGCCGCCCGGCCTGGGCTTCAACGCGCTGTCGGCGCGTGCGATCGAGGCGAGCAAGACCGCGCGCATGCCCAAGGCCTACTGGGCGTGGGACGAGATGGTCGAGATGAACAAGACCGGCTACTTCCCCACCACGCCGAACACCAACCTGCTGTACGGCCTGGCCGAAGCCTGCGACATGCTGCTGCAGCAGGACGGCGGGCTGGACGCCGTGTGGGCGCGCCACCAGCGCTGGGCCGAAGGCGTGCGCACCGCCGTGCGCGCGTGGGGCCTGGAGATCCAGTGCGCCGATCCGGCCGTGTATTCGCCCGTGCTCACCGGCGTGGTGACGCCCGAAGGCGTCGACGCCGACAAGGTGCGCCAGGTGATCTGGGAACGCTTCGACCTGTCGCTGGGCACCGGCCTGGGCAAGGTGAAGGGCCGCATGTTCCGCATCGGCCACCTCGGTGACTGCAACGACCTGACCCTGATGGCGGCCCTGTCGGGCAGCGAGATGGGCCTGAAGCTGGCGGGCGTCAAGCTTGCCAGTTCCGGCGTGCAGGCCGCGATGGAATACTTCGCCGGCCACCCGGCGACAGCAGTGCTGAAGAAGGCGGCCTGACCATCGAAGGTCGGGACGCCGCAGGCGTCACGTTTTCACTTTGTCCGGAGGACATTCACACATGCAACGCAGAACCTTCACGGCCGGCGTCGCGGCCTCCATCGCGGCGCCGCTCGCGTTCGCGCAGGGCGACATCCCGAAGGGTCCGATCCGCATCATCGTGGGCTTCTCGCCCGGCGGCGGCACCGACATCCTCGCGCGCGTCATCGGCCAGAAGCTCAATGACATGTGGAACACGCAGGTCATCGTCGAGAACAAGGCGGGCGCCTCGGGCACGATCGCGGCCGACTACGTGGCCAAGCAGCCCGGCGACGGCACCACGCTGCTGATGGCGCACATCAACAGCCAGGCCATCACGCCCGCGCTGCAGCGGGTGAACTACGACCCGGCCCGGGACTTCCAGCCGATCATGCTGGTGGGCATCACGCCCAACCTGCTGATCTGCAACGAGCAGCAGCCCGCCAAGACGGTGCACGACCTGGTCGAGCTGTGCCGCAAGAACCCGGGCAAGGTGAGCTTCGGTTCGGCGGGCACCGGCAGCGCGCAGCACCTGGCGCTGGAGATGTTCATGCTGGCCGCCAAGGTCAAGGCGATCCACGTGCCGTACAAGGGCTCCGGCCCGATGCTCACCGACCTGATCGGCGGCCAGATCCAGTACAGCTTCGACACGATGACGGCGGCGACGCCGCACGTGAAGAGCGGCAAGGCGATCCCGCTCGCGCAGACCCGCCAGCAGCGCGTGAAGGCCTATCCCAACGTGCCGACGATGGCCGAGTCCGGCTTCCCCGGCTTCGAGGCGACCACCTGGTACGGCCTGGTCGGCCCCGCCAAGATGCCCGCCGCGATGGCCAAGCGCATGAACGAGGACATGAACAAGGTCATGCAGATGCCCGACGTGGTCGAGAAGCTCGAAGCGTCCGGCGCGTCCGAAGGCGGCGGCTCGCCCGAGAAGTTCGGCGAATTCATGAAGGTCGAACAGGCCAAGTGGGCCAAGGTGATCAAGGACGGCGGCGTCAAGGGCGACGCCTGAAGTCGGGAGCGGACATCCGAACGCAGAGGACGCAGAGCAGGCGCAGAGGCCACAGAAGGAATCCACAGTGATTGGTTTCTTCTGCGTCCTCTGCGCTTGCTCCGCGAACTCTGCGTTCGGGAGTCCGTCTTCGAAGTAAGCAATGAAGCAACCACTTCCCCTGGAGGGCGTCCGCGTCCTCGACATCAGCCAGGTCATGGCCGGTCCCTTCGCCTGCATGCTGCTGGGCGACCTCGGGGCCGACGTCATCAAGATCGAGCCGCCGGGCAGCGGCGACCAGACGCGCGGCGCGATGGGGTTCAAGCTGAAGGGCGCCGACAGCCTCGGCTTCCTCAACATGAACCGCAACAAGCGCAGCATCGCGGTCGACCTCAAGACGGAGGCGGGCAAGCAGGTCGTGCTGCGCCTGGCCAAGGACGCCGACATCCTGGTCGAGAACTACCGTCCTGGCGCGATGCGGCGGCTGGGCCTGGGCTACGACGTGCTGAAGGAAGTCAACCCGCGGCTCGTCTACACCAGCATCAGCGGCTTCGGCCAGACCGGGCCCTGGGCCGACCGGCCCGGCTTCGACCTGATGGCGCAGGCGATGTCCGGCGTGATGAGCGTCACCGGCTACCCCGACTCGCCCCCCGTGAAGTGCGGCGTGCCGGTGGCCGACATCGGCTGCGCGCTGTTCGCGGTGTACGCGACGCTGGCGGCGTACATCGGCGCCAGGAACACCGGGCAAGGGCAGTACGTGGACGCGGCGCTGTTCGATGCGGCGATGGCGTTCTCGGTCTGGGACATCTGCGACTACTGGGGCACGGGCAAGCCGCCGCAGCCGCTGGGCACGTCCAACAAGATGACCGCGCCGTACCAGGCGATGGCGGCCAGCGATGGGCACTTCGTCATGGGCGCCAACAACCAGAAGCTGTGGGAAAAGCTCTGCCAGCTGATGCGGCGCGAAGACCTGCTGCGCGACGGCCGCTTCGCCACCATCGCGCTGCGCCTGGCCAACCGGCCCGCGCTGCAGGACGAGCTGGAAGCGACGTTCCGCACGCAGCCCAAGGACTTCTGGGTCGAGCTGCTGCTGGCCAACGGCATCCCCGCCGGCCCCATCCTGTCGTACCCCGAGGCGTTCGACAGCGAGCATGCCGCTGCGCGTGGCATGAAGATGGAGATCGAGCACCCGGTGGAAGGGCGCGTGAACAACATCGGCTTCCCCGTGAAGCTCTCCGCCACCCCGCAGCAGGTGCGCCGCCATCCGCCGCTGCTGGGCGAGCACACGCGCGAGGTGCTGGCCGAGATGGGGATCGGCGACGAGGAATTCACGCGCTTGCGCGCTGACGGCGCCTTCGGCGCCTGATCGTCTCAACACAGAGGACGCAGAGGGAAGAGAGAGGCCACAGAGGACTACTCGATGAAAATCCTTCTTGTCTCTTCTGTGTCCTCTCTCCGTCCTCTGTGTCCTCTGTATTGAAGAGAGCCGAAGCGTGAGCGAAGGCGAAGTCCACCTCCTGATCGACGGTCCCATCGCGTCCGTCACCTTCGATCGCCCCGACGCACGCAACGCAATGACGTGGGCGATGTACGAGCAGCTCACGCGCATCTGCGAGCAGCTGCAGGCGGACTCGTCGGTGCGCGTCGTGCGCTTTCGCGGTGCGGGCGGGCAGGCGTTCGTGGCGGGCACGGACATCGCGCAGTTCCAGGCGTTCACCGGCGGAGACGACGGCGTGGCGTACGAGAAGCGCATCGACGCCTGCGTGGGGCTGGTCGAAGCGCTGCCCATGCCCACCGTGGCCGTGCTCGAAGGCTGGGCGATCGGCGGTGGACTGGCGCTGGCGACCGCGTGCGATTTCCGCATCGCCACGCCGGGCACCAGGCTGGGTGTGCCGATCGCACGCACGCTGGGCAACTGCCTGTCGGCGGCCAACGTGGCGCGGCTCGTCGCGGCGCTGGGGCGGCCGCGCGCCGAGCGCGTGCTGCTGCTGGCCGACCTGCTGTCGGCGGAGGAGGCGCACGCGGCCGGCTACCTCCTGGAGCTCGCCGGGCCCGACGCAATCGATGCCGCGAGCGACAAGCTTTGCGGCAAGCTGGCGTCGCTGGCGCCGGTCACGCAGCGCGTCAGCAAGCACGCGCTCAACCGCCTGCTGCACGCGCAGCTGCCGGACATCGACGACCTGGTGCGCGCCGCCTACGGCAGCGACGACTTCGCGGAAGGCGTTCGCGCCTTCGTGGAGAAGCGGCCCCCGCGCTGGTCCGGCCGCTGAGCCGCATCGCTGGCGCCGTCCTACGGCGCGCCGTCGACACGCTTCCTAGCATGGGTGCAACCGCGAGAGGCATCCCATGGCAGACGTGCGTCACCCCAACGGCCGCGACCCGGTCGACCTGAGCGAATCCGTCCTCGGCGAGGAGGACCCCGGCGCGTCGGTGGACCTGGCCGTGCGGTCTCCCGGCGCCAGCGACCAGCCCGCCGGCGCCGCCGGTGCACGCGCGGCCGGCCCGACGCCGCCGATGGCGCCCGGTGACGAGGCGCCCCCCGGCACGCCGGGCACCGGTGAAGACCTGTGCCGCGCCTGCGGCGGCACCGGCATCCTCAACGGCAGCGCCTGCCCCGAGTGCGAGGGCACCGGCAAGGTCACCGTCGGCATCGGCGGCGCGTGATCGCCGGGCGGCTGCCGCGCAAGCGCAGGCTGCCGCTCGCCACCGGCGCGATCGAGTACGTCCTGTCGGGGCGCGGCCCGGCCACGCTGGTGCTGTTCAACGGCGCGGGCGTGACGCTCGAGGGCTGGTCGCGCCTGTATCCCGACATCGAGCGGCTCGGCCGCGTCGTGGCCTGGAACCGGTTCGGCACCGGCGCCAGCACGCCACCGCGCGGTGCGCAGGACGGATTGCAGGTCGTGGCGACCGCGCGCGAGGTGTTGCGCCGCCTGTCGCTCGAGCCGCCGTACGTGCTGGTGGGGCACTCGCTCGGCGGCCTGCATGCGCAGCTGTTCGCGCGCCGCCACTCGGAGGAGGTGGCCGGCGTGGTGCTGCTGGAAGCCACGCACCCGCGCGACCGCGAGCTGCTGCACGGCCACGAGCCGCAACTCGCGAAGGTGCTGGGCAAGCTGCTGTCGATCCCGCAGCAGCTGTTCCGGCCCAACCTGCATGCGGAACTGGACTGGCTGGACGAAGCCGCGGACGAAGTGGAAGCGGCCGGCCCTTTCCCTTCCGTGCCGCTGGCCGTGGTGAGCGGTGGCAACGATCCCCCGCGCTGGCTGGTGCCGCCCTCGGCGCTGCGCATCCGGCGGCGCCACCAGAAGGAGCTCGCGCTGCTGTCGCCGCTGGGGATGCACGCCGTCGCGCGACGCAGCGGCCATTTCCCGCAGATCACGCAGCCGTCGCTCGTCGTCGATGCGATCCGCAGCGTGGTGCATGCGGCGGCGCCTGGCGCACCGCGGGTCCCGTCATGACGGGCAAAGGCCGCTGCGCGCCCAAGCGGGCACGCAGCGGCCTTCATCGAGACGCCGGAAGCGCCTTCAGTTGCGGTCGGCGCGGGCGGCGCGGCGCTGGTCGTCGGTGCCGTTGGCGGCACCGGCGCCGGAGCGGCGGGTGTCGGCGTCGCCCGACTGGGTGCGGGTGTTGCGCGTGTCGACGTCGACGCCCGGGACGCCCGAGTTCGGGCCGCGATCCTTCGTGTTCACGTCCACGTCGATGCCGGGCGCGCCGCGGCGCACTTCCTGGTTGCTGCTGACGGAGCCGGTGCCGCTGGGGCTGGTCGGCGTGTTCTGCGCGAAGGCGGTGGAAGCGAGCAGCGCGATGGCGGCGGCGGTGATGGCTTGTTTCATGGAAGAACTCCCTTTCAGTTGAGGGCTCCATCCTTGCCTCCCCTCGCGCATGGGAAAGTGGGACAACGGCCGGGCTGGCTGTCGGAAGCGCCCGCACGGCCGCGCCGGAAACTCACACGCCGCACGGGCGTGCGGCGTTCGGCGGAAACCTGGAGTTTCAGTTCGTCTTCGCGTGCGCGAACTTGCGCGTGACTTGCATCACGCGCAGCTGGTCATCGACGTTGCCGACGCCGGCGACCGACGACGCGACGCGGGCGGCTTCGACCTTTTCCTTCGGGTCCAGGACGATGCCGGAGAGCGTGACGCGGCCCTCGCGCGCGGTGACGTGCACGTCGACCTCCGACGTGGAGCTGTTGGCGCGCAGGGCGGCGCGCACGCGGGCGCTGAGCGCCAGGCCGGCGAGCACCGCGCGGGTGTCGTCGGTCTCCTGGAAGTCGGGCCGCGCCGCCATGTGCAGGATGGTGTCGGCGCAGGTGTCGACCGAAACCCGGTCGGTGTTGAGCACCACGTCGTAGAGCAGGGGATCGCCCCAGGTCACGTTGAACAGCGACTGCATGCGCGCGGTGTGCGCGCCGTCGCTGCGGCGCACTTCGTCCTCGGCGGCGGCGCGGTCCAGGCCGGTGTCGTCCATGACCCACTGCACGCGCGAGGCGAACGGGCGCGTGATGCGCACGCGCAGCACGTGGCGCACCGGCCGCAGCAGGCAGGTGGCGCCCCAGCCGCGCAGCACGACGTTGCCGCGCTCGGCCTGGGCGAACACTTCCTCGGCGGTGAAGGCGGCGACGTCGCGCGGATCGGCCGCGCGGCGTTCGCGCAAGCCGGCCTTGCCTTCGCGCAGCCGGCGCACCAGGCTGTGCGGCACCTGCATGCGGCCCGCGATGTTGTCGACGATCTCGTTCGACAGCACCGTCAGCTTGCCGACTTCGCCAAGGCGCAAGGCGACGTCCTTGGCCAGCGACCCCATCTCCTGCGTGAGCGCGATGACCGGCATGTGGCGTCCTCCAGGTTCAGTCGACGGGTTGTTCGGCGGCGAACTGCTGCGCCTTGGGCTTGCGCACCTTGGCCAGCGCCTTGGAGATCAGCGGCCACACCAGCAGCAGCAGCGCCAGCCCGGTGATGGTGCCCACCAGCGGGTTGGACACCATGATCGACAGGTCGCCCTGCGACACCAGCATCGCCTGGCGGAACGAGTCCTCGGCCTTGTCGCCCAGCACCAGCGCCAGCACCAGCGGCGCGAGCGGATAGTCGAGCTTCTTGAAGATGTAGCCGACCAGGCCGAACAGCAGCATCAGCCACACGTCCAGCATCGCGTTGTGCACCGTGTAGGCGCCGATGGCGCAGATGACCACGATGATGGGCGCGATGATCGAGAACGGGATGCGCAGGATCGACGCGAACAGCGGCACCGTGGTCAGCACCACGATCAGGCCGGCGATGTTGCCCAGGTACATGCTGGCGATCAGGCCCCAGACGAAGTCCTTCTGCTCGACGAACAGCAGCGGGCCGGGCTGCAGGCCCCAGATCAGCAGGCCGCCCAGCAGCACGGCCGCCGTCGGCGAGCCGGGGATGCCCAGCGCCAGCATCGGCAGCAGCGCGCTGGTGCCGGCGGCGTGCGCCGCGGTTTCGGGCGCGACCACGCCTTCGAGCTGGCCGGTGCCGAACTTGGCGCCGTCGCGCGACATCTTCTTGGCCAGGCCGTAGCTCATGAAGGAAGCGGGCGTCGCGCCGCCGGGCGTGATGCCCATCCAGATGCCCACGAGCGCGCTGCGCAGCGACGTCATCCAGTACCGGGGCAGCTGCTTCCAGGTCTCGAACACCACCTTCGGGTTGATCTTGGCGGACTTGCCGGAGAAGGCGAGGCCTTCTTCCATCGACAGCAGGATCTCGCCGATGCCGAACAGGCCGATCACGGCGATCAGGAAGTCGAAGCCGCGCATCAGCTCCTCGATCCCGAAGGTCAGGCGCAGCTGGCCCGTGACCGTGTCCATGCCGACCGCGGCGAGCGCGAAGCCGATGCCCATGGACGCGAGGATCTTGAACGGCGAGCCCTTGCCCATGCCCACGAAGCTGCAGAACGTCAGCAGGTAGACCGCGAAGAACTCCGGTGGACCGAACTGCAGCGCGAACTTGGCCACCAGCGGCGCCAGGAAGGTGATCATGATCACCGCCAGCAGCGCACCGATGAAGGACGACGTGAACGCCGCGGTCAGCGCGGCGCCCGCCTGCCCCTGCTGCGCCATCGGGTAGCCGTCGAAGGTGGTGGCCACCGACCACGGCTCGCCCGGGATGTTGAACAGGATCGACGTGATGGCGCCGCCGAACAGGGCGCCCCAGTAGATGCACGACAGCATGATGATCGCCGAGGTGGGCGACATCGAGAACGTGAGCGGCAGCAGGATGGCGACGCCGTTGGCGCCGCCCAGGCCGGGCAGCACGCCGATCAGCACGCCGAGCGTGATGCCGACCATCATGAGCAGCAGGTTGGTCGGCGTCAGGATGACGCTGAAGCCGTGGAGCAGGGCGCTGATTTCGTTCATGCGTGGAAATCCGGGAGATCAGTAGCCGAGGAAGCGCAGCGGATCCATCAGGCCCTTGTACAGGGGCACCTTGAACCACACTTCGAACATCGCGAAGAACAGCGCGCTGAACACCAGCGCCACCACCACGCTCTTGAGGGGCGAGAACTTGCCCAGGATGATCATGAAGCCGGCGATGTAGATCGCCGAGGCGATGTACAGGCCCAGCACCCAGATGGCGGCGACGTAGATGCCCGCGGGCACCAGCACGGTCAGCACGCGCTTGATCTGTTCGCCGTCGGCGAACACCTCGCCGTCGCCGCGACCCGCGCGCATCGTCTGCCAGATCGTGCCGGCCGAGGCGATGCACAGGATCAGGCCGATGTAGAAGGGGAAGTAGCCGGCGCCCGGACCGTCGCTGGTCCAGCCCGAGCCGAGATTGCGGCTGCCGAACAGCACGGTGAGGCCGAAAGCGAAGATGAGCACCGCGATGAAGATCTCGACGGTGAACGTGGCCACGCCGCGCGAGCCGGTGGCGGCGGTGTCCTGCTGGTCCATGGGGGAGGGCTCCTGCCGCGGTTCGCGGCCTGTGGGTTCAAGACTGCAGGGCGCGCGGGCGATGGCCCGCGGCCCCCGGGGGCGGGCTTACTTGGCCAGCCAGCCGTTGTCCTTCATCAGGTCGCGGTGGGTCTGCTCGGCCTTGCCCAGCCACTCGGTGAACTTGTCGCCGTCCATCGACGTCTGGTTGAAGGCGCCCTTGTTCATGTAGTCCTTCCACTCGGGCGTCTCGCGCACCTTCTTGAGCAGGTCGACGTAGTACTGGGTCTGCTCCTTCGTGACGCCGGGCGCCATGAAGATGCCGCGCAGCATCGTGTACGTGGTGGGGATGCCCGCTTCGCTGCAGGTGGGCACGTCGCCCCAGGCCTGCGAGTCGGTGATCTTGTCCTTGTACGGCATGCGCTTCTCGTCGAACACGCACAGCGCCCGGACCTGGTTGGCGCGCCACTGGGCCACGGCCTCGATCGGGTTGTTCACCGTCGAATCCACGTGCTTGCCCACCAGCTGCACGGCCACTTCGCCGCCGCCCTTGAACGGCACGTAGATGAACTTGGTGCCGGTGGCCTTCTCGATGGCGGCGGTGATGATCTGGTCTTCCTGCTTGGAGCCGGTGCCGCCCATCTTCATCTTGCTCGGGCCGGCCTTCTTGACCGCCTCGACGTAGTCCTTGGCGGACTTGTACGGCGTGTCGGCGTTGACCCACAGCACGAAGTTGTCCAGCGCCATCATCGTCACCGGCGTCATGTCGCGCCAGTTGAACGGCACGCCGGTCGCGAGCGGCGTCGTGAACAGGTTGGACAGCGTCACGACGATCTTGTGGGGGTCGCCCTTGGCGTTCTTGACGTCGAGGAAGCCCTCGGCGCCGGCGCCGCCGGACTTGTTGACGACCACCAGCGGCTGCTTCATCAGGTTGTGCTTGACCACGACGCCCTGGATGAGGCGGGCCATCTGGTCGGCACCACCGCCGGTGCCTGCGGGCACGACGAACTCGACGGGCTTGGCGGGTTCCCAGGCCGCGAAGGCGGGCGCCGCGAACGACGCTGCCGCCGCGAGGGCGAAGACGGTCGGGACCGACCGGACAAGTGCATTGAGTTTCAGCATGGCACGCTCCTTGGTGTGGACTCGCGGTCACGCTCCCCGTGAGCCGCGGCACCTGCGAATGTCGCTCCGCAGTGCCCCGCGCGAGCAGGGGGTTTGCCCGGAGAAATGCGTGCGTGCGTGCACCTGATGCGCCTTGAAACTTGACCTAAGTCAAGGTTGGCGGCGCACCTCTTGACCGCGGTCAACGAAGCAGGAAATACGCGGCGAGACCGTAGAGCACGAACGCGAACGCGCGCTTGAGCGGCGTGATGTCCATGCGGTGTGCCGTGCGCGCGCCCAGCGGCGCGAGCAGCATGCTCGCGAGCGAGATCACGATGAGCCCCGGCAGGTACAGGTAGCCCACCGCCCCGGGCGGCAACTGCGGCAGCGAGCGGCCCGCCCACACGTAGCCGATGGTGCCGGCGAGCGCGATCGGGAAGCCGAGCGCCGACGACGTGCCGACGGCCTGGTGGATGCGCACGTTGCACCACGTCATGAATGGCACCGAGATGAACGCGCCGCCGGCGCCGACCATCGACGACAGCCAGCCGATCGCGACGCCGACGCCGAACGTGGGCAGCGGGCCGGGCAGCGTGCGCGAGGGCTCGGGCTTGCGATTGAGCAGCATCTGCGTCGCGGAGAACGCGACGAACACGGCGAACACGATGCCCAGGACCTTGCCGGGGAGCGCGACGGCGAGTTGCGCGCCCAGCAGCGAGCCGGCGAGGATGCCGGGCGCGAGCACTTTCACCACCGGCCACAGCACCGCATCGCGCTTGGCGTGTGCGCGGACCGAGGACAGCGAGGTGAAGCAGATCGTCGCAAGCGACGTCGCGACTGCGGCCTTGACGGTGTAGTCCGGCGGGAAGCCGCGGTGCGTGAGGATGATGGTGACGAACGGCACCATGATCATCCCGCCGCCGATGCCCAGCAGCCCGGCGAGGAAGCCCGTGCAGATGCCGATCAGCGCCAGCTCGGCGATCAGTTGCGATTCGATCGGCGGCATCCGCCGCGCCCCTCTCGTTCTCGTTCTTGTCGTCGTGGCCGCGCGCCGCGCGAGGGCGGCGGCCGGAAGAAGGCGTCTGCAGTTGCCACCGGGCCGCAGCCTGAACCAGGGGTTCAGGTGGGCGAGGTCAACCTGATGTTGGGATCATCTGACGCGAGACGTTCACGCTCACCAGGTTTGTTCCAAGCCCTTGCTCAGAGAGCATTGGTTCAAGGACATAAAGGCCCGGCACGCACTGCAGACGAGGCCATTGTAGGTGCTGGGTCACGCGGTTGGGGCCACGCGGGGCGTAAGACACCGACGCATTCGCGGTGTTGCCTTGACGAGCTTGACGAACTCAGATCAGGCGCCCGTCGTCGCCGAGCGCGCGGTCGAGACGGTGCAGCAGCGACGCGAGGCGCGGGTCGGACGCGCCGTCGGCGACGGGAGCGGGCATCGCGCGCGGCGCCGCGACTTCGCGGTCCGCGACGTCGAAGGCGAGGTTCAGCGCGGCGAGCACCGCGATGCGGTCGCGCGCCTTCACCTTGCCGGCGTCGCGGATGCGGCACATGGCGGTGTCGACCTTCTCGACGGCCTCGAGCAGGCGGCCTTCGCCGCCCTCGGGACAGCCGAGCAGGTAGCTCTGGCCCATGATCTGGACTTCGATCTGCTTGGTGGCGGCCATGCGGAAAAGACTCAAGCGGCGGACTTGAACTCGGGCAGCCGCTCGAGCAGGGCGTCGACGCGCGAGCGGGCCGCCGACAGGCGCGACTTGAGCGAGTCGCGCTCCTGCGTCAGCGCCTCGACCTGCTGCACGAGCAGGGCGTTGGTGCGTTGCAGTTCCTCATAGCGAACGAGCAGGCGCTCGACGCGTTCGGCGATCTGGTCGACCTGGGAGGCACTGGCCATAGGTGGGACCATTGTAGGGTTCGGGTGCGCTGTTGCATCTAGAATCACCTGGTTGGTGCTCGCGGTGTGGTTCGCATGCCGCAGTTCAACGGGAAGCAGGGAGCCCAGTGCCACATCGCGCACGAAAGCCAACCTGCGCTGCCCCCGCAACGGTAAGCGGTCGGGTGCCCACGAGGGCGCCCCGTCCCATCAGACAAGCCACTGGCGTCGCGCGTCACCGCGTGCCGGGAAGGCGATGGAGGCGAACCGCCAGCCCGGATACCGGCCAACGAGGCGGCCGCGCCCTGCGCGCGGCCATGGTGCCCATTGCCGGCGGGGAAGCCGGCCCGGGTTGCTTTCGTTCGAGTGTCTCCATGGTTCCCACCCTCTCCCTTCGCCGCGCGGGCGTTCCGTTCGCGCTTTCGCTCCTGTCCTGCGCCGCGTTCGCCCAGGCGCAACTGCCTGGCGTCGTCGTCACGGCCAGTCGCACCGAGCAGCGCGTGCAGGATGCGCTGCCGTCCACCACCGTGCTCACGCGCGCCGACATCGACGCCGCGCAGACACCCGACCTGCCGACGCTGCTGCAGCGCGTGGCGGGCCTCGAGCTGACGCAAGTCGGCGGCACCGGCACGGTCGCCGGCGTGTCGCTGCGCGGCGCCGAGACGCGCCACACGCTGGTGCTGGTCGACGGCGTGCCGATCAACAACCTCAACTTCGGCCTGCCGGCGTTGGAGCACCTGTCGCTCGTCGACGTCGAGCGCATCGAGGTCGTGCGGGGCAACGTCTCCAGCCTGTACGGCAGCGCCGCGTTGGGCGGCGTGATCCAGGTGTTCACGCGCCGGCCGGCCGGCACGCCCACGGCCAACGTCACGATCCAGGGCGGCTCGCGCGGCCTCGTGCAGGCGACGGCGTCGGGCAGCGTGAAGCTCGCGTCCGGCACCGGCCTGCGCGCCGACGTCGAGTCGCTGCGCGAGCGCGGCTTCGATGCGACCAACCACGTCGAACTGCCCGGCACCAACCCGGACCGCGACGGCTACCGGCGCAACGCCGCGGGCTTCGCGATCACGCAGGACATTGCCGGCGGCCACAGCCTCGGCCTGCGCCTGCGCGAGGCACGCGGCCGCAGCGAGTTCGACAGCCAGTTCGGCCCGGCGACCCAGCCCGACGAATCGCGCTCGGTGGAGCAGAGCGCCGTCCTCGAAGGCCGCGCCAAGGTCACCGACAACCTGGCCCTGGATCTCGCGCTGACCCACGCCGCCGACAAGCTCGATGCCGACGTCAGCGCGTTCCCGTTCTTCGTGCATTCGCGCAGCGATGGCGTGCAGGCCAGCCTGCAATGGCAGGTCACTCCCGGCCAGCGCGTGACGGCGGGGGTGGAGCACACGCGCCAGCAGCTGTCGAGCGACACGACGTACGCGCGGCCCGACCGTAACCAGGACAGCGCGCGGCTGGGCTACACACTCGCCAGCGGCCCGCACCAGGCGCAGCTGAACGTGCGACAGGACCGCTACACCACCTTCGGCACCGCGAACACGTGGCTGGCCGCGTACGGCTACCAGCTCACCGACGCCTGGCGCCTGGGCGCGTCGGCGTCCACCGGCTTCAATGCGCCGACGTTCAACGACCTGTATTACCCCTTCGGCGGCAATCCCGCGCTGCGCCCGGAGCGGCTGCGCGCGCGTGAAGTCGCGCTGCAGTACGCGGCGGCAGGGCAGGTGGTGCGCGCCACCGTATTCGACAACCGCTACACCGACCTGTTCGGCTTCGACGATTCCTTCAACCGCATCAACATCGGCCACGCACGCACCAAGGGTGTGGAGCTGACGTGGAGCGGCCGCGTCGGCAACTACGCGATCGACGTCGGCCTCACCAGCCAGGACCCGCGCGACGAGGACACCGGCGAGCGGCTGCAACGGCGCGCGAAGACGCTGGCCAAGCTGGGTGTCTCGCGCGAGATGGGGCCATGGCAATGGGGCGCCAACCTGCGCACCAGCGACAGCCGCTCCGATGCGGGCCAGGTGCTGGGCAGCTACGCGGTGCTCGACCTCACGACGAGCTACCGGGTGACGCCCGAGGTGCGCGTGTTCGGCCGCGTCGAGAATGCGGGGGATCGCCAGTACGAAACGGTGTACGGCTACCGGCAACCGGGCCGCGGCGTGTTCGTCGGCCTGGCCTGGCAACCGCGCCTCTGAGAATCCATCGATGCCCGCCTCCACCTCCGCCGCCTACGCGCCCTCGCGCATCGTCTGCCTCACCGAGGAGACGACCGAGTGGCTGTACCTGCTGGGCGAGGAGGCGCGCATCGTGGGCATCTCCGGCTACACGGTGCGCCCGCGCCGTGCGCGCGAGGACAAGCCCAAGGTCAGCGCGTTCCTGTCCGCGAAGATCGACAAGATCCTCGCGCTGGAGCCCGACTGCGTGTTCGGCTTCTCCGACCTGCAGGCCGACATCGCGTCGGCGCTCATCCGCCACGGCGTCCAGGTGACGGTGTTCAACCAGCGCAGCGTGGACGAGATCTTCGCGATGCTGTGGCAGGTCGCTTCGCTGGTCGGCCGGGCGGAGAAGGGCGAGGAGCTGCTCGCCGGCATGCGGACCCGGCTCGTAGCGATCCGCGCTGCCGCCGCGGCGTTGCCGCGCCGTCCCCGCGTGTTCTTCGAGGAATGGGACGAGCCCGCCATCAGCTGCATCCGCTGGGTGAGCGAGCTGGTGGGCATCGCCGGCGGCGACGACGTCTTTCCCGAACTCGCGACCCAGGCGCTCGGCAAGGACCGCATCGTCGCGGACCCGCTGGAGATCGTGCGCCGCAACCCGGACATCATCGTCGGCTCGTGGTGCGGCAAGAAGTTCCGGCCCGAGCGGGTCGCCGCGCGGCCCGGCTGGGCCGGCGTGAATGCCGTGAAGGACGGGCAATTGTTCGAAGTGAAATCGGCCGACATCCTGCAGCCCGGCCCCGCGGCCCTGACCGACGGCGTCGAGCAGTTGCATCGCATCGTGCTGCGCTGGGCGCAGGACCACGCATGAAGCGGCTGCTCGCGCTCCTGCTCCTCGCCTTTGCGTCGATCGCCTCCGCGGCCGTCACGGTCATCGACGACCGCGGCACCAGCGTCACGCTGCCGCAGCCGCCGAAGCGCGTCGTGACGCTGCTGCCGTCGCTGACGGAGACCGTCTGCCAGCTCGAGGCTTGCGACCGGCTGGTCGGCGTCGACGATTTCTCCAACTGGCCGGAGACCGTGAGGAAGCTGCCGCGCGTGGGCGGCGTCAACGACGCGCAGGTCGAGCGCATCGTCGGCCTCAAGCCCGACGTGGTGCTGCTGTCGTCCACCGCGCGCGTGCTGCCGCGACTGCAGCAGCTGGGCGTGCCGGTGGTGGGACTGGACATCAAGACGCTGGACGACGTGCGGCGCGTCTCGCGCACCATCGCGCAGCTGCTGGACGTCGGCGGCGCCGACCGCCTGTGGTGGCAGATGCAGGACGGCATCGACGCCGCGGTGCGCAGCGTGCCCGACACGATGCGCGGCGCCAGCGTGTACTTCGAGCTGAGCGACGGCGCGTACGCCGCCAGCGAGTCGTCGCACATCGGCCAGCTGCTCACGCGCCTGGGCGTGCGCAACATCGTGCCGGGGAGCCTGGGCTCCGTGCCCAAGCTCAATCCCGAGTTCGTCGTGCGCGCCAACCCGCAGGTGATCATGCTGTTCGAGCGCGATCGGCCCACGCTCGCCCGCCGCCCCGGCTGGTCGCGCATCCGCGCCATCCACGACAACCGGGTGTGCGCGTTCACCGACGCGCAGGCCGATGCCATCGCGCGGCCCGGCCCGCGCCTGGCCACCGGCGCCCAACTGCTCGCGGACTGCCTGGCCGGCCGCCTCACGCCGAAGCGATGAAGCCGCGCGTGTCGCCCGCGACGCTGGCTGCGCTGCTGGTGCTGGCAACGGCGGCGCTTGTCGTGCTCGGGTTGTGCGTCGGCTCGGTCGGCTGGGAACCACCGTGGAACGGCGCCGGCCCCGGCGATGCCGTCGTCTGGGACATCCGGCTGCCGCGCAGCGTCGGTGCCTGGTTCGCGGGCGCGCTGCTCGGGCTCGGCGGCGCCGTCGCGCAAGGCCTGTTCCGCAATCCACTCGCCGATCCGTACCTGCTGGGCAGCGCATCCGGCGCGTCGCTCGGAGTCGCGCTGTTCCTGTTCGCGATGGGCGGCGCGGGTGCGTCGGGCGCATGGTGGGCGCAACTCGGGCTGGCCGTCGGCGGTTTCGCCGGCGCGTTGGGTGCGGTGCTGGTCACGCTGGTGCTCGCCCGCGGCGTGCAGCAGACGCTGCGCCTGCTGCTGGCCGGCGTCGTCGTCGGCATGGTGTTCGGTGCGCTGACCTCGCTCGTGATGCTGTGGGCGCCCGAGGTGCTGCGGCCGCTGCAAGGCTTCCTGCTCGGCTCGACCGCCTTCATCGGCTGGAGCGGTGCGGCGCTGATGGCGGTGCTGCTCGTGCTGATGATCGTCGCGGCGATCGCGCTGAGTCCCGGCATCGACGCGCTGTCGCTTGGCGAAGCGACGGCCGCCAGCCTGGGCGTGCCGCTGCACGCGCTGCGACTGGGCCTGGTGGCCGTGATGGCGCTGGCGACCGGCGCGGCCGTCGCGCAGGTCGGCCTGGTGGCGTTCATCGGGCTGGTCGCGCCGCACCTCGTGCGCTCGGTCGTGCTGCCCACGTACCGCTGGCTGCTGCCGCTGGCGACGCTCACCGGTGGCGTGCTGCTGCTGGCCGCCGACGTCGGTTCGCGCTGGCTGCTCGCGCCGCAGGAATTGCCGGTCGGCCTGCTCACCGCGCTGCTGGGTGGCGGCTACCTGCTGTGGCTGATGCACCGGAGGCCGCTGTGAGCGCGCCCGCGTTCGAGGCCCGCGGCTTGCGCGTGGCGCTCGCGGGGCGCGAGGTTCTGCATGGCGTCGACCTGCAAGTGCCCGCCGGCCGCTGGATGGCGGTCGTCGGCCCCAACGGCGCGGGCAAGACGACGCTGCTGAAGGCACTGGCGCAATTGCTGCCTGCCAGCGGCGACCTGCGCATGCTGGGGCGCGACGCGCGCACCTGGTCCGCTCGTGACCGGGCGCTGGCCCTGAGCTGGATGGGGCAGGGCGAGGGCGGCGCCGCGGACCTGCGCGCGTGGGACGTCGTGATGCTCGGCCGCCTGCCGCACCAGCGCTGGCTGGCGTCGCCGTCCGCCGCCGACGTCGCCGCCGCCGAAGCGGCGATGCGCGAGACGCACTGCTGGGACTGGCGCGAGCGCCCGCTCGGCCAGCTGTCCGGTGGCGAGCGCCAGCGCGTGCTGCTCGCGCGCGCCCTCGCGGTCGGCGCGCCGCTGCTGCTGATGGACGAACCGCTCGCCAACCTCGATCCCCCGCACCAGGCCGACTGGCTCGCCCTGGTCCGCCGCCTCGTCATCCAGGGCCGCACGGTGGTCAGCGTCCTGCACGAATTGACCATCGCGCTGCAAGCCGATGACCTGCTCGTCCTGCAAGACGGCCGCGTCGCCCACCACGGCCCCTGCGCCGAACGCGCGACGCACGAGGCGCTGGCGCGTGTCTTCGGCGGGCGCGTGCACGTGCGCGCGGTGGATGGCAGCTGGGTGGCGGTGCTTCGCGCCTGAGGATGCGGCGCTTCGCGCCTGTGCGGTGCTGCGCACCTGGAGCTTCAACGCAGAGGACAGAAGGCAGGCAGAAGCCACAGAAAGATCCATGGATCCTTCCGCGCTTCTGTCCCCTTTCTGCGTCCTCTGCGTTGAAAGATGCCAGCGCCGCAAGGCGCGCCCCGCAGCAATGGCCCCTTCGGGTCAATCCCCAGTGTGGCTCAACGCGGGGCGGACTATCCTGTCTCGATCACGGGCCATCGCGAAGGGCACTTGCATGTACAACCGCATCCTCTTGGCTTACGACGGCAGCGATGCCGGCCAGAAGGCGCTGCTCGACTGCCAGGAGCTCGCGCTGTGGTCCCATGCCGAGCTGTTCCTCGTGGCGGTCATGCCTTCGGCGATGAGTTTCGTCGGGCTCGAAGGCGGCGTCTACGACGTCGAACTGGAAGAGCGCGAACGCGCCAAGTACCAGGCGATCCTCGACGACGGCCTGCGCCGGCTGTCGCAGGGCGGCTATGCCGCCAAGGGCGAGGTCGTCACGGGCGAGGCGATCGACGAGATCAGCAAGTTCGCCCGCAAGGTCGAAGCCAACCTCATCGTCGTCGGCCACAAGCACCTCGACAGCTGGGCCGCCCGGTGGTGGCGTGGTTCCATCTCCGGTGCGCTCATCGAGCACGCGCCCTGCAGCGTGCTCTGCGTGATCACGCACTAGGCGCTCCCGCGGCCGCGGGTTCGCGAACTCCCACACGCAGAAGTCGCAGAAGAAGCACGGAAGTCGCAGAAGGGAATCCTTGATGGGGTTCTTCTGCGACCTCCGCGCTGTTCTGCGACCTCTGCGTTTGGGCGTCCGCTTTCCACCCAACTTTGCAAAGCAGACACATCCGCGCCGCGCGTGCGACACGCCACGCGCGCAGAGTGGCGGCGTCAATTCTCCCGCGGCCGCGGATTGGCACGATCGCCGACAGGCGGCCTCGCGGCCCGTTGCTAAGCTCGGCGGCTGCCGAGCCTCCCGATTCCAAGGACAACGATGCCCGCCGACCTCCCGCCCGACCGTGCACCCGCTCCCGTGACCGCCGGGCCGCCGCCGCGGCGCTTCGGCCGCTTCGGGCTGGGGATCGGCGCGCTGGTCGCGGTGTTCGTCGTGGCGGCGCTGGCCGTTGGCGGCTGGTACCTCACCCAGCCGGCCAACACGGCGTCGGCCGGGCCGGGCGGTGCGCCCGGCGCCGGGGGCGGCGGGCGGGGCGGTGGTGCAGGGGGCGGCGGTGCGCGTGGCGGGCCGCCGACGACCGTCGGCGTCGCGACGGCGGAGCGCAGCAACCTGAGCGTGACGCTGGAGGCGCTCGGCACCGTCACGCCGGTGGCGACCGTGCGCGTGCGGCCGCAGGTCGGCGGCGTGCTGCAGGAGATCCGCTACCAGGAAGGCCAGATGGTCAAGAAGGGCGACCTGCTGGCCACCATCGACCCGCGACCGTTCGAGATGGCGCTGCAGCAGGCCACGGGCAACCGCATGCGCGACGAGGCGCAGCTGGACGCCGCGCGCGTGCAGCTCAAGCGCTTCCAGACGCTGCTGCAGCAGGACTCCATCGCGCGGCAGGAGGTCGACACCCAGGCCGCGCTGGTCAAGCAGCTGGAAGCGGGCGTCGTCGTCGACAAGGCCAATGAAGGCACGGCGCGCCTGAACCTCTCGTACACCCGCATCACGGCGCCGGTGGGCGGCCGCGTGGGCCTGCGGCCGGTGGACGTCGGCAACGTGATCGGCACCGGCGATGCGAACGGCGTCGCGGTGATCACGCAGCTGTCGCCCATCGACGTGCAGTTCTCGGTGCCGCAGGACCAGGTCAATGCCGTCCTGGGCAACGGCAACGCGCCGATGGCGGTCAAGGCGCTGGATCGCACGCGCAGCCAGGTGCTGGACAGCGGCACCTTCGCGTCGCTGGACAACGCGGTCGATCCGCAAACCGGGACCGTGAAGGCCAAGGCGCGCTTCGCGAACGCCAAGGGCCTGCTGTTCCCCAGCCAGTTCGTCAACGTGCAGCTGCAACTGCGCACGATCGAAGGCGCGGTGACCGTCCCCGTCAACGCCGTGCGCCAGGGCCCCAACGGCGACCAGGTGTTCGTCATCAATCCGGACCGCACGGTCACGCTGCGCCAGGTGCAGCGCGGCCAGACGACGGTGGACAAGATCCAGGTCGTGAAGGGCCTGGAGGCGGGCGAGCGCGTCGTCACCGAAGGCGCCGACCGGCTGCGCGACGGCGGCCGCGTGGTGCTGCCCGGCGATGCGCCGGCGCAAGGCGGCCGCGGCGCGGGGGGCCGCGGCAACGGCGGCGGCCGCGCGCCGCAGGACGGCAACGCGCCCGCCGCGTCGGCGCCGGCGCCGGCTGCTTCCGCGACGGCGGGCCAGCGCACGACGCGCGAGCAGGGCGCGGCTGCCACCAATGCCGCGCCTGCGCAGGCTGCACAAGCTGCGCCCCGCGCGGCCGGTCCCACGCCCGAGCAGCGCCAGCGCATGCTCGACTCGGTCGCCGGCGATCCCGAGCAACTGGAGCGCCGCAGGAAATTCCTCGAAGCGCTGGACCGTGGCGACCCGCAGGCGCTGGAGCGCTGGCAGCAGATGCAGCAACGGCGCGAGCGGCAGGGGCAGGGGCAGTGATGGGGTTCCCGCATCTCCGCTTGCAGCGGAGAAAGGATCCGGATTGAGCCCCTCCCGCCCCTTCATCCTCCGCCCCGTCGCCACGTCGCTGCTGATGCTGGCGATCGTGCTGGCGGGGCTGGTCGGCTTGCGGTTCCTGCCGCTATCGGCGCTGCCGCAGGTGGACTACCCGACCATCCAGGTGCAGACGCTGTACCCGGGCGCGAGCCCGGAGGTGATGGCGCAAACGGTCACGGCGCCGCTGGAGCGGCAGTTCGGCCAGATGCCGGGCCTGTCGCGCATGAGTTCCACCAGCGCGGCCGGCGTGTCGATCGTCACCTTGCAGTTCGGCCTCGGCCTGCAACTCGACGTCGCCGAGCAGCAGGTGCAGGCCGCCATCAACGCCGGCGGTTCGCTCCTGCCGGCGGACCTGCCCGCGCCACCGGTGTACGCGAAGGTCAATCCGGCCGACGCACCGGTGCTGACGCTCGCCGTCACCTCCGACACGCTGCCGCTGACCGAGGTGCAGAACATCGTCAACACACGCCTCGCGCTGAAGATCAGCCAGGTCAGCGGCGTCGGCCTCGTCACGCTCTCGGGCGGGCAGCGGCCCGCGGTGCGCATCCAGGTCGACACGCGGGCCCTGGCGGCCAACGGCCTGGGCCTGGACAACGTGCGCAGCGCCATCACCGCGGCGAACGCCAACGCCGCCAAGGGCAGCATCGACGGGCCGACCCGCTCCTGGAGCATCAACTCGAACGACCAGCTGCTCAAGGCCGAGGACTACGCGCAGCTGGTCGTCTCGTACCGCAACAACGCGCCGGTGCGGCTGGCCGACGTCGCGCAGGTGGTCAGCAGCGCCGAGAACGTGCGGCTGGGTGCATGGGCCGGCGTCCACGACGCGGACGGCGGGAAGCTGCAGCCGGCGATCGTCGTCAACGTGCAGCGCCAGCCCGGCGCCAACGTGATCCAGACGGTCGACGCCATCAAGCAGCGCCTGCCCGAACTCACCGCCAGCCTCCCCGCCGGCCTGAACGTGCAGGTCCTGTCCGATCGCACCAGCGGCATCCGCGCTTCCGTGCACCACGTGCAATTGGAACTGCTGCTGTCCGTCGTGCTGGTGGTGCTGGTGATCTTCGCGTTCCTGCACAGCCCGCGCGCGACCATCATCGCCAGCCTGTCGGTGCCGGTGTCGCTGATCGGCACCTGCGGCGTCATGCTGCTCATGGGCTACAGCCTGAACAACCTCTCGCTGATGGCCCTGACGATCGCCACCGGCTTCGTCGTCGACGATGCCATCGTGATGATCGAGAACATCTCGCGCCACATCGAGGACGGCATGCCGCCGATGGAGGCGGCGCTCAAGGGCGCCGGCGAGATCGGCTTCACCATCATCTCGCTGACGGTGTCGCTGATCGCGGTGCTGATCCCGCTGCTGTTCATGGGCGACGTGGTCGGCCGCCTGTTCCGGGAGTTCGCGGTCACGCTGGCGGTCACGATCCTGATCTCGGCCGTCGTGTCGCTGACGCTGGTGCCGATGATGTCGGCGCGCTGGATCGAGGCCCACCCGGGCGGCGAAGCGGCCGGCAGCGGCCTGGGCGCGAAGATGACCCGCGCCTTCGATCGCCTGATCCACCGCTACGACGTCGCGCTCACCTGGGTGCTGGCGCGGCAGCGCGCCACGCTGCTGGTCGCGTTGCTCACGCTGGCAGTCACCGCGCTGCTGTACATCGTCATCCCCAAGGGGCTGTTCCCCACGCAGAACACCGGCCAGCTGCAGGTGCGCGTGGAGGCGTCGCAGTCGATCTCCTTCGACCGCATGGCGCAGCTGCAGCAGGAGGTGGCGAAGAAAGTGGTGGCCGACCCGGACGTGGTCAGCCTGTCCAGCATCGTCGGCGTCGACGCCGCCAACAACACGATGCTGCACACCGGCCGCCTGCTGGTGAACCTGCGCAGCGCGCGCGGCGGGCTCGAGGACACCATGGAACGCGTGCGCAAGGCCGGCGAGCAGGTGCAGGGCGCGACGTTGCGCGTGCAGCCGGTGCAGGACCTCACGATCGACGCCGAATCCGGGCCGACGCAGTACCGGTTGTCGATCGAGGGCGCGGACCAGAACCAGGTCAACGAGTGGGCGCAGCGCCTCGTGCAGCAGCTGGGCAGCGTGAAGCAGGTGCGCCACGCGGTCACCGATGCCGGCGCCACCGGCGCCGCGATGCTGGTCGACATCGACCGCGACAGCGCCGCGCGCCTGGGCATCACGGCTTCGTCGATCGACGACGCGCTGTACAGCGCGTTCGGCCAGCGCATCGTGTCGACCATCTTCACCGAGACCAACCAGTACCGCGTGGTGCTGGAGGCGCGGCAGGACGCGGTGCCCAGCCCGTCGGCGCTGTCCAACGTGATGCTGCGCGGCAGCTCGGGCAGCGCGGTGCCGCTGTCGACCATCGCCCGGCTGGTGGAACAGCGCGCGCCGCTGCAGGTCGTGCACGTCGCGCAGTACCCCGCCGCCACCGTCGGCTTCGACACGGCGCCCGGCGTGTCGCTCGGCACCGCGGTGGACGCGGTGCGCGCGACCGCGAAGGAGATGGGATTCCCGGGCGCTTTGACGCTGAACTTCCTCGGGGCCTCGGGCGCGTACGAAGCGTCGCTGTCCAACCAGCTGTGGCTGATCCTGGCGGCGGTGGTGTGCGTCTACATCGTGCTGGGCGTGCTGTACGAGAGCTACGTGCACCCGGTGACGATCCTGTCGACGCTGCCGTCGGCGGGCGTCGGCGCGCTGCTGATGCTGATGCTCACCGGCAACGACCTGGGCGTGATCGGCATCATCGGCATCATCCTGCTGATCGGCATCGTGAAGAAGAACGCGATCATGATGATCGACTTCGCGCTCGATGCCGAACGCAACGAGGGCAAGGCGCCGGGCGAAGCGATCCACCAGGCCGCGCTGCTGCGCTTCCGCCCGATCCTGATGACGACGCTGGCCGCGCTGTTCGCCGCCGTGCCGCTGATGCTCGGCTGGGGCGAGGGCGCCGAACTGCGCCGCCCGCTGGGCATCGCGATCTTCGGCGGGCTGGTGGTGAGCCAGCTGCTGACGCTGTTCACGACGCCGGTGATCTACCTGTGGTTCGACCGGTTGGGGCAGGGGTGGCGGAAGACACCCTCACCCCAACCCTCTCCCGCAAGCGGGAGAGGGAGCGAAGAGGTTCGCGCATGAACTTGAGCGCACCCTTCGTCCGCCGCCCCGTCGCGACGGTGCTGCTCACCATCTGGATCGCGCTGGCGGGCATCGCGGCGTTCTTCGTGCTGCCGGTCGCGCCGCTGCCGCAGGTGGACTTTCCGGTCATCTCGGTCAGCGCCAGCATCCCCGGCGCCAGCCCGGAGAACATGGCGAGCGCGGTGGCGACGCCGCTGGAACGAAGGCTGGGCACCATCGCGGGCGTCAACGAGATGACGTCCAGCAGCGGGCTGGGCTCCTCGCGCATCAGCCTGCAGTTCGAGCTCAATCGCAACATCGACGCGGCCGCGCGCGAGGTGCAGGCGGCCATCAACGCGACGCGCGCCGACCTGCCGTCGACGCTGCGCAGCAATCCGACCTACCGCAAGGCCAACCCGTCGGCGGCACCGGTGATCATCCTGGCGCTCACGTCGCCCAAGCGCACCCCGGGCCAGATCTACGACGAGGTGTCCAACCTCGTGCAGCAGAAGATCGCGCAGGTGCAGGGCGTGGGCGACGTCGAGATCGGCGGCGGCGCGGCGCCGGCGGTGCGCGTCGAACTGTCGCCCTATGCGTTGAACAACGCCGGCATCTCGGCCGAGGACGTGCGGGCCGCCATCCAGTCCAGCAGCGCCAACCGCCCCAAGGGCCAGGTGGAGGTCGAGGGCAAGCGGCTGCAGATCTACACGCGCAACAGCGCCGGCGGCGGCCGCACCGCCGCCGACTACAAGGGGCTGGTGGTCGCGTGGCGCAACGGCTCGGCCGTGCGGCTGGACGACATCGCCGAGGTCACCGACAGCGTGGAGAACGTCAACACGCTGGGCCTGTTCAACGGCGAGCCGGCCGTCATCGTGCTGGTGACGCTGCAACCCGGCGCCAACGTCATCACCACCGTCGACGGCGTGCGCGCGCTGCTGCCCGAGCTGCAAGAGGAGCTGCCGCAGGACGTGAAGATCCAGGTCGCGTCGGACCGCACGACGTCCATCCGCGCCGCGCTGCACGAGGTGGAGATCACGCTCGCCATCGCGGTCCTGCTGGTGGTGCTGGTGGTCAGCGCCTTCTTGCGCAGCGCCCGCGCGACGCTCATCCCGGCCATCGCCACCGTCGTCTCGCTGCTGGGCACCTTCGGCGTGATGTACCTGCTGGGCTTCTCGCTGAACAACCTGTCGCTGATGGCGCTGACCGTGGCCACCGGCTTCGTGGTCGACGACGCCATCGTGGTGCTGGAGAACACCGCCCGCCACATGGAAGCGGGCATGGACCGCTTCGCCGCCGCGCTGCTGGGCGCGCGCGAGGTCGGCTTCACCGTGCTGTCGATCAGCCTGTCGCTGGTGGCCGTGTTCATCCCGCTGCTGTTCATGGGCGGCCAGGTAGGCCGCCTATTCCGCGAATTCGCGGTGACGCTGTCGGCGGCCGTGATGATCTCGCTGGTCATCTCGCTGACCACCACGCCGATGCTCTGCGCGTGGCTGCTGCGGCCGGGGACCGGCCACAAGCCGGCCGGCCGCATCGGCCGCTTCCTCGAACGCGCGTTCGCCGGCGTGCAGCACGCGTATGCGCTGAGCCTGGACTGGGCGCTGCAGGCGCGCTGGTTCGTGCTGGCGATCCTGGTGGCCATCATCGGCATCAATGCCTGGCTGCTGGTGAAGATTCCCAAGGGCTTCTTCCCGCAGCAGGACACCGGCCAGTTCAACGGCGGGCTGCGGGCCGACCAGAGCATTTCGTTCCAGGCGATGCAGGACAAGCTGCGCCAGCTGGTGAACATCATCCGCAACGACCCGGCGGTCGACACGGTGGTGGGCTTCACCGGCGGCAGCCGCGCGGGCGGCGGCTTCGTGTTCGTCAACCTGAAGCCCGCGTCGCAGCGGCCGCCGAACGAGCGGGCGCAAGCCGTCATCCAGCGGCTGCGGCCGCAGCTGGCCAGCGTCTCGGGCATCAGCCTGTTCCTCAACCCGGTGCAGGACCTGCGCATGGGCGCGCGCTCGGCCAACTCGACCTACCAGTACACGCTCAAGAGCGACAACGTCGCCGACCTGAAGAAGTGGGCGACGCGGCTGGCCGAGGCGATGAAGCAGCAGCCGGCGCTGATCGACGTCGACACCGACCAGCAGGACAACGGCATCGAGACGTACGTCGAAGTCGACAAGGACAGCGCGGCGCGCCTGGGCATCAGCTCGCGCGACATCGACAACGCGATGTACAACTTCTTCGGCCAGCGGCAGGTCTCCACGATCTACGGCGACCTGAACCAGTACAAGGTGATCCTAGGCGTGGCGCAGCGCTACGCGCGCAGTCCCGAGGCGCTGCGCGACGTGTACGTGCCGGCGAAGAACGTCGCCGCGGCGTCCAGCATCGCGGGGGCGGTCACCAGCAGCGGCGCATCGTCGACCACCACGGGCGCGGGTTCGACGGCCACTGGAGCGGCCACGGCGGGGTCGACGTCTTCCAGCGGCGCGTCCTCGGGCGTGAATCCCTCCCTGCGCGACCAGTCCAGCGGCACGGCGCTCAGCACCAGCACCACGGTCATGGTGCCGCTCGCGGCGATCGCCACGCTGAAGGAACGCGCCGCGCCCACCTCGGTGAGCCACCAGGACGCGGAGCTGGCGACCACGATCTCCTACAACCTGGCCGAGGGCTTCACGCTCGCGGACAGCCAGGCGGCCGTGCGCGCCGCCGAAGCGGCGATCGCGATGCCGAACAACGTGCGCGGCAGCTTCCAGGGCACGGCGCGCGCCGCGCAGGAATCCAACCAGCAGCAGCCGCTGCTGATCCTGGCGGCGCTGGTGGTGATCTACATCGTGCTGGGCGTGTTGTACGAGAGCCTGGTGCACCCGATCACGGTGCTGTCGACGCTGCCCTCGGCGGGCGTCGGCGCGGTGCTCGCGCTGCTGATCGCCAAGCTCGACTTCTCGATCATGGCGCTGATCGGGGTGTTCCTGCTGATCGGCATCGTGAAGAAGAACGCGATCCTGATCATCGACTTCGCGCTCGACGCCGAGCGGTCGCGCGGCCTGTCGCCGCTGGAGGCGGTGCGCGAAGCCTGCCTGCTGCGCTTCCGCCCGATCCTGATGACGACGCTGGCCGCCGCGCTCGGTGCACTGCCGCTGGCCATCGGCTTCGGCGAAGGCGCCGAGTTGCGCCGCCCGTTGGGCATCGCGGTGATCGGCGGCCTGGTCGCCAGCCAGCTGGTGACGCTGCTGACCACGCCGGTGGTCTACCTGCTGATGGACAAGCTGCGCCGGCGCAGCCCGAACGAACAACTCCTCGCCCGGCACCACGAACCGGAACCTGCATGAAACGACACTGCATCGCCCTCGCCGCGGCGCTGGCCCTCGCCGGTTGCGCCGTCGGCCCGCGCTACGAAGGCGCGCCGCCGATCGAGAACATGCCCGCCGGCTTCAAGGAAGCCGGTGGCGACTGGGTCGCCGCGCAGCCGCAGGACGTCGAGCGCGGCCCGTGGTGGGACCTGTTCCAGGACCCGCAGCTGTCGCAGCTGGCGGCGCGCGTGGAGGTGTCCAACCAGAACGTCGCGGCCGCGGTCGCCTCGTACCAGCAGGCGCGCGCGCTCGTCGCGCAGCAGCGCGCCGGCCTGTTCCCGACCCTCTCGCTCGGTGCCGACGGCAGCCGCAGCGGCGCCCGCGGCGCGTCGACGGCGACGACCGCCAGCGGCGCGACGGTGTCGGTGGGCGGCGGCGGCCCGCGCAACAGCGTCTCGGTCGACATCGGCGGCAGCTGGGAGCCGGACGTCTGGGGCCGCCTCGCGGCCGGCGTGTCGCAGGCCCGCGCAGGCGAGCAGGCCAGCCTGGCCGACCTCGCGGCCGCGCGGCTGTCGGCGCAGGGCGAACTCGCCACCAACTACTTCAACCTGCGCGCGCTCGACGTGCAGCGCGACCTGCAGGCGCGCACCGTCGCCGGCTACGAGCGCACGGTGACCGTCACGCAGAACCGCTACAACGCCGGCATCGCCGCGCGCACCGACCTGCTGCAGGCGCAGACGCAACTGGCCAACGCGCGCGCCGACCTGCTGGACCTGCAACGCCAGCGTGCGTCCGCGGAACATGCGATCGCAGTGCTGGTCGGCCAGCCGCCCGCGAGCTTCTCGATCCCCGCCGAGCCCGCGTGGAAGCCGCAAGTGCCGAACGTCCCCGGCGTGCTGCCGTCGAGGCTGCTGCAGCGCCGCCCGGACATCGCGGCGGCGGAGCGGCGCGTCGCCTCGGCCAACGAGCAGATCGGCATCGCGCGCTCGGCGTACTTCCCCAGCCTGCGCCTGACCGCGTCGGTCGGGTCGGGCGGGAGCGCGGTGGCGGACCTGTTCAGCGCGTCGTCGCTGGTGTGGAGCCTGGGCCTGTCGGCGGCGCAGACGTTGTTCAACGCCGGCCTCACGGCGGCGCAGGTCGAAGGGGCGCAGGCGGGTTATGCGCAGTCGGTGGCGCGCTACCGGCAGGCGGTGCTGGCCGCGTTCCAGCAGGTCGAGGACCAGTTGTCGGCGACGCGCGTGCTGGCCGACCAGGTGGCCTTGCGCGAGGAGGCCAGCCGCGCCGCGGACCTGGTGGAGCAGCAGGTGCTCAATCGCTACCAGGCCGGGCAGGTCGCGTTCACGGAAGTGATCAACGCGCAGAACACGGCGGCCAATGCGCGCCGCGCGCTGGTGCAGTTGCAGGCGAGCCGGCAGGCTTCGGCGGTGGCGATGATCCAGGCGCTGGGCGGCGGCTGGCAGGGCATGCAGGCCGAAGGCGCGGTGGCGCAGCCCGCGGCGCGCTGATCAGCGTTCGAGCAGGAACGCGCCCAGGCGCAGGCCGAACCAGGTCATCACGAGCGAGCCGGCCAGGTGCAGCGCCGCGAGCGTGAGCGCGTGCGCGGGCCGGTCGGCCTGCATCAGCTGCACGGTTTCCATCGAGAAGGTGGAGAAGGTGGTCAGCGCGCCGAGGAAGCCCGTGATCAGCGCGAGGCGCCACGCCGGGTCGATCTCCGGGTGCGCCTGGAACACGGCGACCAGCACGCCAATGAGCCAGCCGCCCACGAGATTGGCGACCAGCGTGCCCATGGGCAGCCAGTGCGTGCCCGCGTTGAGCCACAGCGACAGGCCCCAGCGCGCGAGCGCGCCCATCGAGGCCCCGATGCACAGCAGCGCGACGGGCAGCATCGCGCCGCGTCAGGCCTGGTGGCGGCCCATCAGCGACAGCATGCCGGCCTCGAGGCCTTCCATGCGCGTCGCCAGCGTGGGAGCCGCTTCCTTGGCGACCTTCATGTAGCGCTCGAAGGTCACCGCGACCTTTTCCCGGTCCGGGTGCGTCAGCAGCAGGCTGGCGAGCGCCGCCTGCAGCACCTGCACCTGGGCCACCAGCGCGAACTGGTTGTCCTTCAGCGCGTTGATGTTGTCGCCATGCTCGGCGAGCTGTTCCTGCAGTTGGTTGTCGTCCATGTGCGCCAATGTAGCAGGGGAAGAAAACGGACTTCCGGAACGCAGAGGACGCAGAGCAAGCGCAGAGGTCGCAGAAGGAATGCATCGATATTGAACTGCTTTCTTCTGCGTCTTCTGCGCTTGCTCTGCGACTCCTGCGTCAGGGAGTCCGCCTTCAAGCCGCCGGAGGCGGCGTTTTCGGTTCGTAGTCGCAATAGGCCCGCACCGCGCACCGCCAGCACTGGGGCAGGCGGGCGACGCAGACGTAGCGGCCGTGCAGGATCAGCCAGTGGTGGGCGTCGTGCAGGTACTTGGGCGGCACGCGTTCGAGCAGCTTCAGCTCCACCTGCAGCGGGTCCTTGCCGGGCGCGAGGCCGGTGCGGTTGCTCACGCGGAAGATGTGCGTGTCCACCGCCATGGTCGGTTCGCCGAACGCGACGTTCAGCACCACGTTGGCCGTCTTGCGGCCGACGCCGGGCAGCGCCTCCAGCTCCTCGCGCGTGCCGGGCACCTTGCCGTCGTGCTTCTCGACCAGGATCCGGCAGGTCTCCACCAGGTTGCGCGCCTTGGTGCGGTACAGGCCGATCGTCTTGATGTAGCCCTCGAGGCCCTCGACGCCCAGCGCCAGGATCTTCTGCGGCGTGCCCGCCACCGGGAACAGCCGCCGCGTCGCCTTGTTCACGCCCGCGTCGGTGGCCTGCGCGGACAGCAGCACCGCCGCCAGCAGCTCGAACACGCTGGTGTATTCCAGCTCCGTCTCGGGGGAGGGATTGGCCGCCTGCAGCGTGGCGAAGAAGGGCTCGACGTCGGCATCTTTCACGGGGCACGAGTGTAGGCGGCGGGGACCGTCATGCGCCTGCAAGCGAAAGCGGCGGCCGCGGGCGACAATCGCCGCGTGAAGGAAGCAGTGTGTCCCTGACCACGCGCGTCGCCGGCTGGCGCGCGCGGGCCGCCGCCACGTTGCGCCGCCCGCTGGTGCGCGAGGGAGCTCTCGAAGCCGTGCCGATGGCCTTCGGCGTCGCCGCCTGGGGCGTGGTCGCGGGCGTCGCGATGGCCAAGAGCGGCATGGGCGTGCCGCTGGCGGTGTTCATGTCGTTGGCGGTCTACGCGGGCTCGGCGCAGATCGCGTCGCTGCCGCTGATCGCGGCCGGCGCGCCCGTGTGGGTGGTCTGGGCGACCACGCTGTGCGTGAGCCTGCGCTTCATGGCCTTCAGCTACCACTACCGGCCGTTCTTCATGCACCTGCCGCGCGGCAAGCGCATGGCGCTGAGCTTCCTCATGGGCGACACCAACTTCGCGCTGTTCATGCGGCGCTACGACAAGCCCGAGCCTGGCCAGCCGTATGAGGAGTACTTCCTCGGCAGTTCGCTCATCACCTTCGGCGTGTGGCAGGCGTCGATCATCACCGGCATCGTCGCCGGCGCCGGCATCCCTGCGTCGTGGGGCCTGGGCTTCGCCGGCACGATGGCGCTGCTGGCGCTGACGTGCACGCAACTGCGCAGCCCGATCACCTGGGTGGCGGCGGTGGTCGCGGCCTGCGCCGCGGTGGCGGCGTACGCGCTGCCGCTGAAGCTGAACATCCTGGTCGCCATTGCCGCCGCCATCGCCATCGGCGCGCTGGCTGATCGCTTGCCGGCGTTCCCGAAGGGCAGGGCATGAGCCAGTTGGAAATCTTCGTCACCACCATCGGCATGGCGCTGATCACGCTGCTGTGCCGGGCGTTCTTCCTGGTCCCGAAGGACGACCTGCCCATGCCCGCGTGGCTGCGCGAAGGCCTGCGCTACGCCCCGATCGCGGCGCTGTCCGCGGTCGTCGCACCCGAACTGGTCCTGACGCAGGGTGCGCTGACCACCTGGCACGACGCGCGCATCTTCGGTGCGCTGGCCGGCCTCGCGTACTACGCCTGGCGCCAAAGCCTGTTCGGCACCATCGTCTGCGGCACGGGCGTGATGCTGGCGCTGCGGTTCGGGGTGGGGTGGTAGGCGCACCACCGGCATTCCCGCGCCGTTGTCTTGTCATTCCGGCGCCGTTGTCTGTCATTCCGGCGAAAGCCGGAATCCATGCTCGTGCAACCCTGGTGCTCCTCGCCGGATCGCGCTTCGCCAGCGCCTTCTTCCGGCAGGGCGCAAGACTGGCGCTCTGCCTCCGCTTCGGCGCCCGGCAGGGTTCGTGACGAGGATGGATCCCGGCTTTCGCCGGAATGAGAAAGGGCGCGAGATACTCCGCCATGGACGTGCTGGTGCAGATCCTGTTGCTCTTCGTGGCGGCCGTGCTGCTGGCGGCGGCCGCGCGGAAGGTCGGCGCGCCGTATCCGGTGTTCCTCGCGCTCGGCGGCGTGTTGCTCGCGCTGGTGCCCAGCACGCCGGAACTGAACCTGCCGCCGGACCTGGTGCTGGCGATCTTCGTCGCGCCGATCCTGGTCGACGCGGGCTACGACGCCTCGCTGCGCGACCTGCGCGACAACTGGGCGCCGCTCTTCAGCCTGGTCGTGGTCGCGGTGGGCCTGACCACCGCCGCCGTGGCGGTCGTCGCGCACGCACTGGTGCCGGACTTGCCCTGGGCCGCGGCGATCACGCTGGGCGCCATCGTCGCGCCACCCGACGCGGTGGCCGCCACCGCGGTGCTGCGGCCGCTGCACCCGCCGCAGCGCATCCTGGGCATCCTCGAAGGCGAAAGCCTGCTGAACGACGCCAGCGCGCTGATGATCTATCGCCTGGCGGTCGGGGCCGTTGCTGCAGGCGGCTTCTCCGTGCAGGCCGTGGCGCCGGCCTTCCTGCTGGGCGTGCTGGGCAGCCTGGTCGCCGGGCCGGTGCTCGGCTGGATCGTGGAACGCCTGCTCGAACGCGTGCAGCACATCCCGACGGCGATCATCCTGCAGTTCATCAGCGCGTTCGGCGTGTGGGTGCTGGCCGAGCACGCCGGCCTGTCGGCCGTGCTCACCACGGTGTGCTTCGCGATGACGCTCGGGCGTCTCGCTCCCGCGCGCGTGCCCGGCCGCATCCGCATCCCGACCAACGCCGTCTGGGCCACCGTGGTGTTCGCGCTGAACATCTTCGCCTTCATCTTCATCGGCCTGCAGATCCGGCCGGTGCTGGTGGACCTGGCGCCGCAGGCGCGCGAGCACTACCTGTCGGTCGCCGGCGCGGTGCTGGTGACCGTGATCGTGGTGCGGATGGCCTGGCACATGGCCTTCAACGCGGTCGTGCGCTGGCGCGACCGGCGCTTCGGCTTCGAGCCGTCGCGGCTGAAGCTGCGTCCCACCGTCGGCAGCGGCCTGGTGATCTCCTGGGCGGGCATGCGCGGCATCGTCACGCTGGCGGCCGCCCTGGCCCTGCCGGCGGACTTTCCCGCGCGCGACCTGATCCTGCTGACGGCGTTCTCCGTCGTGCTGGGCACGCTGCTGATCCAAGGCCTGACGCTCAAGGCCTTGCTGCGGGCGCTGCGCTTCCACGATGGCGATCCCGTGGCCCGGGAAGAGCAGCTGGCGCGTGAGCGGATGCTGCAGGCTGCCTTCGCTCAACTGCCGGCGGGCGAGTCGCTGGCGGTGGACCGGGTGCGCCAGGACCTCAAGCTGCGGCTGGGCCGCCACGAAGGCACGCCGCGCGCGGCATTCGCGCGCGAGCACGACGAGCGCCATCGCGCGGCCCTGCGTGCGGCGCGCGACGTGCTGCTGGTGATGCGCGACGCCGGCGAGATCGGCGACGACGCCTTCCACACGCTGGAGAACGACCTCGACTCGCTGGAGGTGTCGGAGCCGCTGCGCGCCGCGAACGCGGACGCGACGGAGTAGGGCCGGAAGATGGACGCGATGGATTCCCGCCTCCGCGGGCGAACTCCCGTCGTCCCCGCGGAGGCGGGGACCCACCGCTTCCGCTTCCAGGGCACGATGAAGATGGAAGCGATGGATTCCCGCCTTCGCGGGAATGACGGAGGGGCGCCTCCGCGGGAATGAACGAATCAGGCACGCACCGTCACCACGACGGCTTCGATGCGGCCTTCGATTTCGCCGTTCCCGAAGCGGCGCGCGAGTTCGGCTTCGGCCGCGTCCGTCGCGCGTTCCAGCCCACCCGGGTCGAGGGCCTCGATCTCGCCCCGCAGCGGTGTGCCCTGGCAGTAGGCGATCGCAGGGATGCGTGGCGACACCGCGCGGCTGGTGAAGGCGACCGTCTCGAACACCGGCGCGTCCGTGAAACCCGCCGCCGCGAGATCACGGGCGAGGCCGGGCGTGTCGTGGTGCCCATGCGGAGTGCGCGCGAGGAAGCGCGGCGGATCCTGCGGGTACAGCACGGCCAGCGCACTCGTCACCGCATCGGCGAACTCGTTCGCTTCGATCGCGCTCCAGACATTGAACGCGAACAGCCCGCCGGGCCGCAGCACCCGCCGCACTTGCGCGAACGCCTTCGCCTTGTCGGGAAAGAACATGGCGCCGAACTGGCAAACGACGGCCTCGAACGAGCCGGCCTCGAACGGCAGTTGCATCGCATCGGCTTGCCGCCACGTCACGGGGCGCTCGGTACCGATGCGCGCGGCCTCCTCGAGCATGCCGGGGTTGAGGTCGGTCGCGACGATGGTGGCCGACGGCTCGAGCATCACCGCAAGCTGTCGCGTGACGACGCCGGTGCCGGCGGCGATCTCGAGCACGCTTCGAGGCGCCGCTTTCGCCACGCGCGCCGCGAGATCGACGGCGTACGGCTCGAAGATGAGCGGCACCAGGTAGCGTTCGTAGAACGCGGCCACCGAGCCGGTGAAGGCGGTATCGACGCTGGTGGACATGCGAGCTCCCCGCAGCAGCAAAGGCGAACGATTCTCGCCCTTGCCGTGCAGCCGAGCTACGCGATCTTGCAGCGCGCGACCTTCTCCGCGTCCCAGTCCAGTCCGGTGCCCGGCTGGTCCGGGATCTGCCAGTGGCCGTCGACCACGCGCACCGGCTCCTGCAGGATCGGGTCGGTCCAGTCGACGTACTCGAGGAAGTGCCGCGTGGGCGTCGCCGCCAGCAGGTGCGCGCTGGGCTCGGGCATCAGGTGCGAGCTCATGGGGATGCCGTGCGCTTCGGCGATGCCGGCCGCTTGCATCCAGCCGGTGACACCGCCGATGCGAGCGACGTCCGGCATCACGAGATCGCACGCCTTGGCGTCGAGCGCGCGCACCAGGTCCTTCGGCCCGTCGAAGTTCTCGCCCAGTTGCAGCGGCAGGGACAGGTCGTGCGCGATCTGCGCGTTGCCGGCGAGGTCGTCGTGGCGGATCGGCTCCTCCAGCCACGCCACGCCTTCGTCCTGCAGGGCGCGGCCGCGCAGCAGCGCTTCGCGGCGCGACAGCGCCTGGTTGTAGTCGACCAGCAGCTGCACGTCGTCGGGCAGGCGCATGCGCACCGCGCGCGTGACGGCGAGGTCCTCCGCGAGCGTCGCGTATCCAAGTCTCAGCTTGACCGCGCGAAAACCGCCTTCGAGCAATTGCTCTGCCTCGTCCGCTGCGGCTTCGGGCGCCATGAGACCGAGCCCGCAGGAGTTGTAGACAGGGATGGGCCGTGGCTGCGCGCCGAGCATCGTGGCCAGCGGCAGGCCGGCGGCGATCGCCATCGCGTCCCACAGCGCCATGTCGAACGCCGACAGCGCCATGCGCGCCATGCCGGTGACGCCGAGGAGGGCGAATCGGCGCTGCAAGGTCGCGGCGAACTCCACCGGCGCGATGCGCTGGCCGTGCACGATCGACGCCGCGTCTTCGATCAGGTCGGCGATCGGGCGCGCGGCGCTGCGGCGGTAGCAAAAGATGTACGCGTGCCCCGTGACGCCTTCGTCGGTGTGCACGTCGACCAGCAGCAGCGGCGCGGCGCGCACCGTGGCGGCACTGGTGCCCAGCACGAAGCGCAGCGGCACTTCGACCGCGGTGCAGCTGACACCCCGCAGCCGCAGCGCCGGGTGGCGCACCGCGTCAGCCACGCGAGCCGCCTTCCGCATGCAGCGCCAGGATGTCGGCGATGGCGCGGTTGCACGGCGTGGGCACGCCCTTGGCCTGGCCCAGTTGCACCACGCCGCCGGACAGCCAGCGCACCTCCAGCTTGTTGCCGCGCTGCAGGTCGTGGTGCATCGACGAGGTCATCTCGGGCGACACCGTGTCGGCGCGCTGCAATGCCGCCTGCAGCGTGTCGGCGGGCAGGTCGACGCCCTGCGCGCGGCCGACCGCGATCACTTCGGCCATCACGTCGGACAGGAAGGCGCGGGTCTGCGGGTTGGAGCGGATCGGGCCGATGGTGTGGCGCATCGACGTGGTGGTCCCCGACAGGCCGACCAGGAACACGTACTTCAGCCAGATCTCGCGCAGGATGTTGTCCGACAGCTCGGCATTGATGCCGCCGGCCTTGCACGCGGCCAGCAACGCCTTCCCCCGCTCGGACAGAGAGCGGTCGAATTCGCCGAACAGCAGGCGCTGCATCGGGCCCGTCTGCTTGATCACGCCGGGCGCCTCGATCGTCGTCGCGACGTAGCCGACGCCGCCCATGATCTGCTGTGCGGGGAAAGCAGCACGCAGGTAGTCGTCCTTGAGCACGCCGTTCTGGAACGAGATGATCGCCGTCTGCGGCCCGACCATCGGCCGCATCTGCGCGATGGCCTGCTCGGTGTCCCAGAGCTTGACGCCCAGCATCACGACGTCGACCGGGCCGACGTCGGCCGGGTTGTCGGTCGCATGCAGTTTCTGCACGTGCATCGGCTCCGGGCCGTCGATGCGCAGGCCTTGGTCGCGCATCGCCTGCAGGTGCTTGCCGCGCGCGATGAAATGCACGTCCGCGCCGCCCAGCGCCAGCCGCGCGCCGAAGTAACCGCCGAGGCCGCCCGAGCCCATGATGCCGATCCGCATGCCGTCTCCGTCCGTGTGTGTGGGGATGAGCCGCGGTTATAGCGGGTGGGCCAAACCCGGTGCCACATGCGGGGGAAGCGGTCTAGCATCCGCATTTCCCACGAGACAAGGAGCCGAGCCATGGCAGGCAGGAAGAACATCGTGTGCCTCTGGTACGACGGCACGGCGGAAGAGGCGGCGCGCTTCTACGCCGAGACCTTTCCGGACAGCAGCGTCGATGCCGTGCACCGCGCGCCGGGCGACTACCCGTCGGGCAAGGAAGGCGACGTCATCACGGTCGAGTTCACGGTGATGGGCATCCCGTGCCTGGGCCTGAACGGCGGGCCGGCCTTCAGGCACAACGAGGCGTTCTCGTTCCAGGTCGCCACCGACGACCAGGCCGAGACCGACCGCTACTGGAACGCGATCGTCGGCAACGGCGGCCAGGAAAGCGCCTGCGGCTGGTGCAAGGACCGCTGGGGGCTGAACTGGCAGATCACCCCGCGCGTGCTGACCGAAGGCATCACCACCCCCGACCGCGCGGCGGCCAAGCGCGTGTTCGAGGCAATGATGGGGATGCGCAAGATCAACGTGGCGGCGATCGAACGGGCCCTGCGGGGGTGATGCGCGGCGCCGTCGCGCCGCTGGCGCGCAAGCGCGTCCGGTGCTGGGCAGCGGCGCACGGAATGTTTGGGCAAATGCAGGAGACGACATGGACGAGAAGAAGCTGAATGCGGCCGGGCTGGCGACACGGCGCGAGGTGTTGGGCGCGGCGTATGTCGACGGCGCGGTGAAGAACGCGGATGCGTTCAACGACGACATGCAGGTGCTCGTCACGCAATATTGCTGGAACGACATCTGGAACCGCCCGGGCCTGGACCGCAAGACGCGCAGCCTGTTGAACCTGGCGATGCTCACGGCACTGAACCGCCCGCACGAACTGAAGCTGCACGTGCGCGGCGCGTTGAACAACGGCGTCACGCGCGAGGAGATCAAGGAAGTGTTCCTGCAGGCCGCCATCTACTGCGGCGTGCCGGCGGCGATCGACAGCTTCCGCATCGCGCGCGAAGTGATCGACGGGAAGGATGGGCACTGACGCGGGTAGAGTGGTGATCCTGCCTCCGGGCTAAGGTGGTCCGCATGCCTGATTTCAAGACCCTCCTGGTCCGCAAGGACGCGTCCAACCCGCGCATCGCGCGCATCGTCCTCAACCGCCCCGATCGGTTGAACGCGATCAACGAAGACATGCCGCGCGAGATCCGCGCGGCGGTGGAGTGGGCGAACGCCGACGACGGGGTGCACGTCATCGTGCTCGAGGGCGCGGGCAAGGGCTTCTGCGGCGGCTACGACCTCGGGTACTTCGGCCAGGGCGAGGTCGACCATCCGTGCCAGCAGGAACGCTTCCCGTGGGACCCGATGGTCGACTACGCGTACATGAAGCGGAACACCGACGACTTCATGGCGCTGTGGCGCAGCGCCAAGCCGACGATCTGCAAGGTGCACGGCTACGCGGCCGCGGGCGGCAGCGACATCGCGCTGTGCTGCGACCTGCTCGTGATGGCCGAGGATGCGCGCATCGGCTACATGCCCACCCGCGTGTGGGGCTGCCCGACGACGGCGATGTGGACCTTCCGCGTCGGCCCCACGCGCGCCAAGCAGCTGATGTTCACCGGCGACACCATCGACGGCCGCACCGCGCTCGCGTGGGGGCTGGCGAACGAGGTCGTGCCGGCCGGGCAGCTCGAAGAAGCGACGCTGCGCCTCGCCAACCGCATCGCCGGCGTGCCGCGCGGCCATCTCGCGATGCACAAGATGGTCGTCAACAACGTGATGCTCACCATGGGCCTGGAGCAGACGCAGCAGCTCGCGACGGTGTTCGACGGCATCACCCGCCACAACCCGGAGGGGATGTGGTTCCGCCGTTATGCGCAGACAGAAGGCTTCAAGGCCGCCGTCCAGTGGCGCGACAGCGGCCAGCCGATCCCCGAAGGCGACGAGGCGAGGGCGCTGGTGCGCGACATGGATGCCAAGCGAGCGCCTTGACTTCATCGCCGGCTTGTCTCCAACGCGGTGGGAAATAAGACGTCGTACGACATAATCCGCCCGTGACCGCCGTTCTTGCCCGCCGCTCCCTCACTGCCGACCTGGTCCAGGCGCTGGGCGACCGCATCCGCGACGGGCGGCTCGCCGCGGGGAGCAAGCTGCCGACCGAGGGCGAGATCATGGAGGAGTTCGGCGTCAGCCGGACCGTCGTGCGCGAGGCGATCTCGCGCCTGTCGGCGGCCGGCATGGTCGAGACGCGGCATGGCGTGGGCACCTTCGTGATCGGGCATGGCGACGCGGGGTCGTTCCGCATCGCGCCCAACCAGGTCGCCACGCTCAGGGACGTGATCGCGGTGCTCGAACTGCGCATCGGCGTCGAGACCGAATGCGCTGCGCTGGCAGCCCAGCGCCGCACGACGGCCAACCTGAAGGCGCTGCGCACCGCGCTGGACGCCTTCAGCAAGGCGCTGGCCGACGGGCGCGACGCCGTCGGGCCCGACTACCAGTTCCACCTGGAGATCGCGCGTGCGACCCAGAACGCCCGCTTCGCCGACCTGATGGCGACGCTGGGCGGCACCATGATCCCGCGCGCGCGGCTCGAAGCCTCGCAGCCCGCGACGCCCGAGCGGCTCGAGTACCTGCAGCGGGTGAACATCGAACACGAATCCATCCTGGCCGCCATCGAGCGCCAGGACGCCGACGGCGCGCGCGCGGCGATGCGCACGCACCTGGCGAACAGCAAGGAGAGAAGGCAGAGACTGGCGGCGGCTGCGAAGCGCTAGGCGGGGTACTTTGTCATCCGGCGAAGCCGGGATCCATGCGGGGCGTTGCCCCTTCGTGTGGATTGCGGTCGAGCCCGCAATGACAACCCCAAGTTGTCATTCCGGCGAACGCCGGTATCCATGCCGGGGTGACAAGAAAAACCGCAGCCCATCTGCTCTCCATGTTGTACGATGTCTTATCTCTAACGCCGACTCCGCGATGACGCCCCACGACCTCAAGACGGCCCTCTCCAGTGGCCTGCTGTCCTTTCCCCTGACCGACTTCAACGCCGACCTTCGCTTCAATCCGAGGGGCTACACCGAGCGCCTCGAGTGGCTGATGCCCTATGGCGCAACGGTCCTGTTCGCGGCCGGCGGCACGGGCGAGTTCTTCTCGCTGGAGCCGCAGGAATACGCGCAGGTGATCAAGACGGCCGCCGAGACCTGCAAGGGCCGCGTGCCGATCGTCGGCGGCGCCGGTGGCGGCACCACGCTGGCCATCAAGTACGCGCAGGAAGCCGAGCGCAACGGCGCGCAGGGCGTGTTGCTGCTGCCGCATTACCTGACCGAAGCGTCGCAGGACGGCCTGGTGCGCCACGTCGAGGCGGTATGCAAGAGCGTGAAGATCGGCGTCATCGTCTACAACCGCGGCGCGACGAAGCTCACCGCGGACTCGCTGGCCCGCCTGGCCGAGCGCTGCCCGAACCTCATCGGCTTCAAGGACGGCCTTGGCGACATCGAACGCATCGTCTCCATCCGCCAGAAGCTGGGCGACCGCTTCGTCTACATCGGCGGCATGCCGACGCACGAGGTCTATGCCAACGCGTACAAGGCGCTCGGCGTACCCACGTATTCGTCGGCGGTGTTCAACTTCGTCCCGCGCACCGCGCTGGAGTTCTACAACGCGTACTGGAGCGGCGACACGGTCACCACCGGCCGCCTGCTCGACGAGTTCTTCCTGCCCTACCTCGCGATCCGCAACAAGGGCGAGGGCTACGCGGTCTCGATCGTGAAGGCCGGCGCCACCATCGTCGGCAAGACCGCCGGCCCGGTGCGCCCGCCGATCTCGGACCTCAAGCCGCAGGAAGTCGAGGAACTCGCGGCGCTGATCCGCAAGCTCGGCCCGCAGTGACGCCATCCCATCCAACCACAAGGAGACAAGCCCCATGTTGAAGAAGACGCTCGCCGGCCTCGCGCTGGCTGCCGCGGCCGCCACCAGCGCGATGGCCGCGTATCCCGAGAAGCCGGTGACGCTGGTCGTGCCGTTCCCCCCCGGTGGCTCCACCGACGCCATCGCGCGCGTGATCGCGCAAGAGCTGCCCAAGAAGCTGGGCGGCACCTGGGTGGTGGACAACAAGCCGGGTGCCACCGGCACCATCGGCGCCGCGTTCGTCAAGCGCGCCGCCCCGGACGGCTACACGCTGTTCGTGTCGTCGCTCGGCCCGTTCGTGATCGCGCCGCACCTGATCAAGGCCGTGCAGTACGACGCGCTGAAGGACCTGGACCCGATCACGGTCGCCGTGCAGGCGCCCAACGTGCTCGTGGTGCCCGCCAGTTCGCCGTACAAGAACGTCGCCGAGCTGATTGCCGGCCTGAAGAAGACGCCGGGCAAGATCAGCTTCGCCTCGTCGGGCGCCGGCTCGTCCGACCACCTGTCGGCCGAACTGTTCTGGCAGCAGACCGACACTTCCGGCGTGCACATCCCCTACAAGGGCGGCGGCCCCGCCATCAACGACCTGCTGGGCGCGCAAGTCGATGCCGCGTTCGTGAACATCAACAGCATCATCAGCCACATCAAGGCGGGCAAGGTGCGTGCGCTGGGCGTCGCGAGCGAGAAGCGCAACACGTTGCTGCCCGATCTGCCCACGCTGGCCGAGCAGGGCGTCAAGGGCGCCGAAGTGCAGTCCTGGCAAGCCGTCGCCGGCCCCAAGGGCCTGCCCGCGGAGGTCAAGACCAAGGTGCGTGACGCGATCGCGTCGATCCTGAACGACCCGGCCGTCAAGGACAAGCTCGTGGCGCAGGGCTTCGAGATCGTGGCCGACACGCCCGAGCACTTCGCGAAGTTCCAGGCCGCCGAGTTCGCGCGCTGGAAGAACCTGATCGAAACGCGCAAGATCACTGCTGATTGAAGAAGCTTGTCATTGCGGGCTTGACCCGCAATCCATGCCCGGACCAGCATGGATTCCGGCGGTCGCCGGAATGACAATCCCTTTGTGACCATGACCTCCAAGCCCCACCGCATCCAGATGCACCCCGCCGACAACGTCGCGATCGTCGCGAACGATGGCGGGTTGGGGCCGGGTGCGAAGTTCGACGATGGCCTCGTGGTGCGCGATCGCGTGCCGCAGGGGCACAAGGTCGCGCTGGTCGACATTCCGTCCGGTGGCGCTGTGCGCCGCTACGACGTGACCATCGGCTATGCCGTCAAGGACATTCCCGCGGGCAGCTGGGTGCACGAGCGGCTGCTGAAGATGCCGCCGGCGCGCGAGCTGCACGACTTGCCGATGGCCACGCGCGGCGCCCAGGCGCTGGAGCCGCTCGAGGGCTACACCTTCGAGGGCTACCGCAACGCCGACGGCAGCGTCGGCACGCGCAACCTGCTGGCCATCACGCAGACCGTGCAGTGCGTCGCCGGCGTCGCGCGCGTGGCGGCCGAGCGCATCCGCTCGGAGCTGCTGCACCGCTATCCCAACGTGGACGGCGTCGTGCCGCTGGAGCACAGCTACGGCTGCGGCGTGGCGATCGATGCCGTCGATGCCGAGATCCCGATCCGCACGCTGCGCCACATCGCCCAGAACCCCAATTTCGGCGGCGAGATGCTCGTCGTCAGCCTGGGCTGCGAGAAGCTGCAGCCCGAACGGCTCTTGCCGCCCGGCTCGATCCCGATCGGCCCCGAGGGCCTGGACATCGTGCGCCTGCAGGACGAGCAGCACGTGGGCTTCATGTCCATGGTCGACTCGGTCGTGCGGCAGGCGATCCCGCACCTCGAGCGCCTGAACGCGCGCCAGCGCCAGACCTTGCCCGCCAGCGAACTGGTGGTCGGCGTGCAGTGCGGCGGCAGCGACGCGTTCAGCGGCGTGACGGCCAATCCAGCCGTCGGCCACTGCACCGACCTGCTGGTGCGTGCCGGGGCGACGGTCATGTTCTCCGAGACGACCGAGGTGCGCGACGCGGTCGAGCAGTTGACGGCCCGCGCCGTCACGCCCGAGGTCGCGCAGGCGATCACGCGCGAGATGGCGTGGTACGACGAGTACCTGCAGCGCGGCGACGTCGACCGCAGCGCGAACACAACCCCCGGCAACAAGGCCGGTGGCCTGTCCAACATCGTCGAGAAGGCGATGGGCTCGATCATCAAGTCGGGCTCGGTGCCGATCTCCGGCGTGCTCGCGCCCGGCGAGAAGCTACCCGACGGCCACAAGGGCCTGTTCTACGCCGCCACGCCCGCCAGCGATTTCATCTGCGGCACGCTGCAGCTGGCCGCCGGCATGAACCTGCACGTGTTCACCACTGGCCGCGGCACGCCGTACGGCCTGGCCGAAGCGCCGGTGATCAAGGTGGGCACGCGCACCGACCTCGCGCGCCGCTGGCACGACCTGATCGACCTCAACGCAGGCGCCGTCGCCGATGGCGAAGCGACCGTGGAGGAGATGGGCTGGGAACTGTTCCGCCTGATGCTGGACGTCGCCAGCGGCCGCCGCCGCACCTGGGCCGAGCGCTGGAAGCTGCACAACTCGCTGGTGCTGTTCAATCCGGCGCCGATCACATGAGTCGCGAGTGGACGCGGACCCCACTGGCCCGTCATCCCCGCGGAGGCGGGGATCCATCGCTTCCCATTCGACACCTTCAAACGCGGAAGCGGTGGAATCCAGCCCCCGCCTTCGCGGGGGCAATGCCTGAACTCGCGGGAATGACAAAAAAACCATGACCTCTCCCACCATCAAGCACATGCGCGTCGTCCCCGTCGCCGGCCGCGACGGCATGCTGCTCAATCTCTCGGGCGCGCACGCGCCGTTCTTCACCCGCAACGTGGTGCTCGTCACCGACAGCGCCGGCAACACCGGCCTCGGCGAAGTGCCCGGCGGCGAGAAGATCCGCCAGACGCTGGAAGACGCGCGGCCACTCGTCGAAGGCCAGCCGATCGCCAACCTGCAGACGATCCTGAACGCGATGCGCACGAAGTTTGCGGATCGCGACTCGGGTGGCCGCGGGCTGCAAACGTTCGACCTGCGCACCACCATCCACGCGGTCACTGCGGTGGAGTCCGCACTGCTCGACCTGCAAGGCCAGTTCATGGGCCTGCCCGTCGCGGCGCTGCTGGGCGAAGGCATGCAGCGCGAGGCGGTGCAGATGCTCGGCTACCTGTTCTTCGTCGGCGATCGCCAAAAGACGAACCTTCCGTACGCCAGCGAGCCGGACGCGCAGGACGACTGGCTGCGCCTGCGGCACGAGGTAGCGCTGACGCCCGAGGCGGTGGTGCGGCTGGCCGACGCGGCGCAGAAGCGGTATGGCTTCGAGGACTTCAAGCTGAAAGGCGGCGTGCTTGCGGGCGATGCCGAAGTCGATGCCGTCACGGCGTTGCACGAGCGCTTTCCCGAAGCGCGCGTCACGCTGGACCCCAATGGCGCCTGGCCGCTCAAGGAAGCCATCCGCCTGGGCAAGAAGATGCAGGGCGTCGTCGCGTACGCCGAGGACCCGTGCGGCGCGGAAGAGGGCTTCAGCGGCCGCGAGGTGATGGCGGAGTTCCGCCGCGCCACCGGCCTGCCGACGGCGACCAACATGGTCGCCACCGATTGGCGCCAGCTGGCGCATTCCCTCGCGCTGCAGTCGGTCGACATTCCGCTGGCCGATCCGCATTTCTGGACCATGGCCGGCTCGGTGCGCGTCGCGCAAACCTGCCGCGACTGGGGCCTCACGTGGGGCTCGCATTCGAACAACCACTTCGACATCTCGCTGGCGATGTTCACCCACGTCGGCGCCGCGGCGCCGGGCAAGGTCACCGCGATCGACACCCACTGGATCTGGCAGGACGGCCAGCGATTGACGAAGGACCCGCTGCGGATCGAAGGCGGCTACGTGCAGGTGCCGAAGAAGCCGGGGCTCGGGATCGAGATCGACGAGGGCGAGCTGGAGAAGGCGAACGCGCTGTACCAGCAGCACGGCCTCGGCGCCCGCGACGACGCGATCGCGATGCAGTTCCTGGTGCCGGGCTGGAAGTTCGATCCGAAGCGGCCTTGCCTGGTGCGCTGAGTTCCGCCGTCCCCGCGGAGGCGGGGACCCAACGCTTCCATTCCGTGCATCGATGAAGGCGGAAGCGGTGGATTCCCGCCTTCGCGGGAATGACGGCCTGGCTGCGGAATGACGGGCGGGGCGGCTAAGCCGCGCTCACCAACCCCCGCCCCGCAAAGAACTCGCTGAGGTTGTCCAGCACCCGCTGCCCCATCGCCTTGCGCGTCTCCACCGTCGCGCTCGCGATGTGCGGCACCAGCACGACGTTGTCGAGCGCAAAGAACCCTTCGGGCACCCGCGGCTCGTACTCGAACACGTCCAGCGCCGCACCGCCGATCGACTTCGCCTGCAGCGCGCGCAGCAGCGCCTGCTCGTCGATCACCGTCCCGCGCGCGATGTTGACCAGGAAGCCCTGGGGGCCCAGCGCGTCCAGCACTTGCGCGTTCACGAGGTGCCGCGTCTCGGGTCCACCGGTCGTGGCGATCACGAGAAAGTCCGCCCACCGCGCCAGCGCCACCAACGACGGCTCGAAGCCGTAGTCCACCCCGGCGACCGGTCGCCGCCCCGAGTACCGCACCTGCATCCCGAACCCGCCCGCACGCTGGGCCACCGCCTGCCCGATGCGCCCCAGCCCCAGGATCCCCAGCTTCGCGTGGCTCACCTGCCGCCCGAGCGGGAACGCCGCCGGCGGCTTCTGCACCCATTGCCCGGCGCGCACGTAGCGATCGCCTTCGGGAATGCGCCGGCCGATCGACAGCAGCAGCCCGAACGCGAGATCGGCCACGCAGTCGGTCAGCACGTCGGGCGTGTAGCCCACCGGGATGCCGCGCGCCTGGGCGGCGGGCACGTCCAGCGTGTCCAGGCCGACGCCGAAGCTGGAGATCACGCGCAGGTTCGGCAGCCGCGCGAGCAGCGCCTGGTCGAAGCCGGCCCGCGCCGACGTCACCAGGCCGTCGATCGACGCGCCGTGCTGCGCCAGCAACGCCTCGCGCGCGGGCCCGGCGGGGGGCAGCTGGTGCACCGTGTAGGTTTCGGCCAGGTGCCGGTCGACGTCGGGGAGGAGGGCGATGGCTTGCAGCAGGACGGGGCGGGTCATGCGGGCATTGTCGGCCATCGATCCGGCCGTCCCGCGAGCGCGATTGCTGCAGCGGAGGGCAGGACTGTCGTGCGCAGTTGGCATGCAAACCCATCCACGCCGCCGCACCATAATCCGCGGATGACCACCCGCCGCACCCTCCTGCTGGCCACGGCCGCCGCCGCCACCGCGCCGGCCTGGGGCCAGGCCCACTTCCCCAACAAGCCGATCCGCCTGGTCGTGCCGTTCCCCGCGGGCGGCGCCACCGACATCTTCGGCCGTGCGGTGTCGCAGAAGCTGGGCGAAAAGCTCGGCGGCACGGTGGTCGTCGACAACAAGCCGGGCGCGGGCGGCACCATCGGCTCGGACCTCGCGGCGAAAGCGGCGCCGGACGGCTACACGCTGCTGCTGGCCACGACCAGCACGCACGCGATCGGCCCCAGCTTCGCGGCGAACAAGCTGCCTTACGACGCGGTGGCCGACTTCACCCCGATCGCCCACGTGGGCAACGCGCCCAACCTGATGATCGTGCCCAAGGACGCGCCGGCCAACTCGGTCAAGGAATGGATCGCGTACGCCCGCAAGAACCCGGGCAGGCTCAATTACGCGAGCAGCGGCAACGGCACCATCGTCCACCTCAGTGGCGAGTACTTCAAGGCGCAGACCGGGCTGTTCCTCGTCCACATCCCGTACCGCGGCACGGCGCTCGCGATGCCGGACCTGATCAGCGGCAAGATCGACCTGCTGTTCGACAACGTCGCCAGCGCGCTGCCGCACCTGAAGGAAGGCCGCGTGAAGGCGCTGGGCATCAGCAGCCTGAAGCGCTCGCCGCTGTTCCCCGACATGCCGACCATCAGCGAGACCGTGCCGGGCTATGACGTGGTCACCTGGTTCGGGCTGTACGGCCCCAAGGGCGTTCCGGCCGACCTGGTTGCGCGCATCAACAAGGCACTGAACGAGGCACTGCTCGAGGCCGACGTGAAGGACCGTCTCGCGCGCCTGGGCATCGAGCCCGTGGGCGGCACGCCGCAGCAGTTCGCCGCGATGGCGGATGCCGATCGCGCCAAGTGGAAGAAGATCATCACCGAGCGGAAATTGACGTCCGACTGACGTCGTCGTCCCCGCGGAGGCGGGGACCCATCGCTTCCGTGTCCACGGAACTGATGGAAGCGATGGATTCCCGCCTTCGCGGGAATGACGGACCTGGAGAGACCATGCACTTCGACTTCACCAACCCCTATCCCACCACCCGCATCCCCGTCTTCGCGCGCAACGTCGTGTCGACCTCGCACCCGCTGGGTGCGCAGGCCGGCCTGCGCATGCTGTGGAAGGGCGGCAATGCGGTCGATGCCGCCATCGCCGCGGCCGCCGCGATGACCATCGTCGAGCCGGTCAGCAACGGCCTGGGCAGCGACGCGTTCGCGATCCTGTGGGACGGCAAGGAACTGCACGGCCTCAACGCGTCCGGTCCCGCGCCGCAAGGCTGGACGCCGCAGTACTTCCGCAAGAAGTACGGGGACGGTGCGACGACCCCGCCCAAGCGCGGCGTCGACTCGGTCAGCGTCCCCGGCGCCGTGGGCGCGTGGCAGGCGCTGTCGGCCAAATTCGGCAAGCTGCCGTTCGCCGACCTGCTGCAGCCCGCCATCGAGATCGCCGAGCGCGGCTACCTGCTGCCGCCGGTGGTGCAGGGCAAGTGGGAGGCGCCGATCGCCGAACTGGGCCAGCAGCCGGGCTTCGCGCAGAGCTTCCTGCCGCGCGGTCGCGCGCCGAAGGTGGGCGAGCTGTTCCAGTTCCCGGCCGCCGCGCGCGCGCTCCGCCTGATTGCGGAGACCCAGGGCGAGGCCTACTACCGCGGCGAGATCGGCGAGACGGTCGCGCGCTACCTGCGCGACAACGGCGGCGTGATGGCCGCCAGCGACTTCGCCAACTACAAGCCCGAGTGGGTCAAGCCGATCGCCAAGGACTACCGCGGCTACACGCTGCACGAGATCCCGCCGAACGGGCAGGGCATCGCGGCGCTGATGGCGCTGGGCATCCTGGAGAACTTCGACATCGCGTCGATGCCGGTCGACGGCCCCGAGTCGCAGCACCTGCAGATCGAGGCGATGAAGCTCGCGTTCGCCGACGTGTACGAGCACGTGTCGGACCTGGCGTCGATGAAGGTCACGCCGGCGCAGCTGCTGGACGACGGCTACCTGGCGCAGCGCGCCAAGCTGATCGACCGCAAGAAGGCGCAGGACTTCAAGGCCGGCAACCCGGTCAAGGGCGGCACGATCTACCTGACCGCCGCCGACGAGAACGGGATGATGGTCAGCTTCATCCAGAGCAACTACATGGGCTTCGGCTCGGGCGTCGTCGAGCCCACGTTCGGCATCAGCCTGCAGAACCGCGGCCACGGTTTCTCGCTGCGCGAGGGCAGCCCGAACATCGTGGAGCCCGGCAAGCGGCCGTTCCACACCATCATCCCGGCCTTCCTCACCCAGGACGGCCAGCCGGTGATGTCGTTCGGCGTCATGGGCGGCAACATGCAGCCGCAGGGCCACCTGCAGACACTGGTGCGAATGCTCGACTACAAGCAGAACCCGCAGGCCGCGTGCGACGCGCCGCGCTGGCGCTTCAACGCCGGCTTCGAGATCAACGTCGAGCACCAGATGGATGCCGCGACGGTGAACGAACTGCGCTCGCGCGGCCACGTCATGGAAGTCATCAACGACAGCTACCAGGACTTCGGCGCCGGCCAGTTCATCTGGCGCGCGGGCGACCCGAAGTCCGAGGGCTATCTGTGCGCGTCCGACTCGCGCCGCGACGGCCAGGTCGCGGGCTACTGAGCACCGGCTGAGCCACCGGCCCGGACGGGCTGTCCCAGCACAGCGCCGCCTCCTACAGCGGCACGGCCGTTGCCTGCGGAGGATGTGACACCTCCTCTGCAGGGGACGCCCTTCTTGGATGCGCAGGTCCGCGGCGACACCCAGCCAGGCATTCGACCCGGCCGGGCACGCTCACGCCCGCGCGAGCTGAGCCTCTACACGCTGCTCACGCTGGTGCCGCTGCTGGCGCTGCTGCCGATGCTGGTGTTCAGTGCCTACCTGCTGTACCTGTTCAGCGAACAGACCCGGATCGGGGCGTACCGCGAACTCGGCGCGACCAACGCGGCCCTCGCCACGCTGGTCGAGCGCGAGATCGACCAGGTGCACCAGACGCTCGCCTTCGTCGGCCAAGGCGTGCTGGGGGCCGGACCGCGGTCGGCCCAGGCACGGCAGTTGCTCAGCACCGCCGCCAACTCGCAGCTGGGCATGGTCGGCGTGGCGGTGATCGCGCCCGACGGCGAGGTGCTGGCGCGCTATCCGGACATCGGGGGACCCGCGCATCTGGCGTTGGATCCGGACCAGCGCGAGGCGTTGTTCGCGGGCCGTTTCGTCCTGTCGAACCTGCAGGTCCGCGGCATCACGGGCCGACCCGGGCTGATGGCCAACCAGGCCGTCGCCGCCGCGGACGGCACGATGGCGATCGTCAGCGCGGAGATCGCGACGGAGCACCTGGTCATGCTGATGCGCGACCAGCTCGCGCAGCGTGGTGCGATCGGGACCTTGCTGGACAGCGGCCGGCGCATCGTCGCGCGCACGCACCAACCGGAGGCCTGGGTGGGGCAGATGCCCAGCAAGCCGGCGCTGGATGCGTTGAACTCGGAATCCGTGGGCATCCAGCGCTTCGCGAACGCCGAAGGCACCGAGTACGTGTGGGCCTGGTCCACGCTGGCGCAGAACTGGAGCCTGCTGGTGGGCGTGCCCGCGCGCGACGTGGACCTGGCACTGCGCCGCTCGATGCGGCAGCTGCTGGTGGTCGGTGCCATCGTGCTGCTGCTCAGCGTGGGCGCGACGATGCTGGTGGCGCGGCGCATCGCGCGATCGGTGGACCGCATGGAAGCGGGCATGCAGGACATTGCCGAGGGCAACGTCACGCCGCGTTCGCACAGCGGCATCCGGCAGCTCGACCAGCTGTACGACGCGCTGGTCGATGCCGGTCGCCACGTCGCGCAGTCGCTCGCGGCCGAACGCGAGGCCCGGGAACTCGCCGACGACGCCAACCGGCAGAAGGACGTGTTCATCGCCACCCTGTCGCACGAGCTGCGCAACCCGCTGGCGCCGATCCGGTCGGCCGGCGGCGTGCTGAGCACCGGCCGCGTCCCGCAGGAGCGGACCAAGCAGCTGGGCGAAATGGTCGAGCGCAACGTCGCGGCGCTCGCGCGGCTGCTGGACGACCTGCTGGACCTGTCACGCGTCACCACCGGCCGCATCGAGCTGCGCATGGGGCGCGTCGAGCTGCAGTTGATCGTGGAAAGCGCCCTGGAGACGGTGCGGCCGCTGCTCGATGCGGCGGGCCACCAGTTGCGGGTGGACCTGCCGCCGGAGCCTGTCACGCTGCAAGGCGACCACGTGCGGCTGGTGCAGGTGTTCGCGAACCTGCTGGCCAATGCCGCCAAGTACACCGACCCGGGCGGCTCGATCGAGGTGACCGCCCAGGTGCATGGCCCGGTCGTGCGCGTGTGCGTGATCGACAACGGCATCGGCCTGGCGCCGCACGACGCCGAGCGCATCTTCGGCCGCTTCGAACAGGTGCGTGACGCGTCATCGCGCGCCCAGGGCGGGTTGGGGATCGGCCTGGCGCTGGTGCGCAGCCTGGTCGACATGCACGGCGGCCGCGCGTGGGTCCGCAGCGCCGGCGTGGGGCAGGGCAGTACGTTCGTGGTGGAGTTGCCGGTGGTGCCTTGAGCTGTCATTCCGGCGAAAGCCGGAATCCATGCCGGGCTTGCGCCCCTTCGTGTGGAAGCGACAGGCCGTCAGGCCGCCTGCTGCTCCAGCACCGCCAGCACGTTCTTCGCCGCTCCCACGCCCATGTGGATGTAGGCATCGGCGGTCACGCCGCCGATGTGCGGACTGAGCACGATGTTCGGCTCGCCGTGGAACGGATGCCCGGCGGCCATGGGTTCGACGGCGAAGCTGTCGAGGCCCGCAGCCGCGACATGACCCGAGCGCACGGCCTCCAGCAAGGCGGCTTCGTCCACCAGGCCACCGCGCGCCGTGTTCACCAGCAGCACGCCGCGCTTGCAGGCCTGCAGCGTGGTCGCGTTCACGAGCTGGCGGTTGTCGTCGGTCAGCGGGCAGTGCAGGGAGATCGCATCGGACTCGCGCCACAGCGTGGGCAGGTCCACGACCTCGATGTGATCCGGCAGGTCCTTCGCGAACGGATCGAAGCCCAGCACGCGCATGCCCATCGCATCGCACATGCGCGCGAAGCGGCGGCCGATCGCGCCGAGGCCGACGAGGCCGACCGTGCGGCCGCCCAGCTCGATGCTCTTGTGCGTGGCCTTGTCCCAGTGGCCGGCATGCATGCGCGCGTTGAGCTGCACGACCGACTTCGCGCAGGCAAGGAGCAGCGCGAGCGCCTGTTCCGCGACCGCGGCCGCATTGGCCCCGACGGCCGCACGCACCTCGATGCCGCGCGCCGCGGCCGCGACCTTGTCGATCGTGTCCGTGCCGCTGCCATGCTTGGAAATCACGCGCAGCGATGGCGCCGCGTCCATCACCGCGGCGCCGAGCTTGCCGTAGCGCACGATGATCGCGACCGGGTCGTGGCGCTTGCACAGGGCCACGAGGTCGTCCTCCGTCGGCGTCTTTCCGGCGTACACGATCTCGAAGTCGCGCAGCAGCTCGAGCGCCTGCGGCGCCAGGTCGGCGCCGGTGACGATCAGCGAACGCGTCACAGCGTCTCGCCTTCCTTCAGCACGCCCGCGGCGCGCAACGCCGGCAGCAGCCAGGCGGCGGCGGTGTTGCCCTGGCCGATCTGCGCGATGCGGGCGGCCTCGTCCTCGACCTTCTTGCGCGCCAGCGGCAGCAGGCCCTCGACGCGTTCGCGCTCGATGGCGACCACGCCGTCGGCATCGGCGACGACCAGGTCGCCCGAGCGCACCGTCACGCCGCCGATGCACACCGGGTGGCCGATGCGGCCGGCGACGTTCTTGGTCGGGCCGTTCGGGTTCGTGCCGACGGAGAAGACGGGGTAGTCCATCTCGTCGATCTCGAGGCTGTCGCGCACGGCGCCGTCGATGACGACTCCGGCCAGGCCCAGCTTCCTGCACGCGGTCATCATGATGGTGCCCATCAGCGCCGCGGTCTGGTCGCCCTTGCCGTCGATGACCAGCACGTCGCCCGGCTTGGCCAGCGAAATGGCGGCATGGATCATCAGGTTGTCGCCGGGGCGCACGTCGACGGTCAGCGCCGGGCCGGCCAGCTTCATGCGCGGGCGCAGCGCGGCGATGCGGCCGTGCAGCGCGCCGCGGCGGCCGTTGACGTCGGCCAGGATCGCGGCCTGGTACTGCGAGGCCTGGTGCACCAGGTCGGCGGAAACGCGCGGGAAGTCGCGCACGATGTCGGTGGTCATGTCAGGTCCTGCTGGTCAGTCGATCTTGGCGCCGGACTCCTTGACGATCTTTCCCCAGCGGGCGATGTCGTCGTGGATCAATTTCGCGAATTGCTCGGGGGTGCTGCCCGCGACGTCGGCACCCTGGTCGCCCAGCTTCTTGGACAGCTCGGGATCCTTCAGCGCCTTGTTGATGTCGGCGTTGAGCTTGGCGACGACGTCCTTGGGCAGGTTCGCCGGGCCCAGGATGCCGAACCACGTGACGGCTTCGAAGCCCTTGTAGCCCGACTCGGCGATCGTGGGCACCTGCGGCAGGTCGTTCACGCGCTGCAGCGAGGTGACGGCCAGCGCGCGCATCTTGCCGCTCTTGATGTGGCCGATCAGCGTGGGAATCGACGACACGTACAGCTGCACCTGGCCGCTGATGACGTCGGTCACGCCCTGCGACGCGCCCTTGTACGGGATGTGCGTCAGCTTGACGTTGGCGGCCTTCTGGAACGACTCCGCGGCCAGGTGGGCCACCGTGCCGTTGCCCGACGTGGCGAAGTTGACGCTGCCCGGATTGGCCTTGGAGGCCTTCACGACATCGTCGAGCGTCTTGAACGGCGATGCCGCGCTGGCGACGATCACCAGCGGCGCGCTGGCGACCAGGCTCACCGGCGTCAGGTCCTTGACCGAGTCGTACGGCAGCTTCGAATACAGGGTCGGGTTGATGGCCAGGTTGCTGGTCTGGCCCATCACCAGCGTGTAGCCGTCGGGCGCCGACTTGGCCGCCGCATCGACGCCAAGGTTGCCGCCCGAACCCGGCTTGTTGTCCACCACGAAGGTGTACCCCGAGGCCTGCAGCTTGTTGGCGACTTCGCGCGTGATGATGTCCGTGCCGCCGCCGGCCGGGAAGGGCACGACCAGGCGGATCGGCTTGGCGGGCCAGCCTTGCGCGAACGCGGTGGTGGTGGCGAGGGTGGCGGCCGCAATGGCGAGCGCTGCACGTCGGGTGATCTGCATCGGTTGTCTCCGGTGGGGAGCCGGCATCGTAGAAGTGCGTTGCGGTGCATACAATGCCGTTTCACACAGCGGACCATGGTGCGGGATGCGCAACGCGAGGACGTCGAAGCAGGAACAGCCGGCCGAGGGCGGCGTCGCCGCCGTGACGCGGGCGCTCTCGTTGATGGAAGCCTTTGCGGTCGGTGAGTCGACGCTCCCGCTCGCCGAGCTCAGTCGCCGTGCCGGCATGCACAAGACCACGGTGCTGCGCCTGGCGCGCACGCTGGCGCAATCGCAGTACATGGTGCAGACCGAGGACGGCCAGTGGCGGCTCGGGCCGGCCGCGGGCTGGCTCGGTGCGCGCTACCAGGCAGGCTTCGACGTCAACAACGTGGTCGAGCCCGCGCTGCACCAGCTGGTGAAGGACACCGGCGAGAGCGCGTCGTTCTACGTGCGCGAGGGCGACATCCGCTCGTGCGTCGCGCGGGTCGAGGGACCGCGGTCCGTGCGCCACAACGTGCGCGTTGGCGAACGCCTGCCGCTGGATCGCGGCGCGCCGGGGCGGGTGATCCTGGCGTTCAGCGGCGCCAAGGGCGAGCCGTACGAAGCGATCCGCGAGCGGGGCTTCCACATCTCGCTCGGCGAGCGCGAAGCCGAGGTGGCCAGCGTCGCCGCGCCCGTGTTCGGCCTGGGCTGGCGCCTGCTCGGGTCGATGTGCATTTCGGGGCCGAGTTCGCGGCTGACGAAGGCGCTGCTGGAGAAGCATGCGAAAGCCGTGATCCGCGCGGCCAACCAGCTGTCGTATGCGCTTGCCGGCAGCCGGTCGGCGCAGACGCCGGCGGCGGTGTCGCGGTGGCACCCGTAGATCGTTGTCATTCCGGCCAAGGCCGGAATCCGTGCGGGGCTCGCGCCCCTTCGCGTGGATTGCGGGTCGAGCCCGCAATGACAACTCCCAGGATCAAGCCCGCAATGACAGGAGGTAGGTCGCACCCCGCCGCGCCATCGGCGCCGCGACCAGCACCAGCGGGAGCGCCACGATCCAACCGCGCACCCAAGCACCCAGCCACAAGCGGATCAACTCGGGGCCATTCCCGGCCGCATGCCACGTCGACAGCCCCGCGATCACCAGTGACATGAACCCGGACAGCAGCGCGGCGGTGAGCAACTGCTCGGCAGATGGCTTCTTCATGCCGCCACCTCCGCTTCCGCCGCGAATGCCAGCCGCTGCAGCGCCTGCGCGAAGTGCATCCCGAACAGGCGCGCACCGCGCAAGTCGCCGGGCGTGAACGCATCGGCGGCCGCGCCGTGCGCCGCTTGCGCCATCAGCCCGGTCCACGAGCCGAGCCGGTTCGCCGCCTGCTCCACCGGCACACCCGAGTGCTGTTCCGGCATCACCGGGTTGCCGACCCACTGCATGCCGTGCTGCATCGCGAACGTGAGCATCGAGATCAGCGTCGACTGCTTGTCGCCTGCGGGCAGCGACGACACGGTGAAGCCCGCGGCAAGCTTGCCGCGCAAAGCCTGCTCGCGCCACAGGCCGCCGGTCGCGTCCATGAAGGTCTTGAACGGGCCCGACACGCCGCCCAGGTAGGTGGGCGATCCGAGCAGGATGCCTTCGTAGCGCGTGAGCAGGCGCGGGTTCGCGATGACGTCCTGTGCGCGCAGCACGTGCACCTGCGCGAGCCCGGTGTCGTCGGCGCCCGCCGCGACGTGGCGGGCGATGTGTTCGGTGTGGCCGTGGCCCGAGTGGTAGACGAGGGCGATCTGGTTCATGAATGTTCTCCTGGTGAGGTGCGCTCAATGCGCGATGAATGCGATGCAGGCGGCGGCCAGGTACAGGCCGATGCCGAACACCGTGTGGTTGGCCACACTGCGCGCGACGTTGCGCAGCGGCGTGGGGGTTTTCGATGCGGCGATGCCGGCGCCCATCGAGGGCTGCATCACCAGCAGCGGTGCAGCGACGGTGGCGAAGCCCGTGAGTAGCGCCGGGACGAGCGTCGGCTGCGCGGTCCAAGGCGTGCCTTGCGTGAGCACGAGCACTGCCGCGAACGCCACGCCGGTCGCGTAGTGCACGGCCCATCCGAGTGCCCGCTCGCCGGGGATCGCCGGGCTGCGCGCAATCTTGTCGTGGCGCACCTGGCCTTTCGCCAGGTGGCCGGCCCAGCGGCCGATGAGCGCGAAGTCCATCGTCGGCACGCCCAGGCGGCGCAGCAGCACCAGCCAGAGGTCCATGACCGCGGTCGCGCCGACACCGATGGCGGCGGCGCGCAAGAGGGTGAGTGAGAGGTCCATCCGAATGCCCTTTCCATTGACGCGAGAGGCGATGGAAGGCACTCTAGAAACTCAAGTCGACTTCAAGTCAAGGGGTGCCGCATGGACATCGTCGAGGTCTCCCGCCGCTCGGGGCTGCCGGCTTCGGCGCTGCGTTACTACGAGCAGAAGGGGCTGATCGCGTCAGTGGGTCGCGACGGGCTGCGGCGCCGCTTCGCGCCGACGGTGCTGGACCGGCTGGCGCTGGTCGCGTTGGGACAGGCGGCGGGGTTCTCGCTGGACGAGATCGCGGGCATGTTCGGCGGGGATGGCAGGCCGTCGATCGATCGCGCGTTGCTGGCCGCGAAGGCGGATGACATCGATCGCACGGTGAAGCGCCTGCGTGCCATGAGCCGCGGACTGCGGCATGCCGCCGTGTGTCCCGCGAAGAACCACATGGAGTGCCCGACGTTCCAGAAGCTGGTGCGGGCGGCGGGGGAGGGGGCGTTGAAGCGGGCGCCCGGTGGCGTGGCCAAGAGGAAGAAGGAGAGGGCCTGAACCCGTCATTCCCGCGAAGGCGGGAATCCATCGCTGTCGTCTCTGCAGCCTCCGTAGGGAAGCGATGGGTCCCCGCCTTTGCGGGGACGACGAATCGGTTGTCAGCTGCCAGCCGTCGCGCGCTGCTCGCGCGCCTGCGTCGGCTTCAACGCCAGCAACGCCACCAGCGCCGCGATGCTCATCCCCGCCGACACTACCAGCGCGCCGGCGCCCCAGCGGTCGATGCAGACGCCGAACAGCCAGGGTGCGAACGCCTGCGCAATGCGCGCGGGCACCGTGAGCAACCCCTGCCGGTGCCCATAGCCCGCCGGCCCGAACAGCGCCAGCGGCAACGTGCCCTTGGCGATGGTCAGGATGCCGTTGCCGGCGCCGTGCAGGATGCCGAACACCATGGCCGCAGGCGCGCCGAACAGCGCCAGAACCGCAACACCGAGCGGATGCAATCCCGCCGCGAGCCGCCCCGACAGCAGCGGATGGATGCGGCTCAGGAACCCGAATTCCAGCAGGCGGGCTGCCACCTGCGACGGACCGATCATGGCGCCGACCGCGACGGCGGTGGCCAGCGTCGCGCCGGCCGCCATCACCAGGCGCGGCAGGTGCGCGGCCATCGCGGTGCTGACGAACCAGGTGGCGGCGAACACGAACGACAGCAGCACCACCGACCGCATCGGCACTTCCGGCGCGTCGTCGACGACCGCGCCCGGCTCCGCCGGCTTCGGCGGCTCTGCCTGCGGCAATGACAGGTTCAGCGGCAGCCCCAGCACGAGATGCAGCGCCGCCCACGCGAAGCACGCCTCGCGCCAGCCGTACGTGGTGGACATCCACGCGCTCAGCGGCCATCCGACCGTGCTGGCGAAACCGGCGATCAGCGTGATGCCGGTGATGGCGCTGCGCGAATCCTTGCCGTACAGCCGCACCAGGGTCGCGAAGCCGCCTTCGTAGAGGCCGGCGCCCATGCCCACGCCGAGCAGCGTCCAGGCGATGAACATCACCGCCGTCGACTGTGCGAAGCCGAGCAACGCCAGCCCGGCCGCGAACACGATGCTGGTGACGCTCAGCACCGGTCGCCCGCCCCAGTGGTCGATCGCGCGGCCGGAGTGCGGACCGAGCAGTGCCGACACGATCAGCGCCAGCGAGAACGCGCCGAACACGGTCGGCACCGACGTCCCCAGGTCGCGCGCGATCGGCACGGCCAGGATGGCGGGAAGGTAGTAGGTGGACGCCCAGGCGAGGGTCTGGGCGGTGCCGAGGACGGCGACGGTGCGGGCGCGGGGCGGCAGCGGGCTCACGACCTCAAGTGTCGCCGCAAACCGCGGCGGTCAGACCGAGTCGCCTGCGTCCTCGCCATGGAGCAATGCGTCGACACGCCGGGCGAGCCGTCCGCCGGCGGCCTGCTCGCCGTAGCGAAGCTGCCAGCGGTACAAGTCGATGAAGCCGTCGCCGCCGACCGCGTCGATGGCGATCTTCACGCTCTCGTACATGGCGTCATCGAGCTGGCCCTCGAGCAGCCGCACCGCGAGGAAGGGGACGTGCTTGAGGGGCGGCGACGCGCGCATCCAGCGCAGCAGGTCGTACATGCGCCCGTCGTCGAAGTGGCAGCCGCACAGCACGAGGGGCGTCTCCGCCTTCACGAGCGCCCTGGCGGCGTCGAACGTGGGTGCATGGGCGAGCCCGAAGCCGGCCGGCAGGTGCTGCCGCAGCAGCGGCATCGCAGCATGGTCGTCCGCCACCACGATGGGTGGGAGGCCCTCCGGATGCTTGGGTGTGGACATGCGAAGAACAGTGTAATGTCCTTGCAACATTCGGCCAACAACATGCCAGTGCGGTGTTGTCATTCCGGCGAAAGGCCGTGCGGCGCTGCCGCGCCTTCCCGGTTGTCATTCCGGCGAAAGCCGGAATCCATGCGGGGCGTTGCCCCTTCGTGTGGATTGCGGGTCAGGCCCGCAATGACAAGGGGAGGGGGTCGTCATTCCGGCGAAAGCCGGAATCCATGCTCAAAGAAGCCCCGGATACAGGTCTTCCCAGCGAGGGTTGCGCTCCTCGATCAGCGCCACCTTCCGTGCCCGTTTCCAGTCCTTGAGCTGCTTCTCGCGCGTCATCGCCGCTTCGATCGACGTGGTCAGGTCGAACCACACCCCTCGTTGTCATTCCGGCGAATGCCGGAATCCATGCCGGATCGAGCATGGCTTCGTTCAGTGCCCGACGATCCACGGCTTCTCCACGGACTTGCCTGGCTCCTTCTTCGACTTCCCCGGCTTCTCCCCCGTCAGCTTCTCCGCCGACTTCTTCGGGTTCTCCTGCACGGGCACTTCGGGCTCCTTCTGCGCGGGCGGCCGGTCGGAGTCGGCGTACGCCTTCGTGAACTCCGCCCCCAGCAGGAAGATCTGCGCGGCGTAGTACACCCACGCGAGCAGGATGACGATCGAGCCGGCGGCCTGGAAGGACTCGGTCATGCCGCTCTTGCCGATGTACAGGCCGATCACCGTCTTGCCGACCTCGAACAGCACCGCGGTGACGAACGCGCCCACCCACACCTCGCGCCAGCGCACGGGCGTCGACGGCATGAAGCGGTAGATCAGCGCGAACAGCACGGTGAAGATGGCCAGCGACACGACGGTGTTCAGCACGTGCAGCAGCGTCTCCCAGCCCGGCATCAGCCCGCCGGCCCAGCCGCCGATCGCGGCCAGCCCCGCGCTCACGGCCAACGACACCATCAGCAGGAAGCCCACGCCCAGGATCAGCCCGAACGACAGCAGCCGCGCGCGCAGCAGGCCCCAGATGCCCGACGGCTTCTTCGATGCCGGCACCTTCCAGATGCGATCGAGCGCGCTCTGCAGTTCGGCGAATACGGTCGTCGCGCCGAAGATGAGCACGGCCACGCTGATCAAGCCGGCGATCAGGCCCTTGTCGGTGTCGCTCGCGCTGGCGATCAGGCCTTCGACCATCTCCGCGCCCGATGCGCCGACCAGGCCGGTGAGCTGCGCCGAGATCATCCCCTGCACCGCCTCCCGGCCGAACACCGCGCCGGCGATCGCGATCACGATGATCAGCAGCGGCGCCAGCGAGAACACGGTGTAGTACGAGATCGCCGCGCCCATGCTCGGCGCGTAGTCGTTGGACCAGGACTTGACCGCCGTGATGGCGAGCCGGAAGAGTTGCTTGGGGGACTTCATCTCGCCCGCAGATTGCGGCACGGCGAGGCAGCGCAACGTCGGACGGAGGCTGAGGTTGAGGGGCGCGGGGGCTGATGAGCTCCCGGTTGTCATTCCGGCGAAGGCCGGAATCCCATGCTCATGCGGCGCTGCCGCGCCTTCGTGTGGATTGCGGGTCAAGCCCGCAATGGCAACGCCCGGGGTCAAGCCCGCAATGACAACGCCGGCTGGCTCAACGCCTCTTCAAATTCCTCTCGAACATCGCAAACAAGCGCTCCCAATGCCGCTCCGCCGAGGATTTGTCGTAAACGCCCTGCCGCAGCGGGAACGTGAACCCGTGTTCCGCGCCCAAGTACCACTCGAGCCGGTAGTTCATCCCCGCGTTCTTCATCGCCAGTTCCAGCGCCGCGGCGTCGGCGGGCGGGCACCACTTGTCGATCTCGGCGCAGCCGACGTAGGTCTCGCACCGGATCTTCGGGCACAGGCGGTGCGGCGAATCGTCCGCGCTCGTCACCATGTTCGCCGGATGCAGTGCGGCGATGCAGGCGATGCGCTCGGGCAGGTCGGCGGCGGCGGCGAACACGAACGGGCCGCTCATGCAGTAGCCCACCGCGCCGACGCGGCTCGCGTCGGCCGCCGGATGCTCGTCGACGTAGCGCAGCATCGCATGCGTGTCGCGCACCACCATTCCGTTGCCCAGCGAGTGCATCAGCTCGAACATCGGCTTCATGCCCTCGGGCGTGCGCTCGCGCAGCTGGAAGTCGCGGCTGCGGCGGTAGTACAGGTTGGGCAGCACGACGAAGTAGCCGACCGACGCGATGCGCCGGGCCATGTCGTGCAGTTCCTCGCGCTTGCCAGGGGCGTCCATGTAGAACAGCACCACCGGGTGCGGCCCGCCTTCGTCCGGATGCACGACGAAGGAGTTCATGTCGCCATCCACGGTGGGCAGGTCGATGTGGTGTTCGATCATGCAAACAGCTTGCCAGACGGCCGTCGCGGCAGGCACGCGGGCAAACACGGAGGGTAGTCCCGGGCCTACCGGCCGCGACAGGGCCAGACGACAGACAAGGCGAATGGCGCGAACAGGATGGCCCCCTTGCGTCGCCCCACCTCCATGCCCTTGCAGAACCCCGCCACCGTCGTTCCCGTCACCGAGGAACGGCTGGAGGTCGGGCGCGAGGTCGTGCAGACGGGGGCCGTGCGCCTGCGCAAGGAAGTCGACGAGGTGACCGCCCAGCTGCGCGAACCCATGGCGGCCGACGTCGTGGACGTGCAGCGCGTGTCCGTGAACCGCGTGGTGGACCAGCCACCGGCGGTGCGGCACGAGGGTGACGTGATGGTGGTGCCTGTCATCGAGGAGCGCTTGGTGACACGCAAGGAGCTCGTGCTCGTCGAGGAAGTCCGGCTGACCCGCCGCCGCCAGACGGCGGTGGTGCAGCAGGACGTGCCCTTGCGGCGCGAGCGCGTGGTGGTCGAACGCCTCGACCCCGGCACCGGACGATGGCGCGCCGACGACGGCGCGGACCCGCAACCCAACCCCCAGGAGCAGTAACCATGCAGACAGTGATCGGCGCATTCGAAGACAGGCAGCAGGCGGAACAGGCCGTGCAGCGGCTGGTGCAGATGGGCATCGACCGCCAGGACGTGCACGTGGAGCAGAAGGACCAGCCCGCGGGCACGCAGCAAACCAAGACGTCGAAGACGGACATCAGCGCCGGCGGCGGCGGCGAGGAGCACCGCGGCTTCTTCGCCCGCCTGTTCGGCATGGACGACGACGATGCCGACGGTGGCTACCGCGAGCATGTCGACACCTTCGGCGAGGCCGTGCATCGCGGCACGTCCATCGTGGTGGTCGACGCCGTCGACGACGAGCAGGCCGAGAAGGCGGCGACTTGCCTGCAGGAGGCGGGCGCGATCGACATCGACGAGCGCGCCAACCAGTGGCGCCAGGAAGGCTGGACCGGCGGCGGGCAGGTGCGCGCGCCCCAGCAGCAGCAAGCCAGCCTCCAGGAGGGGGCCAGGCCGCCGCAGCAGCAGCAAGGCGACATGCGCGAGGGCCAGAAGCTCGACGTCGTGCAGGAGGAACTGCAGGTCGGCAAGCGGGCGATCGAAAAGGGCGGCGTGCGCGTGTTCCAGCGCATCACCGAAAAGCCGGTGCGTGAAGTCGTGCGGCTGCGCGAGGAGCGCGCGTTCGTGGACCGCCAGCCGGTGAACCGCGAGCTGCGAGGCGGCGAGATGGAGGCCTTCAAGGAAGGCTCCGTCGAGGTGCGCGAAATGGCCGAGGAGCCCGTCGTGGCCAAGACGGCGCGGGTCGTCGAGGAAGTGCGCGTGGGCAAGCAGGTGCAGGAGCGCGAGGCCACGGTCGAGGATAAGGTGCGGCGCAAGGACGTCGAGGTCGAGCGCCTGGGCGGCAGCCGCACCGAGCGCGCCGTGGCGTCCGACCGCGACGAGGCGATCCGCAGCGACCGCGACCCGGACACGGGGCTGCCGCGCAACAAGCCTTGACGTTGGTGCGAGGGTAGGCGACCGCCTACAGCCGCTGCCTCGGCGGGACGACTGTCCGCCGGGGCAGCGGCGCTTTCAATGGGGCAAAGCGACGATCGTTCGCAAGGAGCCCCCATGCAAACCGCCATCTGCACCTTCTCCGACCACGCCGCCGCCGAGCGCGCCCGCGACCGCCTGCTGGCCGCCGGCTTCGACCGCTCCGACGTGCACATCGAGCACACCGGCCGCCACATGGAGACCTCGCGCGATGACGACCTGCGCCGGCATGGCGGCGTCGAGCATGAGATCGCGCTGTCCGAGGACGTCGTCGAGCGCGTCACCGGTTTCTTCGGCCGCATGTTCGGTGCCGACCATCCGCACACCGGGACGTACTCGAGCCACGTCGAAGGCGGCCGCTGCGTGCTGCTCATCGACGCCCACCGGACCGGCGACGTCGAGCGCGCCCGCACCGTGCTCGAGGGCGAGCGGGCGGCGCATTACGACGTGATCGATCGCACCGGCGGCCAGCGCATGAGCGACATCCTCCGCGCGGACTCGACGGATATGGAGCCGGCGAGCATGCAGACCAGCAAGGGTATGCCCGGGCACGACGGGTCGTGGACGCATGCCGGCGAGGTGCGCCGCGAGCACGCGGTCGCGACCGGGGATGGAGATCTGGACAACGTCACGCTGAAATCCGACCGGCCTGCGGCGACGCAGGGCGAGGGGATGGATCCGGTCGGATTGCGCTACGCGGACAAGGGCGACGCCGACAAGCCCGCGGTGCCGCGCGATGGGATGGGGCGGACGCGGAAGGACGACTGAGCAACAAGTCCTTTCGTCATTCCCGCGAAGGCGGGAATCCACCGCTTCCGCTGCCTGCGCCTCGATGAACGCGGTGGGTCCCCGCCTCCGCGGGGACGACGGATCGGTTGTCATTCCGGCGAAAGTCGGAATCCATGCGGGGCGTCACCCCTTCGCGTGGATTGCGGGTCAAGCCCGCAATGACAAAGGGCTGTCACCCCCGCGCATGCTCCCGAAAGAAGCGCAGCATCTCCGCACTCGCATCCGGCCCGATCGCGTCGGCGTAGCTTCCTCTTGCACTCCCGCCCGACCAGGCATGCCCTGCGCCATGCACCACCCAGTGCTCGGCGCGCACGCGACCGCCATCCCGATCCGCATGCAGGCGACGCGTGAACCGCCGTCCTTTCGTCGTCCCCGTCTCCGTCGCCACCAGCGCGTCGCTGCCTGACGCGGCTTTGATCACCGCATCGCCATTCGCCGGATGCACGACGTTGTCGGCATCGCCATGGAACACGATCGCCGGCACGGCGAGCACGGTCCCTGCGTTCCTCGGCCCTTGCTTCATCGCAGCCAACCCCGACTGCAGATCCTGCGCCGCCCCGGCCGGCAAGCCGGAATGCACCCCCACTGCTGCGAACAACTCGGGGAACGCAGCGACGAGATTCGCCGCCATCGCACCGCCAGCCGACAGCCCCGCCACATAGACGCGTGACGCATCGATGGCATGCGAGGCGATCACGTCGCGCACCATGTCGGCCAGCAACTGCACCTCGCCGCGGCCGCGCGCCTGGTGGCTGTGCTTGAACCAGTTCCAGCAGCGCTGCGCATTCGCCCGCTGCGCCTGCGCGGGGTAGAGCACGAACGCACCTTCCTCGCGCGCGAGCTCGTTCATGCGGGTGCCGCGGGCGAAGTCGTCGGGGTCCTGCGTGCACCCGTGCAGCATCAGCACCAACGGGCGAGGCTGGTGCGCGGCATCGGGCGGGATGTAGAGCTTGTAGTCCCGGCCGAGCAGGTCGGGGCCGCCGAACCGGCCCGCGATGAAGGCCTCGGGGGTGGGCGGCCGCGCGGTCGCGTCATTCGCGCCTTCTCCGTCGTTCCCGCCCCTTTCGTCATTCCCGCGAAGGCGGGAATCCACCGCGTCCCTCCCCGGAAGCGCCAGGTCGCGCACCTCCCGGGCCTCGACGTCGATCACGTCGTTGGCCGGCGTGGCGCCGTTTCCGAGCGCTTGCTGAATGGCGCGTGTGGCGCCGGTGAGATCACCAACGCGGGTGAGGCGCGTGGCTTCGCGAATGAGGTGGTGGAGGTTCGGCGGCATCAGGTCCTTGCAAGCAATGATCGGGCCGCCCCATGTGCGAAGGCGGCGACAGGGAGGGCAGGTGGGGGTGCCCCGCTGGAAGGGCAACCCGGCGTGCGGCCACAATGGCACCCAAACGTATCCAGACCCTGTCATGCCCCTGACCTTCGCCCCCCGCCTCGACAACGTCGAAACCAGTGCCATCCGTGAGCTGTTCAAGCTGCTGGGCAAGCCCGGCATCATCAGCTTCGCCGGCGGCTTCCCCGACAGCGCGATGTTCGACGTCGAAGGGCTGCGCGAAGCGAGCCAGAAGGCGCTGGCCGAGGAGCCCGGCGGCGCGCTGCAGTACGGCGCCACCGAAGGCTACGAGCCGCTGCGCACGCAACTGGCCGCGTTCGAGCGCAGCAAGGGCGTCGACGGCCTGGAGCCGCAGCAGCTGATCGTCACCACCGGCAGCCAGCAGGCGCTGGACCTGCTGGGCAAGACACTGGTGGGCGAGGGCGACAAGGTGATCGTCGAAGGCCCGACCTTCCTGGCCACGATCCAGTGCTTCCGCCTGTACGGCGCCGACGTGCAGTCGTGCCCGATCGACGCGCACGGCGTGGACGTGGACCGGCTCGAGGCCATGATCCGCGAGCACAAGCCCAGGTTCGTCTACCTGATCCCCACCTTCGGCAACCCGAGCGGCGCGCTGCTGTCGCTGGAGCGGCGCAAGCGCGTGCTGGAACTGGCCGTGAAGTACCAGACCTTGATCGTCGAGGACGATCCCTATGGCGACCTGTACTTCACCCAGGAGCCGCCGCCGCCATCGCTGCTGGCGCTGTCGAAGGACGTGCCCGGCTCGCGCGAGTACCTGGCGCACTGCGGCAGCCTGAGCAAGGTGCTGTCGCCCGGCCTGCGCGTGGGCTGGCTGGTGGCGCCGCCCGAGTTGCTGGCCAAGGCGACGATGTGCAAGCAGTTCAGCGACGCGCACACCAGCACGTTCGCGCAGGCGACGGCGGCGCAGTATTTGAAGTCGGGGCGGATGCCTTCGACGTTGGCCAATGTCCGCAAGGTCTATGCGGAGCGGGCTGCGGCGATGGGCGAGGCGTTGTCTCGCGAACTGGGCGACGCGGTCACCTTCACGCAGCCGCAGGGCGGGTTGTTCTTCTGGGCGCGCCTGAGAGGGGTCGGCGGGAAGATCTCGGATGCGGGGGAGTTCGCCAAACGGGCGATCGAGAACGGGGTGGCGTTTGTGCCGGGGGCGCCGTTTTTTGCCAAGGATCCGGATCGATCAGCCTTTCGGCTGTCGTTTGCGACGGCGGATGTTGGGAAGATTGAGGAAGGAATCGTGCGACTAGCGCGTGCGATCTGAGCTCGCCAATCAGGGGAGGTAGCTATGCGGAAGTTTTTCTTCGCTTACACAGGGCGGCCCGTGCAAATAGGCGATGTGATCGTAGCTGCGAGCGCAAGACTACGCTCTGCCTCGCTCAAAGTCACACCGTGGCAAGAGCTAGAAGTCGCAGGGAACTTCATTCGCAATCAGGTACTAAACTCTATTGAGGACAGCGACCTGTTTATTGCGGACATTTCGATCGCAAACTTCAATGTGAGTTTCGAGATCGGATATGCGATTGGATGCGGCAAGCCAATCTTGCTAGTCAAGAACCGCGCTATCGACGAGGGGCCACTGAAGCTGCAGGAGATCGGACTCTTCGACACGATCGGTTTCACTGAGTACGAAAATGCTGAGACCCTGCAGAAGACGATCCAGGCGAATTCCGAGGTAGCCCGTCCGCTCCTCATCGCGCCCGCGCTGAACCTCAGTGCTCCGATCTATGCCATCGAGCCTAAGCACAAGACGGATTACATCATTGGGATTCGCTCGCGGCTCGAACGGGCAAGGATGTCCACACGTACCTTCGATCCGCAGGAGCGGCCGCGGCTGTCGTCCTGGGAGGCGATCGAGCAAGTCGCTCAGTCGTATGGGGTCCTTGTTCCGTTGCTGAGTAGGACGTTAGCGGATCACTCGCTCCACAACATGCGAGCGGCATTTGTGGCCGGCCTAGCTTCTGGCATGAAGAAGCCTCTTGCAATCCTGCAAGATGCCATCGAACAACCAGTCCCACTCGACTATCGAGACATCGTGCAACCGTGTCCGAACAGCGACGAGCTTCGGAAGGCCGTTGCAGCCTTTGTTTCCAATGTCATGGCTGCGATACAAGCCACAAGGCAGAAGGAGCCCTCGCACACTAAAAACTTCCTCGCATCCCTGTCCTTGGGAGCAAATGCTGCGGAAAACGAGGCATCTGCGTTAACGGAGTACTACCTCCCAATCGATGCCTTCAACCAGGCTCTTCGCGGCGAGGCGCATGTTGTCGTCGGTCGAAAGGGCTCGGGGAAGTCCGCACTATTTTTTCAGCTGATCGAGGTGCTGGCGAAGAGGAAGAACGACATCGTCATCGACCTTAAGCCTGAGACCTCCCAGCTGATCAAGCTCAAGCAAGCGGTGCTGTCATCTCTCACTGAGGGCGCGCGTGAGCACACCATTATGGCGTTCTGGGAGTACGTTCTTCTCGTAGAGATAGCGGCACACGTTCTGAGTACGGACAGAGATCGTCATCTCCGAGACCATCATCTCTTCGAACCGTATCGCGAGCTGGAAGCTCTGATATCGGAGGCCGGGATTTCGTTGGCTGGAAGCTTCGCGGATCGTGTGGCCTCCCTGGTGAATAGGCTCGTTGATGCGTACAACCCTCGTCTGGAGGGCAAGGTCGACGTCACACTAAGTGAAGAAGAAGTAACGGAGACGATCTATCGCAGCGCTGTGGGGAAGTTGGCCGCGAAGATTCTTGAGTACCTTCAGCACAAAGAAGAAGTTTGGGTCCTCTTCGATAATCTGGACAAAGGATGGAGTACAGACGGGCTGGACAAGACTGATCTGACGATCGTTCGATGTCTTGTTGATGCTTGCAGAAAGCTGCAGCAGCGCTTGTCCCGACAGCAGGTGCACGCGCACTCGATATTGTTCTTGAGGAACGATGTGTACGAACTCTTGGTCCGGTCGACGTCCGACAAGGGCAAAGAGGCGGCTGTTAAGGTGGACTGGACTGACGCTGACCTACTTCGCGAGTTGCTGCGGCTTCGTATCGTTGCTGCGGGCAAGCTTAATGAGAACAGTTCCTTTGACGAGGTTTGGTCAAGGATCGCGGTAAGTCACTATCGTGGCGAGGAAACCTCTCAATACCTGATCGAGCGCTGCCTAATGCGGCCTCGATTCCTGATTGACTTGGTTTCGTACTGCAAGAGTTCCGCGTGCAACTTGGGCCATGAGCGCATCCAAGAGAGCGACCTTGAAAAGGGCCTCAAGAACTACTCCAATGACCTGATCTCGGACTTGCAATATGAGATGCATGACATCGATCCACAGGCGGAGAATGTCATCTACTCTTTCATTGGATATCCGAGTCTCTTTGGGGAGTCAGATCTACTCGGCGCATTGAATGACGCGGGAATCGCTGAAGCTTCGCGCGAGCGAGTGATCGAAATGTTGCTCTGGTATGGATTTCTTGGAATTCTCCAAGACGCCGACAAGTCGACTTACATCTACGACGTGAACTATGAGATGAAAATCCTGGCTGGTGTGCGCAGGAGGAAGGGGGCGGACATTCAGTACTGCATTAATCCAGCGTTTGTGCCCGCCCTAGGAATCCAAACGAAGAATCCGTCGCGCTCTCTGTTCTGACTTCTACCGTTAGAGCTGGTCAGTGTGCGTGTTCTGCTGCGAAGCGCAGGCGTTCAGCTCGGAATCGCTCATGTAGCGTTCCGGACTGCGCGAGCAACTGTACCGGGGCCTCTCTGAGTAGTTCATAGAGCTGCCAAATCGCTTGCCTCTTTGCAGAGTCCAGCCGTTTGTCGAGCAGCAACGATCCTGCATTTCGGGCGATATTTCTGTAGCTTTCTACGTCCAGATCGATTCGCGCACAGCGTTGTACGAGATCCTGGAATTCAGCTTTCACTTGGTTTTGTCGATGCTTTTCGAGGGCAGAACGAGCGTCTATCAAGCTGAATGACTCACGAATGCTCCATCGCCTGTGCCCTTCAGCGACAGATTTCAAGATGTCTTCGAAGTCACGTCCGACGCCGCAGGTTTGGCCGTAGTGCTGGTAGATGGTGAGGATCGACTGTAGGTCTGATGATCTCTGCGTTGCTTCAAGCTGGGCGCGCTGGAAGTACAGGACCAGAGCAACTGACAACAGTCCGGAAAATGCTGCCGTGTGCCCGCCAAAGAAGTCTCCCATCTGGCCGAGAACCACGGGCTCCGCATATGCGCGCATATCGAGAGTAAGGCTGTTCCACGCAAGCACAGAAAAATTTAGAAGGGGGAGCAGAGCTATTGCGCCGAATGCTGCGATCAGCATTTTCATCCCGCCCGAGCTGATGCGCACGGCCGGCGGGGAGGCCTCGGTCGTCACGGTGCCGTGCGGGTTCATGGACCTCTCGCGCTAGGCATCGAAGCGGGCGGGCGCCAGGGCCAGTGACGGCAATGCTCATTGTCGCGTTGAAGAATTCATCCCGGCCAAACCCTGATCGCCCGCCCCGCCGATCGACTCCTCGGGCAATCCCTGTGCCATGGCCGTGACGGTCGCCTTTAAAAAGGCGGCTCCAGCACCCCACCAGGAGACAAGGCCATGAAGTTGGACAGCACTGGAACCGGAGCGGCCCGCCGCGTGCGACGCCCGCTGTTGGTCCTGGCCGCGGCGTGTGCCGCTTTCGCACTCTCGGCGCCGCCGGCGCTGGCCCAGGGCAAGCCGATCCGCATCGGCGTGCCGACCGCGATGCAGTTGCAGGTCGGGCGCGACACGCAGGATGCGGTGCAGATGGCGATCGACGACATCAACGCCAAGGGCGGCGTGCTCGGTCGCAAGCTCGAGATGGTGGTTGCCGACGAGACCGAGAATCCCGAGACCGGCATCAGCGCCATCAAGAAGCTCACCGCCGACGAGAAGGTGGATGTGCTGGTGGGCGGCTACACCAGCGGCGTCACGCTGGCGCAGCTGCCGCACATCTCCAGCGCCAAGACGATCTACCTGGGCGTGGGAGCCGCTTCGCCGGCGATCACGGCGAAGGTCAAGGCTGACTACGACAACTACAAGTACGTCTTCCGCGTCGGCCCGATCAACGCGGCGCACCAGGCGCGCCAGCTCACCGGCTTCATCTCCACCTTCGTCAAGGGCGAGCTGGGCATCACGAAGATCGCCATCGTCGGCGAGAACGCCAAGTGGGTGCAGGACCTCGTTCCGATCCTCAAGAAGGGCGCCACTGACGCCGGCGCCGACGTCCGCGTCACCGAGTTCTTCGACACCCAGACGTCCGACTTCTCGCCGCTGTTCTCCAAAGTCAAGGACTCGGGAGCGCAGTACCTGGTGGTGGTGCTGTCGCATGCCTCCAGCGACATCTTCGCCAAGCAGTGGTACGACTCGCGCTTTCCCATGCCCTATGGCGGCATCGACGTGAAGAGCATGGACGGCGACTTCTGCCAGCGCATCGGCGGCAAGTCGATCGGCCAGCTGGCGGCCAACTTCGCGGTGCGCGCGCCGCTCACGCCCAGGACCATTCCCTTCTTCGACGAGTTCCAGAAGCGCACCTCGCGCGCGCCGGTGTACACCGCGTTCGGCGCCAACGACGCCGTCTACATTTACGCCGACGCGGTGAAGCGCGCCAACAGCACGGATGCGAATGCGGTGATCAAGGAGCTGGAGAAGACCAACTACGTCGGCATCCCCGGCATCATCCAGTTCGACGACACGCACGACGTCAAGGTGGGCACCGCCGACTTCAAGGGCCCGTCGTTCCTGATGGCCCAGTGGCGCGACGGCTGCAAGCGCGAAGTGATCTATCCGAAGCCGATGCGGACCGCCGACTTCACCCCCCCGGCGTGGCTGAAGAAGTAAGCGCGCCTTGCTCGAGATCCTGATCGTCGGCGCTGTCAGCAGCGCCATCTACGCGATGCTGGCCGTGGGCTTCACGCTGATCTTCGGCGTGGCCCGCGTGCTGAACCTGGCGCACGGCTCGTTCTATGCGCTGGGCGCGTACGGCACCTACTTCCTGAGCTCCACGCTCAAGTGGCCGCTGCTGGTGGCCGCGCTGACGTCGGTCGCGGTGGTGGCGCTGTTCGGTGTGGCGGTCGAACGCGTGCTGGTGCGGCCGATGCGCCATTCGCAGTTGGCCGTGCTGATGATCACGCTGGCGGTGGCGCTGGTGGTCGAGCAGGCGCTGTTTCTCACCTTCGGCTCGGAGTACCGCAACGTGCCGGCCTTCGTCGACACCAAGTTCACCATCGGCGGCGTCGACGTCGGCGGCGCTCGGCTGCTGGCGCTGGGCGTCTGCATGGTGCTGATCGGGGCGCTGTGGCTGTTCATCCAGCACACGCGGCTCGGCTCGGCGATCCTCGCGATCTCGCAGGACGCGCAGGCGGCGCAGTACATGGGCATCCCGAGCGACCGGATCTTCTCGCTCGTGATGGCGATCTCGGCGGCCCTGGCTGCCGCGGCGGGCATCCTGGCCGGGCCGTTCCTGACGGTGCAGCCGACGATGTGGCTGCTGCCGATCGTCAAGGCGTTCGCCATCGTGGTGGTCGGCGGCCTCGGATCGATCCCGGGCAGCATCGTCGCCGCGCTGATGCTCGGCTACGCGGAGACCATCGTGGCCTACGGCATCTCCACCTCGTGGACCGAGATCGTGTCGGTGCTGGCCACCCTGCTGATGCTGGTGGTGCGGCCGGCGGGCATCTTCGGCCGGCGTGCTGCCTTCTGATCGCGCCATGCTGCCCCACCGGCTCGACTTCGCCGCCGCCGCCGCCTTCTTCGGGCTGATGGCGCTGCTGCCGCTCGTCTTCGGCAGCAACTACCTGATCGGCGTGCTCACGGTCAGCGCCATCTACGGCATCTGGGCCGTGAGCTGGGACTTCATGTCCGGCCTGACCGGGCGCGAGAACTTCGGCCACAGCCTGTTCATCGGCGTCGGTGCCTACACGGCCGGCTTCCTCAACACCAGCCTGGGCGCCAGCGGCTGGTGGAGCCTGCCGGCAGCCATGGTCGTGGCAGTGCTGTTCGCCTTGGTGATCGGGCTGCCGACGCTGCGCCTGAAGGGGCCTTACTTCGCGCTCGCCATGCTGTCCGGCGCCGTGATCATGCAGCGGCTGATGCTGATCTTCTGGGAGTACACGGGGGGCGAGGAGGGCATCAACGGCCTCACGCCGCTGATCCGCTCGCAGCTGGGCTTCTACTACTTCGCGCTGGCCGTGCTGGCCGCCATGACGCTGCTGCTGGTGGTGCTGGCGCGCTCGCACTGGGGGCTGATCCTGCGCGCCATCCGCGGCGACGAGGCCACCTGCCAGGCCGCCGGCATCAACGTGACCTTCTACAAGATCGCCTCACTGGTGATCAGTGCCGCGTTCGCCGGCGCCGGCGGCGCGATGTACGCGCACTACCAGTTGCAGGTGAGCCCGCAACTGTTCGCCGTCGTCACCTCGATCACGATCATCACCATGGTCTACGTCGGCGGCATGGGCACGATCTACGGGCCGGTGGGCGGCGCGATCCTGCTGGTGCTGTTGATGGAGCTGCTGCGCGACTTCGGCGAGTGGCGGCTGATGATCTACAGCTGCACGCTGATCCTGATCCTGTTCTTCCTGCCGGAGGGACTGGTCGCGCCCATGTGGCGGCGCCTTCGGGCTGCGCTCACATCGCGCAAACCTGCGGGCACCGGGCGCACCGCGGCCGGATTGAGCCAGCTCGAGCCGGGCCGGGAGCCGCGCCCATGACGGTGCTGCTCGACGTCGCCAACCTGAACAAGCATTTCGGCGGGCTGCATGCTGTGCGCAACGTCTCGTTCCAGGTGCGGGCCGGCGAGATCGTCGGCATCCTGGGTCCCAACGGCGCCGGCAAGACCACGCTGTACAACCTGCTCACCGGGTTCATCCCGCCCGACCCGGGGGCGCGCGTCCTGTTCGACGGCCACGACGTGCTGGGACGGCCACCACACCGCATCGCCGCACTCGGTATCTCGCGCACCTTCCAGCTGTGCCGGCCGTTCCTGGGCCTCACGGTGCTGGAGAACGTGGTGGTGGGCGGCCTCGGGACCGGACGCCGCGACGACGCCGAGCTGGAGAAGCGGGCGCTGCGCTTGCTGGAGCGGGTCGGCCTGGCCGGCCGCGAGCAACTGCGAGTCGACGCGCTGTCCTATGGCGACCAGCGCCGCCTGGAGATCGCGCGGGCGCTCGCGGCGCGGCCGCGGCTGCTGCTGCTCGATGAACCTTTCGCCGGTCTCGGCAGCGCGGAGATGGCGGACCTGTCGGCCCTGATCCGGCAGGTGCATGCCGACGAGGGGCTCACGGTGCTGCTGATCGAGCACAAGCTGCGCGAGTTCATGAGCCTGGTGGAGCGTGTGATCGCGCTCGACTTCGGCGAGATCATCGCCGAGGGGCCGCCGGCGGAGATCGTGCGCAATCCCGCCGTCATCGAGGCGTACATCGGCCGCGATGCGGAGGAAGCTGGAGCGCTCGATGCTGCTTGAAGTGCGCGATCTCTCGGTCTCGTACGGCAAGGCCGTCGCCCTGGAGCGCGTGTCGCTCGAGGTCGCGCGCGGCGAGTTCGTCGCGGTGCTCGGGCCCAACGGCGCGGGCAAGAGCACGCTGCTCAAGGCGATCTCGCGTGCCTGCCCGTCCACCGGCACCTTGCGTTTCGCGGACGAATCGCTGCAGGCGTTGCCGGCCCATGCGGTCGTCGGCAAGGGCATCTGCCACTGCCCCGAGGGCCGGCGGCTGTTCCCGGAACTCTCGGTGCTGAAGAACCTGATGCTCGGCGCCTACCTGCGCAAGGACCGGGCCGGCATCGAGGCCGACCTCGCCGCGGTGTACGAGCTGTTTCCGGTGCTGCGCGAACGCGCTCCCCAGGTGGTGAGCACGCTGTCTGGTGGACAGCAGCAGATGGTGGCGATCGGCCGCGCGCTGATGGGACGGCCGTCGCTGCTGCTGCTGGACGAGCCGTCGGTGGGGATCGCCCACCGTCTCAAGCTGGAGATCTTCGACGCCATCAAGCGCATCCAGCGCCGCGGCACCGCCATCCTGATGGCCGAGCAGGATGCGCAGTCGGCGCTGCGGGTGGCCGACCGGGTCTATGTGCTGGAGCACGGGCAGGTGGGCCGCTCGGGCACAAGCGCCGCGCTGCGCGCCGACGACTCCATCCGGCAGGCTTACCTGGGCGTGGATTGAAGCGATGGGGCTCATCGCATCCACCGGGAGACGCGTGCGTTCGAAGAAAGACCCAAGTACGGCGAACAGTACGGGACCGAACCGCGATCCGGCAGCCTCGCGCTCATCTTCCTGATCCGCCGCGCCCTCGAGCTTCCAGCACCAGCCTGTCGCGTTGAGCCGGGACGCCCGAACGGGCAGATGCTGCATGCGGATGTCGAAGCATGCATGGGGCCGAAGAACCAGGGACAGTTCGTCTCCTGCATGACGAAGGTGACGGACACAGCCGCCGGGGCCGGCCTGCTCTGTGCCAGCCAGAGGGGCGCCGTGATGAGCTGTGTCGCGCGCGGTCGCTGATCGCACGACATGAAAGTGAAGGTGGCGCCCTGGGCACCACTTTTCATTTGCATGCCGCGTTTTGCTCTAATCCGCGCCCATGACCAAGTTGTTCGATCCGCTCCAACTGGGCACGCTGCGCCTTCCAAACCGCATCGTCGTCGCCCCCATGTGCCAATACTCGGCCGAGGAGGGCAGCGCCACCGATTGGCACCTGATCCACCTCGGCCACCTGGCGCTGTCCGGCGCCGGGCTGCTGATCACCGAGGCGACCGCCGTCTCGGACGTCGGCCGCATCTCGCCGCAGGACCTGGGGCTGTACTCGGATGCGAACGAGGCGGCGCTCGCCCGCGTGCTGGCGGGGATCCGCGCGCACTCGCCGATCCCGGTCGCGATCCAGTTGAGCCACGCGGGTCGCAAGGGATCGAGCCGCGCGCCGTGGGACGGTGGCGCCCAGATCGCGCCGGACGAACCGCAAGGCTGGCTGACCGAAGCACCGTCCGCCGTGCCGCATGCGGAGGGCGAACACGCGCCCATCGCCCTCGACGCCGCTGGCCTCGCACGGGTGCGCGACGCCTTCGTGCAAGCCACCCAGCGCGCCGCGCGCCTGGGCGTCGACGGCATCGAGCTGCACTGCGCGCACGGCTACCTGATGCACCAGTTCCTTTCCCCGGTGGCCAACCAGCGCACCGACGCGTATGGCGGCAGCCTGCAGAACCGCATGCGGTTCCCGCTGGAGGTGTTCGAGGCCGTGCGTGCCGCGTTCCCGGCCGGCAAGCCGGTGTGGGTGCGCGTCTCCGCCACCGACTGGGTGCCGGGCGGCTGGGACGTCGAGAGCACGATCGCCCTCGGCCGCGAACTCAAGGCGCGCGGCTGCGCGGCGATGCACGTGTCCAGCGGCGGCGTGTCACCGCACCAGAAGATCGCGCTCGGGCCTGGGTACCAGGTCGGCTTCGCCAGGCAGGTGAAGGAGGCCGTGGGCCTGCCGACCGTGGCCGTCGGCCTGATCACCGAGGCCGAGCAGGCGCAGGAGATCCTGCAGCGTGGCGACGCCGACGCGATCGCGATGGCGCGCGCGATGCTCTATGACCCGCGCTGGCCCTGGCATGCCGCCGCCAAGCTGGGCGCGCACGTCACCGCGCCGAAGCAGTACTGGCGATGCCAGCCGCGGGAGTTGAAGGATTTGTTCGAGGGGGCGCACTACGGGCAGCGGTAGGGCGCCTGACGGCGCTCAATCCGCCGTGATGCCCTGGGGCGCCACAGATCGGCCTGCGCGAACGCGAGCATGGGGGCGCAGGGCCGCGGAAGCGGCCAGCACTCCGCGGTGCCGCTCACGACGAGCGCGGCACGTTCGACTTGCGACCCGAGCCACCGAGGGGGCCGGAGGGAAGGTTCCGCCGCGCCGACATCCTCTTGCCTTCCCCGGGGAGCTTGTGGATCGCGGTCCGTGCGCGCGCATCGGGCTCGGGGCGGCCCGGGCCCTTGGACGCGCCGCTTTCGTCGAAGGACGTTGAACGCGCCGGCCCTGGCTCTGCACGTTCCTCCCGTCACGCCAGCGTAGACTCCCGCGGCCCGCACCCCGCTGGCGATCGGATCCAACGAAGAAAGAGCGAGACATGTTGAACCACGTGATGGTCGGCACCAACGACATCGAGCGGGCCAAGCGCTTCTACGACGCCGTGCTCGGCGTGCTGGGCGCCGGAGAACCCGTGCGCAACGTGAACGGGACCGGCCAGGCGCGGCTGTTCTACCGCCACGAGGGCAGCACGTTCGGCGTGACCCAGCCGATCGACGGCCAGCCGGCGACCCATGCCAACGGCGGCACCATCGGCTTCAAGTGCAAGTCGGCCGAGCAGTTGCAGCAGTTCCACGACACGGCGGTCGCGCAAGGCGGTACGTCGATCGAAGGCGCGCCCGGCCCGCGCGACAGCAAGCCCGGCGCCGCGCACATGGCCTACGTGCGCGATCCGGACGGCAACAAGCTCTGCGCGGTCTACCGGCCGGGGTGAGCCTGCCCGGGCGATCGGGCTCCCCAGCGACGCGCCGCCACGTCGGTCAGCCGATCAGGCTTTCATGTAGACGCCCGGGTCGGCCGAGAGCCCGCGCTTGACCTGCAGGGTGATCTCGTCGGCCAGGGCCTCTTCGGCGCCGGCTTCCAGGGCATCGAGCACGCGGGCGGCAATCGCGTCCGGCGTGGACTTGGGCGCGTCGATGCCGCGCGTGAGGTCGGTGTCGACGAACCCGAAATGCGCGCCCAGCACCTGGGTGCCGTGCTCGCGCAGCTCGTGGCGCAGGGAGTTGGTCAGGCCCCAGGCCGCCGACTTGGTCGAGCCGTACACACCAAGCGTGGGCCGGTTGATCCAGCTGGCGACGGACAGCACGTTCACGAGCGCGCCGCCGCCGTTGCGGGCCAGCACGGGCGCGAAGGCCTGGCTCATGCGCAGCAGCCCGAAGTAGTTCACTTCCATCTGCTCGCGCGCGGATTGCAGACTGCCGTCCACCATGACGCCGCCGAACGTGGCGATGCCGGCGTTGTTGACGACGATCGACACGTCGCCGCAGGCGGCCACGGCCGCGGCCACGTCGGTGTCGCTGGTGACGTCCAGCCGAATCGGCTGGACGCCGGGAACGTCGACTCGCGACGGGTCGCGCACACCAGCATAGACCTTGCGCGCACCGCGGGCGAGCGCCGCGCGGGCGAAGGCGAGGCCGATGCCGCGATTGGCACCGGTGACGAGGACGACGGCATCTTCAAGCTTCATGGAGCACTCCTGGTGAACGAACGGGGGCGGGACGGCGCCACACCGGCTGGCCGAACCAGGCCCCGGCGGCGATGGACCCGGCATTGATGGCGCCGTAGACGACCAGCGCAGCGGCCTGGGCAGCGAACACGCCGACGAGGCCCCAGCCCGCGCGAAGGGCCAGCCAGCCGCCGGCGGCAGCGACGACAAGCCGCGCGATGTTCCCCAGCACCGGCCAGAGCAGGCGTCCCGCGCCCTGCGAGGCGAAGTACAGCAGCAAGGCGATGCCGAAGAAGCCGTAGGTCGGCGCGACGATGTGCAGGTAGTCCGTGCCGGCAGCAACGGCGCCGGCGTCGTTCGTGAACAGGCGCATCCACGGTTCGGGAAAGAGCGTGGCCAGCACGCCGATGGTTTCCGCGAGCGCGCCCGCGATGGCGGCGCCGATCCAGGTCGCGCGCAGTGCGCGATCGCGCTGGCCGGCGCCGATGCAGGTGCCGACCAGCACGACCAGCGGGGCGCCGAGCCCGAACACCAGCGGCACCAGCAGGTACTCGAGCCGCGACGCGGTGCCGTAGCCCGCGATGGCGGCCGTGCCCACCTGGCCCGCCAGGCCGGTCGCGACCGCGATGCTCACGTTCGTGGCGACCGTCGAGATCGCGCCCGCGAGGCCGATCTTCAGGATGCCGGCGAGCGGGGCACGGCGCAGCCGGAACCCGCGCCAGCGCGGCCGCACGACGTTGCGGCCGCTGGCCACGGCCCACACCAGCCATGCGACGCCGGCGGCGTAGTAAATGAGCAGGGCGATCGCGCCACCGGCCACGCCCAGCGCGGGCAGGGGACCGAAGCCGAAGATCAACGCCGGCGACAGCGGCACCAGCGCGAGGGTGCCTACCAGCGTGACGGTAGCGGGGAGCGCCATGTTGCCCGTGCCGCGCAGCACGGACGCCAATGCATTGAAGACCCACACCAGCGTCGCGCCGCCGAACACCCAGCCCGAGTAGGTGAGCGCCACGCGCAGCGACTCGCCGCTGCCGCCCATGCGCGCATACAGGGCAGCGCCGCCGAGCCAGGCAACTGCCGTCGACAACAGCCCGAAGGTGACTGCGATCGCGATCGCATGCAGCGCGAGGTCGTCCGCCTCGTCGTTGCGCCGGCCGCCGAGCGCGCGGGCGATCGACGCCGAAATGCCGCCGCCGATGGCGCCGCCGGAGAGCATCTGCATCAGCATCACGACCGGGAACACGAGCGCCACGCCGCCCAGGGCATCGACGCCGAGCCGGCCGATGAAGTAGGTCTCGATCAGGCCGGCGGCCGACTGAGCGACCAGCACCAGAACGTTGGGCGCCGCCATGCGCAGCAGCAGCGGGACGATGGGGGCTTCGAGCAAGCGCCGCGTGCGCGGGTCGACGGTCGGGGTGCCGGGCTGGGACATCGGGATCTCCGGGGATCTGGTGCGTGCATATGCACGTTTCGGTTTGGGCGCGATAATACGTGCATGTGCACATGTCTGCAGGACACCCTGATGCGCGAAGGGGAGCGCCATGGCTGAGCGCGACGTGGAACGGGCGCCACACCCGTGCTATTCACTGGCCGTGCGGCAGGCCGGGCGCTGGATCACGCAGCTGTACGACCAGCACCTGGCCGAGGTCGGGCTCACCTCCAGCCAGTTCGGCGTGCTGTCGCACCTGGATCGGCTCGGTCCGGTGGGGCTGGCCGCGCTGGCGCAGGCCATGGTGATGGACCGGACGACCCTCACGCGCAACCTGGTGCCGCTGGAGCGTGACGGGCTCGTCGAGATCGTGCCGGGCCAGGACGACCGCCGCCGCAAGGACCTCACACTGACGCCTGCCGGGCGCGACAAGCTCAAGGCCGCGCGCCCGCACTGGCGAAGCGCCCAAGCCTCCTTCGAGAAGCACTTCGGCGCCGAGGACGCGACCGCCTTGCGGTCGCTGCTGCATGCGGTGCCGCGCGGCCGCGACCGCACGAAAAAGGGAGCCGGCGGCGCGTCCGGCTAGCGGTGGCGACCCACCTCGCGCCGGGCTGAGCGCAGCGAACACGCCGCCATCGGCTTGCCCGACGGCGTTGCGGCCGGCAGCCTTCCGCCCGGCCGCGCCCCGTCCTCGTCGCAGGCGCGGTCGCACGGCCGCACGTCGTCGTCGCTGTAGTCCGCGCGCCTCGCCCGATCGCAGACTGCACGTTCCACCTTAGGAGCGTGTATGAGTGCAACCCTGTCCTACCCGGACGCCGTCGACTTGCTGGACGCCGACCACAAGCTCGCGCAGAAGATGTTCCTCGACTACAAGGCCATGAGCCAGGACGGTGCGCCGTCGGAGGCCAAACGGACGCTGGCGGCCAAGATCTGCCAGGACCTGAGCGTGCACACGCAGATCGAAGAGGAGATCTTCTACCCGGCCGTGCGCGAGGCCATCGGCGACGACGCCCTGATGGACGAGGCGCTGCTCGAGCACGCCGAGGCCAAGGAGCTCATTGCGCGTATCCGGCGCATGGCGCCGAACGACGCCGCCTACGACGACATGGTCCAGCAGCTGTTCATGTCGATCATGGACCACGTGATGGAAGAGCGCGAGCAGATCTTCCTGAAGGCGCGCTACTCCACGGCCGACTTGCGCGGCATGGTGCCGCAGCTCTACGCGCGCAAGAAGGAACTGCAAACCGGAGCGCCTGCGCCTGCGCCGGCGGGGAAGAAGAAGGTGCCGGCATGAAAGCCCTCGTCTACAAGGGCCCGCGCGAGGTCAGCGTGGACAACGTGCCCGACGCGCGCATCGAGCGCGCGACCGATGCGCTGGTGCGCATCACCCGCACCAACATCTGCGGCTCGGACCTGCACATGTACGAAGGCCGCACGGACATGAAGCCGGGCCGCATCCTTGGGCACGAGAACGTGGGCGAGGTGATCGAGGTCGGAAAGGCCGTGGACCGCGTGAAGGTCGGCGACATGGTGTCGCTGCCGTTCAACATCGGCTGTGGCTTTTGCGAGAACTGCGAGCGCGGGCTGAGCAACTACTGCCTGACATGCAACCCGGGGCTCGCCGGCGCCGCCTACGGCTTCGCCGACATGGGGCCCTACGCCGGGGGCCAGGCGGAACTGCTGCGCGTGCCTTACGCCGACTACAACGCGCTCATCCTGCCGCGCGATGCCGTGGACAAGCAGAACGATTACGTGATGCTGTCCGACATCTTCCCGACCGGCTACCACGCCACCGAAATGGCGCAGGTGCAGCCCGGCCGCTCGGTGGTGATCTACGGCGCCGGCCCTGTCGGGCTGATGGCCGCGCTGTCCGCACAGGTCAAGGGCGCGAGCCTCGTGATGGTGGTGGACACGCACAAGGACCGGCTGGCGCTGGCCGAGAAGATCGGCGCGGTGGCCATCGACGACACCGAGGGCGGCGGCATCGAGCGCGTGATGGAACTCACCGGCGGCCGCGGCGCGGACTGCGGCTGCGAGTGCGTGGGCTACCAGTGCTGCAACAAGCACCAGGAGGAAGTGCCCAACCTCACCATGAACAACCTGGTGCATGCGGTGAAGTTCACCGGCCACATTGGGTGCGTGGGGGTGTTCGTGCCGATGGATCCGAACGGCAAGGAGAAGCTGCAGCAGCGCGGGCAGATGGCGTTCGACTTCGGCATGTTCTGGTTCAAGGGCCAGAAGCTGGGCACCGGCCAGTGCCCCGTGAAGGCCTACAACCGCTATCTCAGCCGCCTGATCGAGCAGGACAAGGTCAAGCCCTCGTGGATCGTGTCGCACGAGCTGCCGCTGGAGCAGGCGCCCGACGCGTACAAGAACTTCGACGCGCGCAACGACGGCTGGACCAAGGTCACGCTGGCACCGAACGGGTGATGCTGCGACGGCGGTGGTCGTCGGCGCCGAGAGGCCGGCGGCCATGCCCTTCCCAGGCAGCGCACGGCCGCGCCGTGTAGGACGCCGGCTCGACGCGGGAGCCGAGGGAGGCTCGCCAGCAGGTTCATTCACGGACGGGCCGGCGCGCTGCAGCCATGTGGGTTAACATGGCTGCGCCGACGCTCCCCAAGTCCGCATCCAGGTTTTTCTCTTCCCCTGTCTCCCGCCCCGCGGCGACGACCGTAGTCGATTCTTCCCTCCGATGGTTTCTTGGCGTCGCACCACGCGGCGCAGCGCTGCGTGCCAACAACCTTCGACAGAAAGTGATCGACCATGACGACAGCACAGACCGGAACCGTGAAGTGGTTCAACGACAGCAAGGGCTACGGGTTCATCGCACCCGATGGCGGCGGCGAGGACCTCTTCGCGCATTTCCGTGAGATCCAGGGCGACGGCTTCAGGTCGCTCGCCGAGAACGCCCGCGTCCAGTTCGACGTGACCCCGGGTCCCCGCGGGCCGCAGGCTTCCAACATCCGGGCGGTGCAATGAACGGCACGCTCCTCGCGAACGCCACCCCGCAGCAGGTGGGCAAGTACCTGGTGTCGCCGCTGGTGAAGTGCCTGGGCAACGGCTGGTTCGCCAGCTCGGTCTCCATCCGCTCCGGCTCGGGCAGCGGCACATCCGACCGTGTCCTGCGCCTCACGCGCATGTTCCTGTCGGTGCCCGAAGCCGTGGCCTACGCCCGCGCCGAAGGCCTGCGCTGGATCCAGGGTGTCACCGATGCACACCGCAGGGTCGCCGCCTAGCGCGCCAAGCGCTGCGACGGCACCCGTGGGTGCCGAGCCACTGCTGCTCACGACGACCAGGCTGTCGACCTTCCAGGGCCAGCAGCTGCTGACCGGCGCGACGGGGTTCTTCTTCCGGCGCGACGGCCGGCTGTTCGTCGTCACCAGCAGCCACGTGCTGCGCGACGAGGTCAGCGGCCACCATCCCGATCGCATCGAGCTGGTCCTGCACGTCGACCGCACGAACCTCACCCGCGTGGTGAACTACTCCGTGCTGCTCTACCAGTCAGGGCAGCCCGTGTGGCGGCAAGGCGAGGACTCCGCCGGCCCGGTGGACATCGCCGTGCTGGAGCTGGACGCCGCCAACCTGCCCGCCGACCTGGCCGTGAGCGCGTTCGAACCGCGCCACCTGGCCTCGGCATCGGACGGGGTGGAAGTGGGGCAGTCGCTGCGCGTGACGGGCTTCCCGCTCGGCTTCTTCGACACCGTGCACCACCTGCCGGTCGTGCGCCACGCCATCGTCGCGTCGTCGTTCGGGGTCCGCTTCCAGGGCCTGGGCTACTTCCTCACCGACGGCCGCATGCACCGCGGCTCCAGCGGTGCGCCGGTCGTCATGCGCTGCGACCAGCTCGGTGCCGCGCTGCCGTGGCGCCTGCTGGGTGTGCACTCGTCACGCATGGACATGGGTAACCGCGATCGCGTCGAGGACGACATGCTCGGCCTGAACTGCGCCTGGTATGCCGACATGCTGATGACGTTGACGCGCTGAAGCGGCGCGCCGCGCCGGTCGCGACCCTGTCCGCCTACTTGGCGAACAGCGACTCGAGGTTGGCGAACGCCTTGAGCTCGATCGCGTTGCCCGACGGATCGCGGAAGAACATCGTGGCCTGCTCGCCGACCTCGCCCTTGAAGCGGATGTAGGGTTCGATCACGAACTCGGTGCCCGCGGAGCGCAGCTTGTCGGCCATCTCGTGCCACTGGGCCATCGACAGCACGACACCGAAGTGGCGCACGGGCACGCCGTGGCCGTCCACCGCGCTCACCGCGCTGAAGTTGCACTCGTCGGGCGCGAGGTGCGCCACGATCTGGTGGCCGTGGAAGTTGAAGTCGATCCAGTCCGGCGAGCTGCGGCCCTCGGGGCAGCCCAGGAGTCCGCCGTAGAACCGGCGCGCCTCGGCGAGATCGTGCACGGGGAAGGCGAGGTGGAACGGCGGCATGGCCGCGGCTTGGGGGGTGGTCATCGCAGGGATTGTCATGGAGGGCGGCTCTATTCGACGCCGAGCAGCTCGTAAATGCGCCCGACGTACTCGCCGAACTTCGGCGTCGTCTTCACGTGCAGGCGGCGCGGTTCCTCGAGCTCGATGGGGAAGAAGTCGGCCATGCGTGCCGGCCCCGCGGTGAGCACCGCGCAATGCGAGCCCAGGAACACGGCCTCCTGGATGCTGTGGGTCACGACCACGAAGGTCTTGTGGCTCTGCTCCCAGATGCGCAGCATCTCCAGGTTCATCTTCTCGCGCGTGAGCGCATCGAGGGCGCCGAACGGCTCGTCCATCAGCACCAGCTTGGGATCGTGCACGAGGGCGCGCGCGATCGAGGCGCGCTGCTGCATGCCGCCGGACAGCTCGTACGGCATCTTGTCCGCATAGCCGTGCAGGCCCACCATCTGCAGCAGGTCCTGCGCGCGCTCGCGGGCCGCCTTGCGCGGCAGCCCGAGGATGTCCGCCGGCAGCAGCACGTTGTCGAGGATGGTGCGCCACTTCAGCAGCAACGGCTGCTGGAACACCATGCCGACGTCGCGACCCGGGTTGAAGTCGCCGCCGCCGATCTCCAGCGTCCCGCCGTCGTGCCCATGCAGCCCCGAGAGGATCTTCAGCAGCGTCGACTTGCCGCAGCCCGAAGGTCCGACCAGCGACACCATGTCGCCCTCGTAGATGTCCATCGTGACGTCGGACACCGCCAGGAATTCCTCGTCGCGCTTGCGGTACACCTTCCGCAGCTGCTGCATGCGGATCAGCGGCGTGCGCGTGGCGGCGCGGGCGTCTGCTGCGGACAGGGACGGGGTCACGCCAGCCACCGCTGCAGGTTGTCACGCACGAAGGCATCGTCGGCCAGGTCGCCGTGCTGCCGGTACACGCGGTCGATCTCCTGCGCCTGGCCGGCACCCAGCCCTTCGTCCGGATCGAGGCACCAGATGCCTTCGAGCAGTCCCTGCCGCCGCAGCACCTCATGGCAGCCCGCGATGCAGCCGTGGAAGTTGTTGGCGACGTCGAAGAAGGCGGCGTTGCAGTCCGTCACCCGCGAGTCCAGCGACAGCAGCTCGGGCGGCAGGCTGCCGCCATGCGCAGCCAGCGTCGCCTTCACCTGCTGCAACTGCCGGACCGCGCTGGAGGTCCACACCGACCAGTGTCCCAGCAGGCCGCCACGGAAGCGCACCGTGACCGGCTGGCCCTGGCGCATGGCGGTGAACGGCAGCGCGAGGTCGAGGATGATGTGGTCGTCGTTGCCCGTGTACAGGAAGACGCGCTCCTCGGCGCCGGCATCGACCAGCCCGCGCACGACGTCCAGCGTGCGGTAGCGGTTGAACGGTGCCACCTTGATCGCCAGCGCATTCGGGATCTGCGCGAAGCGGCGCCAGAAGTCGCTCGAGAGCACGGGGCCGCCGACCACCGTCTGCAGGTAGAAGCCGACCAGGGGGATGACCTCGGCCACCGCCTGGCAGTGCGCGACCAGCTCGTCCTCGGACGCCGACGCCATGGCCGCCAGGCTCAGCAGCCCGGCGTGATAGCCCAAGCCGACGGCGATGTCGGCTTCCTTGAGCGCCTGCTGGGTGCCGCCGCACAGGCCGGCAACCATGGCCATGGGTCGCTCGCTCCACGCGAGGCGGTCTTCCATCGCGCTGCGCAGCACCGTCTCGTACAGCCCGTGCTGGCGGATCGCGAACTGCGTCGTGTGGACGCCCACCGCAAGCCCGCCTGCGCCGGCATCCACGTAGTAGCGGGTCAGCGCACGCTGGCGGCGCCGGTCGAACTTGCGCTGGCTGTCCAGCGCCAGCGGATGGGCGGGGATCACGGCGCCCTGGGCCAGCAGGGCGAGAACGTCCTGGGGCAGGTCGGACCGGTTCAATGGCATGGAAACTCCTAGGCGAATTCGGGGCCGGCGATGGCGTGGAGGAACGCGGCCTGGCCCGAAGGGGGCACCTTGCCGGCAGGGGCCAGTGCCATTCGTGCGAAGCCGCGTTGCGGCTGGAAGCCGGCAGCCTGCAGCGTGGCGCGCATCAGCGGCCGGTCATCCGGGACATCGATGTAGATCGGGCCGGCGATGGCGTCGGCCACCTGGGCCAGTGCTCGCGCCGCAGCGTCCTCCGTGGCGGCCAGCAGCGGCCCGACCTGGTGGGCCGTGCGGCCGGCACGCACGACCGCCCACGCGTCGCCGGTGCGCAAGCAGCGCGTGGACGGCCGCCGTGCGATCTGGCCGATGACGGACGATCGCTGGAAGCCCAGCGCCTGGCCGTCGAGTTCCACAAGTGTCTCGATGGCGGCGGCCTCGTCGCCCACGGCCCGATCCGTCGCTGCGGCACGTGCCTCGCGACGCCAGCGCGTGAGCCGCCACAGCGACTCGAAGCCGAACTGCCGGTACAGCGCTTCGCCCGCCGGCGTCGCATCGAGCATGGCCACCCGGCCATCGGCCTGCACCTCACGCAAGCAGTGGCTGAAGACGGCGCGGCCCAGGCCCTGGCCGCGCACGGAAGGAAGCACCAGGATCATGCTGATCCACGCCACCTGGCCGGGCGCGCCCATGGGCAGCACGGCGCCACTGGCGACGATGCGGCCGGTGTCGTCGCGCACCACATGGATGCTGCCCGCCTGGTGGAACAGCGCCCAGTCGTCGGCAACCTGGTTCCAGTTGCTGGCGGCCACCAGGGCTTCGAGCATGCCCAGCGACCCGGCATCGAGCTGCGCGAGCCGCTCCACGCCGCCGACCGGGGCCGACTCAGTACTTGCCATCCCGCTGCTCGAACTTGGTGGGCTTGCCCAGCAGGCGCCCTTCATTCGCGATCCAGTCGGCGACCCACGCCACCAGCTGCTTGAGCGGCACGCGCGGATAGCCGAACAGGCGCTCGGCCTCGCCGGTGTTCATCAGCCACGCGGTGGGCGCCTCCTGGCCGGTGATTGTGACCGGCTTGCCGAAGCGGCGGCCGAACTCCTCGGCCAGCCACCGGATGGACGTCGTCTCCGGGCCGCTGACGTTCAGCGGCGAGGTCGGCACGGTGGCCACGGCCAGGCAGCGCAGCGCCTGGGCGTTGGCGTCGCCTTGCCAGATCACGTTGACGTGGCCCATCGTGACGTCCACGGGCTGCCCCGCCCAGACCTTCTGGGCGACGTCGGCCAGCACGCCGTAGCGCATGTCGATCGCATAGCTCAGTCGGAACAGGCGCCCGGGCGTGCCGTGGAGCTGCGAGAAGTGCTGGAACAGGCGTTCGCGGCCGACGCAGGAATTCGCGTACTCGCCCGGGGGCGTCGGCAGCTCGTCCTCGCTGGCGCCCTGGCTGGTGACCGGCACGAACGGGTACACGCAGGCGGTGGAGAACGCCACGATGCGCGACCGGGTGAACGTCTCGGCGACCAGTCCCGGCACGTACGTGTTCATGGCCCACGTCAGCGGCAGGTTGCCGCCCGCGCCGAACTTGTGGCCGGCCATGAAGACGATGTTGGGGCACTGGGGCAGCTTCGCGAGCGCGGCCCGGTCCTGCAGGTCGCAGGCGATGGTCTCGATGCCGTGCTGGCCCAGCGACTCGCGCACTGCGGGGTCGCTGAAGCGCGCGACGGCGATGACGCGGCGCGACGCCGGCAGCGCGTTGCGCGCCAGGCGGGCCAGCGTCGGGCCCATCTTGCCGCCCACGCCGAGGATCATCAGGTCGCCCTCGGTGCGGGCCAGGTCGCGCACCAGGTCGCGGGACGGCGTGGCCAGGTAGTCTTCCAGGGCCGCTTCGGAAGCGAAGCGTTCGGGGAAGGGCAGGTCGTCCAGCAGCGGACGCCCCGAATGGGTGTCGTTCATTGAAGTCTCGCGTCTTGGGTGATGAAGAGCCGCTCCAGCAGCAGGACCAGCCCGTAGAGAAGCACGCCGAGGCCGGTGATGAGCAGCACGGCCATGAACACCGCGGGCGTGTCGAGCGAGGCCTGCACCTGGATCATCAGGTAGCCCAGGCCCTTGTCGGACGCGATGAACTCGCCGACCACCGCACCGGCGACGGCCAGCACGGTGGCGACCTTCATGCCGGAGAACAGGTACGGCAGCGAGCCGGGGAGCTGGATGTAGCGAAACAGCTGCCAGCGCGAGCCCTTGAGCGCACGCACCAGGTCGAGCAGCTCCGGCTCGGTCTCGTTCAGCCCGCGGATGGTCGTGAGCAGGATCGGGAAGAAGCACAGGCTGAAGGTGATCAGGATGTTCGGCCCGATGCCGTACTTGAACCACACGATGATCAGCGGCCCCATGGCCACCTTCGGGACCATGTTCAGGGTGACCAGCAGCGGGAACAGCACCAGCGTCAGCCGCTTGCTCGTGATGAACAGGAGAGCGCCCAGCACGCCCAGCACCAGCCCGAGGGCGTAGCCGCCGAACACCTCGATGGCCGTCACCCCGGTGTTGGCCAGCCACGAGTAGCTGGGGCTGGCGAGGGTGGCCAGGATGTCCGAGGGCGCGGGCAGCACGAACTTGCGGATGCCGAACGCGCGCACGGAGGCTTCCCACAGCACGAGCATCGCGACGTGCACCGCGACGATGGTGGCCCAGCGGCGCCAGGCCGGCAGGTCGGGCAGCGTGGCGGATGCGGTGGGGGCGAGCACGGCGCCGGGAGAGCTCATCTCGGTCCTTCTGGGGGCGTCATGGGCGGGCATGGTAGGAGGGCGGTCGCCCGGAGTCAACCAACTGGTTGATCAGGTGGAGAGCTTTCGAGGCTTGGCCCGCTTGGCGGGAGACGCCGCGTCGGGTCGAAGCGCATTGAGGGTGAACGCGATGACGTGCCGGCGCCGCTGGGCCAGGGCCGGGCGCGAGCCCAGCTGGCGGCCGAAGATCGCGGACAGCGTGTAGTTGTTCGAGAAGAAGAAGTACGAGATCCCCGCGATCGAGATGTAGAGGTCGATGGCGTCGTAGTCGTCGCGGAACACCCCCGCCGCCACGCCACGGGCCAGCGTGGCCTGCAGCATCTCGACGAACGGCATGTGCATCTCCTGCAGCGGCCCGGATTCGCGCAGGTGCTCGCCCTTGTTGCGGTTCTCGTCCGCGAGCATCGCGATGAACTCCGGGTGCTCCGCCAGGTAGTCGAAGGAAAAGCCCACGAGGACTTCCATCGCCTGGATGGGGCCCAGCTCGGCCATCGACAGCTGCCGCTCCTTCTCGCGGATCCTGGCGTAGACCGACGCCAAGGCCACCTGGTACAGGCCCTGCTTGCTGCCCCAGTAGTGGTAGACCAGCTGCTTGTTGACGCCTGCACGGGCTGCGATCTCGTCCACGCGGGCGCCCGCGAAGCCCGCGCGCGCGAACTCCGCGACGGCAGCGGCCAGCAGCGAATCCTGGGTGGCGGCAGGGTCGCGCTCTCGCCGCGCGGGGCCTGCTGGGGCGGGGTTCCTGGTGGGCACGGTGTTCTTCCTCGATTGATTATCAACCAAACAGTTGGTATAAGAACGCCATCGTCGCCATGCGACATCGACCTGGAGCGCCCTCGATGAGATCCGTGCTGTCGGCACTCGCTGCCGCAATGTTGTTCAGTGTTGGCGCGGCGTCGCACGCCGCCGAGAACGTCAGCCTGATGTTGAACTGGACGCCCACCGCCGACCATTCGCCGATCTACTACGCCAAGTCCAAGGGCTGGTACAAGGACGCGGGCATCGACCTGAGCATCGAAAGCGGCAAGGGGTCGGCGGTGTCCGCGCAGCGCGTCGGCTCCGGCGGCACCCCCATCGGCATCTCGGACCTGCCGACGGCCATGCAGGCGCGCGGCAAGGGCGCGGACCTGACCGCGGTCATGGTGATCTACGCCAACAGCCCCCAGGGGTTCTACTGGCTGAAGTCGTCGGGCATCACCGGGCCGAAGGACTTCGCGGGCAAGAAGATCGGCAACCCGCCCGGCGACGCTGCCCGCCTGATGTGGCCGGCCTTCGCCAAGAAGACCGGCATCGACCCGAACGCCGTGACGTTCGTCAACGTGAGCCCGCCGGCCAAGGTCGCTGCCCTCAAGTCGAAGTCGGTGGACATCATCAGCGACTTCTACAACGAGCACGACCTGAAGGCGCGCGAGTTCGGGGCCGACCTGGGCTTCGCGCCGTGGCGCGAGAACGGCGTCAACGTCTACGGCAACTCGCTGCTTGTCAACAGCGCCTACCTGGCGAAGAACAAGGATCTCGTGCGCAAGTTCGTCGAGATCACGCAGCGTGCGTACGACAGCTGCGTCAAGACCTTCGACCCGTGCCTGCAGGCGTTGATGGCGGACGTCAGCGGCCTGAACGCCGACAACCAGCGCGACCAGTGGGAGCGCATCAAGCAGCTGATGCGCGACGACACCACCACGAAGGTGGCGCTCGGCGCGTTCGACGCCAACCGCGTGAAGGCCGACTACGCCCTCGTGCAGTCGCTGATCGGCATCGACAAGGCCTTCGAGCCGACCACGATGTTCACCAACGACTTCCTGGACACCAAGGTGCGCATGACGGCCAAGTAGCCGTCAGGGTCCAAGAGCCCGATGCAAGAAGCGGCCCACTGGGCCGCTTTTTTTGTTCGACCCCGTGAGATCACCCCAGACTGCGTTTGGAAGTTTGCTGCTCTCCGGCTTGGTCGAACACACCGCTTGCCAAGTCCCTGGTGAATCGGCTTGTCCACGCTTGCAGTGGATAGCACCGACTGCTGGAACCGGTCGAGATCTCAACGCCTCGATCGCTGATGCTTGCGATGAAGACTTCCGGGTCTCTCCCGCCCAGGACGACAAGATTGCGAACGAGCCTGTGGAGTCCTCGTGCCAGTGAGCGCATGTTTCGATTCCCGCCACGCGAGTTGTCATCATCGCCCTCGCACCCCAGCCCACGTCAGTGACGGACGTCCTGTTCTTGTTGCAGACCTCTCCATCGGCGCGCGTGACAAGAGTCCCATTGCGAGCGGGATGGCGAGAGCGTAGAAGTGGGTCGGCCGGTCGAGGATGTGACCGTCCCAGGCACCGCGTCTGCGACTTCCTGGCCGAGCCCTTTCGCGAACACCGCGCCGAAGGCGCCTGCCTTGGCACGATGCCCCAACCACCAGGAGACGAACGATGGAACAGCAAAGCGCCATTGCCGGGCACTGGGCCAAGGGTGACGTGTATGCGCAGGTGATAGCCACGCTCGAGAAGATGGGCAAGCCCCTGCGCGGACTCACCGTCGAGGACCTGGCGCCCGTGGATCACTTCCATGCGCGCGGCTTTCCCGCGACCGTGGATCTCGCCGACCGCCTCACGATCGATGCTGGCGACCAGGTGCTCGACATTGGCTGCGGGATTGGCGGGCCGGCCAGGTACATCGCAACGCGGTTCGGCTGCCACGTGACCGGGATCGACCTCACGCCGACATTCGTCGCCGCGGGCCGCAAGCTCACGGCCTTGCTGGAGCTCGAGGACCGGGTCGCGATGGAGGAGGGCGATGCCCAGCATCTCCCCTACGCCGATGGAAGGTTCGACGGTGCGCTCGCGCAGCACGTCACGATGAACATCCCGGACCGAAGCCGGTTCTTCGCAGAAGCCGCGCGCGTCCTGAAGCCGGGCGCCTTTTTTGCGCTGACCGAACACGGCCTGGGGCCCGCCGGCACGCCGCATTACCCGCTGCCATGGTCGGAAGACGGCAGCGGTGCCTACCTGGTGACGCCCGCTGAGACGCGCAGCTTGCTCCAGCAAGCGGGGTTCGAGGACGTCGAGGTCGAGGACACGGGCGACAAGTACCTTGCCGCCTACAAGAAGGTCATGGCGCTCGCGGAGCAAGATTTGCTGCCGCCCCTGGGGGTCCACATCCTGCTGGGGGCGAATGCGCGCGACAAGACGCGCAATGCCGCACGCAACATCGAAGAAGGCCGGACGCATCCCATCCAGGTGATCTGCCGCAAGCGCGCGTGAGGGCCCGGTCCGTGATCACGGGCCGGCCCGATCACTGCACCCCGGCCACCCGCTGCACCATCGAATACAGCACCTGCATCTGCGCCCCGCTCTTGAGCGCGTAGTCGGGGTCGAGCTGGTTCGAGTAGCCCCACCAATCGAAGCACGCATTCGGGTTGGTGGGGTCGGGCGCCGAGGTGGCGACCGTGTCGGGGTACAGCACGACCAGGCCGTTGGTGTCGGCCCACTCGTTGATGCCCGCCTGGGTCACCCACTTGTCGCCGACCAGCGCAGCCTGCTGCTTGCAGCCGTGCAGCGCGAGCACCATCCCGCAGGTCTTGCCCATCGCGCAGGACTTGGGCACGAACACCGAGCCGGTGGGCGCCAGCGACACGTTCGGCCCCGCGCCGAACTCCGTCTGGTCGAACGCCATCAGGCTGCCCTGCAGCTTGCCGTTGTTGCGCGGCGAGAGCGAGCCCAGGAACATCGTCAGCCACGTCTTGACCGAGTCGTAAGGGCTGCCGTCCTGCTGCAGGCAGCGGACCATGAACGGGCTGCCCGCCGTGCCGCAGGCGAGCTCGCCGTCCGGTGACTCCCAGCCGTGCGCGGCGGGGAAGGTGTTGTCGAAGCGCACCTTGGCGCCGTAGCGCAGGTACTCCGCATTCAGGTCCGCCATCTCGAGCGGATGGACGGTCGCGTCCTGGGTGCCGGACCACAGGTAGACGGGCTGCCCGCGCAGGTTCGACATCGGATCGATCGTGCCGAGGGCCGACTGCGTCTCCAGGTAGGTCTGCGATTGCGCCAGCGTGCTGACGTACGAGGCCTGGCCCGTCGGCAAGGTCTGCCCCCCGCAGTTGGTGAGCGCGGTGGCCACGCCGCCGGCGCCTGCGCACCAGTAGACACCACCCGCATAGACGGCCGCGCCCTTGAACGTGGACGAGTGCGCGACGTGCATCTGCACCGCCGCGAACCCTCCGGACGAAATGCCGGCCACGAAGATCTTCGCGGGATCGATCTGGTACCGCTGCAGCCTCACCACCGGCGCCGGCCCCGGTTCGGGCGGTGCTGCGGCGGCCGTCATCGGCGCGGTGATGGTGGCCAGGACGGCGACCAGAAGGATGGAGAGCTTGCGCTGGGATGGCATCGCGTTGGCTCCTTCGAGACAAGCCCATCCTCTAGGCAAGCAGCCATTGCCCTTTGTAGGACGCGCCCGCTGGCAGGCCTGCTGAAAAACCGCGACCTTCGGGCGCGCAATCGGCCCGGCTTGGCGCGCGCGGCTACGCGCGGTCGGCTTGACGCGCGATGCGCAGGCACTCGGCCAGCGCCTGCGTCGCGCGCCGTTCCAGCGCGGTCACATCCGTCGCACCCGGCCGGGTGGGCGGCGTGCACCGCTCTTCATCACTCACGCGGAACGTGTGCTTCGCACGCGCGACCGCGTTCTGGGCAATGCGCCATTGGAGTGCCGCGTCGGCAAGTTGGGGGTTCCGCCAGGTCATGGCGGCGAGAGTCCCACAGCTCAACAGACGCGGGTGTAGGACGGCACCGACTCTTCCGTCAGTGCGGCGTGCTCTTCTTCTCGCCGTGCTTGTTCGGGCCCGTGGGGCCCTTCGAACGCGAGGCCTTCTTGGCGACGGCCTTGTCGGACACGGCACCGCTGGAGCGGTCCTTGCTCTTGCCGGCGTGCGTCTTGCCGCCCTTGGAGTCCTTGGTCGATTGGGGCATGGTGTCTCCTTCATCGGCCGGTGATCGGCCTGTCGTCATCTTGGTCCGCCTGCGAGCAGTGCGTGTCGGGTGTGGGGACGCATCACGGTAGGACGCCGCTGCGACGGCGCGCCGCGCTGCTCGGCCGTCCCGGCGACGTGCGTTGGCGCGCGGCCTACACCTCGCCTCGCCTGGCGTGCATAGACTGGCCCGAACCGAGGTCCACCACCATGCAGACGAGTCCCGCCACGCCGATCCCCGTGCCCGAAGTCGAGGCCGACGAGCCCGTCGCCGTCATTCCCGTCGCCAGCGTGGCGCCGCTGGATGGCGCGCCCGACGGCGAGCGGATCAACACGTTCGCCATTGCGCCGGTCCGCGAAGGCGGGAGTTGGGGCCGTTGGGGCGACGACCTGCGCGAGCGCGTGCTCGGCAAGCCGCTCACCGCGGTCGCTGCCGCGTTTGCCCTTGGAGTGATCTTCGCGCGCGTCCTGCGCTGAGACGCAGGAAGGCGCCAGCGCCGCCCCAGCTCGGCGTGGGGCAGGGGCCGCTAGTGGGTCGCCAGCACGCGCAGCTGGGCCGTCGTGCCGACGACGCCGGCGACACGGGACACGGCTTCTTCCACTTTCCACCGGTCGACGGCGCGCGTGACGGCGCCGCGCAGCGCCACCCACCCCTGGTCCACCTGGATCTGCACGGCCCCGTGCGGTACCAGTCGGTCGACCACCTGCTGGCAGTCGCGCCGCAGTTGCGCATCCTGTGTCATTCGCGTCCCCGGCCGGACAGCCGTGCCTCGTCGACGGCGTCGGCGAGCAGCTCGTGGCGGTAGCCGGCGAAGCGGAACCCGCAGCCGTCGAACTGGATGCCGTGCGCGGCCATGACGGCGCGCTCTTCGCCCGTCGGATTCGCTAGGGGCGGTTCGTGCTCGCCGGCCGGGCTGGTCTCCCCGCCGTTCGTGCGCACCAGGCGCAGCCAGGGCGACTGCCTGTTCACGGTGAGCCCCTTGCGTCCGGGTCCAGGCGCGGATGCGCGGCCAGCCGCAAGCGGGCCAGCTGGAGTTCGAGGGCTTCCACGAGGAAGTACGACTCGAGGTATTGCTCGCTCGTGCCCGCGCGCTGGAGCATCGCGGTGGCCTTCGTGGCGCGCTGCAGTCGGTCCTGAACGGCCGTGATCGTCTCGGGGGCGGTCATGCTGCGCTCCACGACGAGCTGGCCCACGCGTGGCGGATCGCGCGCGATGGCGACACGTATCGCGACGGGCCGCTGGTCTGTCCGACGTCGGACAGCAGCCGCTGCCGCAGGCTGCACAGGCCCTCGCCAGGTCGTTCGCCCGTTCGGCCGGCACATTGGTCCAGCGTCTCGTGCTCTGCGCGCGGGGCGGCTTGCAGCGTGAAGTGGGTGTAGGCGTGCGGTGTCATGGGCAGTTCCTCGTTGCCCCATCGTGCGCGTCGCGACGGGCGCGCGCGGCCGGCAGATGCAACTCTTTGTCCTGTGCGAGCCGCGACCGGTCCGCGGCGCGGCGCGGTGGTGCAAGATGCCCCTTTCCCGTCGAGCTGGAGCAGCTGCGCATGACGATTGCCGATTTCACCGAACAGCAGCTAGGCCCCATCGTCGATGAGTGGGTGGAATTCGCCCGCACGCGGGTCCCGCCGTCCCACGACTTCACCCGCGAGGAACTGGCCGACCACGCGAAGGTGCTGCTGCTGGCCATCGCCGCGGACATGCGGCAGGCGCAGGGGGCGGAGGCCAGGCACGACAAGGCGCAAGGCAACCAGGCCGGCAACGCCCCCGCCCTGACCCGCATCGCGCGCGAGCATGCCGCGCAACGCTTCGAGCAGGGCTTTTCCTTCGACCACCTGGTGTCCGAGTTCCGCGCCTTGCGCGCCTCGGTGATCCGGCGCTGGGTGGCCCGGCCGCAGCAGCCCGACCGCTCCGACCTGGAGGAGATGACGCGTTTCGGCGAAGCGATGGACCAGGCGCTGTACGAGTCGGCGTCGCTCTATGCGCGCAAGGTCGAGGACTCGCGCAACCTCCTGCTGGGCGTGCTCGGGCACGACCTGCGCACGCCCATCGGCGTCGTCCAGATGAGCGCGCGGTACCTCCTGCAGTCGGACACGCTCGACGGCCCGCAGACCAAGGCCGTCGCGCGGATCCTGACGTCGTCGGAGCGGATGACGTCGATGGTCAAGGACATCCTCGACTTCACGCAGACCGCCTTCGGCGTCACGCTGCCCATCTCGCCCGCCCCGGCGGACATGGAGGCGATCGCGAGGTCCATCGTCGGCGAGGTGACCACGCTGCGCCCGGACTGCCACGTCGATCTCTCCGTCGCGGGGGACCTGCATGGCCGCTGGGACGGCGACCGCATCTCGCAGATGCTCGCCAACCTGCTGGCCAATGCCGCCCAGCATGGCGATGCCTCGGAGCCGATCATCGTCCGTGTGCGCGGCGAAGGCGACAAGGTGACCTTCAGCGTCACCAACAAGGGAACGCCGATCCCGGCGAATGCGCAGAAGACGCTGTTCCTTCCGTTGCGCCAGGCGCCGGCCAGCGAGGGGGAGCGCAAGGCCGGGTCGTCCGGCCTGGGGCTGGGGCTGTACATCACGCGGGAGATCGCCATGGCGCACGGCGGAAGCATCGAGGTGGCCTCGGACGACAAGTCGACGAGCTTCCTGGTCAGGCTGCCGCGGGTGCCGCCTGCGGGCAGGGATCGGCGGGCGCATGGCGACGGGAATCGATGACGACCATCCCGTGCAATTCCTGCTGCCGTTTCAGGGCTCGTAGCCCACCGCCTCCAGCGCCTTCTTCGGGTTCACCAGCGTCCGCCGGCCATCCTCGCTGCGGTCCGCCGTCTTGCGCATGATCTCGACGACTTCCGTCGGCTTCAACGCCGGCTTCACCGCGAGGATCTTGGCGGCCAGGTTCGCGACCTGCGGCGACGCCATCGACGTGCCGGACAGCGCCACGCGCTTGCCACCCGGCAGGTAGCTCTCCACCTGGTAGCCGTTGGCGTGCAGCAGCACGGTGGGGCCGTAGCTGGTGAAGGCGGCTTCGTCGCCCGCCTTGTCGACGGCGCCCACGGCCACCATGTTGGGCAGGCCCATGCTGGCGGGGTAGTCGTCGTTGAACGTCGCGTCGCTGTCGCTGTTGCCGGCCGCGGTGACGAACAGCACGTCGGGCAGCGACTGGAACATCTTCTTCAGCGCGGCGTAGTGCACGTCGAAGTACTTGCGAGCGATGGCCTTGCGTTCGGCCTGGTCCTTGCCGATGCCGCACTGCTCCAGTTCCACTTCGTACGAGCGCAGGTCGCCGCCCCAGCTCATGTTGACCACGCGCGCCTTGGCGTCGCGGATGAACGCGCCGTACTGCGCGAAGGTGTCGGCGGCGCGCTGTTGCAGTTCGGGCGTGGGGCAGGGATCGGGCAGCAGCGTGTGGCCGAACTCGATGCGGGCATTGGCGATGCGCGCGTACGGGTTGCCCGCCATCGCGATGCCCGCGACGTGCGTGCCGTGCTCGTAGTTGCCCATCAGCCGCAGTTCCTCGATCGTGGACTTGTACTGGTCCTGCGTCAGTTCCGACAGCAGCTTCTTCACCTGGCTGGCCTCGGGGCTGTCGATGTCGGACTGCAGGTCCGAGAAGCCCTTGCTGTAAGCCAGCAGCTGGTCCAGGCGGGCCCGGGTCGACGCGGGCAGCGGCTCCAGCGGCGACGCCGACGGCTGGTAGTACTTGTCGAAGGCGATCACCGCCGGCTTGCCGCCTTGCAGCACCTGGCGGCCCGGGAACAGGGGCATGTCCACGCCGCTGTCCCAGACCACCATCGGCACGATCGCGTACGGCCGGCCCTCGACCAGCGTGACGTCACGCGCCGCCCAGATGTCGGGCTTGTCGACCTTGTTGGCGGCCAGGTAGGTCGTGTACGCCTGCAGCAGCGGCTGCTTGAGCGGCAGCACGAACTGCAGCGTGTAGCGCGCGCGAACCAGGCCCGGCGCCAGGTCCGAACTCAGCGCGCCCGTCTGCTTGGCCACTGGCTGCAGCATGTTGCGCACGCGGCCCAGCGCCAGCGTCTCGCCCGTCGTTTCCAGGGCGGCCTTGGTCGCCTGCACCTCGTTGCGCACGACCAGGAACGGCATGCCCGCCAGATGCCCGGACAGCGCCTTCGTCAGTTCGGCCGGGAACTGCGGCGATTGCAGGCTGCCGGTCTTCTTCACCGCCGCGACGACGGCACGCGGGATCATGGACGAGACCAGCTTGTCGGCCGGCTTTTCTTCCAGCTTGCGGATCTCGTCGGCGACCTTCAGCGCGTTGTCCCAGCGGCCGTCCAGCATGTCCAGCCGCAGCAGCGTGCCGAGCAGCTCGCGCTTCTTGGACGCGTCGGCAATGTCGTAGGCCTTCAGCGTTTGCTCGATGTCGCGGCGCACGGGGGCGGCAAAGACGGCAAAGCGCTGCGGGTCGCGCACGATGGCCTCCAGCTCGCCCTGCACGGGATAGCTGAAGCGGGGCAGGTCGTCCGCGCGCTCGGCGCGCTTGGGGGTTTGGGCGAACGCGCCGCTGGCGAGCAGGGCGGCCAGCAGGGTGGAAAGCAGGAAGCGGTTCATGGCGGCTCCGGGAAAGTGGCGCGAGGATAGCGGATGCCCCCGTCGTCCCCGCGGAGTCATTGGACCCGCGCCTCCGTTGGACAATGCTCGCCTCGGAGGAGGGAGCTCACATGCATGAAGAGTGGGAATACGTCGGCTTCTGGGCGCGCACGGTCGCCGCCATCATCGACCTGATCCTGCAGGTGATCATCTGCGCGCCATTGACCATGGCGGTCTACGGCACGTGGACGTCCCCGGACGGCCGCTACTTCCAGGGGCCCTTCGATGTCGTGATCAATGCCGTGCTTCCCGCGGTGGCCGTCATCGCGTTCTGGCTGTGGAAGGGCGCAACGCCCGGCAAGCTCGCGATGTCCGCCAGGGTGGTCGACGCAGACACCGGCCATCCGATGACGACCGGCCAGGCCGTGCTGCGCTATGTCTCGTACATCGTGTCGGCGCTGCCGTTGTTCGTCGGCTTCTTCTGGGCCGGGCTGGACCGCAGGAAGCAAGCCTGGCACGACAAGATCGCGGGCACGGTCGTGATCCGGCCCGCCGGCAACGAGCGCGTGCGCTTCCCGTCCGAGCCGGCCTTCAAGCAGACCGAGCCTCGCTTCTAAGTTGCGATGCGGCTCCTTTGCGGGAGCCGCGGGGAAGCAGCAGGCGCTCAGGCGCCGAGATGCAGCAGCATGCGGTCCAGCACCAGCGCCACTTCGGCGGTGCTGTCGACGAAGAAAGCGGCGCGTGAACTGGCATCCTCGCGGCCGACGCGGATGGTCAGCCAGTGGGGCGGCGCGGAGGCGAACACGGGCTCGTCGTTGACGTCGTCGCCGACGAAGATCGCGCAGTCGGTGCCGCACACGTCCACCAGGTGGTGCACGGCCCGGCTCTTGTCCGGCGCGTCGGGCAGGACCACGTTCTCGACCATCTTGCCGCCGAAGGTGCGATACCGGCCTTCCAGCGGCTGCAGCACGCCGCGAATGGTCGCGAGCGCCTGCTCGGGCCGGCGTGCCAGCCGGTAGTGCAGGGCGATCGACAGCCCCTTGTCCTCCACGCTCACGCCCGCCGCGGCCAGGGCCTGCGCTTGTGATGCGAGCAGCTGGCGGGCCGCATCGAGTTCGGGGCCGTGGGTCGCGAGCGCGTCCTCCTCCATCTCGCAGCCGTGGTTGCCCACCACGAAGTGCGGCTGGAAGTCCAGCCGGCCGCTGACGTCGGCGCGGCTCCGGCCGCTGATGACCGCGACCGGCAGGTGGCGGCACAGGCGCGCGAGCTTGCCGGACACGGAGCGCGAGACCCTGGCCTTCTCCGGCGTCGTCGCGATGGGCGCCAGGGTGCCGTCGAAATCGAAGGCCAGCAGCGGCACGCGCCGCAGCGCGCCCGCGAGTGCCGTTTCGCCCCGCCCTTGCAGGAGGTGCGGCATGCGGGAAGAGGTGGTGGAGCCGAGGGTCGCCAAATCGTCGATCGGGGTGCGTGCCGCCCGCATCGATGCGGAGGCGGGATGCCGCAGCGCGGCTTGCGGGACTATGTTGCCACAAATGCATCGGAGGGGTCCGCGCCGGGCCGGCGCCGCACGGCGTCAGCCGTGAATCTTCTCGCCCCGCGCCAGCATTGCCACCAGCGTCCCGATCCGTCTCGCCCGCGTCTCCGGCCGCTTGGCCGTCTGCACGCGCCACAGCACGGCGTAGCGATTCGTGCCATCCAACTGCGCGAAGAGCCTACGCGCCTTCGGCGCGGCGTCGAGAGCGGCTTGCAGGTCAGGCGGCACGGCGGCCGTGCTCGCGCTGTCGTAAGCGGCGTCCCAGCGTCCGTCTGCCTTGGCGCGTTCGATCTCCGCCAGCCCGCTCGGCTGCATGCGGTCCGAGGCGACCAAGGCCTCGGCCTTCTCGCGATTGACTTTCGACCACAGGCTGCGCGCGCGCCGGGGCGTGAAACGCTGCAGCCAGTGCTGGTCGTCCAACGCCTTCTTCTGCCCGTCGATCCAGCCGTAGCAAAGCGCGATGTCGACGGCTTGCGCGTACGTGACGGTCGGCCGCTCCGCGCCCGCCTTCGCGATCAGCAGCCAGGTGCCGTCGGACGATGCGTGGTTCTTGCGCAGCCAGGCCTCGAACGCTCTGGCGGTCGCGAAGCGAAGGGGATCCGGGTGGGTCGTCATTTCTTCGACGCGTCGCCGCCCCGCGCCGGCTTCCCGAACTTCCGCAGCGCCTCCGCCAGCCCTCGAACCAGCGGCGGCGCTTCCCCCGCGGACCGCCGCGTGTACAGCCCGATCGAGGGCAGCGGCACCGCGGGCGCGACGGGCAGGCGGCGCATCCCGCCGCGCGCCACTTCATCCTGCGCATGTTCCAGCCGCGCCGCGCCGAGCAACTGCAGGTCCAGCCGCAACAGGCTCCCGACGGTGACGGAGGAGAGGACTTCGACGGCCGGCTCCGGCGGCGGCAATCCCTGGTTCAGGAAGGCCGTCATCAGCGCCTGCCGCACCAGCGTGTCCTTGGGCGGCGCGACCCATGCCAGGCCGGACAGGTCGTCCCACGCCAGCTTGCGGCGGCGGGCGAGGGGATGGCCGTCGGCGCATAGCACGCACAGTTCGTCGGCCAGCAGCAGTTCGGGCCGCAACAGGGGCAGCAGGTCGCTCGCGAGCAGTTCCGGCGTGATGGCGCCGAACACGGCGTCGAGCTCGCCGTCCAGCAGGCGCTGCACGAGGTCGCGCACGCGCCCCTCCTGCACCTGCACGCGCGCGCCGGGCACCTGGTGCCGCAGGTGCGCGATCGCACGCGGCACCGACGCCGTGACCGACAGAGTGCCTAGCCGCAGCACGCCACTGGCGCCGGCACGCAGGGCGTCCACCTCCTCGCGACCGCGTTCCAGCTCGCCGAGCATGACGCGCGCGCGGTAGACCGCCGCCTGGCCCAGCGCGTTCGCCAGCACGCCCTGCGGCGTGCGCTCGAATAGGCGCGTGCCGAAGCTGCCCTCGACCTCCACCAGCATCTTGCTCAACGCTGGCTGGCTCAGGTGCAGCCGCGTCGCGGCGGCGCGCATGGTGCCGGCCTCGGCCAGCGCCACCAGCAACTCGAGGTGCCGCAGGCGCAGGCGCCGGACGAGGAAATCGGGTGGGTGGGGCATCGCGGTGGGCCTCGGCGGCCGATCACCGGAAGTTATCACGCCATCAGGAATCTCGATTTTCCAGCGATCAGGCGCGCGGCTATCGTGGGTCCCGTGCAAAGCAGTCCTTCCCAAGCACGCCGTCCGGCCGCACCGCTCGCCGGCGTGCGCGTCATCGACCTGGGCCAGTACATCGCCGGCCCCGGTGCGGCCATGGCGCTCGCCGAACTCGGCGCCACCGTCACCAAGGTCGAACCGCTCGGCGGCGACCAGGCGCGCCACATCGGGCGCTACGGCGAATCCATGATCCGGGCCTACAACCGCGGCAAGCGCTCGATCGCGCTGGACCTCAAGAGCGATGCGGGCCGCGACGTCGCGCTACGGCTCATGGGCGAGAGCGACGTCGTGATCCAGAACCTGCGTCCTGGCGCCGTGGACAAGCTGGGCTTGGGTCCGGCCGCCGTGCGCGAGCGCTTCCCGCGCGTGATCTACCTGTCGATCACCGGCTTTCCGCGTGGCGGCCCGTCCCACGGCCGGCCGGGCTACGACATCGCGGCGCAGGCCGAGAGCGGCCTCATGGCCGTCACCGGCGAGCGCGATGGCCTGCCGCAGAAGGTCGGCGTGCCGATCGTCGATGCAGCCGCCGCGCAGCTGGGCGCGCAGGCCGTCTTGGCGGCGCTGTTCGGGCGCGAGCGCAGCGGCGTCGGCGAGACGCTGGAGGTGTCGCTGCTCGAAACCGCGTTGAACCTGCAGGCCGCCACCTGGTGCGAGTACCTCGCCGGCGGCCCCGAGCCCACGCGCATGGGCCACGGCCAGCCGCACAACGCGCCTGCCGCTGAACTCGTCGCGACACGCGACGGCCATGTCGTGCTGTCGGCCTATGCGCAGGAGCACTGGCAGCGCTTCTGCCGCGTCGTCGGCCGCGACGAGCTGGTCGACGATCCCCGTTTCGCCACCAACGAACTGCGCGTGCGGCACCGCGCCGACCTGCGCCAGGTGCTGCAGGAGTGCCTGTCCGGCTTCACGAGCCAGGAATGCGTCGACCGCCTCGGCGGGCAGCAGATCGTGGTCGGTGCCGTGCGTCCCTACCGCGACGTGCTGGCCAGTCCCGACGTGACCGGGGGCGAGCTGCTCGTGCAGGCGCGCGGGCCGGATGGCGAGAGCTATCGCGCGCTCGGCTTGCCTTACCGCCTGGGCGACGCGCCCCGTCCCGAACCCGCCGCCGCGCCCGGGATCGGCGCCGACGGCACCCTCGTGCTCTCGGAAGCCGGCTATGCGGCCACCGACATCGCGGCGTTGCGCCAGGCAGGCGTCGTCCTCTGAACACCATGGACCTTTCCACGCTTTCCACCCTCACCACGTTCGACGCAGCGCGAGCCGCGGTCATCCAGACCCTGCCGCTGTTCGAGATGATGCGCATGCGTGCCGCGACCACGGCGCGCCGGCACCCGAAGCACGGCTTCGCCGGTGCCGACGCCGCATCGCGCATGCGCTGGGTCAACCAGTTCACGCACACGCACCGCCGCCTCGGCCCCGACGACCGCGAGGTGGTCAGCCCGAACAACGACACCGTCTACAGCAACTCCTGGCTCGACCTCTCGGAAGGGCCGGTCGTGATCGAGACGCCCGACATGGGCGACCGCTACTGGACGCTCGGCCTGCTGGACGCGTGGACCAATCCGTTCGCCTACGTCGGCCGGCGCACCACGGGCAACCGCACGCAGCGCACGCTGGTGCACGGACCCGGCTGGCGTGGCGAGGTGCCCGCGGACATCTCGAACGTGATCGCCTGCCCGGGGCAGGACGTCTGGCTGATCGGCCGGGTGCTCGTCGACGACAAGCCCGGCGACGTGGACGAAGTGCGCGCGTTGCAGGTGCAGTTCTCGATGCGTCGCCTCGACGGCAGCGATGCGGCGATGCGCGTCGACACGCGGCTCGACGGCCGCACGGTCGACGTGCCGCTCGCGCCGCTGTACCGGCTCATCGTCGACGAAGCACTGGCGCGCAATCCCTATCCCGCGGGTGAGCGGCCGCTGTGGCCGGGCGCCGGTGACGAGTTGACCAATGCACTGCCCGCCGTGTTCGAGGAACTGCGCCACGCCGACCAGCCGCAGGGCCTCGGCGGTGGCTGGGCGCTGCCCGTGGCCGTGCGCACGCACTGGGGCGACGACCTGGTGACGCGTGCCCGCGTCGCGCGCAACCTCATCGGCGCGCTCGGCATCGAGGAAGCGATGTACCCGACGGCCGAAGTCGATGGCGAGGGCCAGGTGCTGCACGGCTCGAACGCGTACGAACTGCGCTTCCCGCCGGGCGCGGGGCCGCGCGTCGGCGCGTTCTGGTCACTGACCATGTACCGTCGCAGCGATTGCCTGTTCGTCGCCAATCCCATCCACCGCTATTCGATCGGCGACCGCACGCCGGGGCTGCGCGCGGAGCCGGACGGCAGCCTCGTCATCCGGGTGCAAGCCAACGACCCGGGCGCCGGGTTCAACTGGCTGCCCGCGCCGCCCGACGAGGCGTTCTACGTCGTGCTGCGCCTGTACCAGCCGCAGCGCGAGCACCTGGATTTCCACTACCGCTACCCCTCGCTGCGCCGCCTCTGACGCGGCATCCACCAGAACAAAGGAGACGACCATGACCCTGACCCGCCGCCACCTGCTGGCCGCTTCGGCCCTCGCGCCCTTCGCGCTGCCCGCCTTCGCCCAGGCCTGGCCCTCCCGGCCCGTGCGGCTGGTCTGCCCGTATGCCGCCGGTGGTTCCAGCGACATCCTCACGCGCGTGTTGGCCGACTTCCTCTCCACGCGCCTGGGCCAGGCGGTCGTGGTCGACAACAAGCCGGGCGCCGGCACGCGCATCGCGAACGACCAGGTGTCGAAGGCGGCGCCCGATGGCTACACGGTGCTGCACGCGGCGGCGCCGATCGCGATCGGCGAGTCGCTGTACCCGAACCTGCAATACGACATGCGCAAGAGCTTCGAGCCGGTCGTCAGCACCGCGATCGCGCCGCTGTTCCTGGTGGTCAACGCGAGCAAGCCGTACAAGACGCTGGCCGAATTCGTGCAGTGGGGCAAGGCCAACCCGAACGGCTTCACGTTCGGCTCGCCGGGCGCCGGTTCCGCACCGCACCTGACCGCCGAGATGTTCATCCGCGCCGCCGGCGGCAAGGGCCTGGTCGCGCAGTTCCAGGGCGACGCGCCCGCGTACACCGAACTGCTGGCCGGCCGCATCGACGCGACGCTGACAGCAGTGTCCACGGCCAAGCCGCACGTCGACTCGGGCAAGCTGCGCGTGCTGGCGGTCGCGAACGAGCAACGCACGCCGCTGCTACCGGACACGCCCACGTTCGCGGAAGGCGGCGTCCCGGGCGTGGTGGGGTACGGTTGGTACGGCGTGATGCTGCCCGCGGGCACGCCGGCCGCGATCGTGCAGCGCCTGAACACCGAGTTCAACGCGGCGATCGCCGACCCCGAGGTACGCCGCAAGGCGGAAGCCGCCGGCCTGCAACTGCGCGGTGGTTCCGCGGCGGACTTCCGCGCCTTCCTCGACGCCGAAGCGAAGAAGTGGGCGCAGGTGATCAAGACGGCCAACATCAAGGTCGAGTGATGCGGCGCGACCGCAGGCGTCTCCACACGGATCATGAGGAGCGATCGTAGAAAGAGAAAAGCCCCGGGCAGCACCGGGGCCTGCGAGAGTCGGCCCTCAGCGGGCCAACCGATCGCGCCATGGCGTCACGCCATGAAGAACCCGCCGTTGAGGTCGATCACCGCACCGTTCACGAACCCGGCATCCTCGGACGCCAGGTACACGATGGCAGCTGCGATCTCGTGCGCCTTGCCGATCCGGCCGACCGGAATCTGTGTCGCGTAGTCGGTGTTCTGGCCGGCACCGCCGGCGGCGCCCATCAGCGTGTCCACGCGGCCGGGAGCGACGCTGTTGCAGGTGATGCCGTCGAGCCCGAACTGTGACGCGATCGAGCGGCTCAGGCCGAGCAGCGCCGCCTTGGACGCCATGTAGGTGGCTCCTGCGACGATGGACTTGCTGCGACCTGCCAGCGAGGCCACGTTGACGATGCGGCCCCAGCCCATCTCGCGCATGCCGGGGATGAAGTGCTTGCACATGCGGAACGCGGCGTACAGGTTGACGTTCATCACCAGGTCCCACTCGGCCTGCTCGATCTGCAGCAGCCCGTTGGATCGGCCGTTCACCTTGGGCGAGATGCCCGCGTTGTTCACCAGCACCGACGGCGGGCTCCAGTGCTTGACGGCCTCGGCGATCGCCTGTGGCGCGTCTGGCGTGCCGATGTCGACGGTGACCGCGACGGCGCTCCCCGCCGGCAGCCCGGCGGCGCTGTCGCGCACCAGCGGATCGCGATCGACCAAGGCGACGCGGTAGCCCTCGCGCACGAGGCGCGTCGCAGTTTCCAGTCCGATGCCGCGGGCCGCGCCGGTGATCACCGCGGTGCGCGGGTGGGCCGGCGGTTGGGTGACGTCCATGCCCATGTCAGTTCGCGGCCTTGGCCATACCGGCGTCGCGCAGCGCCTTCGCCATGTCGCGGTAACCGGCCTCGAGGAAGGCGCGGTAGCTGCGTGCATCCATCGCTAGCGGATCGACGCCGAACTGCTTGACGCGCTGCTGGTACGCGGGCGACTGCACCGCCTTCAGGGCCGCCTGCTCCAGGGTGCGAAGCACTTCGGGCGGCAGTCCACGCGGCGCGGCGATGCCGGTCCACGAATCGATCTCCACGTTGTAGCCAGCTTCCTTCATGGTCGGCGTGTCGGGCAGTTCGCTCCAGCGTACCGGGCTCACCGAGGCCAGCAGTCGCATCTGCCCGGATTGCACGAAGGGCATGATGTCGCTGGGCGTCTGCACCACGGCATCCACGTGCGAGCCGAGCACGGCGTTCACGGAATCGGGGCCGGACTTCATCGGCACGAACGTGAAGCTGCCCCCGGTGAGGGTTCCCAACTTCAGCAAGGCCAGGTTGTTCGGAGCCCCGGTGGCGGTGAACGACACGCCCTTGCCGGACTTCGCCGCGTCCACCAGGTCCTTCACGGTGCGATAGGGCGAGTCGGCCCGCACGGCGACGCCGTAGCGGTAGCGCCCGATGCCGGCAACGACGTCGAAGTCATCGAGCTTGTACGCCACGTCCATCATGTGCGGCGCGATCGCGGCCGGAGCGAACGACAGGATGCCGAACGAGTAGCCGTCGGCGGGGCGCCGGGCGAAAAAGGCCGGGCCGAGCGTTCCCTGCGCGCCAGGCTTGTTCTGCACGATGACGGGCTGGCCGATGGCCTTCTCCATTTCGCCGGCCAGTGCGCGCGCCACCAGGTCGGTGGCGCTGCCAGGCCCGTAGTTGACGTACATGGTCAGCTCGTGCGTCGGCCAGGCGTCGGCGGCGGATGCCATGGGGCCGACGCAGAGGGCTGCCACGGCAACGCAGCCATGACGCAGGAAGGTTCGGACGTTCAAGGGTTGTCTCCCGTTGTTGTGATTCGTGATCCAGGTCGCTGCCGCCGTGCTCACTCCGGCACGTACTTGATCGTCTTCACGACGTCGGCCCACTTCGCGATCTCGGCGGCCTGGTAGCGCGCCAGCGAGTCCGGCGTGCCACCCACCGGGTCGAGGCCCGCCTTCTCGAACGTGGTCAGCAGCTTGGCGTTCTTCAGGCCCGCGTTCACGGCGTCGTTCAGTTGCTTGACGATCGCCGGCGGTGTGCCCGCGGGCGCGTAGAGCGCGATCCAGGAGAGCGACTCGAAGTTCGGCACGGCGGTCTCGGCCACCGTGGGGACGTCGGGTGCCAGCGCGGTGCGCTTGGTGCTCGTGACGGCCAGCGCACGTACCTTGCCGGCCGCGGCCAGCGGCGCCGCGGACGGGACGTTGTCGAACATCAGCTGGACGTGGCCGCCCATGAGATCGTTCAGCGCGGGAGCGCTGCCCTTGTAGACGACGTGCGTCAGCGACGTGCCCGTCTGCAGCGCGAACAGCTCGGTGGTCAGGTGCACGGAGCCGCCATTGCCGGTGCTGGCGTAGTTGACCTTGCCCGGGTTCGCCTTCACGTACTTCACCAGCTCGGGCAGCGTCTTCGCCGGCACCGAGGGATTCACGATGATCATCAGCGGCGCCGTCGCGAGCAGGGCCACCGGCGCGAAGTCGGTGTCGGGCTTGTAGCGAAGTTCCTTGAAGGTGCTCGGGTTGGTGCCGTTGGTGGCGCTCGTTCCGATGAACAGCGTGTAGCCATCGGCGGTCGCGCGCGCCGCTTCGGAGGCGCCGATCGTGCCGCCGGCACCCGCGCGGTTGTCCACCACGACCGGCTGGCGCAGCGTCTCGGACAGCCGCTCCGCGATCGAGCGGCCGACGATATCGGTGATGCCGCCCGGCGGGTAGGGGACGATGATCTTCAGCGGGCGCTCGGGCCAGCTCGCGGCAGCAGCCGGGAAGGCTGCGGTGGCGCAAGCGGCCATGGCGGCCGCCAGGACGGCGCGGCGGGGAAGGGACTTCATGTGGAATGGCTCCTGGTGGATGAATGTCAGAGGCCGCGTCCGCCGGACACGACCAGGCTTTCGCCGGTGATGAAGCTGGCCCGGTCCGACAGGAGGAACAGCGCCGCTTCGGCGATGTCCTCCGGCAGTCCGAGCCGGCGCAGGGGCGTGCTCTCGCGGATCGCTTCGTTGAACGATCCGCCCGCGACGGCGGCCATGCCGGTCTCGATGCGGCCGGGCGCGATGCAGTTGATGCGGATCCCGAACTCGGCCACCTCGCCCGCAGCCTGCCGGGTCAGCCCGATCACGGCATTCTTCGCCGTCGCGTAGGCCGCGCCGGCGATGGACGAGTAGCGCAGGCCGGCCAGCGACCCGATATTGACCACGGCGCCGCGCCGGCGTTCCATCATGCCCGGCAGCACCGCGCGCAGCGCGAGGAAGTAGCCGTTGAGATTCACGTCGACGACCTGGCGCCACTCCTGCGGCGACGTCTCCCACAGCATGCGTTTGCGGCCGTCGGGCTTCTTGGGCGAGATGCCGGCGTTGTTGACCAGCAGGTCGAACGCGCCGAAGCCGGCTGCAGCGGAGCCGATCGCGTCGACGACGGCATCGTGGCCCGTGTCGTGCACGACGACGGCGGCACGGCGGCCGAGCGCGCGAACGGCGGCGGCGGTTTCCTCAGCCGCTGAAGCGCCGACGTCGAGCACGCAGACGTCCGCGCCGCGCTCGGCCAGTCCGAGCGCAATGGCGCGACCGATGCCGCCGCCTCCGCCGGTGACGAGCGCATGGCGCCCAGCGAAGTCCTTCGGAGCAACGGATGCAGGCGTGCTCATGCTTGCAGCGGCTTGAACTGCGACTCGAACGCCGTGATCGGCGGGAACGCCGCCGGGTCGGTCTTGATGTCGATCACGAACGGCACCTTGCTTTGCGCGGAAGCCTCCAACGCCTTGCGCAACTCGGCCGCGGTGGCGACCCTGCGTCCGTCGCAACCGCAGGCGCGCGCGATCGCCACGTAGTCGATGTCACCGAAGTGGCACACGTCGGTGTGCGTGCCGAAGCGGCTTTCTTCCGCGTTGATCTGGAAGCCGAGCACGCCGTTGTTCAACACCGCGATCGTCACCGGGACGGCGTGGCGGCGCGCCGTTTCGAGTTCGGCCCAGCAGTGGGCGAAGCCGCCGTCGCCCGTCAGGCAGATCACGCGCGACTGCGGCCTGGCGATCTTGGCGCCGATCGCCATCGGCACGCCCCAGCCCAGGCCCGCAATGCCGCGCGGCGTGACGAAGCGCGTGCCCGGCCGGCTGCTGCGCAGGTACTGCACCAGCCAGATCGACGAGTAGCTCGCGTCCGCCACCCACGTGACGTCGCCTTCGCAGCGGGCCAGCTCGGCCATGATGCGCTCGGGCCGCATCGGCGTGGCGTCGCTGCGCGAGTAGGGCGCCAGTTCCTCCAGGTGATCCTGGCGCGCCTGTTCCACCATCGGTGCGAATTCGGCGATGCGCTCGCGGGTGACCGCGTCGCAGCGTCCTTCGAGCAATCCGCAAAGTGCCTCGAGCGTTGCGGCAGCATCACCGGCGAACCGCATCCCCGCATAGTTGCGCCCCAGCTCCTGGCTGTCGATGTCGATCTGCGCGAAGGTCGCCCCCTTGGGGAACAGCGACCACGACGCGGTGCCGTTTTCGTTGGTGCGCGTGCCGACGAACAGCACGAAGTCCGCGCTTTCCACGTAAGGCTGCAGGAACTTGGCGGGGCTGCGCGTTCCCATCGTGTTGCCGATGACGCCCAATGCGAGCGGGTGCGTCTCGTCGACGGCGCCCTTGCCCATGTTGGTGCTGGCCATCGGCAGGCCGGCGAGTGCCTGCAGGCGCGCCAGCGCCTCGGCGGCACCCGAGAGGTGCACGCCGCCGCCGGCCACCACCAGCGGTCGCTTGGCCGCGAGCAGCGCGTCGGCCAGCTTCTGCAGGCGGGCCTGCACGGGGACCGTGCGGTCCAGCGGGAAACGGCCGAGCGGCTCGTCGCTGTCCTGCGTGATGGGCGCCGCCTTTTCGCAGGTCTGCGTCAGCACGTCGGGCGACACCAGCAGCACGACGGGGCCGGGCCGTCCCGACGTCGCGATCCGGATGGCCCGCTCCACGTATTCGGCGGCGCGTTCGGCCACGTCGATGCGGCGCACCCACTTGGCGCAGGCGCCGAACAGCGCGTGGTGGTCCAGTTCCTGGAACGCGTTCTTGTCGGCGTTGCTGCGGGGCACTTCCTGCACGATGGCCAGGATCGGCACCGAGGCCTTGGTCGCCTCGGCGAAGCCTGCGACCAGCAGCGCGGCGGCCGGGCCGTTCTGCGCGGTGATGACGGAAATCTGGCGGCTCACGCGCGCGGCGCCGTCGGCCATCGCGGCACCGGCGTTCTCGGTGCGGTAGCCGATCTGCCGGATGCCCACCGCCTCGGCGGCGAGGAACAGGGCCGTCGGGCAGCTCTGGCCGAAGATCTCGCGCACGCCGGCGGCCTTCAGCACGTCGGCCATGGCGTTCGCGACGCGGTAGCCGGAGAGGTTCTGGCGCACCCAGCTGCCTGCACCGGCGCTCTGGGGGCTCGCGGCTGCACCGCTCGTGGACTGCATATAAGTTTCTTGGATAGGGTCGGTTCGAGGAGTGGAGTCGATGCTAAGGAGGAGGGCGGGCGCCGGTCCAATACCAATTCTGGAACGAGCCATAAAATCACTTGATGCCCACGTTGAAGCAACTCGAGGCCTTCGTGGCGATCGCCCGCACCGGCAGCTTCTCGGCGGCGGCGCGCATCGTGCACGTGTCGCAGCCCGCGCTGACGGCCGTCATCAAGAACCTGGAACAGCAGCTGGGGGTGTCGCTGTTCGAGCGCACCGCGCGCGGCGTCACGATGACGACGGCCGGTCGCGAACTGCTGCCGACCGTCGACCGGCTGCTGACCGAGTTGAACGAGACCTTGGCCAACGTGCTGAGCGGCACCGCACCGCGTGGCGGGACCGTCACGTTGGCATGCATCCCGTCGGCGGGGAGCCAGTTCCTGCCGCCACTGATTGCCGGCTTCAACCTGGAGCATCCGACGGTGCGCATCGACCTGCGCGACGCGATGACGGAGAACCGCGAAATCGTCCGCATGGTGCGCGCGGGGGACATCGACTGCGGCGTCGCCAGCGCGATGCCGGATGCGGCCGAGCTGCAGTTCCGGCACCTGTACGACGACGAGCTCGTCGCGATCGTGCCCGCCGCCTACGGTGACGACAGCCTCACCCGGCTCACGTGGAAGGACTTCAGCGCCTTGCCGCTCGTGGGCATGGCGACCAACAGCTACGTGCGGCTGCTGGTGGACCAGACGTTCGCGGCCATCGGCGTGTCGAAGCGGCCGGTGGCCCAGGTCAGCCTGATCACGACCGCCATCGGCATGGCGCGTGCCGGCATCGGTGCCACCGTGTTGCCACTGCGCGCTGCGCGCGCGTGCGACCTGTCAGCTGTCAAGACGTTGGCGCTCGTGGAGCCGACGGTGCGCCGACCGATCGGGTTCCTCTACCGCTCGATGGCCGAACTGTCGCCGGCCGCGAAGCTGTTCCTGAGGTACGTGCTCCAGCACCCGCCGGCGCCGGTGGGCTAGGCGCCGCTACCGAAACTGGAACCTCGCCCGCTGCGTGCTCCCGTCCTTGAAACGCAGCACGAGCTGCCGGCAGGAATTCGCCCAACTCGCTTCGGTCTGCCACAAGTACGTGTACTGCGTGGTGCGCGGGTCGTAGCGAAGCGCCGACTGTCCGGGGCTTGCAGCGGATTCGACGGCAGGGACTGGTGTCGCCGCTGCGTCGCAGTCGGTGGCCACGGACGACGGCGCGGCGCTGAAGATGTCGAGCCCCTTGTCGGCGCCGAAGCTGAACTTCACGGGAAGCGCCGCGCCGGCCTGCAACCGGTTGATCGCCGGCCACGCTTTGACGGGCGGCAGGAAGCCGCTGAACGTCCACGCGGCTGTCGGCACCACGTAGGTCTTGAACCGCATCCGGTAGCCGAACAAGTCGCTCTGTGATCCCTGGTAGGTCATCAGGACCAGCCAGTTGTCGGGCGTGGGGTCCCTGTTGCCGTTGAAATCCCCGAACCAGTTCTCGCCGGCAGATGCAGGCACAGCGTTGGCCAGCGCGATGCTGTACTCCTCGCCCGCGGTGAGGTCGACGTTCGAGCCGCTGAGGTCGAACGTCACTTCGGCTTGCGCGTTGCCAGCCAGGTCGCCGGCGCCCGGACATTGCGCAGAACCCCACAGGGGGCTGGTCGCCCGCGGCACTTGCGCCGTGGCGATGACAGGGGCCAGGAATGCGGCCGTGCGCCGGACCTGGAGGACGGTGCTGCCCGACGTGCCCGACACGCACAGATTCAAGGAGACTCGCGCCAGCCGCCCGCTGGCGATGGCCTTGACGGGCTGCAGGATGGAGGGGGGATTGAGCGGGTCGTTGAGATACGTCGACAAGTAGCCGTAGGGCGCGGTCGCGGGCCAGTGGGCCGCGTCGAGCGTCGCATCGGCGGCCAGCACCTGGGCTCGTGCGACGGTGAACGTCGCCGCCGGCTGGCTTTCAGCCGGACCGCCGTCGCCGCCTCCACACGACACCAAGGCGGCGCACGCGGCCACCGCCAGACAGTCCCGTCGCATGCTGAACTTCCACATACCGACCTCCTGCTCGATGGGAGGTCCATGCTGGCGCAAGCTGCGCTTCGGCGCCCGGTAGATCCGTCCTGTCCTGCAGGGGCGAAGTGCCCTGCGCCGGTGGGATGCGCGTGCGATCGGCCGCGTACGGCTGAGGCAGCAGGACGGCACGGCAGGACACCAGTACAAGTCCGGGACCTTCATCCTATGGACCTGCTCGGGGGCGCCCCTAGCATGGCTCGATGCTTCCCGAGCGCTCCGTGTTCAATCGACGTCGTGCCGACCTGGCCCTTGGTGCCCGGCAGCGCGTCGCGACCCCGATCCCTGCGGCGGTCCCATGAAGGCCGACTTCCAGGAGCTGGATGCGACCGCCGGGCAGGCCGCCTACGGGCCGGGGCTCGCAACGGTGCTGGTCGTGGACCTGGACGGGACCCTGACGTTCACGGACACCCTGCATGAGCTCGCGATCGGCCTGCTGAAAGACAAGCCGCTGCTCGTGTTCGCATTGCCGCTGTGGCTGGCGATGGGCAAGGCCGCGCTGAAGGCGAGGCTGGCCGCCACGACGTCCATCGACGCGTCGACCCTGCCGTACAACGACCAGCTGCTCGCGTGGCTGAAGACGGAGAGGGCCAGCGGCCGCAGCATCGCCCTGTGCACGGCCGCGGATCGCCGCGTCGCGCAGCAGGTCGCCGACCACCTGCAGGTGTTCGACGAAGTCATTGCCAGCGACGGTTCCGTCAACGTCACCGGCAAGGCCAAGCGCGCGGCGCTCGAGGCCAAGTTCGGCTCCCACGGGTACGACTACGCCGGCAATGCGTCCGCCGACGTTGCGGTGTGGGCCGGTGCGAGGCGCGCCATCCTGGCCAATGCGCGTCCGTCCGTTGCCGCGCAGGCGGCGAAGGTGGCCGACGTCGCCAAGCAGTTTCCGCGCGAGCGCGCCGACCTGCGCCAGTGGGTCAAGCTCATTCGCGCGCACCAGTGGCTCAAGAACCTGCTGCTGTTCGTGCCGCTGCTGGCCGCGCACCAGCTGGGCGACCTGGCCACGGTCGGGACGCTGGCCCTGGCGTTCGTGGCCTTCAGCCTGTGCGCCTCCGCGGTCTACGTGACCAACGACCTGCTCGATCTCGAGAGCGACCGCCGGCATCCGAGGAAGCGGCACCGTCCGCTGGCCTCCGGCGCCGTGCCCATCGCGCAGGGGGCGGCCCTCGTCCCGGTGCTGCTCGCACTGTCCGTGCTGGTCGGTGCGTTCGTCGGCGCCGATTTTCTCGGGTGGCTGGGCCTGTACTTCGTCGTGACCACCCTGTACTCGCTGCACCTCAAGCGCATTCCGCTGGTCGACTGCCTCACTTTGGCGGCGCTCTACACGCTGCGGGTCATCGCCGGCGGCGAGGCGGCGGAGATCGAGTTGTCGTTCTGGCTGCTGGCCTTCTGCGTGTTCATCTTCCTGTCGCTTGCCTTCGTCAAGCGGTACGCCGAACTGCAGGTCGAAGCGCAGGCGCACGGCAAGCGGGCGCACGGGCGTGGCTACGAGGTGGCCGACGCCAACCTGCTGCAGACGCTGGGCATCGCAGCGGGCTACGCGTCGGTCATGGTGCTCGCGCTCTACCTGAACAGCGATACCGTCGCCGCGATGTACGAGCACCCGCGCGTCATCTGGCTGGCGATCCCGCTGATGCTGCTCTGGGTGAGCCGCGCGTGGATGAAGGCGCACCGGGCCGAGATGCACGACGATCCGGTGGTGTTCGCCATCAAGGACCGGGGCAGCCTGGCCATCGTGGCCATGATCGCCCTGGCTTTCGTGCTGGCCGCGGGAACGGCGGACTGGGTATGGCAGGGCGTGCGCTGAGCATCGCCGTGCTTTACACGTTGTTCGCGGCGATCTCCACTGCGATCAACCTCGGTGCCCAGATGGCCAGCATGTGGATCTACGGCGGCCCCCGCGCGGTGGAAGTGTCGATCCTAGTGGGAACCGCCGCGGGCCTGCCGCTGCGCTACGTGCTGGAGAAGCGCTTCATCTTCGATTTCAGCAGCCGCAGCCTCGTGCACGACGGCCAGCTGTTCACGCTCTACAGCTTCATGGGCGTGTTCACCACGCTGATCTTCTGGAGCGTGGAGTACGCCTTCCATCTGGCCTTCGGCAGTGCCTCGATGCGCTATGCCGGTGCCGTCGTCGGCCTGGGGATCGGGTTCTACGTGAAGTACCAGCTGGACAAGCGCTACGTCTTCGTGAGCGCGCCGGCCGCGAGGTTCCCATGATGATCAGCGGCTGGGGCGGCTATCCGGTCCAGGACGCCCGCGTCCTGCAACCGCTGGCGCTCAGCGGCTTCCGCGAGTGCCTGGAGGAGCCCTTCATCGCCCGCGGCATGGGCCGCAGCTACGGCGACAGCGCCACCGCCGCGACGGTCGCGCAGACCGGCCACGTCGACCGCTTCATCGCATTCGACGAAGGCACGGGCCTGCTCACCGGCGAAGCGGGCCTCACGTTGCGGGACATCCTGCGGCGGGTCGTGCCCAGGGGATGGTTCCTGCCGGTGACGCCCGGCACCAGCTACGTCACGCTGGCAGGCGCGGTCGCGAGCGACGTGCATGGCAAGAACCATCACGTGGCCGGCACGTTCGGCCAGCACGTGGTGGGCCTCACCTTGATGCTCGGCACCGGCGAGGTCGTGACGGCGTCGCCCAGCGAGCACGCGGACCTGTTCCATGCCACTTGCGGCGGGATGGGCCTGACGGGCGTGATCCTCACGGTCACCGTCCGGCTGATCCCGATCCGGTCCGCGCAGATCCGCCAGTCGACCCTCAAGGCGACGTGCCTCGAACACGCTTGCGAACTGCTCGACGCGCACGCCGGCTCGACCTACAGCGTGGCCTGGATCGATTGCCTCGCCAGCGGCAAGAGCCTGGGCCGGAGCGTGCTGGCGCTGGGCGAGCATGCCGAGGAGGGCGGGCTGGCGTTCCAGCTGCCGGAGCCCGCCGACGTGCCCTTCCACGCGCCGTCGCAGGTCCTGAACAAGGTGACGATGCGCGCGTTCAATGCGGTGCATTACGGCAGCGCGCGCCCGGGCATGGCCAGCGTTCCCTTCTTCCCGTTCTTCTATCCGCTCGACGCCGTCGGGCAGTGGAACAGGCTGTACGGCCGGCGCGGCTTCGTGCAGTACCAGTTCGCGCTGCCGCGTGCGGGCGGGCTGGCCGTCATGCGGCGCGTGCTCGAAGAGATCGCCGGCAGCGGCCGTGCGTCCTTCCTGGCGGTGCTGAAGCAACTGGGTCCGCAGAACGACAACCTCCTGTCGTTCCCGATCGAGGGCTACACCCTGGCCCTGGACTTTCAGCTGACCGCGACGACCGTCGCCTTCCTGCGCGGCCTGGACGACCTGGTCACCGCCGCGGGCGGACGCATCTACCTGGCCAAGGACGCCGTCATGGCGGAATCCACGTTCAAGGCCGGCTATCCGCGCTGGCGACAGTTCGAAGCGGTGCGGGAGAAGTACGGCGCGATCGGCCGGTTCCGTTCCGCGCAATCACGAAGGTTGGGCTTGCAATGAAGCGGATCCTCGTCATCGGCGCGACCTCGGCGATCGCCGAGCAGTGCGCGCGGCTGTGGGCCGAGCGGGGCGACGCGCTGCTGCTGGTCGGGCGCAACGAGGAGCGGCTCGCGGCCATGGCCGGCGACCTCGACGTGCGCGGCGCGTCCAAGGTCGCGACGGTCGTGCTCGACCTCAACGACTTCGGCAAGCACCAGGCCGTGCTGGACGAGGCGGATCGCGTGCTCGGCGGCACCGACGTGGTGCTCATCGCGCACGGCACCTTGTCCGACCAGAAGGCTTGCGAGCGCGACGTGGACCTGACGATGGCCGAGATCCGGACCAACGCGCTGTCCACCATTGCGCTGCTGACGCTGGTGGCCAATCGGCTGGAAGCGCAGCGCAGCGGGACCATCGCGGTCATCTCGTCGGTGGCCGGAGACCGGGGCCGGGCGAGCAACTACGTGTACGGGTCGGCGAAGGCGATGCTGACGGCGTTCGCGTCCGGCCTGCGGCAACGGCTGCACAAGTCGAACGTGGCGGTCGTGACGCTGAAGCCCGGACTGGTGGACACGCCCATGACCGCGGGCTTCAAGAAGGGCCCGCTGTGGGCCCGGCCGTCCGCGGTGGCGAAGAAGATCGTGAAGGCCGTCGACTCCGCCAACGGCGAGGTCTACCTGCCGGGATTCTGGCGCACGGTGATGCTGGTCATCCGGTCGATCCCCTCGCCATGCTTCGTGAGGTTGAAGATATGAACACCATCGTCATGCCTCGGCCGGCCAGCATGCCGGTCCTGGTGTCCAGGGCCTTGACCGCCACGCTGGCGCTGCTGTTCCTGCTCGCCTACCTGTACACGATCCCGGCCGAAGACGCGGTCATCCTGTACGACTACGCGAAAAATCTCGCCAGCCGGGGGATCATCACCTACAGCGTCCACGCGATGCCGATCGAAGGTGCCACGGACTTCCTGTGGATGGTGGTCATCGCCGGCTTGAAGGCGATGGGGGTGGACGAGTTCGCGTCCGCGATGGTCCTGAACGCCGTCGGGGTCCTGCTGGTGCTGCACGCCTTCCGCGAGCCGAAGGAGCGCATCCTGGTCGGCGTCGCGCTGCTGCTCACGCCTTACCTGTACGCGAGCCTCAACGGCTTCAGCGCGATCTTCTTTTCCGCCTGGTACGTGCTCGTCCTGCGCTGGACGCTGACCGGGAGCCGCTACGTCTACCTGTCGGTCCTGGTCCTGTGCCTCATCCGGCCCGATGGCGTCGTGTGGGGTGCGGGCTGCCTGCTCTATCGCGCCATCACGGGGTCGGGGGAGCGGCGCCTGGGCGACGAGATCCGGAATGCGCTGCTGTGCCTGGTCCTGCCGGGCGTGCTCTATTTCGCGTGGCGCTGGTGGTACTTCGGTGAATTCCTGCCCTTGCCCTTCCTCGTCAAGGCCGCGGCGCCGCGCGACCTGCTGCTCTTCTATTCCGATTCGGTCCGCGACGTCCTGATGGTGCTGCTGCCCGGCGCGCTTGCCATCCTCCTGTCCAGTCGCCGCAAGCGACTCGCCGTCGAATTCCTGGCGCTGTTCATCCTGCCCGCCGCCTTCTATTCGGCGATGCGGCTCGAGCAGAACATCGGCAACCGGTTCCTGGCGCCCATGTTCGCCGGCATCGCCTTCGTGCTGGCGCAAAGCGACACGGAGCGGCGTGCCTTCCTGGCGTTCCTGGCGCTCGCGATCGTCGCGCAGTTCAAGTTGACCGTCGTCACGTTCGCGGAGCTGGCCTCGTCGCGGCAGGAGAACATCTACGGCGTGTCGAAGGACCTGGGCGGATTGCAGGGACGCATGCTGGTCACCGAGGCCGGCCGGCTGGCCTACTACAGCAACTGGTTCGCCGAGGACAGCTGGGGACTCGACACGCCGCGGTATGCGCATGCCCTGATCACGCCGCAGGACGTCTCGCAGGGCCACTACGACCTGATCGTGGCGCATTGCGAACTGGCGATGCTGCGCCCCGGCACCGACCTGGCGCACGATCGCTCGCGGACGTGGCACAACCAGTGCCGGAGCATGGCGGCGGCCATTCGCGAGGGTCCCTTCGACGTCTACCTGGTGCCGTTCTACGACGGGATCACGATGCGCGAGCGCGTGAAGCTGTGGATGAAGAGGGATGCCGCGACCGCACCTTGCCTGCGGCACGACATTTATGCCGTTTCGAAGCATTACGCGCAGGCCGGACGGCTGGAAAGCATCCTCGCGAGGTACGGCGCCCGCAAATACGATCCTCGCCTCGAGGTGCAAGAGGACATGGTGTGCGGAGGGGCGGGGCAGTCCGCCGGTGGTCCGTCGCTCTGATGGCAGGGAATCCCGCCTGCGGGCTCCTGGGAACTGGCTGCAGTCGTCCGTGAGGAGAGCGACGGCCGCTCAAGGGGGCGCAGCGCCTCCATCACCGCGCGACGCAGCCGCAGCTGGCCCCAGCTGCCCCGCAGTCGACTGGCCCTCTTCACGATGCACCGGCGCGCGGACGTTCCGGGCGCGGGCGCGCTGCGCGCTGATGAGGGCGGTTGCCGCGGCCCGTGCGCTCTTGGGATTGCAGACATGCGCGACCAGTTCGGCGTGGCCGATCAGCAATTCGACGTAGCCGTGCGTGAAGGATGAACGGAACGAGCACAGAGCGCGCAGCCGTTGGATCTGATCCCCCAACCGCGCGAGCACCGGGAACTGGGAGGCAGCGCTGGACGCAGCAAGTTCATCGAGCGCTTCCAGGTACGCGTCGATGGCAGCATCAAGTTCTTGGGAGAGGGCAGCCCTGGAGGACGCCCCGGAATCGGACCAGTGGGAACCATCGACCGAACATCTACACTGGTTCCATGCTCCTCAGCTTCAATGTGCACGAGAACGCGGCGTTTCTGCACTGCGAGACGGCGGGAAAGGCGACTCTGCAGGACATGTTGGCGAGTGTGGATTTCATCAAGTCCCTTGCGGCCGGTCGGCGCCATAGGCGGGTGCTCATGGACATGCGGGCAGTCGAACACGATCTTCCGTTCACGGAGCATCTGCAGCTGGGGAGCTATCTCGTGGATCACCTTTCCGACATCGAGCGGTTGGCCTCCGTGGTCCGTCCCGGCCGGCTTGTCGGCGTCGCTGCCAAGGTTGCCCAAAAGCTCGGCGTCGAGGTGCGCACGTTCGACGACCAGGCCGAAGCGGAACGCTGGCTGACGTCGTGAGTTGCTGACTGCCTGGACGCAGGGGGCTGCAAGCGCAGCGTCGAGGATGCGCGCCACCACGCCGAGTCGATGCGCCGCCGAGGTTCGGTTTTTCCTGAGTGATCTGCAGTCACTGTCTGCTTTTTCTTGGCGTCCTAAGCGGTTATTTTCGTTCCCTGACCCATTCCCGAAGGAGTTCACCATGAGGAAGTCCCTGGCCATGATGGCCGTCGTGCTCGCCGTCGGCCTGACCGCCGGGCTGGACGCGGAAGCGCGCCGCCTGGGCGGTGGCAAGTCCGCCGGCATGCAGCGGCAGAACACGACTGCGCCCGCCCACAACACGCCTCCGCCCGCCACCCCGGCGCAGCAGGCACCCGCGGCTGGTGCCGCCGCGACCGCGCCGGCGGCCGCGGCCACCGCCGCGCCCAAGCGCAGCTGGATGGGCCCCGTCGCAGGCCTGGCCGCCGGCCTGGGCCTGGCCGCGCTGGCATCGCACTTCGGCTTCGGCGAAGCGCTGGCCAACATGATGACCATCGCCCTGCTGGTGATGGCGGTACTGTTCGTCATCGGCTTCGTGATGCGCAAGCGCGCGGCCGCGCAGGGCGGCGGGCTCGCCGGTGCTGGCGGTGTCGGCCCGCTCGGCGGCGCGGCGCGCTCCGGCGAGCAAGGGCAGGGCATGTTCCGCAGCGCGAACACGGGGCGCACCGGCTCGCTGATCGGGTCCGGCATCGGCGCGGGCGTGGCCTCGACGGCAACGTCCACGGGCACGCTCCCGGCCGGCTTCGACAAGGCGGGCTTCGAGCGCACGGCGCGTGACCAGTTCATGGCGCTGCAGGCCGCCAACGACGCGCGCGACCTCGACCGGCTGCGCGACTACCTGAGCCCGGAGATGTTCGACGCGGTGCGCGCCGAGATCGCCGAGCGCGGCGACGCGACGCAGAAGACCGAGGTGTTCGGCCTGGAAGCGCAGGTGCTGGACGTGGTCGAAGAAGGCGACCGCTACGTCGCCAGCGTGCTGTTCACGGGCAGCGTCCGCGAGCAGTTCGGCGCCGAGACCGAAGACTTGCGCGAGGTGTGGCACCTGGCCAAGCCCAAGGCCGGCTTCGGCGGCTGGGTCATCGCCGGCATCCAGCAGGCGCAGTGATCGCCACCGGCACAGCCCGGTAGCGACTGGTCGCCAGGCCGCCTCAATGGGGCGCCTGGCGCGCGGCCTCCACCAGCTGCTGCACCAGCGGGTGGTGGATGCGGCGCTCGGCCGAGATCAGGTGGAAGTGCTCCTGCACCTCCGGCGTCTCGCCCAGCAGCCGCACCCGCTTGTCCTGCAGCAATTCCTCGTGCGACCAGCGCGAGGCCGGGAACGCGCCCATGCCGCTGCGGCCGAACGCCGCCAGCAGCGCGCTGTCCTCGAATTCCCCCGTGATGCGCGGGCGCAGGCCGTGGCGCTCGAACCACTGGTCCAGCGACGCGCGCACGGCCGCATGGTGCGTGGGCAGCAGCACCGGCAAATCGTCCAGGCACTCCGGGAATGGACGCTTGGAGCGCCGCACCATGTCCGCCGGCGCGAACCACGCCATCGGCGCATCGCCCAGCTTGTGCCCGTACAGGCGCAGGTTCGGGTTGAGCGGCACCGGCCGGTCCGACAGCACGGCGTCCAGCTTGTGCAGCGCCAGGTCGGCCAGCAGCCGGTCGAACTCGTCGTCGTGGCACAGCAGCCGCACGCGCGGATCCTGCAGCGCCGGCTGCAGCAGGTGGCGCACCACCAGCTTGGGCAGGCCGTCCGAGATGCCCACCGCCAGCCGCATGCCGCCGCCGCTGACCGCATCGCTCACCGCCGCGGGCAGCTGCTCGCCCAGCTGGAAGATCTGGTCGGCGTGCGCCATGGCAGCCATCCCCGCCTCGGTGAGGGCCAGGCCGCGGCCGGACGGCTTGAGCAGCGAATGGCCCAGCCATTGCTCGAGCAGCCGCACCTGCGCGCTGACGGTCTGCACCGCCATGTCCAGCCGCGCGGCGGCGCGGGCCATGCCGCCTTCCTTGGCGACGACCCAGAAGTAATAGAGGTGGCGGTAGTTCAATGGCGTGGTCACGGGGCGAGTGTGCCCCGGGTCGGCCCGCCCCGAGTCGCCACCATCGCTAGCACACCATGCACTCCGCGCTGCCCACAGCGGACGGGGAGAAGGTTGTGAACAAGCATGTGGACACCCCGCGCAGCCCGCGCCAGTGCTGGATTTGCCGAGGGTGCCACTCTGTTGGGCAGTCGCTTGCGGTCGGCTGACGGTGTGCATTTTTCCTGTCGCCTATGCTGGCGTGATGCCCATTCCAGCGCCCGACGATGCCCGGTTCCTCGAGGACATCCTGGCCAATCGCTGCAACCGGGCGATCCTGGACGCCTGGGAGGCACTCGAGCTCGAGGACGGATGGCTGGTGGCGGGCTGCCTGTTCCAGACCATCTGGAACCTGCGGGACGGCCGCGCGCCCGGGCACGGCATCAAGGACTACGACATCTTCTACTTCGACGCCGCCGACCTCTCGGTCGCGGGCGAAGCGCGCGTGCAGCAGCGCGTCGATCGCGTGCTTGGACCATTGGGCGTTCCGGTCGAAGTCAAGAACCAGGCGCGCGTGCACCTCTGGTACGAGGAGCACTTCGGCTATCCGTACCCGCAGCTGGCCAGTGCGAAGGAGGGGATCGACAGGTTCCTCATTCCGTCGACTTGCGTGGGTGTGCGCTGGCTCGGGGGGCGGCATGAGCTCTACGTCCCCAACGGGCTGTCGATCCTCTACGCCGGCGTGCTCACGCCCAATCCGCTCACCTGCCATCTGCCGCTGTTCCGGGAGAAGGCGGCTTCGTACAAGAGTCGGTGGGAGTGGCTGCAGGTGTGCGAGGAGGCCTGAGGTCCGGTTCCGGAATGCTGCCCCGGCCCGACGACAATCGATGCATGGCCGACCCGCTGGAACTCCTCGTGAAGACCGAGATGCCGTACGGGAAGTACAAGGGCACCCTGGTCGCCGACCTGCCGGGCAACTACCTGAACTGGTTCGCCCGTGAAGGTTTCCCCCCGGGGCAGCTGGGTCGACTGCTCGCGTTGATGCACGAGATCGACCACAACGGGCTCAAGCACTTCCTCGAGCCCCTCCGCGCCGGCGGCGCTGCGCCGCGGTAGGGGCGCGCGCGTTCAGGCCGCGTGCAGGTGCTTGCCCACCAGGCCGGTCATCTCGAACATGGTGACCTCGCTCTTGCCCATCACCGCCTTGAGCTTGTCGTCGCAGAGGATGTTCCGCTTGTTCGCCGGGTTCTGCAGGTTGTGGGCCTTGATGTACTCCCACAGGCGCTTCGTGGCTTCGGTGCGGGGCACGGGCTCGGGGCCGATCACTGCGGCCAGCTCGGGGCTCGGTTTCAGCGCCTTCATGAAGGCAGAGTTCTTCTTGGGCTCGTCGGCTTGGGTCATGTGATCTCTTTCCTGGGTCGAAGCCGGGCAGCATACAACGTGGTCCGGTGGGCAGCAGCCTCAGCCGAGTTGCCTCAGGAAGAAGGCCCGCACGCTGGCGTTTCCAAACGTCGACCCACCGGAGCATCATCTGGACCGGGGCATCCGGCCCCGCCACTCCGAAAGGCACCGCCATGGCCGATTTCCGATTGCCCGCCGACCTGAAGTTCAACCGGGCCCGCATCGACGACCCGATCGCCTATGCGAAGGAGCAAGGCGTCCGGTCCTGGCTCTACATCGTCGGCGACGAGTTCGCGTCGATGCCGGGCGGCATGTCGTACGCGCAGGTGCAGCAGGCGGTCGACCACAGCGCCCGGGTGGTGAGCGATCCGCCGCGGGTGCTCGACCTGAACCTCGCGCGCCAGCACGTTGCGGCCCTCGATGAATTGCCGCGGCCCACGCTGGTCACTTGCCGCGCCGGCCCGAGGTCCTCGGCCGTGGCCTACATGTATGCGGGGCTGAAGGCGGGCGCGACGCCCGACGACGTCATCCGTGCGGCCGAACTCGACGCAGCACCTTTCTGCGCGTTCGAGGACTACAAGGCGTGGGTCCGCTCGTCGATGCAGGCGTTGTCGGGGCAGGCCAACGCATGAATGTCGAGGCGGCCGCCTCACGTCCGCGGCGTTCCTGGTCCCTGCGGCCGGTTTCGCTGCCTCACGCGCGATTCACCACCACGCTCTTCACGTTCACGAACTCGCGGATCCCGAACGCGGACAGCTCGCGGCCGTAACCGCTTTGCTTGACGCCACCGAAGGGCAGCCGGGAGTCGGACCGCACCGGCTCGTTGACGAACGCGCAGCCGCACTCGAGCGCCGCCGCGACGCGTTCGCCGCGCGCGAGGTCGCGGGTGATCACGCCGCCGCCGAGGCCGAACATCGAATCGTTGGCGACCTCGATGGCGTGCGCTTCGTCGCGCACGGCGATGACGGCCGCGACGGGGCCGAACACTTCCTCGTCGTACGCCGGCATGCCCTTGCGCACGTCGGCCAGCACGGTGGGCGGATAGAACGCACCGGGTCCTGGCGGAATGCTGCCGCCCAGCAGGCAACGCGCGCCGCGCTCGATGCTGGCGGTGACCTGCCGGTGCATCTCCTCGCGCAAATCGCGGCGCGCCATCGGGCCGATCTCGGTCGCCGGGTCGAGCGGGTCACCCTGGCGCACGGCCTGCATCTTCGCGACGAAGCGCTTCTCGAACTCGGCGCGGATCGCCTCGACGACCAGGAATCGCTTGCCCGCGATGCAACTCTGGCCGCCGTTGACCAGGCGCGCCTTCGCGCAGACCGTGACCGCGACGTCCAGGTCGGCGTCCTCGAGCACGATGTACGCGTCGCTGCCGCCCAGTTCCAGCACGCATTTCTTCAGCACCTGGCCCGCCTTGCTGGCCACCGCACGGCCCGCCTCGCTGCTGCCCGTGAGCGTGACGGCGCGCACCAGCGGATGCTCGATCACGGCGTCGACGTGCTTGCTGCCGATCAACAGCGTGCGGAACAGGTGCTGGGGCGCGCCGGCCTCGCGCAGGATGCGCTCCAGCGCAATCGCGCAGCCGCACACGTTGGACGCGTGCTTCAGCACGATCGCATTGCCCGCCATCAGCGCTGGCGCAAAGGCGCGCACGGCCTGCCAGAACGGGAAGTTCCACGGCATCACGGCCAGCACGACCCCCAGCGGCTGGAAGAGGACGAAGCTGTCGTGCTTGTCGTCGGTGCGGACCGACTCGCGCTCGAGCATGGCGGCGCCGTTTTCCGCGAACCAGTCGCAGCAGTCGGCGCACTTCTGCGCTTCCGCCACGCCATCGCGCAGCGGCTTGCCCATCTCGGCCGCCATCAGCCGCGCCCACTCGTCGGCCCTCGAGCGCAGCAGGTGCGCCGCCGCGCGCAGCACCTTGGCGCGCTGGTCGAAGGAGGTCGTCCGCCATTGCAGGTGGGCTGCGTGCGTGGCGTCGACGATGCCGGCCACTTCAGCCGCAGACATCTCTTCGTACGTGGCGATGACGGCGTCGGTGGCGGGGTTGATGGATTGCAGAGGCATGGGCGCTCCGGTGGCAGGACGGGATGCGGTCGTTATAGCGAGATCGGGGTCGCGGCGGACCTCATCCGGTCGCTGAAGACGTTGTCATTGCGGGCTCGACCCGCAATCCGCACGAAGGCGCGCCAGCGGCGCACGGGCATGGATTCCGGCTCCCGCCGGAAAGACAATGGACACATGCACCCCGACGCCCCCATCGACTACATCCAGCGCACGCACGCGTGGTACCGGGCGCTCGGCTATGAGCAGGCCTACCGCTACGCGCACTTCGACGACGTCCCGTTCCACCCGCTGTCAAAGCCGCTGCGCGAATCGGTGTTGGCACTCGTCACCACCGCCGCGCCGTACCAGCCCGACAAGGGCCCGCAAGGCGCCGGCGCGCCGTACAACGCCGGCGCGAAATTCTTCGTGCCCTACACCGGCGACACCGCGCAGGACCACGACCTGCGCATCTCGCACGTCGCCATCGATCGCCGGCACGCCAACATGGAAGACGCGAACTGCTGGTTCCCGCTGCCGCTGATGCGGCGGTGGGCGGCCGAAGGGCGGTTCCGCCTGTCGCCCCGCTTCCACGGCATGCCGACCAACCGCAGCCAGCGCCACACGATGGAAGTGGACGTGCCGGTGCTGCTGCAGCGCTGCGAGGACGACGGCGTCGACGCCGCCGTGCTGGTGCCGAACTGCCCCGTGTGCCACCAGACGCTCAGCCTCGCAGCGCGCGCACTCGAAGCCGCCGGCATCGCGACGGTGGTCGTCGGTTGCGCCAAGGACATCGTCGAACATGTGGGCGTGCCCCGCTTCCTGTTCTCGGACTTCCCGCTCGGCAACGCCTGCGGCAAGCCGTGGGATGCGGCGTCGCAGGAGGCGACGCTGGACCTCGCGCTCGAGGTGCTCGAGACCGCGTCCCAGCCGAGAACGACGGTGCAATCGCCGCAACGCTGGAGCGACTCGGCCGACTGGAAGCTGGACTACTGCAACCCGGCGCGCGTGGCGCCGGAGGAACTGGCGCGCCGGCGCGCGGAGTTCGATGCCGGCAAGGCGGTGGCGAGGGCGGGGAAGCCGGTCGAATAACGCTTCCAGCCGCGCTGCCCACGACCCCGCTCGCCGCCAGTGCTGGGCACAATCCTTCGGTGTCCGCGTCCACCCCTTCGCGCGCTGCCGAGCGATCCACCGAGCAGCGCTTCCAGACGCTGTTCGACCAGGCGCCCTTCAGCGTCCAGCTGCAACTGGAAGCCAAGGGCGTAACGCAGCACCTGCGGCTCGCGTTCGCGGGTGAGGCGGTGCGGCTGCCGGCCATCCACTACGACGGCGGCCAGGCCGGCTTCGACCACTACCTCGTCAAGCCCGCCGACCTGGACGAACTCGCGCGGCTGGTGCAGCACGCGTAGGTGCGATGGCCATGCTCCCCCACAGCCCGGCGGCCGACCGCAACAAGGAGCCGATCCTCGCGCAGCTGCAGGCCATCCTGGGCGAACGCGGCACGATTCTGGAGATCGCGTCGGGCACCGGGCAGCACGCCGCCTGGTTCGCCGCTGGCCTGCCCGGCTGGACCTGGCAGCCGACCGACGCCGACCCGGAGATGCTGCCCGCCATCGCCGAGCGCGCCACGGAGGCCGGGTTGTCCAACGTGCTGCCGCCGCAAGCCCTGGATGTGACGCGCCCATGGCCCGCGTTCGCGCAGAAGTTCGATGCGATCTTCTGCGCCAACATGCTGCACATCGCGCCGTGGCAAGCCTGCATCGGCCTCATGGCGGGCGCCGCGCGCCACCTTGCGACGGGCGGGCTGCTGGTCACCTACGGTCCGTACTTCGAACGCGACGTCGCGCCGGCGCCGAGCAATCTCGCTTTCGACGCCAGCCTGCGAGAGCGCGATCCGGCCTGGGGCATTCGCGAACTCGATGAAGTCGTCGCCGAAGCCGCGCGCAACGGACTCGTGTTGGCGCAGCGGCAGGCGATGCCGGCCAACAACCTGCTGCTGGTGTTTCGGCTCGCGTAGCGCTGCTACACGTCCGCTGAACCGGAGCGCTGGACGGCGCTGCCCGCGACTCGCGTCGCCAGGTTGAAGCCGACGGCGGCGAACAGGGCGAAGAAGAAGCCGACAACGAACAGGAAGACGGCCGTGAGGACGGGCATGGCGATCCAGCCCCACCAAGCCGTCTCGGCATGCCCGGGCCGTGAGTCGAACTGCTTGAAGAACACCACGATGAGACCGAGCGGAACGCCGACGGCGGCTGCGACGAGGGCCGACTTGAGCGCGGCGCGCCACGGCCGGAGGTAGATGGTGCTCATGCGGAGAGTCTAGTCAACGGCCTGGATCGAGACACCGTCGAACGTTGCGCCGCAACCACCCAAGGAGCCGCGGGCTGCTTCCGCGCCTCGCCGCACCAGCGGCTGCAAGCCAGTAATCTCGTGCTGTCCACCCGCTTCCCCTGCGATGTGGCACTCGCCGCATCCACCGCCCATCCCCGATGTCCCCCACCACCCGCCGCGTCCTCCAGGCCGTTCTCTACGAAGCCATCGCCATCGCGGTCGTCGGCCCCGGGCTCAGCCTGGCGTTCGACGAGCCGCCGACGTCCACCTTCGGCCTGGCCGTCGTGCTGTCCACGATCGCGCTGACCTGGAACTACGTCTTCAACTGGCTGTTCGAGAAGTGGGAAGCGCGGCAAGCCGTGCGCGGGCGGTCGTTCGCCCGACGCCTTGCGCACGGGGCCGGCTTCGAAGGCGGACTGGCGGTGATCCTGGTGCCGGTGATGTCGCTGTGGCTCGGCATCACGCCGGCCGCCGCGTTCGCCGCCAACCTGGTGCTGCTCGCGTTCTTCTTCGTCTACGCCATCGTGTTCACGTGGGCGTTCGACCGCGTGTTCGGGTTGCCGGCGTCGGCGGCCGTGCGCGAACCAACCCGCTAGCCATTCACTGCGGCTGGTTGGCGAGGCAGAACTCGAGGGCGGTGGGGTATTTCTCCAGTGCGACCAGGTACTGGGTCTTCTTGTAGGCGAGCTCCGAGTCGGAGAAGTTGAGTTGCTTGGCCATCGCCTCCTTGTCTTTCGGATCGATCTTGGCCAAGGCGCCAATACGGCTCTGGACGTTCGCAGGCTTGTCGGTGGACGTCGTGAGCAGCGTCCTCGCTGCGGTAGAAGCTCTTGCCTCCGCGGCCCTGGACCGGTCCACGAGTGACTCCAACTGCTCCTTGGTGGGCGGTTCGAGCTTGATGGCCTGCAGCGATGTGGCGAGCTCCGCGCGCTGCTTCGCGATGAACGAACGCGTCTGCTCCGGGACGCGGTCGATCTTGTCGGCCATCGTCGCCAGTTCTGTGGGACTGAAGAGAACGTCCTCGCGGGCCACAGCCATGGGCGCGACGGCTCGTTCCGCGCATTCGAGACGGTCAGCCGCCTTCCTGAACGCCGTGAGTTGCAATTCAGGCTGGTAGTGGGAGGTGAACAGGCTGCTGCCTCCCACGGCGGCGGCGCCGACGTTGCGCACCTGGTGGGCGTGATGGAAGCCACCGGCAGTGCCGGCGAATGCCAGCAGTGTTCCGTAGAACAGAATCTCGCTGGTGGCCACTTTGGCCGCTTGCCGATCGCCGGCCGCACTTTCCAGCGCGGCACGCCAGCCGGAAATGAGGTGGGCGGAGCCGAGGACCGAGAGTGGCGCGAGATTCTTCCCGCTCCCTGTGTCGACCAACTTCGCTTCGTTGTACTTGGGTTCCACGGGGTACACGGAGCACCCGCCGCCGAGCAAGCTCGCCAATGCCAGTCCTGCGATGGACGCTTCCTTCATGGCTCATCCCTCCGAATCTAGAAATCGGTTCCCACCGTCAAGGCTCCGAAACGCTGCGAGGCGACAGGTGCCGGCGACTTGAACTCCGGCGTGCGACGCGTAGCCTTGAACTGGACGTACCACGGCCCGGTCCAGGCATTTCGGGTTTCGGGAAAGTCGAGACGTGCGCCGAGCGCCATGTCGGCAACCAGTCGCCGGGGTGTGACGTGCGGCCCGGACCTGAACAAGGGGCCGTCGAGGAAGATGTTCCTGGCCATCAGGCGAACTTCCACGGTGGCAAAGGCGGAGCACCTGAGCCAGGACACGATGCAACTGTCGTCGCCGGCTGGCCCCGCCCCCATCAGTGCGTTGTCAAGGCCGACGGGTGGAGCGGCGGTGACTTTCTTGTCCTTGATCACGTCGCCAGCTTCATCGCCGACTTTCGGCAGCCCCTTGCCGAAGCGCGCCGTGAGACCGGCTGCGCCGTAAGTCATGATGTTGCCGAGTGCGACGCGCCAGTGGCCGTCCACACGTCCCTGCAATCCGTTCGTGTCTGCAACGAACCCGCCCAGCGCGTGCTTGCGCTGAACGGACACGAGGAGCCCGAGTTCACCCGGAACCTGGTTCGACCAGCCTCGAGGGGGCTGCCCCGTGAATGTTCGGTGCACCCACTTCTGCGTCTGCTCGACGTGAGACGCCGGCCCGGTGACACCCACTTCACCTGTCAGCGTGGTGAGTGTCGATGCATCCGGCGATAGGTAGTTGTAGTCCGATGCCAGGTACAGCAGGCCGGCCCACGGGCGGTCCAAGGGCTGGGGCCTCGACACCGTGATCTGCCGCGGCGTGTACATCAATTGCCCGAAGCGGATCTGGCTGGAGCGGAAATCGTCCTTCGAGCAACCAGCTCCCTGGCAGAACGTGTCCAGGAGCCGCTTCGTCAGGTCTGCACGTTCGTCCACGCGGCTGCGAATTGTCAGTTGCACGCCGTCGGTGTAGTAGCGGTCCGTATTGAAGAAGAGGTCGTTCTCGAACGTGAATGAAGCCGCGTGGTCCTTCAAGTTGCCTGAGTCGGCCAGCACGTGCTGCGGCGTGACCATGCACAGCGCTGCTGCGAGCAGCGCGGTCCAGCATCGATGGATTCCGGCGAATGCACCCGTTCGCATGGAGTGCTCCAACGGCCCGATGTGGTGGGCCTCGCCGGGCATCCTGCAGAGGGTCGGTGCGGATTGTCTTAGGGCTAACCCCTCACACCAACCAAAAGGGGGAGGCGGTGTCCTGGCAGGCTTGACAGGATGGATCGCCCCATGACGTGAAGGAGAGCCGAATGCCCTCAGGCAACTATGTTCACCCGCTCATCGGCAGCACGGAATTCGAGACCCAGTCCCACGATTGGGTGCGCGGCGACGTCATCACGTTCACGAGTGGCTTCAACGTGACCGAAAGCATCGGCGTCGTCGTGGTGCCGCAACTCGTCGCGATCAAGCAGGCGCATCACGGCCGCATTCATTTCCACGTGCGTGCACACGCGCAGTTGCTCTCTGCCTTCGCGGATATAGAAAAGCGCGGGCTTCTGCACCTTGTCCAGAAGGTCAGCCGTGGCTTCCACCCGCGCTTGCGCAAGCCCACCGACGGGAGCATCAGCCACAAGCCTTCCAATCATGCTTTCGGCCTGGCAATCGACCTCAACTCCGACGATGGATCGAACGGAGGCTCCACGGCGCCACTGCATGGGATCTTCGAGGCACATGGGTTCGCGTGGGGGAACAACTTCCCCAGCCCCGATCCCATGCACTACGAGGTCGTGACGTTCCTGGATGAAGCAGCTGGCTGACGGCCGCGGTTCGGGGACGCTTTCAAGCGGCGCTGAGTGACGGCCGCACCGACCCGCGCGGCGCGCAGCAACGGCACTGGCGGCGCACGGGCGCGTCAGCGCTTGGCGTACTGGTCGGCGCTCAGCACCTCGAGGCCCACGAAGGGCTTGTCGCCCTCCACCCAGGCGTCGTGCCCGGGCGGGATGGTGTACGACTCGCCGGCGCTGATCGACTGCTCGGTGCCGTCCTGCATGCGCACGGTCAGGCGGCCCTGGATCGCGTGGCCGACGTGCGAGAGCTGGCACTGCTCGGTCTTGACGACGGGCTTGACGCATTCGGACCAGCGCCAGCCCGGCTGGAACGTCATCCGGCCGATGGTGTAGCCCTCGAGCTTCACGACCTCGACGCGCGTCTTGTCGGGTGCACGCACTTCGTCCGGCGTGGCGTGCGACTTCACCTGCAGCTTCTCGACTTCGACCGGGGACAGGGTGGCTTCCATGGCTGGCCTCCATTCGTTGGGCAACGGAAGTCCAGTCTAGGAAGTGCAACGCACGCGGCGCACCAGGAGTGCGTCTAGGTGTCACGGCGCGCGTGCGCCGGCGCACGCACGGTGCGCAGCGTCAGTGCGCTGCGGTGGTGAAGGTGAAGCGCGTCGACCCCGCCGTGCCGCCGGCCGTGTAGTCGATCGCGACGGCATAGCTCGTCGTCGGCTGCAACACGTCGGGGATGACGCTGAACCATCCGCCCGTGAACTCGCCGTTCGGATCGGTGGTCGCGCCCGTGCCGTACAGCGCGAGCACCCGTACCGGACCCGACGGGCCGGTGATGGTGGCGGACGTGATGCGCAGGTTGTTGGGACCGGCGACGGTGATCGGCTGGCCCCACGCGGCCGAAGGATCGTTGGGGAAGGGCGAGGGCGTCTCGTTGGTGGCGCGCGGCACCGCGTCGGGCGTGCCTTCGCACGGGAAAGTCGCAACGCCTTGCGGGCCCTGGAAGGACGCGGACTGTTGCACGCCGAGGTTGGCCACCAGCGTGTCGCGCGCATTGACGGCGGTCCAGGCCAGGCCGACGTCGCGGAACCCCGTGAGCAGCGACTGCGCGTGGTACGGCGCCGCCAGCAGGTTGCGGATGGAGTCCGCGGCCGTCGAGCCCACGAAGAAGCCGCCGGTGGACAGGTCCTCGCCGACGGAGCCCGCGGGGTAGCCCGCGGCGACCGCACGCTCCAGCGCCGACGCGCCCGTGAAGCCGGGCTTGGACGGGTCTTCGCCATGGCCGAACTCGCCGTTGCGCGCCATGTAGCTGGCGTGCGCGGTGGCGGCCTGGTCGAGCGGGGCCGATTGCGCCAGCACCCCGAACCCGCAGCGCTGACGCGAAGCGTTCAGCTGGTCGAAGGCCAGCCGTTGCGCGCTGCCCGCCGCGTAGGTGGCGCCGGCAGCCGAGCTGGCGGGCGGCGGAGTGGTGGTGGCTGTGCTGGGCGGTGGCGCATCGCCGCCGCCACCGCCTCCGCAGGCGGCGAGCAAGGTGGCAAGGATGCTGGCGGCTGCGGCGAGGCGGAGGCGGTGGAACTTCATGCCTGCTAGACCCCACCGCCGGGCAAGGGTTCAGCTCGGCAGCGGAACTCCGTTAGCTGCGCAGCGCGGTCCCATGGTGCGCGAAGTGGTCGCCCAGGAAGCTGGCGATGAAGTAGTAGCTGTGGTCGTAGCCCGGCTGCAGGCGCAGCGTCAGCGGGTGGCCCGCGGCGGCGCACGCATCGCGCAGCAACTCGGGACGCAAGTGCTGCTGCAGGAACTCGTCGTCGGTGCCTTGGTCGACCAGCAGCGGCAGCCGCTCCTTCGCGGTCGCCACCAGGTCGACCGCATCCCACTCGCGCCAGGCGTTGCGGTCGTCGCCGAGATACGCGGTGAACGCCTTCTGCCCCCAGGGCACCTGCGAGGGCGCGACGATGGGCGAGAACGCGGACACGCTGCGGTAGCGGCCGGGATGACGCAGCGCCGTGACCAACGCGCCATGGCCGCCCATCGAGTGGCCGGCGATGCCGCGCGCCTCCGATGCGGGGAAGTGCTGTTCGACGAGCGCCGGCAACTCCTGCGCGACGTAGTCCTGCATGCGGTAGTGCCTGGACCACGGCGGCTGCGTCGCATCGAGGTAGAAGCCCGCGCCTTGCCCAAGGTCGTACGCCGGATCGTCGGCGACACCATCACCGCGCGGGCTCGTGTCCGGCGCGACGACGATCAGCTGGTGCCTGGCCGCGTGCCGCTGCGCGTCGGCCTTGGTGATGAAGTTCTGCTCGGTGCAGGTCAGGCCCGACAGCCAGTACAGCACCGGGCAGCGCTCGCCGCGCAGCGCCGCTTCGGGCAGGTAGACGCCGAAACGCATCTCGCACCCCAGCACCGCCGACGCGTGCTTCCACACGTCCTGGCGCCCGCCGTAGCTGGCGTGTTGCTCGACGGGCTCCATCAGAAGTGCACCACCGAGCGGATCGACTTGCCTTCGTGCATCAGGTCGAAGGCCTCGTTGATGCCCGCCAGCGGCATGGTGTGCGTCACGAAGGGCGCCAACCGGATCCGGCCGGCCATCGCGTCTTCGACCATGCCGGGCAGCTGGCTGCGGCCCTTGACGCCGCCGAACGCGGTGCCCATCCACTTGCGGCCCGTGACCAGCTGGAAGGGACGCGTGGAGATCTCCTGCCCGCTGCCGGCCACGCCGATGATCACGGACTGGCCCCAGCCGCGGTGCGCGCATTCGAGCGCGGCGCGCATGACGTTGACGTTGCCGATGCACTCGAACGAGTGGTCCACGCCCCAGCCGGTCATCTCGACAATCACCTGCTGGATCGGCTTGTCGTGGTCCTTCGGGTTGACGCAGTCCGTCGCGCCGAAGGTCTTCGCCAGTTCGAACTTCGCCGGGTTGGTGTCGACGGCGATGATGCGGCCCGCCTTGGCCATCGCGGCGCCATGCACCACGGCCAGCCCGATGCCGCCGAGCCCGAACACCGCGACCGAATCGCCTTCCTGGACCTTGGCCGTGTTCTTCACCGCGCCCAGGCCGGTGGTCACGCCGCAGCCCAGCAGGCACACCTGCTCGGGATTCGCGTCGCGGTTGATCTTCGCCAGCGACACCTCGGCCACCACCGTGTACTCGCTGAAGGTGGAGCAGCCCATGTAGTGGTACAGCGGCTTGCCCTCGTACGAAAACCGGCTGGTGCCGTCGGGCATCACGCCCTTGCCCTGCGTCGCGCGCACGGCGACGCACAGGTTGGTCTTGCCGCTCTTGCAGAACAGGCACTGCCCGCATTCGGCGGTGTAGAGCGGGATGACGTGGTCGCCGGGCTTGACGCTGGTCACGCCTTCGCCGACCTCGACGACGATGCCGGCACCCTCGTGGCCCAGCACGACGGGGAAGAGGCCTTCAGGGTCGTCGCCCGACAAGGTGAACGCATCGGTGTGGCAGACGCCGGTGTGCGTGATCTTCACCAGCACCTCGCCCTGCTTCGGCGGGGCGACGTCGATCTCGACGACCTGCAGCGGCTGGCCGGCTGCGAACGCGACGGCGGCTCGGGACTTCATGCTTGGGTTCTCCGGTGAGATGGTCGACGTGGATTGTCGCCCCCGCGAAGGCGGGGACGAGGCAAGGCGGAAGCGATGGATTCCCGCCTACGCGGGAACGACGAACCTGCTCGGCAGAATGATTCGCATGGACGCACCACCCCTGCTGGACCTCGCGATCGAAGCCATGCGCTCGCGTGGCCTGGAGCCCGATTTCCCGCCCCGGGTGGTGGCCGACGCCGAGTCGGCCCGGCCTTCCCGCAGCGGGAACGACGTGCGCGACCTCCGCAAGCTGCCCTGGTTCTCCATCGACAACGCCGACACGCGCGACCTCGACCAGCTCAGCGTGGTCGAGCCGATGGACAACGGCGCTGTCCGGCTGCTGGTGGCGGTGGCCGACGTCGACGTGCTGGTGCCGAAAGATGGTGCGATCGACCAGCACGCGGCCGTCAACACGACGTCGGTCTACACCGCGGCCGGCGTGTTCCCGATGCTGCCGGAGGTGTTGTCCACCGACCGCACTTCGCTGCACGAAGCGGTGGAGCGCGCCGCGGTGGTGGTGGACATGGAAGTGCAGGCCGACGGCCGCCTCGGCGCGGCGACGCTGTACGAAGCGGTGGTCGTCAATCGCGCCAAGCTCAGCTACGACGACGTGTCCGCGTGGCTCGACGGCCGCGGCGAGATGCCGGGGGATGGCAGCCTGGAGGCGCTGGAGGCGCAACTGCGCGTGCACGACGACATTGCGCGCCGCATGCGCAGCTGGCGTCGCGCGCACGGCGCGCTGGAGATCGACACCGTCTCCGCGCGTCCCGTGTTCCGCGACGGGGTGCTGGTCGACCTGCGCGCCGACGAGCGTGGCCGCGCCAAGGACCTGATCGCCGACCTGATGATCGCGGCCAACACGGTCACCGCGCGCTTCCTCTCGGACATGGGGTTTCCGTCGCTGCGCCGCTTCCTGCAGTCGCCGCGGCGCTGGGACCGCATCGAAGCACTCGCGACGAGCTACGGCGAGACACTGCCGGCCGAGCCGGATGCGATCGCGCTGCAGCGGTTCCTCGCGGCGCGGCGCGACGCCGAGCCGCGCGCCTTCGAGGACCTGTCGCTCAAGGTCGTGAAGATGCTGGGGCCTGGTGCCTACATGGCCGTGCAGGGCGACGGCGCCGATCCCGGCCACTTCGGCCTGGCCGCGAGCCACTACGCCCACTCGACGGCGCCGAATCGGCGCTATCCGGACCTGGTCACGCAGCGCCTGATCAAGGCTGCGATTGCCGGCGACCCACCGCCGTACGACCTGGACGCGCTGCGGGCGATCGCGCAGCACTGCACCGACCAGGAGAGCCACGCCGACGCGGTGGAGCGCCAGGTGCTCAAGGCCGCCGCGACGCTGCTGCTGCAGGACCGCATCGGTGACACCTTCGACGCCATCGTGACCGGCGCCGCGCCCAAGGGCACATTCGTGCGTATCGCGCAGCCGCTGCTGGAAGGGCGGCTGGAGCGCGGCTTCGAAGGCGCCGACGTCGGCGACGAACTGCGGGTGCGCCTGATCCGGCTGGACCCGAAGCAGGGGCACATCAACTTCGAGCGCGTCCCATGAAAAAACGCCCCGCGGCAGGGCCGTGGGGCGTCGTTCCTTGCGGGCATCAAGCGGCCGGTGAGGGCCGCGCGATGCTCAGCCGGCTTCAGTAGCGGTTGCCACCACCGTAGCCACCGCCGCCGTAGCCGCCGCCGCCGCTGCGCGGGGGGCGCGATTCCATCGGCTTGGCTTCGTTGACGACCATGTCGCGGCCGCCCATGTCCTGGCCGTGCAGGCCCTTGATGGCCGCCGCGGCTTCTTCCTGGGTGGCCATTTCGACGAAGCCGAAGCCCTTGGAGCGGCCGCTGTCGCGGTCCATGATCACCTTGGCGCTGTTGACGGAGCCGTAGGCGCTGAACGCGCGCTCCATGTCGCTGTCACCGAAGGAATAGGGCAGGTTGCCCACGTAGAGTTTGTTTCCCATGAAGATCTCCTGAAGGGAAATGGCCGCGCGGCGACATGCCGTGCGGTTGCACAACGCCAGAGAACATCGGGAGGGATTCGACGACGACGCGCCGGTTGCTAATCGGCGGAAGGGGAGACGAGACCTGGAGAACGACGATCTGTTGGAACGTCCAGCGGGCCGCATCTTACCAGCTTCCGCCGCGATCAGCCACGTGTTTTTCGGTATGCGCGGTCCTGCAGGTAGATGTTCACCAGCAGGTACACGCCGCCCAGCGCCGCGCCGATGAAGAACAGCATCGCCAGGCCCGGGTAGCCGAGCAGGCGGAAGTCGGTCTCCACCCGCATCAGCAGCGCGGCGCCGACGATCAGCGCGGCGAGCACCAGCCCGGTGGTGACGCGGTTGGCGATCTTCTGCATGCCCTCGATCATGTCGGCCGCGTCGGTGCGCACCTTGATCTCGAGCTCCTTCTCCGCCACCGCATCCATGATGCGGTTGACGCGGCGCGGCAGGCCGGCGGCGAAGTTCTTGAACTCCATCGCGGCGGTGAGGAGGCTGCCTTCGGTCGCCTCGCGCTTCATGCGCGTCGACAGCAACTTGCCCGCATGGCGGCGCACCGCGGCGTTGGGGTCGAACTGCGGATCGAGCACGCGCCCGATTTCGTCCAGTTGCAGCAGCGTCTTGGCCAGCAGCGCCAGTTCGCTGGGCACGAAGAAGCCGCAATCGGCGGCCACGGTGCTGATGTCCAGCAGCGTCTGCCCCACGCTCACGTCCTTCAGCCCGCGTCCCTGCTGGCGCGCGACCAGCAGGCCCATGCGGCGGCGGAAGTCGGCGACGTCCGCGTTCTCGGTGCGCTCGCTGACCTGGATGAGCGATTCCGCCGCCTGTTCGCTGCGCCCGTCGCTCACCGCCAGCAGGATCTTGAGCAACTGCTCCTGCATGCCGGGCGTCGTGCGGCCCACCATGCCCAGGTCCAGCAACGCGAGCCGGCCGTCGTCGGTGATGAACACGTTGCCCGGGTGCGGGTCGGCGTGGAACAGGCCGTCCACCAGCACCTGCTTCAGGTAGGCGTGGAACAGCTCGTCGAGCAGCGTAGTGCCGTCCACCTCCAGCCGCGTGTAGCCCGAGAGCCTGGTGATCTTGGTGCCGTGCACGCGCTCCATCGTCAGCACGCGCTTCGTGCAGTAGTCGGGGATGGGCTGCGGCACCGCCAGGTGCTCGAACTCGCGCAGGCTGCGGCCGACCGCCACCAGGTTCTCGGCCTCGCGCTCGTAGTCCAGTTCCTCCTGGATCGAGACGCGGAACTCCTCCAGCATCAGCCGCAGGCGATGCCGCCGGCCGACGTCGGTGTGGGCGTCGAGGAACTGCGCGATCTGCGTCAGCACGTCGAACTCCTCGGCGACCTGCTTGACCACGCCGGGGCGCTGCACCTTCACCACGACCGGCGTGCCGTCGCGCAGCGTGGCCGAGTGCACCTGGCCCAGCGACGCGGCCGCGATCGGCTCCGGGTCGAAGGTCTCGAACGCCTTGGAGATGCGGGCGCCGAGCTCTTCCTCGACGATGGCGCGGACCTCGTCGAACGCGAACGGCTTCACGTCGTCCTGCAGGCGCGCCAGCGCTTTCACGTAGACCGCGGGCAGCAGGTCGGGGCGGCTGGACAGCACCTGTCCCAGCTTGACGTAGGCCGGCCCCATCGACTCGAGGTCGTCGGCCAGTTGTTCGGCGCGTTCGCGCGTGGCATCGTCGCCGGAGGCATCGTTCGCGCGAACGGCTCGCCCGTGTTTCCACATCAGGCCGGCGATCTGCTTCCAGCGCTGCAAGTGTTCCATCTTGGCTGTCATGCGGGACCCGCAATGCTTCGTTGCGGCCCAGTGTCGCGGCGCCGCAGGCCCGGCCGTCTAGGTGCGAGGCGCATCGCGCTGTCGGAAATTCGACGGTTGACCGCTCCGGAAGAGGGGGCGAGCTCATCCGGCCGCAGCGGATCAGCGATGATCGGGGACAAATGAAGTTCCCTGGTGTCCCCTCCACCCCGCGGCAGTTCTGGGGAAGCGGGTTGCTGCTGGCCGCAGTCGCCGGCCTTGCTGCCATTCCCTTCGTCGTTCCCGAGGCCGGCTCCTGGGCCGGAGCCTTCGGTGCCGGCGCCGCTTGCGGTGCGGTCATCGCGTGGTCGCTGCGCCCGCGTCGCGAGAGAGCGGTTGCCGCATTGACCGCTGCCGCGCAGCGGCTGGCGGCGGGCGACGTCGGCGTCCCGGTGCGGGTGCCGGACGCCCATGAGCTCACCGAACTGGCCCGGGCTCTGGAGCAACTGCGCGAAGGCCTGTTCCGCGTGATCGGCCGCGTGCGGGTCGGCACCTCATCGATCGCGTCCGCCGCGGGCGGCTTGAGTACCGACAACACGGCGCTCGCCGAGCGCACCGATGGCCAGGCGGGTTCGCTGGAAGAGACGGCGTCGGCCATGGAGCAGTTGGCCGCCACCGTGCGCCAGAACGCCGACAACGCCCACGAAGCCAGGGCCATCGTCACGCAGGCGCGCGACTCGGCCGCCCGCGGCAGCCGCGTGGTGGCCGAGGTGGTCGACAGCATGGGCGTGATCCAGGAGCGCTCGCGCCGCGTCGCCGAAATCATTGCGGTGATCGACGGCATCGCGTTCCAGACCAACATCCTGGCGCTCAACGCGGCGGTGGAGGCGGCGCGTGCCGGCGAGGAGGGCCGCGGCTTCGCGGTCGTCGCCGGCGAGGTGCGCTCGCTGGCCAAGCGCGTGGCCGACGCCGCGCGCGAAGTCCGCGGCCTGATCGCCGATGCGGGCCAGCAGGTGCAGGCCGGCGGCGAGCGCGCGGGCCACGCGCGGGTCGCGATGGACGAGATCGTGGGCGATGTCACCCGGGCGGCCGCGCTGGTGAACGACATCGCGGCGGCCAGCTCGGAGCAGAGCGCCGGCATCGAGGAGATCAACCGCGCGGTGCTGCAGATCGACGGCACGACGCAGCAGAACGCCGCGCTGGTGCAGGAGCTGGCGCGGTCGGCGGCCGTCCTGCAGCAGGAGGCGGAGCAACTCACGGATGCGGTCGGTGGCTTCGACCTGGGCGAGCGCGAATTCGCGCACGCCGACGAGGCCGTCGCCATGGTGCGCGCCGGCGTCGCATTCGCGCGCGAACGTGGCCGCGACGCGCTGGTGCAGGAGGTCAACCGGCTCGCGAGGGGGCGCTTCGTCGACCGCGACCTCTACCTCAGCGTGTACGGGCTCGACGGCCGCGTGTCCGCGCACGGCACCAACCCGCGCCTGTGGAACATCGACTGGACCACCTACCGCGGCAGCGATGGCCGGCTGTTCATCGCCGAGATTGTCGCCGGCGCGCAGTCCCGCGGTCACGGTTGGATCGACTACCAGTGGAAGCACCCGGTGTCCAAGCGGATGCTGGTCAAGACGGCGTACTTCGAACGCTGCGGCGACGTGGTGGTCGCCTGCGGCGTGTTCAAGCAGGCATCGCAGCGCCGTCCAGCACTCGCCCGTCAGCAGACGTAGCGCGACCAGTAGGCCGTGTTGGTCGGCACGATGTTCCGGAAGTTCGTGGCCGTCGCGATGTAGTTGAGGCCGTTGTACGACACGATGCTGCCGGTCGTGTACCTGGTGCCCTGCTTGTAGGGCGCGATCACGCCGCACGACGAGGGCGCGGGTGTCGGCGCCGGAGTCGGAGCTGGCGTGGGAGCTGGTGTCGGAGCTGGTGTCGGAGCTGGCGTGGGTGCGGGAGTCGGGGCCGGGGTGGGTGCAGGTGCACCGGCCATGGCCAGGTAATCGAACACCGAGACGTCGCCCGTGCCCACCACCGGCTCGACGCCCAGTTCGGTCGAGACGAGGTACTCGTTGCCCACCGCCCAGGGCTGCCCGCACGGATCCTGGCGCCCGATCATGTAGTTCACCAGGGCCGCGAAGTCGATGTCGCCCGTGACCGGGCCATCGGGCACGAACGCGATCATCTTCCAGCCCGTCCTGCCGTAGGCGCCGTTGAGGCTGCCGAAGTCATAGCGCCAGCACCCGTCCGCGCCCTTCGTGATGTAGACGTGCCACAGGCGGCCGCCGATGGTCGCGTCGTGGTCGTACCACGCCGGGTTGCGGCCGTTCGGGTACGCGCCGTACCCGCCCCAGTTGCCCAGCGGCACCATGATTTCATGCGTGATCGACGAGGCGGCGAAGCCCACGTCCTGCTTCGGGCTGGACTGCAGCCACAGGTCGTACGTCAGCTGGCCTTGCCCCGTGGGCGCCACCGCGTGGCGCCAGTTGGCTTTCGCCGTCACGCCCGAGAGCGGCAACTGCCGAGGCAGCCCCGTGCCCGGGGTCCCGCTGGTGGGCGCCTGCGTGCGCACCGTGCCATCAGGCAGCTTGATGTCGTACGAGCCCGCGAACTTCGACGTCGAGGAGTAGTGCCCGGGCTTCGCTCCGTGGATGGCCGCCGGATAGCCCTTGACCTCGGTCGTGCCTTGCGGCCAGTTCCAGCGCATCCGGTACGCGACTTCGCCGTTGGGCCCCCAGGCGTTCCAGACGCCGATCTCCTGGCTGAACTGGCCTTCGCGCAGGCGGCCTTGCCCCCACCGGTTGTCGTCGACCCAGTCCGCCTGCGTGGCGGGGCCCGTCTGCAGGACCACCGTGGGCGACGGCGCGGCGGTGATCGGCGGCGGACTGGTCTGCGCGCCCGCCGACGCTGCGACGCCTGCCAGCAGTGTCGCGAGCAGTCCGTCGCACCGCTTGCCGTCCGCTGGTGAACGGGGGCGGGCGGCCCGTGGTGTGGTGCGCGTCATGGTGCTTGCGGGGCGGAGGCGGTGTGCTGGGACGGCAGTCTCCTGCCCGCGTCGCGCCAACGCCAAGCCAGCCGTGCGTAAAACCTGTGCTTGCCGCTCGACGAACTGCATCGACCCACCGGAACCGTGTGTGGAGTGCTGCAAGCGGCAACAACGGGACGTTCGTCCCTTGCCAGCCCGCAACCGCTGGCGCACTCTCGCCGGCCCGAAACCACATCCACGACGGCCGTCATGCCAGCAAGGTCCTTCCACCAACGCCTGCGCACGGCGCTCGCCTGCCTGGCGTGCGCCTGCGTGCCGGCACCCGCCTTCACGCAGGTCGCGCCGAATGCACCCGTGCAGCCGACGTCCCCGGCGACTGCCGCGACGTCCCAGCAGACCGGTGGCCTGTGGCTCACGACCTCGCGTGCCGGGGAACTCGCGCGCAGCCAGCTCGCGCGCCTTGCCGATGGCAGCTACGTGGCCGTGCGCGACAGCAGGGGCCCCGGGCAGGGTGGGGACGGCACCGTGTTCGTCCGGCGTGTAGACGCGAGCGGCACCGTGCTCGGTGCAGAGACCGCAGTCGCTGCCGGCAGCGCGCCGGACGTCGCCGCGTTCCCGGATGGCACGTTCGTGGTGAGCTGGCTGGCGCCGCCCCCGCCAGCGTTCAGCCTGACCGTGCCGGTGCGGGGACAGCTGTTCGACGCTTCGGGCGTCGCGCAGGGAGCCGCGATGGACTTGGGCGAGACTGGGCGGACGGCTACGGTGACGGCGCTGTCCGATGGCAGCTTCGTCGTCGCCACGTTCGGGAACTTCAGCCGCGTGAATGGCCCAGCGGGATTCCTGCGCGCGTACACCCGCAACGGGACCGAGACGGCCTTCCAGGCCGCGTTGCACGAAGACGCTTGCGGCATCGACGGACCGCCTGCGGTGTCCGCGTTGGCTGCCGGCGGCTTTGCCGTGGCGTGGCCCTATGCGTGTGTCGGCGCTCCCCAGGTGCGCATGCGCGTTTACGGTGCCGCCGGCGGTGTCGCGGCAAGCAGCCGCATGACGGTCGGCCAGTCGGGCGACCGGGTCATGGTGGGGTTGGCCGCACTGAGCAGCGGGAATCTCGCGCTCGAATGGACGCTAGGGTCGACCACGGTGCGCCAGCTGCATACGCTGGTCACGACCCTCCGCTTGACGGACTCGCCCGCAGGCGCCACCACCATCCCCCTCCTGCCGGGCCGCACGCCGGGCCAGGTGCAGGCCCTTCCCGATGGTGGATTCGTGATCCCCTGGTCGGCGGCGAATGCGGGCGAAGCGCGGGTGCCCGTCAGCAGGTTCTCCGCTGCCGGCGAGCCGCTGTAGGGGCCCTCAGGGCTGCGAGCCCAGCAGCCCGGCGATGGCCGCCAAGTGCGCGTCCTTCAGCTGCTGCGGCTTGACCTCGTCCTCGGCCGCGGTCTCGTCCTCGTGGCCCTGGATCGCGGCGCGCATCTCTTCCGTGCTGCCCCAGGTGATGACTTCGCCCTTGGGGCACAGGTGCCGCAGCGTGTGGTACCAGTAGTAGCCGTCGGCGCCGCCGAACAGCTTGTCGATGCCGGTCAGGTCGTTGGGCTTGACGCCGTGCTGGCGCAGGAGGTCGTCGAGCACGGCGTGGGACAGGGTGAAGGCCATCGCCCGGATTCTAGGCACTTGCCCGGACGTGCTCATCGAGCCACCGCGCCACGCCCTCGCCGGCCGTGCGGCCGGTCGCCATGCAGGCGGTGAGCAGGTAGCCGCCGGTGGGCGCTTCCCAATCGAGCATCTCGCCGGCGCAGAACACGCCGGGCAGGGCGCGCAGCATGCCGTTGCCATCGAGCGCGTCGAAGGGCACGCCGCCGGCGGTGCTGATCGCCTCGTCGACGGGCCGGGGACGCACCAGCGTCAACGGCAGCGCCTTGAGCAAAGGCGCGAGCTGCTCCGGGTCGTGCAGTTGTTCCGGCGTGAGCAGCTCGTGCAGCAAGGCCATCTTGAGCCCCGCGATGCCCAGGCGGCTCTTGAGGTGCGTCGACAGGGTGCGCGTGCCGCGTGGCCGGCGCGTCTCGGCCAGCACCTGCGCCGCGCCGTGTTGCGGCAGCAGGTCGATCCACCAGGTCGCGCGGCCGTCGCGCGCGATCGCATCCCGCAGCGGCGCCGAGAACGCATAGACCAGGCTGCCTTCGATGCCGGTGTCGGTCAGCACGAATTCGCCCTGCTGGCTGGCTTCGGGTGCTTGGCCCTCGAGGCGCGCGGCCACCGGCTTGACCGGCTGGCCGGCGAAGCGCGAGCGCAGGTGGTCGCTCCAAGCCGTCGTGCCGGGACGCGTGGCTGCGACGTCGAAGCCGCAGTTGGATGGCTGCAGCGGCGCGATGGCCACGCCGCGTTCGGCGAGCAGCGGCACCCAGGCGCCGTCCGAGCCCAGGCGTGGCCAGTTGGCGCCGCCAAGCGCGAGCACGGTCGCGCGGGTGGCGTGGGTGATGCGTCCCGTGGGCGCGTCGAAGACGAGTTCACCCGTCGTCGGGTCCCAGCCTTGCCAGCGATGGCGCGTGTGGAAGCGGACGCCGGCCGCGCGCAGGCGGTGCAGCCAGGCGCGCAGCAGCGGCGCGGCTTTCAGGTCGGTGGGGAACACGCGGCCCGAGGTGCCGACGAAGGTCTCGATCCCCAGGTCGGCGGCCCATTGCCGCACTTCGGCGCTGCCGAAAGCAGTGATCGCGTCCCGCAGCGTGTCGCTGCGATCGCTGTAACGCGCGAGGAAAGGCTCGGGTGGCTCCGAATGGGTGAGGTTGAGGCCGCCGCGGCCGGCCAGCAGGAACTTGCGGCCCACGGAGGGCATCGCGTCGAACAGGTCGACCGCGACGCCGCGCTGCGCCAGCACCTCGGCCGCCATCAGCCCGGCGGGGCCGCCGCCGACCACGGCGGCGCGCTTGGGAGAAGAAGTCACGCGGGGATTGTCGTTGCACCACCGTTGCCATTCCGGCGGAAGCCGGAATCCATGCTCGTGCTTGCAGCGGAGTGCTCGGGCGAGCCGGCGATCACGTCAGGCGGCGCCTGCCGGGTCCTCATTCTCCGTCGTCTCCGTTGCGCGGCCAGCGCTTGGCGCGCTGTCCTCTGCGAACAGTCGCGCTGTGCTTGGCGGGCGCGGGGCCGCGCGGTCCGAACTCGCCGGAATCACAGGCTGGAGGATGACAGGGACGACAATCCCCACGATGACTTCACCGGACGCGACCGTCGTGCAATGGCAGGAGCGCGGCGAGGCGCGGCAGGCGCGCTGGCGGTCCGAATCGGGCTGGCCGGCGCCGAAGCAGGTGCAACTCGCCGACGACCAGCTCACCGCGGACACCGCGTACCGCGCGGCTTGCGAAGGCACGGCGCTGCTGTGGCGCGGCGATTTCCAGAACGCGCGGCAACTCCTGCAAGCGCTGGGACGGCGGCTCGATCGCTCGTCGCGCAAGCGGCCCGATGCGGCGGCATCGCCCGCCGACCTGTTCTACCGCTACCGCCAGGAGCAGGGCCGTCGCGCGCGCGTGCTCGGCTTGCTGGTGGTCGAAGTGCAGGGCGATCACGTGATCGACCTGCGGCGCGCGCCCGACCTGCGGGTCGCGTGCACCGAAGCATGGGGACCGCCGGACGGGCAGCCGTGCGTCGTCGCGTTGCGTGAACTGATCGGCCTGGTCGGCGCGCACGAGTGGCGCAAGAACGGCGTCGAGGTGCCGGTGCTCGGCGCCCGCATCCACCCGCACTACGGCGTGTTCTCGCCGGTGCGCGGCGAATACCTCGACCTGGTCGCGAAGGCGCCGCTGCCCGCGGACAAATCCCTGTCCTGGGACATCGGCACCGGCACCGGCGTGATCGCCGCCTTGCTCGCGAAGCGTGGCATCGAACGCGTCGTCGCGACCGACCTCAGCCCACGCGCGCTCGCTTGCGCGCGCGACAACATCGGCCGCTTGCACTTGCAAGACCGCGTCGAGATCGTCGAAGCCGACCTGTTCCCGCAAGGCACCGCGCCGCTGATCGTCTGCAACCCGCCCTGGCTGCCCGGCAAGCCCAGCAGCCTGCTGGACCAGGCGATCTTCGACCCGGCAAGTCGCATGTTGCGCAGCTTCCTGGCGGGATTGCGCTTGCATCTCGCGCCGGGCGGCGAGGGCTGGCTGGTGCTGTCGGACCTGGCGGAACACCTGGGCCTGCGCACGCGCGAGGATCTGCTTGGCTGGATCGCGGCGGGCGGCCTCGTCGTGCGCGAACGCCTCGACGTGCGGCCGCGCCATCCGAAGGCCGGCGATCCCACCGATCCACTGGCCCAGGCCCGCAGCCGCGAAGTCACTTCTCTGTGGCGACTCGCCCCCGGTTGACCACTGTCAACCACGGGAGGGCCGCGTCGTGGCAACCTTCCGGCATGGATTCCACGAGCTCCCGCATCCGCCGCCTGGCGACGCGCGCGCTGCCCGGCCTCGCGCTCGGCGCGCTGCCGCTGCTGGCCCAGGCCCACGTCAAATGGTTCGCGCCCTACATCGTCGAGGCGCCGCCGCAGCGCATCAGCGAAACGCTGCACGACCCCTGGTTCTGGACCGGCATCGGGCTGGTGCTGGTGTTCTTCCTCGCCACGCGCGCCATCGAGCGCACGAAGCTGGGCGAAGGCATCCTGCACGGCTTCGACGTGGTGACCGGTCCGCTGTGGTCGCGCAACGACGACTTCATGCGCTTCATCATCGCGGCCTTCTTCGTCGCGATCTTCGCGGTCGGGGGCGTGTACCTCACGCCGGACCTGAAGACCTCGAGCGAGTGGGTCTCGTGGATGCAGCTGGTGATCGCCGGCCTGGTGTTCTCGCGCCGCACGATGCCGCTGGCTGCCGCCGGAATCATCGGGCTGTGGCTGCTGGCGCTGTCGCAGTACCAGCTGTTCCACCTGCTGGACTACCTGGCGCTCGGCGTCGGCGTCGCGGCCTACCTGGTGCTGGCCGCGTCGGACAACCCCGAGTGGAACCGGTACCGCTTCGTCGTCCTGCGGTGGGGCGTGGCCATCGCGCTGATGTGGTCCAGCCTGGAGAAGTTCGCCTATCCCGACTGGTTCTACCCGCTGGTGGAGGAGAAGCCTTTCCTCACGTTCGGCATGCCGCGCGACGCGTTCATCCCGATGGCGGGTGTCGCCGAGTTCACGATGGGCTTCGGCCTGCTGTGGACGGCGCTGATCCGGCGCCTGTCGGCGCTGACGCTGTTCATCATCTTCAACATGGCCGTGTACCCGTTCGGCCGGCTGGACATGGTGGGCCACGCGCTGATCATGGCGGTGATCGTGGTCATCTTCGCCGACCCGACGCCGCAGGTGCGCTTCGCGATCCGGCGGACGCTCAGCGCCATCCCGGTGACGCTGGTCGCGACGATGGCCGCCTTCACCATGGGCTACTGGGGCCTGCACCACGCGCTGTACGAGGACGACGCCAATGCCGCCGTCGCCTCCGCCGCGGCGCGCTCGACCCACACGCATGACCCCGAGCGGCCGCATGCGGCGCTGCCGGCGGCTGAACCGAAGCAGGAGCCCGCGGGGCACGCCGGCCACGGCGCGCCGGCGGCCGCTTCGAGCAGCACGGCACAGGAGGCCTACCTGGCCAGCATGTCGCGCATGCACGGCGACATGGAAGCCGGCGTGCGGCATCCGGATGCCGACCAGGCCTTCGTGCGCGGGATGATTCCGCACCACCGGGCCGCGGTGGACATGGCGAAGATCCAGCTGAAGTACGGCAAGGACCCGGGCATGCGCCAGCTCGCGCAGCAGATCATCGCGGCCCAGGAGCACGAGATCGCCGACATGCAGGCCTGGCTGAAGGCGCGCGACTAGAGCGCCGCGAGCACGCCCGCGCCGCCCGCGACCACCAGGCTGGCCGCCCACACGAGATCCAGGTTGAGCCAGGCGCGCCTCAGCGCCTCGAGCCCGAGGTAGCGATACACGGCCCACGCCGCGGCCAGGCCGGCGGCCATCATGGCGAGCGTATGCACGGCGGCGACGGACACCGCGGTGGCCAGGTTGGACTGCGCCAGGACGGCGTCCACCGTCGCATGCGCGGTGCGGACGGCGCCCGCGTCAGGCGCTTGCGCGCACAGGCCCAGCATGAAGGGCAGCAGCATCAACCCGGCCCCGTGCGCGGTGGCCATCAGGAACGACCACCACGCCAGCTGCGTCGGGCGGACGCGGGCCAGCGCGCGTGGATGGCGGCGCTGGACCAGGCGCCAGGCGCCGAACAGGATGACGGTGACGCCGGCCGCGAGCTGGATCGTGCGGCTCCACGCCGCATACGCGGCGAGCCAGGCAAAGGGGACCAGCACGACGGCCATGGCCGCCAGGTGCCCGCCGCCCAGTGGCAGCACCGTGGCGACCACGGCACCCCCGCGCCGCGCCATCAGCCCGTTCGCCACGGCCAGCGGCCAGCCCATCGCGGGGTTCAGCCCGTGCCACGCGCCCAGCGCGATGATCGTGAGCCACAGCGCCGGGGTGCTCAAACCGACGGGTAGCAGAAGGAGTCGGTCGAGCAGTCGCCGCCTTGCAGCCGCACCTGGTGGGCGCCGTAGCCGTCGCCGAACTCGACGTAGAAGCCGGGGTCCAGCTCCATGCCGCCGCCCGGCTGCACTCGGCACATCACCTGCACGCCCGGAATGCCATCGGGATAGAACTGGGCGTCCCACGTGCTGTACAGCGAGTTGGTGAAGTACACGCGGCGGCCGTCGCGGCTGATCTCCGTCATCTGCGGGCCGCCGCCGAAGGGCTTGCCATTGGGATGGCCGTAGCGGTTGGCGATGCCGCCCAGGCGCACGCTGCCGGCCAGGCGCGGCGCCATCGGGTCGCTGACGTCGTACTGCCTCAGCTCGCCCGTGCCCCAGCAGGCGACATAGAGGAAGCGGTCGTCGAGCGACAGGTCGATGTCGCTGACCAGCGGCGGCACCGCGCCGAAGCCCTTGAGCAACGCCGGCAGCTTGGCAGCGTCCGCCGGCTCCGCCGGCACCGTGGCGGTCTTGCGGGCGTGGAACTTGCCGTCCTCGCGCCACCAGGTCCAGATCGAGGCTTCCAGGTTGGTCGTGTCCACGACCACGCCGACGAAACCGTACTCGCGCGTCGGGTCGTGCGCGGGCCGCACCTCCAGCGCCATCTGGTGGTTCTCGCCCAGGTCGATCGTCTGCACGTGGCGGCGATCGCGCAGGTCCCAGAAGTGCAGGCGGTGGCCGTACTTGTTGCCCAGGAGGTCCTCGGCGACCAGGCCCTGCTCGAACTGCGGCGGCAGTGCCCACTCGCTGGACACCATGTAGTCGCGCGGCAGGTTCCACCAGAAGTCGTAGTGCAGCTGCTGCGGGCCGCGGTCGATCTCCCAGCGGCCCAGCACCTCGAAGGTCTGGCAGTCCATGATGAAGACGCCGGGCGGGCCGATCGCGCCGTCGGTGCCGCCGCCGCCCAGCGTGCTCACGTAGATGCCCTCCGGGCCGCAGTGCACGGTGTGCGGGCGCGAGTAGCCGGTCTTGCTGCGGATCTCGTCCGGCTCGATGGTCTTGACCAGGCGCGGCTGGGTCGGGTCGGGCTGGGTGTCGAAGATGTACATGCGCGACGTGCGCATGCCGGGCACGATGAGGTAGCGGCGCTGCAGGAACGCATGGCCGGTCAGCGGCGACAGCGAGGAGCTGCAGGCGTTCCAGCCGAAGTGGTGCAGCTCGTCGCCGCGATTGGGCAGCTCCGCGCGGCTGAGCACCTTGCCGTAGGTGGACGATGTCTCGTCGACGTCGACCACGGCCAGCGCGTCGGGCCGCGAGCGGTCGGGCGACAGCAGCGCCGTGTACGCCAGGCGTTCTTTCTCGGCCTGCATCGCCAGCTTGGGCGAGGGATGGAACGTCGGGTCGGGTCGCAGGGTGTCCATGGCGGCCTCCTGGTCGGCTGCTTGAATCGCAGAACCCTAGGCCGCGGGGTGCGGATGTCAAGGAGACAGATGTCCTGTGCGCGTCGGCCCCGCCGTTCCCTGCGTCGACAGGGCGCGGCGGCTCGTGCATCATCCCGCCACCTCTGCAGTCCCGGCATGACCAAACCCCGCATCCTCGTCGTCGAAGACGAATCCGGCATCGCCGACACGATCCAGTACGTGCTCGCGACCGACGGCTACCAGCCGGTGTGGTGCGCCACCGCCGAACAGGCGATGGCCGAATTCCAGGCGCAACTGCCAGCGCTGGCCATCCTCGACGTCGGCTTGCCGGACCGGAACGGCTTCGAGCTGTTCAAACAGCTGCAGGCGTTGCCCGGTGGCGCCGACGTGCCGATGCTGTTCCTCACCGCGCGCAGCGACGAGATCGACCGCGTGGTCGGCCTCGAACTGGGCGCCGACGACTACATCGCCAAGCCGTTCTCGCCGCGCGAGCTGGTCGCCCGGGTGCGCACGATCCTGCGGCGAAGCAACGGCCGCGCGCCGGCGGCCGCGGCGGCAGCGCCGGCACCCGTGGTGCCCTTCGCCGTCGACGTCGAGAAGCGCCAGATCCGTTACTACGGCCGCCCGCTGGAGCTCTCGCGCTACGAGTTCGGCCTCTTGCGCCTGCTGGTGCACAAGCCCGGCCGCGTCTACACGCGCGACGAATTGCTGGCGCAGGTGTGGGACGACCACAGCGACAGCTTCGATCGCACGGTCGACGCCCACATCAAGACGCTGCGTGCCAAGCTGAAGGCCGTGGCGCCCAACGTCGAGGCGATCCGCACGCTGCGCGGGACCGGCTACGCGCTGGCCGAGGACCTGCCGCCCGCGCCGTGATCGCCGTCAGCAAGCGCAACCGCATCTTCGTCGGCATCCTGCTGATCTACGTGGTCGGCATCGCGTTCCTGCTGTACCGCGTGCTGGCCGACCTGGACCCGCGCTACCGCGAGTCGGCCGAGGAGTCGCTGGTCGAGACCTCGCAGGTGCTGGCCAGCCTGGTGGAGCAGGACGTCATCTCCGGCGCCATCGACCCGTCGCGGCTGGATCCGCTGTTCCGCTCGGTCTACGCGCGCCAGTTCCAGGCCCGCATCTACGGCCTGACCAAGGAGAAGGTCGAACTGCGCATCTACGTCACCGACCGCGCGGGGCAGGTGGTCTACGACTCGTTCGGCAGCAACACGGGCAAGGATTTCTCCAACTGGCGCGACGTGAAGCTCGGGCTCAAGGGCGAGTACGGCGCGCGCACCACGCCCGACGTGGCCGACGACCCGCTGACGTCGGTGATGTACGTCGGCGCGCCGGTGCGTGCGGGCAACGAGATCGTCGGCGTGGTGACGGTGGGCAAGCCGGTGCAGAGCTTCGGCCAGTTCGTCGACGCGGCGCGGCGAAAGACGCTGTACGTCGGCCTGTATTCGGCGGCGGCCGTTCTGCTGCTGGCGGTGATCGTGTCGGTCTGGCTGGTGCGGCCGTTCGGGTTGATCGGCGACTACGTGCGCTACGTGCGGTCGCAGCGGCGGCTGAACCTGCCGCGGCTGGGACGCCGCGCGCTCGGCGTGATCGGCGCCGCGTTCGACGAGATGCGCGACGCGCTGGCCGGCCGCAACTACGTCGCCGACTACGTGCAGACGCTGACGCACGAGGTGAAGAGCCCGCTGTCGGCGATCCGCGGCGCCGCCGAACTGCTGCAGGAGCCGGGCATGCCGCCCGAGCAGCGGCAGAAGTTCCTGGCCAACATCACACGCGAAACGCAGCGCATCCAGGAGCTGGTCGACCGGATGATGGAGCTCACCGCGCTGGAGTCGCGGCGCTCGCTGGACCACGTCGAGCCGGTGGCGCTGGCGGCGCTGCTGCAGGAGGTGGTGGCGACGGCCGCCGATGCGGCCTCGACGCGGCAGGTGCACGTGCAGCTGGCGGTGCAGGACGACGCGGAGGTCGACGGCGACCCGTTCCTGCTGCGGCGCGCGGTGAGCAACCTGCTGGACAACGCCGTGGACTTCTCGCCGGCGCAAGGGGTCGTGCAGGTCACGCTGCGGCGCCGTGGCCGGTCGGCCGTGATCGAGGTGGCGGACCAGGGACCGGGGATTCCGGATTACGCGCAGGACAAGGTGTTCGAGAAGTTCTATTCGCTTGCCCGGCCGCAGACGAAGAAGAAGAGCACGGGCCTGGGGTTGTCGTTCGTGCGCGAGATTGCGGCCCTGCACCTGGGGAAGGTGGAGCTGGTGAATGCGCCCGAGGGTGGGGCGGTGGCGCGGTTGTCTGTGCCTGTGGGGACGGCCTAGTTGTCATTCCGGCGAAAGCCGGAATCCATCGTCGTGCGGCGCTTGCGCGCCTTCGTGTGGATTGCGAGTCAAGCCCGCAGACAAACAGCCCGACTTCACACCGACTTCACACAACCCGCTCCTCCACTTCCCACTCCCTCCCCACTGCACCGCGAATCTCCTGCCCGTGCACCCCGCACGGACCGGAGACCACGATGCAGCACCCCACCTTCTCGCAAGCCGCCTGGCGCTGGCTGGCGATCGCCACCGCCAGCGCCGCCGCCGCCGGCTTCCTCGCCACCTCGCCCGCGCGCGCCCAGGACATCGCGCCGCGCCTGCAGACCGAGAGCCCGTACTTCTTCGTCAAGAGCCAGGATCCCAGCGTCGACAAGCTGCCGCTGAAGGCCACCAACGTCGACGTGCGCATCTCCGGCGTGATCGCGGACGTGACGGTCACGCAGCAGTACCGCAACGAGGGCACGCGGCCGATCGAAGCGAAGTACGTGTTCCCCGGCTCCACGCGCGCGGCGGTGCAGGGCATGAACGTGCGGCTCGGCGACCGGCTGGTCACCGCGCAGATCAAGGAGAAGCAGAAGGCGCGCATCGAGTACGACCAGGCGAAGAACGAGGGCAAGACCGCGGCGCTGCTGGAGCAGCACCTGCCCAACGTGTTCCAGATGAACGTCGCCAACATCCTGCCCGGCGACGACGTGAAGGTGGAACTGCACTACACCGAGCTGCTGGTGCCGCAGGCGGGCAACTACCAGTTCGTGTTCCCGACCGTCGTCGGCCCTCGCTACAACAGCCCGCAGTCCGGGAACGCCGGCGCCAGGTGGGTGGCGCAACCCATCCTGCCCGCCGGCGAGCCGACGCCGTCGAAGTTCGACATCAAGGTCGACGTCGCCAGCCCGATCGGGATCAAGGAGGTCCGCTCGCGCACGCACCCGGTCGAAGTGACGGCGCAGGGCGACCAGCGCGCCAGCGTGGCGCTGGTCGGGGGCGCGGCGGCGAACGACCGCGACTTCATTCTCGACTACCGCCTCGCGGGCGACCGCATCGAGTCGGGCGTGATGCTGTACCGCGGCCCGGACGAGAACTACTTCCTCGCGATGGTGGAGCCACCCAAGCACGTGCAGCCGCAGGCGATCAGCCCGCGCGAGTACATCTTCGTGGTCGACATCTCGGGCTCGATGCACGGCTTTCCGCTCGACACCGCCAAGGCGATGCTGCGCAGCCTGATCGGCGGCCTGAAGCCCAGCGACAGCTTCAACGTGCTGGTGTTCGAGGGCAGCAACAAATTCCTGGCACCGAAGTCGGTGCCGGCGACGCGCGCGAACATCGAGCGGGCCATCGACACGCTGGAGCGCTTCCGCGGCGGCGGCAGCACCGAGCTGATCCCGGCACTGAGCCGCGTGTACGCCGAGCCGAAGGCGTCGCAGGACGTCGCGCGCACGATCGTCGTCGTCACCGACGGCTACGTGACCGTGGAGCGCGAAGCATTCGAGCTGGTGCGCAAGAACCTGTCGCAGGCCAACCTGTTCGCGTTCGGCATCGGCAGCTCGGTGAACCGGCACCTGATCGAAGGCCTGGCGCGAGCCGGCATGGGCGAGCCCTTCGTGATCCTCAACGCCGGCGAAGCGCCGGAGAAGGCCACGCGCTTCCGCCAGATGATCGAGTCGCCCGTGCTCACCAGCGTGAAGGCGCGCTTCGACGGCCTGGACGTGTACGACGTCGAGCCGAAGCAGCTGCCCGACGTGCTGGGCGAGCGCCCGGTGCTGGTGTTCGGCAAGTGGCGCGGCGAGCCGGACGGGCAGGTGGTGATCGAAGGCCGCACGCCCGACGGCCCCTACCGCACCGTGCTGCCGGTCGCCGGCAACGTGGCGCAGGACACGCCGGCGCTGCGCTCGTTGTGGGCCCGCCACCGCATCGCGAGCCTCACCGACCAGGAAGCGCTGGAAGGCGGCGACCGCCTGCGCGCCGAGATCACGGAGCTGGGCCTGCACTACAGCCTGCTGACGCAGTACACGAGCTTCCTCGCCGTCGACAGGATCGTGCGCAACACGCAGGTGGGCGACACGCCGTCGGTGGACCAGCCCTCGCCGATGCCGCAGGGCGTGAGCAACCTGGCCGTCGGCGCCGAAGTGCCCGGCACGCCGGAACCCGCGTCCTGGGGCGCGGTGCTGGTGCTCGCGTCGGTGCTGGCGATGCTGGCGCGACGCGCCCGTCGCCAGCGGCACGGGTTCACGGCCTGAGCGCAGGAGGACGCCATGCTTCGTGCTCGCCTGCTCGGCACGCCGAGTGCGCTCTCGGCGGGGATCGCGATCGACCGTGCCCCGCCGCTGATGTGGCTCGGATTGCTGGCCGCCGCGCTGCTGCCCACGTGGATGTGGATGGCGCGGCGGCTGGTGGATCGCTCCGACGATCCGCTCGGGATCCTCGCGTTGGGGGCGCTGCTCGTGCTCGGCTGGTGGTGGCGCGATTCGCTGCGCGCGTCGCCCAGGCTCGGGTGGATGGTGCTGGCGCTGGCGGGCGCCGTGCTCGCGAGCTTGGGGCAGGGCGCGCTGCCGCCACTGCTGTGCGCGCTGGCCGCGCTGCTGGCTGTCGGTTGCGCGCTGGCGGCCTTCCTGCCGTGGTGGGTGCCGAGCGGGCCGGTGCTCGGGCTGTCGGTGCTGGCGCTGCCGCTGCTCGCGTCGCTGCAGTTCTATGCCGGCTACCCGTTGCGGGTCGTGACGGCGGAGGCGAGCCGCTGGCTGCTGGCGCCGTTCTTCATGGCCGAACGCACGGGGACCGCGCTGCGGGTCGACGGCCAGCTGGTGATCGTCGATGCGCCGTGCTCGGGCGTGCAGATGCTGTGGATGGGCGAGTTCACCGCCTGCGTCGTCGCGCTGCTTGCGTGGCGCGGCGACCGCGCGTTCCTCACGCGGCTGCCGCTGGTGAGCGCGATCGTGCTGGTCGGCAATGTGGTGCGCAATGCGGTGCTCGTGGCATTCGAAGCCAGCGGCGCCGCTCTGCCGGCCTGGGGGCATGAAGGCGTCGGATTGGTGGTGCTGGCGGTGGTGTGCACCGCGATCGCGTGGGTGATGCAGGTGCCTTTCGTCATTCCCGCGAGTAGTAGGCCTGCCCCCGCGAAGGCGGGGGCGGGAATCCATCGCTTACGCCTTCTTCGAGGTCGGAATGGAAGCGATGGGTCCCCGCCCCCGCGGGGACGATGGATGGTGGAGAACACCTTCGTCCGCCGGGTGGCGGTGAAGGTCGCGTGGGCGCTGCTGCTGCCCACGTGCCTCGCCACGGGCTGCTGGCGCGCGTTGCATGCGAGCACGGTGACGCCGGCGATTGTTCCGCAGGAAGCGCCGATGGAATGGCACGGCAACCCGCTGCGCCCGCTCGCGCTCTCCGACGTCGAGGTGCGGTTCGCGCAGCGCTTTCCCGGCTCGCTCGCCCGCCTGACCGACGGCCACGACGTGCTGGTGCTGCGCACCGTCCAGCGGCCCACGCGCATGCTGCATCCCGCGGCTGACTGCTACCAGGGGCTGGGCTGGCGCGTGGCGGAGCAGAAGCTGCAGCAGGACGGGGCGGGCGAGCTGTGGCGCTGCTTCATCGTCGAGCGCGGCGGCGTCCGCCAGCGCGTGTGCGAACGCATCGTCGACGCGCAAGGGCGCGGCTTCACCGACGCGTCGGCCTGGTATTGGGCCGCGGCGCTCGGGCAGTCGCAGGGGCCGTGGCAGGCGTTCACGGTGGCGAGTCCGCTATGAAGGCCCCGTCACTGTCGTCGTCCATGCGGGGCTGGCGCCCCTTCGTGTGGATTGCGGGTCAAGCCCGCAATGACAACTTCCACGGAACACGCATCCTCATGTGGTTCGCCATCCTTCTCACGCTGCTCGTCGCCGCCGTGCTCGGCGCCTTCCTCGCCATCCGCGCCGCGCTCGCGCCGCTCCCTGGCGAGTGGTCCGTCCCCGTCGCGGCCGGACCCGTCCGCATGACCGTCGGCGTGCCCTCCGCGATCCGGCTTGCGACTTCGTGGTGGGGCGGACCGCTGCTCGCCGGCCACTCACTGCCGACGCGCCACGGTCGCCTCGCGTTCGCCTGGCGCGACGGCGTCCTGCACGTGCGCTGCCGACCCTGCGTGCTGCAGCCGCCGGGCCTGGGCACGGAGGCGCTGCAACTGGACGAGGTCGCGTTCACCGTACGGCGGGACATGGACCGGCTGGCGGGCGAGATCCACGCCGGCCGGGTGCAGGGCCAATGGCGCGGCTCCCTGCAGGCCGACCGCATGCAGGTGCGGCTCGACGTGCCTTGGACCTCGCTGGCCGACGGCTATGCGTTGGTCGCCGCGCAGGTGCCGGAGGTCCGGCGCGCGCACATCGAAGGCCGCTTCTCGCTCACCGCAGAGTTCTCGCTGCCGGCCGGCACGCTCGCGATCAGCCCGCGGATCGAAGGCTTCCAGGTCGCAGGGCTCGGCACCGAGAGCTGGGCGAATGCGGTCAACGCCTGCGGCCGCCGCGACAGCCGCCTGACGGCCGACCACTGGATCGCGCGCGCGGTGATCGCCGCCGAGGACCAGCGCTTCTGGGAGCACCCCGGCTACGACCTGCGCGAGATGGCGGCGGCGCTGGTGCGCAACGAGGAAGCGCAGCGGGTCGAGCGTGGCGCCAGCACCTTGTCGCAACAGGTGGCCAAGCTCCTGGTCGCCGGCGGCGAGCGCAGCCCGGTGCGCAAGCTGCGCGAGCTGCTGTACGCCGTGGAGATGGAGCGTACGCTGGGCAAGGCGCGCATCCTGCGGCTGTACCTCGACACCGCGCCTTGGGGCGAAGGCCTGTGCGGCGCAGACGCAGCTGCGATGCACTACCTGGGCGTCCGCGCACGCGACCTGAAGCCGGGGCAGGCGAGCTGGCTGGCGGCGATGCTGCACAACCCGCAGCAGGAAGCGCGGCGCTGGGCGGAGACGGGGCAGATCAACCTCGCACGTACGCAGTGGGTGGCGCTGGCATTGAAGGGGATGTCGCGCGAGCGGAAGCTGGTGCTGGCGCAGGCGATCGCCGGGGTGGATTGGGCGCCGCGGTGGGCGGAGCCGAAGGCTGAGGTGAAGTGATGGCGAGAATGGACGCCTTGGATTCCCGCCTCCGCGGGAACGACAGATCGATGATCCGGATCCGCGAACAAGACGGCTTGCGACTGCTCGACTTCGGCACGCCTTGGTGCCAGGGCGCGATGCGCCTCGACGACCCCGACGCGCTGGAGATGGCGTACGCGGTGCGCATGTTCGGCTGGCTGCTCTTCCATGACGTGGACACGCTCGGGCGGCAGCACGTCGTCACGCTCGGGCTGGGCGCGGGGTCGCTGACGAAGTTCGCGTGGCGCGTGCTCGGGATGCAAGCGACCGCGGTGGAGATCGACCACGAGGTGATCGAGGCCTGCCATGCGCATTTCGACCTGCCGCGCGAGGGCGACGGCCTGCGCCTCGTGCATGCGGATGCGCGCGACTACGTCACGGCCTGCCAGCGAGGCGCCGACGTGATCCAGGTCGACGCGTACGACGCGGCGGTCGAGCGGCCTGCGCTCGACGACGAACCGTTCCACGCCGCGTGCCGGACCTGCCTGCGCGAGGGCGGCACGCTGGCGGTGAACCTGGTGGGTGCTGCGATGGATGCGCGAGCCAGCGTGGCCCGGTTGCGCGTCGGCCTGCAGCCGCGCGCGGTCTGGCAGTTCCCGCCTACCGCGGCCGGTAACGTGGTCGTGCTGGCGCATCGCGGCGACGTGCCGCCGGAAGACGTGCTCGCTGCGCGCGCCGAAGCCATCGAGGACCGCTGGGATCTGCCTGCTGCGCAGTGGCTGGCGATGGCGCGGCGGACTTAGCGCTGCAGGGCGCGCGCGAGTGCAGCGCGATGCGCCTCGCTCGTGCGGCACGCGGCCTGGGCCAGCGCTTCCTGCGCCTGCACCTGCTCGCGCGAGCTTTCGAAGCTCCGGTTCATGATCGCCTTGGCCATGCCGGTGGCGGCGGGAGGCAACTGGCTGAACGCCACAGCGGTGGCGATCGCGGCGTCACGGACGTCGTCCGCCATGCGATGCGCCAGGCCGATCGCGACTGCTTCCTGCGCTTCGACGACGCGCCCCGTGAACACCAGGTCCTTGGCGCGCGCCAGGTCGACCTGGCGCGGCAGCAGGTACATCGCCGCCGCGTCGGGCACCAGGCCGATGCGGCCGAATGCCGCGCACAGCTTCGCGCGTGGCGAGACGATGACGTGGTCGGCTGCAAGCGCCAACGACAGGCCGGCGCCGAACGCGGCTCCATCGACGGCGGCGACCACCGGCTTCTCGAGATCGACCAATTCACCGAACCAGCCGTGCAGCGCCTGCATGCGCGCGCGCGTGGCGAGCGCCAGGTCCGGGTCGTCGCCCATGGCCTGCAGCGTCTTCACGTCGCCGCCCCCGCAGAAGTGGCCACCGGCGCCGGTGAGGACCACGGCGCGGACCTGCGGGTCGTCGCGCGTGCGGCGGATGGCGGCGGCCAGCGCGTCACGCAACGCATCGTCGAGCGCGTTACGCTGCTCCGGCCGGTGCAGCGTCAGGACGGCCGTCGTGCCCGCGAGTTCGTAGCGCAGGACGTCCGAGCTCACACGATGCCCATCTCGCGCAGCCTGGCGATCTGCGCGTCATCCAGTCCTGCCTGCGTGCGCAGCACGTCGTCGGTGTGCTGGCCCAGGCGCGGGGCGGCTTCGCGGTACTGGATCGGCGAGTCGGAGTAGCGGATCGGGCTCGCGACCGCCGGCGAGTCGACGCCCGACGCGTGCGGCAGGTCGAGCTTGAGGCCCCGGTGGCGCACTTGCGGATCCTCGAACACCTGGCGCAGGTCGTTGATCGGCCCGCACGGCACGTTCGACGCTTCCAGCAGCGGTACCCACTCCGCCATGGTCTTCTGCAGCATCGCCTCGGCGACCAGGGGCACCAGTGCCTCGCGATTGCGGCTGCGTTGGGCGGAACTGGAAAAGCGCGGGTCCGCTGCCAGCTCGGGCCGGCCGATCAGCTCGCAGAACGTGCGGTACTGGCCATCGTTGCCGACGGCGATGATGATGTCGCCCTGCTTGCAGCGAAACACCTGGTACGGGACCATGTTCGAGTGGCCGTTGCCCAGGCGCTGCGGCACCTTGCCGGACAGGAAGTAGTTCAGCGATGCGCAGGCAGTGACGTTCACCAGGCAATCCAGCAGCGCGATGTCCACGTGCTGGCCGCGGCCGCTCACGTGCCGGTGTTCCAGCGCGCCGAGGATCGCCGTCGCGGCGTAGATGCCGGTCACGATGTCCGTGATCGGGATGCCGGTCTTCAGCGGCCCGCCGCCGGGCTCGCCGTCGGGCAGGCCGGTGATGCTCATGAGCCCGCCCATGCCCTGGAAGATGTAGTCGTAGCCGGGCAGGTGGGCGTAGGGGCCGCTCTGGCCGAAGCCGGTGATGCTGCAATAGACCAGCCGCGGGTTCAGTTCACGCAGCTGCTCGTAGCCCAGGCCGTAGCGCGCCAGCGTGCCGACCTTGTAGTTCTCCACCAGCACGTCGGCTTCGGCGGCGAGCTTGCGGATGATCTCCTGGCCCTCGGGCGTGGCGATGTCCAGCGTGACCGACTTCTTGCCGCGGTTGGCGCTGAGGAAGTAGGCGGCGTCGCGCGTCTCGACGCCGTCGGCGTCCTTCAGGAAGGGCGGGCCCCAGGCGCGCAGGTCGTCGCCCGGGCCGGGCCGCTCGATCTTGGTGACGTCGGCGCCGAGGTCCGCGAGGATCTGGGTGCCCCAGGGGCCGGCGAGGACCCGTGTGAGGTCCAGCACTTTGATGTGGCCGAGTGCAGTGGTCATCGGGAAATCCGGTCGGTGTCTCGGGGATGGAGGTGGGTGCGCAGGAACGCGCCTGCCTCCGTGATGGCGGCGTCGGCTTGCCGGAGCCGGCCGGTGAACAGCTGGAAGACGTGGAACATGCCGTCCCATTCGCTGAGCGTGACGGCGCAACCCTGCTCCTGCGCGCGGGCAGCAAGTTGCCTCGCGTCGTCCAGCAGGACTTCATTGCTGCCCACCTGCACCAGGAGCGGCGGCAGGCGCGAGAGGTTGGCGTGCACGACCGAAGCGAGCGGGTCGCGGGGGTCGCCGCTGCGGCCCAGGTAGGTGCGGGCCATGACGAGCAGCACCTCGCGCTGCGTGACCGGATCGTGCTCGGCGTTCGAGCGGAAGGAGTCGCCGTGCGCCTCGAGATCGGCCCAGGGCGACATCGCCACCGCGCACGCGGGCAGGGGCAGCGACTTGTCACGCAGGATGGTCATCAGCGCGATGCCCAGTGCGCCGCCTGCCGAGTCGCCGCAGACCGCCACCTGGCCAGGGGCGAACCCCTGCGACGCCAGCCACTGCCATGCGGCCAACACGTCGTCCACGGCCGCGGGAAAGCGGTGCTCCGGCGCGAGCCGGTAGTCGACGCCGAGGACCGCACAGCCCGACGCGGCGGACAGCGCGGCCATCAGGTTATGGTGGGAGTCGACCGAGCCGATCTGGTAGCCGCCGCCGTGCAGGAACAGGATGGCGTGGCGCGTGTCGCAGCCGGACGCGCGCACCCAGCGGCAGCGGACGCCGTTGGCCTCGACGTCTTCGGTCGCGATCGTGACGCGCTTCGGGGCCACGAAGTGTTCCCACTGGCGGCGCATCTCGGCGATGCCCACGCCCTTGCCCCAGCCGGCGTACAGCTGCCGCACGCCATCCGCGATGGCGCTGGTGTCGTTGCGATCCATCGCCTCAGGCCTTGTCCGCCTGCGGCGTGCGCTGGATCGCGTTCGCCAGGCCTTCAGCCCGGCGGCGCTGGAAGCCCTCGGACAGGTGGCTCAGCTCGTGGGTGTCGAAGTGCGCCTGGATCGCGCTGCGGAAGCCCTGCATGTCCAGGCCGCGGTTGATCGACCGCTTGACCAGGCGCAGCGCGAACGGGTCGCACTGTGCGATGCGCTGCGCCATGGCCATCGCCTCGGCCTCGAGCTGCTCGCGGGGCACGACCTTGTTGACCATGCCCATCTCCAGGCCCTCGCGCGCCGTGATGCGGCCCCCGGTGAACAGCAGCTCCTTCGCCTTGCGCGCGCCGAGCACCCATGGGTGGACCAGCACTTCCACGGCCGCCGCGCCGAGCGTGTGGCACACCGGGTCGGAGAAGAACGCGTCCTCGGACGCAACGACCATGTCGCACATGTTGGCGACCATGAAGGCGCCGGCGATGCACGCCCCGTTGACCTGCGCGATGGTGGGCTTCGGGCAATCCCAGATGTTCATCGCGTAGCCGAGGTAGTAGCGCTCCTCGAAGGCCCAGCGCTCCTCGACCGTGAAGTTGCTGCGCTTCATCGCGGCTTCCTTCAGGTCGTGGCCGGCGGAAAAGTGCTCGCCCTTGCCGGCGATGACGATGACACGCACGGCGTCGTCGGCGACGGCCATCTTCAGCGCATCGTCCAGTTCCTGCAGCAGGCCCTGGCTCTCGGCATTGCGAGCCTGCGGCCGGTTGTGCCAGAGGCGCGCGACGCCGTCCTGGACTTCATAGAGGATGTGTTCCATTGCGTTCACCATGCGCGCAGCGCGCGCCATTTGTCGTCCGTGCCGCGCGCGGCCTTGTCCGCGTCGTAGCCAAACAGCCATTCCTGCTGCGGCAGGAAGCCGCCGCTGTATTGCGCGTCGTACTTGCGGAACTTCGCGTTGCGCTCGGCCACCTCGGCCGGGTCGCTCAGGTGGAAGCGGTGCTCCGCGGCGCGCGACTGGCCCTGCACGCGCGTGGCGCGGTCCATCCGCAGGTCCTGGTAGCGCGCCAGCGCGGTGTCCGCGTTCCGCTCGAGGTCGAGCAACCGGCCCAGCACCCACGCGTCCTCCATGCTTTGCACCGCGCCTTGCGCGTGGTAGGGCAGCATGGCGTGCGCGGAATCCCCGAGCAGTGCGACGCGCCCACGCACCCAGGACTTGAGCGGCGCGCGGTCGTAGAGCGCCGTCACGAACGGTTTCGCGGTGAGCTTCACGAGGTCCAGCACCTCGCTGTTCCAGCCGCGGTATTCCTGCAGCACTTCAGCCACCGTGGCCGTCGCCGACCAGGACTCCTTGCGCTCCGCCGGCGAGCTGCCGATGCAGATCCAGTTGATCTTGCGACCGCCGGACACGTAGTAGATGACGGCGCTGTGGCCGGGGCCCATCCAGATGTGTGCGGATGGCGTGATGCCCAGGTGCTTGGCGTCGTTCGCATCGACCAGGCCTCGCCAGGCGATGCAGCCCGAGGACTGCGGCGCATCGGCTTCGAACAACTGGCTGCGCACGAGCGAATGGATGCCGTCGGCGCCCACCAGCACGTCGCCGGACTCGACCGTCCCGTCCGCGAGCCTCGCGCGCACCTCGCCGCCCGATTGCTCGACCGACGTGATGCGGCAGCCCAGGCGGACGCGGTCCCCTTCGAGCGCGCCCTTGAGCACGCCCAGCAGGTCCGCACGGTGCGCATGGTAGTAGGGTGAGCCGAAATGCTGGTCGATCTGCGGCATGAGCGGGTTGCGCATCAGCACTTCGCCCGACTGCCAGTCGCGATAGAGCAGGTCCTTGGGCTGGAAGGCGACGGCCGCCAGCGCGTCGTGCACGCCCAGGTGCTTGAGCACCGCGACGCCGTTGGGACTGAGCTGGACGCCCGCCCCGACTTCCTCCAGGCGTGGTGCCTGTTCCAGCACCACGTAGTCGATGCCGAAGCGTTGCAGGGCCAGGGCGAGGGCGGCGCCCCCGATGCCGTAGCCGGCGATGACGACTCTCATGCGCGCTTCACTCCGCCTTCAGGCCGATGGCCTGCACGATCGGGCCGATCTTGGCGGTCTGCGCCGTCATGAACTGCGTCATCTGCCCGTTGGTGATCGTCAGCGGCTCGGCGCCGCGGTTGCGCAGGAATTCCCCGAACTCGGGTGAGCTGACCACCGATCGCAGGGTGTCTTCGAGCTTCTTCATCACGTCGCGCGGCGTCCCGGCGGGCGCGAAGAAGGCGATCCACACGGGCAGGTCGGAGTTCTTCGCGCCCGCTTCGACCGTGCTCTGGATGGCCGGGAAGGCCGGGATGCGGTCGGCCTGCAGCGTCGCGAGCGCCTTGAGTTCGCCGGCACGCAGGCGCTGCTGCGCGCTGAAGAGCGTCATGAAGCCGACGTCGACTTCCTTGCCCATGAGCGCGGTGTACACGCCGGCGTCGCCCTTGTACGGAACGTGCGTGGCTTCGAGCCCGAGGTCCTTCTTGATGATCTCCATCCCCAGGTGCGCGCTGGAGCCGACGCCGAACGAGGCGTAGTTGATGCCGCCTTGCTTGGCCTTGCCCATCTTGACCAGGTCGGCCAACGAATTGCCGGCGAATTCGGGACGCGCGACCAGCACCGTCGGCGCGGTGTTCACGGGCGCGATCAGCTGCAGGCTCCCGATGTCGAACCCGAGGTTCTTGTACATGTGGGGCGCGACGTTGAACCCGGTGTTGGAGCCAAGCAGGATCGTGTAGCCATCGGGCGACGACTGCGCCACCGTCTGCATGGCGACGATGTGGCCCGCACTGGGCTTGTTCTCCACCACGATCGGCTGGCCGAGCTTGTCGCCCATGGCCTTGGCCGCCTGCCGCGCGATGACGTCGGTGATCCCGCCGGGGCCGAACGGGACCATCAGGCGGATCGGCTTGGTGGGGTAGTCGGCCGCGCCGGCGAGCGGGGCGGCGAGTGCGGCGCCGGCGCAAACGATCGCATGCAGCACGTGTCTGGCGAAGTTCATGGCTTGTCTCCTTGGGTGTCCACCATGCTAGGAAGCCCCTCGGCGGTGGGGTCCGTGTTTTGACATGCAGAACACGGTTCGACTATCCTGAACCATGCCCCGAGAAAACCCGGACGGCCAGGATCGCCAGTTCGCTTCGACCCTGGCCCGCGGCCTCGAGGTGCTGCGTGCTTTCACGCCGGAGCGCCCCGTGCTCGGAAATGCGGAACTCGCGCAGCGCACCGGCATGTCGAAGCCGACCATCTCGCGCTTCACGTACACGCTGCAGCAACTGGGCTACCTGCAGCAGGAGCGCGAAACCGGCCGCTACCGGCTGGGCAGCGCCGTGCTCACGATCGCGTATCCGCTGCTGGCCAACATCCCCCTGCGCCAGGTCGTGCGCGCGTCGATGCGCAAGCTGGCGGACAAACTGGGTGGTTCTGTCTCGCTGGGCATGCGCGACCGGCTGGACATCGTCTACGTCGAGACCAGCCGCAGCCGGTCGCCTTCGGCGCAGCGCTACTCGGACATCGGCATGTCGCACCCGATCATCGCGGGCTCCAACGGGCGCGCGTACCTAGCCGCGCTGTCGCCCGACGAGCGCAGCGCGCTGATGAACGAGATCCGCGTCAAGACGCCCGAGGCGTACCGCAAGTTCCAGTCGCGCGCGATGGACGCGGTCGAGGACTGGCGGCGGTTGGGCTTCTGCTTCTCGTATGGCGACTACCGCCACGACGTGTGCACGGTGGGCGTGCCGTACCGGCACGAGACGCGGGGAGAGCTGTTCGTCTTCAACTGCGTGCTCGCGGCGTCGGCGGTGAAACAGGGCCAGCTGGAAGCCGAGATCGGCCCGCAGCTGGTCGAGATGGTCGGTGGACTGAGCGGCTGACGCCGCGTGCTCACGCCGCCGGCTCGCGCAGCGCCTCCAGCAGCATCGCCCCCAGCTCCGCGCGCCGCGACGGCGTCATGCGCGGCTTGATCGACGCGATGGAGATCGCGGCGAACGGCGCGCCGCCGGGGTCGGGGATCACCGCACCGACGCCGGCGACACCCTGCGTGACGGTGTCCGTCATCTCGGCGTAGCCCATCTTGCGCGTGCGCGCCACCACCTTCTCGAAGCGGCTGGCCGTCAGGCCGGCGGCGTCGAACGCCTGCGCGTGTTGCGCCCGGATGCGCGCGATGTCCTCGTCGGGCGCTGCCGCGAGCAGCGCCATGCCGCCCACCCCGACGCCCAGCACCCGGGTGTCGCCCACGCGCGTGCTGAAGATCTTGATCGGGAAGGCGCCGTCCTCGCGCCGCACGCACACCGTGTGGTCGCCCTGGCGCAGCAGCAGGTAGACGGTGTCCTCGGACATGCGCGCGAGCCGCTGTACCACGCCCTCGTAGCGGGCCAGCAGCGGCGAGCGGCTGAGCGACGCGAATCCCAGGCGCATCGCTTCCAGGCCGAGGCGATAGCGGCGCGTCGCCGCATCGCGATCGGCGAACCGCTCCTCGACCAGGCAGGTCAGCAGGCGGTGCGCGGTCGAGCGCTCCAGCGACGTCGCGGCCACCACCTCGCTGACGCTCATGCCGCCCTCGTGGTGGTGCCCCAGCACGCGCAGCACCTGCAGCGCGCGGCGCATGTTCTGCGCCCCCGGGGTTTCACTCGGTGTGCTCATGATGTGGGATTTGCGCCGGTTTGTGCTTGTAGCGTGAGCATACCCTCCCGAAGATGCCCCCAGCACTTCACCACCCCACCGCCATTTCCCATCCCATGAGCGAATCCCTCCTGCTGATCGAGCAAGCCGGCGCCGTGCGCCGCATCTGGCTTAATCGCCCCGAAGCCCGCAATGCCCAGAGCCAGCAGATGCTGGACCAGCTCGACGCCGCGTTCCGCGACGCGCAGGCCGATGCCGCGACCCGGGTCGTCGTGCTCGCGGCCAAGGGCCCGCACTTCTCCGCCGGCCACGACCTGAAGCAGGCCCAGGCCGAGCGCGCCGAGTTCACCGTCGAGGAGCGCTGGGCCTACGAGCAGCAGCACTACTTCGACTACTGCATGCGCATCTGGGACTTCCCGAAGCCCACGATCGCGCAGGTGCAGGGCGCCTGCGTCGCGGCCGGCCTGATGGTGGCCAACATGTGCGACCTGGTCGTCGCGGCCGACGATGCGTTCTTCAGCGACCCGGTCACGCACACGCTGGGCGCTGCCGCGACGGAAGTGCTGATCCATCCCTGGGTGCTCGGCCTGCGGCAGGCCAAGGAACTGCTGTTCACGGGCGAGCGCTTCAGCGCCGTGCAGGCGCGCGAGATGGGCATGGTCAACCGGGTCGTGCCGGCCGCGAGCCTGGACGACGAGACGATGGCGCTGGCGCAGCGCATCGCCAAGGCCCCGCCGTTCGCGATGCAGGTGCTGAAGAAGTCGCTGAACCGCTCGGTCGACGTGCAGGGCATGCGCCAGGCGCTGTCGTCGCACTTCGACGTGCACCAGCTCAGCCACGTCACCGAGGAATACAAGCGGTCGAAGAACGCGGGCCTGGCCAGCGCGATCCAGAAGGGCGCCAAGGCATGACGCACCGCCTCGACCCGTTGCTCGCGCCGCGCTCGATCGCGATGGTCGGCGCCAGCAACAACGCCGGCCGCATCGGCGGCATGCCGCTGGACCTGCTGCGCCATTTCGGCTACCAGGGCACCGTCTACCCGATCAACCCGAAGTACGAGGAAGTCTTCGGCTACCGCTGCTATCCGGACATCGAGTCGCTGCCGGAGGCGCCCGACCTCGTGGTACTGGCCATCGGTGCCGAGGACGTGACGCCGATGCTGGAGCGCTGCCACGCCAAGGGCACGCCCGCGGCGATCGTCTATGCGGCCGGCTTCGCAGAAGCGGGCGAGGCGGGCGCCCAATTGCAGCGCACGCTGGAGGCCTTCGCCGAGCGCACCGGCATGGTCGTGGCGGGCCCCAACTGCATGGGGTTCGCCAACCTGAACCTGCATGCGTACACCGCCTTCGCCTCGGTGTTCCGCAACGTGCCGCCGCAAACGCAGCCGGGCCGCGCGAGCGTCATCACGCAAAGCGGGAACGTCTGCTCCGCGGTGTTCGCGCTGATGCGCCGCCTGGGCGTGACGGTCAGCCACTTCATCAACACGGGCAACGAAGCCTGCGTCGAGTTCTCCGAGTACCTGGAGTACATGGCGCAGGACGGGCAGACCGACTGCGTGATCGGCTACGTCGAGCAACTGCGCGACGGCCCGCGCTTCATCGACGCCGCGCTGGCGTTCGCCCGCGCGCGCAAGCCGCTGGTGGTCTACAAGGCCGGCGAGACCGACAAGGGCTCCGAGGCGGTGCGCTCGCACACGTCCGCACTCGCCGGCGACCTGGCCCTGTACACGGCCGCGTTCGAGCAGCTGAACGTGATCCGCGGTACCGACTTCGCGCAGATGGCCGACCTGGCCTACCTGAGCGGATTCCGCCAGCGCAGCGGCGGACGGCGTGTCGCGATCGTCACCATGTCGGGCGCGCTCGGCGCGATCCTGGCCGACAAGGTGATCGGCGCCGGCCTCGACGTGCCCACGCTGTCCGAGCCGCTGCAGCAGGCGCTGCGCGCCGGCATCCCCGACTACGGCATGGTGTCGAACCCGGTCGACGTCACCGGCAACGTCGTCAACTCGCCCGAGTTCGTGCGCACGATCTTCGAGGCGCTGGCGAAGTCCGACGAGATCGACGCCGTCATCGTCTACGCACCGGGCTACCTGCTCGATCGCATGGCCGACGCGCTGGCCGAGGTGTGCGCGAAGTCCCCGCGCCTGTTCGTCGCCATCGACACCGGGGCGGCCAAGTGCCGCGAGCAGCTGGTGCAGGCCGGCGTGCCGGTGTTCGACGACATCGGTCGCGCCACCCAGGCGCTGGCGCCGTTCTGCCAGTGGCTGGCGCGCCAGCCCGCCGTCGAGCGTTGGGCTGCATTGCGCGCGCAGCAGCAGGCCGGCAGCGCGGCGTCCGTGTTCCCTCCGCGCCTGAACGAGCACCAGACCAAGCGCCTGCTCGCCGAGTACGGCGTGCCCGCGCTGCAGGAAGTCGCCGCCGTTGACGCCGATGCGGCCGCCGCGGCCGCCGCGCGGATCGGCTACCCGGTGGCGGTGAAGGTGCTCAGCGCCGACATCGCGCACAAGACCGAAGCCGGCGGCGTGCGCCTGGGCATCGCCGACGAAGCGTCGCTGCGCGCCGCGTGCGCGGAGATCCTCGCGTCCGCTTCCCGCTACGCCCCGGACGCGCGCATCGACGGCGTCCTCGTCGGCCCGATGGCCGCCGGCGGCGTCGCCGAACTGATCGCGGGCGTGACGCACGACCCGGTGTTCGGTCCCGCGCTGACCGTCGGCCTGGGCGGCGTGCTCACCGAGCTGTACCGCGATGCCAGCCACCGCCTGCTGCCCGTCGACGAAGCGATGGCCGGCGAGATGCTGCGCGCGCTGAAGGCCTGGCCGCTGCTGGACGGCTTCCGCTGCCGGCCGGTCGCGGACGTCGACGCGGCGTGCAAGGCCGTTGCCGCCTTGTCGTCGGCGGCGCTGGCCCTCGGCCCGCGCGCCGGCGAGATCGAGATCAATCCCCTGCAGGTCCGCCGGCAAGGCGAGGGCGCCGTCGCCCTCGACGCGCTCGTGCTGCTTCAGTCCTGAGCCATCCCACTAGGAGCCATTCCATGAAGATCGCCCTCAAGCTCACCGCCGCCATGCTCGCCGCGGCCGCGTTCATCGCCCCTGGCGCCGCGTCGGCGCAGGAGGCCTTCCCGAACAAGCCGATCCACATGATCCTGCCGTTCCCGCCCGGCGGCGTGACGGACCTGCTGGCGCGCGCCCTCGGCGAGAAGCTCAGCGCCCGCCTGGGCCAGCCGGTGGTGGTGGAGAACAAGCCCGGTGCGGGCACGGTGCTCGCGTCCGACTACGTGGCGCGCGCCAAGCCGGACGGCTACACGATCCTGATGGCGGCGTCGTCGCTGGGCACCGCGCCGCTGATCTACGACAAGGTCACCTACGACGCCGTCAAGAGCTTCGCACCCGTGACGCAGGTCGCGTCCGTCGTGCACGTGCTGGTCGTCAGCCCCAAGCTGCCGGTCGCCAACGTCAAGGAACTGATCGCGTACACGAAGGCCAACCCCGGCAAGCTGTCGTACGCATCGACCGGCACCGGCACGTCCACCCACCTGGAAGGTGAGCTGCTCAAGAGCATGGCCGGCATCGACATGGTCCACGTGCCCTACAAGGGCTCCGGGCCGGCGCTGAACGACCTGGTCGGCGGCCAGCTCGGCGTGATGATCGACGCGCTCGGCTCCTCGGGTCCCTTCATCAAGGCCGGCAAGCTGCGCGCGCTGGGCGTGACGACGGCCAAGCGCTCGGCGTCGGTTCCCGAGCTGCCCACGCTCGCCGAGTCGGGCGTGCCGGGCTACGAGGCGATGCCCTGGCTGGGCCTGGTCGCGCCGGCCGGCACGCCGCCCGAGATCGTCGACCGCCTGCACAAGGAAACCGCCAAGGTGCTCGAGGACCCGGCGATCAAGGAGCGCTTCAAGGGCTGGGGGCTGGACATCATCGGCAACACGCCGGCGGAGTTCTCGGCCTTCATCAAGCGCGACATCGACCAGTGGGCGCGCGTGATCAAGAACGCCAACATCAAGGGCGAATGAGCGGATGCAGGAAGGCCTGACCGAGGAGCAGCGGCTGATCCGCTCCAGCGCGCAGGACTGGCTTGCGGGCAACTACGACTTCCGCCAGCGCGAAGCCGGCGTGCACCGGGATGGTGGCGCACCCGCCGCCTGGTCCGCCTTCGCGGACCTGGGCTGGCTGGGATTGCCGCTGCCCGAAGCCAACGGCGGCTTCGGCGGCGGGCCGGTGGAAACCGGCGTCCTGCTGCAGGCGATGGGCCGCCACCTGGTGGTGGAGCCCTATGCGGCGGCCATGCAAGCGGCGCGGCTGCTCGCACTCGCCGGCACGCCGGCGCAGCAGGAGCGCTGGCTGGCGGGCAGCGTCGGCGGCAGCGCGCGGCTCGCGTTGGCGCATGCGGAGCCGGGGGACGTGCTGCCGTGGGAAGCGCGCCGCACACGGGCGCGCCGCGTGGACGGTGGCTGGCGCCTCGACGGCGCCAAGCAGCTGGTCGTCGGCGGCGCCGGCGCGCAGCGCTGGGTCGTGTCCGCACGCGATGCGGAAGGCGGCGACCTGCTGCTGTTCTTCGTCGACCCGGCGTCCGCCGGCGTCGCCGTGGATGCGTACGACACGACCGATGGGGGTCGCGCAGCGGACGCCGTGTTCCACGACGTGGCCCTCGATGCCGATGCGATCGTCGGCGACGCGGCGCAGGCGAAGGCGAAGCTCGGTCAGGTGCTGGCCGAGGGCCTCGTGGCCCAGTGCTGGCAGGCCACGGGCGCGATGCAGGCCGTGCTGGAGCAGGCGACGCAATACACGCAGCAGCGCCGCCAGTTCGGCCAGTCGCTGTCGCAGTTCCAGGTCGTGCAGCACCGGCTGGCCGAGATGGCCGTGCAGGTGCATGAGGCCGAGGCTGCCTGCGAACTCGCCGCGATGCGGCTTGCACGGGACCCGTCCGACGGCCGCGCGATCGCCGCGTCGGTGAGGAACAAGGTGGCCCGCGCGGCGCGCTTCGTGTCGCAGGAAGCCGTGCAGTTGCATGGCGCAATGGGCGTGTGCGAGGAGCTGCCGGTGGCGGCCACGTTCCGCCATCTGCTTGCGTTCGCGCAGCAGGGCGGGGCCGCCGCGGACCATGCCGCCGACCTCGGCGCCGCGCTGCTCGCCCATGGTGGCTACGCACGCAGCGCGACGCTGGAGGAGACCCGATGAACCTCGACCTCGGCCCGGCCGACCGGGCGTTCCGCGACGAGGTGCGCGCCTTCCTCGCGGCGATCCTCACCGACGACCTGCGGGCGGGGCAGCGCGCCACGACCGCGATGTACCCGGAGCCGGAGATCTCCGGCCCGTGGCAGCGCAAGCTGCAGGAACGCGGCTGGCTCGTGCCCCTGTGGCCGAAGGAATGGGGCGGCACCGGCTGGACCGGCCTGCAGCGCTTCATCTTCGAGACCGAATGCGCGCTGGCCGGCGCGCCGCTCGTGCACCCGATGGGCGTGCGCCTGGTCGGGCCGGTGATCCTGCGCTTCGGCACCGACGCGCAGAAGCGCGACTACCTGCCGCGCATCCTCTCGGGCGCGGACTACTGGTGCCAGGGCTTCTCGGAGCCGAACGCCGGCTCCGACCTGGCGTCGCTGTCGCTGCGCGCGGTGAAGGACGGCGACGACTACGTCCTGTCGGGCACCAAGATCTGGACCACGCAGGCGCACCATGCGAACAAGATGTTCGCGCTCGTGCGCACCAGCAACGAAGGCAAGCGGCAGCAGGGCATCAGCTTCCTGCTGCTGGACATGAAGAGCCCCGGCCTGACGGTGCGGCCGATCGCGACGATCGGCGGCGACCACGACGTGAACGAAGTGTTCTTCGACAACGTGCGCGTGCCGCAGGCCAACCGGGTCGGCGAGGAGAACGCCGGCTGGGAGTGCGCGAAGTACCTGCTGGAGTTCGAGCGGGGTGCGGGCATCTTCAGCCCGCGCTTGCGCGCGCAACTGAAGAAGGTGGCCGAGGCGCTGCGTGCGCCCGGTGCGGACCTGCAACGCCGCTTCGGCGAAGTCGCTGCCGACCTCGACACGTTCGAGTGGCTGGAGTTGCGCACGATGGCGGCCCTGCCACCCGGCGGCAACCCGGGGCCGGTCGCGTCGATCCTGAAGCTGCGCGCCAGCCGCCTGAAGCAGGCGATCGGCGAGTTGGGCGTGGAGGCGCTGCGTGCCGGCGCGGTGCGCTGGCGCAGCAGCGGGCCGCTCGACGGCGGCCTGGCCGACATCCTGGTGCCGGAGTACTGCAACAGCCGCGCGTTCACGATCTTCGGCGGTGCCGCCGAGATCCAGCTGGGGCTGATCGCGAAGACCGTCCTCAGGCTCTGAAGTCGGCGCGGCGGGCGCAGGGCGCACCCGCCGCGTGCAGCCGCTTAGCGGCCGTCGCCGTCCGAATCGCCCGGGATGGCGCGCTCGCCGGCGTTCTTCACGCGCTCCCACGCATCACGCGCGGCGGGGCGGGCATGGTCCCACTCCAGGCGCGAGGTGCCGCGCGAGCGGTCCCAGTCGGTGCGCATCTGCGGCTCGAGCTCGTCGAAGTGGCGGTCCGGGGCCTGGTTGTACGAGTTCACGCCATGCGTGTACGCCGGCCCGTAGTCCTCGTAGGTCGAGCCCTGGCTCACGTACGGCCGGGTGCTGTAGTTGTCGCGCCAGTACGTGTCTTCCACCTTCGGGTCGGCCTTCGCGGCGCGGCCCGCGACGGCGCCGACCACGGCACCGACGGCCGCGCCCACCGCTGCGCCGACCGGGCCGGTCATGCCGCCCGCCAGCGCACCGGCGGCGGCCCCGCCGGTCACCCCACCGAGGACGCCACCGGCCACTGCGCCGGTGCCGGTCTTGGCGGCTTCCTTCTTGTTGTCCTTGGCCTCGGGCCGGTTCGAGAGGTTGTCCTTGCGATCGTTCATCTGATCTCCTTTCGATGATGTGCTGCCACAGTAGGCCGGGGAGTCGCAACGGTTGAGTCCCGGCGGGCGCATTTGCCTGTCGGCCGATTCGGACGCGCGGGTAACCGGTTACGCAGCGCGGACGGCGCGGGCCGCGCGGCCTATCGTGCGGGCCATGCCGCTCTACACCTTCCTGTGCGACGACTGCGGGCCGTTCGACGTGTCGCGCCGCATCGCCGATCGCGACGCGCCGGCCGCGTGCCCGACGTGCGAGGCCGACGCGGCGCGCGTGATGACGTCGCCGCGGTTGCTGGGGATGGCGAACGGAAATGCAGCGTCGCAGGACGGCGGCTATGGCCGCCTGCGGCATGCGGGCGCCTGCAGCTGCTGTTGAACGCTACGCGGTCGCGACTCGCGGCAGCGCGCGGCGCTGCGTCGCGCGGTGGGCGACGACCACGAGGCCAGCCGCAGGGCCGGGCGGCGCGGGCACGCCGCGTGCCCCGGCGGCGGCATGGCGAGCTCCTCCTCCTTGCGCACCGCCGGCCTCCTGCTGGGCATCGCCCTCGGCGGGTTCATCGACGGCATCCTGTTCCACCAGGTGCTGCAGTGGCACCACCTCCTCAGCGCGGTCGACGACCCGGCCGTGCAGGACATCCGCGTGCAGATCTTCGCGGACGGCGCCTTCCATGTGCTGATGTACGCGCTGGCGGTCGCCGGGCTGGCGATGCTGTGGCGCGCGCGGGGGCCATTCGGCGAACGGGGTGGCGGCGCGCTCCCGTGGGCGTGGCTGGTGCTGGGCTTCGGGGCTTGGCATGTGGCGGACGTTGTCCTCTTCCACTGGGTGCTGCGCCTGCACCACGTGCGCATGGACGCGGCGCAGCCGATCGCGTGGGACATCGGCGTGGCACTGATCGGGGTCGCGATCCTGCTGCTCGGTTGGCGATTGCTGCGATCGGTGCCGCACTTCGGCGGTGGAGGCCAGGGGTCACGCGCCGCGTTGTCGATCGCCGTCCTGGCCGCAGGCATCGTCGCCGCGCTGCCGATGCGCAACGCCGGCGACGACGTGCTGGTCGTGTTCGCGCCCAGCACGCGCCCCGCGTCGGCGTGGGACGCGCTCGCACGCGCCAATGCGCGCGTGGGCTGGGTCGATGCGAGCGGCACCGTGTGGGCCGTGCGGCTGCCGCGACGCGAGCAGGCGGACGCGCTGTACGGGGCCGGGGCGTGGTGGGTGGGCACCTCGCGGATTGCCGCGGGGTGCCTGGGGTGGTCGCGGGTGCGGTGAGAAGGATCCACCGGGCAAGGCTCGTCGCCGCGCTCCAGCGGGCCTGGGCCGCGCCCGCGCGCACTCACCCAGGCATTCGCTCAGCGCGAGACGCTGGCACCGGCAGACGCCCCTGCGTTGCCCGAGCCGCCTTGCGCGCCGGCCTGGGCACCGCCCTGCGTGCCTGCGGTCGCGCCGGCCTGAGCGCCGACGGTCATCGGCCTTCCGAATTCCTGCGTGGCGTTCGCGGCCACGGCCTGCGCCGGGTTGCCGGCCGACGACGCGGTCGATGTGGCCGAGCCGCGGGCGTCGTGCGCCTTGTCGACCGCGCGCTCCTTCACGGTGCCGCCCGTGCCGCGCACGCCGTCTATGCCGCCGCGCGCATCGGGGGCGTTGATCGCGGGCGTGCCCACCAGCAGGCCGCCTTGCGCACCGGCGCCGGCCTGCCCGCCCAACGTCGTCACCGGCAGGTTGGCCATCGCGGTGCCGCCCGCGCCCGCGCCGAACGCGCCGTTCATGGTGCCGCCGAGGGTGGGGGCGAGGCTCGGCGCGCCGCCGAGCGTGCCGCCCAGCGGGCCGGCATGCGCGCCCGCTCCAGCGAGGCATGCGCCCAGCGCGAGGATGGACGTGAGGGTGCGCACGAGGGGAAGATGTCGGGACATGGTGTTGCTCCTTGCGTTTGAGTCGGGAGCCCGGCCCATCCGGGTCCCTTGCCAAGACAACGAGCGGCCCCGCGCGTTTCTGCCGAGGCGCTTGTAACGGTGTGTCAGGGCGAGGCGACGCCGGTTGAGTCGCCGACCAGCCCGAATCCGAAGACCGGATCGCGGCCGCGGGCACCGAGATCGATCGCCTCGCGCGCGAGGCCCACCACCGCCGCCGATGCCGCGTCGGGCGACGGCTCGCGCAGCAGCGCCGCGAGCCGTCCGGCGACGATCGGGGTCGCGTACGACGTGCCGCGCACGGGAGCGAGCCCGCCTCCCGGCTTGGCGGCCAGCAGGTCCCCGCGTGCGGCGAACGCGACGTGCACGCCCTGGCCCGCCTCCGGCAGGGCGCGGTGCGCTGCATTCACCGCAGTCACCGCCACGACGCCAGCGTAGGCGGCGGGATACAGCGGCGCCGCCGCCGGCCCGTCGTTGCCCACCGCCGCGACGAGCAGATGCCCCCGTCGGACGGCCGCGGCCACTGCGAGTTCGAGCAGACGGTTCGGTGGCCCGACGAGGCTGATGTTGACGACCGGCACGCGCTCGCGCAGGAGCCAGGCGATCGCGCGCGCGACCGCCTCCGCGCTCGCGCCGGCCGGATCGCCGCAATACACATCCGCGGCAAGCAGCGCCGCGCCCGGCTGCACGCCCCCCTGGAGGCCCGCCAGCAAGGACGCGACGGCGGTCCCATGGTCGGCGGGCACGCGACGGCCGTCGCAACCCCACGCCTGCACCGAGGAGGAGCGCAGGGCTGGATGCTGCGCGTCCACGCCACTGTCGATGAGGCCGATGCGCAGCGCACCGCCGGCTCCGGACGCCGGCGCCAGTTGCGCGTCGCCCGTCCCCGTGCCCGACGCGCCGGGCACGTAGAGATGGTTGAAGTCCACGGGCGCCTGCGGATCCAGGGCGCGCAACTGCTCCGCGGCGTCGCCCGTTCCCAGCCCGCCGGGCGCGCGCAGCAGCACTTCGCGCACGTCCAGTTCGGCGAGCGTGGTGTCCTGCAGCACGACGAAGCCGGCCTGCCGTGCGCGCGCCAGCGCCTGCGGCGCCGGCGACAGCCAGAGGAGTTCGGCGCGCCGGATCGCATTGCCGCGCGGGTCGAGTTCGATCACATCCGGGCGCTGCCGGCGCAGATCCAGGATGCGGGCGGCGCGGTGGGCCTCTTCGGGCAGCCGCACGGGCAGCGTCTCGCGCGAAGGCAACTGCACGTCCGGCCGCGGCGGCAGCGAAGGCAGCGTGACCTGCGGCAGCCGCACGAGCTGCGCGTGGGCGAGGGCCCCCGTGAACGCGACGGCGAGCAGCAGGAAACGCGGCGACAGGCGGGGCATGGTGCAAGGATAACGAGGGAGCGATGGAAGAAAATCCGCGCCTCGCTCGTTGTCCTTGCACAGATGCCCGACACCCCCGACGACCTGCGGCTGCAGATCGCCGCGCTGCTTCCACGGTTGCGCCGCTTCGGCCGCGCGCTGACGCGGTCCCCGGACGACGCGGACGACGTCGTGCAGGCCGCGGTGGAGAAGGCGCTGCGGCGGATCGGGCAATGGGCGCCGGGGACGCGGCTGGACAGCTGGATGTTTCGCATCATGCAGACGACATGGATCGACGAGGTGCGGGCGCGCGAGCGGCGCGGCCGGACCGTCGTGCACGAGGACGAGGCGGTGGAGATCTGCGCCTCGCCCACCGACGCGCAGATCGATGCACTCGCGGTGCGCAAGGCGGTTGGGCAACTGGGCGATGACCAGCGGGCCGTCGTCGGCCTGGTGCTGGTCGAAGGGCTGTCGTACAAGGAAGCCGCCGAGGTGCTGGGCATCCCGGTGGGCACGTTGACGAGCCGTCTCGCCCGGGCGCGCGAGGTGTTGCAGCGGATGCTGGGCGATGCGCCGGCGTCCACGGTGGAGCAGGAACCATGAGCTGGACCGACCAGGACGTGACCGCGTTCGCCGATGGCGAACTCGAGGCCGGGCGCGCGAGCGCCTTCGCATCGGACCTCGCGGGCGATGCGCACCTGCAAGCGCGCGTGGATGCCGTTCGTGCGCAGCGCTCGCGGATCGCGTCCGCGTTCGAGGGCGTGCTGCGCGAGCCGGTGCCGGACCGGCTGGCCGCGCTCCTCGGCCAGCCTGCCGCGAATCCGGTGGACCGGGCCCCTGAACGCCGCCGCCGCGCGGATGCGGCGAACAGCCCGCGATTCCTGCCGCCATGGGCGACGTGGGGCGGGATGGCGGCCAGCCTCGTGCTCGGCCTGGCCGTCGGCAGCCGCCTGGCCGGCGGCGGCAGCGGCGACCTGGTCGCGCAGCGCGATGGCGGGCTGGTGGCCGCCGGGCCGCTGGCCCGTGCGCTGGAAACGCAGCTGGCGAAGGACGCCGCGGGCCCCGTGCAGGTGCAGCTGACGTTCGCCGACAAGCAGGGCCGCTACTGCCGGACGTTCACGGCGCAGCGGATGGCTGGCCTGGCGTGCCGCGAGGCGGGCAGCTGGCAGGTTGCGGTGCTCGCGCCGCGCGTCGACGCGACGACGGGGGGACTGCGGCAAGCCGCGAGCGTCCTGCCGGGCGTGGTGCTCGCGACGGTCGATGCGCAGGCCGCGGGCGGCACGCTGGACGCGAAGGCCGAGGGCGACCTGGTCCAGCGGGGCTGGCGCTGAGCGTCAGCTGGGGGCGGTGCGCAGCCGCTCGAAAGCCTCGTTCACCGTGCGCCGCACCACCTCGGCGGCCGGTTCGATCGCGTGCACCAGGCCCGCGGCTTCGCCGAACCACACGGCCGCCTGCTCGATGTCACCCGCTTCCCAGGCATCGCGGTAGCGCGGCGTCTCGACGTCGAGCGCTGCCTGCAGCGCGTCCTCCCGGCCGTGCCAGCGCTGCGTGAACGCGTTGCGGCGAATGCGGGCGGTGAAGCCGGGCGGCCAAGGTAGCTGCCGGACGATGTCGGGCGTGCGCGTGCGCAAGGTGGCGTCGCCGTCGGCCGCGAGGATGGCGCCATGGTGCGTGGGTTTCACCAACGCCTCGTGCGTCGCCCAGAAGCGCGTGCCCATGAGCACGCCGTCGGCGCCGAGCATCAGCGCCGCCGCCAGTCCGCGGCCATCAGCGATCCCGCCCGCGGCGAGCAGCAGCGTGTCGGGCGCGTGGGCCGCGAGGTGGTCCGCGACCTCGGGCACGAAGGACAGCGTGCCGCGCAGCGCGCCGTGGCCGCCGGCCTCGGTGCCTTGCGCGACGATGGCGATCGCGCCGGCTTCGAGTGCCTGCCGGACGTGCGTCATGTCCTGGCATTGGCAGAAGAGGGCGGCGCCCGCGGCGCGGATCGCATCACCGAACGGGCGCGGGTCACCGAACGACAGCATCACCGCGCGGGGACGGTGCCGCAGCACCGTGTCCAGCAGGCCAGGCTGCTTCGCAAGCGACCAGGTGATGAAGCCGACGCCGACTCGTTCGCCTTCCGCCAGCGCGAATTGCTGCTCGAGCCACGCCGCGTCGCCGTAGCCGCCGCCGATGAGGCCGAGCCCGCCAGCGCGCGTGACCGCGGCTGCGAGCGCACCGCCGGCGGCGAACGCCATCGGCGCCGACACGATCGGGCATCGGAGGTCCAGCTGGCGGGTCAGGCGGGTGTCGAGCGTGTCCACGGTGTCCTTTCGGCAGGTGCATGGGTCCCCATGCATTTCACGGAGTATCGTCCACCCATGGCCATCGAGACGACGCCCCTCCCGCCCGACTTCCACGCGCTGCTGCTCGAGCAGATGCTCGAAGCCGTCATCGTGAGCGACACGCAAGGCATCGTGCGCGCGTGGAACCGCGGTGCGGAGATGCTGTTCGGCTATGCGGCCGCCGAGATGCTGGGCCAGCCGATGCACGGGATCATTCCCGAGCGCCTGCGAGCCGCGCACGACGCAGGCTTTGCGCGTGCGGTCGCGAGTGGCGAGCTGCGCGCGCAGGGCAAGGTGCTGACGACGCGCGCCGTGCCCAAGGACGGCCGCCGGATGTACGTGGACTTCTCGTTCGGCCTGCTGCGCGATGCGAACGGGCAGGTGAAGGGCGTGTTCGCCGTCGGGCGCGACGTGACCGAGAGGCAACTTGCGCAGGCGCAGGCGCGGGCCTGATTCGTGCGGGGCGTGCGCCCCTTCGTGTGGATTGCGGGTCGAGCCCGCAATGACAACGCTCTCTGTCATTCCGGCGAAAGCCGGAATCCATGCGTGCATTCGCGCTGGGTGTGGATTGCGGGTCGAGCCCGCAATGCCAACAGCTCAGCGCTTGCGCCGCGGCGCCTTGGCCGGCGCGGGCGCCGTGCCGGCCTGCTCCAGCCAGTCGAGCGCTTCGATCAATTCAACGGTGCGCCGCAGGTAGGCGGGCGAGAGCTCCTGCACCTTGCCCAGGGTCTGCAGCACCAGGGTGTGCGAGTTCAGCGGGCCGGCGTTGCGCGGCTTGCGGGCCAGCACCTGCGCGACACGGTCGACGGCCTGCACCTGCGCGTACGCGTGGCGGAAGCGGCGCGCGCCGGCCAGTTCGCTCGCGTCGTGCCGCGGCAGCCAGCTGGTGAACGCGCCGCGCACGGTCATGGCTTGGTGGGGACAGGTGCGCGCGGCACGGGCGCCATCTCGACGCGGCGGTTCAGCGCGCGGCCGTTCTCGGTGGCATTCGCCGCCACCGGCTGCTCGGCGCCGAACGCGGCCGAGAACACCTGCGACGACGGCATGCCCTCGTCGATCAGCGCGCGGGTCACGGTCAACGCGCGTTGCGCGGACAGCTCGAGGTTGTCGGCGAACTGCTTGTTGCGGTTGGACACCGGCTGGTCGTCGGTGAAGCCGCTGACCATCAGCAGCTCGTTGCGCTCGCCCAGGTAGACGCGCAGCGGCTGCACCAGGCTGCGCAGCAGCTGGCGGCCGTCGGGGCGCAGCTGGTCGCTGCCCGTCGCGAACAGCACGCTGCCGCTGATGCCGATGCGGCCATTGCTCACGGTCACGCGGCCCGTCGCCAGCGGGATGGCGAGCGCCTTCTCCAGCGCGATGCGGCGGGCCTCCTCCTGCTTGCGCTTCTGCATCTCGGTGTTGAGGTTGGCGACCAGATCCATCTGCACGACGAGCACGCCGACGAGCACGAGCACGAACGCGCCCAGCAGGCCGGCCATCAGGTCGCCGAACACGGCCCAGACGGGCGCAGTGGACTGCAGCCCTTCGTCGTCCTCGTGCGAGAGAACGCTCATGCCGCGCTCTCGTCGGCGACCACAGTGGCCTTGCCGCGGCCCTGCAGTTTCTGCCACGCCGTGACCACGTCGGCCTGCGACGCGATGCTCAGGTCGATGACCTCGCGCGCCTGCGCCACGTAGTACGCCAGCTGCTCGTCGCTGCGCTCGATGGAGCGCTGCAGCGTCGATTCGACCTGCGCCAGCGTGCCCAGCACCTTCTCGTTGCTGGCCTGGAATTGCTGCACGCCCTCGCCGAAGGCGCGGGCCAGTTCGGTCATCTGCTGCGACGTCGCGGCAACGTGGGCCGCGGCCTCGCCGGTGCGGTCCGCGTTCGCCTCCAGCACGTCGCCGAACTGGTCGCCGGCCTTGGCCAGCACGGCCGTCGTCGACTCGACGAGGGTGGCGATGGCCTGCCGCTGCGCGCCCGAGGCCTGCTGCACTTCCTCGAGCACCGTGCCCAGCCTGTCCAGCAGCAGCGTGCGTTCCTGCAGCGCGACGTTGTCGCGCTCGGCGGTGCGCGCGACTTCCTCGCGCAGTTGCGCCAGCACGCCGGCCGCGGCGGCGGGTACGTCGGACGCGGTCTGCAGCAGGCGCTGCACCGGCGCTTCCATGGCCCCGCCGAGGGCAGCCATCTGCTGCACGGTGTCGTGCGCGAGCTGCTGCCACTGCGATTCCAGCCGGCCGGCCAACGCGTGCAGCGATTCGGTCCAGGCCTGCAGGCGCTGCTGTTCGCGCGCGGCGTGGTCCTTCTGCGACGCCGCGAGCGTGTGGCCGACGGTGGATGCCAGCGCCGTGTTGCCGTCACGGAACGAGGCCGCCAGCGAGTCGCTGGTGTCGCGGAACGAAGCCACCACAGCCTCGCTCGTCTCGCGGAACGAAGCGGCCAGCGCGTCGACTTGCGCGCGTGCGGAGTCGGCCAGGTGCTCGTTCTGGTGCCGCGATTCCTCGGCCAGGCGCGCGTTCTGCCTCCGGGATTCCTCGGCGATGCGGTCCATCGCGGACGCGACCACCGGCCGGATGCTGTCGCCCGCAGCCGTCGCCGCGGCGACCAGGCTGCCCTGCAGCGACGTGCCGACGTCGCGCGCCAGCCGTTCGTACGACTGCGTCGCTTCCGCGTGGAAGCGGACCTGGCCGGCGAGCAGTTGCTCGTCGAGTTGCTTGCTGCGCGCTTCCAGCCGGTCCAGCAGCGTTTCGAGCTGCTGCGCCACGTTCGGGAGCGCGGAGGCCTGCGCCTGCAACGCGCGGAAGGCTTCGTCGCGCTGGTGCGCGTACGAGAACGGCCGGAGCGTGGTCGCCACGTGCTGCTCGAGCAACCGTGCGGCGTCGAGCCGTTCGCGGCGCGCGATCGCCGACATCAGGCCCAGCATCGCGGACGATGCGACACCGGCGATGGACGTGCCGAACGACAGGCCCAGGCCGCGGATTGGCTCGGCCAGCGCGGCGCGGATCGCCTGCAGGTCGGTGGAGCCTTCCAGCGCGAACACCGCGCCCTTGAAGGTGACCACCATGCCCAGGAAGGTGCCGAGCATGCCCAGCATCACAAGCAGGCCGACGAGATAGGGCGTCAGGTTGGGGCCGGGCAGGCCGGCGCGCTCGCCATCGACGCGCAGCCGCACCGCGTGGCGCAGGGCGGCGGGCACGCGGGCCAGCCAGTCCTGCAGGCTCGCAGGCGCGGCACCGTCGCAGGCGGCGGCCAGCGTGTGCGTGTCGGCGCGGAAGCGGCGCAGCTCCCAGGCGCCCAGCAGGTACACCGCGGCGATGCCCAGCGTCATGGCGAACGCCAGCCAGTTGCTGCCGACGAAGCCCTGCGCCACCCAGGCGATGGCCGCGAGGCCCAGCGCGAAGGCGGCGGCGAAGAATCGGGTCGTGCTCATGTCAGTGGTCGTGTCCTTCGGCGGCGGCCTCGACGAGGCCGGCCACCGGTTGCAGGCGCAGGTCGCGCTCGGCGCGCAGCGCCTCGCGCCATTCGGCCGCGAAGGCGTGCACCCAGCCGCCCGGCGCGGTCCAGGCCGCGACGTCCTGCGGCGCCTGCGCATCGTGCGTGCGGCGCCAGTGGCGCCAGCGTTGTTCCAGGACGCGGGCCGTGCGCGGCCAGGCGGCCTGTTCGCGCGCGGCGAGCACTTTTTCCAGCACCGCGTCCATGGCGGCCAGTTGCTGCAGCCGCGGTTCAGCGCCCGAGAGCACCGACCGCACGTGGTCGCGCAGCGCCTCGGCCATCTGCTCCATCTGCCGCTGCAGGGCCGCGTGGCGGCGCTGGTAGCCGGTGCCGATGGCGTCGGCCATCGACGGCGGCTGGGCGCCTTCGCCCTTGCGGCTGGGCAGCTGGAGTTCGAAGAAGGGTTCCACCTCCTGCGCGATCGCCTTGTCGAGCGCATTTCGCACGCGCTCGACGTCGTCGCCGAGCGTGCGCGCCAGCGTGGCCGGCGTGCGTCGCGCCGGAAAACGCCCCGCGTGCAGCTGCTGGTGCAGGCCCTGCAGCGCGATCGCGTCCAGCGGCCCCAGCCGCAGCGCCAGCCGCTCGGCGAAGTCCATCCCCATGTCGGCCGCGGGCGCGGCAACCCATCCGCCCAGGAGGCGCACGAGGTCGGGGCTGCAGAAGGGGGTTGCGGTGGCCATGAATCGAAGCGGGCCCCGAAGGGCCCGCGTGTCGGCCGCTATTAGAAACGATCCGGGAGCAGGCTCAGCCGCAGGCCGCCGGTTCCCTGTTACAGGGGGAACAGGCGTGCCGGGAGTCGCGCCGGTGTTGGCTGGGCGCCTCGTCCGACGAAGTCGCGCGGGCGCCGGTGCTAGCTTGGGTGCATGGGGCTGGACTTCGGGCGCATCCGCGCCCTCTGCTTCGACGTCGACGGCACGCTGGCCGACACGGATGACCACATCGTGGCGCGGCTGGCCACGTGGATCGACGCCGTCCCGCTGGTGAGCGGCCGCCGGGCCGAGCGCGTGGCGCGGCAGGTGGTGATGGCGGCCGAGACGCCGGTGCATGGCGCGTATGCCAAGCTCGACGAGCTGGGCTGGGACGTGCCGCTGACGCGGCTGCGCGAGCGGCTGCAGGCCATCAAGCGCCGCGGCGTCGACCCGGCGCACACGCGCAACCCGGAAGCGATCGACGAGGTGCCGCACGAGATGGTGCCGGGCGTGCAGGAGATGCTGGTCGCGCTGGCCGATCGCTTCCCGATGTGCACGATCTCCACCGGCGGCGCCGCGCGCGTGGACCGCTTCCTGCGGCACTACGGCGTGCGCGAGCACTTCGCCGCCGTCATCGGCGCGCAGACGACGGCGCGGATGAAACCGCATCCCGAGCCCTTGCTCCATGCGGCCGCGCAGATGGGCGTCGCGCCGCACGAGTGCCTGATGATCGGCGACACCACCATCGACATCCGCACCGGCCTGGCGGCGCAGGCGCAGACCGTCGGCGTGCTGTGCGGCTTCGGCACCGAAGACGAACTGCGCGCGACCGGCGCGCACCTGGTGCTGCGCACGACGTCCGACCTCCTCGGCGTGCTGGCGCCGGCCGAGGATCCGTTGAAGACGACGGCCAGCCCGGGCTGAGGCCCGTCCCGCAGAGCTTGCGCGGGCGCCGGCATTCCGGCCTGCGACGGTATGGCTTACATTGGCTGCATCGCAACCGAAGGAACGGCGCCGTGCCCAAACCCAATTACGGATTCGAGAAGCGCCAGAAAGAATTGGCCAAGCAGCGCAAGAAGGAAGACAAGCTGAAGGCCCGCGCCGACCGGAAGGCCGGCGTCGGCCCGGCCCAGGACGACGAGCAGTCGGCAGAGCAGCCCGAGGGCGGCCCCGACCAGCCGCCGCCCGCGCCCCAGCCCTGAGCGCCGCCGCGCGGGGCCTGCCTCCACCGTGGGCGAGCTGACGGATTTCGACGCATCGCAACTTTCGGCGCGCATCCACGCGCGCCAGGTCTCCTGCCGCGAGGTGATGCAGGCGTTCCTGGAACGCATCCACCGCATCAACCCGGCGTTCAACGCCATCGTGAACCTGGCGCCCGACGAGGCGCTGCTCGCGCTGGCGGACGAGCGTGACGCGGAGCTGGCGCGCGGCGAGAGCCGCGGCTGGCTGCACGGAATCCCGCAGGCGATCAAGGACCTCTCGGAGACGACCGGCTTCCCGACCACGCGCGGCAGCCCGCTGCTGGCGAAGCACCGCGCGCCGCGGGACAGCGTGATGGTCGAACGCATGCGCGCGGCCGGCTGCATCGTGGTCGGTCGCACCAACACGCCCGAGCTTGGCTTGGGATCGCACACGTTCAACGAACTGTTCGGCGCGACGCGCAATGCCTGGGACCCCGCCGTGAGCCCGGGCGGCAGCAGCGGCGGCGCGGCCGTCGCTCTCGCGCAGCGCCTGCTGCCGGTCGCCGATGGCTCGGACTTCATGGGGTCGCTCCGCAACCCGGCCGGCTGGAACCACGTGATCGGCATGCGGCCCACCTCCGGGCGCGTGCCGCTCGGTCCGGGACCGGACGTGTGGGTCGAGCAGCTCGGCACCGAAGGGCCGATGGGCCGCACGGTCGACGACGTCGCGCGCCTGCTGCAGGTGCAAGCCGGGCCGGATGCGCGCGTCCCGTTGTCACTGCAGTCGCGCTTCGAGTGGACGCCGCGCGCCGATCGCGCATCGGCCTTGCGTGGCTTGAAGGTCGGCTGGCTGGGTGATCTCGGCGGCCATCTCGCCACCGAAGACGGCGTGCTCGATGCGTGCCGCGGGGGCCTGGCGCATTTCGAAGACGCCGGCGCGATCGTGGAAGACGCGGCGCTCGGCGTCGATCCGGCGCCGCTGTGGGACTGCTGGCTCACGTGGCGGCGTGCGCTCGTGGGTCCGCGCGTGCAGGCGCTGCTCGCGCTGCCGAACGCGCGGGAGCAGATCAAGCCGGAAGCGCTGTGGGAATACGAGGGCTCGCGGGAGCTGACGTTCGCGCAATTCCACGCCGCGAGCCAGCAGCGCACGCGCTGGTTCCACCACCTGCGAAGGCTGTTCGAGCGCTGGGATGTCCTGGCGCTGCCGGTCGCGCAGGCCTGGCCGTTCCCGGTCGGGCAGCGCTGGCCGCAATCCGTTGCCGGCCGCGCGATGGACACCTACCACCGCTGGATGGAGTGCACGATCTACGCGACGCTCGGCGCGCTGCCCGCGATCAGCCTGCCCGCCGCATTCCATCCGCAGCGGGGCTGGCCCATGGGCGTGCAGCTGCTCGCGCCGCATGGCGCGGATGCCTTCCTGCTGGACGTGGCGGCGGGCTACGAGGCGGTGCGGCCCGACTTCTTCGCGTTGCGCCCGCCCGGCGCCTGATCAGGCTGCGCCCTGCGCCTCGCGCGCATGCAGCTTGGCGGCGATGTACTCGCCGTGCGTGACGTGCAGCAGCTCGGCCACCTGCCGGATCACCGAGTTCTCCGCCACGCCGAGCTGGTCGTCGGCCAGCGCGACGCGCCACATCGCTTCGATGAAGTCGACCTTGGCGGGCTGTGCCAGCTGCTGGTCCAGGGGATTGGTGAAGCGGAAGTAGTCGTAGGCCGTGCGCGATTCCTGTTCGGCCTGGCGCAGCAGCGGTTCCCATTCCCCGTCGGCCAGGCCGAACTGCTCCTGCAGGGCCACGGCCGCGGCATGGCGCTCGTCGGCGCCGATGCCGCCGCCGTCGGCGCGCATCACTTCCATCAGCAGCACGGCCGCCGCGAGGCGCAAGGACGGCTCGCCCGGCGGGGCGGCGGTGTCGGAAGGAAGGATGTCGTTCAGGAGGTCGCGGAAGGCACGCAGCATGGCAGGGTGGACCTCGACCGCGCGCCAAAGGTTCCCGGCGGGAGGCGCTGGCCCAGCAGGCGATACTTTGGCCATGAACAAGCCCCTCACGCGCGCCGAAGTCGATCCCGAGCAGACGTGGAACCTGGCCGATCTGTTCGCCACGCGCGACGCATGGTTGGCCGAGCTCGCCTCGATCGAGCAGGCGCTGGAGACGGTGACGGTGCACCGCGGCCGGCTCGGCGAAGGCGCGGGCCGATTGCTGGCGTGCCTCGATGCACGCGACGTCCTGCAGGCCCGCCTGCAACGCGCATGCATCTTCGCGAGCTTGCGCAATGCCGGGGACGGCGGCGATCCGGCGCACCAGGCCGACCTGTCGCAAGCCGGCGGCGTGGCGGCGCGCGTGGACGCCGCGACCAAGTTCGTCGACACCGAGATCCTCGCGCTGCCGGACGGCACCGTGGATCGGTACCTCGCCGAGCAGCCGGCGCTGGCCGCGCACCGCACCAGCCTGGACGACCTCGCGAGCCTGAAGCCGCACATGCTGTCGGCCGAGACCGAGCGCGTGCTCGCGAGCCTGGGCGAGGTGCTCGAGGCGCCGTTCACCATCTACCAGCGCGGCAAGAGCGGCGACATGCAGTTCGCGCCGTTCACGGCCGGCGGCAAGGAGTACCCGAACTCGTTCAACCTCTACGAGTGGACGTACGAGGGGTCGCCCGACCACGAGCTGCGCCGCGCCGCGTGGAAGTCGTTCTGCGAGGGGCTCGTGCCGTACCAGAACACTTTCGCCGCGACGTTCGGCACCGAGGTGACCAAGAACGTGGTGCTGGCCAAGGCGCGCGGCTACACGAGCACCGAGGAGTTCCTGCTGCACCAGCACAAGGTGCCGCACGAGCTGTATACGAACGTGCTGGACACGATCCAGGCCGAGCTCGCGCCGCACATGCAGCGCTACGCGCGCCTGCGCCAGCGGGTGCTGGGCCTGGACAGGCTGCTGTACTGCGACGTCAAGGCGCCGCTGGATGCGGCGTACTCGCCGCGCATCACCTTCGCCGAAGCCGAGGACCTGATCCTGCAAGCCGTGGCGCCGATGGGCCCGGCGTACCAGCAGCTGGTGCGCGACGCCTTCCAGCGCCGCTGGATCGATCGGGCCGACAACACGGGCAAGTCGTCCGGCGCGTTCTGTGCCTCGCCGTACCGGGTGCATCCGTACATCCTCATGACGTGGACGGACTCGATGCGCGACGCGTTCATCCTCGCGCACGAGCTGGGGCACGCGGGCCACTTCGAGCTGGCCGGCGGCAGCCAGCGCTACGTGAACACGCACCCGGCGATGCCGTTCGTGGAGGCGCCGTCGATCATGAACGAGGTGCTGCTCGCGCGGCAGGTGCTGCAGGCCAGCGGCGACGCGCGCATGCGCCGCTGGGTGCTGATGCAGGTGCTGGGCACCTACCACCACAACTTCGTCACCCACCTGCTGGAAGCCGAGTTGCAGCGGCAGGTGTACCGCGCGGCGGAGGCGGGCGAGGGCGTCACCGCCCAGCTGCTCAACGAGCGCAAGCAGGCGATCCTGCAGAAGTTCTGGGGCGACACGGTGACCATCGACGAAGGCGCCGCGATGACCTGGATGCGCCAGCCGCACTACTACATCGGCCTGTACCCGTACACGTACTCCGTCGGGCTGGTCGCCGCGACGGCGTTGGCCGAGAAAGCGCGCCGCGAAGGCGATGCGGTGTTCGCCGGCTGGCTGGACGTGCTGCGCGCCGGTGGCACGCTGCCGCCGCTGGAGTTGATGCGACAGGTGGGCATCGACCTGGCGTCGCCGCAGCCGGTCCGCGATGCGGTGGCTTCTGTCGGGCGGATGGTGGACGAGCTGGAGGCGAGCTTTGCCTGAAGGCGGACTCCCCGTGGAGAGGGGCGATGGAATCGATGCGGTTGCGCTGCATGCGGCGTTTGTCGAGGCCTTCGCCGACTACCTGATCGGGCCGTTCCAGTTGTCGGTCGCGCAGTGGCCGACGTTTCTCGGGCGCCAGGGCGTGGACCTGGCGCTGAGCAGGGTGGCAATGCGCGAAGGCGCGCCGGCCGCCTTCTGCTTCGTGGCGCCGCGGCCGGCGTGCGGCAGCTGGCGGCTCGCGACGATGGGGGCGGTGCCGGCTGCGCGCGGCACCGGCGCCGCGCCGGCGCTGCTGGACGATTTCATCGACCGCGCCAGGCAGACCGGCTGCAGGCAGGTCGAACTCGAATGCTTCGCGCAGAACACGCGCGCGCTGCGCCTGTACGAAGGGCGCGGCTTCCGCGTGGTGGATGCGCTGCATGGCTACGAGCTTGCGGCCCCTGGCGGCGATGCTGCTGCGGCGCCACCGGCGGTGGATCTCGACGACGCGTTCGGCTGGCTGGAGCAGTGCGGCATCGACCTGCCGCTGCAGGTCACGCCGGCGTCGCTGCGCGCGTTGCCGGGGCTGCTGGCATTTCGCGAAGGCCAGGCGCAAGTGATCGTGTCCCTGCTCGGCGACCAGCGGCTGCACGTGCACAGCCTGCTGGACCGCGAACCGGGGCAGCAGGATGCGGAACGCTTGTTGCGAGCCGTGCGACGCGCGCATCCGCGGCGCTCGCTGCACGTGCCGCAACTGCAGCGTCCCGGCGTTGGCGGGGAGGCGCTCGAGCGGCTCGGCGCCAAGCGCCTGCCGCTGCACCAGGTCTGGATGCGGCGCGGGCTGTGACGCGCTAGCGAGCGATCTCGCAGCGCAGCGCCGCTTCCTGCAGCGGCACGTGGTTGCCGCCGACCACCGCGATCACGCGCTGGCCATCGCGCACCGCTTGCGACAGCACGCGCACCATGTGGACGTTGCGGAACGCGCTGGAGGCGCGGTTCACGTCGTTGGTGAACACGCCGCCTGTGTCCTTGCCGTCCTTCAGCGGATCGAACCAGGCCATCGGCGCCTCCCACCAGTTCGCGGGCGACGTCCAGTGGCGTGCATACGCGGCCTGCAGGTCGTCGACGCTGCGGATCACGGGCTGCATGCCGGGCAGGGCAGCCATTCGCGGGATCAGCTGCGCCATCGACGCCTTCAGTGCCTCAGGCGACGCGCCCCGGCGGTCACGTTGCTGAGCCGCTTCACGCAGCAGGTAGAACAGCTCGGTGCGCTCGGCGCCGAAGCGCTCGCGCACGGAGGCGGCTTCGTCCTGCGGCGGCGGCTCCAGCCGCGCGAGCTTCACGCCGTCGCGCTGCGCGAGGAAGCGAACGAAGCCCGATTCGCCCGCCTGCCGCACGGTGGCTTCGGCGCTGTCGGCGATCGGACGGTTCGGTCCCTCGTAGAACGCCAGCGTCGGATGCAGGTCGTTCCACGCGCGTTCGATGCCGGCGAGCTGCGGATGCGCCGGATCGCGCGAGTGCTCCGCCGGCAGGTAGGCGAGTCGGCCGCCCCGGGGGCCGTCGATCGACAGTGCGCGCACCGGGTGCGTGTCGGCGGTCCACTGCTCGTAGGCCAGCGGCGGCGGGCAAGGCGTCGTCGTCTGCCCCACAGCCACGTTCGCCAGGCCGGCGCATGCCAGCAGCCACCATGCGCGTGCGCTCATGTCGTGCTTCTCCTCGTGCGGCGCGATTGTGGCGCACGCGAAAAAAAGCCCGCCGAAGCGGGCGGGGAAGGTCCGGAAACGGAGGTGCTCAGAACGCGGTGCGGCGCGAGGAAGTGGCGGCGACGTTCGCCGGGCGGGTGGCGACCACGTCGACCGCCGGCAGCGTGACGTACGTGCGCTCGATCTGGCCGCGGGCGACCTGCACGGCCTGGTGGCTCGACTGGCCCGCTTCGATCCACGCGCCGGCCACGAAGGCCACGGCGGCGACGGCGATGCCGGCACGCAGGAGCGGGGACAGCAGCGAGGGCGTGGTGTGGTGGGTGGCGGTGGTCATGGGTGGCTCCTTGCAGTGCGTTTCAGGCTTCGATGGAGCGAACTCTAGGCACCGTACGCCGATGCCGCGAGGCGGTTGCGACGAACTGCCGCAAGGCGCGACGAACTGCAGGAAGGCTGGATGGAGTGGGGCGGTCAGCGCGCCGGCCGGGCTGCCATGCGGCGCAAGAGGCCGCCGGCCGTGGCCAGCCAGGCCGCGATCGCGACCCAGACGGCGGCTCCAGCGACCGCGTGCAGCGCGGGCAGGCCGAGCGCCGTGCCCATCCGCGCGCTCGCCATGCTGTACATGCCGAGCGGGAACACGGCCGTCCACAGGCTGAAGTCGTAGCGCCAGGAGCCGCGCCGCACCTGCAGCACGACCAGCAGCGGCAGCCAGGCCGTGCCGACGGTCCAGCACGCCAGCGTGCCGGCGCGCAGGACGGGCAGCAGCGGCTGCAGGACGGGCACGCCGGGCGCGTCGAGGACGAGCTGCGCACCCGCGAGCGCGGAGATCGCCATCGCGCCCATGGTGATCCACCAGGCCGGCGTGAAGTCGATGCGGTCGAGCCCGCGCAGCAGTTGGCGCACCAGCAGGATGGCCAGCACGAGGTAGATCGCGATCCCCGCCAGCCATGCGGTGAGGGCCGCAGTGTCGAGCCACGCCTGCAGCGGCGTGGCGGTCGCCGGCGACACGAAGCCGACCAGCACGGCCAGCGATTGCAGGGCGACGACCGCGAGCAGCCAAGGCGCGCCGACCGGCGCTGCCGGTGCTCGTGCCCTCGCGACATGGATGGCGATCGACACCGTGACGATGAGCCAGGCCGTGGCCGCGAGCGCGAGCAGGGCGGCCGCCCAGTGCACGTCGGCCCACAGCACCGCGCACCCGCTGCCCACGACCGACGTGCCTGCAACCGCGGTCCAGTGCCCGGGCGCCAGGCGGCGGTCGGCGAGTTCCTGCGCGACCACGTGGCGCGTGCGCGCGAGGCGGCCGAGGTAGAGCAGCCAGCAGGCCGCCAGGGCGAAGGCGGCGATGCCCTGGAACGCGAGGGCGGCGAAGCGGAAGCCGGCCTGGGCCGAGGCCAGGCCGACGATGCCGGTGGCCATCACCACCGAGAACAACGAAGAGGGAAGGCGCGCCAGCCGCATGCGCCGATTGTGGCGCGGCGGCCGGCGGGCTCTCAGCGCTGGCCCGCCATCACGAGGCCTTCGATCGTGTGCTTCTGCACGATCGGCTCGAGGCGATCGACGACGCGGCACACGAGGTGCTCGCGCGCCTCGGCCGGGAGCTGGTCGTGGAAATCCTGCGTGACGGTCATGTCGTGCAGCGCGGCGTGGCCGGCACCGGGTGCGTCGAAGCCCATCACGAGCACCGGGCGCGCGATCGGCGACAGGTGCTCGGTGCCGCGATGGATGGTCAGCGCCGAGCGGCAGCTGATGTCGCCGGCCTGCGGGAACTTGCGCACGCTGCGTTCGGCAAAGCGGCCCCATGTGGACTCGGGCGGGAACATCTGGTGCTTCCACTCGCGGCCGTCGTCCCACTGGGTGCCGTGCGCCACCTCCAGCGGGCCCATGTCGGGCGTGACGTCGACGCCGGAAATGTTGAAGGCCAACGAGGTGATGCGCTTGCCTTCGTAGCTCTCGCGCGGTGCCGGGAAGTCGCGGTGCCAGGGCTGGTACCTGGCGCCCTGGAAGGGCACGTCCAGGCCGATCTCGACGATCTCGTAGTCGGGGCCGAGCACGGCTTCGGCCATGGCGCGCACCCACGGGTGCATCACCAGCTCGTTGAAGCCGCGGAACGCCTGCGGGTGCGCCTCGACGTACCAGCGCCGCGGGCCGCGGCCGACCGCGCCGCCGGGGCGCTGGATGGCGTCCCAGAACGCCGTCATCATGTCCTCGCGCAGCTCCTCGACGAAGGCGCGGCTGAACGCGCCTTTGCAAGCCGTGATGCCGTCACGCTGCAGGCCGTCCAGCGCGGGACGCAGGTCGAGGTCGGGGAGGGTGGCGAGGTCGTCCAAGGGCGGGTCTCCGGTGCGGTGGGGGAGCGCGAAGGTAGCCCGCGCTGCCACTGGAACCGGGCGCGTAACGGGCGGTGCGCCATCGCTCGTCGCACGCGCTGGAAAACGGCACATCGCGCTGCGCGAAAAGCGACTGAGCCGTTGGGGGTGCGCTGCGTGGCCACATCCGCAAATTTCGCGATCGCAAATAAAAGTGATTCGCATTTAGGGATACACTCCCCTCCAGACGAGCACGGCCGAGCGCCAGGCGTGCGCCAACAACAACTGGAGGTTCGTTTTGTCCGTTCGCATGTCCGCCCAGGCGCCCCGGGAAGAAGCGCCGGCATCGATGTCCGGCGCGCCCGCGCCGCTGCTGCCCTTCGGGGCGCTGATGCTGGCCGCGTCGGTCGGCTGGGCGCAGGAGGCACCCGCGCCGGCGCCGACCACGGTCGCTCAGGTGGAGTTCAAGCCCGTGCTCGTCGAGGAGCGCGGCGAGAACCACGGCAAGGATTCGCTGCGGACGAAGAAGACCAGCATCGGCAAGGGCACGCAGGACCTGCGCGACATCCCGCAGTCGGTCAACGTCATCACCGAGAAGCTGATCGACGACGCGCGCCTGGACACGCTGAAGGAAGCGCTGCACTACACCGCCGGCATCACCTTCTCGGCGACCGAGAACGGCACCGACCAGGACATCCGCATCCGCGGCTTTCCCGCCGCGACGACCGGTGACCTGCTGATCGACGGCATGCGCGATCCCTCGCAGTACGAGCGCGACACCTTCAACATGGAGCGCATCGAGGTGATGCGCGGCTCGGCGTCGATGATCTTCGGCCGCGGCTCGACCGGCGGCGTGGTCAACCAGGTCACCAAGAAGCCGATGCTGGTCGACCAGATGGACACCGCCGTGCAAGCGGGCACGGGAGGCCTCGTGCGCGGCACCGTGGACTTCAACAAGCGCACCGGCGAGGAAACCGCACTGCGCCTGAACGCCATGGCGACGAAGGCCGGCAACGGCGGCGCCAGGGTCGAACGCAACGGCATCGCGCCCAGCTACAGCTGGGGCCTGGGCACGCGCAACGAGTTCAACGTCGGCCTGTTCCACCTGAACACGAACAACGTGCCGCGCAACGCGGTGGGCTACCTCGGTGGCAACGTCGCACCGACCAACCCGCTGGACTTCTACGGCACGCCGTCCGATTCCATGGATGGCTCGGCGACGTACGCGAGCGCGATGCACCTGCACCGCTTCGCCGGCGGAGGCGAGCTGCGGACGCAGTTACGCACCGGGACCTTCAAGCGCGCGCAGTGGAGTTCGGTCGCGCGCTTCGGCACCACGCTGGGCGAGCCGACCACGCGCGGCAACGTGGGCGACGCGACGATCCTCACGCGCGGCTCGCTCACGCCGCGCAAGGACAAGTACGACACCACCATGCTGCAGAGCGACTACTCGAACCAGTTCGGCTGGTTCGGGCTGCGGCACGACGTGCTCGCGGGCATCGACGTCGCGCGGGAGGAGGCGGTGCGCTTCCAGAACGCGAGCTGGAACGTGCTGGGCACGCGGCCGCCGACCACGGTCGGCACGCCCGACGACGGCGCCACGCTCACCGGCACCGGCCGGGGGCCGCTGTACCGGGAGTCGAGCAACTACAAGGGCCGCTCGCTGGGCCTGTACGCGCAGGACATGGTGCAGCTGTCGCCGACGTGGAAGGTCGTGGGCGGCGTGCGCTGGGATCGCTTCCAGGCGACCACCGGCCAGCTCACGTACGACACCGCCGGCGCCCTGACCGGCCGGCCGACGACCGAGGTCAGGTTCCCCTCGCTGTGGAGCTACCGCGCCGGCGTGCTGTACCAGCCCGACGCGGCCAGCAGCTACTACGTCTCCTACGGCACCTCGTTCAACACGGCGGCGGACACTTACCAGTTCACGACGCAGCAGAACGCGAACACCCCGCCCGAGAAGAGCCGCAACATCGAGGCCGGCGCCAAGCTCGACTGGCTGGACGGCAAGCTGTCCACGCGCGCGGCGATCTTCCGCACCGAGAAGTTCCACGAGCGCACCACCGACGCCGACTTCGCCGGCACCGCCTTCACGCTCTCGGGCCAGCGCCACTCCGCGGGCATCGAGCTGGACGTGGTCGGCCGCCTGGGCCCGCAGTGGGAGGTCTACGTCTCGTACTCCTTCATCCCGACCGCGAAGATCGATGCGGCCGGCAGCGCCGCCAACGCGCAGGCCAGCATCGGCCAGCGCGTCGGCCTGACGCCGCGCCACACGGCCGCCGCGTGGCTCGGCTACCAGGTCGACCCGCAGTGGCGCGTCGCGGGCGGCGTGCACGGCGCCAGCGAGAACTTCGCGCTGCAGGGCAGCACCGGCGCCGCGCAGCGCACGGCCCGCGCCGGCGGCTACGCGTCGGTGGACCTGATGGCCGAGTACAAGGCCACCCCCGACCTGTTCGTGCAGTTCAACGTGAACAACGTGGCCAACCGCATCTACGGCGACCAGCTCTATCCCGGCTTCGCGATCCAGGGCCCGGGCCGCGCCGCGACGGTCAGCGTCGCGTACCGCTACTGACATGCTGCTCGAACTGCGCGCCGTCCTCGCGCCCGACGAAGTCGCGGCGGGGCGCCGCGTGCTCGACGCGGGCCCGTGGTCCGACGGCCGCGTGACCGCGGGCGAGCAGGCGATGCTGTCCAAGCGCAACGAGCAGCTGCCCGAGTCCTGCGATGCGGCGCGCCAGGTGCAGCAGCTGGTGCTGCGCGGGCTCGAGCGCAACGCGGAATTCTTCTCCGCCACCTTGCCGCGCCACATCGCGCCGCCGCTGTTCAACCGCTACTCGGGCGAGACCAATACCTTCGGTGACCACGTCGACGCCGCCATCCGCTTCCTGCCGGGCGGCGCGATGCGGGTGCGCACCGACATCTCGTGCACGCTGTTCCTCAGCGAGCCGGACGAGTACGACGGCGGCGAACTGGTGGTCGAGGAAGCGGCCGGCATCACGCGCCGCGTGAAGCTGCGCGCGGGCGACATGGTCGTCTACCCGGGCACGTCGGTGCACCGCGTGGAGCCGGTCACGCGCGGCGCGCGCGTCGCCTCGTTCTTCTGGATCCAGAGCATGGTGCGCAGCCAGGAGCGGCGCCGCCTGCTGTTCGACATGGACAACCGGCTGCGCGACCTGCGCAGCCGCCTCGGCGACGCCGACCCGGCGATCGTCGGCCTCACGGGCACGTACCACAACCTGCTGCGGCACTGGGCCGACGTGTAGGGAACCACAAGGAGAGCAAGCATGCAAATCACGAAACCCCTGCTGGCGCTGGCGCTGGCGATGTCCGCCGGCGCGGCGATGGCCGACGGCAAGTTCAAGTGCGACGTGCCGAAGTCCGAACGGCGCCCGCAGATGGAACTGCAGAAGAAGCTCGAGGCCGAAGGCTGGAAGAAGGTGCGCCAGGTGAAGGTCGAGAACGGCTGCTACGAGGTCTATGGCTTCGACCAGGACAACAAGCGCGCCGAGGTGTTCTTCAATCCCAAGACCTTCGAGAAGGTCGGCGAGGAACGCAAGTAAGCCTGGCGATGGCGCGCGCGCGTGGCGCGGACGGCGCACGGGTCCCGGTCTGGGACCGGCCCGTGCGGCTGCTGCATTGGCTGCTCGCCGCCGCCGCCATCGCGTGCTGGCTCACGGACTCGCGCTGGCACGAATGGGCGGGCTACGTGGCGGGCGCCGCGGCGCTGGCACGCATCGCGTGGGGCTTCGGGCCGTCGCAGCACGCGCACTTCGGCGCCTTCCTGCGGGGACCACGAGCCACGCTCCGCTACGCCGCCCAGCTGGCCGCGGGCCGCGAGCCGCGCTTCCTGGGCCACAACCCGCTGGGCGCGTGGATGGTCGTCGTCCTGCTGGCGGTCGTGCTCGCGCTGGCGGCCACGGGCTGGCTGTACGTGAACACCGATGCGTTCTGGGGCGACCCGGTGATGGAACGCATCCACGTGGTCCTGGGCTGGACGTTGCTCGGCCTGGTCGCGGTGCATGTGGCCGCCGTCGCGTGGATGGGCTGGCGGCATCGCGAGAACCTGCTGCGGTCCATGCTTGACGGCCGCAAGGCGGCCACCCCGCCCGAACGCGCCTGAGCCGTACGCCGCGCCGCACAGCGGGTCGGGATGCCGTCCGAACGGCAGCGTCCGCGCGCCCGCGCACAGTCGGGCCATGAACTTCTCCTGGTGGAGCCTGGCGTCGCTCGTGCTGATCGCCCTGCTGGTGCTGGCGATCTGGTCGATCCGCACCCATCGCGATCCCAAGCTCAACATCGACTGCGACCGGCCGATCCAGGAGCTCACGCTGTCGCTGGCCGGCCTGACGCTGGGCACGCCGGTCGGCGGCAATTCCGTGCAGCTGTTCGAGAACGGGGCGTTCTTCGACTTCCTGCTGGAGCGCATCGCGGCCGCGCGCAAGACCGTCCACTTCGAGACCTTCCTGTGGAAGGACGGCGAGCTGGGCCGGCGCCTGGCGCAGGCGTTCTGCGAGCGGGCGCGTGCCGGCTGCAAGGTGCGCATCATGCTGGACGACACCGGCTCGCGGAAGATCGGCAAGGACGTCGTGCAGCAGATGCGCGATGCGGGATGCCAGGTGCGCTTCTTCCACAAGCGGTCGCTGCGCAACCTGGGCGTGATCAACAACCGCGATCACCGCAAGCTGTGCATCCTGGACGGCCGCGAAGGCTTTGCCGGCGGTCACTGCGTCGTGGACGACTGGCTGGGCAATGCGGAGGACGGCAAGCACTTCGCCGACCTCAGCGTGTGGCTGCACGGGCCGGTCGTGGGCTCGCTGCAGTCGGTGTTCAGCGAGAACTGGACGGGCGAGACCGGCGAGCTGTTCGTCGGCGACGACGTGTTCCCGAAGATCGAGCACGCCGGCGACACCGTGATGCACGTGGCCTTCGCCAAGCCGGAGAACTCGGCGCCGACGGTGAAGATCCTGCACCACACGGCGATCTGCCTGGCGCAGAAGCGCATCTGGATCCAGAACCCGTACTTCATCCCCGAGCCGGAGGCGATCGAGGCCTTCGCCAAGGCGGTGCAGCGCGGCGTCGACGTGCGCGTGCTGATGCCCTCGACCAGCGGCTCGGACAACCCGATCGTGCAGTACGCCGGCCACCGCAACTTCGAGCGGCTGCTGCGCGCCGGCGTGAAGCTGTACGAGTACCCGCACACGTTGCTGCACCAGAAGGTGATGACGATCGACGGCGTGTGGTCGGCGATCGGCTCGAGCAACTTCGACGACCGCTCGTTCGAGACCAACGACGAGGTGACTTTGGCCATCTGCAGCGAGGCGCTGGCCGCGCAGCTCGACGAGGTGTTCCAGAAGTACGCGGCGCGCGCCCAGGTGATCGAGCTGGAGCGCTGGCAGCGCCGGCCGTGGTGGCACCGCGCGCGCGAGGGAACGTTCTACCTGGCCAAGGAACTGCTTTAGGCCGCGCTGGGGGCTTTCCGGGCCCGAAAGGCCTGCTGAGGCAGCCGGAGCGCATAATCCCGGGTGCGCTGCAGCCAGCGGCGCCTTTTCTCTGCGGTGATTGTCAGCTTCGCTTTTCGCGCGTCCTCAAGGGTTTGTGAACGCATCCGGGCTCCATCGCGGTCTCACTATCCAGCATGGAGGCCCCCCATGGGCAACAAACTTTACGTCGGCAACCTGCCGTATTCCTTCAGTGACAGCGACATGCAGCAGGCCTTCGAGGCCTTCGGCTCGGTCACCAGCGCGAAGGTGATCATGGACCGCGACAGCGGCCGCTCCAAGGGCTTCGGCTTCGTCGAGATGGGTTCGCCCGCCGAGGCGCAGGCCGCCATCGAGGGCATGAACGGCCGCGACATGGGCGGCCGGGGCCTGGTCGTCAACGAAGCGCGCCCGATGGAGCCGCGCTCCGGCGGCGGCGGTGGCTTCGGTGGCCGCCGCGGCTACTGATCCACGCACATCCCGCAACGCAGCGCGCGTGCCGCCCGGCGGCATGCGCAGGAGGGCCCCATGGCCAAGGAAGAATTGATCGAGATGCGAGGCAAGGTGGCCGAAGTGCTGCCCGACTCGCGGTGCCGCGTGGTGCTGACCAACGGACACGAACTGGTCGCCTACACCGGCGGCAAGATGAAGAAGCACCGCATCCGCATCATCGCGGGTGACGACGTGACCCTGGAGATGTCGCCCTACGACCTCACCAAGGGCCGCATCATGTTCCGGCACCTGCCCGAGCGCACGGGCGGGCCGCGTCCCCCGATGAGGCCCCGCAGGTGAGCGGCGAGGACACCAAGACCCGCATCCGCTCCGGCGGGTTGCGGTACCAGTCGAAGACGCCTGGCAGCGAGTTCGGCAGCGCCTTCGGTGTCACCATGAGCTGCTTCCGCTGCGGCCGCCACAAGCCGCGCGCGCAGCTGGTGTCGTTCCCGATCGCCGGCACGCGCCAGTGGCGCTGCAAGGACGGCTGCGCCTGAGCAGCCGCCCCGCGCGGCGGCCGTGCCTCAGTGCACCGGCACTTCGCCGCGCCAGCCGCCGGTCTCGGTCCCGCGCTGCTCCAGCAGCTGCCGGAACCGCATCAGGTTGCCCTTGGCCGTGAGCTTCACGCCGCCGACGGCATCCCCGGCCTTCTCCGCGAAGGTCTCCGGCTCGTAATCCATCTGCAGCATCACCCGGGTGCGGTTGTCGCCGATCTTGTGGAAGGTCACGACGCCCGCGTTCTTCGCGCCGCCCGTGCTGCGCCATGCGATGCGCTTGTCGGGCACCTGCTCGGTGATCTCGGCGTCCCACTCCTTGACCTTGCCCGCGACGAGCGCCTTCCAGTGCAGGTGCGTGTCGTCGACCTGCTTGACCTCCTGCACGGTGGCCATGAACTTGGGGAAGTCCTCGAACTGCGTCCACTGGTTGTAGGCGGCGCGCACGGGCACGTCGAGCTCGATCGACTCCTGCACGTTCGACATGCGCGAATCGCCTGGACTGGCGCGCAGGACCTTCGCCAGGTACCAGCCTCCTGCTGCCAGGGCGATCAGGCCCAGCGCGCTGGTTCCGCTGGACCGGCGCATCTCGACGTCCTCGTCGTGGTCGTCCTGCAGGGACTCGAGCATCGTGGGCGAATGGCGGCGGCGCACCTGGTCGGCCAGCAGGAAGCCGCCGGCGGCAATGGCGGCCCAGGTGGCCAAGTTGCGGTTCTCCATGGGGGTTCTCCTTGTCGTGCAGCCGCGCATGCTCGCAAGCCGCACGCGAACCGTGCGCAACAGGATGCAAAGGGCTGGCGCCCGCGTGACCTCAGTCGGCGGCGCGCGCCTCGGAGCGCAGCCACGTGTACGACAGGCCGATGCCCAGCGTGTGGCCCGTCACCTGGCGCACCAGCGGGCTGTCGCGGTTGGCCCCGCCCGCCACGGAATTCAGCTGGGCGAAGCCGAACAGGGTCCAGTCGCGCGTGAGGTCCTTGCCGAACCACGTCGACAGGCGCGTGCCCAGCAGGCCGGCGCGCGCTTCGTAGGCGGGCCGGAACGACCTCGCGAAGCGCGGCTCGACTTCGTAGAACGTCGACGCGAGGCGCTCGTCGGCCACCAGCAGGCTCGCGCCCACGCCGTACAGCAGCGCGCCCGGCGCGCGGCGCGACCAGGTCACCCCAGGCTGGAACACCGCGCCGCGGTAGCGCAACTGGTGGCTGAGGTCGAATACGCCGCGCACCGGGAGATCGAGGCGCCACCGTCCGCCGGCGGGAGCCGGGCCGAGATCCACCTTCAGGCGCGGCCCGACCTCCACCAGCGTGCCCAGGCTGGGCATGCCGCGGCGGATCGGGTCGTGGTCCGCGTTGGAGCCGAACGCGCCGGCGGCGCTGACGTCGAACTCGTAGCGCGGCGTCTTCACCGCGCGCACGCCGATGCCGTCGCTGTCCGCGCGCAGGTACTGCCCGCGGTAGATGAAGTAGGGCAGGGCGATCGCGCGCTGCACCTGCTGGCTGGAGCCGGGGTAGGCCTGCTGCGACACGCCGAGGGCGACGCCGCCGACCTCCCACAAGGGGCGGCCGCCGTCCTGCGCCGTTGCGTACAAGGTGGTGGAGAGCAGGGCGGAGGCGAGGAGGAAGCGGCGCATCGGGCGTGGTGGAGTTGCGCGCCGGTTCTAACCCAGTTGCGGCCCGCCGTGGTCCGCCGCCACCTTGTCGCGTTGCGCTCCAGCCGAGCACCGCGCGGCTTGCAACAACGGCAACGCAACCGTCACACCGCCGTTCGGCGCGCTACGCCGTGCAGCGTTCTGATGCACTTTGCGGGATCGGCGCGACACGGCATCGCGCGCGCGGACGAGCATCCTCCGGTCACAACGAACCTCCAGGGACCTGCCATGCGCCTCGCCCGCATTTCGCTCGCCGTGCTCCCGCTGGTGCTGCTCGCCGCCTGCACCGTCAACCCGCGCCCGGTCGTCGTCAACACGCCCCCAGCCGTCGTCGCGACGACGCCCGCGACGACGGCGATGGGCGCCTCGGGCTCGATCGTGATCCCGATGTCGGCGATGCCGCCCGCCGGCCTGTGCCGGGTGTGGGTGCCCGGCGTCGATCCCGCCGCGCAGCAGCTGCCGGGCAACTGCGCCGACGCGGCCTCCAAGCTGCCCGCCGGCGGCGTCCTGATCCGCGGCTGAGCCTGCGCGTGTCGCCGCGCCCATGGACGTGATGGGCGAGGTGCTGGCGTTCCTGCAGTCGCTGCAGGGAGCACCGGCCTATGCGCTCGTGTTCGCCGCGCTGGCGGCGAGCGGCTTCGGGCTGCCCGTCAACGAGGACCTGCTCGTCGTCGTCGCCGCGGCGTTGACGCTGCGCGGGGTGATGGATCCCGTGCTGCTGGCCGTGGTCGCGTGGCTCGGGGTGATGACGGCCGACCTGCTCGTCGTGCACTGGGGGCGCCTGCTGGGAACGCGCGTGCTCGAACACCCGCGGCTCGCGCGCCTGCTGCCGCCGCGGCGCCTCGCGCAGCTGCAGGGGCGCATGCAGAGGTGGGGGCCCGGCTACCTCGCGGCGGTGCGCTTCCTTCCGGGGTTGCGCAGCCCGATGCTGTTCGCGGCCGGCTCGCTGCGCGTGCCGTCCCGGCAGGTGCTGCTGTTCGACGGCGGCGCCGGCGCGATCGAGTTGCCGCTGCTGATTGCGGTGGTGCGCACGATCGGCACCAACTGGGAGGACATCCTTGCGGCGTTGCAGCGGCATCCGGGCCTTGCGGTCGCCTGTGCGCTCGCGGCGGTCGCGATCGCCGCGTCTGCGTGGTGGTGGCTGCGGCGCCGCAAGCGCGCGATGCAGTGATTCGCGCGGGAGCGTCAGGGCGCGTCGGCGGTTTCCAGCGCGAAGACGAAGTCGGTCTCGGACCGCGCATCGACATCGAGCGCGAAGCCCAGGCGTTCCAGTTCGAGCGCGAGGCGGCCCACCTGGCGTTGGCTGGACAGGCGCAGTTCATGCACGCCTTCGGGCGCCAGGATGCGCACCGTCCAGCCGCCGGCAGCGGGGCGTTCCTGGGTGGCGCGGCGGATCGCGGCGGGGACGGCCGTGGCGAAGCTCTCGTTCGACATGGCGATGCAGGCTCCGGGACGCGGGTCCTACACGGTGTCGGTGTTTTCGCTTGCGGCGGGCAGGCCGCGTCCGACATCGCGCACCTCATGCAGGTCCCGCCGTTGCAAAGTTCCGCTGCAGCGTTGCGGCTAAGATGGGGCATCGCAACTCGGCCGTGTCCCAAGTGGCGCGCAGGCCCGCCGGGCCGCGCACCGCGCAGCAGGTCACTCCTTTCCATGCCCAACATCGGCTCGGTCCTGAAACTGGAAATCCAGCGCGTTGCCCGCAAGGAATTGCGTTCGGAAACGCAGGCCCTGAAGAAGGCGGTGACGCAGTCCCGCCACCAGATCGCGCAATTGCGGCGCCAGCTGCAGGCGCTCGAACGCCAGCTGAAGCGCCAGTCGCGCGGCAGCGGCCGCGCCGCGCCCGAGCAGGAGGAGGGCCAGGAGTCCGGCCCGTCGCTGCGGTTCTCGGCCAAGGGCCTGGCAGCGCAGCGCAAGCGCCTTGGGCTGTCCGCGGCGTCGGTCGCGAAGATCCTGGGCGTGTCGGCGCTGTCGGTCTACAAGTGGGAATCGGGCAAGACCCGCCCGCGCGCCAGGCAGATCGAGGCCATCGCGCAGCTGCGCGGCATGGGCAAGCGAGAGGCGCTCAAGCGGCTCGAGGCGGAGTGACCGCGGATGCCACTGCCTGACCCGGCGCCGCGCCGGCACCTGCACACGCGCGCCGTCACCTACAGCGGCTACCTGCGCGACGACGGCCTCTGGGACATCGAAGGCGAGATGTCCGACACCAAGACGTATGGCTTCGAGCGCTCCGACGGCACGCAGATGCCGGTCGGCACGCCGATCCATGGCATGCGCATCCGCATCACCGTGGACGAATCGATGACGATCCGCGCCATCGCCACCGCGATGGACCACACGCCGTTTCCCGAATGCCAGCAAGGCGTCGACCCGATGCAGCAGATGGTCGGCGCGACGCTCGGCCCGGGCTGGCGGCAGGCGATCGAGAAGGCCTTGGGTGGGGTGCGCGGCTGCACCCACCTGCGCGAGCTGCTGTTCAACCTGGCCACCGCGGCCTACCAGACCGTGTTCCCGTGGCGCGAGCGCGAGCGGCGCCTCGCGGGCATCGCGCCCGTGCAGGCGACGCAGCCGCCGTACCACCTGGGGCGCTGCATCGCGTGGGACACCAGCGGCGCCGTCGTGGCGCGCTACTACCCGCAGTTCGCCGGCTGGGAGCCGGTGCGCGTCACGAAGCCGAAGGTGCCGCCTTCGTCCACGTGAACACCCGCACCGGCGGCACGTTCACGATCTCCCAGCGTTTCTCGGGTTCGCCCAGGTAGGGCGTCGCGAAGCCGGCCACGTGCGCGCGCACCTGGTAGGCGACGAAGCGCCCGCCCGGTCGCAGCACCTGCGCGACCTGCGCGGCGATGCGGTCGGACACCTCCGGCGGCATCGTCGAGAACGGGATGCCCGAGACGATCGCATCGGGCGCCGGCAGGCGCCGCGCCTCCAGCAATTCGGCCAGCCGTTCCGCGCTCGCCAGTTCCAGCAGCAGCCGCGGGTCGCGCAGCGACCGCGCCAGGTGCGCGTGGAACACCGGGTCGAGTTCGACGGCGAGCAGGCGCCCGCCGGGCTGCATCGCGCGCAGCAGCGCGGCCGTGGTGCCGCCGGTGCCCGGCCCGAGCTCGACCACGGTGCGCGCTTGCGCGATCGCGGCGCTGCGCACGAGGCGCTGCTCGAGTTGCCGGGAACTGGGGACCACGGAGCCGACCTGGGCCGGGTTGCGCAGGAAGCCACGCAGGAAGGCGGCGGCGTCGCGCAGCGGGGCCGGCCAGCCGGGGGTGGGCACGACGGGGCTGCGCCCCGCACGGGGATTGTCGAGGGCCATGGCGTTGTCGTTGTTGGAAGACGCGGCCATTCTGGTAGCGCTCCTCGGCGCCACGGTGTCGGACGGCACCGCCACCACGGCCGTCGCGTTCTCCCCACGGCCGGGGCACCAGAATGGCGGGATGGAGAACATCCCCGGACCGGAGGACACAGGCACGCGCTGGCAACGGGCGACGGCGCGAACGCGCTCGCTGGCGGGCCGCGCGATCGGCGCGGCGCGCGCGCATCCGTGGCGGCTGCTGCTGGTGCCGCCACTGCTCGTGCTGGTGTACGTGCTCGTGCTGCTGCCGTTCACGCCCAGCATCGCCAACCTGCAGAAGGCCAAGGTCGAGGCGCCGGCGCGCCTGGTCTCGGCCGACAACGTCGTGCTGGCCACCTACCAGCGCGTGCACCGCCAGTGGGTGCCGCTGGACCAGGTGTCGCCCAGCGTCGTCCAGGCGCTGATCGCGACCGAGGACCATCGCTTCTGGAGCCACCACGGCATCGATGTGCGGCGCACCGCGGCGTCGGTGGTGCACACGCTCGCCGGCAACCGGCAGGGCGGCTCGACCATCACGCAGCAGCTGGCGCGCAACCTGTACCCGGACGACATCGGCCGCGCGCCGACGGTGCACCGCAAGGTCAAGGAGGCGATCACCGCGCTGAAGATCGAGGCCGTCTACAGCAAGCGCGAGATCCTGGAGACCTACCTCAACACGGTGCCCTTCCTCTACAACGCGTTCGGCATCGAGATGGCCGCGCGCACCTACTTCGACAAGTCCGCGCGCGAACTGAACGTGCTGGAGAGCGCCACGCTGGTGGGCATGCTCAAGGGCAACAGCTACTACAACCCGGTGCTCAACCCGGACCGCGCGCGCCAGCGGCGCAACGTCGTGCTGGCGCAGATGGCCAAGCGGGGCGTGCTCACGGCCGAGCGCGCGAAGCAGCTCCAGCAGCAGCCCTTGCGCATCGACTTCGAGCGGCAGGACGAGGACACCGGCCCCGCGCCGCACCTGGCCGCGCTGGTGCGGCGCTGGCTCATCGCCTGGGCCGACCGCAACGGGTACGACGTGCATTCCGACGGGCTCGTCGTGCGCAGCACGATCGACTCGCGCCTGCAGCGCGCGGCCAACCAGGCGGTCGGGCGCCAGATGGCCCAGCTGCAGCCGCTGGCGGACAAGCGCCGCAAGCCGGACCAGGACCGGCAGCTGCTGCAGGCGGGCTTCATCGCGATCGACCCGCGCACGGGGCACGTGCTCGCGTGGGTGGGCAGCGCCGGATTCGCGCAGGACCAGTTCGACCACGTGAGCCAGGCGCGCCGCCAGCCGGGTTCGACGTTCAAGCCCTTCGTGTACGGCGCGGCCTTCGCCGACGGCTGGCGGCCCACCGACAGCTTCGTCGACCAGCCGGTGTCGCTCACAGCACCGAATGGCGAGGTGTGGAGCCCGAAGGATGCGACGCCGCCGACCCGCAAGCCGATGACGTTGCGCGACGGCCTGGCGCAATCGCGCAATTCGATCACCGCGCAGTTGATGGGCCGCATCGGCGCCGACAAGGTCGCGAAGGTGGCGCAGGGCCTGGGCGTGCGCGAGAGCCGCCTGGACCTGGTGCCGTCGCTGGCGCTGGGCACGAGCCCGGTCACGCTGCGCGAGATGGTGTCGGCCTACGGCGCCATCGCCAACAGCGGCCTGTGGATGGAGCCGGTCAGCGTGCTGCGGGTCGAGGACAAGACCGGCAAGGTGCTCGACGCGTTCGTGCCCGGCCAGTCCGCGCAGGGGATGCCGCGGCCGGCGGCGCTGACGCTGGTCAACGCCATGCGCGCCGTCGTCGACGAAGGCACGGCGACGGCGATCCGCACCCGCTACGGCATCCAGTACGACGTCGCGGGCAAGACCGGCACGTCGCAGGAGAACGCGGACGGCTGGTTCATCCTGATGCACCGCGAGCTCGTGGCCGGGGCCTGGGTCGGCTTCAACGACCCGAAGGTCACGATGCCCGACAGCTGGGGGCCGGGTGCGCGCAGCGCGCTGCCGATCGTGGGCGACTTCTTCCAGCAGGCGTCGCGCACGCGGGTGATGAACCCGCACGTGGAATTCGACATCCCGCGGCCCAAGCCGCCGCCGAAGGACACGCGCGATCCGCTCGAACGCGTCCTGACGGACGTGTTCGGGCGGATCCTGGGCATCTTCAAGTGATCAGCGGATCGTGAAGCTGCCGCCCACCGCGTTGCTCACGGTGAAGCGCCCGTTGCCCTGGTAGGTGACTTCCACCTGCTGGCCGGCGGCGCCACCGATCGAGCCGGCGGTGCCGATCGACGTCCGGTTGCCCGCCGTCGTGTAGATGCGGCCGCCGGCGGTGCCGTCGACGCCGTGGTCGGCGGCGACCATCCGGTTGCCGTCGGCCGACAGCGCGATGCCGCGCCACGTGAGGTTCAGGTCCGCCGCCGTCCAGGTCCACGGGTCGTTGCCGCCGGGGGAGATGAACACGTAGCCGCGGTGGCCGTAGGTGTCGTTGCGCGGCTCCTGCGCCACGACCACGCTGCCGTCGCGCGAGATCGCCAGGCCGCTCCAGCCGCTGAAGCTGAAGCGAGCGGTCCAGGTGGCGCCGCCGTCGTCGCTGACCCACGGGTTGCCGCCGTTGTCGAGCGCCGCCATGCGCATGCCGCTGCCGCTGGACGCGGCATGCGTCCAGTTGCCGTTGCCGGCGCGGCGGGTCCAGGTCGCACCGCCGTCGGCGGACACGTACACGCCTTGCCGCGCCGGGTCGCCGCCGTACAGCGACGCCACTGCGACCAGGCGCATGCCATCGGTCGAACCGGCGATCGCGCGCCAGTCGGTGTTGGCCGTGCCAGCGATCGCGGCGAAGGTCTGCCCGCCGTTGGTGGACAGCTGCACCGAGCCGCCGCCCACGCCGACGATGCGCTGCCCGTCGTCGGACATGTGCACCGACGCCCAGTTCACGCTGGTGCCGCGCTGGGTCCAGCTCTGCCCGCCATCGGACGAGACGAACAGGCTGCCGCCGCCGACCGCCGCCATCCGGCCGCCGTCGCTGGACATCAGCACCTGCGACCACGCGTTGGCGGCGAGGCTGGTGCGCGTCCAGGTGGCGCCGCCGTCCTGCGAGACGTACAGGCCGCCGGGATTGGCGATCGCGGCGACGCGCTGGCCGTCGGCGGAACTCGCCGTGCCGGACCATGGCTGGTCGGGCGCCGCGGCGTCGACGACGTGCGGCACCCAGGTCGCGCCGGGCACCGCGTTGCTCACCAGGTTCCTGGTGTCGACGAACTGGCCGCCGTTCTGCGCGAGCGTCCAGTTGCCGCTGCCCTGGCCGGCGACGCGGACCCGGTCCCCCACCTGCAGTGCTGCGCTCGCGGGCAGCAGCACCGTGACGGTCTGGTTGGCAGCCGGCGACACGGTGACGGTCGCGTTCGGCGTGGCCTGCACCGTGCCTGCGCTCGGCGGCTGCGTCGGCGCCGGCGTCGGGGCGGCGGTCGGCGCGGCCGTGGGTGCAGGCGTCGGCGCGGCGGTCGGCGCGGCGGTCGGCGCGGCGGTCGGGGCCGCCGTCGGTGCCGCCGTCGGTGCGGCCGTTGGGGCCGCCGTCGGGGCTGCGGTCGGCGCAGCGGTGGGCGCGGAGGTCGGCGCCGCGGTCGGTGCAGCCGTCGGTGCTGCGGTCGGGCCTGCCGTCGGGGCGCTCGTCGGTGCCGATGTCGGCGCACTGGTGGGCGCGCTGGTGGGTGCGCTGGTGGGTGCGCTGGTCGGGGCGTCGGTCGGCAGCGGGCCAGCGCCGAGCTGGCCGCCCGGCGGCGGCGGCGCCGCGCTCACTTCACCACCACCACCGCCGCCACCGCAAGCGGTCAGCCACAGTGCGGCCAGCGCCATCGCGACGGCCTGTTTCCCCCGGATACCGGAGCCTTGCTGCATCGTCTCTTCTCCCAGAAAGTCGCGGCGATTCTGGGAAGCTCGGCGGCGCCGCCGCGTGGGTTGTCCCAGCCATTGGCGGTCAGCGACCATGCCTCAGCGGTGTCGGTGATCCGCCGAGCCCGAACGGGCCATGGCGCGCCCGGCGGCTGTGCCTCATGCGTGGCGATTGGAGGCAAACGCTTGCATCGTGCAACGCCGACGAGTTGAACGGCCCGGCACCATCGCCTCTCCTTTCCGAGGTGCTGGTGAACGAGGGCCTGTCTTGCTCTGGCGTGTGACCGTGGTGCTGGGCACCTCGGCCGTCGCGGCGTGCGAGTTGCTCGCGCTCGCGGGCTGGGCCGCGCGTCCGTCGTCGCCGCAGCCGGTCGCGACGACGCAGCGTGAATCCGTCGCACGGGCGGAGATTCCGGCACCACCGCCCCTGCCGGTCCAGGACTACTACGCCCAGCTGCGAAGCCGCGTGCGCTGGGAGCCGGTGCGCATGAACGGCGCCGTGCTGCTGACGCCCGACCACGCGTCGCGCCTGATGCTGGCCAAGGCGGCGGCCCGCGAAGCGCGGCTGGAGGACATGGGCCTGGGCTTCCAGGACGTGTACGGCCTCATCCGGGCCGAAACCGACTGGGTGCCACGCCTGGGTGCCAGCCGCGACGGCACGCCCAACCTCGGCATCGCGCAGTTCGAGCCCGCCACCGCCGCGGCGCTCGGCGTGCAGGACCCCGACGACGTCGTCGAAGCCGTGCACGCGGCCGCCCGCCACATGCGCGAAGCTGCCGAGTGGAGCCGCCAGCGCGTCGAGCGCCTGCGGGTGCCGAAGGCCCAGCGCCAGGCGATGCTGCGCGCGGGCGTCTCCGTCTACTACAACCTCTCGAGCCGCGCGCGCGAGGGCTGGAGCGGCCGCGATGCCGACGGCCTGCCGCGCGAGACCGCGCAGCACATCGCGCACGCGCGCGAAGGCGCCAAGGAGGCGCTGTGGCTCGCGCGCCAGCTCGGCCCCGTCGACATCCCGTCGGCCGATGCACCCCCCGTCGCCGGCGCCCAGTAGGGGGCCGCGGCCATTGCAATTCCATCACGCCATGACCGGCACCTTGCACGTCGTCTGCCCCACCTGCCAGGCCACCAACCGCGTGCGCGAGGACCAGCTGGGCAGCGCGCCGTCGTGCGGCCGCTGCAAGCTGGCGCTGTTCCTCGGCAAGCCGGTCGAGCTGGACGCTGCCGGCTTCGAGCGGCACCTCGCCCGCAGCGAGCTGCCGCTGCTGGTCGACTTCTGGGCGCCGTGGTGCGGGCCGTGCCGCACGATGGCGCCTGCGTACGAGCAGGCCGCGAAGCTGCTCGAGCCGAGCTTCCGCGTCGCGAAGGTCGACACCGAGCGCGCGCAGGACCTGGCCGGCCGGCTGAACATCCGCAGCATCCCCACGCTGGCGGTGTTCTTCCATGGCCGCGAAGTCGCGCGCCAGCCCGGGGCGCTCACGCGGCCCGAGCAGATCGCGCAGTGGGCGCGCATCCGCGTGCCGATGCGCCAGCCCTCGCACGGCTGACCCGGCGCCACCGTCCCGCGCTTGCGCGTTCCGCCGACGGGCGCGCCCCCGCGTCCACCCTATGGTTCGCCACTCGACAAGGAGCGAACGATGGGCAATCCAGTGATCGGACAGATTCTCGGCAGCGTGCTTCGCGGCGCCGCCGGTGGCGGCGGTGGCGGACTGGGCAGGGGACTTCCCGGCGGGCTCGACAGCGTGCTCGGCGGCATGCTGGGGGGTGGACTGCCCGGCATGGGGTCGACGGGAGTGCCCGGCGCGCGCCCCGGCAACCGCAACGCGATGCTCGCCCTGATGCTGCCGCTGGTGCTGGCCTGGATGCGGCGCAATGGGGGCGTGCGCAACGTCATGTCCCGGGTGAACGAGCACGGGTACGCGCCGCATGCCTCGTCGTGGCTCGGCACCGAACGCAACGACGCGCTGCCGGCCGACGCCGCCCACCAGCTGCTCGGCGACGACGAACTTTCCGCGTGGGCCAGCCAGCTGGGCATCGGGCGCGACGAGGCCGCGCAGGGCTTCGCCGACGTGCTGCCGGAAGTGGTCGACCAGCTCTCGCCGCAAGGGCACCTGCCCGACGACGCCGACGACCGGCTGGATGCGGGCCAGTCGGCCCTCGACGAGATGCTCCGGCAGCGGCACTGAGCGCAGCCCGACCGGCGCGGTAAGCTCTCGCGCCATGCACTACCGCCGCCTGGGCTCCAGCAACCTGCGTGTCTCGGTCCTCTGCCTGGGGACCATGATGTTCGGCGACCAGACCGACGCGAAGGAGGCGGCGGCGATCGTCGCCGACGCGCGCGACCACGGGGTCAACTTCATCGACACGGCCGACGTGTACACGAAGGGGGCCTCCGAGACCATGCTCGGCGACTTGCTCCAGGGGCAACGCGAGCACTGGGTGCTCGCCACCAAGCTCGGGAACGCGATGGGGAAGGGCCCCAACCAGGTGGGCTACTCGCGCAGCTGGATGCTGCGCGAGCTCGACGCCAGCCTGGCGCGCCTGCGCACCGACCATGTCGACGTGCTGTACCTGCACCGTGACTTCGAAGGCATGGACCTGGCGGAGCCGGTGCGCGCGCTGGGCGACCTGGTGCGCGCCGGGAAGATCCGCGCCTGGGCGCTGTCCAACTTCCGCGGCTGGCGCATCGCCGAGGCCGTGCGCCTGGCCGACGCGCTGGGCGTGCCGCGGCCGGTCGCCTGCCAGCCGTACTACAACCTCCTGAACCGGCAGCCCGAGGTCGAGATCCTGCCGGCCTGCGCGCACTACGGCATCGGGGTCGTGCCGTACAGCCCGATCGCGCGCGGCGTGCTCACCGGCAAGTACGCGCCGGGGCAGGCGCCCGCGCAGGGCACGCGCGCGGGGCGGGGCGACAAGCGCATCGCCGAGACCGAATTCCGCGACGAGTCGCTGCGCATCGCGCAGCAGTTGCTGCCGCACGCGCAGGCCAAGGGCCTGACGCTGGCGCAGTTCGCCACCGCGTGGGTGCTGCACCACCACGCGGTCAGTTCGGTGATCGCCGGGCCGCGCACGCTGGAGCAGTGGACGTCGTACGCGCCCGCGATCGACGCCGCGATCACGGCCGACGACGAGCGCCTGGTCGATTCGCTGGTGCCCGCCGGGCATCCCTCGACCCCCGGCTACAACGACCCGCAGTACCCGCTGCACCCGCGGCGCCCGGCCTGACATGGCGCTGCCGATCGATCCCGGCGCGATCACGCACGGCATCCAGCTCGCGATCGCGCCCGTGTTCCTGCTCACCGCGGTGTCCGGGATGATCGGCGCCGTCGCCGGCCGGCTGGCGCGCATCATCGACCGCGCACGGCTGGTCGAGGACCGCGCGCTCGTCAGCACGGACGAAGCGTTCCTCCGGCGCGCCGAGGACGAACTGGCCGAACTGCGCCAGCGCGGGCGGCTCGCCAACGCCTGCATCGCGCTGCTCACGCTGTGCGCGATCCTGATCGGCGTCACGATCCTCGTGCTGTTCGTCGGCGAGACCACCACCGTGCGCCTGGGGGCGACCGCCATCACCAGTTTCCTGGCCGGCGTGCTCTGCTTCCTGCTGGCGCTGCTGTGCTTCCTCACGGAAACGTTCATGGCCACGCGCCTGCTCAATTTCCGCGTGCGGCGCCCGCCGGGCTAGTTCGCCCGCGGCGGGCTAGTCCGTCCGCACCAGCGCCGCGAGCGGGTCCCCACAGTCTCAGGCGCTCGCCTCCTACAAGCTCAGGGGTGGTCCACGCCTACTCTGCCCCGGAGGTGCACGAGGCACCACGCCAAGGGAGACGAGACAGCATGCAGGAAGTGCAGCATTGCCAACGGTCGGCCGACAGGTTCGGCCTGGCGCTGCCGGTCACGATGGAGGGGCAGGCCTGCGCCTGCCACGACATCAGCGCCACGGGCGTCCTGCTCGAGGCGAGGCAGGCTCCCGACGTGGGCAGCATCGTGTCCCTCGAACTGCACTACGACCTGGAGGGCGAACCCCTCCACGTGCAGTCGCGCGGCCGTGTCGTGCGCGTGGAACGCCACGGCGACAGCTACAACGTCGCAGTGCGGCTGGACCAGCCGCTGTTCGAGGAGGAGTCGGTGCTGCACGAAGGCGGCACCGGCTGACCGCAGGGAGCCAGGGATGACGATGGTGGAACGCAGGGTGGTGGTGCCGCTGGGCCGGCTGCAGGAGCAGCGCGGCGCGGAGCGCTTCGAGATGGAGGTGCCGCTCACCGTGGACGGCGCCCAGGGCGGCGTGACGCGCGACGTGAGCGTCAGCGGGCTGGCCTTCACCTCGCGCGAGCCGTACACGCTGGGGCAGCGGGTGGAGATCACCGTCGACTACCTGTTGGACGGGCACAACTACCCGCTGCGCTGCGAAGCCATCGTCGTGCGCTGCGAGGCCGAGGGCGGCGGCTACACGATCGGCGTCCGGCTGGCGACCGCTTTCATCGACTGATCGCTTTCCCGCCGCCCGCCCCCGGCGTGATAATGCGCCGATGGGCTTGCTGCAGAAGATTCTCGGGGGACAGGACCGGTCCGGTCCCCAGGACCCGCCGCCGTCGGGCACGAGATTCGAGGAAAGCGACGACCGCGACGATGGCGTGGCCGAGCGCGAAGCCAGCCGCCGCGAGCTGGTCAAGCTGGTCCTGAGGGAGACGATGCGGCGCCATGCCGTCCCTTCCGACTGGATCGAATGCCGGCTGCTGCCGGTGGTCACCAGCAACCGCCGCACCGGCCTGCACGTGCAGCTGGTGGTCAAGCAGGGGCAGGGCAACCTCCTGCGCTACATCCCCGCGTTCCAGAGCAGCATGATGGCCGAGATCGAGAAGTTCGACGCCCGCGCCTGGGACTGGCTGCTGTCCATCTCCTGGCAGTTCGCCGGCATCACCGCCACCACCGGCGGCGACTTGCCGGGCGACGGCGAATGGCAGATGGGGCAATCGCGCTCCGGTGCCCTCGGCGCGGCGGGCGGTGCTCCGTCGGCGCCTGCGACGCCCGCGGTCGACGACGACGTCGCGGAAGACCTGAAGGCGCTGTTCGCCATCCGCGACGCGGCCTTGCAGCCCATGCCCGCGCCGGAAGAGCCCGATTTCGAGGCCACCCGGCCGTCGGGCTACTCGCAAAGCGGCGGCACGCCGCTGCGCTGACCTACTCCAGGAACTCGACCCGCTCGGCCAGCAGCACGTCGTCGACGACGCGCGTGCCGGTCACCCGCACCTTGCTGCGGCTGTCGAGGTCCTGCGCGGTGCCGCCGACGAACACGGCCTGGCTGGCATCGATGTCCTGTCCCTGCACCTTGAAACTCGCGGCCGAGCGGAACCCGCCCACGCTGCCTTGCGCGCTGTAGGTCACCGTGGCCTGCGACGGCGCCGTCTCGCGGATCTTCAGCTTGGTGACGACCAGCACGCCGCCGCGCACGGTGCCCGTCGCCTCCACGCGCACGCCGTTGGCCAGCTGCAGCAGCGATCCGCTGCCGCCTAGCTGGGCCTGCGACACGTCGGCCGGGACGCCTTCGATGCGCAGGGCGCGCAGCTCCATGAAATCGGAGACCTGGCCGGTCAGGCTCAGCTTCGTGCCCTCCGCCGGAATGACCGGCGCCCACGGCTCGATCGAAGTCGCGACCAGCACATTCCCGCTCAGCGAGCCGCGCACGCGCACCACCGGGTTGCCGGCGAGGCTGGTGACGGGCCAGTCGGCCGGGAAGGACGCGTTGCCGAAGCGCACGGTGAGGCCGCCGATGCGGAAGGTGGCCGCGCGGGCGTCGAGCCCGGTGGCGGTGCCCGCGACGACGAGGTCGCCCGGCGCGCCGAGGCGCTCGATTCGGGTGGCGTGCAGCGAGCCGTTGTCGCCCGGCAGGCCGTAGACCTGCACGGCGCTGCCGTTCGCGAGACCGGCGAGCGAGGCCAGGCCGCCGCCGTACACGGTGGACGCGTCGGTGCTCACGTGCAGCGACAGGACGTCGAAGGTGCCGCGGCCGGGGTCGAGGGCCGAGACGGTGCCGCGCAGGTCGGCCGCCGACACGACCAGCGTCGCGGTGCCCTGGGCCAGGCTGGGTTCGACGTTGCCGAACACGTTCACGGTCATGCCGAGCTTCAGTGCCGGCGCGTCCGACAGGAGCACGCGCGCCGTGGCGATGTCGTAGCGGATGCCGTTGACGACGATGCTGCCGAAGCCGTCGACCGTGCCGACGCTGGCCACGGGCGTGATGCCGGTACCGCCCGAGCCGACGCCTTCACCGCCGCCGCTAGCGACGCCGGTGCCGCCAGACCCGATCCCGCCGCCGCCGATGTCCGTGCCGCCGGCGGCGACGTCGCCCCCGCCGGCACCGCCGCCGTCGCCCACGCCACCGCCGCCGCACGACCCGAGCAGCAGCGCGGTCGCGACGAGCAGGCCGCGCAGGAACACCGTCCAGCCGGAGCGCATCAGCCCTGTGCCTCCCGATCCGCGACGTAGAAGTACACGCCGACGCGCAGCCGCTTGGGGCCGCGCGCGGCACTGCGCGTGATGCCTTCGGACAGCTGCCCGACCAGTTCGCGGTGCATCGCCGTCCAGCGCTGGCGCATCAGCTGGTGCACGGCGTCGACGTCGCTTTCATTGAGGCCTTCGGCATACACCGCGCGTTCGAGCATCAGGGGCGCCTCGCCGAGCGCGTTGGACACCGCGGCGCCGGCATGGTCGCGCAGGTTGTCGCCCAGGAACGCCAGCGTGCTCTGCAGGTCGGCCGTCGGCACGAACCCCTCGGACGTGAGCTCGACCTGCGTCGCGTCGACGCGGGCGCACATGCCCAGCCGCATCAGCTCGTCGAGCACCGCGCGGTGGTGCACGTCGCCGCGGCTGGCTTCGCGCGCCACGTCCTCGAACGACAGGCCTTGGCCCGTCGAGGCGACTGGCAGCTTGTACAGCGCCGGGTCCTGGCTCGCGAGCTGGTACCAGCGGGTGAAGGTCTTCGCGGCCGCCGACAGCTCGGTGTGCGGCAGCGGGTCGGCGGGGCGGCGCACTCGCGCCGTCACGTCCTTGCGGTTCAGGCCGGTGGTGACGGCGAGCTGGCTGATGTTGGGGGCCGCGACGCCCTGGCGTTGCCACACGCGCGTGGCTTCCTCCAGGAGCAGGTCGCGCAGCATGCCCTCGAGGTGGGGATGCTTCAGGCCCATGCCGAGGGCGAGCCGCACGAGGGGGCGCATCACACGCGCGCAGGCGGATTGGGCCCAGGACAGCCGGTCTTGCATGGGTGGTACTGCGTTGATCTGCAGCGATTGTTCCGGCGCAGCCTGTATCCGTGCGCGTTTTTCCCAGCCCGCTGGCCCCGTCGGGCCAACCGATGGCCCGAACGGGCCATGCACCAGCGGGAACGGCTCAGCCAACATGCGCGATGTCCTCCGGGCGGCGGCCGAAGCAGGCCAGCACCTCGTAGCCGCGGCCCGGCGTGCTGCGCACGAGCGCCACGTCGTCCACCGGCCACGGCGGCAACTCGCAGGCGGGTGCAGGACGCGCGTGCGATGCCTTCCGGGCGAACGTCACATGCGGCCGCCACGCCCTCGCCTCGACGTCGAAGCCTGCCGCACGCAGCGCCGTCGACACCCGTTCGTGCCATGCGCGCAGCGCGGAGGGCACTTCGAGTTCCAGCACCGCGATGCCACCCGGCCAGACGGCCTGGCGCGCCGCCTCGGGATGCAGCGTCACCGGCTCGAAGGGCACGTCCAGCACCGGTCGCAGCAGCGGCACGCAGTCCGGGTCCACCAGGCCGAGGAAATGCAGCGTCGCGTGCAGGCGCGCGGGGGCCACGGGCTTCGCACCCGCGGGCCACTGCCAGCGCGCCGCGAGCGCGACAAGCGCCTCGCGCACGGCGGCCGGCGGCCACAGCGCGGTGAACAGGCGAACGGCGGCGGCCTTCACGGCTTGGGAATGCGAAGTGTCTTGCTGATCATGCAGCTGCCCGACAGCACGAACAGCAGCACGAGCGGGTGCAACCGCCACGGCCCGACCTCGAGCACGCCGAACCAGAGGTCGTCGCCCAGGTGTCCGCTCCACGCGGCGACCGCGAGAAGCGCGGTGAGCAGCACGCTGGTGGGGATCGGCGTGCCTTCGAAGTACTTCACCTTGCCGTCGCTGCCCGCGAGGTCTTCGGCGGTGACGTTGTAGCGGGCCAGCCGGCTCACGCCGCAGCAGACGAAGTACACGAGCGCCGCAACGTCCCAGCCGCCCTGCAGGCCGGCCGCGAACCCGAGCGCGGCGGGGGCGACGCCGAAGGAGATCACGTCGGACAGCGAGTCCAGCTCGCGTCCCAGCGGCGAGTGCTGGTGGCGTGCGCGCGCGATGCGGCCGTCCAGCACGTCGAACGCGAATGCCGCGGGCGCGAGCGCCGCCGCCGTGAAGAAGTGCGCGGGCTCGCCGCTGGCCATGAACAGCATGGCCAGCAGGGTCGCGCCGACGCCGCAGGCCGCGTTGCCGAGGGTGAAGAAGTCGGCGAGGTGGAAGCCCCGCAGCATCGAGAAATGGCGCGGGGCAGGGCGCTGCAGGCCGGGGCTGGGCTGGTCCATGCCGCACGGTAGCGGCCGGTGCGCGCGCCTGCGGTCGTCCACCGGCATGGCGCGATGTCGGTGCGGTCCGACGCTGTCGCGCTCATGGTCCAATGCGGGCCATGACTCCCGGCCTGTTGCTGCGTGCCGGCCCCGCGCCGGCCTCCGCGGTCGAATCGCCGTACGCCTGGTTGCGCCTGGTGCTGTCGCTGCTGCTGATGACGATCGGCGGCGCGGGCATGTACTCGGTCACCGTCATGCTGCCGGCGATCCAGCGCGACTTCGGCGTGGCGCGTGGCGACGCCTCGCTGCCGTACACGCTCACCATGGTCGGCTTCGGCGTCGGCGGCGTGCTGATGGGGAAGCTGGCCGACCGCTTCGGCGTGATGCTGCCGGTGGCGATCGGCGGCGTCGGCCTGGGCATCGGGTTCATCGCGTCCGGCTTCGCGCCGGGGCTGGCGATGTTCTGCGTGGCGCAGGGCCTGTTCGTCGGGCTGCTGGGCACCTCGGCCACGTTCGCGCCGCTGGTGTCGGACACCTCGCAGTGGTTCGAGCGCCGGCGCGGCATCGCGCTGGCCGTGTGCATGAGCGGCAACTACGCGGCCGGCGCGATCTGGCCGCCCGTACTGCAGCACTTCATCGATGCGGCCGGCTGGCGCCAGACGTCGATCGGCCTGGGCGTGTTCTGCCTGCTGACGATGCTGCCGTTGTGCGTGCTGCTGCGCCCGCGCCCGCCGATCGCCGCCTTCACCGCGCCTGCCTCGTCCGCGGCGAAGGTGTCCGCTGCCTCGACCGCGCGGCCCTTTGGCTTGCCGCCTGCCGTTGCGCAAGGCCTGCTGTGCGTCGCGGGCGTGTCGTGCTGCGTGGCGATGTCGATGCCGCAGGTGCACATCGTCGCGTACTGCTCCGACCTGGGCTTCGGTGCCGCGCGCGGCGCGCAGATGCTGTCGCTGATGCTGGGCCTGGGCATCGTGAGCCGGCTGGCGTCGGGCTGGATCTCGGACCGCATCGGTGGCTTGCGCACGCTGCTGCTCGGCTCGGTGCTGCAGGGCATCGCGCTGCTGCTGTTCCTGCCCTTCGACGGCATGGTGTCGCTGTACGTCGTGTCGGGACTGTTCGGGCTGTTCCAGGGTGGCCTGGTGCCGTCGTACGCGCTCATCGTGCGGCAGCACTTCGACCCCAAGGAGGTCGGCGCGCGGGTCGGCACCGTGCTGATGGCGACGCTGTTTGGCATGGCGCTGGGCGGCTGGCTGTCGGGCGCCGTGTTCGACTGGACCGGCTCCTACCGCGCCGCGTTCCTCAACGGCATCGGCTGGAACGCGCTGAACCTGGCGATCGTGCTGTTCCTGCTGCACCGCCTGCGCGGCGTGCGCGTCGCTCAGCGCGCCGCTGCTTGAAGGCGGACTCCCGAACGCGGAGGACGCAGGGCAAGCGCAGGGGGCGCAGATAAGAATTTCCAGAAGAATTCTTCTGCGTTCCCTGCGCTTGCCCTGCGATCTCTGCGTCAGGGAGTTCGATGGCCCCAGCCCATCCGTTGCTATAGTGCCTCGGCCATGCGCGCACCCTTCGTGACGGACCGCCGTGACCTCCTGCGGCTCGCCACCGCGGCGGCGGCGCTGGCCTGGTTGCCGCGTGGCGCGTACGCGCAGGCGCGCTGGACCCACACCCCCTTCGCACTGGGCGTGGCGAGCGGCGCACCGGCGGCCGACTCGATCGTCCTGTGGACCCGCCTGGCCCCCGAACGCGGCGGCCTGCCCAACGGCGGCCGCGACCCGCTGCCCGTGCGCTGGGAACTCGCGGAGGACGAAGCCTTCACGCACATCGTGCGGGACGGCGAGACGCTCGCGCTGCCGGAGCTCGGCCACAGCGTGCACGTGGAAGCCGGCGGCCTTCAGCCGAACCGGTCTTGGTACTACCGCTTCCACAGTGGCGACGCGACCAGTCCCACCGGCCGCACGCGCACCTTGCCTGCCGCCGACGGCCGCGCCGACCGGCTGCGCGTGGCGTACGCGTCCTGCCAGCGCTGGGAGCACGGGCGCTACGCCGCCTGGCGCCACATGCGCGAGGACGCGCCGGACCTCGTGATGTTCCTCGGCGATTACATCTACGAGTACCCGAACATCGCCGCCGCGATCCGCAGCTTCCCCACCATCGGCTGGGTGCACACGCTGCAGGAGTACCGCGACCGCTACGCGCTGCACCGCAGCGACCCCGACCTGCAGGCCATGCACGCGGCCTGCCCGTGGCTCGTGACGTGGGATGACCACGAGGTGCAGAACGACTACGCCGGCGTGCACGCCGGCGACCCGCGCCCGGTGGGCATGAACGCGGTCGCCGATTTCCCGGCGCGCCGTGCGGCCGCGTACCAGGCCTTCTACGAACACATGCCGGTGCGCGCGAGCGAGTACGCCCGCGCCATCGCATCGGCGGCGTCCACGCCGGAGCTGCGCGTGTACACGCGCTACCGCTGGGGGCGCCTGGCCGACCTGCTGCTGCTGGACACGCGCCAGTACCGCGACGCGCAGGCCTGCCCGCCGAAGGACCGCCCCGGCGGCGCGATCGATCCCGCGACATGCGCAGCGCTCTCCGACCCGGCGCGCACGCTGCTGGGCAGCGCGCAGGAGCAATGGCTCGATGCGACGCTGGCCCACGCGGCCGGCACCTGGACCGTGCTGGGCCAGCAGAGCCTGTTCGGCCGGCGCGACTTCCTCGCCGGGCCGGGGCAGCTGGTTTCGTCCGATGGCTGGGACGGCTATCCCGCCGCGCGGCGCCGCCTCACCGCGACGCTGCAGCGGCGCCAGGTGGCCAATCCCGTCCTGCTTGGTGGCAACGAGCACGAGAACTGGGTCGGCCACGTGCTGGACGACTACGCGCGGCCGGACTCGGCGCGGGTCGGCGTCGAGTTCTGCGGCACCAGCATCACATCCCATCCGGGCAGCGCCGACCGGCTGCCGGCGCGGCTGGCCGAGAACCCGCACTTCGTCTTCGCCGATGCCGCGCACCGCGGCTACGGCCTGGTCGACTTCTCGCCGCGCCGCGTGGCCACCACGCTGCGCGGGCTGGACGACGCGCAGCGTCCGGACGCCGCCGTGTCCACGCTCGCGCGGTTCACCGTCGAGGCCGGCCGGCCCGTGCTGGAGCGCGCATGACACGCTGCATCGTCCTGCTCGCCTGGCTTTTCGCGATGCTGCCGGCGTGGGCCGGCGAGGTCGCGATCGGCAACGCCGACACGTACACGATCTCGCGCGCCTTCAGCTGGCTCGACGACCCCGGCGGCCAGCTGACGCTGGACCAGGTGCGGGCACCGGACGCCCGCGAGCGCTTCAAGCCCGTGCTGCCGACCGGCCCCGGTCCCAACTTCGGCCTCAGCACCTCGTCGTACTGGCTCGAGGTCACGCTCCGGCCGGCCCCCGACGCGCCGCGCGACTGGATGCTGGAGGTGGCCTATCCGCCACTGGACCGCATCGAGGTGTTCGCGCCCGACGGGCGTGGCGGCTACGTGAAGCAGACCGGTGGCGACAACGAACCGTTCTCGGCCCGCGAGGTCCCGCACCGCAACCACGTGTTCCCCGTGCACCTGCAGCCCGGGCAGACGACGGCGCTGTATCTGCGCGTCGCCTCGGGCGGCACGGTGTCGGTGCCCGCGCGCCTGTGGCGGCCGGCCGCGCTGTGGGCGCACGACCAGGCCTCCTACGCGGCGCTCGGCCTGTACTTCGGCCTGCTGCTCGGCCTGCTGTTCTACAACCTGCTGCTGTGCATCTCGACGCGCGATCGGGGCTACCTGTACTACGTGGCCTTCGCCGCCGCCATGGGCATCGGGCAGGCGGCGCTGAACGGCTTCGGCGGCCAGTTCCTGTGGCCGCAGCTGACGTGGTGGAACGAGGTCTCGGTCCCGACCGGCCTGACCGCGACGGCGATCTTCGGCGTGCTGTTCGCGCGCGAGTTCCTCTCCAGCGCGGCGCGCATGCCGCGCATCGACAAGGGGCTGCTGGCGCTGGTCGGCGGCTGGGTCATCGCGTTGCTGTGCGGCCTGGCGCTGCCGTACCACGTCTCCGCCGTCCTGGTGACCTCGCTCGCGCCGGTGTCGGTCGCCGCGCTCATCGCCACCGCGTGGGTCAGCGTGCGGCGCGGCTACGCGGGCGCGCGCTACTTCATGGCGGCGTGGGCGGCCCTGCTGCTCGGCGTGGTGGTGCTCACGCTGCACAACACCGGCGTGCTGCCGTCGAACGCATTCACCGCCAACGCGCTCCTGATCGGCTCGGCGACGGAGATGGTGCTGCTGTCGTTCGCCCTGGGCGACCGCATCAACGTCGCGCGCCGCTTCAAGGAGCAGGCGCAGGCCCGCATCGCGGCCGAGCGCGCGATGGTCGAGGCGCTGAGCCAGTCGCAGGAACGCCTGCAGCAGGTGCTGGACGAGCGCGAGGTCATCCTGGAGAACTCGCTGGTGGGCATCGCCTTCCTCACGCCGCAGGGCCGCTTCAAGTGGGCGAACCGCGCGATGTTCGAGATCTTCGGCACCGGCCACGAGAGCGTGACCTCGATGGAGCCGTTCTACGTCTCGCGGGACCAGTACCTGGAGGTGGGTGGCCACGTCGCCGAGGCGGTCACGCGCGGCAAGGTGTACCAGCGCGAGCTGCAGTTCCGGCGCCGTGATGGCGCGCTGATCTGGGCCCAGCTGACGGGCAAGGCGGTCAACCCGCAGGACCTGGGCCAGGGCACGGTGTGGGCGGTGATGGACATCACCGAACGCAAGCAGCTGGAACAGCGTCTCGAGGAGACGATGTCCGAGCGCGAGGCCATCCTCAACAACGCCGTGGTCGGCATCGTGCTGTCGGTGTACCGCCGCCACGAGTGGGTGAACGAGAAGTTCGCGCAGATGCTGGGCTACCCGCGCCAGGTGCTGATCGGCCAGACCTCGATCTACCTGCACGAGAGCGAGGAGGCCTGGCGCCGGTTCGGCGAGGAAGCGCGCGCGACGCTGATCGCCACCAACACCTACACCTGCGAGCAGCTGCTGCGACGCCGCACCGGCGAGCTGTTCTGGGTGGAGATGGGCGGCAGCTGCATCCGCGCCAACGACCCGGACTCGGGCGTGATCTGGACCTTCCTGGACATCACCGAGCGCAAGAAGTCGGAAGCGCAGATGCGCGAGGCGCTGGAGCAGCAGAAGGCGCTGAACGAGCTGCGCTCGCGATTCGTCGCCATGACCAGCCACGAGTTCCGCACGCCGCTGGCCGCCATCCTGTCGGCCGAGGAAGTGCTGCGCCACCACGGCGACCGGCTGTCGCCGAGCGAGCGCATGGAAACGCTGGACGACATCGCCGCCGGCGTGCAGCGCATGTCGCGCATGATGGATCGCGTGCTGCTGCTCGGACAGGCGGACGCGAAGATGCTCGACTTCCAGCCGCATGAGGTCGACCTGCCGCGGCTGTGCCGCGACCTGGTGGACGACGTGCGGACGCAGTTTCCCAAGTCGCCTTGCCGCGTGCGCGCGGAGTGGGGCCCCGGGGTCGGGCGCGGCCAGTGGGACGACAAGCTGCTGCGGCACGCGCTGTCCAACCTGCTCACCAACGCGGTGAAGTACTCGCCATCGGGCGGCGAGGTCCTGTTCGACGTGCGCCGCGACGGCGCCGACATGGTGTTCACCGTCAGCGACCAGGGCATCGGCATCCCGGCCGGCGAGGTGGGGCACCTGTTCGAGTCGTTCCACCGCGCGAGCAACGTCGGCGGCATCCAGGGCACGGGCCTGGGGCTGGCGATCGTGAAGAACGCGGTCGAGATGCACGGCGGTCGCATCGAGGTGCACTCGACGCTAGGCCGCGGTACCACCTTCACCGTGCGGCTGCCGGTGGCTTCGGCCACCGCGGCGGCCTGAGCTAGCGCAGGACTTCCAGCAGGCGGTCGAGCCCGCCCGACTCGATCGACACCATCGCCTGCTCGCGCACCTTCGGCTTGGCATGGAAGGCCACCGACAGGCCCGCTTCGCCGAGCATGGGCAGGTCGTTGGCCCCGTCGCCGACCGCGATCGCTTCCTTGGGCGAGATGCCCAGCGACGCGCACGTCTCCAGCAGCATCTTGCGTTTCTCGGCGCCGTCGCAGATGTCGCCCCAGGGCTGGTTCACCATGCGGCCGGTGAGCTGGCCGCAGTTCGGGCCCGACTCGATCTCCAGGATGTTGGAGCGCGTGAAGTCGATGCCCAGCTTGTCGCGGATCCGGTCGGTGAAGAAGGTGAAGCCGCCGGACACCAGCAGAGTCTTCATGCCGGCGGCCTTGCAGGCGGCGACCAACCGCGCGGCGCCCGGGTTGAAGCGCAGGCGGGTGGTGTAGACCAGTTCCAGGTCGGCGATGGTGACGCCGCGCAGCAGCGCCACTCGGCGCCGCAGGCTGTCCTTGTAGTCGGCGATCTCGCCGCGCATCGCCGCCTCGGTGATCGCCGCGACTTCCTCCTTCATGCCCGCCATGTCGGCGATCTCGTCGACGCATTCGATGTCGATCAGCGTCGAGTCCATGTCGAAGGCGGCGAGCTTGAAGCGCGACAGCGGCAGGGGCGGCTCGAAGCCCTGGATCACGAGGCCGGGGGCGAATTCATGGCGGGACATGCGCGCATTGTCCCATCCGCTCCGGGAGCGCCTTTCGCGGGAATGGCAGGGTCGTCACTCCGCCGGCGGCGCGGCAAACCGCCGCAGCAGCGGCCCCAGCACGTCGATGGGCAAGGGGAACACGATGGTCGAATTCTTGTCGGCGGCGATCACCGTCAACGTCTCCAGGTAGCGCAGCTGCAGCGCTTGCGGCTGCCGGCCCAGCACTTCCGCCGCCTCGGCCAGCATGTGCGACGCCTGGAGCTCGCCCTCGGCGTGGATCACCTTGGCGCGCCGCTCGCGTTCGGCCTCGGCCTGGCGCGCGATGGCGCGCACCATCGTCTCGTTCAGGTCCACGTGCTTGATCTCCACGTTGGTCACCTTGATGCCCCACATGTCGGTCTGCGTATCGAGGATCTTCTGCACGTCGAGGTTCAGGCGCTCGCGTTCGGCCAGCAGGCCATCGAGCTCGTGCTTGCCGAGCACGGCGCGCAGCGTGGTCTGCGCAAGCTGGCTGGTCGCCTCCAGGTAGCGCTCGACCTGGATGATGGCGCGTGCCGGATCGACCACGCGGAAGTACAGCACCGCGCTGACCTTGACCGACACGTTGTCGCGCGTGATCACGTCCTGGCTCGGGATGTCCATCACCACGACGCGCAGGTCCACGCGCACCATCTGCTGGATGCCGGGCACCAGGATCACGAGCCCGGGTCCCTTGACCTTCCAGAACCGGCCGAGCTGGAACACGACGCCGCGCTCGTACTCGCGCAGGACGCGGAACGCCGAGAAGGCCAGTAGCGCCAGCAGGACGATGAAGACGCTGAAGCCCACGCCGCCGAGGATCATGCATGCCTCCCGTGCCGGCCGGTCAGGCGGGCACCACCTCCAGCAGCCCGTCGCGCACGTGCGCGACACGGATGCGGTCGCCCACGTGCAACTGGTCGGGGCCGCGCACCTTCCAGTGCTCGCCCTGCACGAGCGCCCACCCCTCGCCGCCGGCGTATTCCTCCAGTTCGCCGTCGACGCCCACCAGTGCCGGCAGGCCGGTGACGACCGGCCGCCGGCGGGCCCGCGCCGCCATGCCGCCCACGGCGACGACGAACGCGGCGGACAGCAACGCCAACCCGGCGACCAGCGGCAGCGGCACGCCCCAGCCGGGCGAGTCGCTGTCGATCAGGATCACGCAGCCCACGGCGAACGCGATCAAGCCGCCGGCCCCCAGCACGCCGGAGGTGGGCACGAAGGCCTCGGCGCCGAGGAAGCACAGCCCCAGCAGCACCAGCGCGAGGCCGGCGTGGTTGACCGGCAGCATCTCCAGCGCGAACAGCGCCACGACCAGGCAGATCGCACCGATCACGCCGGGGGCGATCAGACCCGGGTTGCTGAACTCGAACACCAGCCCGTAGAGGCCGATCATCATCAGCATGAGTGCCAGGCTGGGATTGGTGAGGGTGGCGAGCAGGCGGTTGCGCCAGTCCTGCGCGAAGGCCTGGACCGGCGCATCGCGCGTGCGCAACTCCACCGTGCCGTCGGCAACGGGCACCTTGCGCCCGTCGAGCTGGCGCAGCAGGTCCGGCACGTCGCTGGCGACGACGTCCACCACCCTGGAGCGCAAGGCCTCCGGCGCCGACAGGCTCACCGCCTCGCGCACCGCACGCTCACCCCAGTCCGCATTTCGCCCGCGCAACTGGCCGAGGCTGCGCATGTACGCCGCCGCGTCGCCGATGCGCTTGGCCGCGAGGGCGTCTTCGGTGGCCACCGGTGCGCTCGCGCGCGATGCCGGCTGCGTTGCGGGCAGTGGATTGGACGGCTTTGCGCCGGGCATGCCGATGGCGACCGGGGTCGCCGCGCCCAGCGTGCTGGCAGGCGTCATCGCCGCGACGTGGCTCGCGTAGAGGATGTACGTGCCGGCGCTGGCGGCGCGCGCGCCACCGGGTGCGACGAAGGTGGCCACAGGCACCGGCGAGGCGAGGATGTCCTTGATCATCGCCCGCATCGCGGTGTCGAGGCCGCCGGGCGTGTCGAGTTGCAGCACCAGCAGTTGCGCTTGCTCGCGCGTGGCCATCGCCAGGCCGCGCCGCAGGTAGTCCTCGCTCGCGGGGCCGATCGCGCCGTCGAGGGCGAGCACCACCACCGGCTTGGGCACGGGCTGGGCCGGGGCCCAGGGCACGGCGAGCCACAGGGCCAGCAGGCAGAGCAGGCGACAAACGACGCGGCCCATGCGACCCAGTCTAGGCCGCGGCCTCCGGGCGTCAACGTCGAGATGTCACGTATCTGTCCTGTGCGGACGAGTTGAGGGGAGGGGACAGGAAGCGAGATGGAGCGATGGGTCCCGCCTCCGCGGGGACGACGGAGACGTCATTCCCGCGGAGGCGGGAATCCATTGCTTCCTTCTTACGCCGGCTCGGCCACCTTCGGCGTGCCCAACGACCTCAACACGTCCCGCACCAGCTGCGCCCGGTCCTTGGGCTCCTTCAGCTCGCGCTCGATGCGCAGCTTCTCGTTGCCGGCCAGCTTGATGTGCCGGTTCTTCTGCACCAGCTCGATGATGCGCATCGGGTCCACCGGCGGGTTCGCCTTGAAGGTGATCGTTGTCACGCCCGGCGCCGCGTCGACCTTGACCACGCCGTAGGGACGCGCCAGCACGCGCAGCCGGTGCACGTCGACCAGCGTCTGCGCCTGCGGCGGCAGCTTGCCGAAGCGGTCGACGATCTCTTCCATCAGGATGTCGATCTGCTCGGGCGTCTTGGCCGTGGCGAGCTTCTTGTAGAACGACAGCCGCAGGTGCACGTCGCCGCAGTAGTCGTCCGGCAGCAGCGCCGGCGCGTGCAGGTTGATGTCGGTGGTGATCTGCAGCGGCGCGAGCAGGTCGGGTTCCTGGCCCGCCTTGAGCGAGCGCACCGCTTCGGCCAGCATCTCGTTGTACATCTGGAAGCCGACTTCCAGCATGTTGCCGCTCTGGTTCTCGCCCAGCACCTCGCCGGCGCCGCGGATCTCCAGGTCGTGCATCGCGAGGTAGAAGCCCGAGCCCAGTTCCTCCATCTGCTGGATCGCATCCAGGCGCTGGGACGCCTGCTTGGTGAGCGACCCGGTGTCGGGCACCAGCAGGTACGCATAGGCCTGGTGGTGGCTGCGGCCGACGCGGCCCCGCAACTGGTGCAGCTGCGCGAGGCCGAACTTGTCGGCGCGGCTCATCACGATGGTGTTGGCCGTCGGCACGTCGATGCCGGTCTCGATGATGGTGGAGCACAGCAGCACGTTGAAGCGCTGCTGCACGAAGTCGCGCATCACGCGTTCCAGGTCGCGCTCCGGCATCTGCCCATGCGCCACCGCGATGCGCGCTTCGGGCAGCAGGGCTTCCAGCCGCTCGCGCCGGTTCTCGATCGTCTCGACCTCGTTGTGCAGGAAGTAGCACTGGCCGCCGCGCTTCAACTCGCGCAGCACGGCCTCGCGAATGACGCCATTGCCTTCGTTGCGGACGAACGTCTTGATCGCCAGCCGGCGCTGCGGCGCGGTGGCGATCACCGACAGGTCGCGCAGCCCTTCCAGCGCCATGCCCAGCGTGCGCGGGATCGGCGTGGCGGTGAGCGTCAGCACGTCGACCTCGGCGCGCAGCGCCTTCATCGCCTCCTTGTGGCGGACGCCGAAGCGGTGTTCCTCGTCGATGATCAGCAGGCCGAGGTTCTTGAACTTGATCGTGTTCGACAGCAGCTTGTGCGTGCCGACCACGATGTCGATGCTGCCGTCGGCCAGGCCCTTGGCGGCCGCGGTGATCTCCTTTTGCGAGCGGAAGCGGCTCATCTCCGCCACCTTCACCGGCCACTTGGAGAAGCGGTCCACCAGCGTCTGGTAGTGCTGCTCGGCCAGCAGCGTGGTCGGCGCGAGGAACGCGACCTGCTTGCCGCCCGTGACGGCGACGAACGCGGCGCGCAAGGCGACTTCCGTCTTGCCGAAACCGACGTCGCCGCACACCAGGCGGTCCATCGGCTGCGGCGAGATCATGTCCTGGATCACCGCGTGGATCGCCGCGGCCTGGTCGGCCGTCTCGTCGAAGCCGAAGTCGTTGGCGAACACCTCGTAGTCCTGCGGCGAGAAGCGGAACGCGAAGCCCTCGCGCGCGGCGCGGCGCGCGTAGATGTTCAGCAGTTCGGCCGCCGTGTCCCGCACCTGTTCGGCGGCCTTGCGGCGCGCCTTCTCCCACTGGCCGGAGCCGAGCTTGTGCAGCGGCGCCTCGTCGGCCGACACGCCCGTGTAGCGGCTGATCTGGTGCAGCTGGCTGACGGGGACGTACAGCGTCGCCTTGTCGGCGTATTCGAGGTGCAGGAACTCGGTGTTGCCCTGGCCCAGGTCCATGTTGACCAGGCCCTTGTAGCGGCCGATGCCGTGCTGCGTGTGGACGACCGGGTCGCCCACATTCAGCTCCGACAGGTCCTTGATCAACGCCTCGACGTCGCTGACCTGCTCCTGCCGCTTGCGGCGCCGCCCGCCCGACGTGCCGCCGGCGAACAGCTCCGTCTCGGTGACGAAGTCCAGCGCCTGCTCGGGCCAGCGAAAGCCTTCGGCCAGCGGCGCGGTCGCGATGCCCAGCTTCTCGTCGCCGTCGAGGAACTCCTGCAGCGAGTCGAACGCGGGCGGCGACACGTGGCTGGCGCGGAAGAAGTCCAGCAGGCTTTCGCGGCGGCCCAGGCTCTCGGCCAGCAGCAGCACGCGATCGCTGGTGGTGGCCAGGTGCTGCTTGAAGCGCGCGAGCGGGTCTTCGGCGCCGCGCACGACGCCCAGGTCGGGCAGCTTCTGGAACAGCGCGCTGTCCTCGACGTCCTGCGCGCCGGGGCGCAGCGACAGCTGCGAGTGCTCGTTGGCATGGCCGTAGAACTGCTCCTGCGTGAGGAACAGCGATTCCGGCGGCAGGATCGGCCGCTCGGCGTCGCCCTGCAGCAGCCGGTAACGGTCGCGCGTGTCGGTCCAGAAGCGCTGGAACGCCGCTTCGAGGTCGCCATGCAGCACGAAGGTCGAGCGCTCGCCGAGGTAGTCGAACACCGTCGCCGTGTCCTCGAAGAACAGCGGCAGGTAGTACTCGATGCCCGACGTCGCGACGCCGTTGCCCATGTCCTTGTAGATGCGGCTCTTGGTCGGGTCGCCTTCGAGCAGTTCGCGCCAGCGGCTGCGGAAGCGCGCCCGCGCGTCGTCGTCCATCGGGAACTCGCGCCCGGGCAGCAGCCGCACTTCGGGCACCGGGTACAGGCTGCGCTGCGAGTCCGGATCGAAGGTGCGGATCGAATCGATCTCGTCGTCGAACAGGTCGACGCGATACGGCACCGCCGAGCCCATGGGGAACAAGTCGATCAGGCCGCCGCGCACGGCGTACTCGCCGGGGCTGACGACCTGCGTCACATGGGTGTAGCCCGCCAGCGTGAGCTGCGAGCGCAGCTTCGCTTCTTCCAGCTTCTGCTTGACCTTGAATTCGAAGGTGTAGCCCGCGAGGAAGGACGGCGGCGCGACGCGGTACAGCGCCGTCGTCGCCGGCACCAGGATGACGTCCGCCTCGCCCTGCAGGATGCGCCACAGCGTCGCGAGGCGTTCGCTGATCAGGTCCTGGTGGGGCGAGAAGGTGTCGTAGGGCAGCGTCTCCCAGTCCGGGAACAGCGCGCAGCGCAGGTCGGGCGCGAAGAAGGGCAGTTCGTCGAGCAGGCGCTGCGCGTCGGCGGCGCCTGCCGTGACGATGGCCGTGCGGCGGCCGGCGGCCTTCTCGCGTTCGGCCACGCGTGTGAGGAGGAGCGCGTCGGCGGAGCCGGGCGGGCGGGGGAGGGCGAAACGCTTGCCGGGGGTGAGCTTGGGAAGATCCATCGAGGACAGCAAATGCAAACACCCCTCGCCGCTTTCGGGAGGGGTGTGCATGAATTCTAGAATGGCGCCCATCTTGTCGGTTGCTCATCCACCCCAAACCCCCGGACGCCTGCATGCGCTCGTGCCCGCGGCCGGCACCGGCAGCCGCGCCGGCACCACCGGCCCGAAGCAGTACGAGCCCGTCGCCGGCCATCCGCTGCTGCAGCACACGCTGGACGCGCTCTCCCGCGTGCCGCGCCTCGCGTCCATCCTGGTCGTGGTCGCGCCGCACGACGGCCGGCTGGCCGACGGCATGAACCACAAGGTTGCGCGCTGCGGCGGCTCCACGCGGGCCGAAACGGTGCGCAACGGCCTGGAGGAGCTGCTGCGCCGGGGCGCGGTGGAGGACGACTGGGTGCTGGTGCACGACGCGGCGCGCTGCCTCGTGACGCCGGCGCTGGTCGATCGCCTGATCGACGCCTGCGTCGGCGACGCGGTCGGCGGGCTGGTGGCGCAGCCGCTGGCGGACACGCTCAAGCAGGAAGAGCAGGGCCGCGTCGCGGCGACCTTGCCGCGCTCGCAGAAGTGGCTGGCGCAGACGCCGCAGATGTTCCGGCTCGGGCTGCTGCGCCGGGCGCTGGCCGCCGCCGGTGACAAGGTGACCGACGAAGCCAGCGCGGTCGAGGCGCTGGGGCTGCGCCCTCGCCTCGTGCCGGGCAGCGCATTGAACATGAAGGTGACGTGGCCGGAGGACTTCGCGCTGGCCGAAGCCATCCTGGGGAGCAGGGGACGATGACGATGCGGATCGGTGAAGGCTGGGACGTGCATGCGCTGGTGCCGGGCCGGGCGCTCGTGATCGGCGGCGTGGCGATTCCCTTCGAACGGGGCCTGCTGGGCCACTCCGACGCGGACGTGCTGCTGCATGCGATCACGGATGCGGTGCTCGGGGCCGCGGGGCTCGGCGACATCGGCCGCCACTTCCCCGACACCGAGCCGAAGTTCCGCGGCGCCGATTCGGCGCTGCTGCTGGAAGAGGCCGTGGAGCGTGCCGCGACGGCCGGCTGGCGCATCGGCAACGTCGACAGCACGGTGGTCGCGCAGGCGCCGCGCTTGGCGTCGCACATCGATGCGATGCGGGGCCGCATCGCCAAGGCGATGGGCGTCGAGCTGGCCCAGGTGAACGTGAAGGCCAAGACGGCCGAGAAGCTGGGCCCGGTCGGCGAAGGGCAGGCCATCGAGGCCCGCGCCGTGGTGCTGCTGCTGGCCGCCTAGGAGCCTGCGCGGCAGAGAGGCGGGCCCGCGCCGCGACCAGAAACGCGTCAGGCTAGGCGAGGTCCGACGCGCTGTACTCGATGTACAGAAGGAGGCCGTAACGACGCATGGCGCGTTTCTGGTCACGGCCCAACGCGGACCCGTCTCTGCCGCGCAGGCTCCTAGCGTCCGCCCGGTCAGGCGACCGATTCCGGGTGCTCGTCGGCCTCGGGGTGCGGCGCCGGCGCCCCGGCGGCCTTGGGCTTCTGCAGCTTGATGTGCGCGGCCAGGCCACCCGACGTGGTGTTGGCCAGCGCGAAGATGCCGCCCATGCGCTGCACGGTCTTGTCGACGATGGCCAGGCCCAGGCCGGCGCCGGTGGCGGCCGTGCGCGCGGCATCGCCGCGGAAGAAGGGCTTGACCAGGTTGGGCAGCGCCTCGGGCGCCACGCCCATGCCGTGGTCGCGCACCTTGAGCAGCACCCATTCGTTGCGCTGCTTCGCCGCGATGTCCACCACAGCGACCCCGGTCTCGGGCGTCTTGCCGTAGCGGCGCGCGTTCTCCAGCAGGTTGGACACGACACGCGCGAGTTCCACGTCGTCGGCCAGCACGGACAGGCCGCGCGGCACGTCGACGTTGATGCGCATGTCGCCGTGGTCCTGCACCGCGTACACGCAGGCGTCGATCACCTCGCGCAGGTTCACGGGCTTGAGTTCCGCGTGGTCGGGGCGCGCGTAGTCGAGGAACTTGTCGATGATGGCGTCGAGCTGGTCGATGTCGGCCGCCATGTGCTCGCGCGCCTCCGAGTCGGCCACGCTCATCTCGGTTTCCAGGCGCAGGCGGGCGAGCGGCGTGCGCAGGTCGTGCGAGATGCCGGCCAGCATCACGGCGCGGTCCTGCTCGATCTTGGCCAGCTGCTGCGCCATGCGGTTGAAGCCGATGTTCACCTCGCGGATCTCGCTGGTGACGGCCTTCTCGTCGAGCCGGCTGGCGTCGAAGTCGCCGTCGCGCACGCGGCTGGCCGCGAACGACAACTGCTTGAGCGGGCGGTTGATCAATCGCGCGATCACCGCCGCGCCCGCGAGCGAGAGGCCGGCCGCGGTCACCAGCCAGATCAGCCAGGTGCGCCCGCCCACCTTGGTGAAGCGGTTGCGGTCCATCAGCAGCCAGTACGAGTCGGCGTCGATCTTGAAGCCGACCCAGAAGCCGGCCTCGTTGTTGACCGCCGCGGCCAGCGTGGTGCCGGGGCCCAGGCGCGACAGCAGTTCGTCGGCGATGCGCTCGTCGAGCGAACTGGCGTCGAACACGACGTACACGTCGGTCGGCTTGCTGGGCAGGATGCGCACGCCTTCCTGTTCGGCCAGCGTCTTGATGAGCGAGACGCGGGTGATGGGGTCGGAGTAGCGCAGCGCGGCGCGGCTGAGGTTCACCAGCGATGCGATCTGCTGCGCCGTCTGGACCGCGCGCGGCTCGAACTCGAGCGCGCGGAAGGTCTGCAGCCAGGCGACGATGGAGCCGATCAGCAGCAGCGACAGCAGGAAGAACGTGCGCCAGAACAGGGACAGCCCCACCCGCGGCGGACGCATCTCCAGCGGCGCAGGCGCCGTTTCCAGCGGCGCCGGGCCGGTGCCTTCGATGTTCGTGACCCCTCGAATCATGTGTGTGTGGTTACGCGCGCCCGCAAGCAGCGTGCAACGCCATTGTCGCCTTCATGCGGCTCCTGCGCGTGGCGCAGGGCGTCGAAACGGCCGGGCCGGCTCAGCCCGCGCCGTCCGGCACGAACACGTAGCCCACGCCCCACACCGTCTGGATGTAGCGCGGCGAGGAGGGGTCCAGTTCGACCAGCTTGCGAAGCCGCGAGACCTGCACGTCCAGGCTGCGGTCGAACGGTTCGAACTCGCGGCCGCGTGCCAGTTGCGCGAGCTTCTCGCGCGACAGCGGCTGGCGCGGATGGCGCACCAGGGCCTTGAGCATCGCGAATTCGCCGGTCGTGAGCGGCAGTTCCTCGCCGTTCTTGCGCAGCGTGCGGGCACCGAGGTCGAACGCGAACGGGCCGAAGTTGACCACCTCGTTCTCGCTGGAGGGAGCGCCGGGCGCTTCCTGCGCCGGACGGCGGCGCAGGACCGCGTGCACGCGCGCGAGCAGCTCGCGCGGGTTGAACGGCTTGCCCAGGTAGTCGTCGGCGCCGACCTCGAGGCCGACGATGCGATCGACGTCCTCGCCCTTGGCGGTGAGCATGATGATGGGGGTGCGGTCGTTCGCGGCGCGCAGGCGGCGGCAGATCGACAGGCCGTCCTCCCCTGGCATCATGAGGTCCAGCACGATCAGGTCCGCGGTCTCGCGCAGCATCAGCCGGTTGAGCGCCTTGCCGTCTTCAGCCAGGATGACCTCGAAGCCCTCCTGGGTCAGGTAGCGCCTGAGCAAGTCGCGGATGCGCGCATCGTCGTCGACGACCAGGATCTTGTCAGTGCGGGCTGCAGCTTGTGACATGGTGCTCCAAATCGTATTTGTAACAGCGGCGATTCTGGGGGTGATGTGCAGGCACGTGCGGGGGAACCCGGGGTGGCCTGACACACTGTTACACAAGTTGCCCCATCGGGGTCCGATTCACTGGGAACCGTGAACCTGTTCACTTTTCAATGCGTTAAAGCAAGCATGCATTCCACCCGAAAGCTCCTCCTCGCCGCCGTCGTGTTCGCCGGCTCCACCAGCATCGCACGCGCGCAGATGGTCGCCATGCCGCACCCGGAGAACGTCGTCCAGCTGAGCTCGGCCGCCACCGTCGAGGTGCCGCAAGACCTGCTGGCGATCACGCTGCAGGCCGTGCGCGAGGGCACGGACCCCGCCAAGGTGCAGGCCGAGCTCAAGACGGCCGTCGACGCCGCACTGGCCCAGGCGCGGCGCGATGCGAAGGCCGGCGCGCTGGACGTGCGCACGGGCAATTTCTCCGTGCTGCCGCGCTACAGCCGCGACCAGCGCATCACGGGCTGGGTGGGCACCGGCACGGTCGTGCTCGAAGGCACCGACATCCCGCGCGTGAGCGAAGCCGCCGGGCGCCTCACCGCACTCAACGTCGTGGGCAGCGGCTTCCGCCTCAGCCGCCCGGCGCGCGACAAGGCCGAGCAGGAAGCGCAGGGCCAGGCCATCGCCGCCTTCCGCGCGAAGGCGGGCGAGCTCGCGCGCAGCTTCGGCTTCAGCAGCTACTCGCTGCGCGAGGTGTCGGTCAACGCGCAGGACAACGGCCCGGTGCGCCCCATGATGGCGATGGCACGCGCCAAGGGCGACACGGAGGCGTTCGACACGTCGCCGGTGCCGGTCGAGGCCGGCAAGGCCAACGTCGTCGTCAACGTGTCGGGTTCCGTACAGCTTCGCTAGCCGCCGTCCGACGGAGGCGCGCCGACGGGCCATCCACACTCGGCGGCCATGTGGGCTGCCCGTTCCGACGACCTTCCTTGGCCGCGCGACGTGCCGGCGCCGGGGCCGGAACTGGTGGTCGTCATCAACCCGGGCTCCGGTGAGCACGACGCCACCGCGACGCGCGACGCGCTGGCCCGTGTGTTCGGCAGCGCCGGGCGCGCGTTCCGCTTCGTGGCGATCGCCACGCCCGCGGACCTTGCGCGCGCCGCGGACCATGCGGCGCGCGAGTGCGCCGAGCGCGGCACCGTGCTGGTCGCCGCCGGCGGGGACGGCACCATCAACTCCGTCGCGCAGGCCGCCTGGCACCACGGCTGCCTGTTCGGCGTGCTGCCGCAGGGAACGTTCAACTACTTCGGCCGCGACCACGGCATCGCGCAGGATCTCGAGCAGGCCGCGACCGCCCTGCTGCACGCCGACGAGCAGCCGGTGCAGGTCGGCGAGGTCAACGGCCGCCTGTTCCTCGTCAACGCGAGCCTGGGCCTGTACCCGCAGCTGCTGGAGGACCGCGAGACCTTCAAGCAGCAGCTCGGGCGCCACCGCTGGGTGGCGATGCTGTCAGGTGTCGTCACGGTGTTCAAGTGGCGGCGCCAGCTGGCGCTCGACCTCGAGCTCGATGGCCAGACCACGCGCGTGCTGTCGCCCACGCTGTTCGTCGGCAACAACCGCCTGCAGCTGGAACGCATCGGCATGGAGCCGGCGATCGCGGCGCGCGTCGGCGAAGGCCGGCTGGCGGCACTGATGCCGCACCCGATCGGCAGCTGGAAGCTGCTCTGGCTCGCCCTGCGCGGCGCTTTGGGCCGGCTCGGGGATGCGAATGGCATCGACGGCGCGGCCTTCCGCAATCTCACGGTGCAAGTGCGCCGCGCGCGCCGCGTGAAGGTGGCCACCGACGGCGAGGTGACGATGATGGCGCCGCCGCTGCAGTTCCGCGTCTCCGACCGGCCGCTGCGGCTGATGCTGCCGCGGCCCGACCACCGCGTGCCGGTGGAGTGACGGAGGCGGTCTGGCGCTGCTGCTGCACATCTCGGACACGCACTTCGGCACGGAGCAGCCGCACGTCGTGCGCGCACTGCTCGAACTCGCGCACCGCCGCCGGCCCGACCTGCTGGTCTACAGCGGCGACATGACACAGCGTGCACGGCGCGACGAGTTCGACGCGGCGCGCGCGTTCTGCCGCGAGCTCGCGATCGCGCGCACGCTCACGCTGCCGGGCAACCACGACATCCCGCTGTTCGACGTCGTGCAGCGGGCGTTCCGTCCGTATGCGCGCTACCTCGCCGCGTTCGGCCCGCGGCTGGAGTCCTGCCTGGACATGGACGGCTTCCTGGTCGTGGGCGTCAACACGACGCGCCCGGCCCGCCACAAGAACGGGGAGGTGTCGCCGGCGCAGGTCGAGCGCGTCGCGCACCAGCTGCATGGCACGCGCGCGAACCAGCTGCGCATCGTCGTCACCCACCAGCCCGCGGCGGTGTTGCGGGAGGAGGACGAACACGACCGCCTGATCGGCGCCGACGCGGCGTTGGAGGCGTGGTCCCGCGCTGGCGCCGACCTCGTGCTGGGCGGCCACATCCACCTGCCGTACGTGACCGAGGTGGCCGCGCCACGGCCACTGTGGGTGGTGCAGGCGGGCACCGCGGTGTCGAGCCGCATCCGGCACGGCACCTGCAACTCGGTGAACTTCGTGGAGTGGAAGCCGCAGCCCGGTGGGCGGCGCCAGTGCCGCGTCGAGCGCTGGGACTACCGGCCCGACGACGGCGCGTTCGGCATGGTGGACGAACGCGGCTTGATGCTCGGGACTTGAACCGCTATTGAGCGGCCCATCCCCCATCCATGTTCCACGCCACGCCGCGCACGTTGTTGGCGGCGGGCGAGCAGAAGAACACCGCGAGCTCGCCCAGTTCCTCGGGCGTGGTGAACTGCATCGACGGTTCCTTCTCGCCGAGCAGCACCTTCTTGGCTTCCTCGTTGGAGACGCCGAGCGCCGCGGCCTTGGCGTCGACCTGCTTCTGCACCAGCGGCGTCAGCACCCAGCCGGGGCAGATCGCGTTGCAGGTGATCCCCGAGGTGGCGTTCTCCAGCGCCGTGACCTTGGTCAGGCCGACGATGCCGTGCTTGGCGGCGACGTAGGCGGACTTCTCGGCCGACGCCACGAGGCCGTGCACCGACGCGACGTTGATGATGCGGCCCCAGTTGGCGGCCTTCATCGCGGGCAGCGCGAGCCGCGTCGCGTGGAAAGCGCTCGAGAGGTTGATCGCGATGATCGCGTCCCAGCGCTCGGGCGGGAAGTCCTCGATGCGCGCGACGTGCTGGATGCCGGCGTTGTTGACCAGGATGTCGACGCGGCCGAACTGCGCGGCGGCGGACTTCATCATGTCCTCGATCTCGGCCGGCTTGCTCATGTCGGCGCCGTGGTACCCGACCTTCGCGCCGAGCTTGGCGATCTCGGCCTTGGGGCCCTCGACGTCGCCGAAGCCATTGAGCACGATGTTGGCGCCCTGGCGCGCCAGGGCTTTCGCGATGCCGAGGCCGATGCCGCTGGTCGAACCCGTCACGAGGGCGGTCTTGCCGGTGAGCATGGGAAGTCTCCGTGGGTGGTTGGTACGATGCCGCGGAAGTATCCGATCTTTCCGCGACCATGGCCCCTACGCTGAACTACGTACCGTGCCCCGACGCAGCCGGCGGCCACCGCATGGCGTACTGGTCGTGGGGCAACCCGCGGGCGGGCCACGTCGTCGTGTGCGTGCACGGGCTGTCGCGCCAGGGGCGTGATTTCGACGTGGTCGCGCAGGCCATGGTCCAGCGGGCGGGCGATGCGGTGCGCGTCGTCTGCCCGGACGTCGTGGGCCGCGGGCGCAGCGACTGGCTGCGCGATCCGCAGGGTTACGCCGTGCCGACGTACGTCGGCGACATGCTGGCCATGCTCGGACAGCTGCACCAGGAGGCGCCCGTGACGGACCTGTCCTGGCTCGGCACCAGCATGGGCGGGCTGGTCGGCCTCGGCGTCGCGGGCACGCCGGGGCTTCCGTTGCCCGCACCGGTGCGCCGGCTCGTGCTCAATGACGTCGGGCCGACGATCCAGTGGCAGGCCATCCAGCGGATCGGCGAGTACCTCGGCAAGACCGGCCGGTTCGAGACGGTGCAGCAGGCCGCCGATGCGATGTGGCAGATCTCGACGAGCTTCGGGCCGCACACGCCCGAGCAGTGGCTCGCGTTGTCCGGACCGATGGTCAAGCCGCATCCCGAGGGCGGCCTGACGCTGCACTACGACCCGGCCATCGCCGTGCCGCTGCGCGCGCTGACGAAGGAAGCGGCGGAGCAGGGCCAGGCGGCGGTCTGGGCGCTCTACGACGCCGTGACCGCGCGCACGCTGCTGCTGCGCGGCGCGCACTCGGACCTGCTGTCGCGCGACACCGCGCTCGAGATGACGGGCCGCGGCCCGCGCGCGACGCTGATCGAATTCATGGGCGTGGGGCATGCGCCCACGCTCGTCGCGCCCGACCAGGTGGACGCGACCGCCACGTTCCTGCTGGCACCATGAAGCATCTTGCGGTCGTCCCGCGCGAGGCCGCCGCCGTCCCGGAACTGATCACCGCGGCGGAGCAGTCCTTGCCCCAGCAGGCGCATGCGCTCGACCGCGCGCGCGCCTTCGCCGAGCCCTTGATCGCCGGCGAGTTGCTGGAGACCGGCGAGAACACGCTGGCGCACGCGGACGCCGTCGCCGGCATCCTGAAGTCCATGGGCGGCTCGGAGGCCATGCAGGCCGCCAGCTACCTCGTGTACGCGTGCGCGCACCTGAACAAGCCGCAGGAGGTGATCGCCAAGGCCTTCGGCGACAGCTACGCGGCGCTGGCCATCGAGACCAACCATCTCGTGCGCGTGCAACGGCAGGCGCGCGCCGCCGATGGCGCCACGACGCCCGACAACGCGCTGGTGCAGACCGAAAACGTGCGCAAGATGCTGCTGGCGTTCTCGCGCGACCTGCGCGTGGTGCTGCTGCGGCTGGCCTCGCGCCTGCAGACGCTGCGCTGGCACGCCGCGCACAAGACGCGCCCGCCAGACGAGGTGTCGCGCGAGACGCTGCAGGTGTTCGCGCCGCTCGCCAACCGGCTGGGCATCTGGCAGCTGAAGTGGGAGATGGAGGACCTCGCGTTCCGCTACCTGGAGCCGGACACGTACAAGGACGTGGCGCGGCTGCTGGACGAGAAGCGCACCGAGCGCGAGGCCGACGTCGGCCGCCTGCGCGCGCGGTTGCAGGCCGAGCTGGCGGGGCAGGGCATCCGGGCCGAAGTGCAGGGCCGCCCGAAGCACATCTACAGCATCGTCAAGAAGATGCGCGGCAAGGGCCTCGAGTTCAGAAACGTGTTCGACGTGCGGGCGCTGCGCGTCATCGTGCCCGAGGTGCGCGACTGCTACGCCGCGCTCGGCTGGGTGCACCAGCAGTACGAGCCGATCGCTTCGGAGTTCGACGACTACATCGCGCGGCCCAAGCCGAACGGGTACCAGTCGCTGCACACGGTGGTGCGCGACGCGGCGCAGCGGCCGATCGAGATTCAGATCCGCACCCAGGCGATGCACGACCACGCCGAGCACGGCGTCGCCGCGCACTGGGCGTACAAGGAAGCCGGCGCCAAGGGCTATGCGGGCGTCGCGGCCGCCAGCGAGTACGACACCAAGATCGCCGTGCTGCGGCAACTGCTCGCGTGGGAGCGCGACCTCGCGGGCTCGTCGCAGGGCCTGTTCGAGGACCGCATCTACGTGCTGACGCCGCAGGCCTCGATCGTCGAACTGCCCCAGGGCGCCACGCCGGTGGACTTCGCGTACAGCGTGCACACCAGCCTGGGCCACCGCTGCCGCGGCGCCAAGGTCGACGGCGCGATGGTGCCGCTGAACACGCCGCTGCAGAACGGCCAGACCGTCGAGATCGTCGCGACCAGGGAAGGCGGGCCGTCACGCGACTGGCTCAACCCGGACCTCGGCTTCCTCGCCAGCCACCGGGCGCGCGCGAAAGTGCGCGCGTGGTTCAACGAGCAGGTGCGCCACGGCACCGTGCAGCGCGGCCGCGACGCGGTCGAGAAGGTGCTGCAGCGCGAAGGCCGCACCGCGACCAAGCAGGCCGAGCTCGCAGCGCAGCTGGGCTTCCGCACGCCCGAAGACCTGTTCTTCGCGGTCGGCAAGGACGAGTACTCGCTGCGCAACATCGAGGTGCTGCTGAAACCGCCGCCGGCGTTGCCCGAGCCGGACGAGGTGCTGCTGAAGAAGGCCACGCGCGCGCCCGAGCGCTCGCCCAAGGGCGGCGTGCTGGTGGTGGGCGTCGATTCGCTGCTGACGCAGCTGGCCCGCTGCTGCAAGCCGGCGCCGCCCGACGCGATCGCGGGTTTCGTCACGCGCGGCAAGGGCGTGAGCATCCACCGCACCGACTGCAGCAACTTCCGCGAGATCGCCAGCCGCGATCCGCAGCGCGTGATCGAGGTCGAGTGGGGCCGTCCGGGTGGCGGCGACGGCGCGGTGTATCCGGTGGACGTCGCCGTGGAGGCGAACGACCGGCAGGGCCTGCTGCGCGACATCTCCGAGGTGTTCGCCAAGGAGAAGATGAACGTGATCGGCGTCCAGACGCAGTCGGTGCGCGGCACGGCGTGGATGACGTTCACGGTGGAAGTGGCCGATTCGGCGCGGCTGGCGCACGTGCTGGGCCTGGTGCGCGCCGTGCAAGGCGTGCGCACCGCACGCCGGCGCTGAGAAGTCGTTCGCGCGCTCTGCTACAATCGTGCGCTTCAACACCCAGGCGCGTAGCTCAGCTGGTTAGAGCACCACCTTGACATGGTGGGGGTCGTTGGTTCGAGTCCAATCGCGCCTACCAATTTCTTTGTTTGCACGCCGCATGGCGCACACCGTAGGGTAAACCTGTGGCGCGCCATTCCGGGGCGTTCCTAGAATCTGCTGCACCGCGTCACCCACCCGGAGGTGACGCGCGCCGGAGGAGTCGCCAGTGCAAAGCAAGAAGGCCAGTGCCGCGTCGCAGCAGCCACCGGCGCAGCGGGTGATCAAGAAGTACCCGAACCGGCGGCTCTACGACACCGACACGTCCAGCTACATCACGCTGGCCGAGGTGAAGCAGCTGGTGCTGGACACCGAATCCTTCGTGGTTCGCGACGCCAAGACCAACCAGGACCTCACGCGCAGCATCCTGCTGCAGATCATCCTGGAGGAAGAGGCGGGCGGCGCGCCGATGTTCACCGAGGCCGCGCTGGCCAACATCATCCGGTTCTACGGGCATGCGGCGCAGGCCTTCATGGGCAGTTACATCGAGAAGAACGTGCAGGCGTTCACCGAGATCCAGGCCAAGCTGGCCGAGCAGTCCAAGACGCTGACGCCCGAGATGTGGGCGCAGTTCATGAACATGCAGAACCCCATGATGCAGACCTTCATGGGCAGCTACGTCGAGCAGTCCAAGACCATGTTCGACAAGATGCAGGAACAGATGCAGGCCGCCTTCGGCATCAAGCGCTGAGCCTGCGCCACGGAACGCGAAGGCCGGGCGAACCCCGGCCTTTCGCATTTGGGACAATCGAGACCACATGAGCGAGAACACGGCCGCCGCGGCGGCACCGAAGGTCGGCTTCGTTAGCCTGGGCTGCCCGAAGGCGCTGACCGATTCCGAATTGATCCTCACGCAGCTGTCCGCGGAGGGCTACGCCACGTCCAAGACCTTCCAGGGCGCGGACCTGGTGATCGTCAACACCTGCGGCTTCATCGACGATGCGGTCAAGGAAAGCCTGGACACCATCGGCGAGGCGCTGGCCGAGAACGGCAAGGTGATCGTCACCGGCTGCCTGGGCGCGCGCGCGGGCGAAACCACCGACAACATGGTGCGCGAGGTGCACCCGTCGGTGCTGGCCGTCACCGGCCCGCACGCGACGCAGGAAGTGATGGACGCGGTGCATGCGCACCTGCCCAAGCCGCACGACCCGTTCGTGGACCTGGTGCCGGCCGCCGGCATCAAGCTCACGCCCAGGCACTACGCGTACCTGAAGATCAGCGAGGGCTGCAACCACCGCTGCACCTTCTGCATCATCCCGTCGATGCGCGGCGACCTCGTGAGCCGGCCGGTGGGCGACGTGCTGAAGGAAGCGCGCGCCCTGTTCGAATCGGGCGTGAAGGAACTGCTGGTCGTGAGCCAGGACACGTCGGCCTACGGCGTCGACGTGAAGTACCGCACCGGCTTCTTCGACGGCCGGCCGGTGAAGACGCGCATGCTGGACCTGGTGCGCGCGCTGGGCGAACTGGCGCAGCCGCACGGCGCGTGGGTGCGCCTGCACTACGTCTATCCGTACCCGCACGTCGACGAGGTGCTGCCGCTGATGGCCGAAGGCCTGGTGCTGCCGTACCTGGACGTGCCGTTCCAGCACAGCCACCCCGACGTGCTGCGCCGGATGAAGCGGCCCGCGAGCGGCGAGCGCAACCTCGAACGCCTGCATGCGTGGCGCGAGGCCTGCCCGGAACTGATCGTGCGCAGCACCTTCATCGCGGGCTTCCCCGGCGAGACCGAGGAGGAGTTCCAGCACCTGCTGGACTTCGTGCGCGAGGCGCAGATCGATCGCGCGGGCTGCTTCGCTTACAGCCCGGTCGAAGGCGCGGCCGCCAACGAGTTGCCGGGGATGCTGCCGACCGAAGTGCGCGAGGAACGCCGCGCGCGCTTCATGGAAGTGGCCGAGCAGGTGTCGGCGCAGCGGCTGCGGCGCCGTGTCGGCGCGACCATGCAGGTGCTGGTGGATTCGGCGCCGGGCCTCGGCCGCAAGGGCGGGGTGGGGCGCAGCTACGCGGACGCGCCGGAGATCGACGGCACCGTGCGCCTGCTGCCGCCGGAAAAACTCAGCAAGCAGCTGAAGGTCGGCGAGTTCACCAAGGCCCGCATCGTCGCCACCGAAGGCCACGACCTGGTCGGGATGCCGGTCTGAGGCGACACGGAAAAAAGAAAAGCCGGCTTGTGGCCGGCTTTCAAGAACAAGGCCGGCGGTGCCGGCCTTATCATTCGTTTGGTGCCCAGGAGAGGACTCGAACCTCCACGATGTTACTCGCTAGTACCTGAAACTAGTGCGTCTACCAATTCCGCCACCTGGGCGCTTCAGGAAAGAGAAGGATTCTAGCATCAAAAATACAGAACAACGCGTGACCGGATTGCTCGATGAAATCGAGGGCGTGATCCAGGGACACCGCGATGGCCACGGCTACGTGGTCCGCGACGACGGCGAGACCGACGTCTACCTCCCCGCCAACGAGATGCGAGCCGTGCTGCATCGCGACCGCGTGCGGGCCCGCATCGTGCGCCACGACCGCAAGGGCCGGCCGGAAGGCCGCGTAGTCGAGATCGTGGAGCGCCCCGCCCAGCCGATCATCGGCCGGCTGCTGCACGAGAGCAACGTGTGGCTCGTGGCGCCCGAGGACAAGCGGTACGGCCAGGACGTGCTCATTCCCAAAGGCGCGACCGGCACTGCCAAGCCGGGGCAGGTCGTGGTGGTCGAACTCACCGAACCGCCCAGCCTGTACGGCCAGCCGGTCGGGCGGGTGAAGGAAGTCCTGGGCGAGATCGACGACCCGGGCATGGAGATCGAGATCGCCGTGCGCAAGTACGGCGTGCCACACGAGTTCTCCGAGCCCTGCATCGCGATGGCCAGGACGCTGCCGGACAAGGTGCGCCCGCAGGACCGCAAGCATCGCGTCGACCTCACCGACGTGCCGCTGGTCACCATCGACGGCGAGGACGCGCGCGACTTCGACGACGCCGTGTATTGCGAGCCGGCCAAGGTCGGTCGCGGCAAGGGCTGGCGCCTTCTGGTCGCCATCGCCGACGTCAGCCATTACGTCGAGACGGGCAGCCCGATCGACATCGACGCCTACGACCGCGCCACCAGCGTCTACTTCCCGCGCCGGGTGATCCCGATGCTGCCGGAGAAGCTGTCCAACGGCCTGTGCTCGCTGAACCCGGAAGTCGACCGCCTGTGCATGGTGTGCGACATGCTGGTCACCGCGACCGGCGAGATCCACGCGTACCAGTTCTACCCGGCCGTCATGTGGAGCCACGCGCGCTTCACGTACACCGAGGTGGCGGCCATCCTGGCCAACACGCGCGGACCCGAGGCGCAGCGCCGCAAGGACCTGGTGCCGGACCTGATCAACCTGCACGACGTCTACCGTGCGTTGCTCAAGGCCCGCAACGCCCGCGGCGCGGTGGACTTCGAGACCACCGAGACGCAGATCGTGTGCGACGAGAACGGGCGCATCGAGAAGATCGTGCCGCGCACCCGCAACGACGCGCACCGCCTGATCGAGGAATCGATGCTGGCCGCCAACGTGTGCTCGGCCGACTTCATCCAGCAGGGCAAGCACCCCGGCCTGTACCGCGTGCACGAGGGCCCCACGCCGGAGAAGAAGGACATCCTGCGCAGCTACCTGAAGGCGATGGGCGTCGGCATGTCCATCACTGACGAGCCCGCCCCGGCGGAGTTCCAGAAGATCGCCGAGGCGGTGAAGGAACGGCCGGACGCGCAGCAGATCCACACGATGTTGCTGCGCTCGATGCAGCAGGCGATCTACACGCCGATCAACAGCGGCCACTTCGGCCTGGCCTACGACGCCTACACGCACTTCACGAGCCCGATCCGGCGCTACCCGGACCTGCTGGTGCACCGCGTGATCAAGGCGATCCTCACCAAGCAGCACTACACGCTGCCGGTGCTGCCCACGCCCGGCGAGCAGCACGAGAAGCTCGCCCGCCGCCTGGCCAGCCGGGTCGCCCCGCCGGGACAGAAGCCCAAGAAGCCGGTCGCCACCAGCCGCGAGATGCAGGCCTGGGAAGCCGCCGGCCTGCACTGCAGCGCGAACGAGCGGCGCGCCGACGAGGCCAGCCGCGACGTCGAGGCCTGGCTCAAGTGCAAGTACATGCGCGAGCACCTCGGCGAGGAGTACGGCGGCGTCGTCAGCGCGGCGACCAGCTTCGGCATCTTCGTCACGCTCGACCAGCTGTACGTCGAAGGCCTGGTGCACATCACCGAGCTGGGCGGCGAGTACTTCAAGTTCGACGAGGCGCGCCAGGAACTGCGCGGCGAGCGCACCGGCATCCGCTACGCCATCGGCACGCGCGTGCGCGTGCAGGTCAGCCGCGTGGACCTGGACGGCCGCCGCATCGACTTCCGCCTCGTGCGCGAGGGCGAGGAGCTCGAGCTGCGCGCGATGAAGGACAAGGGCGTCGGCGAGGGCGGCAAGGACAAGCGCGGGCGCAAGGCCGCGGCCCCGCGCGCCGAGCACAGCCCGATCGGATCGTTGCGCTCCGCCGTGAAGAAAGCGGCGGCGAACAAGGGCAAGGGCAGGCGCAAGGGCCGCCCCTGAAGCAGGCACCACGAGGAGACGAGCATGGACAGGAAGAACGGGTCGCGGATCGCGATCGTCACGGGCGCCGGCAGCGGCGTGGGCAAGGCGGCAGCGCTGGCGCTCGCGCGTGACGGCTGGCGCGTCGCGCTGGCGGGGCGCCGCCAGGACGCCCTGGACGCCGTCGCGAAGGAAGGTGCCGGCCAATGCCTGGCCGTGCCGACCGACGTCACGGACCCGGCTTCCGTCACGGCGCTGTTCGACCGCACCGTGGCCGAGTGGGGCCGCGTCGACCTGCTGTTCAACAACGCCGGCATCGGCGCGCCGGCCGTGCCGATCGACGAACTGCCGCTGGAGAAGTGGAAGGCCGTCGTCGACACCAACCTCAACGGCATGTTCTACGCCATCCGCGAGGCGTTCCGCGTGATGAAGGCGCAGTCGCCGCAAGGCGGCCGCATCATCAACAACGGCTCGATTTCCGCGTATGCGCCGCGGCCGATGTCGATCGCGTATACGGCCACCAAGCACGCGGTGTCCGGCCTGACCAAGACCGCGTCGCTCGACGGCCGCAAGCACGACATCGCCGTCGGCCAGATCGACATCGGCAACGCGCTGACCGAGCTCGCCGCCCGGATGGGCAGCGGCGTGCCGCAGGCCAACGGCGAGATCGCCGTCGAGCCGCTGATGGACGTCGACGTCGTCGGGCAGTCCGTGCTGTACATGGCCAACCTGCCGCTGGAAGCCAACGTGCTGTTCCACACGGTGATGGCCACCAAGATGCCCTTCGTCGGGCGGGGCTGAGGCGTCGCGGTCCCACAGGCCGCCAGGAGGTTGCGATGAGCATGCTGCGTCCCGCCGCCGAACTCGCCGCCGAGGTGAGCCGGCCCTTTCCCGGCGACAGCCCCGAGTACCGTGCGGCCCGCACGCGGCTGCTCGAGGAAGAGATCGAGTTGCGCCGTCACCTCGAGCGCGTCGCCGAGATGCGCCGGCAGCTGCCCCCGGGTGGCAAGCCGGCGGACCATCGCTTCATCGATGAACAGGGGCGCGAGGTCGGCATCGCCGACCTGTTCGGCCAGCACGACACGCTGATCACCTACTTCTGGATGTACGGCCCCCAGCGGCAGCGGCCGTGTCCCATGTGCACGAACTTCCTGGCGACGCTCGACGGCCCGGCGGTGGACCTGACGCAGCGCGTGGCGCTTGCGATCCTCGGCCGCTCGCCCGTGTCGCGGCAGCTGGCGTTCGCGCGCGAGCGCGGCTGGCGCAACTTGCGCTTCCACCAGGCCGGTGACGACTTCGCCCGTGCCTACCGTGGCCTCGAGGACGACGGGTCCGAATCGGGTGTGCTGGACGTCTGGGTGCGCCGCGATGGCGAGGTCCGTCATTTCTACGCGCCGGAACTCGCGGGGACCCAGGACCCGGGGCAGGACCCGCGCGGTGCGCCGGACGACATCCTGTGGACCATGCTGGACATGACGCCCGGCGGGCGCGGGACCGACTGGTACCCGAAGCTCTCGTACTGAGCGTCAGGCGCGCAAGCGGCGCGCCAGACCACCGGCGGTGAACGACTCGTGCGCGGGCCACTGGTCCGCCACCGCGCCGTGTTCGTGCACCGCGGCGCAAGCGGCGTCGAACGCCGGCATCCCTTGCGCCAGGCGCGCCGCGAGCAGGCCCGCAAGCACGTCGCCCGTCCCGCCCGTCGCCAGGCGTGCGTTCCCGGTCGGGTTGATGCAGGGCGTGCGGCCGGGCGCGGCGACGACGGTGCCGGATCCCTTCAGCACCACGGTGCAGCCGAACTGGCCCGCGAGTTGCCGCGCGCTGCGCAGGCGATCGGCCTGCACTTCAGTTGTCGCAACGCCCAGCAGCCGCGCCGCTTCGAGCGGATGCGGCGTGAGCACGGTCGGCCGCTCGCCGCGGGCGAGCACGAGTTCGCGGCCATCGGCGCGCTGCGCCAGCAGGTTGAGCGCATCGGCGTCGAGCACCAGGGCCCGCGCCTCGCGCACCACGGTCTCGAGCACCTCGCCGATCGCTTCGCCGCCGCCGCACCCGCAGGCGATGGTGAGGTCCTGCAGGGGCAGGAGGCGCGGGCCGCGCCACATCAACTCCGGCAAGCCAGCGACCAACCGGCTCGCGTCGGCGTCGAGCGGGGCGAAGTACACGCGACCTGCGCCAGCGTGCAGCGCCGCTTGAGCCGCGAGCACGGCAGCTCCGGGCATGCCCGGCGCGCCACCGACGACGGCGACGTCGCCGTAGCTGCCCTTGTGGCTGGCGTGCAGCCGGCCGGTGCGCGTCGGCGGGCCCCCGAGCGTCGCGATCGGCACGACGGACGCCTCGATGCCGAGGTCGTCGAGCCAGACCTGGCCCGCCGCGTCGCGGCCCTGCGCCGTGAACAGGCCGGGCTTGAGGGCGAGGAAGGTCGCTGTGTGGTGCGCGCGCACGCACAGCGCCGCATGCCCCGTGTCCGCGCCCAGCCCGCTGGGCACGTCGACCGCGAGCACGGTGGCCTCCGCGCTGTTGATCCGGGCGATCGTGTGCGCCAGCGCGCCTTCGGGCGCGCGATTCGAGCCGATGCCCAGCAGCGCGTCGATGCAGAGGTCCCATTGGACTGGCGGCATCTCCGCGATGGCCAGGCCGGCCGCTTCGCATTTCGCCAGCGAGATGGCTGCGTCCTGTGGCAGCGTCTCGCGAGCGCCGCACAGCGTCGGCACGACGTGCTTGCCGGCCCGATGCAGATGCATGGCGGCTTCGAAGCCGTCGCCGCCGTTGTTGCCCGGGCCGCAGGCAATCCACACGGTTCGCGCATGCGGCGCGATGGCGAGCGCGAGGCGGGCGGTGGCCAGGCCCGCGCGGTCCATCAGGGTGTGCGGCGGCAGGGAGGACGAGGCCGCGCCTTCGATCGCCCGCAGCGCGGCGACGTCGTGCAGCGGCCAGGAACGATCCGGCGTGACCTTGCGCAGCATGCGGGCGATTGTGCCCGCGCGGGAGGCTCCTACAGAAGCCGTTCGAGGCCCAGGCCTTCGATGTCCAGCAGCGGCTCGCGCCCGGCCATCAGGTCGGCGACCACGCGCGCGCTGCCGCAAGCGAGCGCCCAGCCGCTGGAGCCGTGGCCCAGGTTCACCCACACGCCCGGGATGCCGGTGGCACCGAGCACCGGCGGGCCGTCGGGCAGCATCGGCCGCGCGCCTTTCCATTCCTGCACGGCGGTCGATGGGTTCGACAACTGCGCCGCGCCCGGGAACCAGTCGTGCAGGACCTTGTAGAGCGTGTCGAGCGCACCGCGATCGCGGTGCGCCGGGTCGCCGCCGATCTGCGCGCTGCCGGCGACGCGCACGCGCCGGCCGAGGCGCGAGATCGCGACCTTGTAGCGCTCGTCCATCACGGCGCTGCGAGGCGCGTTGAGCGGCTCGCCGATGGGCGCGGTCACCGAGTAGCCGTGCACCGGCGCCAGCGGCAGCTGCAGGCCCAGGGGCCGCAGCAACTGTGCGCCTTCGACACCGCCGCACACGACGACGGCGTGGAAGTCGCGCCGCTGTGACGCCTGGCCCGGTGTCGCGACGACGAGGCTGGTCGGATGCGCGCGATCGAGCGGCTGCACGCTCGCCAGGAACTCGAAGGACGCGCCGGCGTCGCGTGCCGCGTCCTTGAGCAGCAGCGCGAACTGGCGGCAGTTCGCCGCTTCGTCGTCCGGCAGGTGCACCGCGCCGACGAATTTCGTGTCGGGATTCAGGGCGGGTTCGACCGCGCGCGTGGTGGCCTCGTCGATCTCGTGGAAGGCGACGCCGGCGTCGCGCAGCACCTGCAGCCCGGGCTGCACCATGCGGCGGTCCTTCTCGGACCGCAGCAGGACCAGGTAGCTGCTGCTGCGCTCGTAGTCGAGCTGCAGGGAGTCGGTGAGCCAGTGCAGGCGCTCGAGGCTGTAGAAGGCCAGGCGCTGCAGCCGCTGCCGGTTGGCGGCGTAGGTGTCGGGATTGCACGCGCGCCACCAGCGCCACATCCACCGCAGTTGCGCGGCACCGAGCGGCCAGCTGACGCGCACCGGCGCATGGCGGCTGAGCAGGTGGCGCAGCACCTTGGCGGGCATGCCCGGCGCGGCCCAGGGCGCGACGTAGCCGGGTGCGACGATGCCGGCGTTGGCGAAGCTGGTCTCCTCGGCGACCGCGCCGCGGCGCTCGAACACGGTCACCTCGTGGCCGTCGGCCGCGAGTTCATACGCGGTGGTGACGCCGACGATGCCGGCGCCGATGACGGCGACCTTCATTCGCCCCGCGCCGGGGCGAGGGCGGCCTCGACCGCGAGGCCGAGATCGAGCAGCGCGTCGTCGTGCAGCGCGCCGTGCCAGAGCATCAGGCCGACCGGCAGGCTGCCCGCGCGATGGCAGGGCAGCGACAGCGCGCAGCCGTCGAGCATGTTCACGACGCTGGTGTTGCGCAGCAGGAGCGCATTGGCGCGGAAGAAGGCTTCGTCGCGTTCCGCGCCGGGCGCCACGTCCGCGATGGGAGGAGCCACCAGCGGCACCGTGGGCGACAACACGGCATCGAAGCCGTCGAGGGCCTGGCCGACGCGGGCGATCCAGTCGGTGCGCGCCCGGTGCAGGTCCAGGTACTCCCACGCCTTCATGGTGGCGCCGCGCTCGATGCGGAACCGCACGCGCGGGTCGTAGCGCTCGCCGCGCTCGGCGAGCAGCCGGCGGTGCCACGCATAGCTCTCCGCGGCGGAGAAGCCGCCGGTGGACTGGATCGTGCCGAGGTCCTGGATGGCGTCGAGCGCGATCTCCTCGATGCGCGCACCGGCGGCACGCAGCGTGCGCAACGCATCCTCGAACGCACGCGCGACCGGGAGATCCATGCCGTCGAGCATCTGGGTGCGTGCGACGGCGAAACGCGCGCTCGACAGCGGCTTGCCGGCGAGCTGCACCCGGCGCGCGGCGAGCACTTCGTGCGCCAGGATGGCATCGCGCACGGAACGCGTCATCGCGCACACGGTGTCCAGCGTGGTGGACAGCGGCAGCGCGCCTTCGAGCGGCGTGAGCCGCGCGGTGTTCTTGAAGCCGACGATGCCGCACAAGGCCGCCGGGATGCGGATGGAGCCGCCGGTGTCCGAGCCCAGGCCGATGAAGGCCGCGCCGGCAGCAACGGAAACCGCCGCGCCCGACGACGAGCCGCCGGGGATGCGCGGCGTGGCCGGGTCGGCCGGGTTGGCGGGCGTGCCGAAGTGCGGGTTGGTGCCCACGCCCGAGAACGCGAACTCGCTCATGTTGGTGCGGCCCACGATCGCGGCGCCGGCCGCGCGCAGGCGCGCCACCGCCGGGCAGTCCTGCCGCGCGGGCGGGGCGTCGTCCAGCGCGACGGAGCCCGCGGCGGTGCGCTCGCCAGCGACGTCGAACAAGTCCTTGACGGACACGGCGAGCCCGGCGAGGGGGAGGGCGGCCCCACGGCCGGCCTCGGCGCGGGCGCGGTCCGGCGCGAGCGAGACGAAGGCATGCGCGCAAGCGGGCGAGCGCGCCGCGCCCAGTGCGCGGTCGAGCTCCGCGGCCGCGCTGGTGCGCCCTTGCTCGAGCTGGGCGCGTGTGGCGTGGAGGTCTGTCATCGGGGAGAAGGGAGGTGGCCCTGTGCTAGAATCGTCGGGTTTTGCAGGGCTTGCGGCGCATGGTGCGTGGCAGGCGCGACCTGCAGGACCAACTCGCGAATCCGTGCCTTCCGGGTGTTGCGTCGGCCCCAGCGGCCCACGTGATGTCGGCGCGGATTCTAGACCCAACCCCAGGAAGAAAACCCATGGCAGTCTCCATGCGCGAAATGCTGGAAGCCGGTGTCCATTTCGGCCACCAGACCCGCTTCTGGAACCCCAAGATGGCGCAGTACATCTTCGGTTCCCGCAACAAGATCCACATCATCAACCTGGAAAAGACGCTGCCCGCGTTCCAGGAAGCCCAGAAGTTCGTCAAGCAGCTGGCCGCCAACCGCGGCACGATCCTGATGGTCGGCACCAAGCGCCAGGCCCGCGAGATCGTGTCGGGCGAAGCCCGCCGCGCCGGCGTGCCCTTCGTCGACCAGCGCTGGCTGGGCGGCATGCTGACCAACTTCAAGACGGTCAAGACCTCCATCAAGCGCCTGAAGGACATGAAGGCGCAGCAGGAAGGCGGCCTCGAGTCCATGAGCAAGAAGGAACAGCTGATGTTCCAGCGCGAGATGGACAAGCTCGAGAAGGACATCGGCGGCATCCAGGACATGAACACGCTGCCCGACGCCATCTTCGTGATCGACGTGGGCTTCCACAAGATCGCGGTGTCCGAAGCCAAGAAGCTGGGCATCCCGCTGGTGGGCGTGGTCGACTCCAACCACTCGCCCGAGGGCATCGACTACGTGATCCCGGGCAATGACGACTCGGCCAAGGCCGTGCAGCTGTACGCGCGCGGCATCGCCGACGCGGTGCTCGAGGGCCGTGCCGCCGCCGTCAACGACACCGTCCGCGCGGCCTCGTCGGCCGGCAGCGACGAGTTCGTCGAAGTCCAGGAAGGCGCCGGCGCCTGACGCCCGTCCCGCATCTGCGCGGAAGGGGCTCTCGGGCCCCTTTTGTCCGTCCGTACCACTGAATTCCAGGAGAAGAACATGGCAGCAATCACCGCAAGCATGGTCGCCGAACTGCGCGCCAAGACCGACGCCCCGATGATGGAGTGCAAGAAGGCGCTCACCGAGGCCGAGGGCAACATGGACAAGGCGGAGGAGATCCTGCGCGTCAAGCTGGGCAACAAGGCCGGCAAGGCCGCCGCCCGCATCACCGCCGAAGGCGTGGTCGCCGCGTCCATCTCCGGCACCACGGGCGCGCTGCTCGAGGTCAACTGCGAGACCGACTTCGTCACCAAGAACGACAGCTTCCTCGCGATGGCCAAGGCCGCCGCCGACCTGGTCGCCAAGCACGACCCGGCCGACGTCGCCGCGCTGGGCGCGCTGCCCTACAGCCAGGACAGCTTCGGCCCCACGCTGGAAGACGTGCGCAAGGGCCTGATCGGCAAGATCGGCGAGAACATGAGCTTCCGCCGCTTCAAGCGCTTCGCCGGCTCGAACAAGCTGGCCGCGTACCTGCACGGCACGCGCATCGGCGTGGTCGTCGAGTACGAGGGTGACGAAGTGGCCGCCAAGGACGTCGCGATGCACGTCGCCGCGATGAAGCCCGTGGCCCTGGCCAGCTCGGACGTTCCCGCGGAACTGATCGAGAAGGAACGCAGCGTCGCCACCGCCAAGGCCGCCGAATCCGGCAAGCCGGCGGACATCGCCGCGAAGATGATCGAAGGCTCGGTGCAGAAGTACCTCAAGGAGGTCTCGCTGTTCAACCAGCCCTTCGTGAAGAACGACAAGCAGACCGTGGAGCAGATGCTCAAGGCCGCGAACACCACCGTGAAGGGCTTCACCCTGTACGTGGTCGGCGAGGGCATCGAGAAGCGCCAGGACGACTTCGCCGCCGAAGTGGCCGCCCAGGTGGCCGCCGCCAAGGGCGCCTGACGCGGGCTTGTCCCACCCCCGGGTGATCCCCGGGGCCACCTGCCGCCGCTACACTCGACCGACCCAGAACAGGAGACCCTCCGCATGCCCTCATCGCCCGCCCACAAGCGCATCCTGCTGAAGCTGTCCGGCGAGGCGCTGATGGGTGACGATGCGTTCGGCATCAACCGCGCGACGATCGTGCGGATGGTGGAGGAAATCGCGGAGGTCGTGAACAGCGGCGTGCAGGTCGCCGTCGTCATCGGCGGCGGCAACATCTTCCGCGGCGTGGCGGGCGGCTCGGTCGGCATGGACCGCGCGACCGCCGACTACATGGGGATGCTGGCCACCGTGATGAACGCGCTGGCCCTGGCCGACACCATGAACAAGCAGGGCCTGGTGGCCCGCGTGATGTCCGCCATCGCGATCGAGCAGGTCGTCGAGCCGTACGTGCGCCCGAAGGCGCTGCAGTACCTCGAGGAAGGCAAGGTCGTCATCTTCGCCGCGGGCACCGGCAACCCCTTCTTCACCACCGACACCGCCGCGGCGCTGCGCGGGGCCGAGATCGGCGCCGAGCTCGTGCTCAAGGCCACCAAGGTGGACGGCGTCTACAGCGCGGACCCGAAGAAGGACCCTTCCGCCACGCGCTACGGCAAGATCACTTTCGACGACGCGATGGCGCAGAACCTCGGCATCATGGATGCCACCGCCTTCGCGCTGTGCCGCGACCAGAAGCTGCCGATCAAGGTGTTCTCGATCTTCAAGCACGGCGCGTTGCGCCGCGTCGTGATGGGCGAGGACGAAGGCACGCTGGTCTACGCCTGAGGGACGAGGAGCAAGCCATGAGCACCATCGCCGAGATCAAGAAGACCATGGAAGGCAAGATGGACCAGTCCATCGCCGCCTTCAAGAACAACCTCACCAAGATCCGCACCGGGCGCGCCAGCCCCGGCCTGCTGGACACCGTGCAGGTCGATTACTACGGCTCCATGATGCCGATCAGCCAGGTGGCCAACGTGTCGATCCTGGACGCCCGCACGCTGTCCGTGCAGCCCTGGGAGAAGGGCATGGGCGCCAAGATCGAGAAGGCCATCCGCGAGAGCGACCTGGGCCTGAACCCCGCGTCCATGGGCGACCTGATCCGCGTGCCGATGCCTCCCATGAGCGAGGAGCGGCGCAAGGAGATGACCAAGATCGTCCGCCACGAAGGCGAGGCGGCCAAGGTCGCCGTGCGCAACCTGCGCCGTGATGCCAACGACCACGTGAAGAAGCTCGTCAAGGACAAGGCCGCTTCGGAAGACGACCAGAAGCGCGCCGAGGCCGACATCCAGAAGGTCACCGACCGGCACATCGCCGAGATCGACAGGATGGTCGAGTCCAAGGAGCAGGAGATCCTGGCGGTCTGAGGCCGCCGGCGCGCGCATGGGCACGATCCCGCACCACATCGCCATCGTCATGGATGGCAACGGCCGCTGGGCGACGCGGCGCTTCCTGCCGCGCGTGGCCGGCCACAAGAAGGGCGTCGACGCCCTGCGCGCCTGCGTCCGCCACTGCGGCGAGCGTGGCGTCAAGGTGCTGACGGTGTTCGCGTTCTCGTCCGAGAACTGGAACCGGCCGCCGGAGGAAGTCTCCGGCCTGATGGAACTGCTGGCCGTCGCGCTCGCCCGCGAGGTGCCGGCGCTCAAGGCGGAGGGCGTGCGCATCCAGTTCGTCGGCGACCGGTCCGCGCTGTCCGAGAAGGTGCGCGCCGGCCTGGCGCAGGCCGAAACCGCCACCGCCGCCAACA